>WGMC01000030.1 GCA_016125265.1 Planctomycetaceae bacterium
GCCCAAGTCGCTGTCTGGTGGTGCTTTGGGGCCGTGGCATCCGCAGTCGACCTTGAACAGGTCGTCGAGGACGGCCGCGGCCCCAAAGTGCCACCAGGCGGCGAAAGGCGGCCGAAGGCCGCCGGTTGGGCCGTCCGATCGGAAACGTGGTGGATAATCCGGGCTAGCCGGGGGAGCCGGGGCGCGGGCTGGCTCGCGGGCGACGGGGAATGGGGCGATCGGGGCCGGGGCCCGGGAATAGGCAGGGCCGGGGGGCGTCCACTGGGCGATCATGGGAGCCAGGCGGATGGAAGAGGTCGAGCGGACCGACGAGATGCTGGTGGAGGAGGCCCGCGCCGGGCGCGCGGCGGCCTTCCAGGAGCTCGTGGAACGGCACCAGGACCGCATTTTCCGCCTGGTGCGCCAGTACGCCCGCCAGCCGGCCGAGGTCGAGGACCTGGCCCAGGACACCTTCCTGAAGGCCTTCCGCCGGCTCGACAGCTTCGCCGGCCAAGCCTCCTTCGCCACTTGGCTGCACCGGATCGCGGTCAACACCTGCCTGGACAACCTGAAGCGCAAGAGCCGCAGTCCGGTCGTGTCCGCCGAGGACCCGGAGCTGATCGAGAGCGAATCGGGCCGACCGGCGCGCGCGGTCGTGGCACCGGACGCGCGTATGGACCAGGAGGAGATCGCCGCCGTGACGCGCCGGGCCCTGGAAGAACTGCCCGAGATCTTCCGCACGGTGCTCGTCCTGCGCGAGTTCGAAGAACTCTCCTACCAGGAGATGGCCGAGACCCTCGGCATCTCGATCGGCACCATCGAATCCCGGCTGTTCCGTGCCCGGGCCCGCTTCCGCGTGGCCCTCACGGAGCTCTACCCGGAATACGCCGAGGATCAGGGCCGGCCAGCGAAGGGCTCCACGCCCAAGTCCAAGGGACCGGAGGCACAGCGATGAAAGGCGAACATCCGAACGGCGGCGGCGAAGCGACGTCCTGGGACTGCGGCCGGACCCGCGCCCAGGTGGCGCGGCACCTGGACGGCGAACTCGGCGAATCCGAAGCCGTGCAGTTGCGCGGGCACCTCCTGTCCTGCCCCGGTTGCCGGGCCCAGTTCCAGGGGGAGCGCCTGCTCAAACGCTGGTTCGTGCCGGTGGAGACGCCCGCGGTGCCCGACGGCTTTGCGGCCCGGGTCGCGGCCCTGGCGACGGTTTCCGCGGCCATGGGCGACCGCGGCGGCGAACTCGTCCCCGCGCCCAGGGCGGAGCGCCCGCCCGCGAACGCGCTCGAGATGCCGCGCCTTTTGCAGTTCACCACCACCCTCGTGGGTCTGGCGGCGGCGGCCCTCCTGCTGCTTTCCCTGGCCCTCGCCATGGACAACCGTCCGAGTCGGCCCACGGTGCTCTTGGCGGACCCGCTGCCGGAGGCCCTGGAGCGCCTGGACGAGCTCAACCGGGCCGAACGCGCGGCGGCCGCCGAGCGCGCCCAGAACCCGACAGCCCCGCAGCCGGAGCGCCCGTGAGCGGATTGCGGGCCTGGATCCTGCTGCTGGTCGGCACGGTATTCCTGACCGGGTTCGCCGCGGGGCTCTTGACGGCGCGGCGCATGGCCCCCGCGCCCGAACGCACCGGGGCATTCGCCGACTACCGCCAGTTGCTGGTCGACGAATTCGCTCTCTCGCCCGACCGCGAGCGCGGTCTCGCCGGCATCCTCGAGCGCTACCGGCGCGAACTCGACGACCTCTCCAGCCGTCACGCCGAGAATCTGGAGCCCGAACTCGCCCGCCTGGGCACCAAGTACCACGGTCTCGTGCGCGACCATGTGCTGCCCGAGTCCCAGCGCCCCCGCTTCGACGAGTTGGTGGCCGTGCACTGGCAGTCTTCGGGCGCCCCGGCCGCCCCTGGCCGATAGACTCCGGCCCTCGCCCGACCCTCGACCCACCCCTTCGCGACCTCGCTCCCATGGCTCGATCCTGCGGCATTCGCCTCGGACAACGACACGCCTCCTTGGTGCTGCTCGAGGGCAGCGCCAAAAAACCGAAGTTGCGCGCGCACCTGGAGGTCGAGGTGGCCCCCGGGGAAGAGGACGCCCTCGGCAGCCTGGCGGACGCCCTGAAGGCCGCGGCCAAGGGGCAGAAGATCAAGGTCACCGACGAGCACGTGCAACTGGCCCTCGACTCCGGGCTCGCCGCGTTCCGCCCCTTGAGCCTGCCCTTCGCGGACAAGGCCAAGGTCGAAGAGGTGCTGAAGTTCGAGATCGAGAGCCGCCTGCCCCAGTGGGACATCGACGAGGTGGTCTGCGACTTCCACGTGCGGCGCTCGACGCCGGTCGAGTCGGACCTGCTCGTGGTTGCGCTGAAGAAGGCGGACGTGAAGGCGCGCATCGACGCCAGCGCCCGCGCCGGCTTCGAGCCGCACGAGGTCGAGATCGTCGCGACGACGCTGTTCGAAGCGGCGCGCCACGCGGGCTTGCTCGCGGCCGATGCGGCGCAGCTCCTCGTGCACATCGGCGAGCGCACCAGCACACTGGTCGTGGTCGAGGGTGGTCGCCTGGCGTCCATGCGCGCCCTGCAACTGGGCTTGGGCGCGGCGGCGAGCAGCGCCGAGGCCGACCCCGCGGCCGAGGGCGAAACCGCCGCCGAAGCGCCCGTTGCGGCGGCCAACGACCCCGAGCGGCAAAAGGTGGTCGCGGAGCGCCTCACCCGGGAGATCCTGCGCACACTTTCCGCGGGCCAGCGCGAACACGCCATCGCCGCCGTGTACCTGTGTGGCACGGAGATGGTCGACCTCGTCGCGTTCGACAACGAGGGCAACGCCTCCGGGCCCCACGTCGAGATCGCGGGGGTGCCGCTCGCGCCGCTCGACGCCCTGCGCGAGTCGGCGCCCGAGTTGTCCCTGGCCGAGCGGCTGCGCCTCGTGCCCGCCTTCGGAGCGGCCCTGCACGGCCTCGGCGCCAACGGACTGTCGCCCCACCTGCGCCGCGAGGAGCTGCGCTACGCGGGCAAGTTCGAGCGCCTGGAAGTGCCGCTCGGTGTGCTCGGCTTGTTCCTTCTGACCCTGACGACGGCGCTCTACATCGTCGACTACAAGGTCGTCGAGGCCCGCGAGGCGGACCTCGATGCGTGGACCAAGTCGAACCACAACTACCTGATCGGCTCCACCAGCGACGGCACACGCGGGCGGTTGCCGCTTGCCCCCGACAACATCAAGAACTACTCGCGGCAGATTGCGGAGGGTCCGGATTCCGACCCCGAGCGCACGCAGGTCGAGCGCTTGAGGCACTTGCGGTCCTTGATGGCGATCGAGATCGGACGCCTCGAGCGCGAACTCGGCACCAAGACGGACATCGCGCCGCCCCAATCCGCCCTCGAGGCCATGACACACACCTTGGATGTCATCCACGGCATGGGCGAACAGCTCGGGCGCTTTGCCATCCGCGAAGTGCGCGCCCAGCAGAACCCCGGCACGGCCAGCGGCGGCGAACACGTGCAAGTCGTGCTCAACATGACGTTCTGGGGCGACCTGGAGGCCACACGGGCCTACAACGACATGATGAACGAGCTCGAAGGCCAGCCCTGGACCGACCGCGTCGAGCGCCGCGCTACCAACACCCTCGACGGCGGCGGCGGCATCTTCGTCGACGGCATCACGATCTACGTCGACACGAACCGGATTCCCAAGGAGCAGACCTGATGGGTGTTTTGGCGAATCTCAACTCGACCCGCGTGATCATCCTGGGATCGTTCCTCGGTGCGGCGGTCATGGGCGGCCTCGTCTACGCCCAAAAGATGCAGCTCGCGGAACTCGACGAACATCTCGGTCCCCGGGGTGTTCCGAAGCTCGTCACCGAACTGCAGACCAGCGCCCTCGAGCTTGCGAACCTACAGCGGCTCGCGGACCGCGAGCAGTTCAAGCAGCGCGACGACGCGGAGCTCTACGGCCGCACGATCGCCAGCAACCAATACGTCAACATCGGATCGATCGACACGAAGCGGTCGGACAACGAACGAGTGCGCGGCGCGATCGACAGCGTAATCACGCTGACGCCGCCCAAGGGCGGCAAGACGGCCTACACGCGCGACCAGATCTCCAACTTCCTCTACAAGCTGGAAGCCGACAGCCGCCGCGTGCGGGTGACCCGCGTGCTGATGCGCAAGGACCCCGCGGACAAGACCAAACCCCACGAGGTGGGCGCGGACCGCTGGACCTTCGACGTGGACATCACCATCCGCCAGCCGAAGGAGTGATCGATTGGGCGTGGAGACCCCGCGGCCCGGTTCCAGCGCCCCCGTTGACGCGAGCAGCGACACTGCGGCCGACCTCGTGCTGTACGACGGCGACTGCGGCCTGTGCCACGGCGCCGTGAAACGGCTCTTGGTCTGGGACAAGGACGGGTCGCGTTTCCTCTACGCGCCCCTCGCCGGCGAAACAGCGGCGGCGCGCCTGCCCGACCTCGGACCCCTTCCAGACAGCATCGTCGTGCTCGATCCGGGCGGAGCCCACCACACCGAGTTCGCCGCGGTGCGCCGCGTGCTCACACGTTTGGGAGAAGGTGGCCCTTGGTACTGGGGCCTGCTCGCCGCCTGCGCACGGATCACGCCCCGTTTCTTGGGCGACCTCGGCTACCGCTTCGTCGCACGGATCCGCCGCCGCCTGTTCGCCCCACCGACAGGCGCGTGCCCACTGGTCCCCAAGGACCAAGCCCGCCGCTTCCGCCCATAACCGACGCGCGCCCGCGTGCGCGGGAGCCGGGTGCGCGGGCCGGGTGCGCGGGCCTCCCGGCCCGCCTTGGAGCCAAGCCAGGCTCCACCACCCGCGGTTTGCACCTCCCAGCCCAGCGCCCGTAGTTTCGAATGCCATGGCAGCCCCCGGACAACGCCCCACCGCCGACCTATCGCGGATCGGGTCCGAAGCGATCCTCTGGATCGTGCAACGCGCGACCGAACGCGGCAACCAGGTCGAGGTCCTGGCTGACTGGTCGAAAGCCCTCGTCGCCCACATGCAGGGCGGCCTTTCGCCGGAGTTGAAAGCCGAGATAACCGCGCGCTGGCCGAGCCTAGAGCACCACTCCAGCCCCCGCACACCCCACAACGAAGCCGAGGACGGTTACACCGACGGCGCGTTCGCGGTCTCGTTCCCCCTGCGCCCGACGAACTAGCCTCGAAGCACACCGTTGTGGAGTCCACCCCGACCACCGCCGTGGCCGCGACTGGACGGAAAACTCCCATGTGCGGTTCGCAAAGAGGGGTCCGGGACGCGCCATTGCATCGTCCCAGCTCCTTGAGCCTATCCACGGAAGACTTCTCCCAGGATCACGGCCGCTCCTCTACGCGCCGCCTTCGGGTCTACTCCTCCCAGTTCATGCCGTTGGCCGCCAACACCGCGATCGTTTGGCGGTAACGGCTGACCAGGATCACCGGCAGACCGCTCGGATGGCCGATATCGTAGGGGCGCACGTCGCCGACCTGTGTGAAGTGGGTGTCGTCGTGCCAATAAGCCAGCGGAGTGAACGAGGCGGGAGATTCCGCTGTATCGAGCTCGAACTCGACCACGGTGCCGTACTCGTTGGCGGCCGTCTACACCCGCGCCACACCCCCACCCAAGTCGAAGATGCGGACGGGCCCCCCGCCCCAGAGCTTGACGCCTTCCAGTGCATCCGGCGAACTGATCCCTGGCACGTCGCCCTGGTACACGGCCAAGACGTTGCCGACCTCACCCGTCGACGAGTTGAACGCCAGAAGGGCAACGGCGGCAGGCGGCTGCTCGTTGGACGGGTCCTTGTGGGTCACGTTGACGACCAGATAGTCGCCGTAGCTGGCCAAACCTTCGACCTGGATGTAGTCCCGCCCGGTCCCGAGGGGATCCAGGATGGGCAGCCCTGCGGACGCGGAATACCAGGTATCGGCGACCGCAAACGTGTCGTCGCCGACCCCGTCGTGCAGCTCGACCACCACCATTCCGTTTTGGCACCCGACGAATGCCCACCGGGCATCTGGCGAAATCGCGACGTCTGTCATCGGGGACCCAAGTAGCCCCAAGCCCTCGGGGCTTGCAAGATCCTGGGTTCGAAGGTCCAGTTCCTCCCAATTGCTCGCATTCAGCATGGCGAACGGAGTTCCCTCCGGAACTTGAGTGAACCGTCCCAGGTAGAGTTCGTCGTCGTTGGTTCCGCCGTTGCGAACCGCTGCGTCGAACAGAGCGAAGTGCCGTTCCCGCGCCGCTGAGTAGGCAAAAGCTGCGCGCAGGGAGTAGACATTGTCCGAAGGGCCAAACGAAGCCCACTCGGGGTTGAACCACACCGCGTTGTAGGGGTCTTTCGAAGTGGGATCGACAGGCCAGAGGGTAGCGCCTCCGCGGCCGTTGGGGGCCATCAGCACGTACTCGTCGCCCCCAAAGTGCGCGACTTCCAGTTGTTCGGTGACGAACTCGTTGGTGTGCACCATCGCGGGCTGGTACGACTCCGGCACGGGCTGGACGAAGCCCGTGCCCGCCCCGAGATCAAAACTCGCTTCGTACCGCACCAAGCCGCCGAAGTTGGTCGCGTCGACCGCGTTGTCCAGCTCCGGAATGAAAACGGCTCCGTCGGTCCCGCCGGGCAAGTAGTGCCGGGAGAGCAACGTTGGGTCCAGGATCCCGGGGAGCAGCAGGCGGTCGGTCACGTCGAAGATGCTGAGGGGCGACGGTGTGTCATAGCACACCGTCCACAGGTGGTACCGATTGCCCGCGCCCAAATTTTCCCGCATGAGGTGGCCGCCTACGGGAGGGTCGTTGAACTTCTGGTAGACCCGACCGAAGTCGTCGGGATCGTCCCGCATCAAGGCGTAGAGCGCGTTCGATCCGGTTGTGAACAGGAGGTCCGCTCCCTGTTCCTTGAAGCTGTCGATCCAATAGAAGTTCTGGAAGTTCTGGGAGCTCTGCACTCCCTGCGACGCACCGGGGGTCCACTGGGGCTCTATCGCGAACTGCTCCAGGTCGGTCTCGTAGTCCAGTCCTCCAGTCGCAAGCACGTCTGTCACGTCGACGCGCACCAACTGCAGGTACTTGCCAGATGCGACGTATGCGAAGTACTCGGAAGGATCGGTGGAGGCCGAACCAGGCTCTTCCACGACGACCACATCGTTGGCGGAAACGACGGTGAAGTCGTTCGCCGGCGGCGGCAAGGGCAACTGCTCGTTCCCGGGCAGGCTCGGGTTGCGGAGGACGTATTGCCAGTAGAGCGGATCGAAGACGTGTTTCTTGTCGTCGATCCACTGCACCCTTTGGGCCGGGTCGGTGTTGGTTGGATCCAAGGACGCGAAGGCTAGACCAGCCACTCCTCGACCCAGTGGGTCGACCAGTCCCGTCGCCAGCAGGGCCAGCTCGCCGTTCAGGTTCTGCACGTGGGCGGTGCTCAGGCCCTTTAGGTACCGAGGCGACGGGAGACCGGTGATGTTGTTCAGCTCGAGCGGTGGCCGGCGCACTTCGGCGATGCGCACAAGCTGCTCCTGGTTGCCCGGCTGCACGATCTGCCGCTCAAACAGGATCACCAGCAACTGACGCGACGACGGGTTGCCCGGAAGCTGCGCTCCCCCGACAGCCACGATCAGGTCGGTACCAGGAATCAGGCAAATGTCGCTGATCGAGTAGTCGTAGACGGGATCCGTGCCGACGGACAGGGTGTCGGTGATGTTGACGGAGTGAATCTCCTCGGTGCTCGCGGGGTTCTCGGCACCCAGCAGGTACAGCGTGTTTGGCCTTACCGGGTCCGACTTCGTCTGCCGCTCGGTCAACACATACAGGCGATGGTCCGCCGGGCTGGCACTGGTTTCGTCGAACCGCACGGCAATGATCTCGTTGACGTAGGGTTGGTCGAGTTCTTCCTGAAACCGCCGCTCTCGGTTATCGATTTTGATTTGCGAAAGCGTGAGGCCCTGCCCGACCCAGAACCTCAGGCTCTCCGGGTCCGAGAGCGCATTCACGGGTCCCACGCCCGCATAGGGCAAGCCATCGCGCCCGTTGGCGAGGGTGTCCAATTGCGGCAGGCTGGGCCCCTGGGGCGCGGCGCCTGCCCATTGCAGACACGGGGCTAGCAAAAAGAGAACGGCGCGGCGGCGGGGATTTCGGACGTTCACGGAGGCTCCGGGTTCGATAAAGGAACGCTCGGCCACAGAATGCCGCGGCGGGTTCGCGGGGCTAGGCCGACACCGGGACCATACAGGACCGGAAGAGCCTCCGTCCAGACCGTGTCAGCATCTTTTTGTGATGAAAGCCACACACAACAAAGTCCTGGCCTGTTAGGGGCGCGCGTGTCGTAAGCTTCGCCGAACGTTGCTTCCCCCCACTGCGAAGGCCGATCCCGCTAGCCGCGACTCTCTTGTATGTCCCATGTGCTGGCGCGCGCGGTTCAGCCACTGTAGTCTGTCCGTGGTGCGCAGGACGATCTGCCTGCTCGACGGAAGGAGCCCCCGTGAAGACGCTGGTTGTGTTGGCCGTACTGTCCGTCGGCGGTGCCCCGGTCCTGTGGGGGAGCGCTCGCGCGGTTGCCCAGGGACCCTGCGAGACGTTTCGGATTGAGAATCCGCACGCGCCGCTGGACGGGCACTTTGGGCACGCGGTGGACGTGGACGGGGATCGGATGGTGGTGGGCATGCACAGCCACCAACTCGAGCCGAAGACGGGTACGGCGTATGTCTACGAGCGGGGGCTGGGGGGGTGGGTGCAGTCCGCCGAGCTTGCGATCAGCGATGGAGTTTCCGGGTGTTACTACGGGTGGTCCGTGGCACTGGATGGCGACGTAGCCCTCGTAGGACGCCAGGCGGACGGCACGCTCAACGCGAAAGGCTCCGTCTACGTATTCCAGCGCCAGCCGAACGGCGCGTGGGTGCAGACCCAGAAGATCGTGCAGCACGACGCGGAGGCCTGGGCGTTTGGGTGGGCCCTGGATCTGGACGGCACCCGTGCGGCGATCCCGGCGAAGGGCGCGGGGTCGCTCGGGCCCAAGGCACGTGTCTACATCTACGAGCTCGAGGACGGGCAGTTCGTGGAGAAGGCCAAGCTGAAGCCTTCCCTCGACAACTTGAGTGACTGGTTTGGCGCGTCCTTGGACCTCGACGGCGACCGCGTCGCCATCGGCGCGCCCAAGGGCGGCACCGGCCGGGCGTACATCTTCGACCGCCAGCCCGATGGCATGTGGACGGAGCAGGCGTTGCTGCTCCCCGGGGACTTGGCGTCGGCGGATCAGTTTGGGTACGCGGTCGCGCTCGACCAGGATCGAGTTGCGATCTCAGCTCCGTTTCACGACCAGCCTTGGATCAACCACGGCGCGATCTACATTTTCGAACGCGGGAACGACGCCTGGCCCCAAACAGCGAAGATCTCGGTACTGGGCAACACCCCGACGCCACGTCTCGGTTTTGCGATGGGACTCGTGGATGACGACCTGTTCGCGGGCTCGCCCGGCGATGCGACTTTTGCATCGAGCGCGGGTGCGACCTACCACTTCCGTCACCAGACCGGCGGGTGGCAGACCGTAGAGAAGTTTTTTGGAAGTGAGTTGGACGAAGGATCGGCGTTTGGCTGGTCGCTCGCGAGGTCTGGAGCGACTTTGGTGGTCGGCGCACCTGGCTCCACGACCCCCACCCCGGGCCGCGTGCATGAGTTCTCTACTAGCGGAGGAGCCCAACTGAGCAGTAGCTCAGGCTCAGTTTCCAACGCCGGCGGCGGAGCGCAGGTGCTGACTCTCGGCGCCTGCGCGCAGCACGGCGGTGACTTCTACTTGCTCTTGGGTTCCTACACAGGCACGGCGCCGGCGTTCCCCCTCGGCGACTCTTCCCTTCCGCTCGTCGCCGACGTCTACACCCTGTTCACCCTGCAGCAGCCGAACGCGCCGACCCTGCCTGGCTCCCTGGGCGTGCTGGATCCGTGGGGTCGCGCCACGGCCGCGTTCCTGCTGCCGCCCGGTGCTCCCGCGAGCACGATCGGGCTCACGTTGCACCACGCCTACGTGGTGTTCGACGCGCAAACCCTCGCGATCGAACTCGCAAGCAATTCGGTGCCCGTCACCATCGGGCCCTAAATCCGTGCACGTTCCTCGCGGACGGCGACGACCGGACTAGAGCTCGCGGCCACTCGGCAGGGCGAAGGGGCTGTGCGCGGATTGCGCTTGCCAGCGGTCGAGCAGTTCGCGTTCGCGCGACGGGGAGATCCCCGCTTGCCACGGTTGGCCGGGGCCGCGTGAGCCCAGCCAGCGGTGGGTGTCGCCCAGGGTGTGCACCAGCGGGCGGGGGTTGAGTCCGGCGGCGAGGGCGCGGCTCGGGTCCACGCTGAAGAGGCCGCGGGGGCCGTCCTCGGGGATCCAGAGGGGCAGGTCGCGGAACGGCTTCACACCTTCGTCGAGCAGGAAGCCGGGGTCGGCCCAGATCAGCTCGCCGTCGCCGCCGCCGTAGTTGAGCAACGACCCGAGCAGCTCGCCCAGGGTGGTCGGTTCCGCGGGGCCCGCGGCCGTGTAGACACCGCGGGCGCCGTCTTCCAAGAGCTGCACGGTGAAGCGCCCCAGGTCGCGCGCGTCGAGCCATTGGACCCGCGCGCCAGCCGGACCCGGCGCCAGCACCGGGCCGCCCGAAGCGAGTCGCGCGACCCACCAGGAAAAACGGTCCGTGGGGTCGTGGGGGCCGACGAGCAGCCCGGGGCGCAGCACCAGGGCGCGCTCGCCGAACGACGCCTGCACGATGCGCTCGCACGCGGCCTTCAGGGGGCCGTAGCTGGCTTCGTTCAGCTCTTCGCCCTGCGTGGGGTCCCAGGGGGCCAGTTCGGCGGTCTCGTCCGCGCCGCTGCGTTCGGGGTGCGCGTGCACCGAGATCGTCGAGACAAAGGCGTAGCGCCCCACGCGGGACTCGAGGAACTCCGCGGAGCGGCGCACTTCGCTCGGCCGGTAGCCCGACGTGTCGAGGCACGCGTCGAACTCCTGTGCCCCGAGGGCCTCGAGCCCGATCCGTCGATCGCCGAGCACGTGCTCGCACTCGGGGAAGAGCTCTGGGCCGCTCTTGCCGCGGTGGAACAGGGTCACATCGTGGCCGCGCGCGAGCGCCGCTTCCACTGTGTGACGACCGACAAAACGGGTGCCGCCGAGAACGAGAAGCTTCATCCCCATCTAGGTACCACGGCGCGCGGGATCGCATAAGGGGGGAAATCACCCCACACGAAGCGGGGGCGCTCGGATCGCAGCGCGATTTCGTCGGCGGGTCTACACTGGAGCCGAGCACGGCGGATGGGGCGGGCCTTCAGCCCTTGTGTCCTTCCATGACCAACCTGGGGCGTTGCCCCAGGCTACTATCGGGCGCGCCTTTGGCGCTTCGGAGCGCCGTTGGCGCAAGGCGCAATGCGGACTCGACGACATCGAGCGCGTTGAGTCGAATCGACACCCGTGGACGTCGAGTCGCAGCGACAACCGTGGACATTGAGTCGCAGCGACGAGCGTGGATGGTGGATCGCAGTGACAACCGTGGATGTGCGCTCGCAGCGACACCCGTGGACGTTGAGCGCAACGAAACCCGTGGACATTGAGTCGCAGAGACGACCGTGGACGTTGAGTCGCAGAGACGACCGTGGATGTTGAGTCGCAGAGACGACCGTGGATGTTGGACCGCAGTGACGAGCGTTGACGTTGGCTCGCGGCGACGACCGCGGTTGGTTGTCCTGCGGCCGACACGTGGCTTGTCCGCAAGGGGCAACGCCCCGTCCGATAGTAGCCTGGGGCAACGCCCCAGGTATTGGGGTGGAACCGGCCCGGGCTGAAGGCCCGGCCCATGGTTTTAGCGGCCCATGGTTTTGGCGCGGTGCGACGGCGACGCGCATTGGGGCGGGCCTTCAGCCCTTGTCTCCTTTCCATGCCCCACCTGGGGCGTTGCCCCAGGCTACTATTGGGCGCGCCTTTGGCGCTTCGGATTCGCGCCCTTGGCGCGTTGGATCAGCGCGCTTGGCGCTTCGGAACCGCGCGTTGAGCGCGTCAGTGTCAGCGCCGTGCGGCGGCGGTCAGCTTCGGACGCGGCACGCTGGCGTGCAGTTCTTGCAGGCTGTGCACAACGATCTCGCCGCGGTGCATCGCGCCCAGCGCGTTCACCACCGCGCTGATGCCGGCCATCGTCGTGATCACGGGGATGCCCGCGGAGATCGCCGCGGCGCGGATCGCGCCGTCGTCCTCGCGCTGCTGGCGACCGGCCGGTGTGTTGAGCACCATGTCGATGTCGCGGTTCTTGATCATGTCCACGATGTGCGGGCGGCCCTCGTGGACCTTGTTCACACGCTGCACCTTGATGCCGTTGGATTGCAGGGTGCGGTAGGTGCCCTCGGTGGCGAGCAGCTCGTACCCGAGGCTGGCCAGTTGGCGCGCTTCGCCGACGATCGCGCGTTTGTCGGAGGACTTGACCGTCAGGAGGACCCGGCCCTTCTTCGGCAGCTTCATGCCGGCGCCGAGGAACGCCTTCAGGAAGGCAAAACCGAGGTCCCGATCCACACCCATGACCTCGCCGGTCGAGCGCATCTCCGGGCTCAGGCGGAAGTCGGTGTTCGGGAAGCGGCTGTGGGGGAACACGGGCGCCTTCACCGAGAAGTAGGGCGGGACGATCTCCGTGGTGAAGCCGAGTTCCTCCAGCGTCATGCCGCACATGACCTTGGCGGCGAGCTTCGCAAGGGGCACCCCGATCGCCTTCGACACGAACGGCGCGGTGCGCGAGGCCCGCGGGTTGACCTCCAGCACGTACACCACGTCGCCCTTCACGGCGAACTGCACGTTCATCAGGCCGATCACACCGAGTTCCAGGGCCATGGCCTTGGTGGCGGCGGCGATCTCTTCCTGGATGCCGGGGTCGAGGGTGTGGGGCGGCAGCACACACGTCGAATCGCCCGAGTGCACACCGGCTTCCTCGATGTGCTCCATGATGCCCCCGATGACCACCGTGCGGCCGTCGCAGATGGCGTCGACGTCGACCTCGATGGCGTCCTCCAAGTACTTGTCGACCAGCACCGGGTGGTCCGGCGACGCGTGCACCGCGTGGGTCATGTAGTGGTCGAGGCGATCGTCGTCGTGCACGATCTCCATGGCCCGTCCGCCCAGCACGTAGGAGGGGCGCACCAGAACCGGATAACCGATCCGCCGCGCCGCCTCGAAGGCCTGGGCCGCATTGGTGGCGAGGCCGCTGGCCGGTTGGCGCAGGTTGAGCTTCTCGAGGAACGCCTTGAAGTGCTTGCGGTCCTCGGCACGGTCGATCGACTCGACCGACGTGCCGATGAGCGGCGCACCGGCCTCCGCGAGGCCCTTCGCGAGGTTGAGCGGCGTCTGGCCGCCGAACTGCACGATGATGCCCTTCGGCTTCACCTCGTCGACAATGTGCATCACGTCTTCGTGGGTCAGCGGCTCGAAGAACAGGTGGTCGGACGTGTCGAAGTCCGTCGAAACCGTCTCGGGGTTCGAGTTCACCATCACCGACTCGTAGCCGATCTCGCGCGCCGCGTAGGCCGCGTGCACACAGCAGTAGTCGAACTCGATGCCCTGGCCGATGCGGTTCGGTCCGCCGCCCAGGATCATGATCTTCTCCGCACTGCTCTGGCGCGTTTCGCTCTCTTCCGGCTCGAAGGTCGAGTAGTAGTAGGGCGTGACTGCCGCGAACTCGGCGGCGCAGGTGTCGACCAGTTTGTAGACCGGTTTGAGTCCGATCTCGCGGCGGCGCCGTTCGACCTCGGCCATGGCGATGCCGGACGCGTTGGAGAGCTGGCGGTCCGAGTAGCCCATGCGCTTGGCGGCGCGCAGCAACTCGGGGTGCAGGTCGGCACCGGACAGTTCACTCTCGAAGTCGACCAGCTCGCGGATGTTCTCGAGGAACCAGCGATCGATCTTCGTGGCCTCGTACACCTCTTCCACGGTCCACCCCGAACGCAGCGCCATACCGACGGCGGGCAGCCGCTTGTCGTTGGGGATGCGCAGGAGGCGCGACAGTGCCTGGCTGTCGGGCGCGGAGCCGGCGATGCCCCGCGGCGCGTCGAGGCCCATGCCCTTCAGCCCCACTTCGAGGCCGCGCATGGCCTTTTGCAGGGACTCCTTGAAGGTGCGGCCGATGCTCATCACCTCGCCCACGCTCTTCATCTGCGTGGTCAAGGTCGCGTCCGCGCCGGGGAACTTCTCGAAGGCGAACCGCGGGATCTTGACCACGCAGTAGTCGATCGCGGGTTCGAAGCTCGCGGGTGTGCTCTGGGTGATGTCGTTCTGCAGTTCGTCGAGCGTGTAACCGACCGCCAGCTTCGCCGCGAACTTAGCGATCGGGAAGCCGGTCGCCTTGGAGGCGAGCGCCGACGAGCGCGACACCCGCGGGTTCATCTCGATCACGACCATCCGACCGGTCTTGGGATCGATGCCGAACTGGCAGTTCGAACCGCCGCATTCGATGCCGATCTCGCGCATGATCGCGATCGACGCGTTGCGCATGCGCTGGTACTCGCGGTCTGTCAGCGTCTGCGCCGGCGCCACGGTGATCGAATCCCCGGTGTGCACACCCATGGGGTCGAAGTTTTCGATCGAGCAGATGATGACGACGTTGTCGGCGTTGTCGCGCATCACCTCCATCTCGAACTCTTTCCAGCCCACGAGGCTCTCGTCGATCAAGACCTCGGAGTTCATCGAAAGCGAGAGGCCGCGCGCGACGATTTCCTCGTACTCCTCGACGTTGTAGGCGATGCCGCCGCCCATGCCGCCCATCGTGAACGCGGGACGCACCACACATGGCAGGCCGATGTCGGCGAGCACCCGACGCGCATCCTCCATCGAGTGCGCGATGCCCGAACGCGGGCTTTCGAGCCCGATGTTGGTCATCGCCGTGCGGAACAGGTCGCGGTCCTCGGCCTTGCGGATCACTTCGGCGCGGGCGCCGATCATCTCCACGCCCAGTTCGTCGAGGATCCCCGAATCGTAGAGCCGCAGCGCGGTGTTGAGCCCCGTCTGGCCACCCAGCGTCGGCAGAAGCGCATCGGGGCGCTCCTTCGCCAGGATCTTCGCCACGACCTCGGGCGTGATGGGCTCGATGTACGTGGCATCGGCCATCTCCGGGTCGGTCATGATCGTCGCCGGATTCGAGTTGACCAGGATGACCCGGTAGCCTTCCTCGCGCAGCGCCTTGCAGGCCTGGGTGCCGGAATAGTCGAACTCGCAGGCTTGGCCGATGACGATCGGGCCGCTGCCGATGATCAGAATCGAGCGGAGGTCGTCGCGCTTGGGCATTCGCGTCGCGGGCGGGCCCGGGTTTCGAAGACCCGGGAGGGGGGGGAGCGGGGCGGAGGAGAACGGGAAGTCGGGGCGCGAGCTACCCCGACGCGGCTCCGCCCGGGGGAGGCGCGCGACCTCGACCCCCGAGATTGGAACACATGGGCCTTGGGCTTGTCACGGCGCCGGGCCGGGGCGCCCGCGCCGGGCGAGCACCTCGGCGATGCGCGCGGCCTCGACTTCGACGCCGAGTTCGAGACGGCCGAGGGCGCGGGGCAGCACAAACCGCGCCTTGCCGCCCTGAGTCTTTTTGTCCTGGGCGAGGGCGGCGAGCAGCGGGCGGTCGTCGAGCCTCAGGCCGAGGTCCCGCTCCAGCTCCGCGAGGTTTCGGGGCAGTCCCAGTTGGCGGGCCAGCTCGGCGGCGCGGTCGGGCAGGTCGGGCTCCGCGAGCAGGCCCATTTCCGCGGCCAGTTCGAGCGCAAAACCCAGGCCCGCGGCCACGGCGACGCCGTGCGGCACGGCGCCGTGCCCCGCCGCGGTCTCGATGGCGTGCCCCAGGGTGTGCCCCAGGTTGAGCGCCTCCCGCGGGCCCCGCTCGAACTCGTCCACGGCGACGAGGCGGCCCTTGGCCTCGGCGCAGGGCGCGATCAGAGCGTCGAGGGCACCGGCGTCCCCCGCCCGCGCCGCCCGGGCGAGGGCCCAGTCCTCGGCTTCCAGGGCACCGAACAGGTCCGGCACCACGCCGAGCGCGTACTTCGCCACCTCGCCGAGGCCGGACCGGCGCTCCTCGGGCGCGAGGGTTCCCAGGACCTCGGTGTCCGCCAGCACGGCCTCCGGCGCGTGGAACGCGCCGACCAGATTCTTCGCCTGGGGCAGGTCCACGGCCGTTTTTCCGCCGATGGCGGCGTCCACTTGGCCGAGCAGCGTCGTGGGGCAGGCGATCCAGGCGATTCCGCGGCGGTAGAGCGCCGCCGCCAGTCCCGCCGCGTCGCTGGTCGCGCCGCCCCCAAACGCGACGACCAGGTGGGAGCGCTCCGCCCGCCGGCCCGCGAGGCGCTCGAGCAAGTCGCCGAGCGCCGGCCAGGTCTTGGCCGCTTCTCCCCGGGGCAGCCGGAGCGGATCGCCGAGGCCCGCGTCGGCCAATCTCGCCCCGTGCAGTTCCAGCACGTGCTCGTCCGCCACCAGGTGCGCCCGGCGGCCCCCCAGCACGGCGCCCAGGTCCCGCAGCACCCCCGGCCCGATGCGCACGTGGGTGCGTCGGCTGGCGCGCACCTCGAAGGCGTGGGTCGCCGCTCGGCTCTCCCGGGCGCCCGGGCCGGCCGCGCTCACGTGCGCTCCGTCAACCCGCCCTTGCGGCGTCGCTGGCGGGACTCCACCCGTTGGCGTTCGAACTCGTCGGCGCGGCGGCGATCCCGGCGCACGAGCACCGCGAGCAGCACAACCATCAGAACAGTCAGCCCGGCCACACCGAGCAGCACCTGGCGCATGACGGAGTCTTCCGGCAGTTCGAAGCGCTCCACGTCGAGCGCGACGAAGAACGGCGCGAGGTGGCGACTGCGGGCCGAGTCGAAGGCGTAGTTCTTGAAGAAGAGCAGGTTTCCGGAGACCAGATCGCCCTTTTCGATGCCCGTCAAACGGCCGGGGTAGTAGAGGCCAATCGTCGGGAGGTTCTTGTCCCAATCGACGTTGGTGAGCCAAACCTCCGTCACCTCATGGAGGCGGGCCGGGTTCTCCGGCAGCAGTTGGTGGCGCACGACCTCGACACGGCTGATCGGCAGGCGCAGGGCCGCGCCGCGGAAGTTCTGCCCGTCGTCGAGGATCTGGGCGAGCAACGTGCGGTCGAGCTCGGGCGCCGCTGCGAAGTTGTGCTCGCCCTCGGCCGCGTCGCGGGCGTGCGCCAACAATTCGTAGCGCCCGGGCACGTCGAGCCCCAGCACCCGTTGGAACGTGTCGTCGACGACGATCAGCAGATCGTCGGGATCGAAGTTCGGTTTGGGACCCACGGGGGCGACGGAGCGCTCCAGGGACGAGCCGACGAGCAGCGGCGCTTCGACCCAGGAACCGTCCGGCGCTTCGTCCGAGTAGAGCTTGAGGAACAGGCCCTGGAACACGACCCAGTCGCCGGGTTCGAGATCCGCGGGCGTCGAGAGGGCCACGCCGTGCACACGACCGCCGCCCTCGAGGTCGACGAGGAAACTGTGTTCCGGCGCCGCCGTCGCGTTGGGGCGGCGGGTGCTCAGTTCGAGGAGGCGCCCGCGCGCGCCGATCGACTTGCCGCGCCAAGCGGCCGGATCCGCCTCGATCTGCGCCAGCAGGTTCGTGTCCGCGAACGGAGTGCCCATCGCCTGGTAGTGCGCCGGCGTCAGGCGCCGGGCCAGACCGAGCAGGGTCTCGAGCGGCGCGCGTTCGAGGCGCACGCGTGCCTCGGGAGTGCGGTCGTCGACCGAGCTTTGCAGCTCTTCCGTCGGGATCGTCGGCAACTCGACCCTCGCCGTGATCTGCTCGGGCACGTCCATCGACGGCGGCGGCGCATCGGCCTGTTGCGTGGCCATGAAGAGCGCCACTGCGATCACCACCACGCCGGCTCCCATCAGGATGAGGCGCACGCGCTCTCCGCCGGTCATGCCGCGGCTGGGCGTCTCGGAGCCTTTGAACTTGCGCATGGTGGAGTCTCCTCGTGGTCTTTCGGATCAGCTCAGTTCGAGGGCGCGCCGTGTGGCATAGAGCCCGGCCGCCTCGACCAAACCGCGGAACAGAAGCTGGTCGGGGTGGCCCTCGGGCGACACCTCGGGGTGCCACTGCACGCCGATGGCGAAGCTGTGGCTGCGTTTTTCGATGGCCTCGATGAGGCCCTGCTCGTCCTCGGCGGCGACGGTCCAACCGCCTTCGGTCCTGCGCACGGCCTGGTGGTGGCGCGAGAGCACCCGCAGGCGGTCCTGGCCGACCAACTGCGCGAGGCGTGTGCCCCGGTGCAGCCGCACCTCGTGGTGCACACCGCCGCCGTGTTCGCGCGAGCCGGGGAGGTCCTCCGGCAAGTGTTGGTAGAGGTCGCCGCCTTCGACCAGCGCAAGCAACTGCATGCCGTAGCAGATGCCCAGCACGGGAAGGTCGCGTTCGAGCGCCGCGCGCACCAGTTCGACGTCGAAGTCCTGCTTCTGCCGCGGCACCGGAGTGGCGAGGGGATGGGTCTCGCCCTTGCCCAAACGTCCCATGTCGAAGTCGTCGCCCCCCGACAGGACCAGGCCGTCCAGGCGATCGAGAAGCGCGGACAGGTCCCTGGGGCCGCCCGCGGGATACAGCCCCACGGGTACACCGCCGGCGCGCAGCACCGCCTCCGCGTAGCGCAGCGGCAGATCCACCCGAATGCCGCTCTTTTCGGTCAATCCGCCGTTGATGCCGATCCAGGGGCGCTCTTTCCACTCCATGGGGGGATTGTAGTCTCCGCCGGTTGTGCTTCCCCGGGCGGCCTTGCTCGGCGTAGGCTCTTCGGCCCACTCGGGCCTTCGGGCCCGGCGTCTGCGTCGAAGTCCGTCCCCGCGCCCCACGTCCCGTGCCCGTCCACGAACCCGCCTGGTTGTTGCTGGCCATCTACCTGGTGGCCGGCTGTTTGTTGCTCGCAAAGGGCGCCGACTGGCTGGTCGGAGGTTCTTCGCGGTTGGCGCGGCGCCTCGGCATCAGCACGCTCGCCATCGGCCTGACGGTCGTGGCCTGGGGTACGTCCGCCCCCGAGGTGGTGGTTTCGGTGTTGGCGGCGCTCGAGGGTCAGGCGGCGATCTCCCTCGGCAACGTCCTCGGGTCCAACATCGCGAACATCGGTCTGGTGCTGGGGGCGAGTGCGCTCGTGCTGCCCAAGGTGCTCGAAGGCCGGCTCAGCTTCCGCGACATCTTTTGGCTGTTCGCGTCCGTCGGCGCCCTGTGGTGGTGCTCGCTGGATGGGCAACTGACGCGCCTCGATGGGGCGCTGCTCCTCGGCCTGTTCGCCGCCTACAACGTGTGGCTGTGGAGAACCTCCCGCCAACAGGACGACCCCGCCGTGGCCGTGCCGGAGGTGCCGCGCGGGGGGCGTTCGCCGTGGTTGTTGGCCCTGGGCGGCGTGGCGGCAGTGTCCGTGGGGGCGAAATTGGTGGTGATGGGAGCCGAGGGTGGCGCCCTGCGCCTCGGTGTCGAGCCCCGTGTGGTCGGCCTGACCGTGGTCGCCGTGGGGACGTCCTTGCCGGAGCTCGCGGCGGGCCTCGGCAGCGCCTTCAAGGGCGAGAGCGACATCTCCCTCGGCAACGTGCTCGGCAGCAACGTCTTCAACGTACTGGCCGTGCTGGGGTTGGTGGCGCTGGTGCGGCCGCTCGTGCCCGAGGCCACGGGCGACGCGGAGGCCCAGGCCCAGTTGACCAGCGCCTTCGAGGGCGCCCTCTCCAACGACTTCCCGTACGTGATGGCCTTCAGCCTGGCGTTTTTGGTCCTGCCCCTATTGGGTGGGGCGCGCCTCGGTCGCTGGAAGGGCGCGCTCTTGCTCGGCGCCTACACCTGGTACACGGTGAACCTGTTCTGAGGACCTGTTCTGAGGGCGGCGTGGACCGCGCGGGGGGGCCGTCAGGGCCGCGCGCGGACCCACTGGGGGCTGAACGGGTAGCGCAGGAGTTCGCCCTTCGAGGCGTGCCATGCTCCGAACAGCGTCAACAGGACGTGGGTCAGCCCCACGAGGGGCGCCAGCACGAATCCGATCAACACGAGCACCAGCGCTGCGGCGACCAACCCGGCGATGGTGATCGTGATCTGGAAGTTCAGCACCTCGCGGGCGTGCACCTCGATCTCCGGGTCCGTTTTGCCCTTCGTGAGCCAGACCACGAGCGGCGCCAGCACGTTGCCAAAGGGCAGGACGTAGGTCAGCAGGCCCGACAGATGGATCAGGACCGGCCACGTGCGGTCGTAGTTGGTGGAGTCGAGCCGCTCCGTGCGGTGCAGGGCGCTGAGGATCGCTGCCATGCCCGGTCCTTGGGAGTCCGGCGGGTCCTCTTTCACTTGCGGGTCGCCAGCGCGCAGCCGATCAGCCGGTAGAGGAGCCGGGCGCCCACGTTGGCGTCCCAACTGTCGTGCTCGCCGAGCCCGTCTGGGCCGTCGCCCGGTTCGCCCGGCGAGACCTCGACCAGGTCGAGCCCCACGACCCGTCGGCCGCTCTTGGCGAGCTCGACGAGGAACGCCATGGCGTCGTGCCACGAGAGGCCCCCGGGGACCGGTGTCCCGGTGTTCGGGCACAGCACGGGGTCCAGGCCGTCCACGTCGAAGCTGATGTAGACCTCCCGCGGCAGGTGCGCGACGGTGCGCCGGATCAGGGCCGCGCGGCGGCCTTCGAGGCCCGCCTCGGCCCACTCGTCGTCCCACAGGGCCACGATGCGGCCCTCGCTGGCGCGCTGGTACTCGACCTCCTCCTCGGAGATGTCCCGCAGGCCGACCTGCACCAGGCGCCCGATGCCGTCGATGCGGTCCATGGCGTTGCGCAGGATCGAGGCGTGGGACCAGGTGAAGCCCTCGTAGGCGTGCCGCAGGTCCGCGTGGGCGTCGAAGTGCAGGATCCCGAGGCCCGGGTGGCGCCGGGCGAGCGCCTCCATGGCGCCGAAGGGCACGGAGTGGTCGCCGCCGAGCACCACCGGCAACGCGCCCTGGCCCAGGCTGGACTCGACCGACTCGCGCACGGCCCTGTTCAGTTCGTCGCCGGCCCGATTGACGGCGGCGAGGTCCGCGGCGAGCTCGGCGTTGCCCTCGATGCGGCCACCGGCGTCGATCACGGGCCGAGCCCGCGGGTACGCTTTTCCCTGCAGCTCCCCGAAGACCGGCGCCTCGGGCAGGAGCGCGATGCCCGCCTCGTAGGGCCGCCCGAAGTAGCGGTCGTAGAGGTCGACCTGGTGGCTGGCCCGCAGGACCGCCTTGGGACCCCGTGCGGTGCCCGGCCGGTACGAGGTGGTGGCGTCGAAGGGCACACCCAAGACGTGCACCTGGGCCGCCTCCGGGGGCACGGAGAGGCCGAACAGGCCGCTGTCCGGGTCGGCGGCCGCACCGGCGTCGAAGGAGGGGGGCAGGAAATCGGGGCGTTGGCTCATGGGCGTGGGGGTCCTTAGGCCCCCATTAGACCGCAGCCCAGGTCCCGAGGTTTCGCCAAGATGCCCACGACGGGTGGCGTTGAGAGCCCGTCAGCCATGGACGAAGCCACGGACGGTGCACTGCTTTTGGCCTGGAAGTCCGGGGACGTCCAGGCCTTTTCGGCCCTCGTGGGGCGCCACCGGTCCGCGCTCCTGGCCCACGCCCGATCGCTGCTTGGCCGGGGTGGACCGGCCGAGGACGCGGTGCAGGAGACGCTTTTGAAGCTCGCCCACAAGCCGCCGAAGTTGCCGGCGGAGGCGAGCGGACCGGCGCTCTCGGGATGGCTGCACCAGGTGCTGCGTCGGGAGTGTCTCGACACGCGGCGGGGCGAAAAGCGCCGGCAGCGGCGCGAGCGGGAGGCGGCGCCCGACGAGGCGGTCGCGGGAGGTCAGGAACAGGTGGAAGCGACGGACACGAAGGAGGCGGTGGAGCGCGGCTTGGAGCTGCTCTCCCCGGACCAGCGGGAGGTGATCGCCCTGCGGCTTTTCGGGGAGAAGAGCTACGGGGAGATCGCCGCGATCACGGGGAAGAAGGTGGGGACCGTGGGTTGGTTGATCAGCGAGGGGCTAGCGCGCCTCGCCGACGAACTGGCCCACCTGTTGCCGGGGCAGAAATCCTCGGTGGGGGCAGAGGTGCGATGAAGGATCAAGTCGGATTGACGGCGGAAGAACGGGCCGAACTGGTCGCGTGGATGCTCGGCGAGGCGGACGTGGAGGTCGCGGAGCGGGTGCAGTCTGCGCTGCTCCAGCAGCCGGCGTGGGCGGCGGAACGGGAGCGGCTCGAGGGAGTGTTGGGTCTGCTGCAAACCGCGCGGCCCGCGGGAGGTGAGGCCGCGCCGGAGGCGCTGCTCCACGAAGCGCGGCTCGCGGCGAGCCGGCGGCGCGGTTGGCGGGTGCTGACGCGCCCCGGGCTGTTGTCGGCGGCGGCGAGTTTCGCGGTGCTGGCGGGCGTTTGGGCGACGGGCCTGTTCGATGGGCGCTTCGACGCGACGGCGCCGCTTGCAGAGAACGAGCGGGTTGCGGGTCTCGACCGGCTAGCCGCATCCTCGTCGGCCTTGGCCTCGGACAGCCAGTTGACTCAGGAGCAGCTCGTTCAGTTGCAGGCTCTCGGCTACTACGGCGGTTCCGCGCCAACGACGCCGAATAAGCTCGCGGATGGCCGGAACATCGTGCGTGGCGATGCGTTCGACGCACACGAAGAAGTCGCCGCCCACTTGCGTGAAAGCGTGAGAGATCTCGGTTACGTAGGCACGGGAGGCGGGAGTGGCGAACGCCACCGTCCGGAGACCAGGGAGGGATTCATCGCCACGGGGGATTCCGACTTCTTCCTCGGCCAAGGGCAGCGTGGACCCGCGAGAGGCAGCAAGCTCGCAAGCGCAGGAGACATCTCCCGTGGACCAGGCGATCCATCGCCGGAATCCGGCGTCTTCCATTTCGACATGGAGTTCGGCTTGGCCCCCGGTTCGCAAGGAGAGAATCTCACAGTGGGAGTGTTCGATAGCGGGCCCCCCCAACCTCCCCCGGGAACCCGCGCGGCGCACAACGATCCCGCGCTCCGCGGCGTCGGCGCGTGGAACCCGGGCGTCGGACCCCTGCCCAAGGAAGTCCCGTCGAATGACGGGGCGGTCCGACCCGCGGCTCCGTTCCAGAATCCCGAAGCTGTGCCGATGTCGCGTGCGCCGCTCAACCAGAGGCGTGTGGTCACCGCCACGACCGAATCGGCTCCCGTGGAGCACTTCGATCTTGGACTGCCCGAGGTGCGCGTCGAGGACCTGCTGCTGCGCTGCCGGCCCATGGTGGGCGAAACTGCCGACCAGTACTTTCTGCGGTCGTTCGGTGTGCGGCCCTTCGAGTATGCGGCGACGAAGCCGCTCGCCACGTTTGCGGCCAGCGTCGATACGGCGAGTTACACCCACTCGCGGGCCTACTTGGACCGCGGCCAGTTGCCGCCGGCGGATCTTGTGCGCACCGAAGCGTTCGTGAACGCGTTCCGGCGCGAGTACGCCGATGCGGCGCCAGAGAAGGGCACCTTCGCCTTGCACTTGGAGCTCGCGCCCTCGCCCTTCGGCGATGTCCAGCGCGCGCCTTGGCTCTTGCGCGCCGCCGCGGTCGCGCGCCACGTGGCCCGGGAAGAGCGCAAACCCCTCGCGTTGACCTTCGCGGTGGACGTGTCGGGTTCGATGGCGCCGCCCAACCGCCTCGCGCTCGTGAAGTCGTCGCTCGAGCTCCTGGTGTCCCAGTTGGACAGCCACGACCGGGTGGCGATCGTCGCGTACTCGAACGACGCCAAGATCGTGCTGCCGATGACTCCCGCGTCGAACACACAAGTGGTGCTCGCCGCGATCCGCGGCCTCGAGTCCGGCGGCAGTACGAACCTGGACGGAGGTGTGTTCCTCGCGTTCCAACACGCGGCCGAGCGCTTGGATCCGGAGTTGCACAGCCGCGTCGTGCTGCTCTCCGATGGCGTGGGCAACGTGGGTGCCACGACGCGGAAAGAGATCCTGGCGCGTGTCGAAACGGAGCGCAAGAAGGGCATCTACTTGAACACCATCGGCGTCGGCATGGGCGACCAGAACGACGCGCTGCTCGACGAACTGGCGCGCACCGGCGACGGTGTGGCGAGTTACGTCGACGATGCGGCGGAAGCGCGGCGCGCCTTCGTGGAGGACCTCGTCGGCACCTTCGAAACGGTGGCCCGCGACGTGAAGTTGCAGATGGAGTTCGACCCGAACCAGGTGGGCCGTTATCGCCTGCTCGGGTACGAGAGCCGCGCCCTCGCGGACCGCGCCTTCCGCGACGACACCGTCGACGGCGGCGAGGTCAACGCCGGGCACACGGTGGTTGCGCTGTTCGAGCTGGAGGACGTGCGCCTCGGCGACGGCGCGCCGCTCGCCACCCTGCGCCTCGTGCACAAACCGCCCTTCGGCGCGCCGGGGGACGAGCGCTCGATGGAACAGGCGCTGGCGATCTCGGGCCGCGAAGCCCTGGGAAACCACCGCTCGGCATCGCCGGCGTTCCGCCTGTCCGCCGCCGCGGCGCAGGCCGCGGAGATGCTGCGCGGGAGTTACCACCGGGCGGGCGCACAAACGGCGCCGCTGCTGGCGGAACTGCGCGCCGCCGCGCGGGACCTTTCGCCCATGGGGCCCCTCGGCGCGGAGCGCGCGGCGGAGCCCAGCCACCTGGCGGACCGCCTGGAAGCCCTCGCGCCCCAGTTGGACCTGCGCGTTGCCCGCCCCGACGGCGTGGCGCGCCTCGAGGCGGACCTGCGTTTTGCCCACTTCGAGTTGGCGCTCGAGCGCGAGACCCCCGGGAGCCCGGATCCCAAGCGCGTGGCGAAGCTCGAGGCGCGTGTGGCCGCCCTGGAGGCGGAACTGCTCGAGCGTTCGCGGTAGGCTCTGGGCGCCGATGGAAATCTACCGACCCGCTCTGCTCCTCGGGGCCCTCTACGGCGGCACGGCCGTCGCGCTGGGCGCCGTGGGAAGCCACGTCCTCGCCAGCAGCATCAGGGACGAAGAGCTCGTGAATGCGTGGGACGTGGGCGTGCGCTACCAGGCCTGGCACGCGCTCGCGCTGCTGGCCCTCGCTGCCCTGGGACCAAAACTTGCGAGCGGCGCGGCGACGTGGGGATTCGGACTCGGGGTGCTTTTGTTCTCGGGCTCGCTCTACGGCCTGGCCTTGGGATGGCTGTCGGGCGCGCTAGGCCTCATCACGCCGATCGGCGGACTGATCCTGACGGCGGGTTGGATCGCGCTGTTCGTCCGGGCGCTTCAACTGCCCGCGGGGAGATCATGAAACCCGCGGTGCTGGCCCTGCTGCTGCTGGCGGCATGCAAGACGCTGCCCGACGAGCCCGCGCCCAACGAATGGCCGTCGTTCGAAAGCGCGTCCATGGGCGAGATGACCAACGTGCACCGGGTCGGGGATCTTTGGATCGGCGGCCTGCCGGCGCGCGGCGACCTCGAGCTGGCGGCTCGGCGCGGACTGAAACAAGTCCTCGACGTGCGCCCCGCGCACCAGACGCCGCTCGAGGATCTGCCCGCCGCCGCCAGCGCGCAGGGCCTCGATTACGTGAGTCTGGCCTTCGATCCCGAGCACCCGGACCCCGTCGTCGTGGAGCGCGCCCTGGCGGAGATGCGCCGCCCGGGCGCCAAGCTCATTTTCTGCAACGACGGCGGCGGCGCGGCGCTGATCCTCGCGGTGCACCGGGTGCGCGAGCAGGGCGTGCCGCTCGAAGAAGCGCTCAGCGAGGCGCGCCGGTTGGGCATGAAACCCGGTGCTCCCGAGGACTTCGTGCGCCGCGCGGCGGCGGCACCGTAGGTCACGGAATCGCGATCACGTCGGGCGACGTTTCAAGGCCGTAGAGCCGCTGGACGAGTTCCGCGCGGTGGGCGCGCACGGCGGCCTGATTCAAGTAACCCTTGTCCGTGATCTCGCCCGCGTCCAAGGACGGCGGCTCGGCGAGCAGCAACACGGCGGCGATGCGTTCGGAGTTGCGCTCCCGATCGCGGTTGAAGTTCGCGAGGGAGCGCGCGAGCGCGGCCCGCACGCCCGCGTGGTCCAGGCGTTCCACGGGCGTCGCCGTTGCCCCCAGTTCGGCGGTGAGCGCACCCACGGCGTTCCAATCGGGCACACCCAGGAGGCGCACGTCGTCTTGGTCCTGCCCGCACACGACCGCATCGGCCAGCAGGCCCCCCGAGCCCGCGATCGCCTCCACACGCAACTTTCCGACGTTGACCCACGAGCCACTCGAGAGTTTGAAATCCTCGGCCACACGGCCGTCGAAGACCACACCCTTCGAGGGGTCGTTCGGATCCGCGAGCAGGCCCGCGTCGCCGATGCAGTAGTAGCCCTCGTCGTCGAACGCGGCCGCGCTGAGTTCCGGTTGACGCCAATACCCCGGCGTGACGTTGGGCCCCTTCACGCGCAGTTCGAGTTTGGCCCCGGCGGGCACCATCTTGAGCTCCACACCGGGCACCGGCAGACCGATCACACCGGCACGCGGGATCGCGAAGTGCACACTCGTGACCAGCGGACTGGTTTCGGTCGAACCCCATGCGCTGACGAGCGGCAAGGTGGTGCCGAGCTCCCGTCGGAAGAGCGCTTCGAGCCGCTGCCACAGATCCTGGGACAGGGCCGCGCCCGCATAAAAAACCAGCTCCAGGCGCTCCACGAAGCGGCGCGCGAGATCGCGATCGGCCTCCAGCAGCGGCAGCAGCAAACCAAACCCCCGGGGCACGTTGAAGTAGAGCGTCGGCGGCATCGAACGCAGGTTTTCCGCCGTGGGTCCGATCAGCGCGGGCGCGGGTTTGCCGCCGTCGATGTAGAGCGCGCCGCCGTTCGCGAGCACCATGTGGAAGTTGTGGTTGCCGCCGAACGTGTGGCTCCACGGCAGCCAATCCACGACCAGCGGCGGGCGCTCCTTCAGGAACGGCCAGACCTGCGCGATGGCCGCCTGGTTCGAACACACCATGCGCTGCGTGTTGATCACGGCCTTGGGCACACCGGTCGAGCCCGAGGTGAACAGGAACTTGGCGATGGAGTCGGGGCCCGTGCTCGCAAAACGCGCTTCGACGGCCGCGTTCGTGCCGCCGTGTTGCAGCCACTCACCGAGACGCGCGGCGCGCGGGCCCGCTCCGCGTGATGGTCCCGCCCCGCGCGAGACGAGCAGCTCCGCGTCCGCGGGCACGGCCGAAAGTGCCCGTGTGTACGTGTCCCCGTCGTCGGCGAACACCAGGCCCGGCGTCACTAGATCGAGGCAATGGCGCAGCTTGGCGAGGTCCCGCGCCACCAGACTGTAGGCCGGCGAGATCGGAGCCGCGGGCACACCGACCTGCATGGCGGCCAGCATCAGGAGCGCCCCCTCGACCGAGTTGTCGGACAGGATCACGAGCGGGCGTTCGGGCGAGAGGTCGCGCTCGAGCAGCCGCGCCGAGAGGCCATCCACCGCCGCGCGCACTTGGCCGTACGTCAGTTCGAACCAGGCGCCCTCCCGCCGCTCCGCCAGGAACACCGCGTTGGGGTGACGGGTCGCGCCGTCCCGCAGCCAGACGCCCACCTGCCGCACGTGGGGCTCGGGCGCCGCGGGGCTCGACAGGAGGAGCGAACCGTCGTCGCGGCGTTCGAGGCGCACGCGGGGCTCGGCGAAGTGCGGTGTGCCGTGGGGTCTCGTCATGGGGTCGCGGCCCGAGTATGCAAGCGGTGCCCCGTCTGGCCCAGGGGAACCGGCGCACCGGGAAACTGACGCCCTGGGCCGCGTGTCGGGCACAATTGCCGCGTGAGGTGGCAAGTGGCGTGGATCGCGGGGGCCCTCTTCGCGGGATGTTCGAAGGCGACGTCCGTGGATGTGGGCGACGCGGGGGGACCCGCGCCGACCAGCGCCGCCGAGGCCCGGCGCATCTTCGACGCCCCACCGCGCGGCCAGGCGGACCACCTCGGCCACACCCTGACTGTGCCGTCCACGGGTTTCCGGCGGCCCGGCGAGCCCCTTTTCGCGGCCGGCGGCGGATTCCGCTGGGTCGAGACCAAGCTGCCCGAGGCGGACAACCAAAAACGCGACCCCGTGGAGCTGTTCGGGCTGGAACCCCGGCGCAAAGGGCGGGCCGGGGAGCGCGCGCTCCTTCGCCTGGCCTCGACCCAGCCCGCCGATCGATTTGGCTACGCCCTCGCGTTCGCGCCCGGCCTCCTCGGGCCCGCGGACCGCGCCGACCTCGCCGTGGGAGCGCCGCGCGGGCCGCAGGAGGCGGAGGCGACGGGTGCGGCGCGGCGCTACCTCGAGCGCGGCGCCGTGTACCTCTTCGCCGCGGGCGATTTCGACCGCGATCCGGACGGCGCGGCCCTGCGCTCGGACCGCGCCCGACTGGCCGTGCGCGGGGACCTGGACGGCGAACGGTTGGGAATGGCGCTCCTGGCGCCCGGGGATCTGGACGGGGACGGCGTCGCTGACCTGGTCGTGGGCGCGCCCGGGGGGCCGAGGGCCGCGGCGGATGGCGGCGGGCGCGTCCTGCTCCTCTCGGGGGCGCGTCTGCGCGGCATCGCGGCCCTCGGGGCGCGCGAGGTGGACCTGTCCGACGGGTTGCTGGGGGCGCGCGAGTTGGCCCGTGGAGCCCCGGGCGAGGGCCTGGGCATCGCGTTGGCGAGCCGACCCGGCGCACTTTTGGCCAGCGGTCTCGAGGCCCACTTCGACCCGGACCTGGATCGCTGGGTCGCGACGGCTGGCGAAGGCCGCGGGTTCGCGCTATGGCTCGATCTGGACCCGGCCGGTGAGGTTCGCAGCGCCCGTCGGCTGGCCGGTGGCGCTCCGCTCTCGCGTCTCGGCCAGAGCCTTGCGTTCTGGGACGCCGTTGACGGCCCGGTCGCCCTCGTGGGTGCGCCGTTCGAGCCCGCCGCGGACGGGCTGGAGGTGGGCGCCGTGTTCGCGTTCGGCGCGGACGGCGGGCTGCGTTGGCGCCTGGAGGGCGACCAGGAGCTCGCGCGGTTCGGCTTTGCATTGGCGGTGGTCGGGGACGGCGCGGCGGTTGCCGTCGGCGAGCCCGACGCGGGGGGCGCGGGACGGACCCTGGCCGAGGTGTCCGAGGCGGGGCCGGAGTTCCGGCGCGGACGGGTCCGGCTCTTCGCCCTCGGCGGCGAGGCGCCCGAACGGGCCCTGGCCGCGTGGGTCGGCGAGGGCCCGCGGGACCACTTGGGTTTTGCGCTGGCCGACGGCGGCGCCCTCTCCGGGGGCGAACCCGGTGTGCAGGTGCTGGCCGGCGCCCTCGCCTGGCCCTTCACGCCGGCCACCGAGCAGGGCCGCGTCTACCTGCTGCACGCCCCGCGCCCGTAGGCTGCCGCCGTCCATGGTTCCGAGCGCGTCCCCCCACGAACATTCCCCCGTCGACGGCGTCCCGCCCGGCGCGCGTGTGGTCCGTGGGCCGGTGCTGCGCGCGCTCGGTGTGGTGCTGCTAGGCGTGCTCGTCGGTTTCGCAGCCGTGGACCGCGGCGTCGCGTGGTGGGATGCGGACCAGGGCGCGGATGGGGGTGAGGGCGGCAAGTTGCTGCACCCGTTGCTCGGATGGATCGCCACGCCGCACTTCGAGAACGCCGAGTTCGGCACCCAGCTCGATCGCTACGGCTTGCGCAATCCCGAAGTCCCCGCCGACGCACCGCCGGACGAACTGCGGATCGCTGGGTTCGGAGCTTCGCGGCTCTACGGCGCGGGTGGCGCGCGCCAGGAGCACCTTTGGAACTACCAGCTCGAGGCCATGTTGGCCGAGCGCACCGAACCCGACGCGCGTGTGCTGAACGGCGGAGTGATGGCGTACTCGACGCTGCAGGCGTGCCGCCGCGCGGCGCTGTTGCTCGACGCGCTCCAGCCGGATCTGGTGTTCGTGATCGCGGCGCCCGGCGCGCAGTTGATGCTGGACCCGTCCGCGGCACGCCGCTGGGTGCGCTACGGACCGGGGCGCGACGATTACCTGCCCGCGGATCTGGCCGAGGGGCGACCCGGGGCGCTCCTGCCCGCCGTCGCCGCCCTGCACCGATTCGGCAGCAACGTCTCGGGCATCTACCGCCGGCACCGGGCCAAGTTCCAATCGAACGAGGACCGCCCCGCCGCGATGCAGCGCTGGACCGTGTCGAACGCGCCGCGCAGTGAGGCCATCGACGAGCTTCTTGGCAACACCCTGCGCGAAGCGGAAGCGCTCGGCGCGCTGTGCAAGGAGCGCGGTGTGGAGTTGGTGATGCTCGTCCTGCCCGAGGTGTACATGGATTCGGACCGCGCCTGGCGCGGGTACCTGCGCGCCAACCAACAGGGCGGCGCCCCGCCGGTCGGAACACCGCGGTCCGAACCGGCGAACCGCCTCGAGGAGCTGCTGCGCGAGCGCGGGCTCACGACGTGGAACTTCTTCGAGGAGATGACGCAGATGGGCCTCGATCGGGAGGCCCACACCATGCAGGATGGGCGCCACTGGTCCCAACTGGGCCACGGCATCTTCGCGCGCGGACTGCTGCGGCGCCTGACGCAAGAGGGCCACTTGGAGCGCCTAACCGAGCGCCGCCGCGCGAATCCGCGCCGCGAACCGTTTGGCCCGAGCCCCTTCGCGGTGGACAACCCGTGACGCGCCGTCCGGCGTTGGAACTGGCGTGAACTTCCACAGCCTCGAGTTCCTGGGCTTCCTGGCCCTCGTGTTGGGCCTCTTCTGGTGGGCCGCCAACCGCCGCGGCCTGCGAACGGGCATTCTGCTCGTCGCAAGCCTCGTGTTCTACGGCAGCTACGAGCTGTGGTACCTGTCGCTGATCTTGTTCTCGACGGTGCTGGATTGGTGGTGTGGCAACCAGATCCACCGCGCGCGCGAACGAGGCGATCCGCGCGGCATGCGCCGCGGACTCCACCTCAGTTTGCTCGGCAACCTCGGCGTGCTCGGCTTCTTCAAGTACACCGACTGGGTCTTCGAGAACCTGGAGCTGCTCAGCGAGTGGCTCGGATTCGGTGTTTCCCCGTGGGCCTGGCGCATCGGCGTGCTGCCCGAGTTCCTGTTGGATTCCGACCTCGGCCGCATGATCGTGCCCGTCGGGATCTCCTTCTACACGTTCCAGACGCTGTCCTACACGATCGACATCTACCGCGGGCAGTTGCAACCCGCGCGCAACCTCGGCGAGTTCGCGCTCTTCGTTTCGTTCTTCCCGCAACTGGTCGCCGGGCCCATCGTGCGCGCCAGCACGTTCCTGCCGCAGTTCGAGCTCTTGCCGCACCTGGACCGCGCGCGGCTGCACAGCGGCCTCTGGCGCATCGCGACCGGCCTGCTCAAGAAGGTAGCCATCGCGGACGTGCTCGGCGCGTACCTCGTCGATCCGGTGTACGGCCAGCCGGAGCTGTACTCGCAAGGTGTGCACCTGCTCGCGCTCTACGGCTTCGCGCTGCAGATCTACTTCGACTTTTCCGGCTACTCCGACATCGCGATCGGCACGGCGAAGTTGATGGGGTTCGACCTTCCCGAGAACTTCGACCTGCCGTACCGCTCGCGCTCCGTGCGCGAGTTCTGGCGCCGCTGGCACATCTCGCTGTCGACTTGGGTGCGGGACTACGTCTACTTCCCGCTGGGTGGCTCGCGGGGATCGGAAATGCGGGTGTCGCGAAATCTCCTCGTGACCATGTTCGTGATCGGAATCTGGCACGGGGCCAGCGCCCTGTGGGCCATGTACGGCCTGCTGCAGGGATCCGTGATGGTGCTCGAGCGCGCCCTCGAGCGTGCCCGGGCCGGCGGCACGTTCGCGCGCTCCCTGCCCACAAGCGCCCTCGCGTGGGTGCTGACCTTCCACTTCACGGTGTTCTCGCTGCTGTTCATCCGCGCCCGCGACCTGAACCACTTCGCGGACATGCTGACGAACTTCGGCGGGCAGGGAATGGGCAGCGTGCACGGCTACGCCTGGTTGGCCCTTGCGGGCGGGGTCTTGACCCACTTCGTCGCCCCGTCGCTGACCGCTGCCGTCGAGCGCCGCTTCCTGGCGCTGCCCACCGTGCTCGTCGGGCTGGCGGTCGGTGTGGCGGCCGGTTGTGTCGCGGTACTCGTCGTGGGCGACACACCGTACATCTACTTCCAGTTCTGAGGCTCCGCAGGGACCCCGTCATGTCGTCACAGGAATGGACTTCGGAGGGCAACCAGCGGTTGATCGAGTTCCTGCGCGCACAACTGCCCGGTTGGAAGCGCAGCACGATCGAGCAGCGCATGCGCGATGGCTGCGTCGAAGTGAACGGCTCCGTCGTGCAGCGCAACGATCTTCTGGCTCCGGGAAGTTCGGTGCGGATGGTCGAAAGGGGCGCGGCGCGCGGAATGCGCGTGGTCGAGGCGCCGTTCCCGCTCCTGCACCAAGACACGTGGCTGGTCGCGATCGACAAACCCAGTGGGTTGCTCTCCGTTTCCAGCGCCAGCGAACGCGAACGCACGGCCATGGCGCAGTTGCAAGTCGCGCTCGCGCGCAACACACCGGGCGCGAAGGTCTGGCCGTGCCACCGCCTCGATCGCGAAACGTCGGGTGTGCTGCTCTTTGCGAAGAGCCGGGAGGGCCAGGCTTGGGTGCAGCAGGCCTGGGATCAGGTGCAAAAGTGCTACCTGGCCGTGGTGCAGGGCGAACCGCGGGAACGGGAAGGAGTCGTGGACCAGCCGCTCTTCGAGGATGCCATCCTCGGTGTGCAAGTGGGTGAAGGCCACGGCGCCAAGGAAGCGCGGACCCACTACCGCGTGCGCTCGGTGCATAAGGGGCGCAGCCTGCTCGAGGTGCAGCTCGAAACCGGCCGGCGCCACCAGATCCGCGCACACCTCGCTTGGCTCGGCCATCCGGTCGTGGGCGATCCGCGTTACGGCGAGAAGGCCCGCCGCATGGGGCTTCACGCGTTCTCGCTGGAGTTGCGTCACCCCGGCCACGGGCGGCCGCTGCGCATCGAGGCACCGCCGCCGCCGGCCTTCGACCAACTGCTGCGCTGAGCTCAGGTCAAGTCGCGGCGAGTTCGACGAGGTCCTCGAAGCACACCGCGATGCGCTCCAGGTCCGCATCGTCAAGCGCCGCGGGTGGCATCGCGTACAGCACGTTGCCGAGGGGTCGCAGCAACACACCGCGCTCGATGGCGGCCGCGCGCAGCCGCGGGCCGAGGGTCGAGAGATACCCCGGATCGCCGGCGAATAGTTCGAGCGCGACGATGCCACCCGTGCGCCGCAACTCCGCGGTGGCGCGGTGCTCGCGAAGGTGTTGGAGCCGCGCTTCGAGCCTCGCGCCGATGGATTCCAAACGGGCGGGCACGTCGCGCTCCCTGCCCAGCGCCAGCGATTCGAGGGCTACCGCGCAGCCGAGCGGATTGGCCGTGAACGAGTGCCCGTGGAACAGGGCCCGGCTGCGTTCCGTGTGCCAGAACGCCTGGAACAGCTCTTCCTTGGCCATCGTGACGGCGAGCGGCAGGATGCCGCCGGTCAGGCCCTTCGCCAGACACAGGATGTCGGGGGAAACCCCCGCGAGCTCGCAGGCAAAGAGCGCGCCCGTGCGGCCAAAACCCGTCATCACCTCGTCGGCGATCAGCGGCAAGCCGCGCTGGTGCGTCGTCTCGGCGATGGCGCGCAGCACTGCGGGTCCGTACATGAGCATTCCTCCCGCACCTTGCACGAGCGGCTCTACGAGGACACCCGCACAGCGTGCGCCCAGCTCGTCGCATACCGCAGCCACGGCGGTGGCGTCGGCGGCGACACGCCGCACTTCGAACAGGTAGGGGCGGAAGGGCTCGAAGTAGGGGTCGGGATCGCCGACGGCCATGGCTCCAAACGTGTCCCCGTGGTAGCCGCCGTCGAGAGCGACGAACACGTGCCGCGCGGTGTAGCCACGCTGCCACGCGGACTGCAGCGCGATCTTCAGCGCGACCTCGACGGCCGTGCTGCCGTTGTCCGAGTAGAAGACCCGCGCCGGGCCCAACGGGGCCGCGGCGACCAGCTCCTCGGCCAGACGTACCGCCGGCTCGTGGGTCGCACCGGCGAACAACACGTGGTCGAGTGTCCGCGCTTGTCGTTCCAACGCGGCGACCAGACGCGGTTCCCCGTGGCCGTGCAGGATCGTCCACCAGGAGCTGATGGCGTCGACCAACTGGCGGCCGTCTGCCAGTTCGAGGCGCGCGCCGCTTGCACCCACGACCGCCAGCGGGTCCGCTTCGGTCGCGTGTTGGGTGTACGGATGCCACACGACGCGGCGGTCGCGGTTGACCAGGTCGTCGGATGCGGACGTCATGGCGCGGACGTCGCGATAGGGGCCGCCGCGGCGGCGAGCGCGCCCAGTTCTCGAAGCAGCGGCGCGAGTTCCGCGCGCGTTTCGAGGTCGATCTCGCCCAATCGATCGAGGGGCGCAAGCTCCAGCACCGGCACGGCCAAACGCGCCGAGAGTGTCTCCCGATTCGACGGGTGGTGGGGCCCCACGAGGACCACCGCGAAGGGGACGATGCCGCGCGATGCCAGCGCTTCGGCGGTCAGGAGCGTGTGGTTCAACGTGCCGAGTCCGGAGCGCGCCACGAGCAACACCGGTGGCCGCCAACCCGCCAACCAATCGGCCTGTGTGCGCCGGTCGTCGTAGGGCACGAGCAGACCGCCGGCGAGCTCGACCACGATGCGCGCGCCGACGCGTTCGCGTCGTACGCGGTCCAGGTACTCCGGCAGGCGCTCCACGGGCACCGCGGTGCCCTCCGCGGCGGCGGCTTCGTGGGGCGAGGCGGGCAAGGCGTAGCGAGCCAGCGGTTCGACGCGCTCGTCGGCGCCCAGCCGCGCGAGCCGCGCCACCTCGCCGGTGTCGTCGTCGTCGCCGGTCTGCACGGGTTTCCAATAGGCCACTGGGCCGTGTGCGCGTAGTGCGGCGACGAGCGCCGCTGACACGACGGTTTTGCCGACGCCCGTGTCCGTGCCGACGACCACCAGTGCGGGCGCGCGCTCGATCGCCGCGGGGCGGGTGCGCTCGACGACCAGCGGCTGGCAGGCATCGATCAGCGCGGCGATCTCCTGGTCGCTGTGGTCGCCGTGGGCCACGATGCGCAGACGCGAAGTGCCCTCGGGCACCGTGGGCGGGCGCACGGCGCGCACGTCGAGTCCGCGCTCGGCCAGTTTGGCGGCGGCGGCCAACGTCGCCTGTGCCGGCCCGATCACGAGGGGCACGATCGCCGCCGCGGGCTCTGGCAACCGCAGTTCCCGCGCGATGCGTTTGGCGTGGGCGAGGCAGCGCGCGCGCGCTTCGTGGGAGCCGCGCACACGCGCAATGGCCGCCACCAGCGCACCCGCAATGGCCGGGGAGGGCGCCGTCGAGAACACGAATCCGCGCGCGCGCTGCACCAACGTGTCGATGAGCGGCTGCGAGCCGACCACAAAGGCTCCGCCCACACCCAGGGACTTGCCGCCGGTCAACACACGGGCTGCCAACCGCGCGCGCACGGCGGGCGCGAGGTCGCCGAGCACCTCGGCTGCGGCTCCGGCACCCTCGGGACCGAGCAGTCCGATGGAGTGGGCTTCGTCGACCACGAGCCAAGCGTCGTAGCGCTCGCAAAGGTGTAAGAGGTCCACGAGGGGCGCCCGATCGCCGTCCATGCTGAACACACCCTCGGTCAGCACCAACCTGCGCCGCGCGCCGCGTGCCGTGCGCAGCAGCGCTTCGGCGTGGGCCACGTCCAAGTGGTCGTGCACCAACACACGGGCGCGGCTCAGTCGCGCCGCGTCGATGAGCGACGCGTGGTTCCAGCGGTCCGAGAGCAGCGCGTCGCCGGGGCCCACCAGCGTCCCGACCAACGCGAGATTCGCCTGGTAGCCGCTGGGGAAGAGCAGCGCGGCTTCGGCGTCGAGCCACTCCGCGGCAAGCGCCTCCGCGGCCAAGTGGTGCCCGTCGCCGCCGCCGAGCAACCGGGAAGCCCTGCCGCCCGTTCCGCTGCGGTGAACGGCGGCGGCGGCGGCGCGCGCAATCGCGCCATCGCGACCCAGGCCCAGGTAGTCGTTGGACGTGAAGTCCACGCCGCGGGCCGGTTCGCGCGGAAGGTTGCGTGCGAGCCCTTGTGCGGAGAGCTGTTGCAACTCGCCGCGCAGTGCGTTGTCCAGGGGGCTCGACATGGTGGCGGCCGGAGCGGCGCAAATGGCGCCGATCGAACAGCGGATCGCGCCCTAGGGCCGCGCAGCGTCGTGGCCCCGGCGCAGGGGTTCGAGCCCAAGTTTGCGGAGCAGCGCGGCGTCGCTCTTCGGTTCCGGGTTCGGCGTGGTGAGCAACTCCTCGCCCACGAAGATCGAGTTGGCGCCCGCCAGGAAACACAGGCCCTGGGTAGCTTCGTCGAGTTGGGTGCGTCCTGCCGATAGCCGCACGACCGCGCGCGGGATCAGGATGCGCGCGATGGCGACGGCGCGCACCAGTTCGCTCCAGTCCAGGGGCGGGCGTTCGGAGAGCGGTGTGCCCTCGACCGCCACGAGCGCGTTGATCGGCACACTTTCCGGCTGTGGGTCGAGCGACGCCAGTTGCCAGAGCAACTCCGCGCGCGCTTCGACGGGTTCGCCCATGCCGAGGATGCCGCCCGTGCAAACGTGCACACCAGCGCCGCGCACGGCGTCGAGTGTGCGCAGTCGATCCGTGTGGGTGCGTGTGCTGACGATCTCGCCGTAGTGGCTCGAGCCCGTATCGAGGTTGTGGTTGTAGTAGTCGAGGCCGGCGTCGGCCAGTCGCTCGGCCTGGTGGGACTCGAGCATGCCCAAGGTCACGCAGGCCTCGAGGCCCAGCTTCTTGACGCCGCGCACCATCTCGAGCACGCGGTCGAACTCGGCGCCATCCTTCACTTCGCGCCACGCGGCGCCCATGCAGAAACGATCGGCGCCGCCGTCGCGGGCACTTTGCGCGGCTTCCAACACGGCGTCGACGTCGAGCAACTTCTGACGCTCCACCGGAGTTTCGAAATGCGCGCTCTGGGGGCAGTAGCTGCAGTCCTCGGGGCAGCCGCCGGTCTTGATCGACAGCAATTGCGAGCACTGCACTTCCCGCGGATCGTGGTGCTGGCCGTGCACCGACGCGGCCCGACGCACCAACTCCAGGAGCGGCGCATCGAACAGCGCGCGCACGTCGGCCAAACTGGGCCGGGTGTCCGTGTGCGGGGCGGGGGCGGCGTCGGCGCGGGAGGCAGCGTTCGGTGTGGCCTGGGTCATGGGCGTTGGGCCGGAGTTCGGCCGGGTTCGGGCGGTCCTGTGACCGCGCGCTGAGTCCTGGCCCCGTCCCCGGGTGGGCCGTATGGTATCCGCCGCGACGCGGGGTCTCCATGCCGCGCCGTCGGCCCCCTCTCGAGCAGCGCTGGGCCTTCTGCGCCGCGATCTTGGGCCCCAGAACGCCCCCGAAGGACCTCTCCGAGCCCCGAACCCATGAGCCAGCGTTATCCGAACTACTGGGAGTACATCCGGGTCGAGGAGCTGTTGGCATTGCAAGGGGGCCTCGAGGAGGACGAGGCCCAGCTCAGCGACGACGAGGTGATGTTCATCACCGTGCACCAGGTCTACGAACTCTGGTTCAAGTTGCTGCTCCGCCAGTTGACCACCGTGCGCAACCTCTTCCGCGGGCCGCGCGTCGAGGAGACCGAGCTGGCCGGCGTCGTGCAGGGACTGCGCCGCGGTGTCGTCATCCTGCGCCGCTGCGTCGACCACTTCGAGGTCATGGAGACCCTGCGCACGCGTTACTACCTCGAGTTCCGCGACAAGCTCACACCCGCCAGCGGATTCCAGAGCGCGCAGATGCGCCAGCTCGAGATCCTCTTCGGACTCGAGGACAAGGACCGCATTCCGCTCGGTGTCGAGGGCAGTTACGTCACCGCGCTGCGCTCCCACGACGGACGGTCTTCGCCCGCGCTCGCGCGTGTGCAGCGCCAGCAGGAGGACCTACCCACCCTGCGCCACGCCATCGAAGAGTGGCTTTGGCGCACTCCCATCGACGGTGTCGGGCCGGACGAGCCGAATGCGGACGCGGCTCTCGATCGTTTCGTCGCAGCGTACCTGCGGGCCCACGAGGGTGAGGTGGACCACTCGGCGGCGGCGGCACTCGTGCACGCGACCGGCGCGGACGAGCACAGCCGTTTGCTCGCGCGCTACGAGCGCGAGAAGGAATCCCTGCGCCAGTTCCTCGGCGGATCCGAGGCGGAGGGTGGCCCGCGCCAGCGGCGCATGCGCGCGGCCTTGCTCTTCATCCTGACCTACCAGGACCTCGCGCTGCTGTCCTGGCCCGGCGCGGTGCTCGAAGGGCTGATCGAGCTCGAGCAGGCCATGACCCTGTTCCGCCAGCGCCACGCGCGCATGGTCGAGCGTGTGATCGGGCGCCGCACCGGCACCGGCGGAAGCGCGGGCGTGGACTACCTGGACCAGACCGCACTCAGCTACCGGGTCTTCCGGGACCTCTGGGCCGTGCGCACCTTCCAATTGCGCCGTTCGGCCGCGCCAGCGCTCGCGAATCCTGCCTACTACGGGTTCGTCACGGGCTGATTGGGGTGGATCGCGGCCAACCCGCCGCGTTGGTTCGCCCAGCGGGAACAACCGCTGGGGCGGCTCCCGGGCCCGATTTTTGCGCTCCGTCGGTGGATTTATCCTGTCTTGACGGGTGGGGCATAGCCTCTTCTCGCCCTGGGGTCCTGGCCAGGCGCGTTTCTATGATCCCCAACCGATCGCTCCAACGCACCCCGCGTCCGGCACCGACCATGGCGAAGGAATCCATCCTCATCATCGAGGACGACCCGGACATCGTTGAACTCGTCCAGTACAACCTCGAACGCGAGGGTTTCCGCGTGGTCGCCGCCCTGGATGGCGAGAACGGTCTGAAGGAAGCCACGTCGCGCAAACCGGCCCTCGTGCTGCTCGACCTGATGCTGCCGGGCATCGACGGACTCGAGGTCTGTCGTCTCCTGAAGCAACGCGAGGACACGGCGGGCAGCGCGGTGATCATGCTGACTGCCAAGGGGGAAGAGGGCGACGTGGTGCTCGGCCTCGAGATGGGCGCCGACGACTACGTCACCAAACCGTTCAGCCCGAAAGAGCTGGTTGCGCGTGTGCGCGCCGTCCTGCGCCGCGGCAAACGCAAGAGTTCGGGGCAGCCCAGCCGCATGGAGATCGGCGGCGTCACGCTGGATGCGGAGCGCCACGAGATCCGCCTGCACGGTGAACTGGTGTACTTCACCCGGGCCGAGTTCCGCCTGCTCTGGACCCTCGTGCAACAGCCCGGCCGCGTGTTCACCCGCAACGAACTGGTGGACCGCATCACGGCGGGCGAAAGTTTCATCCTCGACCGCAACGTCGACGTGCATGTCAGTGCGATCCGCAAGAAGCTGGGCGACCAGGGCGATTTGATCCAAACCGTGCGCGGCGTCGGATACCGCTGCAAGGATTGACACCGGGCGGACCGGGGAACGCCGCGTTCTCCCATCGCGACGGCCTGGGGGCAAAGGCTCCGCGGCGGAGAACCCGGTGGGCGTCCTCGGGTGCATTCTCGGCGGTGCCCGTGGGCCCCATTCGTCCCGAGCGATGCCGTTTGGGTAGCCTCTAGGCGTGTTTCGATCCAGCGTTCTGCGGCGCCTATGGGCCACCTACGCCGCCGTGGTCCTTTTCACGGTACTCGTCACCGGTGTGCTCCTGCACAGCCAGCTCCAGGGTTCGCTGCAGCGCCAACTCGAGAGTTCCCTCGAGGGCCAAGCCGGGCGCCTGGCGACCCGCGCAGCCGAGTTGCTCGACCGCGGTGACCGCGGCCCGGCGGCCGCGGAGCTCTCGGAACTCGCCAACCAGTTGGAGCTGCGCATCACCCTGCTCGATGCGCAGGGGCGCGTGCAGCTCGACTCCCACGCCGACGCGGCCAATCTGGGCGACGAATCGCGTTTCGTGGAGGTGTCGAAGGCCTTGGCCGACGGGCGCGGGAAGGCTCGGCGCAAGAGTGTGCTCGTCGGTCGCGACACGTTGTACGAGGCCCAGCGCCTCGTGCGCGCGGACGGCAGTGTGGTGGGGGTGCTGCGGCTTTCGATCGGATTGGATTCGATCGCGCAGCAACTGGCCGCCTTGCGCGCCCGTTTGGCCCTGGGCGCCGTTGCGGGGACCCTCGCGGCCCTGTTGCTCGCGCTGTACGTGGCTCGCCGTTTGACCATACCGATCAAGGAGATGACCCGCGTCGCCGAAGCCCTGGGCAGCGGCGACTACGGCCGACGTATCTCGCAGCAGCGCGACGACGAACTCGGTGTGCTCGGCGCCACGCTGAACCGCCTGGGCGACGAGATCACGCAGCGCATCGACACCATCTCGAACGACGATGCGCGGCTGCGGGCCATGCTGGCGGCGATGGTCGAGGGCGTGATTGCCGTGGACCAGGACGACCGCGTGGTGTTCCTCAACGACGCGGCGTGCCAGTTGCTGAACCTCGCGGCACCCGAGGCGATCGGGCGCCCCATGTGGCAACTGCTGCGTACGGCGGAGTTGGTGCGGCTCTTGGAGGAGGCCCACGCCAAGGGTCACGTGGTGCGGCGAGAGATCCAACTGCAGCGTGGCTCGCGCGAGTACACACTCGACGCACACGCCAGCCCTTTCGATGGGGGCGCGGCGACCGGCCTCGTGATCGTGCTGCACGACGTGACGGAACTGCGCCGCCTGGAGCGTGTGCGGCGCGACTTCGTGGCCAACGTGAGCCACGAGCTCAAGACACCGCTGACCTCGATCAAGGGATACGTCGAGACGCTGCTGGACGGGGCCCTCGAGGACTCGAAGAACAACGTCCGTTTCCTCGAGAAGATCGCGGTGCACGTCGAGCGCCTGGCCCACCTCGTGACCGACCTCTTGAGCCTGGCGCGCATCGAATCCCAACAGGGCGCGTTGCCGCGCGAGCCCGTGGACCTCGACGCCCTCGTGCGCAAGGCCCTGAAGCGCTACGAGGAGCCGGCGCGCGGCAAGGCGGTCAGCCTCTCGATGCACGGTGAACGCGAACCGGTCGTGGTGCTGGGCGACCCCGAGGCGCTCACCCAGGTCGTCGACAACCTGCTCGACAACGGCATCAAGTACACAACGGGCGGAGGCGCGGTTTCGGTGCGCCTCGAACGCCACAACGGTGTCGGCCGCCTGAGTGTGACCGACAGCGGCATCGGCATCCCCGAAGAGGACCTCGAACGCATCTTCGAGCGCTTCTATCGCGTCGACAAGGCGCGCTCGCGCGAGATCGGTGGTACTGGACTGGGGCTCTCCATCGTCAAGCACTTGGTGCAGGCCATGCACGGGAACGTCAGCGTGACGAGTCGGCTGCACGAGGGCAGTCGGTTCCAGGTGGAGCTGCCGCTTGCGCGCACGCCCGTGGTGTTGCGCGGCGTCGAAGTGGTGCCGCCCGCGAAGGAATCAGCGAGCGAATGAAGTTCGCCCACGGGTTCGGGCTGGCCGCGGCCCTGTTGCTGCTCGGCGGAGGCCTCTGGCACCTCGGCACCGGCGGAACGGCGCGCAGGGCATCGGCCGTGCCCGACATCGCGTCACCGGCGCTGGCTTCGCCGGCGACCGCGCCGAGTCTGTCGACGCCAACCTCCCAAACCGCATCGCAGGCCGATGCTCCCGCGGCAACTACCCACGCAGCGGCGTCGTTCGAGTCGCCGACACCCGGGGCGGCGGATCGTGCGGAGGTCGTCCCCGATGGTGCTGAGGAGCCAACCGATCGCCCCGACGCGGAAATGCAACTCGATCTGGGCCTGGTGAACCTCGGCGCGTCGCCCGTGGAGACCGATCGGTCCGCCCTGGCGCGGGATGCAGCGCCGCAACTCGCCGCGGAGTTGGGCTGGAAGCTCACGCAGCAGGAAACGCAGCTCTTTGGCACGTGGCTCGCCGGCCATGAGCGGCGCGCGCGGCGCGTCGCCGAGGCCGAACGCGGTCGCCCCGGCGATGCCGCAGGGCCCCGTACCGATCTGGACGGGTGGTTCGAATCGTTCGACGCGCTGTTCGGTGCCGGGCGCGGCGACACCCTGCGGCAACGGCTCGAGCGGCGCTGAAACGAAGCCGCCCCCCCGCCGACGCGCGGCGGGGGGGCGGCTCCCTCGAATCCACTCGGCGCCCGACGCGGGGCGCGCTCTGGATCCGAACTGGATCAGAACACGAACTGGAAGCGCACGCCGATGGCATTCGCGCCGCCGTCGTACTCGTCGAAGTCCGCCATGACGTAGTTGAGGCGGACGGCGACCTGCGGGTTGGCGTACCAGTTGACACCGACGGTGATGTTTTCGGTGTCGGTCGAGGCGACCGAGCCGTCGTTCAGGTCGAGGAAGGAGTAGCGCGCGGCCAACTCCCACGCGCCGCCGCCGGTGCCGGGTCCCTTGTAAGGGTCGGTCGGCTTGGGCCGCTGGATCAGCGCACCCTTGTAGGTGCGGCCTTCACCGGTGAGGCCGTAGGTCGCTTGCACGTAGTAACCGTGGGCCGAGCGGTCCGCCGAGCCGTCGTTGTCGATCTCGGCCTGCACGAACTCGCCCTGGAGGGCTAGCGGGCCCTGGATGAAGGCGGCTTCCCCGCCCATCAGCAGCACACAATCCGCGTTCGCGAAGTCGGCGGAGATCCAGTTCCCGTTGGAGTCGAACTCGGGACGGGTGACGTTGCGCGTGTAGCCGTCGACGCTGCGGCGGCTCGCCGCGACGCCGAAGTGCAGCACCTCGGTGCCCTTGTCGTTCAACATGGGCGCGTAGGTGAAGCGCCCCGTCGCGGCGTAGGAGCCGTCGCCGACCCCGTTCCCGGTGTTCGCGTTCGAGTTCGCGTGGAACACCCCGGCGTGGTAGTTGATCTTGCCACCCTGGCCGTTGCCGCTGACGGAGATGCCGGTCGTGCGCCCCGGGGCGAAGATGTCGACGAGGCTGCGCTCCAAAAACGCGTTGTCGTTGGAGGAGTTGAGCTGGTCCAGGCTGAACGGCTCGCGGTACTGGCCGACCCACAGGGTGGTGCCCCAGAACAGCTTGCGGAACTGCAGGTAGACGTCGCGGAAGTTGGCGTTGGCGCCCGCAAAGTCGTACTGCGTGCGGAAGGCGATCGTCTCGTAGAACGTGCCTTCCACCATAAGGCGGGAACGGCGGAAACCGACGCGGTCGTCCGTGGACGTGGCGTTGCCGGTGTCGACCTCGTCGTCCGCGTGGATCCAGGTACCGTCCGCGTGGATGCGGCCGCCGATCGCGTACTGGATCTGCTTGTCCGCGGTTTCAAAGCGCAGGCCCGAGCTCCAGAACGTGCGCATGTCGGTCGCGGAGACCGGAGCCTGCACGGTCGGAGCGGAGGCCTGGATCGGCGCGGGCTTGTCGTCGGAGGTGCCGTTGCCGAGGGCGCTGGCGGCGGTACAAAGGACCAGCCCGAGGCCGTAGGTGATGGGGAGGTGGGACATGGAGAGTCCTGGTTGTGCCAGGTTGGCGCCAGAAAGGGGGGCGAGTGGAGTGGGGCGGGGGGACCCCCACCCAACGGGCCAAGCCTAGGAACCGCACCCGGCTTTCAGGGCCTACGGGTTGCCCCGGGCCCGGAGTCCTTCTGTTCGTCCCACTTTGGGGAGCAAACCGACCTCCCAGGTACCCGTCAGCCCCACGTTGGGGACCGGATAGACCCCACAAGGAACGCCCATTTCGCTTCTTTGCAGTCCCTTGATGTGCCTCTTAATCCGGCTTCATGGGGAGGCGGTGCAATCTGCGCGCCTGAAATGCGTCTGGACGCCGCGGCCCGGCTCCCGGCAACCGCTCCTACCTGTCCACCGCCCGGCCCCATCGGAACCACCCCATGATTTGCCTTCCCGCCTGCATCGGCCCCGCCGCTCTCGTCGCCCTGGCGTGTTTCCCCGTCACCGCAGGGCAGGATCTGATCGACCCGCGCCTTCCCGACTACAAAAAGGTGGAGGGCGGTGTCTCCGGCGCCATCAAGAGTGTCGGCTCCGACACGATGAACAACCTGATGACCCTCTGGGCAGAGGGCTTCAACGCGATGTACCCGAACATCCTGCCGGAGATCGAGGGCAAGGGTTCGAGCACCGCGCCGGTCGCGCTCACCGCGGGCACGGCGGCCTTCGGCCCGATGAGCCGCGAGATGAAGGCGAAGGAGATCGACGACTTCGAGAAGAAGTTCGGCTACAAGCCGACGCTCCTGCGCACCGGCATCGACATGCTCGCCGTGTACGTGCACAAGGACAACCCCTTGTCGGGACTCTCTCTCGCGCAGGTCGATGCGATCTTCTCGAAGTCGCGCAAGGGCGGCGCCACCAAGGACATCGTCACCTGGGGAGACTTGGGGCTGACCGGTGACTGGGCCAACAAAGCGATCTCGATCTACGGCCGCAACTCCGCATCCGGCACCTACGGCTACTTCAAGGACGTGGCGCTGTTCGGCGGCGACTACAAGGACTCCGTGAAGGAGCAGCCCGGCTCGTCGTCGGTCGTGCAGGGCGTGGCCAGCGACCGTTTCGGCATCGGGTACTCGGGCGTCGGTTACCGGACGGCGGACGTCAAGGCCGTGCCCCTGTCCGTCGAGGGCAGCGACTACGTGTCGGTCGAAGCGAAGAATGCCTACTCGGGCGAGTACCCCCTGGCGCGCTTCCTCTACGTCTACACCAACCACAAACCGGGCACCAAGATGGACCCGCTCCGCGCGGAGTTCGTGCGCTACATCTTCAGCAAGCAAGGCCAACGCGACGTGCTGAAGGACGGCTACTTCCCGATCACCGCCCAGATCGCCGAGGAAACCCTCGCGTCCCTGGGACTCGAAAGCCGCCCCGCCCCGAACTGATCCGAGTTCGGGACCATGGGCGGGGGGCCGGTCGAGGATCCGGCCCCCACGCCTCCGAGGTCCACGCCGGGGTGGCACGCTCGCACCTGCAGGTTGCGAAGGACGCCCCGGATCGAGTCCCCTGCCCGCTAGGACCGCACACACGCCCCAAGGGACTGCCCCGAGCCGCGCCCGCCCCCGCCCCATGTCCCAGTCCTTCACAGGCCGCGCGCGGCGCCGCACCACGTCTCCCGCGGTCCGCGTGGCGGATCGCACGGCGAAGATCTTCATCGCGTTCGGCGGGTTGGCCACCATCGCCGCGGTGACGCTCGTGTGTGTGTTTCTGGCCTGGGTCGTGGTGCCGCTCTTCACCGGGGCCACGATCCGCGACGGCTCCAGCGCACAGCTCACGCCCGCGGAAGGCGCCGCGCCGCTCGCCGTCGGCGTCGACGAGTACAACTCCATGGTCTGGAGCCTGTTGCCGGACGGCGACGTGGTCCTGGTCGAACTGGCCGAAGGCCAAGAGCTGGACCGTCGGCCGCTGCTGCGGGAAGGCAACCTCGGGGCACTGCGAGCCGGCCTTGGCGGCGCGTTCGCGATGGGACGCGAGGACGGCGGGTTCGCGCTGGGGCGCATCCACTTCGAGACCAGCTTCCTCACGGGGGACGATGTGCCCGCTGATCTCGCCGACTTGCCGCTCGGCGAGCGGCGTGTCGTGGGGCGTGCCGTGGCCCAGCGCACCAGCCCGACGCAGGTGCGGCTACAGGCGCTCGCGGTCGATGTCGGCGAACCCGTGACGCTGGAGGATCCCGCGCCGGCGCTGCTGATCGACCACAGCAACTTGACGACCGGCCCGGTGGTCGCGCTGCTCACGTCGGACGGACGCCTGCGTTACCGCCGCGTGGTCGAACGCCGCAACTTGATGACGGGTCGTGTCACCGCGACCACCAGCGGCAGCGATCTGGCGCTCGAACCCCGCGCCGACGGCGAAGCGCCCGCGCACCTCTTGCTCTCCGGTCGCGGCGACACCGTCTATCTCGTGTGGCGCGACGGCGAAACGCGCCGTTTCGACACGCGGGACCCCGCCGCCCTGGCCTTGGCCGAGGTAGTCGACCTGGTGCCCGAGTCCGGAGCCGTCGTGACCGCGCTCGAGTTCCTCATCGGCAAGACCTCCGTGCTGGTGGGGGATTCGAACGGGCGGTTGCGCTCGTGGTTCCGGGTGCGGCCCGACGACGCCGGGACGATCGACGGCTCCCTGCTCCAGCCGTCCCACTCGTTCGACGCGGACAGCGCCGTCACCGCGATCTGTGCGTCCTCGCGCGACCGCAAAGTGGCCATCGGCTACGCCGACGGATCGGTGCGCGTGGTGCACGTCACCAGCGAACAGTCACTGGGCCGCGTGACCGCACCCACGGAGCGTCCGATCGACGCCATCAGCCTCAGCCCGAAGGACGACGCGCTGTACGGCGCGACCGCGGGGCGGCTGCACTCCTGGCAGCTCGATGCCCCGCACCCGGAGACGACCCTGTCCGCCATTTTCGCGCCGGTGTGGTACGAGGGCTACGCCGGACCCGAGCACGTGTGGCAGTCCTCCAGCGGCACGGATGACTTCGAGCCCAAGTACGGCCTGATGCCGCTGATCTTCGGTTCGCTGAAGGCCACGCTCTATTCGATGCTGTTCGGCGTCCCGATCGCGTTGCTTGCGGCGATCTACACGTCGGAGTTCCTCAAGCCCCGCACGAAGGCGCGCATCAAACCGGCCATCGAGCTGATGGCTTCCTTGCCCAGTGTCGTGCTCGGTTTCCTGGCGGCCCTCGTCATCGCGCCGTTGGTCGAGAACGTCGTGCCGGCGGTGCTGGTCAGTTTCCTCGCCGTGCCCTTCTGTGTGTTGCTAGGCGCGTACCTCTGGAACCTGCTACCCGCCCGGCGGGCAATGGAGTGGGCGCCCTACCGCCTGGTGGCGATGTTCGCGACCTTGCCCGCGGCGATCTGGATCGCCTCGGTGGTCGGTCCGTTGGTGGAGGACACCTTCTTCTGGGTCGAGACGCCGCGCGGCCCCGAGGGCGACCTGCGCGTCTGGCTCTCCGGTGCACCTGGCGCCGGTGGAGCGGGTGGCTGGCTGTTCGCGCTGCTGCCCCTTTCGGCGCTCACCACGGCGTGGTTGGGCTCGCGTTTCCTCACGCCGCTCCTGCGCTCCGCCGCTTCCACCTGGACGCGCGCCCAACTCGCTTGGGTCGACCTGGCGAAATTCTTGGTGCTCACCGCGACCTGCATCGCGCTCGCGATCGGGCTGTCCTTCGTCCTCGACGGCCTCCTGTTCGACGCGCGGGGAGCCTTCCTCGGCACCTACGTGCAGCGCAACGCGCTGATCGTCGGCTTCGTGATGGGCTTCGCGGTCATCCCGATCATCTACACGATCAGCGAGGACGCGCTGTCGTCCGTCCCGGAGCAACTGCGCGCCGCGTCGCTCGGCGCCGGCGCCACACCCTGGCAAACGGCGATCCGCATCGTGATCCCGACCGCGATGAGCGGCCTGTTCTCGGCCATCATGATCGGTTTTGGCCGGGCCGTGGGTGAAACCATGATCGTGCTGATGGCCGCGGGCAACACCCCGGTCATGGAGTGGAACATCTTCAACGGCTTCCGCACCCTCTCCGCGAACATCGCGGTCGAACTGCCGGAAGCCGCGGTCAACTCCACCCACTACCGCATGTTGTTCCTGGCCGCGCTCACGCTGTTCGGCATCACCTTCGTGCTCAACACCGTGGCCGAAGTCGTGCGCTTGCGCTTCCGCAAGCGGGCTTTCCAACTGTAGATCCCATGGGCACAGCCAGCACCCAGTTGCCCGAGCGCCCCACGGCGCACGACGCCGCCAAGCCGCCCCAACGGGCGGGACGTCCGGCGAAGCGCGCGCGTACCCGCGGGCCCGCGTCCCTGTTGGCCCAGGGCCAGCCAATGATCTGGCTGACCGGTAGCAGCCTCGCGGTTTGTCTGGTGATGATCACCGGACTGATGGGCCTGGTCGTGGTACAGGGGTTCCGCACCTTCTGGCCCGGCCCGCTGATCCAGGTGGAGACTGCGGACGGCGCCGTGCACCTCGGCGAACTGGCGCGCACCAACGAGTTCCGCCCCGGTCCCGACGTCCTGGAGTCGCTGCCCGCCGACGTGCGCGCCCGCCTCGAAGCCGACGCGGGGCGCGGCGAGTTGGTTCGCCGACGTCTCCTGCGCACCGGCAACTACGACATCTCGGGCGAGCACTTCACTTGGGTGAGCGACTATGAGATCCGCGCCGAGTCGCAGCCCGAGTGGGCGGTGGTGCTCGAACGGCTGACCTGGGGCCGCTTCTACGGCGAGCCGATCGGCTTCTCGATCGACGGCGAACGAGTCGCCTCCGAACCGCAGGCCGTTTGGGACCTTTTCCAACAACACCACGGGACCGTCCGCGAGCGTTGGAACGAGCGCCGCGATCTCGAGGTCCACGAAATCGGAGCGCTGAGCTACCGCCAGGAACAGGCCCGTCTCCGCGCGCGCCAGGCCGTGCTCGACTCAGGGATGGGCAGCGCGGCCGCGCAACGGGCAGAGCAACGCTTCCGCGACGTCGAAGCCGCGGCGCAGGCCGAGTTCGAGCGGATTGGCACCGAGATCGCGGCGCTGAATGCGGAGAACGCGCGTTTCGCGTTGACGATGCGCACGGCCTCGGGCCAGGAGCAGAATGTCGCGCTCGCGGACATCGTGATCGCGTATCCCGCGAACCAGCTTTCGCTCGCCGATCGCCTCGCGGTCTACGGCGAGCGCTGGTGGGAGTACCTGACCCACGCGCCGCGCGAGGCCAACAGCGAGGGCGGTGTGTTCCCCGCGATCTTCGGCACGGTGATGATGACCCTCATCATGACCCTCTTGGTCGTGCCGTTCGGCGTGCTGGCGGCGCTCTACCTGCGCGAGTACGCGAAGGCGGGGCCGATGATCAGCGCCGTACGCATCGCCGTGAACAACCTGGCCGGCGTGCCGAGCATCGTCTTCGGCGTGTTCGGCTTGGGATTCTTCTGCTACTTCGTGGGTGGATCGATCGACTCGCTCTTCTTCTCGAGCAAGTTGCCCTCGCCGACGTTTGGCACGGGTGGCATCCTGTGGGCGTCCTTGACGCTCGCGCTTTTAACGCTGCCGGTGGTGATCGTGGCGACGGAAGAGGCCCTTGCCGCGGTGCCGCGCTCGATGCGCGAAGGCTCCTACGCCTGCGGTGCCAGCACCTGGCAAACCATCCGCCGCATCGTGCTGCCGCGCGCGATGCCGGGCATCATGACGGGGGCGATCCTGGCCATGGCCCGCGGTGCCGGCGAAGTGGCTCCGCTGATGTTGGTCGGCGCCGTGAAACTCGCGCCGGAGCTGCCCTTCGACGGCAACTTCCCGTTCTTCCACCTCGAGCGCAGCTTCATGCACCTGGGTTTCCACATCTACGACCTCGGGTTCCAAAGCCAGAACTCCGAGGCCGCCAAACCCATGGTGTTCACGACCACGCTCTTGCTGATCCTGATCATCGCCTTCCTCAACCTGGCTGCGGTGAACCTGCGCAGCCGCCTGCGCCGGCGTTTCGTCGCGAACCAGTTCTGATGCCGACCATGAGCACCACCCAGCAGCCCGGTCATGCGCCCTCGTCCCGAAGCCCCCTCGGGGGCGACCGGCAGGAGGCCGAGAACCGACTCGCAGCCCTGCTGCGCGGCGGCGCCGTCGTCACGGAAACCCACGACGCCCTGCAGGCCGAGGAGGCGGTGGTCGACGTCAAAAACTTCAACCTGTGGTACGGCCAGGCCCAGGCGCTGCACAACATCGCCATGGTGATCCCGAAGGGCAAGGTGACCGCCCTGATCGGGCCGTCGGGCTGCGGCAAGTCGACTTTGCTGCGTTCGGTCAACCGACTCAACGACCTGATCGACAGCATCCGCATCGAAGGGGACATGCTGCTGAACGGCGACTCAATCTACGACCGACGCGTCGATGTGATCGAACTGCGCAAGCGCATGGGGATGGTGTTCCAGAAGTCGAACCCCTTCCCGATGAGCATCTACGAGAACGTCATCTACTCCCTGCGCATCGACGGGGAGCGCGATCGGCGGGTGCTGGACGAAGTGTGCGAGCGCTCCCTGCGCGGCGCCGCCCTGTGGGACGAGGTGAAGGACCGCCTGCAGGAAAGCGCGTTGGGCCTGTCCGGCGGCCAACAGCAGCGCCTTTGCATCGCGCGCGCAATCGCCGCGGAACCCGAAGTGCTCCTGATGGACGAGCCCTGCTCGGCCCTCGATCCCATCGCGACCTCGAAGATCGAGGACCTGATCCACGACTTGAAGGGCAGTTACACCGTGCTGATCGTGACGCACAACATGCAGCAGGCCTCGCGCACCAGCGACTACACGGCGTTCATGTACCTCGGTCGCCTGATCGAGTACGGACCGACCGAGGACATCTTCTTGCACCCGCGCCTCAAGGAAACCGAGGACTACGTCACCGGACGTTTCGGTTGATCCGCGCCCCCGCTTCGAGCCTTACCCCATGAAGTACGCCCTGATGCTGGCCGCGAGCGCGGCCCTGTGTATCGCGTGTCGTTCCACGGAGTCGGCCGCGGTGATCGAGCCGGCGCCCGTCGCCAACTCGACTGCGCCTGCGACGGCGCCGCAGCCCGCCGCCAAACCGGCGGACGCGACGCACATCGTGCCCGCATCCAGCCCCGTCGTGCGCCGCGCCACCTACGAGCGCGAGGGTTTCGACGTGTACCCCCACGATGGCCGGCTCTGGGTGTTCGAAAGCGGTAGCCAGGCCTCCAAGGATTTTGCGAACGGCGTCGAGCCCGCGAAGTCGGTGACCCGCATCCTGCCGGGCCGCACGCTGCGCAGCACGGAAGGCGAGACGATCCAGAAGTACCTGGTGCAGCGTCCGGGATTCTTCACGCTCATCGAGGAGGGTCGACTGTGGATCTTCCGGGAGGGCTCCGCCGAACACAGCCAGTTCCTGGCCACAGGTGAGCCGGCGAAGCGCACCACACTCATCGGCGCAGGTCCGATGGGCATGACCGCAATGTCGGCCGACCGCGAGACCATCGACGAGTACCTCGCTTGGCGCCCCGGTTTCGAGGTGCGCATGCACGAGGGTCGCCGCTGGATCTTCCTCGAGGGCAGCCCCGAGCTCGCCTCCTTCGACGCCGGGGTCGAACCCGCCAAGTCCGTCACTCGGATCCGCCCGGGTGGCAGCCTGCGGGCCATCGACGGGGCGGTGCTCGACCACTACGAGGTGGCCGCCGAGGGCTTCGCCACATTCCCCGTGGAGGGCGCCGTTTGGGTGTTCCGCGAGGGCTCCCCGGAGTTGGAGAAGTACCTGACGAGCGGCGACGGCGTTCCCCAGGTCTCCCGTCCGGAGGCGGGACCCGCCGGCCGGACCGTGCACGCCCCCGACGAAGGCACCTTGGAAAGTTACCTGGCAGCGCTGGGTTGAACGGAACCGGCGGGAAACAAGGCCGGTCCGAGTAGGATCCAATCAGCCATGGCGAATCACCTCCAGCACGACCTCGAGAAGCTCGAGAAGCAGTTGCTCTACCTGGCGGCCCAAGTCGAGGACGCCGTCCGAAAGGCGATGCATGCGCTCCTCGACCGCAAGCAAGACGTGGCCCTCGACGTCATCGCCGGCGACCAGGGCATCGACCGCCGCGAAGTCGAACTGGAAGAGGAGTGCCTCAAGGTACTCGCCCTGCACCAACCCGTGGCCGCGGACCTGCGTTTCACGGCGGCGTGCCTGAAGATCGACAACGACCTGGAGCGCATCGGCGACCTGGCGGTCAACATCGCCGAGCGCGCCGCGTTCTTGACGACGGTGCGGCCGTTCCCTGTGCCGCACCAGCTCAAGGCCATGATGGAAGAGGCGACCCGCATGTTGCGCGAGTCGTTGGATGCGTTCGTCAACGGCGACGTGGACGCGGCGCGGAGGATCTGCGCGGAGGACGAGGAGGTCGACCGCCTGCACCGCGAGATCGCGCGGGCCCTCATCAAGATGATGGAGTCCGACCGCGAGGCCGTCGAACCGGGCATGCAGATGTTCTCGGTGTCGAAGGCGCTGGAGCGGGTCGCCGACCACGCGACGAACATTGCCGAGGATGTGATCTACATGGTGCAGGGCGACATCGTGCGCCACGGCAACCGCACCGTGCGCACCCCGAAGGTCCAGCGCTAGGGATCGTCCCAACCTCGCCGCGCGCCCGGCCGTTGGCCCGTCGCGATGGAGCGGGCCTTCAGCCCTCGCATCGTTCATCCGCCGAACCTGGGGCGTTGCCCCAGGCTACTATCGAGCGGGGCGTTGCCCCTTGCAGAACCTGCGCGCGTGCACGTTCGCGCACACCCGCGGTTGGGTGCACACACGTACCAATTCGGCCGCACAAGCGCACGCGTTGGAGTTCGCGTGCTTCGCGCTATGGGCCGGGCCTTCAGCCCGGACCCGCACTATGCACCTACCTGGGGCGTTGCCCCAGCCTACTATCGGGCGGGGCGTTGCCCCTTGCAGAACGTGCGCGCGGGCGCGTTCGCGCACACCCGCGACCGCGCACTGCGGATTGGCGACTCCGCGCAGGCGCGCAGGCTTCTCTTGAGCGCCAACGGCGCGCTCCCATAGTAGCCTGGGGCAACGCCCCAGGTAGGTGGGAAATAGAGCCAAGGGCTGTAAGCCCGCCCCATCACGCTCCATCATCGCATGCTGCCCCATGTGGGTTGCGGACGGGGAAACGATGCTGGGGCGTGCCCGGTCAGTCGAGGTGTCCGCGGTCCGAATCGCCCATTTCGACGCGGCCGGCGGGGAAGTACTCCTTCCAGCGGCGCTCGACGGTCGATCGGGTGTCGTCGTCGCAGAAGAGCTCCTCCGGGTACCAGGGTTTCATGCGCGCGTCGATGGCGATCGGGGGCGTGAACGCACTGTGGTGGTGCACCTGTTCCACTTTGGCGGCGTGCACGTCGGCCGCCGGGTCGAAACGCGTGAACGTCGTCCAGAGGAAGTTGGTCGCGCTCTTCGCCGCGCGGCGAGCATCGTCGGTGATCACGAGCAGCGGCCAATCTGCGAAGGCCGGATCCTTGGCGATGCGCGCGGCCGCGTCGGGCTCATCCGCGAAGCTGGGAGCCTCGACGACGAGTGCCCCCGGGCAGAACACACACACGTGGCGCACCGGCTGCGCCGGTGTGCCGCGGAACTCGCGCGGAAGTTCGCGGATCGCGGGCCCGATGCCGAGCAACACACCCTTGCTGCCCTCGTTGAGGCGTGGACCCGCGTAGTCCAACGAATCCATCGACAGGTTTGCGAACAGGAACAAGTCGCGCCGGAAGTCCGCGCGCTCCAGGACGTGCTGCAAGAGCGCCCGGAAGTCGCGCAGGTCCTGGGGCTTGTCGACGAGCAGCAGGAACTTCGTCAGCGAGAGCTGCCCTTCCCCGAGGATGCGGAACGCACTGGCCATCGCCTCGCGGCGGTAACGTTCGCGCACCACGGCCGCCGACAACGAGTGGTACCCCGTTTCGCCGTAGCTCCAAAGGTCCACCACGGCCGGCATCACGACCGGGAACAGCGGCGACAGCAGCTCCTGCAGGAAGTCGCCGAGGTAGAAATCCTCCTGGCGCGGTTTGCCTACGACGGTGGCGGGGAATACCGCGTCGCGGCGGTGCACCAATGCCTTGACCTCGAACAGCGGGTACTCGTGAACCTCGGAGTAGTACCCGTAGTGGTCGCCGAAGGGGCCCTCCGGCGCCCGCGCGCCGGGCCGGACCTCGCCGATGAGCGCGAAGTCCGCCTCGGCGATCAGGGGCACGTTGGAGAACGGGTTGTCGCAGAGCGGGAGTCGCGCGCCGAGGGCTAGGCTGGTGAGCAACAGCTCCGGCACGTTCTCCGGCAAGGGCGCGATGGCGCCAAGCACCGCTGCCGGCGGACCACCCACGTGCACCACCGCGGGCAAGGGCTGCCCTAGGCGCTCCGCCTCGGCCAAGTGGAAACCGCCGCCCTTGCCGATCTGCATGTGCAGGCCGGTGCTCTTGTCGTCGTGGATCTGCACGCGGTACATGCCGAGGTTCGGCCCACCCGTGACCGGGTGCCGCGTGGCGACCAGCGGCAGCGTCACGAAAGGGCCGCCGTCGCGTTTCCAGGTCTTGAGCGCCGGCAGGCCAAGGAGCCGCGGCGGTTGGCGCACGACATCCAGCACCGGCCCCGTGCGGCGCTGTTTCGTCCCGACCTTCGCAAGCCGCGCAAAGAGACCCCGCTGGTGCCACAGTTTGCCCAGCGAGGGCGGCATGAGCTCCTCGGGCAGCCGCGCCGCGGCCGCCACCACCTCTTGGGGCCGGCGGCCAAAGGCGCGCTCCACACGCGCCGCGCTGCCAAACAGATTGGTCACGAGGGGGAACTCCGCCCCCTTGACTCGCCGGAAGAGCAGGGCTGGCCCCCCCGCGGCGATCACCCGGCGGTGGATCTCGGCCACCTCCAGCTCGGCGTCGACCTCCGTTTCGACTTCCACGAGTTCACCCGCTTGGCGGAGCTGGGCGAGAAAGTCCCGGAGGTTTTTGGGCGCGCCGTTCATGCTTGGGGTCGGGGCCCCGCGGCCCCGGGCGCCTTTGTAGCCGCCCGGAGGGGAGCCTTCGAGCACCGCTTCGCGCGGAACCAGCACGGGCCTCCCCGGTTTCCCCTGACGCCCGGGTTCCCCTGACGATCGCGCATCCCGACCCACCTACCGGATCCAGCCATGCTCCAGCCGCTCCTCGCCTTGTTCCTGACGGCAGCCCTCCAAGGTGCCTCCTCCGCGCAGGTGGCGGCGGGCGACGGACCCCGATTTGACGCCCGGGCCGCGGAGCACCTCTACAACCGGGCCGGATTCGGCGCGAATGGCGCCGAAATCGAAGCCGCCGTGGCCCGCGGTCGCGAGGCGACCCTGGACCTGCTCTTCCCGAGCGAGTTGCCTGCTCCGCTGCTTCGGGACGTGCAAAACCACGCCTACAAGTTCGTGCTGAGCTCGGAAGGCGCCCTGGGCCGGGACGACCGTCCGCGCCCGCCGGCTGAGGACGCCGCCGAGGGTTCCATGGAAGGCTCCATGCAGGAGTCCATGGACGAAGACGGCGCGGCGGACCAGGCCGAGGTGGAGCGGGAGGAGGCGCTGCGCCGGGATCGGGCCGCGGCGCGCCTTGCGGACGGGCGGCAACTGGCCGAGCACACCAACCGGTGGCTCGAGCGCATGGTGCAGGGGGAGGCGGCCCTCGTGGAGCGCATGACCCTCTTCTGGCACGGGCATTTCACGAGCTCCATGCAGACGGTTGGCTCCAGCTACGCGCTGATCGCGCAACACGAACTGCTGCGCAAACACGCCGTCGGCAGCTTCCGCGACCTGCTCGCGGGCGTCCTGCGAGATCCGGCGATGTTGGTCTACCTCGACAACCACAGGAACCGCCGCGGCAACCCCAACGAGAACCTGGCCCGCGAACTGCTCGAGCTGTTCACCCTGGGCGAGGGCCACTTCACCGAGGAGGACGTCAAGGAGGCGGCGCGCGCGCTGACCGGCCGCGCCGTGGCCCGCGGCGAGTACGTTTTCACGCCCCGCCGCCACGACTCGGGCAAGAAGCGCATCCTGGGTCAGGAGGGCAACTTCGACGGCGACGATCTGGTGGAGATCCTGCTGGCGCATCCGCGCACCTCCGTGCACATCGCGGGCCGTCTGCTGCGTTGGTTCGAGGGTGTCGAGCCGTCGGCGGAACGGGTCGAGCACTACGCGGCGCTCCTGCGCGAGGCGGATTGGCAGATCGCGCCGGTGCTGCGCGCGTTGTTCGCCGACCCGCACTTCTACGGGCCCGATGTGGTTGGTGCGCGCGTGGCGGGCCCGGTCGACTTCCTCGTCGGCAGTGTGCGCCGTCTCGGGGTCGATGCCCCGCCGCTCGCGCTCAATTTGGGGGCACGCGTACTTGGCGAACGGCTGTTCTTCCCGCCCAGCGTGAAGGGGTGGGACGGCGGCGAGTCCTGGATCACCACGTCCAGCCTACTTGGCCGCGGCAACCTGGCCGGCATGCTGACGGGATCCATCGGTGTGATGGAGTTGCTCGGGGCCGACCTCGAATCCATGGCGTCGGACGAAGACGGCGGCATGCAGCGCCGCGGGCGGCGCGGTGCGCGCACTGACAACGCCGAGCTGCGTGAGCTCGTGGGGCGGGACCAGGGCCTGCGCGACCTCGGGCGTCTGGGCCGCGGGCGCTGGAGTCCCGAACTCGATTGGAAGCGCCGCCTGGCCGACCATTGGGCGGCGGGCGCTGCGAGCGAGTCAGCGAACCGCGCGAGCGAGCCCGGCGACAGCGACGTGGTTGGGTTCCTGCTGGAAGAGCTGCTGGCCATCGCGCCCCCTCCGGAGACACGCGCCGAGCTGGTGCAATATCTCGCCGAACAGCGCGCCGAGTTCAGCATCCCCGACGGCCGTTGGTTGACGTGGGGGCAGGACGCCGAACAACTGTTGACCCAACTGGCCCACCGCATCCTGGCCCTCCCCGAAGCCCAACTGCACTGACCACAACTGCCATGGAACGCCGACAACTCTTGCAGCTTGGTCTCGGCCTCGGCGCCGCGGCACTGATTCCGGGTGCCTTGGCGCGCGCCTCCACGCGTTTGCTCCTCGGCCAAAAGGGGGAGCGCCGGCCCTGCCTCGTGTTGGTGCAGCTCACCGGCGGCAACGACGGTCTCGACACCGTCGTGCCCTACGGCGACGATCACTACGGTCGTGCGCGGCGCACGACGGCCCTGGCGAAGAACGACGTGCTCGACCTCGACGGCCACGTGGGTCTGCACGGCAAGCTCGTGCGCTTGGGCGCGGAGTGGAAAGAAGGTCGTTTGGGGATCGTGCAGGGTGTCGGTTATCCCCAGCCCAATCGCAGCCACTTCAAGAGTTTCGAGATCTGGCACACGGGCCGCGCCGAGGGCCGCACGTCGGGCCCCGGTTGGGTCGGCCGGTTGGCGCAGAGCCTGCACGGCGATCAAGCCCATCCCAACCGGCTGGTGCACATCGGCGGGCAGGTGCCGTACAGCTTGCATTCGACCGCGCATCCGCCGGTGGCGTTTGCGAACCCACGCGGCTACCGCTTGGCGGGCCAATCCGGTGAGCTGGCACCGACCATGGAAGCGGAAACGAGCGCACACGAGGGCTGCGAGGACCTGCCCCGCGGTGCCCGCGCGCGCCTCGAGGCCCTGCGCGCGGTGATGCGCGATGCGCAGGCTTCGTCGGCCGAGGTCCGCGCTGCCGCGGCCCAACACCAGACGAAGATCGTCTATCCGAACACCGACTTCGCGGTGGCTCTCTCGACGGCGGCGGCGTTGATCGCGGCGAACCTCGGAGCCGAGGTGATTTCGGTCGAGTTGGGCGGCTTCGACACCCACACCGAACTGCGCCGACGGCACGACACCCTGATGGAGCAACTGGACGGTGGCCTCGGCGCGTTCCTCGAGGAGCTGCGCGGGCTGGACGCTGCGCGCGACACGTTGGTGGTGGTCTACAGCGAGTTCGGACGGCGCGTCGCGGAGAACGGCGCCCGCGGTACGGACCACGGCACCGCCGGCCCCCTGTTCCTAGCCGGCCCCCGCGCGGCCGGTGGGCTCTTCGGCCGCCATCCCTCGCTGTCCGAGTTGGACGAGGGCGACCTGGTGCACACGACAGACTTCCGCGCAGTGTTCGGCAGCGCGGCAAAGGGGCTTTTCGGGGCCGACCCCAGCCAAATCTTCGACGGCCGTTACGACGCGCTGCCGCTCGTGCGCGAGGCCTGAAGCGGAGCTCTCGTCAGCTCAACGGAACGCCAGCGAAAGGGTCTTGAGTGCGAGGGGCGTGACGACGCCCCGCGCGCTGGTGAAGGGGTTGGCGCGGTACCAGCCGAGCTTCTCGAGGTGGTAGTCGACCAGTGTGTCGTCGACGGCCTCCATCAGCGGATAGCCGCCGCGATCGGCGGCGATGGCCTGCAGCATGCGCCGCAGTCCGACGCGTTTCATGCCGTCCATCCACACGGTGAGTCCATGGCCCGAGCGAGGAGCGCCCATGAGCGCGACCTCCTCCTTCTGCATCCGCTCTTCGCTGTCGCCCGCGCGGAAACCGATGCACTGGCCGTCTTCCGTGATCGCCGCCAAGGGCAAGTGGGACTTCGCCGAGAGGTCGTGGTCCGCGAGCACACCCTTGGGACCAGCGATCGCGATGCGTCCGCTCGCGTAGTCGCGCGGGTCCAGGACGTGAACGTTGCGCCCGCCGTCGAGATCGTAGTGCCGCCAGGAGAGTCCACCTGCCAAACGCCCCTTGCGCGCGCGGCGCACACGCGCGCCGCCGAGCAGGGCCTTCGACAGGGCCACGCCGTGGTACGCGTAGGCCGAATGGGTCAGCACGGCGGCCCGTGGCGCGCCGCCCAGCGCGCCGCTCGCGAAACAAGCTGCGATGGCGGGCAGGCAGGGCAAGTATGCACAGTCCTCGGCGACATGGGTCCGCCGGAACGCGCGCGTCAGCGGCAGGTGGCCAAGGTGCTTGGGCAAGAGAACCGGCGTTTCGAGGAGCAGCTCACAATGGCCCACGGGCAACTTGGCGAGTCGGGCCAACACCGAAGGCACCGCGCCCTTCACCACGACCACGTAGACCAACGCCACATCCGCGAGGCGCGCGGCGGTCAGGGCCTCCAAGGGCTCGACGGCCACTTCCTTTTCGCCGTTGCCCGTGTCCGCGGCTCCGATCGTCTTCGGATTGCGAGAGAAGACACCGGCCAGCTCCCAGGTGCTCGGAAGGCTCCAACCCACCGGCAGCGCTGCCTCGCGCACGCGCTGGCCGGAACCGATCACGATCCACTTCTTCGGTGCCATGGGTGTTGGGGGCTGCTACGGGCGCCGCTCTGCCGCACCGAGTTGCCGGGCCAGGTGCTCGGACAGGCGGATGGCGAGGGCCACCAAAGTGTACGTGGGATTGGCGCACCCGCTGGTGGGCAGCACCGACGCGCCAGCCGCGAACAGGTTCGCGGTGCCCCAGACACGCGCATCGGGGTCGACGACGCTGTTCTTGGGGTCGCTGCCCATACGCGTCGTGCCCATGTGGTGGGAGGCGTCCTGGTCGATGGGCCAGTGCTGCCCCACGGCGAGCGCCGTATCGAGGCGGCCCAATCCGTTGGCTGCAAACTCGCGCTGCAACTCACCGTGCAGCTCCACTAGGGAGCGCTGGTCGAGTTCGGTGCAGCGGTGTACCACACGCGCCCGCGGCGAACCGAACGAGTCCACTTGCGCCGAGAGCGTCACGCGGTTGTCCGGGTGCGGCTCCATCTCCATGAAGTTGCGCAGGCGCACGCGGCGCACCTTCGGCGATCGTTTTGCCAGGCGGAAGAACACGTACGCGAGCACACTCGGGCTGTGGCGCAGGAGATTCCACAACACGCCCAACCAACCCAGTAGGTCCTTGCGCTCGTTCTGCAGTGCCGAGTCGTCGCCCGTTTCGGAGTAGTCGCGCAGCTCGACGACACCTTCGCCCTTCGTGCTGGTGAATGCGCGTTTCAAGAACGCGGCGCGTTTGGCGAGCAGCACCAGCGACTCGACGCCTTCGTTGTCCGACCAGGGGAAGAGCGGTTCGAAGCGCACGTAGCTGTTGAGCAGGCCGCGACTGCGTTGCTCGGCCTCGGTGAGCCGTAGACCCGCGTACCCCGCGAACCCCCGGTACACACACCCGAAGAAGTAGGGCAGCTCTTGCACGGGCTGCGCTAGGTGGAGGATGCCGTGGTAGTTCTTCGGGTGGTTCATCAGGTGGCGGCCCACCTGGTCGTGTGCGTTGCCGAGACCTCTCGCATCGCCGTCCCGAGAGACGAGCAGCAATCGCGCGTTCTCGATGCCGCCCGCGGCCAACACGAACGCACGCGCGCGGATCTCGACCGTTTGGCCGCGGCCGGTGCGCACCCGCGCGGCGTGCACCAGATCCTCCCCGTCCGCACCCTTGGCGCTGACGAGGCCCGTGACCGTGGCGCCCAGGTAGAGGTGCACGTCGGGACCGTCCCACAACTCGCGGAACTCCTTGGCGAAGTTCTGCGGTTCGGCGCAGGCGAGGAACACCTTCTCCTCCACGCGCTCGAACCGCGGGCGAAGGTCGCCGCGTTCGGCCACCCGCGCGAAACCGGTGGGCGCGAAGTCGTCCGGCGCCGCGAAGCGGTAGCGCTGGGCCGCGGCCTCGTAGTAGGGGAAGAGGGCCGCCCGTTCGATCGGCCAACCGGAAACCGCCATCGCCGGCCGGACCTCGAAGTCGATGGGATCGAAGGGGCTGGACAGACCGGCCCACGTGGTCGAGGCCCCGCCGAGGATCCGCTCGCGGCTGTAGTCCTTGACGTGGATCCCCTCGCTCTCGACGCCCTTCAGCTCCTCGCCGAGGGCGGTGCGCCGCGCCCGGCCGCTCTCCAGCACACAAACCGAAAGTCCGCGCCCGCGGAGCTCGTTCGCCACCGTCGTGCCGGCGGGCCCGGACCCGATGATGCACAGGTCATAGGTGGACGGGGACTCGAGGTCCCGTGTGGCGAGATCGATCCTCACGTGGGCGCGACCCAGTCGGTGCCGCGCGCCAAGGATAGCCCGCGGACCGCACGCACCGCGCCCGCGGCGAGCCTCGAGGATCCGCAAGAATCCCCGCAACCACCCGCGCGGGACCGCGTCTCCAGGGTGGAGGGAGGGGGTGGTGGGCCGAGGGCGTGCGGCGAGCGTCCCCCCGCGTTGCGCCGTTGCGCGCCGTCGCGAAGCGAACCGCACCGAACCGAGCGGGACCGCGACGCAGTGAACGGAAGCGAATCGCGCCGCGCCGCACGGCACCGCGCCGACCCGCGCCGCACTGCGCCGCACCGACCCGCGCCGTTCCTCGCCCCGATCCGCGCCCGGGGGGTGCGGGCCGCTCGTCAGGCCGCGTGCAGCAGGGTGTGCAGGCGGATCAGGGCCGCCCGGTCGGCTTCCAACTCCAGGGCCGGGAAGGCCTGGGTCACTTCGGCCCAGCGGTACTCGCTCCAACGGGGGTCGAGGCGCGGCTCGTCCGACCGGTCGGCGCGGCAGCCGAAGCTCCACTCGATGACACGCTCGTCGCCGAGCACCACTTGGCTCGTCAGGTCCAGGTCGATCAGTTCCACGGGGCGCCCGAGACCCGTTTCGTCGACCACCTCACGCGCCACGGCAGTTTCGACCTTCTCGGCAAACCCGATCGGCCCGTGCAAGGGCGTCCAAAAACTCTCGATGCCGTGCCCGCTGCGCAGCAGCAGGTAGTGGGGTCGAGCCTCCTGGAAGCTGAACACAAACACGCGCACGCGGTGGGAGAGTTCGTACATGGGGCCGTGGTGCGGGGTGGGAGCTACCGCTGGGCCACCAAGCGGGTTTGCTGGCCCTGGGGAACGGTTCCCTTGGGGCTTCGGCGGCAATTGGCCACCAACTTCAGTGGATGTTTGGTTGCGGTATCTCCGCGCGCCCAAGGCGTGACGGAGGCGCACCTAAACGGCCGCCGTGTCCCGGGCTCCCGACGCGGCGAGTTCGGTGCCCGCCCGGGCCGCGCTCCGCCGGTCCGGCAGCCGCAGTTCGAACCGGGCCCCCCCGAGGGGCGAGTCGTCGACCAGGAGCTCCCCGCCGTGGGCCCGGGCCGCGCCCCGCGCGATGGCCAGGCCGAGGCCGAAGCCGATCCGCCGCTCCTCCGCACCGGGGCCCCGCGCGCGCGGTTCGAAGATGTGCTCCCGTTGGGCCAGCGGCACACCGGGGCCGCTGTCGTCCACCGTCAGTCGCACACCGCCGCCGTCGTGCCGGAGGCGCACCTCGACGTGTCCCTTGGCAGGGCACCACTGGATCGCGTTGGCGATCAGGTTCTGCGCCGCCAGTCCGAGGGCCTCGCGTTCGCCTTGCACGTACACCTCGCCGTCCGTCTGGAGGTCGAGTTCTACACCGCGGCGTGCGGCGAGATGTTGGTCGCGGGCCACACGTCGTTCGAGATCCGCCGCCAGGTCGAATCGCTCCAGCACATTGGGCTCGGCGCGCTCGTCGAGGGCCACGAACGTCACTAGGTTCTCGAGGGCTCGGCTCAGCTCGCGCAACTCGTCACGCTGCCGCGCGAGGACGGCGCGGTACTCCGCCGCGTCGCGGTTCCGCAGTAGGGCCACGTCGATTTCGCTCAACAGGTTTTGCAGGGGAGCGCCCAACTCGTGCGCCAGCCCCGCGGTTACGAGCCGCGCCCGTTCCCGTTGGCTCGCCAACTGGGTGAGCATCGTGCCGAGGGCATCCGTGACCTCGTTCAGCTCGCGCGGCGCATCGGGGAACTCGAAGGCGGCGCCGTCGCGGGACGAACGCACATTGCGCGCGCTCTTGGCCACACGCGCCAGCAATGCCGACGTGCGCTGCGCTGCCAACGCGCCAAAGCCGAGTCCAAAACAAACCCCGATACCACCGAGCAGGAGCGCGACCGCTCCGTAACTCGCCAGCATGTTTCGCTGGGCCGTGCCGTCCACCACAACCGCGACAGCCAACTTGGGAGTCAATGTCTGTGTGCGCCAGCGGTGCGCGCCATCCCGCTGGGTCTGCGCCACGTGCCGCGCCGGTACGTCCTGGCGCAGCAGGTGTGGCGCGCCGGCCTCCAGCACCTCCGTGCCATTCGCCCCGTCGAACCAGAGTCGCGCCGCGAGCGGATTGGCGAGGTGATGCCCCTGCAGCACGGCGAGCATCTGCGCGAACTCCTCGGCGCTCGGCACTTGTGTGTCGAGCCGCAACTCCAGTTCCTCGAGTTCCTCGAGAACCAACGCCTGAAGCTCGTGCTCCACCGATGCCTTCAGGAACAGGGCGCCGACACCGGCCACGGCCGCCGCCAATGCACCGGCGATCAGCGCATACCCAAGCGTCAGCCTGCGCTGCAGCGACCAGCGTTTGTCAGGGTTCACGCGACGGAACCCCCGAGCTTGGAACGGTAGCCGCGGCCGACCACGGTTTCGATGGGAGCGAACGACCGGTTGACAAATCGCCGCCGCAGGCGCGCCACCGTCGCATCGACCAGGTTGGTGCCCGGGTCGAACTCGATGCCCCACACCTGGCGCAGCAGTGTTTCCCGCGAGAGCACCGCGCCGTCCGCCTCGACCAGTGTCCGCAGGAGGTCGAACTCGCGCGGGCTGAGTTCGAGGCGCAGGCCGTCCGCGTGCGCGGTGCGGCTTTCGAGGTCGAGACGCAGCGGCCCCAACTCGATGTGTGTGGGCTTGCTCCGCCGCCGCAGCACTGCGTCGAGGCGCGCCAGCAGCTCGTCGAGTGCAAACGGTTTGACGATGTAGTCGTCGGCACCGAGGCGCAAGCCGCGCACCCGATCCTCAACCGAGCGCCGCGCGCTGACGAACAGTACCGGCAGTTCGCCGCCGCGCGCCCGCATGAGCTCGAGCAACTCGAACCCCGAGCGCCCCGGCAACATCACGTCGAGCAACATCGCGTCCACCCGCGGCGCCGCGGGACTCTCCAGCAGGGCGAGGGCACCGTCCGTGTCCGCGACGGCTTCCGCGTCGATGCCATGCTCGCCGAGGCCGCGCACCAACAGGGATCGCAGCTTCGGATCGTCGTCCACGATCAGGACGCGCACGGCTCGCGAGGGAGTCGGTTCCGCCATCGACCTCCAGCATACGCAAACGGAGGGCGCCGACGTTGCGCTGCGGCGCCCGGCGACCGCGATCGCTCCGCGCCCCCCAACCGGTGCCCGTACCGCGCCCCGTACCGGTCCCGTCCCCCCAAAGGGTAGTCTCGCCCCATGCGTTGGCCGGTCGGAGTTGCTCTGGTGTTGCTCCTGGCGCTCGGACTGGCGCTCGTCGCATCCCTAGCGAGCCGAACCGCTGCGATCGACGGGCCCGGCGCGGGTCCGGCGGTGCGCCCGCCGGTGGAAGAGCCGTACGCAGCGGTGGCAGGCGAAGGTGCGCCGGCCGCTGTTCCCGGCCAGACTCCCGACGTTGCCCCAGGGCCCGGCGGGGTGGAAACGGGCGCGCGCAGCGCGGTCGAACCGGAGTTCGAACCCGCGTCCATCGTGGTCCATCTTCGTTTGTTGCTCCCCGACGGAACGCCGGCCGAGGGTGCAGAAGTCGGGGCCGAAGTGGAGGGCAGCGACGTGCCCCCAAGCGGCGTGGCAGGGGCGGCGCCCAGGAAGAAGCGAGCAAGCGCGAGTCGAAAGGAGGCACCGCGACGCGCTCTGGTCGCGACGGATGCCGACGGCCGGTGCACCCTGCGGTTGGCGTCCGGGCGGTGGATTCGCGTCGCCGCCCGCCATGCGGAGGGCACGCTGGCCAAGCAGTGGCCAATCGAGCCCGGCGAACACGAGGTGGAGTTGACGCTCGCGCCCGCGGTGCGACTGGTCGGCTTCGTCCGGAGCCTCGTCACCGGCGAGCCGATCCAGGGGGCGAGTGTGTTTCAGGACTTCGCGAAGTCCCCGCTGCTTCCACCCGCGACCACGGACGCGGTGGGTCGGTTCGCGGTCGAGGTTTCCGCCGGGCTACGGGCGATCCAAGCGCGCGCCGAGGGCTACGGCGCGGACCATCGCCAGCTCGAGATCGAAGGCGATGGCACCTGGAGGGTGTTGTCGGTCACAGGATCCGGCCCCGACTTCGATCCGGCAGAGCGCGGGCTGGTGTTCGAGTTGCCCCAGCAGAAACAGATCGGCGGGCGGGTCCTCTGGCCCAACGGGGCACCGGCGGTCGGTGTACGTGTGCGCGCAACGGGCTATCTGGTCGCCGCGCCCGGTGTTCACGTCCACGAAGAGGAGGAAGTGCCGACGGATGCGGAGGGTCGTTTTGCCCTCGCGAGATTGCGCTGCGACCTCACCCACACCCTGTGGGCCTGGGACGGCACCCATGGTGCGGTGTCCCGCCTGGTGCCGGCCGGTGCATGCGAGCACGACGTCGGCGACCTGTGGCTCGAGGGGCCGACCGAGTTGCGGGGCGTCGCCCTGGAGCTGATGCCGAGCGGCGAGCGTTTGCCTCTGCGCGGACGAAGTGTGTTGCTCGCCTCGCGTCCACCGGCGGGTGTGTCGATCTCCCTGCAGACCACACGGTCGAAGCTGCCCGAGTTCGTCGCGAAGGCGGCCGAGCGCGGTTTTCCGCGGGACGCCTTCGAGGGGGATCTCAACCTGGACTTCGAGTTCGTGGCCCCGGTGGCGGACGACGGGAGTTTCGTCTTCCGCGGCTACGCACCGGGATCTCTGCGTCTGCGCGCGGAGAACAGCTACTCGAAGCGCGACTTGATCGCGCCCGTCGGGCTCCACGTCTTGGACAGGCCATTCGTCGTGAAGCGGGAGTGGTGATCCGGGAGTGTCGATCTCAACGCCTCCCCGCACTTTCCGTCCCGCCGCCCGCTAAACTGGGGTGCATGTCCGAGCCCAATCCTGCCCGCGCGCGCGCGATCTCCGGTCTGATGCGACCGGGCATCCAATGGCACCGCTTTGCGTGGGCCGGGGCGCAACTGGGCGGCACACTTTGGATCGCGTTGGTCGCTGTCGCGCTCGCCATGAACACACCCGCATGGGCGGCGGTACCCGCACTCGTCTTCGTGGTGGCCAATCTGGCCGGTTGGCGCATCTGGCGGCTGCGAGGCCGGTTGAGCGCTCGCAACGGGTTCTACTTGTTGATGGCCGTCGAGTTCGTGGCGGCGGCTGTCACGTTCGTTGCGCTCGACGAGTTGGGAGTCCTCGAGGCGGCGAAGCTGGAAGGCGGCGAACCGGCGGTCGGTCGGGGCCTTTACCTCTACCTGCTCGTCTTCCCGTTGGTCGCCGTTTGGATCTGGTGGATCGACCGCATGCTCGCCCGGAACTACGCCGCGTTCGTTGCGGGCAAGCAGCGCTCTGGCAAGGACAGCGGTTCGTAGTGGCCCGCGGCGTTGCGCCGCAGGGAACCGAGGAGTCCGGGCAGTTGGAACGCGGCGTAGATCGCCGCGGCCAGCAACACGAGTTGCACGGGGACACGCACGAAGCGCGACGCGATCAAACCCAACACCAGCAGGATTCCGATGCGGCGCGCGAAGCCCACCATCGGCGATGCGCCGGCGGTGCCCGTGACGAACTCGGCCCGCGTGCCTGCCAACATCAGGCGGGTGTGCAGTGCCTCGAGGAAACGTCGGTACTCGAGCGGGCGCGATTCGGCGTGATTCGCAGAGAGGTGGCTGCGCGAACCGAAGGTGACGAAGTGCTGTTCCGGGTGGCCGGGTTTGGCGAAGTCGATCGAGCAGAGGTATTGGTCGAAGCCGCCGCGCTCGCGTTTCCACCAGAGGCGCACACGCACCACGTCGGAGAGGGAGAGGGTGCGCGGCGGGCGCTCCCCCTGGCGCACGACCAACTTGTCGCCCTCGAAGGAAAGGGAGATGGGAGCGTCGAACGCGCCGCCGCGGAAGTGGTACTCGGGAACCGGGGGGGTCATTGCGCCCCAGGATGGCGCCGCGCGGGCCCGCTGACCAGCGCGCGGATCGTTGCGCCGATCGACGGCGGGCGGTGGCGCCGGTCCACCCCCTTGTGAAGCAGAGGTCCGACGGGGGACCATGGTTCCGTGGGAACGCTTTACGACGGCGGGTCGGCCAGGCTCGCGGCGGTGCTGGCGCGGCTCGAGGTGTTGATCGACTGGGAGCGCCGCGACCGCTCGGCCCTGGCCCTTCAGTCGATGCGCGTGGACACGGGGCCCGCCCGGGCGCTGTGCGCGCTGGTCCGCGCGTGGCCCCTCGACGGTTCCGCGCGGCGTCCGGCCCTTGTGTACGTGACGGGCAGCAAGGGCAAGGGCTCGGTCGCTGCCCTCGTCGATGCGTCGCTCGCCTCGGCTGGCTGGCGCGTGGGGCGGTACGGTTCTCCGCACGTGGAGCGGCTGACCGAGCGGTTCGTGCTCGAGGGCCAGGAGGTCGCCGACGGGGAGCTGGCCCAGGTGCTGGAGGAGGTGATGGACGCGCGCGACGGGGCCCTCGGCGCCGGCTCCGAGATTGCGGCCTCCACCTGGTTCGATGTGCTGACGGCTGCGGCGTTCTTGCTGTTCGCGAGGGCCGGCCTCGACGCCTGGGTCGTCGAGTGCGGCCTGGGCGGGCGCCTCGACTCCACCAACGTGCTGGACGGGGACGTCGCCGTCGTGACCGGCATCGAGCTCGAACACACGGCGATCCTCGGCTCCACGAGGGCGGAGATCGCCGCCGAGAAGGCCGGCATCCTGAAACGCGGTGCGCGGGCTGTGGTGGGGTTGGTGCCCCCGGACCAGGCGGGGGCCCGCCCCGAGCTGGGTCCGGGCGAACCGGACCCGGCGAGTCAGGTAATCGCCCGGGTGGCGGGCGCCCTCGGTGTGCCGGTGGTCTGGCGACCTCGCCGCGACGGTCAGGGTTTTGACCAGCACAACCGGGCGATGGCGGGGGCCGTGCTCGACGCCCTCGGCGAAGGGGGGCAACGGGGTCGGGACGGCGCGCCGCTCGGCGCCCACCTGGTGCACGGCCTGCCGCCCGGGGCGGCGCGCCTCGCCGGCCGCTGGGAGCGGCTGGAGGTGGGCGGCGTGCCCGTGGTCCTGGACGGCGCCCACGTGGCGACCAGCCTGCGCGCGCTCCTCGACCAGTTGGCGGCGGATCCGGCCCTTCCCGGCCTGCCCGTGGTCGTGCTTGGGATGGGCAAGGACAAGGATGCGGAGGCGCTGCTCAAGTGCCTGGTCGGCCGGGCCGATAGCGTCCTGTGCTCTTCCGCGGGGGTCGGGCCCTACCTGGCCCCCGAGGTCCTGGCCACAAAGGCCCAGGTCCTCGGATTAAGGACCCAAACCGTCCCTGACCCGCGGCGAGCCGTCCAAATGGCACTTGGCGCCGCTTCTGGCCGTTGGGTGCTTGTCACCGGTTCCCTGCACCTGGTCGGCGCCGTGCGACCGGCGCTCCTCCAGGTTGCGCATCCCGGATCCCCATGTTGACGATCGTCTCCGACCTCCTCTTGACCGACGCCTTCTTGATCAAGGGCCAGATCGAGAACAAGTACGCCCGCATCAGCCAGATGCTGGACGAGTACCGTCGGTACTTCATCAAGGTCCGCGATGCGACGCTGATCGACCTGGGCAGCCGGGATCGCATCCAGACGCCGCTGGTGCACGTCAACCTGGACGAGATCCTGCTCGCCCACGAGTTCCTGGACTCGACCACGGACGTGAACTTGGCGCGCTTGGCGCGCGAGAAGTCCGCCAACTACAACCGCGTGCGGGTGTTCTACACGGGCAACCTGAACGTGGAGATCGCCGGCGAGGTGCGCCCCGGCAGCTACGAGGCCGACGACCGCTCCACACGCCGATTCTTCGTCATGACCCGCCCGGAAGTGCGCGGCATGAACCTGGAGGGCGACCGCGACTTGGAGCTCTTGACGAAGCTCGACTACGTGGTGCTCAACAAGACGCGCCTCTCGTACATCTACGACTTCTCCTGAGCCCCGGCCGGCCCGGCCACTCCGCCCGGCCGCCGGTTCGCGAGGCGCCGGCGGAGGCTCTCCCGCAGGGCCTCCCAGTCCGCGGCGGTCATGTCGCGGGTGCCAGCCCCGAGCTCCGCGAAGAGCCGCCGCTCCAGGGCCTCCTGCTCCCGCCGCTCCCGGTCCGCCTGCAAGAGGCGCCGGATGTACTCGCTGGGCGTCGCGCACCCGGTCGCCCGGGCCTGGGCCTGCACGTAGGCCTTCTGGCTGCCCGGCAGCGACACGGTCATGCTCGTGAGGGGGTCCTCGCCGTCCACACGGTCATCCTATCACTTCTGTTAGATCCTGGGAGATTCCAACAGGAGCGAAGTCATAGGGCCCCAGAATGGGTCCCGGGGGCGGATCGCGGGGCCGCGGCCTACGGCCGGCGCAGGGGCTGCGCCTGGGCGATGAGCAGGCGCTCGAGGGAGCGGCGCAGATCGTCCAACGAGAGCGGCTTCGTCAGGAAGTCGTCCATGCCCGCGGCGAGGCACGCGTCGCGGTCTTCGGCCATGGCGCTGGCCGTCAGCGCGATCAGGGGTTCGCGGTGGCCGCGCGAGCGCAGGGCGCGGGCCACTTCGCAGCCGTCGAGGCCGGGCATCTGGCGGTCGAGCAACACGGCGTCGAACGCGCCGGGTTTGCAGACCTCCAGCGCGGCGGCGCCGTGGGCGACGGCCTGGCTCTCGCAGCCGAGGCGCGTCAGGAAGAGCTGGGCGACACGCAGGTTGACGGGGTTGTCGTCGACGACCAACACCACGGGGGAACGGCCGTCGATCGTCAGTTTTCCAATCGCCCGTGCGGGCACGATGGCGCGCGGCGGGGCGGTGCCCTCGCCCGCGGCGGGGAGCTCGAGAGGCACCTGCAACTCGAAGCGGCTGCCGACGCCGAATGTCGACTGCACATGGATCTCGCCGCCGAGATGGCGCGCGATCTGGCGCGAGATCGAAAGACCCAGTCCGGTGCCACCGTGTTGCCGCGTGTGCGAGGAGTCCACCTGGAAGAAGGGCTCGAACAGGTGCCCGAGGGCCGCCTCCGGAATGCCGGCGCCCTGGTCCTCCACGGCCACGCGCAACCAGGTGCGTTCGTCGCGGATCTCCGAACGGAGCTCCACTCGCACGTTCCCCGCGTCGGTGAACTTGATCGCGTTGCCAACCAAGTTGGACAGCACTTGACGCAGGCGGACGGGTTCCCCGACGGCGGCCGTGGGGACACCTTCGGCGACGAACAGATCGAGGTGCAGCTCCTTGGCCTGCGCGTTGGCGCGGAACAGATCGATCGTGCGCCGCACCGTATCGACGGGATCGAAGGCTGTGTGCTCCAACTCCAGACCGCGCGATTCGATGCGCGCGAGGTCGAGGATGTCGTTGAGCAGGCGCAAGAGCACGTTGGCCGAGTCGCGGATGGTGGCGACGCACTCGGTTGCGTGGGCGGGGAGGTCCTCGGCCGCGAGCAGCTCGGCCATGCCGAGCACGCCGTTCAGGGGCGTGCGCAACTCGTGACTGACGACGGCTAGGAACTGGCTCTTCACCTCGTTGGCGTCGGCTGCGGCGACGAGGGCTGCTTGCAACTCGCGGTTCGACGCCTCGAGGGATTGGCGGGCCTGATTCAACTCCAGCGTGCGTTCGGCGACACGCTGCTCCAGGATCATGGCGGTCTGGAACACCGCAAAGGCGTCGCCGCCCGCGTCCAAACCGCGTTCCACGCGTGCGATCAGCGTGCGGTTGATCTTCTCGAGGCGCCGGATGCGGTCCTCGAGGGCCTCGACATCCTTCCGTGTGGGGTGATCCGGATCAGGCTCCATGTTCCACCGCCCGCGCGCGCACCGCACGGCCAATGGCCACACCCGTGAACGTCTGGCTCAGATGCAGGCCGGCGATCTGCTCGCCGTACGTTGCAAAACCGACGACTCCAAACCGCTGCAAGACGGCGGAGAGCTCCGGTACCTGCTCGGTGGCCCGGGCTTCCAATTGCCGCAGGATGCAGTCGAAGCCCAACACGGCGTCCACGCCGCCCATGCTTCGCGCGGCGGATTCCAGTTCGGCTTCGAGCTCGTCGATCAGGCGACCGCGTTCGCCGATCGACAGCACCAGTCCCTCGTCGATTGCGCAGAAGAACGACAGGCTGTCGTCGTCGTTTGCACGTTGCACCGCGCGGAGACAATCTCGCCCCGCGATGCGCACGACCAACGGATGGCGCGAGAAAACGTCCGGATCGAGTGCGCTGCGCTCCACGCCGATGTAGCGCGCGTAGGCGACGGCTGCCGGTTCGGCATCCAGTTCGAGCACACGCCGCTCCGACGGCACGGCTTCGGTAACGACCAGCTTGGCGTCGCCCGCGCGGAAGTGCTGCAACTGCAGCGTCTCGACGGGCCGCAGTGTGCGCACGATGGTCAACGTGGCGGCGCCGGTGCGGAACTTCCCATCCACCAGCACGCGCGTCTCCCGGAACGCCAGGCCATCCGCCGCCGAGCCACCGACGAGCGGCACACCTGCAAGTGCCGTGTGCAGCGTGCTCGCGAGTTGCTCTTCCACCCGCGAAAGTCCGTCGACGAGCAGCAGCGCGAAGGTGCTGGCCGTGCCCGGGTTGGGACCGTCGCGCTCCGACTTGGCCAGCGCGTCGCGCACCGCGCGATGCAGGCCGCCCAGGTCCAGGTCGTCGACGTCGGGCAGGACCAACGTCGTCGAGCAAAAGTCCGGTCGTTTGAGAGCTAGGCCTACCAGCGAACCGCGGGTGCAGCCCTCGGGCCCGAACTCACCCGCCGTGGTGCAGCCGATCCACCGGGTTCCGGGGGACGCGGTCGCGAGCGCCTGCGCCACGGCGTCCAAGTCGTGCCCCGGCCCCGCAAAACACAGGGCGAGATCCTGGTCGGTCGGGCCCAGCAGCCGCACCAGTTCGGCACCCGCGGCCGCACTGTCCGGCGTCGATACCTGGGCGCTACACAGGGTCTCGAGCGCGGGCGCGGCGGGGTTGGTGCTCATGGCTCGACTATCGGGTCGCCCCGGGTGGGGATGAAGGTTCCCAGGGCGAAGCTAGGGGTTTCTCCGGAGATCGATGCCGGAACTGGGTCGATCTCGCTCTTACATTCGGCCCAGGACGAGCGCCACGAGTTCCCGCACCAACTCGGGGCGTTTCGGATCGATGTGCGGGCCCTCGGTCCAGATCCACTCGGAACCCGCTGGCGCAGCCAGGCGCAGGGCGTCCATGGACCGGGCGGGCACCCGCTCGTCATCCGTGGAGGCGACGACGACGAGCGCGCGCCCGTCCAACTCCCGGACCCGCCGCCCCGCGTCCAGGGCCGCCCCGCGACCCACGTGGTGCATCAGACCCGCGAGGGGACCGCGCAGCCAGGACCAGGCGACCTTCCGCGCCAGCGCGTGTTCGAGCCAGGCGCGGTTGTCGGCGCCGCCGTGCACCAACCACACCCGCCCGATCCGGCTGTCGAGGGCCGCGGACGTCGCCGCGAACGGCACCCCCAGGCTGGCGCCGAGCAGCTCAACGCGCTCGGGGTCCACTCCCGGCTCCTCTAGGAGCGCATCGATCGCGAGCGCCACGGCCGCGGGTGTGTCGAACAGCGCGGGCCGGACCTTGCCGAGGGCGTCCAGGCTTTGGCTCAGGCCCCGCGGCCGTTCGGGACCGTCGTAGGGGTAATCGAGGGCGGCCACGACCAGGCCCTGGGGGTCGCCGACGAGTTCCACCGCGTCGCGGCCCGTGCGGTGCCCGCCCAAGATCAGGACGAGCGGACCCGGCGGCGGCGGCGGGTCGGGGCGCAGTACGCGCAGCGAAAACGTCAGGCCGCTCGTCGAAGTGATCCAAAGCGTCTGGGTCACCACACCTTCGCGCACGCTTTCGACGGGGCCGCGCTCGACCGAAGCCAGTTGGCCGCGCCGACGCGCCACGTGCTCTTCGAGTTCGCCGCCGAGGCTCCACAGCCACAGTGCGAGCCCCGCAACCAGAGCCAACCCCAAAAGCGCCGCACGCGACAGCCACCGCAACATCCGCCGCCGCCGCGCACCCATCAGGCGAACTCTCCGCTGATCGTCTCGACCTCCTCGGGCGGCGGATCCAGTTCGTCGAGGAGCTCGACGTACGTCAAGTAGCGCGACGGCGGGAGTTTGCCCGCTTCGGCCGCTTCCGCCACCGCGCAGCCAGGTTCGTGGTCGTGGCTGCAATCGGCGAAATGGCACTTGCCGAGGAACGGCGCAAACTCGGGGAAGCGGTAGCGCAGCTCGGTCTTGACGAGGCCGTGGGGGCGGAACGTGCGGATGCCCGGCGTGTCGATCACCAAACTTCCGTCGGCGAGGCTCACCATCGAGGAGAACGTGGTGGTGTGTTTGCCAGCGTCCCAATACTTGCTGACCTTGCCGATCTTGAGGCCTAATCCGGGTTCCAGCGCGTTCAGCAGGCTCGACTTGCCAACACCCGACGCGCCGTAGAACACGCTGGTTCTGCCCTTCAGGCGCTCGCGCAGCGTCTCCACGCCGTCGCCCCGCAACGCGCTGGTGGACAGCACCTCGTACCCCGCGGCTTCGTAGGTCGCGCGGATCGATTCCTCCTCGCCATCCTCGTCGAGGTCGACTTTGTTGAGCACCACCACGGCGGGGATCTCGCTCCAATGGCAGCCGACCAGGATGCGGTCGGCGCGGTTGGAGGAGAACTTGGGCGCCGCCAAGGAGCCCACCACGAACACCTGGTCGACGTTCGCAAAGAGAACCTGCTCGCGCGGATCGTGGCTCGACGCGACCTTCGACAACCAGTTGCGGCGCGGCAGCACCTCTTCGATGCGCGCGGGGTCCCCTTCCAACGTCACGCGGACACGATCGCCCACGGCCACGGGGGATTTGCGCTCGTTGAGCTCTTCGAAGAGCCGCCCACCCGGCGCACACGGCCGCGAGCGGCCGTCGATCAGGACGTGGTACACACGCGCGTCGCCGCGCAGCACCAGTCCCTCGACCAAGTGGCTGCCATCGCTCGAACCGTTGGACATCGGTGCGATCTTACGCCCAAGCGAGTCGCGAGAAGCCCCGCGCTCAACCCTGGATGGTCAACAACGCCGGAGGGCCCAGGTAGGCATCGAAACCGACAAGGCCCAAGAGCTGCAGCGACGGCGTCAGCCCCAGAAGCGACGGAGACGCGGGCAGGGTGAGGGACGCGTTGCCCGTTCCGGAAAAGCCCAGGTACAAGGGATCGAGGCTCAACGCGCTGGCGGTATCGATCATCAGCCAGCCCTCCACCCCGGGCAGGGAGAGGGGCGGTTTCGCGTTCCACGAGAGCCACGGCCACGCCAGGGAGAGCGGCGATCCGGCGACCTTCAAGGTGACCTGCCCGCCGAGCGGCACGCCGCTTGGCTCGAACTGCCCGTGCGGGAGGGCGAAGGGGAGTTCCTTCGTCACGCTGGGGGCGAAGGAAAGGACCGCGGGGCCCAGTAAGCCGTCGCCGCCCACGCCCGGTTGCAGTGAGAGGTCGGCCGCGATCAGCGCGCGTCCAACGCCGAAGTTCGAGAGCGCCGTGCCTCCCGGGAGGGCGACGAAACCGCCCTGGGTGGTCGTCGATTTGCCCCGGCCGCCGCGCAGGAGCGCCCCTTGGCCACCCGCCAGGAAGGCATCGCTGTCGTCCAGGACGAGGCCCGGCGCGCCCGCGCCCGCGACGAACAGTGCGACGCCGCCATCGCCGCCGCGCACGGACGTGCGCGCCATGTGCACGCGCGAGTTGCGCGCGTGGATGCCCGGGCCCGCCTGTCCGAGCTGTTGGCCGGCGAGGAGACCAAGGGCTCCGTTGCCGAACACGGTGCAACCACTGAGCGTGACGTGGGAGTGCTCCACCCGCAATCCCGCGAGGCCGTTGCCCGCCAAAGCCCCCTGGGCTGAACTCAGCACGCCTCGCAGGTCGCAGCTTTCGAACAGGACGATCGCGGCATTGGAAACGTCGACGACGCCGCGCAGGGGGCCGCCGTTCGTCACTTGGTACGGCGCCTGGTGCGCGATGTCGACGAGCGAAACGGCGCCGGCGCAATCTCGGACCTCCAACGCAGTGCCCGGGCCCGGCGGCGGCAGCAGCCGGAAGCCGACCACTCGGACTTGGGTGCCGCCCGGCACGTTGCGCACGATCAGCGCCGGTTTGCCCGGGGGTGCGGGCGTGGCGAGGTCGGGCGGCGGAGGACCCGAGGCCAATAGGAACGTCGAGGACGAACCCGCCCCGATGAGCGATACCGGCTTCGAAATCACGATGCCGGCGTAGGTGCCCGGGCCGACGAGCAGCGTCGAACCCGCGGGCGACTGATCGATCGCCGTTTGTAGATTCGTGTAGGTCGGCCCCGCACTCGGCGAACCCACGACGATCAACCCACCCATGGGGGGCTGGCCGACGCTCTGGGCAGCGGCCGGCGCGGCATCGACGGCGAGCGCGGCTGCCGCGAGCGCCGCTCTGGCGAACGACGTGATGCGGCAACCGATGAGGGGGGATCGCATGTTCCGCGGGGGGAGGACGGGACTCCGAGGGCTGGCGCGAAGCTCACCACGGCAGGTGGTCCCCGCGCCGGGGGCTCCATCCTGCCCGAAAGCTCCAATCCCTAGTGCGTCAAGTGTCCGTGTCTTCCGCGCGGGCCGCTACCCTTGGCCGCCGTGAACGGGCCCGGGGACGTCATCCATAGCCGCCAGAACCCCCTCCTGGGGCGGGTGAAGGCCGTCCGGGCCGGGCGGGAGCCGGGTTGGATCGTCCTGGAGGGGGAGCGGCTGGTGGCGGACGCCGTGGCCGGCGGACTCGGCATCGACGTGCTTCTGCTGGCCGAGGGACGCGGGGTTCCCGCTGGGCTCGCCAACCTCGCCCCGCGCACCCGGCGGGTGGACGCGGAGGTCCTCGCGTCGGTTTCGTCCCTCGATTCGTCCCCGGGCTGCCTCGCACTGGCCCCGGCGCCCCCGCTCCGCCCGCTGCCGACGGCGGGCCCCCGGTCCTTGCTGGCCGTGGTCGCGGGGGTCCAAGACCCGGGCAACTTCGGCGCCATCGCACGGGTGGCCGAGGCCGCGGGCGCCAGCGGTTTGGTGCGTCTGGGCGGCGCGCAGCCGTTCGGCGACAAGGCGCTGCGCGGGTCCATGGGAAGTCTGCTGCGCCTGCCGGTGTACGGGCAGGTCGAGCCCGGCGAGCTCGCGGCGAAGGGCTACCGCTTGGTCGCGGCGGCGACACGCGGCGGCGCGGACCCGCGCCGCTTCGATTGGTCGGGGCCGGTGGCGCTTTGGATCCCCGGCGAAGCGGGCGGCGATGCGCCGGCGGGTGCGGAGGCAGTGACGCTGCCGATGGCTGGCCAAGTGGAATCGCTCAACGTGGCGGTGGCGGCCGCGCTGCTGCTCTACGCGGCGGGGCGGGTATGAGCGGGCAACCGGGCGGCGGTTCGGTGGAGCACGAGCTCTACGCGCGCATCGGCGAGACCGGATTCGAACGGCTCGTGGCGGGCTTCTACCGCCGCGTGCGCACCGACGATCTGCTCGCGCCGCTCTACCCACCCGACGACTGGGAGGGCGCCGAACAGCGCCTCCGCGACTTCCTCGTCGGCCGCTTCGGCGGTCCGCCGCGCTACATCGAAGCCCGCGGCCATCCGCGCCTGCGCATGCGGCACGCGGGATTCCCCGTCGACCAGACGGCGCGCGACCGCTGGATGGCACTGATGGAAGCGAGCCTCGCCGAAGCCGAGTTGCCGATCGAAGAGACGGAGTTCCTGCGTGCGTTCTTCGCCCAGGTCGCGACGTTCCTGATCAACCGCTGATCCACCGCGGTGCGGACTCGCCGCTGAGCACGGCACGCGCCCCACGGCGATGCGGTTGCAGTCCGGTGACCAAATGGACCTACCGCACCGGGCGGGAGACTGGCGGGGATGTGGACCCTGTGTGAAGATGGCCGCCGCCCGAGGGGGCGCCGGTGGAACAGGTCAACACCCGAAGCGGTTGGGGCGGCAAGTTGCGGTTGCTCGCGCGCGGGGATGCGCAGGAGCTGGCGACTTGGCTGCGCGAACCCCTGGGACGCGGGACTGCGGGGGCCCTGGTGGCGGCAATCGTCGGGGGGTGTGCGCTCTACGGATTCGCGCTCGGCTTCTGGCGCGCTCCGCTGCAAGGACTCTTCGTGGCAATCAAGTTGCCCGGTCTGGTGTTCTTGACGCTGCTGGTGAACGGCGGGATCAATGGGATGCTGGGGCAGCTCCTCGGGACCGGCATGACGTTCCGGCAGACGGTGGTGTGCTGCTTGATGAGCTTCGCCACCTTCGCGCTGCTCGTCGGATCCCTGAGTCCGATCGTACTGCTCTGGGTGTTGGACGCGCCCGATCCCTTGGGTCCCGACGGCCGCGTCTGGTACCTGCACTTCCTCCTGGCGAACACCGCGATCATCGCCATGGCCGGCGTGATCGCCAACTTCAAGTTGCTGCGGCTGATCGGAGCGTTCACGGGCAGCCCATCGATCGCGCGGCGCACGCTGTTCGCCTGGTTGGCGGGCAACTTGTTCGTGGGCGCGCAGCTCTCCTTCCTCTTCCGGCCGTTCTTTGGCAATCCGCGCCTCCCGGTCGAGTTCCTGCGCCCCAATCCGCTGGATGGCAACTTCTACCAGACGGTCTGGTACATGTTCAGCGAGTCCGTCGGCGGCGCTGGTCCGTTGTTGATCGAGCTCCTGCCCGTCCCCGTGGGACTCGCGATTGCGTACTTCCTGGCGGAACACTTCAAAAGGTCCACTCCACCCAGTCCGTCCCGAGTCCATGAACCCTGAGCAACCGACCCCCGAACCGACCGAGCCGGTCGAAGTGCAAGCGGCGGCTAGAGCGCTGCCCTCCGTGCCCCGCCCTCGTGCCGGATGGCTCGAAATCGAACCGATGGAGGGCCCGGCGACGTTTGGCAACGTGACCGAGGCGCTGCTGCGCCGACCGGGCCGGTTGCTGCACAAGGGCAGCCACAGTGGCATCGGCTTGAGCGGCAAACTCATCCTCGTCGCTGCCGTTTCCCTCGCCGTGTTCGGACTGATCCTCGGCACCTATTCGGGGGGTGTGCAGCTCTGGGCGGCGCCGCTCAAGTTGATCCTCGGCATGACCGTGGCATCGCTGATCTGCTTCCCGAGCCTCTACATCTTCAGCGCGATGGACGGGCTCGAGGCGCGACCGGCGCAGTTGGCGACTCTGCTGCTTGCGACCATCGCGTTGACGGCGCTCTTGCTGCTGGGTTTCGCCCCGGTGGTGTGGGTCTTCTGCGTGTCGACGGAGTCGTTGCCCTTCATCGGCACCCTGGTGGTGATCTTCTGGCTGATCGGCCTCTACTTCGGCCGTCGGATCCTGTCGGGAGCCGCGGGCGCGCTGGGCGCCAGGTCCTCGGGCTTCATCCGCCTGTGGGTCGTGATCTTCACCATCGTGGCGCTGCAGATGGGCACTTCGCTGCGGCCGCTGATCGGGACGGCCGACACGTTCCTGCCGACGGAGAAGCGCTTCTTCCTGCAACATTGGGCGGAACAAATCACCGACGAGGAGTGACTGCCATGGTAGATCTGGACAAAGCGCTCGCCACCCAAGTGGCGAACATCGAGAAAAAAACCGGCAAGTCGATGGCGCAGCTCACGAAGCTCGTCGCCGCCAGCAAACTCGCCAAACACAGCGAGTTGGTGGCGATGTTGAAAGAGACGCTCGGTCTCGGTCACGGCGACGCCAATACGGTGGTGCACCTCGCCAAGAAGTCCACGGAGCCCGCTGCCGCGAAGGGGAGCTCGACCGAAGCGGTGCTGGACGGGCTCTACACCGGGCCGAAGGCGGCCCTCCGCCCTATCCACGACAAACTGCTGGCGGCGATGAAGAAGTTCGGGGCGTTCGAAGAAGCGCCCAAGAAGAGCTACGTCAGCTACAGGCGGAACAAGCAGTTCGCGATGGTGGGCCCAGCGACCAACACTCGCGTGGAAGTCGGCCTCAACATCAAGGGGCTGCCCGCGAATGCCCGGCTCCTCGACCAGGGCACCGGCAAGATGTGCAACTACGTCGTCCGCCTGACCGACCCCAAGGAAGTGGACGCCGAACTCCTGGATTGGATCCGGTCGGCCTACGACGCGGCCGGCTGAACCCCGCACGCATCCCGGTCGCAAGCCCAGTTGCCGGGGGCACCGAGGCGGGGGCTTCTGGGATTGGTTCCGGGCGAGCGACGCGGCGGCGCTAGGGTTGCGTTCCCGTTACCGCGTCGAGCACACGCTCGAATAGGATCGCCGACATGCGGAGTGCGGTCGATGGAACGAGATCGCGGAGTCCCTACGTGGGCTCGACCGTCGTGTTGCTGGTGGTGCTCGCGCTGCTTTGGGGATTCTCCTGTTACCAGTTCTGGAGTTCGTCGCCGGAGCTGCGAGACAGTTTCGTTGGCTCTGACGATTCAGAGCCTCCCTTCTTCGACTCGGATGCCCGGGGAAGCAGCAAGACGTCCTTGATGCCGCAACTCGGCGCGGATGGCGACGTGCGCGCCGTCATCGCCTACCAGAAAGTTGTCGACTACTTGGACTGGGGCACGGGGCTCGAGCTCGACATCGAGGACCCCATGACCGGGCGAATCTACTGGCGTGACGAAGAGCGTCTCGCACGAACGGACGAGTTCGAAGGTGCGGCCGTGTTGGCGATCTCGGCCACGAAGGACGGACGGAGTCCACAGCTCGAGGCGCTCCTGATCGGGCGAAGCAGCGAACATCAGGCGGTGTTCGGGTGGTTGGATCTATCGAAGCCCTTCCAAATGCCTGCACTTCAGCCGTACTCGGCCGACGCGGAGTTGCTTCGTTCGTGGATGTGCGTGGGACGCACGGTCGCGCTGGCAGGCGAGAGCGGCGGTGCCTTGATCTTCCTCGAGCTGATTCCCTGGTTCACACGAGGAGTCGAGAGCCGCTGGATCCGCATCCCACTAGAGGTGCGAGATGGGCGTTGGCATCCCGGACCGTGGCGGTGGGTTTCCTCCCCGGACATCCGACGTACGTCAGCGGCGATCAGCGTGCGTACCGCGGAGCTCCCGACGGAGACGTTGTTTCTGTCCCCGACGGATCGCGGCATCGACTTGCTTCGGCTCGGCGCCCAAGGAGACGTGCAACTGGTCGACGGCACGTCGCCCGTTTCGCTAGTGACCGGTCGCGCGGTGCTCGAACGCCACACGATGAACGACGCGATTCGGCAGCGCATCGAGTTCGTCCCGTTGCCGGCGTCGAAGAACGAACCGAGATCGCGGATGCGAAACCCCACACTGGCCGATCGGGTGAGCCCGGGCCTCGTCGATGGGCAAACCGCGTGGTCGTTGCGGTCGACGCTGGAGGAAGAGCTCGACGTCCTGTTCGTTTCCGCCGCGGCATCCGTCGAGGTGCTCCTCTTGGACCGACCGACGGAACCGTGGGCCTGGCGCCTGCCCGGCTCGGACACGATCACTATCGGGCGATGGCCGTGGGTCAACGCCGTCGATTCGGACCCGGCGTTGCTCTGGGCGACCTCGCGCTCCTGGCCCGTGGCCGAAGTGCCAATGCGCTGGCTGGGCGCGAGGGACTTGCCGATCGCCGACGTTCCGAGTCGGAGCCCAACGGGTGGCGACTGATGGCGGCGGGCCGAGCGCCGTTTTGGAGTAGCGCGCCCACAACACTTCGAGGCCGCCCCCAGCGCGCCCCGAAGGGCCGTGGTATCGTCCGCGTCAGAGACGCGCGCCTTGGAAAGTCGAAACCCAGAGTTGTCGTCGGCCGGGCCGGAGAGGTGGCGCGAGAGCCCGGGGCAAGTTGCCAGTCCGATTCCTTGCTCGGGTGTGTCGTCGGGCCGCGGGCATTGGATTGCGGCGTGGGTCGCGGCGGTGGTGCTGGCGGTCGTTGGTGCGGTGGAGATCGACCGCACTCGCACCTGGGGCTGGGACGAGTCCATGCACGCGCAGTTGCCTGCCGCGCGGATCGCATTCGCCGTGGAGGACGGGCGCGCCCTCGAAGCGCTGCGGGTGCTGCACGACTGCCAGCAGTACCCGTTCGTGTGGCCCGCCGTGTTGGGGCTCGTGCAGAGTGCGACGGGACTATCCGAACCCGTGGCCCGCGCAACGGGTCGGGTCGCGTGGGCTGCGGCGCTGCTCGCGATCTTCGCCTTGACGTGGCGGACCGCGGCGCGTGCGGGCCTGCCGTCCCGTGCACTGGCGGCGTGGATCGCCATCGGGTTGGCATTGCTCTCGCCGCTCGCCACGGCGTACTCGGCGACCCTTTTCCTGGAGGTCCCGTTCGTACTGGCCATGGCGCTGGCGCTCCTCGCTTGGTTGGCGCGGAGCGGGCGGCGGCGCGCGGAGCTGATTGCGGGAGCAGCCATGGCGTTGTGCTTCTTCACGAAGTTCAACTACGGCCTGCTGTTTGGGTTTGGGCTCTTCTTGCACCTTGTGTGGGAGGCCGTGGACGAGACGCGGGCGGGCAGGGGGCGGAAGTTCGCGGCGCGATGTGTTTGGCTCGCGACACCCGTTCTCGCCGCGTGGCTCTGGTGGTTCGTGTGGCCCTGGCCAGCGGGGAGCGGCACCGCTGCGTCCCACAGGGAGGCGATGTTGCACTTCCTGGGCGGCAACCGGGACGAGAGCCTCCGGACGGCCGCTGGGTTGCGCTGGGTGGATTGGGGGTGCTTCTTGGTGCGCTCGCCGCGCTGGTTGTTGGTCCTTCTGGCAGGAGCTCTCGCCGCGTTGGTCGTCGGCGGACGCGTTCGCGAAGTGCGGTTGCTGACGCTGGTGTTCGTCGCCATGGCGGTGCCGGTTTCCTTGCACCCCTTCCACCTGGATCGCTTCCTCCTGCCCGTGGCGCTGCCCCTTTGGGTGCTGGTCGGCGTCGGCTGGGCGCGGCTCTCGCCCCGTTCGCCGAAAGCGCGGTTGGCGGCTGGCGCGCTCGCCGCGTTGGTGCTGTTCCCCGCGCCGGAGGCGGACGGGACGGCCTGGTTGCGCTGGATGGGCTTCGTGCAGCCGGATCCTGCGCTGCGCGAGATCCAGCGCGACGCACTCGCGCAACGTCGCGATCTGCTGCCGGGGCGGTCGCTCTTGACCAACGGTCTGCGCAGCGTCGAGGCGGACGCGATCGCGGAGCTGGTCGCCCGCGATCTTCGAGTCGGCGACCGACTGGCCTGGGTGGGCATGAGCCAAACGTTTCCGCCGGCTGCGCTCCTGCTGCGGATCGTCGAGCGCGGGGGCCCGGCCGCGGCGGCGGCACGTGCGCAGCTCGTGGGCGGCGATCTCCAACGCGCCTTCCTGACCATCGGCTACACGGATCCCAATTGGGATGCGGCGCAGGTGCTTGGGTGGTACGAGAGCTTCACGGCGATCGTGGCGACCGAACCGGTGGACCTCGGGCTCAATCCGCGGCGCGAGTTCATGGCGCGCTACCGCACGACGTTGGTGGAGAGCGGCGTTTGGGAGCCGCGGCTGCTCGGATCGGTGCCCATCGTGCGGCCCTGGCGGGAAGCGTATCCGGCCGATGTCTACGTACTGCGGCGAGCTGCGGATGCCCAGCGCTGACGACGGCGCGGCGCACCGCAGAATCCTCACTCGATCGCGCGCACCAGCCCCAATCGCTCCGCCTGATCGGCACCACACTCGGTTCCGCGGGCGGCGGCAAGTCGCGCAACGGCTTCGGCGGACAACGGACCTGTCCCCGAATGCCGCTGCGATGCGTACGCTTCGATGGCCGCCAACTTAACCGACAGCGTCGACGAGATGTCGACGTACCAAGGCGATCCGCTGGTCGGTTCCGGGTGCCAAGCGCCATAGGGCAGTTCGTACACGGCGGCCCGGCGTTCGGGACGTCGACCGGGGCGAATGCGAAGCGCCGCGAAACAAGCCGCTTGCACCGCGCGGTGGTCTTGGTGGTGCGACGGTCCGGGGAACAGGATCTCGTCGTAGTCGGCGCGCAGGAGCACCCGATCGAGGCGTGTGACGAGATCGCGCAGGGGCAAGGTATCGAGGGCGTTCTCGAGGCCCTCGTACAGAATCTGGTGTTCGCTCGCGCCCAAGATGCCGCAGGCGGCGGCCAGTTCGGCGCGCCGTTCTTCCAACGTGCACTTGGGCCGACCGTCGGGATGCACCACCGCCGCCGCTGTCACAACCACCACGTGGACGTCGCCTCCCTCGCGCGCGCGTCGTGCGAGCGTTCCGCCACAACCAAAGGTTTCGTCGTCGGGATGGGGAGCGATCGCGAGTGTGCGCACGGCGGATTCAAAGGGGCAAGGGAAGCGCGGGGAGATAACCACCCATTTGTTCGGGATGGTGCAACGTCCGTTCGGCCGCACCGAGGAGTGCGGCGTCGGTAGCCTCGACTCCCTGCATGAAGGCGTGGTCCTGGTTGCAGACCTCGTAGCGCCAACCGCCAAAGCGGCCGCGGCTGCGGATGCCGGCTGCTTCGAGCGCGGCATGGAGGGGAACCAAGTACCGCTCGCGGTCCGCGGTCGGGATGGGATACGCGCGCGGCAAGTACTTGTGCCAGCGGGTCGCGATGCGCGCGGGTCCACCGTCGAGCGCATGGCCGAGGAGGCCAGCATTCGCGAGGCTGTTCTCGCAACGCTCCACGATCGTCACAGGATCGAGCGGTCGTTCGCTCGAGCCGCTGCATTCGAGCAGCAGCGACCAATGCCGCTCGGGATCGGGGACGTTCTCCGGTGCGTAGCGCGAAAGCACCGTGGCGCGGAAGAACGGGAATTGCTCTTCAGGAAAGTAGATCCAGCTCGCATCGCCGAAAGCGGCTGGCGGTCGGCCCTCGAAGCCGAAACCGACCAGATGGCATTGTGTGGCGGCGAGGCCGCGCGCCAAATCGAGCCACTCGGGGCGTTCTGGGACCAACGCCGCGAACTGGTCGAGGGGCAGGGTCGAAACGAGGTTGCGGTAGGGCAGGCGTTCGCCGCTCTCCACTTCCAACTCTCGCGCAGCCGAGTGCACACACACCGCGCGCGCGCCAAGCATCACACGCTCCGCGGGCAAGGTTGCAAAAAGGCGACGCCAAATCTCGCCGGTGCCACCGCGCACCGGATAGGGGAAACACTGGTCCGGTGTCCAGCCGCGATCTTCGCTTCCGTGCACCATGTGTTCCATCAAGCGCCGAACGTCCACAGTCGGCACGTTGGCGTGACCCGATCCGCTCCGCGCGCCAGTCCACTCGACGGCCATGCGCCGCGGGTCCGTGGCCCACATCTTGGTGTTGAACGGGTGGAAGAAGTGCCGGGAGAGGCCGGCGCCGAAGCTGCGCTCGTACCAGTCGGCGAAACTCGAGAAGGGCGCTTCGCCCGGTCCCGTGCGCCAGGCCTCGAGCAGCCCGTCGAGGCATTCGATCGCGAGCTCGGCCGGTAAGCGGTGCACGTTCCGCTGGACAGGGTAGGGAACGAGGCGCTCGCCCAGCCAGATCCAACGCGAGCGCTCGACAGCACGCAGTTCGGACGGCTCGAACAACTCGGCGAGCAATCCGTCGAAGTCCGCGTAGTGCGAGTAGATGACGTGCCCGCCCAGATCCCAACGGAAGCCCGCCGCATCCACCTCCGAGGCCGCCAAACCGCCCGCGCCTGCACCGGCTTCGAGGATGCGCCAGTTCACCTGGCGTCCGCGCAACCGCCCCAGCGCCTCAGCACGCCAGCCAGCGCCCAAGCCCGTGGGGCCGGCGCCGAGGATCAGGAGGTCGAGCGGCTCGCTGTGGGGGGGCAAGTTTCGAACGCGCGGCCTTTGGCTCAGCGCGCGCCTCAGCATAGCGGTCCGGTCGATTTTTGTGTTGGGGTGCCAGGCGCCGGTACCCATCCGACGGCGCGCTCCACTCTTCACGCCCGGAGCGAACCCCGTGCGTCACATGCGGAGCTGCAGCAGGAGTTCGGTCACCAGGAGGTCGATGTCGTCGACCTGCGTCCCGTGGTTGGCGATCGTCGCGCGCAAAGTCGTCACGCCGTTCGCCAGCCGTGTCGGTGCGAGCCACACGCGGCCGCGGGCGTTGGTGCGACGGGCCCACTGGGCCGGGGACAATCCACGTTCGGCGCGGAGCGGGTCGTCGAAACACACAAGTGGCAGGAGTGTGTGGTTGTGCAGCGTGAAACCGGCAGCCAGGAGGCGCTCGCGCAGCGCCGCGCCGAGGTGCATCAGGTGGTCGACGAACTTCGTGTAGCCAATCGCGCCGCGGACCGCGAGCGCGACGGCTAGTGGCAGGCCAATCGCGCGGCGGCTCCAAGGCAGGCTGGATTGGTATGGCTCCGGACCATCGCTGTGAAGTCCGGGCATGTAGGGGCTTTGCGTTCCGAAGGCGCCCGCCAGCGCGTCGCCGTGGCGCGTCAGGAGCATCCCCGCGCCGAGTGGCACTGCGAGGGCCTTGTGTGCGTCAATCGTGACGGAATCCGATCGTTCGATTCCCTCTAGCAGTTGGCGGTGCTTCGGGCTGAACAACGCCAATCCGCCCCAGGCGGCATCCGTATGGAGCCAAAGTCCTTCGCGCGCGGCCATGCTAGCCAGCTCGCCGAGCGGGTCGATCGCTCCCGATGCCGTTGTGCCCGCGGTGGCGACGAGCAAAAACGGCTCGCGGCCGGCGTTGCGATCCTCGGCGATGGCATGTTCCAGCGCGGCCACGTCCATCGCAAGCTCCGCGCCCACAGGCACGCGCCGCGCGCCACCGCGGCCCAATCCGAGCAACTGCGCCGCCTTGTCGAAACTGTGGTGGGCCTCGGCGGACAGGTAGAACATGGGCGGGCGCTCCAACGCGCGAAGCCCCTCGTCTCGCATACGCGGGAAGCGGTGGGCCAGCGCGGCGGCGAGTGCCTCGGTATTGGCCTCCTGACCCCCGTTGGTGAAGTGCCCCGCGGACCCCTCCCAACCCACCGCACGCGCCACCCATGCTAGGGCCATCGATTCGAGCGCCTGGGCCGCCTTTGCGTGGTCGCGGGTCGCCAGTTGGGGGTTGAAAGCGGCAACGAGGAGCGCGGCCGCCGCGGCCTCGGGCAGGACTCCCGGGTGGAATGGCCCGAAGTACGCGGGATGGGTCGTCTGCACACAACCCGCACCGAGCAGCGCGGCCACCTCGTCGAGTACCTCCGCCGCCGGACGTTCGACGCCACCGCTGAAGAGCGCCTCGACGCGCCGCGCCAGGTTGCCTCCACCCAGGCGCCCCTCGACCGCGCGGTCCCGCACGCCGCCCATGGCCCGGGCCGCCAGCAGAGCGGCATGGCGCAGCACCCGTTCGGGATCGTCGGCTTCACTCATCGCGGTTCGCGCAGCGTCACCTAGACTGCCCCCGTGGAACAAGGGTCTGGTTTGTTCGAGAGCGCGGGCGGCGCCCACAAACCGCCCGTGAACCGCACGCGCGGCCCACTGGCGGAGCGCATGCGTCCCGGCTCGATCGACGAGCTGGTGGGGCAGCGCCACCTGCTCGGCGACGACGGCATCCTGACCGCGATCCTGGCCCAGGGATTGACCCAGAGCCTGATTCTGTGGGGTCCCCCGGGCAGCGGCAAAACGACGCTCGCGCATCTCGTCGCCCAGTCGAGCGACGCGAACTTCGAACCGTTCAGCGCGGTGCTCTCCGGCATCGCCGAGATCCGCGAGGTGATGAAACGTGCCGAACGCGAACGGTCGCGCACCGGTCGTCGGACGTTGCTGTTCGTCGACGAGATCCACCGCTTCCACAAGGGCCAACAGGATGCATTCTTGCCGTTCGCCGAGCGCGGCGACATTCTGCTCGTCGGTGCGACGACCGAGAACCCGTCCTTCGAACTGAACGGCGCGTTGCTTTCGCGTGCCCGTGTGCTCGTGCTCGAACCCGTGGGCGAGGCGGATCTCGTGCGTGTGCTCGAACGCACCCTCGCGGACCCCGAACGCGGACTCGCGGGGAAGGTGCGCGCCCCGGCGGCCGCACTCTTCGAGATTGCGCGCGCCGCCGACGGCGATGTGCGCCGGGCGCTGACACTGCTCGAAAGTGCGGCGCTCTTGGCGTCGCGCGGCGGCGAAATCACACCGCGCATCCTCGGACAAGCGCTACAGCGCAAGATCGTGCGCCACGACAAGTCCGGCGAGGAGCACTACAACCTGATCAGCGCGCTGCACAAGAGCGTGCGCAACAGCAACGCCGACGCCGCGATCTACTGGCTGACACGCCTGTTGGAGGGCGGCGAGGACCGCGACTTCGTGGCTCGCCGGTTGGTGCGCATGGCCGTCGAGGACATCGGACTTGGCGATCCCGCCGCGCTCGGTCACTGTTTGGCCGCCTGGGACGCGTACCGGCGCCTCGGAAGCCCGGAGGGGGAGTTGGCACTCGTGCAGGCCGCGGTGCTACTTGCGCGCGCGCCGAAGTCGAACGAGGTCTACAAGGGCTACGGCGAAGCGAAGCAGGACGTGCAGCGCACCAGCAACCAGCCGGTGCCCCTGCACCTTTGCAACGCCCCGACCAAGTTGATGGAGCACCTCGGCTACGGCAAGGGCTACCGCTACGCACCCAACGATCCGGATGCCGTGCGGGAAATGGCCTGCATGCCGCCGTCCCTCGAGGGGCGCCGGTACTTGACCCCCGCTCCGCACTCCAAGGATGCGGGGAACCAGTCTGCGGACGACTCCGGTGCGGGCGCCGACCCCGCGGTTCGTTAGGCTGACACGATGCTGAACGTCGAACTCCACGGGCCGGTGCGTGTTTTGCGGCTCGCCCACGGCAAGGCCAACGCGCTCGACCTGGAACTTCTCGCAGCCCTCCGCGGGGCCATCGAGGACGCCGCAGCGGCGCCCGAGCGGGCCGTCGTGTTGGCCGGCGCGGCACGCATCTTCTGCGCCGGTGTCGACCTCAACCGTGTGCTCGCGGAGCGCGAGGACTACTTGAAGCGCTTCCTGCCGGCACTCGACGAGGTTTGCCTCGCGCTGTTCCACCTTCCGAAGCCCCTGGTCGCAGCGGTGAACGGCGCAGCGATCGCGGGCGGAGCGGTGCTCGCGTGCGCGGCCGATCGGCGGGTGGGCGCACGTGGCGCGCGCATCGGGGTGCCCGAGCTGCAACTCGGTGTGCCGTTCCCGCTCGCGGTGCTGGAGGTCGTGCGTTCGGTCGTGCCCACGAGCCGCCAGGGCGAAGTGCTCTGGAACGGCCGCATACTGGTCGACGACGTCGCCAGGGACGCGGGGTTCTTCGACGAGCTGGTCGATGCGGGGCAGGCGGAGGCGCGGGCGTTGGAGATCGCAGCGGAACTCGCCCAACTCGACGGCCGCGCGTTTGCGTGGAACAAGGCACTGATGCGCGCGCCCGTAGCGGAGCGGATCCAACGCGATGGTCCGCGCGCCGCCGCCGAAGCCCTCCGCCTTTGGTCGAGCCCCGAAGCCCTCGCTTCGATCGAACGCTACGTCGCCGCGACATTGCGGCGGTGATCGACGCACCCAGCAACGGTCCTTGGCGCCGCATCCAAGTCTCGTATCGGTTCTTGATGCCGCGCTGACCGAAACTTCGCGACCCGTTCCCGCTGCTGGTGCGGCAGGCCAAGTCTAGAGACTCTGCACCGCACCTGAACGCAGCGTTGATGATGGATCGTTCTGCTGCGCGCCTCGCGGCAAGCGAATCGCCCTGGTTGGGTCGAGAGACCGACTTGCTGCCCCAACAGTGACGAGGTCGTGTTCATGATCCGCCGGGCCACGGGCAAGGTCGACTTGCACCTGCACTCCTACGCGTCCAACGTCACCGACTACTACGCGGCGAACCGCTTCGCGATCCCGGAGTCGTACTCCGACCCGTTCGAGCTCTACCACCGACTCAAGGCACTGGGGATGTCCCTGGTGACGTTGACGGACCACAACTCGATCGACGGCGCGAAGGCGCTGCTCGACGCGGGCTACCGCGACGTGTTCCTCAGCGCGGAGATGACGACGACGTTCCCCGAGGATGGCTGCAACATCCACGTGACGGTCGCGAACATCACCGAGGACCAGTTTGCCGAAGTCAACCGGTTGCGGTCGAACATCTACGAGATGCTCGACTATGTCGAGCGAGAGATTGCACTCGAAGAGCTCGACCCCAGCCGGAACAAGATTGGCTACTTCATGACCCACCCTCTGATGAGCACCCAGAACCGGCCCTACGGCCGGGAAGGCGCGCTCACGCGGGTTCACATCGAGAAGGCGCTGCTGCTCTGCAACACCCTCGAGGGGCGCAACGGAACTCGCACCCGGCTGCTGAACGAGTTCACGGAGCGGATGCTGCGATCCATCGACAAGGAGACGATCGAGCGCCTTGCAAACCGCCACAACATCGAACCGAGGGGTACGCGCCCATGGCACAAGGCGATCGTCGCTGGGTCCGACGACCACTCCGGAATCAATCCCGGTCGCACGTTCACGGAGTTTCCCCTGCCGCTGGAGGGCGCAGTCACGGCCAACCACCTCGTGCAGTGCATGCGCGACCGTCGAGTGGGTCCGGAGGGCAACCACGGCGGGCCTGTGACCCTGGCCCACGCCATGCTGAAGCTCCTGCATGACGGCAACGCACCCAAACGCCGTGTTCGCGGCGCGAGAACCGTGCGCCTGGGGGGAGCCGTCGAGTCGCTTCTCGGGCTCGTTTTCGATGGCGGAGCGATGGGCGCCGGCCGGCGTTTGGCCCTGAAGGGACGCATCTGGTTGGGCGGCAAGACCGAACGGCTCCGGCGCAGTCGCGGTGCGCGCCAACACAAGACGTTTGAATCCGCGCTGGAGACCGAGGTCTATCGGATGCTCCGGGATGACTCCATCCAAGAACGTCTGGATGCGCTCGACGAAACCGACGATCGCATTTTCCTCGTCGTGAGCACGTTGCTCAACCGACTGTTCGCCAGCCAAGTCTCGCGCATCGCAGCGGCTGGACCAGAGGACATGCTCCGTGCGCTGAAGGAGGCCGTGGCGCTGGCCTCCTCGAACTTGCTCGTGTCCTTGCCGTACCTCGTGTCCTACATGCACCAGAGCTCCGATCGTCAGATCGTCAGCGATGTGCGCAAGGCGTTCGACCTGTCGGAGCCGCCCCGCATCGTGCTGGTCACGGACACCTTCTTCGACGTGAACGGCGTGGCGAGGACCGTGCGACGCATGATGCGCGAAGCAGAACGCCGGGGCATCGATCTCGTGGTGGTCACGTGTATGGACGCTGGCGTGCTCGCCCCACACTTGGAGGACCCCGAGGTGGCGGCCTGGGTGGCTGCAGGTCGCTTGCGCGTGCTGCAGCCGGTGCTGAGCACGGCCTTCCCGCAGTACGAGGGGCTGCATCTCAACGTACCCCCGTTCCTCGAACTGCTGCGCTACCTCCAGGAGTCCGGATTCCATCGAATGCAGATCAGCACGCCCGGCCCACTCGGGGTGGCGGCATTGCTCGCGGCGAAGCTCCTGCAGATCGAAACCTCGGCGACCTACCACACCAGCTTCCCCGAGTACGTGGAGAACTACACACGCGACATCAGCTTGGAAGCGCTGACGTGGAAGTACATGATTCTGTTCTACCACTCGGTCGATGACGTGGTGGTCCCGTCGCGGTACATCGCACGACTGCTGCATGCCCGGGGTCTGCGCAAGCGGAAGTTGCTGGTGCTCGACCGCTGGGTCGACACCGTGCGGTTCCACCCCGCAAAACGCGACCGCAACGTCTGGGCCAAGTACGGCGTTCCGCACGGTCCGGACCAGGTGCTGTTTGTCTACGTCGGCCGTGTCAGTCTCGAGAAGAACCTCGGACTGCTCGCCGAAGCGTACCGACGTCTGCGCAGCGAAACGGACCGGGCGCACCTCGTCATCGTGGGTGATGGTCCCTACCGCGCGGAGTTGGAGCGCACCCTCGAGGGTGTGCCCGCCAGTTTCCTCGGTTTCGTGGAGGGAGAGGAACTGTCGTGTGTCTTGGCGTCGGCGGACGCAAAACTGTTCCCCAGCACGACGGACACCTGGGGCAACGCGCCGCTCGAAGCCCAGGCCTCGGGTCTGCCGGTCGTGGTCTCCGACACGGGCGGACCGCAGGAACTGATGCAACACGGGGTCACCGGGCTGCGTGTGGCAGGTCGAGACGTGGATGGACTGTTGAGTGCCATGCGCACGCTGCTCGACGACCGTCTGCGCAGGGCGATGGGGGACAATGCCCGTGCGTTCACCGAGGCCCATCGGATCGACGAGCCGTTCTCGGCCATTCTCGATGCCGAGAACTACCGCCGCCGGGTCAAGGCCGGCAAGTCGGCCGTTCGAGCCTCCGGCCCGGAGGACGAGTTCGATTTGGAGCTGATCGGAATGGACCTCTCGCGCCCCGACGTTCCCCAGCGGGAGATGAGCCTGCGATGAACGGGACGCTGTGGTTCGTCGTTGGCGGCGCCCTTGCCCTTTGGCTTCTGCCGAAGGCCTTGCGGCGACTGCAGCTCTCGCGGGCCAAACACCGCTCCCTGTCCGGACACACGCGCATGGCGCTGCGTTTGTCCCGCATGCTGCCGAGTTACGACCTGGGCGAGCACGAAGTTTTTGTCGCCGACGGCGCTCCCGCCGAGGTGGCGAGCGTTCGCAAACAGGCATTCGACCGCCTTGCGCGGCACTTCCTGTCGAAGGCGCCCGACACGCTGGCCGCCAGCGCGGAGCTGGAGACCGGAGTCTCGGACGTCGACTTCACGAACGCCTATCGGGTGCCCTTTCCGTTCCGCGCCTTTGTGCGGCCCAGGCTTCGGGTCGGCAGTCTTGTGCGCGCCAGCGAGGGCATGCGCGTCGAAGACCTCGACGGCAACTGGTCGTACGACCTCGGCGGTTCCTACGGAACCAATCTGTTCGGGTACGACTTCTACAAGGGCAGCATCGAGCGCGCCACCGCCCGGGTGGCGGGACTCGGGCCCGTGCTGGGCTCGTACCACCCCGTGCTGATCGACAACGTGCGCCGCTTGAAGGAGCTTTCCGGCATGGACGAAGTTTCGTTCCACATGTCGGGCACGGAAGCGGTGATGCAAGCTGTGCGGCTGGCCCGTTTCCACACTCGTCGGCGCCGGGTCGTGCGCTTCTCGGGTTCCTACCACGGATGGTGGGACGGTGTGCAAGCGGGGCCGGGCAATCCGCTTCCCGCGCGGGACGTCTACACCCTCGCGGACCAATCCGAGCGAACGCTGCACGTCTTGCGCACTCGTCGGGATATCGCGTGTGTGCTCGTGAATCCCATCCAAGCGATGCATCCCAACAGCGCCGCGCCCAGCGACGGCACCTTGGTGGCCAGCGGGAGGAAGTCCAACTACGACAAGGAAGAGTACCGCCAGTGGCTGGTCCGTCTGCGTGAGACGTGCGATGCAGCCGGGGTGGTGCTGATCTTCGACGACGTCTTCCTGGGGTTCCGTCTGGCGCGGGCTGGCACAGCCGAATACTTCAGCGTGCGGCCCGATCTGGTCACATACGGCAAATCGGTCGGTGGCGGTCTGCCCATCGGCGTGGTGGCGGGCAAGAGGCGTTGGATGCGCCGTTACCGCGACGATCGGCCCAGCGACATCTGCTTCGCGCGGGGCACGTTCAACTCCCATCCCTACGTGATGGCGGCGATGAACGAGTTCCTCCGCCATCTCGACCGGCCGGAGGTCATCGCGCAGTACGCGGCAATCGAGGCCCAATGGAACACGAGGTTCGAAAGCCTCAACACCAGCTTGGCGGAGGCCGGCGTGCCTGTGAGACTGGCGAACATGGTGAGCGTCGCAACGGTGTTGTACTCGAAGCCGAGCCGCTACAACTGGATGTTCCAGTACTACCTGCGCGCCGAGGGGATCGCGCTGAGCTGGATCGGAACGGGGCGCCTCATCTTCAGCCACGCCTGTTCGGACGAGGACTTTGCGGAGATCCGCGAGCGCACCGTGCGCGCCGCCTGCGCCATGCAACGCGACGGATTCTGGTGGCAATCCGCGAAGCTCTCCAACGGAGCGATCCGTCGTCGCATGGCGCGAGAGCTCGTGACCCACGTGTGGCGCCGGCAACGGGTCCCGCAGGACGCCGCTGCTTCCCTCACGCCAACCGACGCTTCGCAACTAGAGCCGCAGCGTCCACCCGACCTTGACGATGGCGTCGGTGCGGGTGGGGCGAAAGCTGCCCGCGTCAGCAAGGTACGACTGGCTCACGACCAGGAAAAGTTCGTTGCCCGGTGATCGGATCCAACGCAAGCGACCGTCGAGCCCCAGATCGTCGGAAAGGCTGTCGTACTGGACCAGGAGTCGCAGGCTTAGGTCCTGGTCGGGAACGATTACGAACTGGCTCGACAGCACGTGCAGGTCCTCGTTCCCCGTCGGCAAGCGCAGTTGGTTCTGGTCGTAACTCAGCACCCAGTTGAACGCCGCGCTCTGGAACCAAGTCAAGTCCGCGCCGTAGTCGCGCCGCTGCCCGTCGTAGAATCCGCCGCCCTCGAACCGCAAGCCGAGGGCTAGGGGTCTTCGATCCGAAGTTTCGAGTTCCAAGCCGTACCGCGCGAAGCTGTAGTCGCCCTCGTCGACGGGGATCTCGCCGGGCAGTTCGAACGCTTCCTCGAGAACTTCGCGCTCGAAACTGACGGTCGGGGACAGTGTGTCGCCGCGGACCCAACGCACTTCGAGCGGGACGAGCCGCAGGGATTCGCTCTCGACACCGCCGTCGATGGACTCGATGCGCGTGGGGGTCAAACCCGTGCGCAGTTGGCGGATGGCACCGTCCAGTCGTGGTTGGAAGTAGAAGTCGCCGCTCCAGGTCTCGGTGCCCGGACGTCGCACGAAGCCAAGCCGCGGATCGAAGTCGGCTTCGACCCGGCTGTAGCTCAGGCCGGCGTCAAACCGGTCGTTGGGGTAGTCCAGTTCGACGCGCTGCGCCGTTCCCGATTGGGATTCGCCTTCGGCAGCGGCCTCCTCCACGCGACTGGCTATCCATGACATCGACACGCGGCCGCGTTGGTCGCCGAACAGCTCTCGCGTTCGAAGGTTGGCGTCCACCCCGATGGTTTGCGCGCTCCGATCCACCGCGGGATCGCCGTTGGTGCCGATCAGGCCCACGTCCGACTGGGCGCCGATCCTCCGTTGCACGCGCAGCACTGCTAGATTCTGCCCGTCGACGTCGCCCGCCGAATCCACCTGGGCATCGAGCAGTCCGACCGACCAATCTTCGTTGCGGTAGACGAATTTGCCGGCGGCCAAGATGGGTACTGGCTCGCGGTCCGCATCCAAGCCGATCCGCCGACTGAAGAACGGCAGCACGTCGTTCGAGGACCCCGAGCCGAACAGGAATGCGCTGGAGTCCTCGAGGAAGAAGTCGCGTTTCTCCGGAAAGAACAGCGGGAAGCGCGTGAGGTTCAACTGCCGGTCGTCGACCTCGGCCTCGGCGAAGTCCGTGTTCAGGCTGAGCGCGAACTTTGCATTGGGCGTCAGCCGCCAGAAGAGGTCGAGGCCGGCGTCCAAGTCCCTCGAGATGTTCCCGTCGACGTCCTCCCAGGAGGCCTTCCCAAAGGGCCGAATGTCGAGACCGAGGCCGCGCTCGATCCCGCCCATTCCTTCCAGGAGTCCGAACTCCTCCGGCGCGAAGAACCGGCTGTCCGGAGTCGGGGAGGCCCAACGCGATTCTTCCTCGGCTCGACGAACGAATCGCCGCGCGTTGAACCCCCACGTATCGAGGTCGGGGTCGAAGTCGAGTGTGGCAAACGGGATCTCGAACTCCGCAAACCAGCCCTCATCGGTGCGGCGGCTGCGCGCCGTCCAAATACCGTCCCAGTCCTTCTGGAAGCTTCCGCCCGAGAGCCCGATCAGCGCATCCCCCTGTCCGCCCGCGGGTCCGATCTGGAACCAGAACGCGTTGCGCCCGTCGCCAAGCGTCGCCAACAGAATCTCGATGCGATCGTCAGGGTCGAGGTTGGCGTCGCGTGCGCGCTGGCTGCCTCGGATCCCCGCCGGACTGTCGTCGTACGCCAGGTAAGCCACGTAGAGCGCATCGCGGGTGCGCACGAGTTTCAACTCCGTCCGCTGACTTGCCGGCAGCCCGGGCCGGGGCTCCACCTGCACGAATCCTCCCATGGGTTCCGCGAGGGACCAGGCGGCGTCGTCGACCACCCCATCGATGACCGGCGCAGGTGTTGTTGCGGGCAGTTGCGCCACACGGTAGCGCGGCACACTCCGATCGGCTTCGCTGTCTTGGATTGCTTGGCCGGCCGCCAAGGGAACTAGTACGAGACATGCCGTGGGGCCGGACCAACGCGGGAACATGGGCCCGGCAGTTTCCGCGGCAGGGGCGACCCAGGCAAGCGCGGCCGCCCCCAAACCGCGGAGAAGTGCGGGGCGCGCGCGCTCAGCTCTCGGTGCGGACGTCGAGCATGGGGTCGAGCAGCTCCCCCCGCACCAACTTCGATGGGGAGCGCCAGTAGAGCACCACGTCGTGGAAGGGGTCGGTGAGGATCTTGCTCATCCAGACGAGGCCCGTTTGCAATCCGCGCGTGTGCGCGAGCCAACCCGTGCGGATCAGGACCGCGCCGGCGCCGATCACCAGCCAGGCGACCGAGACGTTGTGGAGGTACTCCCACGTCGTCGTCGGTCGTTCCATCAGGCCGAAGAGCGTAGGCCTGATCCAAAGCGCGACGGGAGCGAGAGCCCAAGCACTGAGCAGCACCACCTTGCGCTGCAGGTTGTAACCGACCTTGATGCTCTCCTTGTGCTCGTGGGTCGCGCGATTGACGGCATCGTAGCCCTTGGGTTCGAAGAAGAAGTGGCCCGCCTGGCGCGTTGTCATGGAAACCACCCAGCCCAGCAGCACCGCGATCACCGGATCGAAGAACAGCGCCACGTAGGCGCCGAGGAATGACAGGGCACTGACGAGGTGGAGCGACTGGTTGATGCGGCTGTGGTGGTAGAGCCGGTGGTCGTCCCAGCGCTGCAGGTGCAGCTCCTCGCGAAACGTGAGTTGGCCGTCGAACTTGGTCGGGCGTTGCATGGGTAATTCTCGGTTGTCAGGTCGGGACGAGCAGGGCCTCGCCCACACGGATTCTTTGGCCACTCTGCACGCCGTCGGCCAAACGGAACGGGCCTCGCACGAAGAGCAGGACGGTGGAGCCGTGCTGGAAGTAACCGAGCTCGTCCCCCTTCTCGAACGAGACGGCGCAAGGAACGTGGTTGGGTCCGCGGTACCGAAGCGAGAGCGGCTGCTGCAAACCGTGGATCTGGATGCTCGCGACCAGGATCGCCGCAACGGCCACGAGCGTGACCGCGTGCTCGGGGTTCTCGAGCTGCAGATCGAGAACTGCGCGTTCGTTTTTGCAGAACAGCCTCTCCACCCGCGCCAGCGCGATCGGATTGACGTTCCAGGTGTCGCCGGAGATGTAACGGACCACGTCGAGTTTGCCTCGGCAGGGCGCGTGCAGCCGGTGGTACATGGTCGACGTCAAACGCAGGGTCACGTACGTACTGTCCGCGTGGCGCTCGAGCAGTTCCCTGTCGCCCAAAAGATCGAGCAACGGATACGGAAAGCCCTTCGCCTGGAGCGCCATGCCGTCACGAACTTGTCCGAATGCGCCGAGGATCGCATCGCAAGGGCTGGTCAACACATGGGGGTTGGGGTTCACGGGCCTCGAGCCCGCGACGAGCGAACGCGTGAAACACTCGTGCAGGCTGCGGAAGCTCTGCTGTGCCGCATCGGAGAGGTCCAGATCCGGCGAGAAGGCTCGCCACAGCGCCATGGAGATGTCGCGCACGAGGGGCTGCTCGATGCGGCTGAACCAGCCCATGAAGCGCGTCGCGAGGCCGCGGGGGATCCGGTTGGTGACGAGAAAGTTGATGTCCTCGTGCTGGAAAACGGCGAGACACTGGGACAGGACACCCGTCCGTGCGCCTTTCGGCTTCGCCAACGTCACGCGGTCCATTGTGCGGACGCTAACAAGGGCCCGCGGAGCCAGCGTTAGGGAGCCATCAAGCTTCTGTGGGCACGCGTTGCAGTCCCGACAATGCAAAGGCGCCGCACACCCCAGCGGGGTGCGCGGCGCGTTCACAGGCTCACGAGATGCCTCAGAGGCCGTTCATCTCGAATCCCAAGGCGGGTGTGGTGACGATCGGTAGTCCCGAGGGATCCCCGAGCAGGGCCCACTGCAGGTAGAACGTCTGGCCCACGAAGTTCGGATTCGCCGACAGTGGCACTTCCACCTGACCCGCGCCGCCCTGGTAGAGGATCAGGTCCGGGCTGATGTGCAGGTGGTTGCCCGGGGATCCAAGGAGGCCGAGATCCAATGGCAAGGGCAAACCGTTCCAGGAGTTCGCGGAAGTCCCCAGCACGAGCCGGCGGATCGGCGCGGCGGTGTTCCCCACGGCGACGGTGAGAACCGCTCCGGGCGCCGCGACTCCCTTCATGTCGATCGTCGGCGCGCCCATGCTGCCGTTCCCGGCCGCCCCGAAGATCCAGTGGGGCACGTAGTAGTACACCGACGCTCCCTTGCTGACGCTTGTGTTGCCCGCCACGTCACGGACCTGAACCAACACGTTGCGGGTGCCGGTGTCGGAGTCGCCGCCGTGGGCCAGCAGGCTCCAGTTGAGCGTGGATTGGAAGGGCATCCAAGGGGACCAGGAGCCGCCGTCGTTGATGAGGCGCATGGACTCGAGGCCCGAGTGCGCGTCGCTAGCCGCGATGGAGATCGGCACGATCGGCGACGTCGTTTCGGTGACGGGACCCACTTCGCTCTGCATCTGCACGGTGCTGAGGGTCGGCGCCGTGACGTCGATCAGGAACGGACCCGCCGAGGCGTAGTTGTCGCTCCAGTTGCCCACCGCGTCGACGGCGCGCAGGTTGCACCAGCGCGGAAGGTGCGAGGAGACGAAGGCCTGCACGGTGGTGGTCACTGGACCGATGTCCTGCACCGTGGCGGGTTGGCCCGGGTTGGTGCTGCTCCAGTAGACGCTGTAACCGCCGATCCCCGAGTGCGCGTCCGGCGCCGCCGACCATTTCACGGTGACGTTCGGGTTGTTGGTCCACGTGTTGGTCAGGTGGCTGGTGGAGACAAAACCGCTGACCGTTCCCGGCTTCACGGTGTCGATCAGGAACGGACCGGCACTGGCGTAGCTGTTCGACCAGTTGCCGCTGCGGTCGACGGCGCGCAGGTTGACGTACCAACCGCTCTGGTTGCTGGCGAGCGGACCGACTTCGGTCATCTGCACCGCACCGAGGTTCATCGTCTGGCCCGGCATGGAGGGCGAGGTTGTCGTCGTGCGACTGTAACCCGCGATGCCGGAGAGGTTGTCCGACGCCGCGTTCCACACCAAGTTCACGTCGTTGGCGCTGTACCAGGTGCCCGAGAAGTGACTGGAGGATTGGAAGCCGGTGACGATGCCCGGCGGCGTCCCGTCCACGGTGACTTGCACCTGCGCGGTGCGGTTCATGCCGTTGTCGCTGTCCCCGTCCACGCTCCAGGTTTTCACACCCTGGCTCGCCCAACGGGCCGTCCAGTCGACGCGGCGGTTCGTGCCGTGACGGATATTGCCGAGGGTCGCTTCGAAGCCTCCGTTGTTGAGCGGATTGTCGCTAAGGTCGGCCACGATTCCGTCCTTCAGGGTCGTGGTGGCGGACAGCAGCGTGGCGCTGGTGCTGGTGGTCGTGTCGAGGAACACCGCCGAGGCCACGTGGCTCGGGTTCGTCACCGTGGCGCTGATCTCCACGACCTCGTTCGGTTGCACGTACTGGTCATCGACCGAGAGGCTCAGGGTCGGGTTCGGTGTCGGATCGCCGTGGATGAAGTGCACGGTGACACTCATGCGCACACTGGTGGTAGCACTGACCGGGTGGATCTTCCAGCGCCATTGGCCCGATTGCGGGTTGTCGATGACGCGGATCTCGGTGTTGTTCCGGTTGCTCTGTTGGGCCACGTACTCGCCCTGGTCGATGGCCGCATCGAAGGGTGCGCGGTCGATCACCAGGTCGAAGTCATTGACCAGCGCGTTGGCCGCGCCGGCAGACGCGGCGGGCTCGATGTAGTGCATCACGACGACCAAGCGTTCGACGCTCGCCGCGACGTCGAAGTCGTCCATCGTGTTCTGGCCGGACCCCTGGGTGAAACCCCAGTTCAGCCAGCCGTGCTGGCTGGTCGTCAAGACTGCCCGCGACGCGTCCACCCGGCCGGCCCCGTAGAGGTCCAGGTGGTTGTCGTTGGGGGACGACAGAGTCACACCGCCCTTCGTGTTCGCGGTCGCCATGATCAGCGAAGCGACACGGGCCGGTGCGTAGCGCAGGAAGTCGTTGCGGTCGACCATTTGGGCGACCACACCGGTCACGTGCGGTGCCGCCATGCTGGTGCCCGTGCCGGAGGAGTACCCGTTCCCCGTATCGGCGTTCACGGACATGATGCGCCGTCCGGGTGCCACCACGTTCGGCTTCCAACGGGCGTCACCGGTCGGACCGCGGCTGCTGCTGGTCCAGAGGGTCGAGGGCATGCCGACACCGTTGTCCAAGTGCGGCAGCACGTTGCCCACGGACAGTGCGTTCTTGGCAGAGGCCTCTTGGGAGAGCGTGGACGCGCCCGGACCGGAGTTTCCGGCGGCGAAGACGTAGACCTGGTTGGTGTTCCAGATCTCCGCGTCGACCGCGCGAGAGTTGGCCTGCGTGCCGCTCCATCCGCCGGGAGTGGTTCCCGAGCCCCACGAGTTGTTGACCACGTGGGGTTTCGGCGAACTGATCTGGCCGTCGGACCAGGTGTTGCGCATCAGCGAGAAGCGGCTCTCGAGAGAGGAACCCCCCGAACCGATGCACGGATTGCCGTCCGGATTGGGATTCGGCTCCATGAACTTGACGTTGCGGAAGCTGCGGTTCTGGGAGAAACCCAGACCGGGCGCGCCGCCGCGCAGTTCGGCCAGGGCAGCGTGCGGCAAGGCCAGGATCGAACCGGCCACGTGGCTGCCGTGTCCGCAGTTGTCGTTCCATGCGCTGTCGCCCGTAAACGTCCAACCGAGGTACCACGCGTGGTTCAAACCCGTGTGGTCGATGTCAACGCCGGAGTCGATCTCACCGGCGATCGCCTGGCCGCTCCAGCTTCCGTCGTAGGTGCCGCGGGTGTAGTCCGCGCCGATCATCGGCTGCGAATCGTCGTGCATGGGCATCGACCGCTGTTCGGCCTCCGCGTACTCCACGAAGTCGAGGCCCACCACCTCGAGGACTTGCGCTGAGGTCATACGCACGCGCAAGGACTGGATCGACGGCAGGTATTCGAGGACCTCCACACCGCGCTGTTCGAGGGCGCGCTGCTGCCAGCCTTCGGAGCTCCAGCGCTGGCCGGCGGCGGACTCCGTGCGGCGCACGCCGGGGCCAGCCACTTCCGTCGCCGAGATGGCTTCCGCGCGGCTCGCCGGGCCGAGGTCCGTGTCGAAGAGCGAAACGATCATGTGCGCGCGTTCGTCGGCCCCAAGGTTCACGAAGGCATCGGTCACTCGGGGATCGAGCTTCTGCCAGTTGCGCGAATACCCGACCCAGTGCACGGCGTCGAGCGCCAAGACTGCGGGCAGGCTGTCCGCCGTGATGGCGATCGCAAACGCCTGGTGGGGGCGGAAACCGAGCACGCGCGCACCCGCCGCTTCCAGCTCGGCCTTCACCGCGTCGCTGGCGCGCTCGGCCAACATGACGTACGCAAACCGCTCCGGTGCGCTGCGGCCGTCCTCGCTGTCGCGCTGCAGGTCGAGGAAGAGTTGGTTGTCGAGGCGCTCGCCGGCCGGGGGCCGGAACTCACCGCCGGTGAAGCCCAGGAAGAAGGGATCGCCCGCGGCCTCCGCCTCCAACTCGTCCCCACTGCCATCGGCGCGGGGGCGGTAGCGGGCGCGCTCGGGCAGGGGCAGCGACGTCGGAAGCGACGCGGCCTCGAAACGGGGCTCGCCCCGGTCGATGCCGGGCAGGCCGTATTCGACCGTCTCGGCGACCGGCTCACCGACGCGCACGGTGACGGGAGCCTTGGCGGGGCCCTCGGAGGCCGCCTGGCTGGTGGGGGTCGAGATCTGGCCGAGGGCCACGGGGGCTGCCAGGGCGAAGAACGCCGCGAGGCCGAGGCGTTCGGGTAGGAATCGGTGCTTCATGGTCGGGGGGCCGCTGGGCGGCGGTTGGAGGTGTCCGGACCGGGCTCCACACCCGCGTCCACCACCCAACGCCGAATCCCGCCCCCCGGGCCGACAGACAAACCCCCAGAATCCCCTCGGCGCGCGGCGGACCCGCGCGAGCCACAACTGGACCCCTCGGCTGGCCGCGAGTCAGCGGTCGGCGCCGAACCGGGCGCGCGCGCGGGCGCCGTCGATCCACTTCAGTTCGATGGGCGCCATCGGCAAACCGCGGATCCAGTGCGGGCGTGTGCCATCGCCCACGGGGTCGGGCTGCTCCGACGCCGGGTCGTCCGCGAGGGGCGAGGGGAAGCCGCCCTCGGTTGACTCGGTCGGCGCGGGGGCGAAGCCGAGCGGAAGCACGAAGATCTTGTCCTCCGCGAACATCCGCACGGGCGGCGCGTTCGGGTCCCGGTTGCTGCCCGCGGCCACACCGCCGAGGAATCCGCAGTAGAGGGCCAGGGCCTCGCCGTCGGGCCTCCACGCCATCTCGTGGACCGTGTGGTTGGCGAGCTTGCGGTGGATGGCCGCGAGGGGAATCTCGCGTGTCGTTCCCTGCACCAGGTCCTCGACGAACACGGCGCCGAGTCCGCCCCACGCCAGTTGCGAGCCGTCCGGCCGGAAGGCGTAATTCCCGACGAACTGCCCCCGCACCGGCACCGACCGCACCTTGCCAGCCGCGTCGGCGATCACGAGATCGCTGCGGCCCACCTTGCCCTCGCGCGAGCGCAACGCCACGAACGCAAGCGACCCGTCCGGCGTGACCGAGAGCTGCGAAACACCCAGCGCGTCCCCGGTTTCGATGCGCCGGGGCTCGGCGTCCGGCGCGAGCGGCGCGAGCCAAATCTCGCGGGGTCTGGCCTCCGCCTCACCCATCGCCAGGAACGCGATGCCATCGCTGCCGGGCAGCCAGACCGGCGCATGGGGCCGGACCTGGCCGTCCGTGATGCGCCGGGACGCGGCCTTCCCGGAGGGCGAGTTCGGGTCCACGTCGGCCGCGAACAGGTCGAAGTCGTGCCCGGCGCGCACCCTTTCCGGGTCGCTCCCGAGGTACACGATCCGCTTCCCGTCGGGTGACACCAGACCCATCGGGGCGTCCGCATCCATGACTTCGTGGAGCTCACCCGTCGCCGGATCGATCCACAAGGAGCGCGCCTTGACTGCGGCCTCGATCCAATAGTCGCCCGCGGCGGGCCCCGGACCCATGGCGGACGCGACGAAGGGCAGCGCCGCCGCGACGAGTCCTAGGAGCCCAGTTCGTTTCCAAAGTCGTTCCACGAGAGCCTCCTCCGTTTGCCGTTGCTCAGGGCAGACACCCTGCCATGGACGACCGAGCGCGGCCACGACTTCCCCGGGGCGGCGCGGGCGCGGAGCGACGCCCATCCGACGATCTCGCCCGCAGCGGCGGGGGAATGTCGAGGAGGGGGAGGGCGCGGCCACGGAGCGCGGCGCGTACGATGCGGTCGGCCGTCCATGGAGCCCGCGAACGTCACGCTCCTCTTGGAAAGGGCCCGCGCCGGGAGTGCGGACGCCCTGGGCGAGCTGCTGCCCGTGGTGTACGACGAGCTGCGCTCCATGGCTGCCCGCCAGTTGGGGCGCGAACGCCGGGAGCACACCCTGCAGGCCACGGCGCTGGTCCACGAGGCCTGGCTCAAGCTGGTGGACCAGCGCGCCCAGGATTGGCAGAACCGCGCCCACTTCCTGGCCATCGCCGCCACGGCGATGCGGCGCGTCCTCGTGCACCACGCCGAGGCCGTCAAGGCGGCCAAACGGGGCGGCGGACGCGGTCGGGTGACCCTGACCGATCGCCCCGGCGAGGTCAGCGAGGACCCCCTGGACGTGCTGGCCCTGGACGAGGCCCTGGAAGCCCTCGCCAAGGAGGACCCGCGCAAGGCCAAGGTGGTCGAGCTGCGCTTCTTCGCGGGCCTCGAAAACCGCGAGGTGGCCCTGGCCCTCGACGTGACCGAGCGCACCGTCGAACGCGACTGGCGCATGGCCCGCGCCTGGCTGCGCCGGGCCCTCACCCCCGGAGATCCGGGGAGGCCCGAATAGCGCCGCCCACGGGGTTGCCGCGGCGACGGCGGGCTGCGCGAGGACTCGGGTGTAGGCTCTCTTACATTTGCCTTGCGCCAACGCCGCGTCTCTCGGGCGGACCCGTCGCCCCCTGCTGGCCAGATTTCGGGGAGAATCCCTGTCGGGCTGGGTCGGGTTTCTCGGCGTTGCTGTGGTCCGAAGTCGCCGAGCCCAGGAGATCACCATGAAACAGCCCCTTCGTCAGGCCCTTGTCGCCCTTGGTCTGGCCCTGCTCGCAAGCGAAACCCGCGCGCAGACCGTGTGGGTGCCGCTCACCACCTCGCAACCGCCCGGCACCCCCGCCGAGTTGATCCCCGACTCGGGGAGCAGCTCCCAGGGGCGCTCGGTCTTCGAACTGCGGATCCACGGCTTCTGGCGGGAGACTGTGCTCGGCGCCGACGGCGTGAAGTACGAGCGCATCCGCGTGCCCGGCATGGGGGAGATCGGTCAACAGGGCGCGCCCGAGCTCCCCGCCCTGCGCACGCGCATCGCCGTGCCCACCACCGCCGAAGCCGTCACCCTGCAGAGCCTGGTGGTGCCGACGGGAGAACTCTTCACGTTCCAGTACGACGTCTACCCGACCCCCAAACCCGGCGCCGACGGCAGCGATGACCTGGGTGCGGGGGACCCGGCGGGCACGGAAGAGGAGTTCGTCATCGACCCCTCGATCTACGGAACCAACGCGAACTGGCCGGCGACCCAAGCTTCGCCCAGCGCAACCGTTCAGCCGTTCTTCGGCACTGTGCGCGCGGCCGAGGTTTTGCTGACGCCGGTGCGCTCCAACCCCGTGCAGCCGCGCCTCACCATCGCGCGCCGCTCGATCTACACCTACCTGCACGGGGGTGTATTGTCGCCGTCCCTGCCGCAGAGCATCGAGATGGCCAAGCTAGCCGCGGTGAGCTGTGTGAACTGGCCCACGGCCTCCGCTTGGTTCGCCACGAACACAACGTCCTACTCGGGGCGCTACCTGATCGTGACGACCCAGCACAACCTCCCTGCCCTGGCGCCGTTCGTGGAGCACCGCAAGAGCATGGGCTTCCAGGTCGCGATCCGCACGCTCGAGTCGCTGCCCTTCGTGAGCTGCGGGGAGATCCGCGCGGCGATCGAGGCGTGGCGACTGCTCGGCCCCGCGAACGCCGACAACTACTGCCTTCTCGTGGGCACCGCCGGAGTGCTGCCCCTTTGCCCCTCCGCCACCCCCGGGCAGATCCCTGGCGACGACCTCTACGGCTCGCCCGCCGGCACCGGTGGCCTGCTCGAGACGGTGTTTGTCGGTCGCCTGCCGGCAAGCACACCGGCGGAGGTGACCCACATGCTCGACAAGATCATCGACTACGAGCTCGACCAACAACCTGGTCACGACTACCGGCGTGTGGTGCTCGCCGCGCACAAGGAGGGTGCGCCGGGCAAGTACGTCGGCGCGCACGAAGCGGTTGCCAACGCCAACTACACCGTCGACCCGATCTTCAACAAACGCTACGGCGATTCGCCGTCGGGCACGGACTCGGGTGTGATCTCGGACGTGGAAGCGGGCCGCGGTCTGGTTGCCTACCGCGGCCATGGAACGCAGAAGACGTGGGTGGATTGGAACCTCGCCGGTGAGAACCTCACTGACAAAGAGGTGAAGGAGCTGAAGCAGGCCCAGCTCCCGGTGGTCTGGTCCTTTTCGTGCACCAACAGCGGCATCGATCTGGGACCGACCATCGCGGCGGCTTGGTTGCAGGCGACCGGCGGCGCTGTCGCGCACTACGGCTCCACCCGTGTGTCGGGCACGAAGAAGAACCACACCCTCGACGCCAACATGTTCCGCGCGGTGTGGGACCTCGGTTTGACGACGCACAGCCTGGCGATCGCCTGGTCCGAGATGCAGATGGACGCGGCCCACCCGGACAGCACGCATCAGAACTCGTGGATGTACCACCTGCTCGGCTGCCCCGCGATGAAGGTCCGGCGCGACAAGACGAAGGAGTTGGTACTCACGCTGCCGCCCGTGATCCCGGCATCGCCCAACCCCCAGAACTTCACCGTGATCGTGACGGACACCAACGGCGTGCCGCAACCTGGTGTGCTCGTCTCGGTGTGGAAAGAATCGTTCGACCCCCAGTTCGGGCCCGACGAGATCCTCGTCTCGCTCTATACCGGAACCGGTGGGCAAGCGACGTTCCCCGGCCCGACCTCGCTCGGTGCGATCAACACCACCGGTCGTGACGACGACGGCAACGTGGCCAAGGAGCTCAGCGCCGCGTCGACGGGTGCGTTCCAGAAGCTGGGCAAGGGCACGGCGGGCACCCAGTCGGTCGTGCCGCGGCTCGACTCGAGTTCGAGCTTGCAAGCCGCGCTGCCCGTGTCGATCCGCGTTCAGGACGCGCGAGCGGCAGCGCCTGGGATCATCTTGGTGTCGCTCAACGACAATCCCACCCCGCTGTTCGGCGGCACCGTCTACACCATCCCAGAGTTCTACAGCCAGGGCTTCCTGACGGATGGCTTCGGCGATTGGACGCTGTTCGTGCCGAGCTGGCCCGCCGGATTGCCCTCCAACTTGGAGCTCTTCTTCCAGGCCGGTATCGTGGACCCACAGGCCGTGGACGGCGTGGCGCTGACCAACGCACTGCGCGCGGTCACGCCGTGATCTGACTGCGCCGAGGAACGCCAGCCCGTGCCCACCCGATTCGCCCGCATCGAGGACCTCTTCCACGGGGCCGTCGATCTGGAACCGGGGGCCCGGGCCGCGTTCTTGGAGCGCGAATGCGCGGGCGACGGGGAGCTGCTTCGCGAAGTGCAGTCGCTTCTGGCCGCCGATGCCGAAGCGAATCGCTTCTTGGACCAGGATCAGCGCGAAGAGGTCGCCGCGGGCCTCGTCAGTGGGCAGTTGCCCCGGCGTTTGGGACCCTACCGCCTGTTGGAAGTGGCGGGGCACGGCGGCATGGGGCTCGTGTACCGGGCCGAGCGCGCGGACGGAAACTTCGAGCAGCGTGTGGCCGTCAAGATGCTGCGGCCGGGGCCAACCACGGCGAACCTGCTCGGCCGTTTCCACGCGGAGCGACGTGTGCTGGCGCGCCTCGAACACCCTGGGATCGCGCGCATCTTCGACGCCGGCGAGGACGAGTTCGGTGCGCCTTGGCTCGCGATGGAGTTCGTCGACGGCGAGCCCATCGACCGATGGTGCGACGGGCGGCGCCTCGATCTCGGCGCGCGGGTGCAGCTCTTCCTCGAAGTGCTCGCCGCTGTGGAGCACGCGCACGAGCAGTTGGTGGTGCACCGGGATCTCAAACCCGACAACATCCTGGTCGATGCCAACGGGCGTCCGCGGCTCCTCGACTTCGGCATCGCGAAGGTGCTCGAGGAGGATCCGGACGCGCAGTTGCGGACGCAATGGGACGAACGCGCGCTCACACCCGCCTACGCCAGCCCGGAGCAGATCCTCGGGCAGTTGGTCGGTGTGCGCTCGGACGTTTATTCCCTCGGTGTGGTGCTCTTCGAGCTGCTGTGCGGCTGTCGCCCGTACAGCGCCGATTCCGACAGCCGTTTCGCGCTCGAGAGTGCAATCGCGACGGCGCAGATTCGCCCCCCGAGCTCGGCCCTGCGGCGCTCCGCGGACGCGAAATCGCAGGCGGCAGCGCGAGACGCGACGGTGGACGGGCTGGCGCGCAGACTCAGCGGCGACTTGGACCGCATCGCGATGATGGCGCTCGAGCGGGAACCCAGTCGCCGCTACACCAGTGCGGCGGATCTGGCGGCGGACCTTCGCGCCTGGGTCGAGGGCAGACCCGTGCGCGCACGCGGCAACGGCGCGGGGTACCGACTTTCGAAGTTGGTGCGGCGTCGGCCGCTCGAATCGGCGTTGGTGGGGGCGCTCACGTTGGGAGCCGTGGCCGGGGCCAGTTTGTTCGTGCGACAGAGCCTCGTGATGGCGGATCAGTTGGACGTCATCGAGCGTTTGGCCGACGCGCAGCGTCTCGAGGAACTCAACGCGGAAGGCGATGGGCTTGTGCCCGTGGGACCTCTGCGGGTCGACGCCATGGAGAGTTGGTTGGCGCGCGCGATGGCACTGGTCGAGCGCCGCGATCTCCACGCCGCGACCCAAACGCAGTTGCTGTCGGAACGCGGTCCGCCGGGCTCGAAGGAACACACGTGGCGAAGCTGGCAGGCGGCGCGCCTTGGCGAGCTGGTCAAGGGAATCGACGCACTCGCGGCGCCCACCGCGCACGGCCTCACGGTGCACGCCGTCGCTGCCCGGTTGGAGCGCGCGCGAAGCCTGGCGCGGCGCTCCATCGTCGAGGCGGCGGACGACTGGGCCGAAGCTCGGCGGCGCGTCGCGGCCGCGCCGCATTACGGCGGGCTGCAGCTCGAACCGGTGGTCGGTTTGCTGCCCCTGGGTGTCGATCCGGACGGCGGCCTCGAAGCGTTTTATGCCCTGGACACCGGCAACGCGCCGGAACGCGACGCGGACGGACGTTTCCGTGTGGACGAAACCACGGGTCTCGTGTTGCTCCTCCTGCCCGGCGGTTCGTTCGCGATGGGCGCACAGCCCGACGATCCCGCCTCGCCCGGTTTCGACCCGTTGGCCGAAGCGGACGAGCAGCCCGTGCACGAGGTCGAGCTGGCGCCTTTCCTGCTGTCGAAGTACGAGGTCACCCAGGGCCAGTGGTTGCGCTGGACGGGCGGGAATCCGTCGGACTACGTGCCGGGCGACATCGTCGGCGGCGCAGGTTTCAGCCTGGTGCACCCGGTGGAACAGGTGTCGTGGGTGGAGGCGCGCCGAGCGCTCCGCGAGTTCCACCTGGACCTGCCGACCGAAGCCCAGTGGGAGTACGGCGCGCGCGCGGGCACGACGTGGCCGTGGTCCAGCGGACCGACGGAAACATCCTTGGACGGCGCCGCCAACTTGGCCGACCGCCATGCGGCGAACCACGGCGGCGCCACGGCGTGGACCTACTCCGAATGGCTCGACGACGGCCACACGGTGCACGCGCCAGTCGGCAGCTTCGCGCCCAATCCGTTCGGCCTGTTGGACATGCACGGCAACGTGTGGGAGTGGGTGCGCGACGGGCAGAGCTCCTACTCGCAGCCCGCGGCACCGGTCGACGGCCTGCGCGCGGAACTCGGCGACCCCGAACTGGAAACCGCACGCGTACTGGCGCGCGGCGGCGGCTTCTTCAATCCGCCCCAGGCGCTGCGTTCGTCCGAGCGCTACCTGATGCGCCCGATCCAAGCGACACGCAGCCTGGGCCTGCGCCCGGCGCGCGCGCTCGTGCCGTAACAACTTGGGCAGACGCGCCTGGATCCCACGACCCAGGCGCGTTCAGGGAGACGCGTGTCCCTCAGACCCCGACGGTGATTCGTGCGATGTTCGACACCGAGATGTTGTTGAACAGCGAGCACGGGGTACTCGCAGTGGGGAACACGGTCCACTGCACGTCGAGCTGCGCACCCACTAGGCTGAGATCGCAGGGCACCGGCAGCAGAATTCCGAAGCCACCGCTCTCCTTCGGCACGTTGAACGTGATCTGGTAGGGGAGCAGCAGGCAAGGCCCGCACGAGACCGGCAGCGTGCCAGCCGTGGCGAGGTTCAGCACGCTGAACGTCGACAGGGGGTCTGCGGTCAAGTTGCGCAGCCCGAAGCCCGAGTCACCGATCGCCGGTCCGACAGCGATCGTCTGTTCCACCGTGCCGCCGCCGCCACAACCGCCGCCGAGGTCCTGGATCGTGCCCGTTCCCGCGATCGTCGAAAGCGGCTGCACGATCACACTGCCGTCGAACGGCGGCAAGAGGTCGTAGGCGGTCCACGTCAGGAACGACCGGTTGAAGGTCGGTGTCGGGACGCTGGCGCGGCTGCGCATGCGCAGGTGGCGCGGAGTCGCTCCGGCGACGGAGGCAAGCAGGAAAGGCGATTCGCAGGTCGTGCCCGTGGCCGTGTTGCGGCCCTGTACCCGCACGTTGTAGCTCTGCCCCGCAAACTCCTCGCTGTAGGCGATGTAGGTCTTCGACGTGGCACAGCCCACGGCCGGACCGAACTCGTCTCGCCCCGTGTCGGCAAGCCAGAACGCGGGCACGGACGCCGTGAAGAAGAGGTCGCCGCCTCCCGCGTACTGCAGAATCGCGGCCCGCACGTCTCGACTCGAGGATGTAGACGACTCCTCGACCTCGAACGCGACGAAGAAGCGGCTCGAGAACTGGCTCAGGGGGTCGCAGTCCACGGAGGGCTGCGTGCGATCGATTCCCGTCGTGCTCGACCCCGAGTCCTCGATCCATTGTGCAGGGACCAGGATGGAGCCGTTGCGGTTGACGATGGCGCCGCGGATGCCCCTGTCCAAGTTGAGGATGTTCACGGCCCGGTGGTAGACCACCATCCAGTGTCCGAGGTAACCCCCCGTGCCGCTGATCCGGGGTTCAATCGTAGAGTCGATGAGGACACTGTCCAATAGGTTCGCGAATCCCGGCAAGACGAGTCCGGAACCGTCAACGCCTAGGGACATGACACGGATGCTCTGACCCTGGCGCCAGGTCATCAGTACACCCGACTGCAGTGTCGGCTCGGCGTCGTTCCCGAGGCTCGGCGCGGCATTGTCCAGAATCGCGTCCGTCAGATTCGCGGCAGCGGACACTGCACCGGTCGAGCCATCGAGCGAGCGTGCGGCAATACGGCGTTTGCCGGCGAAGAATGCGGCCCGTTCGTAGGCGACGACCCAGCGCTGGCTGGCGAGGTGCACCGCGATCGCCGGCCGCTGCGCAACTCCCGCACCGGATTCGACGGTGATCAGCGGCCCGAATCCCACGCCGTTGAAGTTCAGGCGCTGGGCGCGCACGTCGATGTCGTTGAGCGCGAACTGGGTCTGCCAAGTGACCAATGTCACGCCTGGGGTCGCCATCGTCGTCACGTCCGAGCGCGTGTTGTCACCCGCGCCGCCGTGCTCGATGATCGTGCCGAAAGCCGGATCCACGGTCAGCGGGTACACGGCACTGGCCAGCGACGCTTCCGGAACGACGATCTCGAAGAACCGCTGGCCATCCGCTTCGGCCAGACGCATTTCACCGCCCAGGTCGCGGCCCTCGGCGTCGGTGATCCACAGTCGATCGATGTGGATCCCGCCGATGCCCGGTCGCACCAGGCGCAGGGCCGAGCCTCGCGACGCGTCCGGATCCGCCGCGAGCGGACTGACCACGTCGTAGCGCAGCACGAGGTCCCCGTCGCCCGGCAGCGGTTGGTGGAGCTCGATCACCTGCTCGAGCTCGTGCACACGCGCTTCGTAGCGTTCGCGCAGGCCTTGGCCGTGGTCGTACACGGCCCAACTGCCTTCGAGCACCGGTGTCGCCGCGTCGTCCACACGCCGGGACGGACCCCCCGTGCGGCCGACCGACTGCAGGTCGAGGGAAAGGGTCTGTGCATGTTCGACCCGAGTTCCGAGGGCGGGCGTGAAGGTGACACCCTGGGGGCCTAGATCCGCGCGATAACGCGCTCCACCGCCGAGCAGGCGGCCGTCGAGTTCGTGCCAGCCGTGGCTCTGCTCGATCACGCCGAGCGGTGCCTCAGGAACGATCGAGGATTGGGTCCAAGCGGCAGCCAAGGGTGCCACGAGGAACAACGCGGATGCGGTCGAAAGAGACGATAGGGAGCGCAACATGGGACGACGTTCGGTCCGGGGACGGCGGGGTAGTTCGTGGGAACGGGGCGACGTGTTGTGGTGCTTCACTGGATCCGCACCTCCAACAGGTCGCTGAAGTTGACGCCGTAGGTGGGGCAACTCGTGGCCAAGAGAGAGGCGTTCGCCCACTGCACGAAGAACTCCGCCCCCACCAGCGCATTGTCGTTGGGGATCGGAACGGCGACGCTGGCATTGCCGAGCGCACCGACGGCGACCGGAAGCACCATCGAGTTGAACGGGTCGACGCCGATCACACAGGTACCGCAGGGGATCGCCGTCTGCGTGGCGCCGACCAAGAGGAAAACCGTCGAGCCGTTCACGAACAGCGGCGTGTGGTAGTGCAGGGTGAAGTCGCCGTTGCCCACGGCCGGGGTGCCGGTAGCGGCCGTGCCGCCGAGGCAACCGCCGCCGAGCACCGTCACGTTGCCCGCGGACGAGAGGAAACGCTGGACCGAGATGTTGCCGGTGCCCGTGCCTCCGCTCGAGATCACCGGCCAACCGATCAGCGCCGGAGCATCGGACGGCGCGGAGTTGGGGGCACTCCCAGAGAACAACGACACCACTGCGGGATCCTCCAAGCTCTGGGCGCCCCCGTCGAGGGTCGCTTCGTTCTCGATCGTGTCCGCCGTGTAGGAATCGAGCAGCTTGTACCCGATGTCGGTATTGGGCGCTCCGTCCTCGTCGCGCCAAGCAACTAGGAACGAGCTGCCGAGGAATGCCACCGAGGGGTCGGTTTCGTTGTCGTTGGAGTCGAACTCGACGCCGACGGCAGAGCCGTAGGAGCCCAACCCCGAGCCGCTCAGGGTGACGACCTGCGCGAAGATGTCGCGATCGGTGCCGGTGTTCTCGCGCCGCTCGTAGACGACCAGCCAGTGCACGCCATCACCGTCGTTGCGCGTCGCCAGAATGTCGGTCGTCGAGGTGACGAGGTCGACCATACCGGTCCACGCGGTGGCTGCGGCCGTATACACCCGGCCCCGAAGCTGCGTGACACCGGCGGCGACCTGGGTCCACGTCACCAACCACCGCCCGTTCACACCGCCACTTCGACTGATGTCACCGTTGCCGGATTGGCTGTCGGTCCCCGGAATGAAGGGCGAAGCGCCCAAGGCCTGCAGGTTGCCCCCAGTGGTCAGGCCGACTTCGACCAACCGCAGCCCGGTGGGCGACTGGTTGTAGAGAACGAGCAAACCGTTGTCGGAGCCGCCGGTGTCGCTGGTCACACGCGGTTGCACGTCGAAATCGGTTGTCGCGGCAATGGTGAACTGGGTGCCAAGAGCCCCGAGCGGCGCAACGACGCCTCGAGCGCGAATGTCCGATTGGCCGATGGTCGTTCCCGTGGACCATTGGTAGGCCACGAGGTACACATCGCGGAACCGGTTGTATCCGACCGACGGCGCGGAGTAGTTACCGGTGCCGGTGGAGATCGAGAGGAGGGAACCGAGCAAACTGCCGCTGCCGCTCACACGGTGGCCGAGGATGTCGGCATCGGTCGACGACGTGAAACGCCGCCAAACCACTAGGTAGTTGTCGCCGTCGCTCGCTGCGGCCACGGAACGGTCGTCGGTCAGCGGATTGGTCTCAAGCGGGAGCACGACGCCGACTAGGGGATCGAGTACCAGCGGGTACTGGGCGTTGTCCACGAACTCACCAGGCAGGGATAGCACCAACCGCCCCTCTGCGAAGTGCAGGGCCCCGGCCGCCGTGCGGCCAACTGCATCCACACCCGTGACGGCACCGACGTGCACACCACCGGCGGCCCGCCCGGACGCGTCCCGGTGATCGAAGTAAAGACCGCCGGCGTCGACGCGGGGCGAAAGCTCCGTCGCCACTGCCACGACCACTTGCAGGTCGCCCTCGCCCCGAATGGGTCGTTCGAAGCGGTACGAGAGCTCGACGCCCGCGCCGCTGATCTGCCAGCGTTCTTGGATCCCCGTCCAGCGCTCCACCTCGGCGCCGCTTCCTCGAGCCTCGGGTTCGGCGACCAGCGGGTGGTCAAGAACGGTCACCCCACCCCGTGCGACGGCCTGCACCGCGAGGTGCAGGGGCTGGTTGTGGTCGGCGGCCGGACCGAGGGCTGGCACGAAGGCCATTCCCGTTCCGTCGAAGCGGCCGAAGTAGTTGGCTCCATCGGCGTGGAGCGCTCCATCGCGGTGGCCGAGCGCAAAGCTCTGGCTGATCACCGCGGGGACGGCGATGGTGTCTTGGGGCGGGGGAAGCGGGTCACCGATCAGGGTGGACCCGCACAGCAGCAGCAGCGCGCTGGAGAACATGGGCTCGTTCCTTCGTGAGGAAGCCCCCAACTTCGGGCGGAGTGCCCGTCGCACGGGGGGCAGGACCGGCGAGACATGCGCCAATCTCAACCCGCGTTACGAACCGTCCTCGGAAACCCGCTGGAGCGGCGTTCGTCGATGGCCAAGAGCCCGGCCTTGCGACGACCGGCCAGTGCGCACGTGCGTTGCCTGCGGAGGTAAAACGAACGACCCCCGGAACCCTTTGGGGTCCCGGGGGCCGTTCGATCCGCAGCGGGAGGTTTTCGGGCTACTGGATCTCGACCCTGAGACCGTTGCTCGCGGCAATGCCGAAGTCCGCGGCCGGATCGATCACGAACGCCTGGAAGGTCAACGTGTGGGGAAGCAAACCGGGTGCCAGGGTGGTGGCCACCTGGAAGCCACCCTGGCCCGCGCCGCTCCCATCGAGAGGGATGCCGCCGGTCAAGTAGAGGAGCGGGGCGACCCTTAGGGTCAGCCCCGGAAGCAGCTCCAAACTCGTCGTGGTCTGGCCGACGGCCAGGAACGCCACCGAACCGCCAAGTGCGTTGGAAAGGTCGAGGGTGACCGGCTGGCCGGGGCTAGGACACCCGCTGAGGCCAAGCTGCGGCAGAAGATCGCCGGCGCCCGGTGCGCCAAAGCCATGGGCCAGAGTGGTGCCAGCGCATGCCGGCGCGCCGACGGCCACGTGAATCGTTGCGAGCCCGGAATCGGTCTTGCCGTCGTTGGCGGCATAGGTGAAGGAGTCGGGGCCCGTGTAGTGGAGGTTCGGGTAGGCCGCGTTGGGGTAGTAGGTGGCGACATTGCCGATGACGCCCGCCGTGCCGTGTTGCGGTTGGCTGACGATCCGGTAGGTCAGCGGATTTCCGTTCGGATCGGTGCCGTTGAGCGCAATCGGGAGCGCCGTGTCGTTGGGTGTGGCCACCGACAGGTTCGGGACGCTGGGCGCTCCGTTGGTGGTGGGGTTCTCACTGGTCGGACCGTTGTGGCAGTCGTAGCAGCCGACCTGCTTGCCCTCGAAGTAGTTCTTCGCGCCGTACTTCGTGTTGAAGTTCCTCGGGCCCTGCGCGCGCGACAGGACCGTCCCGCGGGAGTCCGCGCCGTGGCAGGCCTGGCAATTCGCCAATCCCGCGCCCTTGGCGAAGTCGCCGTGCTTCCCCGATGCCCATGCCTGGGTTACAGGGTGCAGGCCGTGCGGGCCCTGGATTTGATCGTCCTCGAGTCCGGTGTGGCACACGGTGCAATCCGCAAGCGTGCCCTGGTGGCCCTGTAGTTGCATGGCCTGCAGGTTGTCGTTCGCTTCGCTGGTGGGCCAGATCGCGTGGGGCGAACCGTGGCAAGCCGAGCACTGCAGTTCGCCGTGACCGGTGGAGAAGCGATAGAGGTCGAAGCCTGCCGCTGGCACATTCGCGTCGGTCGAGAAGATCGGGTTCGCGGACACATGCGGATTGCCGGCGAAGTCGTAGATCGATGTGAACCGGATCGCCCCAGAGTTCTGGGTCGCGGTGCCGGTGTGGCACTCTTGGCAACTGGGTTCATCGAGCCAGCCCACGCGGCCCGGTTTGCCCACGTCGGCCTGGCTGCCGTGGCAACTCTGGCACTGCATCGAGAATTCGCCACGGTTGTCGATCGCCTTGCCCATGGCGCCGCGCAGGCACTGGGTGTTGTTGCCGGGGTGGCAGGTGTAACAAGAGCTGCGCTCGGGGATGTCGTCGAGTCGGATCCCGGCTTCGTCCACCACGTTCGCGTGGAACTTGTGGATCGCCTCGGTCATCGGTTCGATGCCGACGAGCCCGGTCCCCGGAAGCGCATTCGACGCGTGGCAGGCATCGCACAGGATCGGACGCGCGTCTCTGGCGACGCTGGCATAGAGGCCCTCGGGGTTGAGCTCCAGGGTCGCCAAAGCGCTGTCGTACTCTGGCGTGCCCAGGTGTTTCTCGTCGTGCAGTTTCAGGATGTTGAGCCTGTCATCCTTCTTCGGATCGGCGTCGAAGCTCCAACCGGAAACCGGCCTTGCGTAGGGACTGGATCCCGACGCGTGGCACTGGCTGCAAAGCATCTCCTGGCTCACAGGCACGCCCGTCGTGGTGCTCGCCAGGAAGTTGCCGCCCGCGTCCCGGGCGACAAGGCGCATCAAGCCGTAGGGCTTGAGTTGGCCCGCGTCGTCGAAGGGTGTGATCGGAATGCCTTCGGCCTGGAACCACTGCCAGACGGGCTCGTAGGTGCTCGGCTGCGGCGTGTTGGCCGCCCCGGGCATCGCGTTGCCTGCTAGGCCCATGTCGAGCGGGATCGGCAAGCCGTAGAGGGGCAGCGCCCACTGCCAGAAGTTCGTTTTGCCGATCGAGGACTTGTTGATCGAGCCGCTCGGGTCTGCGACGGCTTCGTACGTCACGAGGAACGAGTTCTCCGCCGCGATCAGTTGCCCGTTCAGGATCAACTGTGCGTTGACGGTGTTGAATGGGGGCAGGATGGAGAACACCGAAAAATCCGGGTCCATGCAGTGCATGCCCAGATCGTTCCACGCGATCAATCGAGGTGGGCCGCTCGACTGCGCACTGGCCGCCGCTTCGCTGGCGATCGCGAAGCTCAAGCTGGCGAGGGCGAGTGTGTGGCCCAGCGTCCGCAGCGGATGGTTGGAGTTGAACTTCGAGGATCTCATGGGGCACTCCGTGTAGCGGGGAGGACTTGCTGCCCGGACCGCGGTTCGACGTTCGGCGAATCGCTTTCCAAGCCGTGCTTGCTCCCGGACCTCGACGCTACCACTCGCTCCGCAACCTGGTGGGGGTGCAAGTGCGGCATGACCGACTCGTCATACGCAAGTGCCACGAAGGGGCGTACAGATTCGAGAGCGAGCTGGCGTTGGGCCCGTAGGCCCGAACTGCACCTTCCAATCGCTCTGCAAAACCGCACGAGGCATCCCATGACCCTTCGACTGTTTCCCACCGTGTGTCGCCGTTCCCTCTTGTCGTCCGTCGGCGCGGCCATGCTCGCGAGTACCGCGAGTGCTCAGTTGATCGCGTACGACGGCTTCTCGAATGGTCCCGCGCCCGACCTGGCGGGCAGCAACGGCGGCAGCGGCTGGAGCGCGGCGTGGGCGAACGTCTCCACCGATCCGAGTTTTCTAGGTGCGCCGGGCCTCAGTTACCAGGGTTTGTCGTCGAGCCCCGGTGCGGCGATCACCCCGACCGCCGGCGGCATCTGGCCGAGTTCGATCTACGCGCGCAGCTTCGCCTTGCCGACCGGAACACATACGATCTACTGCTCGTTCCTGATGCGCGACGACGCGGCCTAGGCAGCTTCGGCGGTGTTTCGTTCGGGCAGTACCCGTTCAAGATGTGGGTCGGTTCGCCGCTCGGCATGTACTCCTACGGCCTGATGATGAGCCAGGGCCTCGGCGACTTCAGCAACAAGCCCCTCGTGCAAGGGAAGACCACGTTGGTGGTGCTCAAGCTCTCGAAGGGGTCGACGGGCGGCGGTGTGACCTACTCGATGTAACTCGATCCCACACCCGGCGGCAGCGAACCGACGTTCCCCGCGGCGGTCTTCACGCTGGCGCAGGTGTCGGCCGTACCAGGTGCGATCTCCATCGAGAACGGTACCGGCTTCACCACCGACGAGCTGCGCATCGGACGCACATGGAACTCGGTGCTGCCGACCGCGCCCTCTCCGTAGACCGACCTGGGTTTTGCGAAGACCGGCACCAACGGCGCTCCCAGCCTGACCGGCGCGGGTACCGTTGCGGCTGGCTTGCCCACAACCCTGAACCTGGCGAGCGCCAAGTCCAACTCCCTCGCGTGGTTGGTGATCGGCGCGGGCACCCTCAATCTGCCGTTCCTCGGCGGTGTGTTGGTTCCCGAACCGATCACCGTGCTGCCGCAGTTCACGAGCGGTGCGGGCAGCCTGAGCTTCGCGGGGACTCTGCCCGCTGCCTTGCCCGCGGGCCTGGCGCTGCGCTTCCAATACTGGATCGACGACCCGGCAGCGAGCTTCGGCTACTCCTCCAGCAACGGCCTGCAAGGTGTGACGCAGTAACGTCCGGTGACGAAGCCGGGCTCTGCCACTCGGGCCAGCCAAACACCCTCCCAACCGAGCAACGCGGCGTCTGGGGCGTTGGGGAGCACTGTGCTCCCGACATCGGCCCGCAGCGCTCAAGCCCGCTCCACACGCCGATCGATGCTGCTCGTGTGGAACTCATGGATCTCTCGGCAGAAGCGCTGTTCGCCGGCATGGTTGTGAGCACGCTCGGCCTGGGCCTTTTCTGCTACGGAAAAAAGGCGAGCCGTCTGCCGCAAACGCTGACGGGCATGGTGTTGATGGGCTACCCCATGTTCGTCCAGAGCCCCACCCCGATGCTCGCCATCGGAGCCGCCCTGCTGGCCACCCTGTGGATCAGCCTGCGCATGGGCTACTGAGCGAATAGTTGTGCTCCTGGTTCGGAAGGCGCGCGGGTACCATCACCGCTAGCGCTGACGGCCATGGGCAAGACGTACGACTCCATCACCCCTGCGCTAGCGGACTGGATCGCGGCCCAGCGCTTGTTTTTTGTGGCCACCGCGCCGCTTGCGGCGGATGGGCAAGTGAATCTGTCGCCCAAGGGCATGGATAGTTTTCGCGTGCTCGGGCCGCGGCAGGTTGCGTATTTGGACGTGACGGGGAGCGGGTCCGAGACCATCGCGCATGTGCGCGAGAACGGGCGCATCGTCGTCATGTTCTGCGCGTTCGAAGGGCCGCCGAAGATCGTGCGGCTCCACGGAGTCGGCACGGTGGTGACGAGGGCCTCGGCGGACTGGGAGCTGTGGAGCGCGCGGTTTCCCGCGTTGGGTTCGCCGCGCTCGATCCTCGTGATCGACGTCGTTCGGGTCAGCGACTCCTGCGGATGGGGTGTGCCCGAGATGACGTTCCAGGGCGAGCGCGACTTCTTTGGGCCGTGGGCGGCCGCCAAGGGGCCGGCGGGTGTCCATGCATACGGCCGCCGAAAGAACCGCAAGAGCATCGACGGGCTGCCGGCGCTCGACGAGCAGGACTTGTGAGGCCGGCGCACGCCCACTCTCGCGGCGTTCGATGCGGCGCTCGACATCGCTGCACGATCGAATCGGGGCGCGGACCGGTCAGCGGGTACCCTTTCGCTCGATGAGAAAGACACCCGGCCCTCGGGGGTACGCCGCGATCGGCCTATCCAGCCCCAAGACCCACGCGAACGTGGGCGCGGTTCTGCGCGCGGCGGGGTGTTTTGGCGCAGCGCTCGTCGTCGCAACCGGCCGACGTTGGCAGCGCTCCGCGACCGACGCGTCGAATGCCTATCTCGATCTGCCGCTCGTGCACTGCACCGATCTGCGCGATGCGATGCCCTTCGACTGTGTGCCTGTGGCCGTGGAACTCACCGAGAACTCCATACCACTGCCCGAGTACGAACACCCCGACCGCGCGTTCTACATCTTTGGGCCCGAGGACGGCGACCTGGGCGCGAAGACACTGAGCTGGTGCCGCGACGTGGTGCAGATCCCGACGATCGGCTGCCTGAACCTGGCGGCGTCGGTCAACATCGTGCTGTACGACCGCCTCATGAAGCGCATGCGCTGATGGCGAGCGCGCCGGTTGCGCGCGACGGGGGTCCGTGCTCGGGGACGCACTCGCCGGTACACTGCGGTGCACGTGGCCTACTTGATCCTCCCAATCTTGGCCGGCTGGCTGGTGGCTTTGGGGCTGCCGGCCTTGCCTTGGCTCTTGGGACCGTTGCGACGCGGCGGCAGAAGAGTCCGTTGGGCCGCCTCGGCTCTGGGGTGCGTGCCGGCTGGGCAAGTTGTGCTTTCTTTGGCGGTGGGACAGTGCTTGGAGGTTCCGCTGAACCAAATGCCACCTTGGATGGACGCGCGCTTCCACGGGCTGGCGTTGATCGCGGTCCTTGCGGCCGGCGTTGCGCTGGCGGGCTACGCGGCGGGCCGCGGCATGGGCGTACCGTGGTTCTGGATGGCGGCCTTCACCCACGGCACCTCGGCTGTCGTGGTCGCGAGAGTTATGCCGATCATTTTTTTCGGCGTGTGATTGCGTGAGTCGGGCCCGCACGGCCGAAACCAGCGCGGACTCGGGCACCAGGTCGTCCGCGGCCCAGCGTCGCTGCCGCGGATATCCGGCCTGAATCGCACCCTGGTGCTGTAGATCCGCTTCGAGCACGGGCGGTGCCGGTCGGAACTCCCGTCTTGCGTCAGCGGCCTCCGAGATCGTCGGGCAGCGGGCCACTCTCGGGCCCGGGCCATGGGGGCAGCGGAGCGCGCGTGAGTTCCGTGGACGACCCTAGCGTCACGTCCAATGCCTGCAACACGACATACCTTCCGCGAGCGCTCACCCACAGGGCGGGGTCCGGATTGTTCTTGTGGTTGATGGCGAAGCTCCAGGACTGGAAGCGCCCCCAGGAGTTCCACATGTCCATTTGGTTGTCGTTGTCATCGATCACTCCAACCCAGATGTCCGGGTCGGTCGGATCGGCGACGAGCGGGCGAAATGGTACGAGCGGTTCGAAGGTCAGCACGTTGTGGAGCGCGTCGGGGTCGAGGTGCGCCTCGACGTCGGTGAACCGCCGCTGATCGGAGCTCTTCGCAACCACGGATGCACCTCCCACGGGGACACGCGCGAAGCGGAAGCGACCCGCGGAGTCGGTCGTGCACTCGCCCCAGTCGTCGTGTTGGCGGAACTCGTACGCGGTCTTGCCAAACTTCGTCAACGTCGTTCGCAGCGCTAGTGTGACGCCGGAGAGGGGCTCACCTCTGAGCCCCACCGCGGTGCCGGCGACGTCGTGTGCAAATGCCCGATCGTCGACGACGATCTCGATGGGAGCGAGAGACGGTTGGTGGGGTCCTGAAGTCAGAGCGATCGCGCCATCCGGCGATCGCACGGCGAGGTGGTAGGTACGTGAGGGATCCAACTCCGCAAGTGCAAACTGGCCCACGGCGTCGGACTTCGCCCACCACGTCTCGGCAATTGAAGCCGACGTCATTCCTCCCGACCAGGTCGGCGACTGCAGCCAAACTTCCCAGTCCGCAGGGGGCTGTCCGTTCGCCTTCACCAGTCGACCGACCAAACGCGCATGTGGACCGGGCAGTTGCAGTTCGATGGGTGCGGGCGGGCTCGGCAGATTCGCGGCGAGTGCGGGACCGAAGTTTTCCGCCCGCACCAAACCGCCATCGGGGTGCGCTGCGTGGAGCACCATCGCGCGGATGTGGTCGTCGTAGCGTTTTGGGTCGGCGCCGGGCTCCAAGAGAGGAACGGGATACTCAAATCGTCCGTGGTCGTCCGCGGTCACGCCGCGGCTGCGATCGCGGGTGAACACCAGTGCGCCGGCCGCGGTTCGCCCGTCGTGGTGCAGCACGTGGCCGGTTACTGTAATAGCCTGGGGTGGGGAGCGAATGACGGTCGGCTCGTCATCCCACGTAAAATCGAGTACGACTTCGAACTCGTCGGACGTCGCGAGTTCCAGTCTGCGTTCTCCACCCAGGTGCGTGTCGTCGATGTGCACGGTGGCGACGATTTCTATGGCAACTCCCACGGGCACGTGGGGCACCGCAAAGCGACCTTCGTTATCGGCCGACACCCAGCGGAAGAACGTGGGCTCGGCGTGCTCCTCGCCGTCGAGGGTGCCGACGTACACCGAGGCCCCCGGCGATGCGCGACCATCCTCGTGCACAACGCGACCGCGGACCTCGAGGGAGGCTGCAGCGGCGGCGGCGACTTCGATGCGGTCGGGAGTTGCGGGCGGAGCTGCAGCCGCAGTCACGTCGCTGGTTTTCACGTGCGAGCGCTCGACTACCTTACGTTACGTTCGGCGTCCCGCAAGTCGGGCGAGCTGTCTGGACCGTCCGTGCGGACACTCCAAACCAACCAGGCGGCCGCGAGCGCGAGGCCCGCTACCGCGATCCAAGTCCAATGCCGGGCCCGCATCGGGCGGATGCTACCGGGGGACGGTGGCGCGGGCTCGTCCGGCCGTTCCCCTTGGGCGCGGACAGGGCCGCGCCCCTACAGATCGCACAACGGGGTTGGCTCCAAGGCGGGCCGGGAGGCCCGCGCACCCGGCCCGCGCACCCGGCCCGCGCACCCGGCCCGCGCACCCGGCCCGCGCGCGCCCGGCACCCTGTGCGGGCGCACGGGTTGGCGGGAGGAGCTCCGACATCCACCGGCGGCGGTCACGGCGGGGTCACTGCGCGGCTCTTCGGACCGGCTGCAACCGCGGGCGTCGTAGGCTGGTCTCAGTACCCGAAGGGACCTGAACCCCGCTGCACATGCCGCTCACGATCCGTCCTCTCGCGCTTAGCGCCGTCCTTTGGTTGGCCGTGCCGTCCGTGGCGTGGGCGCAGCGCGCGGGCCCGGAGGGTGAACCGGGGCCCATGCCGCCCGGGGGGTGGGTGCACGAGCAGGGGGTGCTCGGCACGGCGTACCCGCAGCCCGGCGATGTGCGGTTCGACGATGCGCTCGTGAACCAGGACACGAGTGGGGGGGCCGAGCAGGTACTCGAGGCGGTGGTCGCCGCGGGGGAGGGTTTTGCGGCAGTCTGGCGCGACACACGTCACGGCAATCTGGGGTTGTTCCTCGGGCGGCTCGATCGCGACGGCGAGCCCATTGGCACGGAGCAACCCGTGCACGCGCCCCGCACCAGCCGCCAGGTCGAGCCGGCCATTGGCGCCGGTGGGGCGCTGCACGGTGCCATCGCGTGGTTCGCCATGGACGGCGGCGTGCAACAGGTCAACTTGCGGCATTTCGAGCGCGACGGCGGGGTGCTCGGGCCGGTGTTGCCGCTCGGAACGGCCACGGGCCGCAACACCGACGGCGGTGTCGCCCGTGTGGACCCGGGGCGCATGACGGGCGCCGGTGTTGCGCCGGGATCGGGTCTTCAGAACCGCCGCGCCAGCCGCGCGCCGGCGCTCGGGTTCGGCGGGCGCGGCACGGGATGGGTGGTTTGGCGCGAAGGCGAACGACTGTTCGGGCAGGCGCTCGCCGCCCGCCCTGGGCAGATGGGCGCGGCGGTGGCGCTCGATCCGGACGGGCCCGGGGTCGAGAGCGATCCGATCGTGGCCACGGCGCCGGCCGAAGACGCTGCGCTGGGCGGGTACTTGGTGGGTTGGACGCGGGCGGACGGCATCGCGCTGGCGAAACTCGGGGCCGCGGGCACCACGGCGCCCACGTCGTCGGCCGGGGCCGGCTCGCTCGTCGCCCTGACCGCCGACGACCGGGACGTGTGGCTCCTCGTCCGCGGGGACGAGCGACTGCACCTGCGGCGGCTGGCACGGGGGACCCTGGACGGGGCCGTGGACGTCGAGCTGCCGGAGGCCGCGGCGTCGGCCTGCATCGCCGCTTGGAACGGTGGCCTCCTCGTGGTCATCGAACGGCCAACCGCCGCGGACGGCCAAGGGGCTTTGGCGCTGCACCATCTCGACCGGGAGGGCCGCCCCCTGCGCTCCGCGGTCGAGCTCCCCGGCCAGGACGGGTCCGGCGCGAGTGGCCCCCGCGTCGCGGCCCACGGCGACCGGGCGATCGTTGCCTGGACGGACCGCCGGGAGGGCGATCCGGACGTCTTCTACCGGGTGCTCACGCCCGAGGGCTTCGACGGGCCCGACCGGCGCTGGAACTCGGACAGGGCCAGCGCGGACCAGACCGCCCCGGCGATCGCGAGCGACGGCGGGCGCCGGGCGGTGATCCTGTGGGAGGACCGCAGCGAAGGCCGGCCGCAGATCCGCGGGCGCCGCCTCCAGCCGGCGGGATTCGACGGGGACCAGTTCGCGTTGGGAGACGCGGGCCAACCGCTGTTTGCCGTGTTGGCGATGCTCGCCATGGGCAAGGACGGCGGCTTCGCGGCGGCGTACGCGGAGGAGTTGGGGCAGGGCCAAAGCCTGTTCGTGCGCGCGTACGGACCCGACAACCGTCCCCTTGGGCCGGCGCTCCATCTGGGCGAACGAAGGCGCCACCAGCCCTGGAAACCCGCTGTCGCGGCGCTCCCCGGCGGTGGTTTTGGTGTGTTGGCCCGGGTGGATCGCGCGGCAGGGGAGGGTTCGCGCCTCGTGTTGGCGGCGGTGGGTGCGCCCGGCTCGCTGGCGGTGCTCGAGGAATCCGAAGGCGACTTACGGCATCCGGCGCTGGTGGCCCTGGACGACCGGCGGCTCCTCGCCTGCTGGGACGAGGTCCGGGGCCGGACTCCCTCCCGACTCGGCGCCCGATTCCTCGACAGGGACCTGACGCCCCAGGGGGAAACCCTGCGGTTCCATCCCACACCGACACGTACGGGGGATTGGGACCCGGCGCCGGCCCCCGCGGCGGGCGGTGGCTTTGCCCTCGCCTGGACGGGCAACGAGAGCCCCACACGGGACGTGTTCGCGCGCTTCTACGACGCGGATGGTCGCCCGATCAGCTACCCCGTCGCCGTCAGCGCCCTCGTGAACGAACAGGACTACGCGGAGTTGCTACGCCTCTCGGACGGCAGCCACGTCGTGGTGTGGGAGGACGACATTTCGTTCCGGGATCACATCCACGCCCGACGCGTCGGCGCGGACGGACGCGCGGGTCCGGCGGTGACGGTGAACCAGCGGCCCTCCCTCTTCGTACCGGACCGCACCATGCCCCACGCGGCGGCGCTCGGGGACGGGTTTGCCGTCGTCTGGAGCGATCGACGGCGGGGCCTCGGGCACGACGTCTACGTGCGGGTGCTGGGGCCAGCCTTCGACGCGGACCTGCCGGAACCCCGCGTGCTCGATGTCAGCGAAGTGGAAGAGCCGCAGGACGGCGGCCGGGGGCCCTCGGGCGGTTAGCATCGAGGTCCGTCGTTTCGACGCGAGGTTCCCCATGCACGACCAGGCACCGATCACCGACCGCCAACGCGTCGCCGAGACCTTTTGGGACCGCTGGGCGCTGGCCGGCAACGAGGGCGTTCCGCGCACTCCCGAGGGCGATTTGGACGTGCGGGCGGCGGCGGAAGCGGGCGAGCGCGACGCGCGCCGTGTGTTGCCCTTCCTGCATCCGGATGCGGTGGTGCTGGAACTGGGGTGCGGCGTGGGGCGGCTCTTGCGGCCGGTCGCGGGCCATGTGGCCGAAGCCATCGGCGTCGACGTTTCGACCGTGATGATCGAGGAGGCCGAGCAGTTCCTCGCCGACAGCCCCAACGTGCGGCTGATCAAGGGCGACGGCGCGACGCTCGAGGGTGTGGAGTCCGAGAGTGTCGACCTCGTGTTCTCGTTGCTCGCCCTGATCCACGTCGACAAACGCAGCGCGTTCCGCTACTTGCGCGAGATCCGACGTGTGCTCAAACCGGGCGGTCGCGCACTGCTGCAGTTCCAGAACCTGCTCGCCCAGCGCGGTTTCGAGCTGTTCCAAGAGACCGTCGAAACCGACTTTCCCTTCGAGTTCTACACGCCGGAGGAGTTGCGGTTCCTCGTGCGGGGCGCCGGTTTGGAAGTTCAGGTGGAGCACCAGAACGGCGAGTTCCTGGAAGTCGTGGCGCTGCGCGGGCGGCCCGACGGGTGGTTGCGCGAGTGGCGTCAGGGTTTCAAGGTGGACGAGGTGCGCCGCACGGGCCTCTTCGCCGAGGGCGGCGACCTGGACCGGGACGGCAAGCTGGAGTTCTCGATCGTCAACTCCACCGAACAGTGGCGGACGGCGGAGCTCAACGCCTCGCTGCATCGACGCCAAGGCGGTCGATTGCACATGTGCCACTTCGTCGACGGTGTGCTCTTTGGAGCGCCGAAGGGGGCCTCGAAGGTAAGCGTGCAGTTCTCAGGCGGCTCTCTGAAGCTGGCCGCCGATGGGAAGTTGGTCTCGTTCGCGCCGCGGCGGGCGGAACCCATGCCGCCGACCGGACGTCTGGAACTGCACGTGGCCGTGATTCCCTCGGGGTTGCGCTGGAACGAGGAAACCGCGCGCCTGTTCCCGAGCTGCGCCATGGCCTGGACACTTCCCGCCGGGTCCTGAGGGCTCCCCCGCCCCCACGGGGCACCAGCCACCCGAACCCGACCGAGCTGAGCACTGGGCGTTTTCCCCAAGCGCCCCGGGTGCCCTGACGGCCTCGATTGCCCAAACCTTGCTCCCGAGTCCGGCCTTTGGGCTGGCGGTCGGGAACCCTACATGCCATCTAGTACGGCCGCTGACGCCCCTCGCGTCGGCCGAATCCCCCTCCCAAGCTCCGGGCGACTGTACCCGGATCCCGCGATGACCGAAACCAACCCGGCCACGGAGCGCCAGCGCTTCGCCAAGGCCTACTGGGACGAGCGCGCTGCCCGCGACGCCCACTACAGCATCTGGGGGGATCCTTCGGTGCTCGACCCGGACCAACTCGACGAGGACGCGTTTGCGCGTTCCGGCGAGTTGTCCGTGCGGCAGTTGCTGCCCTTCATCCATCCGAAGTCGGCGGTCCTCGAGATCGGATGTGGCATCGGGCGCATCCTGCGGCCGCTCGCCGGCGAGTGTGCGCGCGTGATCGGAGTCGACATTTCGCCCGAGATGATCGCGAAGGCGCGCGACTACATGGCGGGCGTCGACAACGCCGAGCTGATCGTCGGCGACGGCGCATCGCTGCCCGGTGTCCCGAACCAGAGTGTCGACCTCGTCTATTCGCTGCTCGTTCTGATCCACGTGGACAAGCGCAGCGCCTACCGCTACCTGCGCGAGATCGAGCGTGTGCTCCGCCCCGGCGGATTGGCGCTGCTGCAGTTCCAGAACATGCTCTCGCCGAAGGGCCTCGAGCTGTTCCAGGGTGTGGTCGACAGCGACTACCCCTTCGAGTTCTACACGCCGGAGGAGCTGCGCTGGCTGCTGAAGAGCGTGGGCCTCGAGGTGTTCAGCGAGAACTTGAACGCCGAGTTCGTCGAGGTTTCCGCCGTGCGCGGCAGCGCCGACGACTGGATCGCGGGCTGGCGCCGCGACTTGAGCGTGGACGGGGTGCACCGCACGGGATTGTTCGATCCGAAGGGTGGGCGCTTGGACCGGGACGGTCTGTTGGCCGCGGAGCTGACGAACCGCGGCGACACGTGGCGCACGGTGCAGCTCACGGGGTCCCTGCAGCGGCGCCACCGCGGCGCGCTGCACGAACTCTGCTGGGCCCACGGTGTGCTCGCCCTTCCACCCGGCGCCGAGGCGCGCATCGAGATCCGCTACGACGGCAAGACCGGCGAGCTCGCCATCCGCGGCCCGAAGGAAATCCAGCAGATGCCCTCCCGGCGTTCGAATCCCTTCCCGAAGCAGGGCGCCCTCGAGGCGCACTTCGCGGTGATTCCGGCCGGCTTCAACTGGAGCGAGGCGACGGCAGAACTGTTCCCCGCCTTCAACGGCGTGCTGCCGGTCGTCGAGCGCAACTGACGGGCACCGAGGACTCGGCGCCCGCGCTCACCAGCGCAGCAGGCTCGCGCCCCAGGTGAAACCGCTGCCGAAGGCCGCGCAGGCGACCAACATGCCGGGCTTGAGCTTGCCAGCCTTCACGGCCTCCGCGAGGCCGATGGGAATCGTCGCCGCGGTGGTGTTGCCGTAGAGGTCGATGGTGTCGAAGACCTTCTCGGGCGACACCCCGAGAGACTCGGCGAACTTGTCGTTGATGCGCTTGTTCGCCTGGTGGTTCACGAACAAGTCCACGTCGTCCACCGCGAGACCGTTGGCTTCCAGGGCCTCCAGCGCGACCTCGGGCATGCGTTTGACCGCGTGTTGGAACACGAGGCGGCCGTTCATCTGGGGGTAGGCCTCGCGCTCGGGCACCAGTTCCGGCGGGTTCCAGATGCGGTTGCTGGTCCCGGGTGAGCGGAACAGGAGATCCTCGGCGAAGGAGCCGTCCGCGTGCAGGTGGTGGGAGAGCAAGAACGACTCCTTCGAGCGTGCGGAAACGTCCTCGACCTGGGTGGCCGAAACCACCACGGCGCCAGCGCCGTCGCCGAACAGCACGGTCATGTCCCGCCCGCGTGTGCTCTTGTCCAGGGCCTTCGACTGGATCTCGGAGCCGACCAGCAGCACGTGTTCGTGCAGCCCCGCGCGCACGTAGAGATCGGCGATCGAAAGCCCGTAGACGAAGCCCGTGCACTGCTGGCGGATGTCCAGGGCCGGGATGCCCGGCACACCGAGTTTGCCCTGCAGGAAACAGGCGGAGCCGGGGAACACCGCATCGGGACTGAGTGTCGCGAAGATGATCATCCCCACGTCCGTGGCGGCGATGCCGGATTGGGCGAGTGCGTCACGGCAGGCGTCCACCGCCAGGCCGGAGGTCGACGTGCTCGTGTCCTGGGCGGCCCAATGCCGCTGGCGGATGCCGGTGCGTTGGGTGATCCACTCGTCGGAGGTGTCCATCCACTGGGTCAACTCGTCGTTGGAGACGACCCAGGGCGGCACACACATGCCGAGGCCGGAGATGCGGGAGCGCAGATGGGGCATGGGAAGGGTAGGGGCTCGAACCGTGTCCCCGAATCTAACCGGAAACAACGCGGCCCACCGATCGCGAGATCGATGGGCCGCCGACTTTCGGACCTACGGGCCCGCGGCCGTCAGAGGATATTGGCGCCGACGGCGTTCGAGATCGCCAGGAAGCCCGGCACCGACAGGTCCAGCGCGGCCGCTTGCAGGTAGAGGGTCGCCCCGCCAGGCAGACCCGGGGGCACACTCACGGGCAGGCGGAACTCGCCCAGCCCGTCCGCGAACGCGGGGATCGACAGGTTCACCGGGGTGGTGACGATCGTGCCCACGACCAGAGGTGTCGGGTTGAAGTTCACCGACCCGAGGATCCAGATCGGCGTCGCCGACGCAGCGCCAGAGAGCACGAGCTCCGCGTCGTTGCCGCCCGCGAGCGGCTCGCCGCAGAGGCTCAGGGCGAGATTGCCCGGACCGCCGAAACCCAGGTTCGGCTGGCAGAGGTTGCACTCGACCTCACGCACCAGGAAGTTGTCGACGGCGGCCTCGACGAGCGCACCGACTTCGTCCTTGGCGACGAAACGCACCACCACGTTGGAGGTGGGCACGACGAAGTCCGAAACCGTGAACTCGTGGAAGAACCAGTCTCCCGACGACTCGGAGCCCGTCGGTCCGACCACTTCCACCGCGGTGAAACTCGCACCCCCGTCGTTGCTGATCGAAACGACGAACGTCTCGAGGCCGGGGTTGGCACCTCCGCTGTTGTGGAACCAACGCCAGTAGCTGATGCGGGCGTCCTTGCCGGCAAGGTCCAGCACCGGCGAGCGCAGCGTCGTTGCGCCCCCGTCCACGTCGTTAGCGCCCGCTCCGCCGCCAGGGTGTTGGCCCGTGACGAAGCACTGGTCCCCGCCGATGGTGACGTCTTGGGAGGGCTGCGACGACGTGCCGATGGGGTCGACCCGTTCCCACACGCCGCTCGTCGCGCTGTCGCCGGGGGCGCCGACCACCCAGCCCGTGCTCGTCTCGAACTGGTCCGCGAAGAGAACGTTCTCGATGCCGACCTCGACGGCGACGACTTGGCTGGTCACCTGGCCACAACTGGGCTCATCGAAGCTGACGAAGTACTCAGGGCTGCTGCCACAGGGCGCTCCCGGCAGGCTTCCGCTGTACTGGCCGTTGCCCTGGTCGACCATCGGCACGCTGGCGAACGGATCGGCGGGCGAGAAGCGGTAGTTGAGCAGCACCGAACCGTTCGGCGCGCCCGCGATCTGGGCGGTGATCGCGGTGCTCTGGTCCGGAGTGAGCAGCGTGAGCACTTCCACCGACGCGCCCAGGTAGATCGGCAGGCAGGCCTCCGCCGTGTTCTTCATCACGTCGACCACCGTGGGGTGGAAGAACGTCGTGATGTTCGTCATGCCACCGGGGCAAAGGTGGCAGTAGCTCATGATCGTGCCGTTGTTCACACAGCCGCCCTGCGCGCAGGTGTCGATCGGCGGCGAGTAGCTGTGGGTGTGTGGCGAGCCGAAGTTGTGCCCCGTTTCGTGCGTGAACACGACGAAGTCCCAGTTGAAGGGGCCGACGGCGATCGGGAACGGGACTTGGCCGTCGATGTTGGCCGACACGGCGAAGCTGACCTGCTGGCTGCCGTCGCAGATCGCGTTCAAGTACGCGACGCCGCCGCCGAGTGAGGCTCCCGACAGGAAATGGCCCAAACGCGCGCCGGCGGGCACGTTGCCGGACCACGCGGACGCAAACTCGTTGAGCATGTCGGACGTGGACCCGACGAAATCGGGCACGCTCCACGGATCCGAGGGGCTCGTGTAGAACTGGATGTAGGGGAAGGTCAGGATCGTGTCGATCTGCTCCTCGTAGCGCGCGCTCGAGGCGGCCAGCAGCGATGCCACGTGGGCGGCCTGGGCGACGACGTCACCGCCGAAGACCTGGTTCAACTGGAAGTCGGTTTCGATGGCGATCGAGCACTCGCGCAGGTTGCACGTAGGCGCGGCACCCGGGGGCGGCGCGTCGAAGGGCGAAGGAGTCCAACTGGGCGTCGTCTCGCGAGTGACGCTGTCCGTGGCGCACTCGAATCGAACTTCCATGCCCAGCTCGCGCAACTCGGCCTCGGACGCGATCCACGCACCCGCGCGACCCCAATCGCCGCCTTCGCCCGCGGTGGGGACGAGGTGCATCAAGGATGTGCCGTCGCTCCACCATCCGCGCGCGCCGCGGTTCGAGAAGCTCAGCATCGCCTCGCTGCCCGGGCGGCCCTCGACGGTCCCCGTCCACACACTGAGGTCGAGCCCGGCCAGCAGGTCCGGCACGGCGACGCCGTCGACCCGCCACCCAAAGTGCAGCCGGTCCAGGTCCACACGCTGCAGCCGCAGGTTCACGCTGCCCGCCGCGCCCATGGGTACGCCCGTCAGACGGACTTCGCGTTGCGTTTGGAGGCGACCTACGGCCAGGGCATCCGCTTCGAATCCCCGCAGGCTGGGGTGCGGCGCGCTGGCGCTGGGCGACAGGGGGAAAGGGAGCGAAGTTTGCGCCGCGGCCGTCGGGGCGCCGAGGGCGGCCAGTAGGGCCGACCACAGAAGGGGGGATCGATTCATGCTCTGCGTTGGGGAACGGGGGGAGCGCGGCGGGGGGTACCGCGGGGACACCGCAGGGTAGCGCGGTGGGCCCGATTGCGGGGGCCTTCGGCGACCGTTAAGGCCGCGGCGCGGCCGCGCGCCGCAAGCGGTCTGCGACACCCCACCAGGCGGGGTCCGCGGGGGGTGTCTCCACCCAGACACGCTCCACACCCAAGGCGTCGAGGCTGTGCAGCTCGTCGTAGAGCCGCTGTGCCCAGACCTCGGGGCGGTCGCCGAGAACACGCTCGTGGCCCGTTGTGCCGGCGATGGACTCGCGCACGATTCGCCCGTGGGGCCCGGGGAAATCCCGGATGCGCGCGGCGATTTGAGCCCGCGGCAGGACCTCGAGCACGGCCCGTGGCGCGTAGTGCGAGGGATCGAGTCCGGGGGAGCCGCGGGCTTCGCCGGGCAGTGGAGCGCGGCCCGATGCCTCGAGCTCTGGCGCCACCGCGCGCAGCGCCGCCACGTCCAACGTGCCGTGGCGCAGGAGCCTTGGTGTCCGGCCGGACAGATCGACGACGCTGCTCTCGATGCCGACGGCGCACGGGCCGCCGTCCAGCACCAGGTCGACGCGCTCGCCCAGCCCTCGGACCACGTGTTCGGCGCGCGTGGGGGACAGGCGGCCGGAAGGATTGGCACTGGGCGCCACCACCGGCGCACCCACGGCCCGCAGCAGCGCCAACGCGATGGGCGCGGCCGGCACACGCACCGCGACCGTGGAGAGTCCCGCGTGGCCGTGCACCACGGCGCCGGGCGCCCGTTCGACCACCAACGTCAGCGGACCGGGCCAAAAGGCGCGCGCGAGGGCCTCGGCTCCTTCGCTCCAGTGCGCGGCCAGCGCCCGCGCCGCCGCCGCGTCCGCCACGTGGGCGATGAGCGGGTTGTGGGCGGGTCGCCCCTTGGCGCGGTAGATCCGCGCGACCGCGTCGGCGTCGGACGCGAGGGCACCGAGGCCGTACACGGTCTCCGTCGCAAAGGCCACGAGGCCGCCGCCCAAAATGCACCGGGCGGCCTCCGCGATCGCCCGCGAGTCCGGATCCGTCGTGTCCACCGCAACCACTCTGGGCCGCGGCGCCTGGTTGGTGCCTTCCATGGTGCGCCGGATTCTACGGGCGCTTTGGGCCGCTGGCGGCGACGACGGTCCCCAGGCTGTGTGCCCGCCGAGCCGACGGCGTGGCGATGGTTGCGTTGCCAATGGCCGCGGGTAGGCTGCTTCGATGACCCGGTCGCGCGCCACGGCACTTCTTGCCGCCTCGTTGGCCGTTGGGCTGCTCGTGTTCGCGTTTCTGGCCCTGAGGCCGAGCGACGGTCGCAGTCCCACCGCACGGCCCGCCGACGCCGCCCTGTCGCAGGAACACGCGGAGTTGGAAGCGGTGGGGGCCGACGGTCCCGAGGAACCGCTGCACGGCCGCCGCGATGTGGCTTCGACGGAGCCGAACGAAGCCACCGCTGCCGACGCGGAAGCGGACCACGGCCCCTGGGACGGCGTGCCCCTGCGTGTGCGCTTCCGCGACACGGGCGAACCAATTCCAGGTGCGACGATCGAGTCCATTGGGCGCAGCCAGTTGCGGCCCGAGAGCGATCGCGTCGCGCACACACGCAAGCTCGCAAAGGGCTTTTGGGAGGACCGGTTCAGCGCCCTCGCGCCTGGCAAGCCACGCTACCGCGCCGATGCGAACGGCTGGGTGCGGGTGGAGGTCGAAGGGCACCAACAGATCCTGCTCGCCCGCGCGGAGCGGGACGGCGTGAGCTTTGGCGGGCAGATGGACCTGCCGCAGGCGCGCCAGACGCAAGGCGACGGCGAGCTTGTTTTGTACCTAGATCCCTTGGTGCACCGCTGGGTCGAGCTGCGCGATGCCGCGGGCGCCGTGGTTCCCGATGTGCAGATCCTGGTGCTCGGCTCCCTCTCGCCGGGCGTGCCGGTTCCATACCATTGGCTACAACCCCACGGCGATCGCATCGCCGTCGCGGCGGGCCGGACGGACAGCAAAGGGCGAGTGCGCCTGGAACAGCGTTCGGCTCCCTGGTCTGCGCTCTCGGATCTGCGCATCGCGGTGGACCTGCTGTTCGATCCACCCGTCGAAGTTCCCTGCTCGGCGGAAGTCACCGGGCCTCTCGTCGAAGTGATGCTGCCCCCAGCGGGCGAGGTGCACGTGCGCGGCGCGACCCGGTGGGCGATCCTCGAGCTGGATGAGGGCCAGAGCCCACGGTTCGCGAGGGCCCTGCGGCAGGGGGAGCTCGTTCGCTTTCCCCATGTCGGCCTTGGCCTGCGCCTCCGGGCGGGCGATGGCCTCTACTTTCAGGCGAAACCACACCACTTCGCGGGCCCCACGCTAGCGGGAGAAATCGTCGAGGTGGAGCTGCCGAACAATGCGCGACTGTCCGTCCATGGAATGACCAAGCTGCGCCTCGTCGACAGCGCCGGCGCGCCCGTTGCGGACCGTGTGGTGGCGGTGAACGAGAGAAGGCCGAGCCAGGGCCATCTGTACGACGCACTCACGGACGTGGCCGGTGGCATCGAGTTCGCCCCGCAGCTTGCAACGGAGGCGAACGACTGGGTCCTGATTCTCGAGACGCTGTCCGACTCCGGCGACAAAGGAGGACGCCTGCGCGGCGAACTCGACCATTGGGACGAGACATGGACCCAACGCGAGGTAACCCTGTGGCCCGCGCCGGTGTTGTGCAGCGGGCGCGTTGTCGACGCCGTTGGCCAACCTGTCGAGGGTGTGGAGGTTTGGATCGAACGAATGCAGGCGGATCTCGTGACTCCGTCCTTTCCGCAGCTCGATGATCCGAAATCGACCACCGACCAATCGGGGCGCTTCGTACTCCATGGAGTGCTCGAGTCGTTGGATGAGGGCGATCCCATGCACGGTTGGCGTTGGTACGTCTCGGCGCGCAAGTCGGGTTACCCTGAGCCCACACCCGTCGAGTTCGTTCACGGTCACTCACTCGAACTCGTGCTGCCTCGACCCGCCGAGCTGACCTTCGAAATCCTCTGGCCGTCCGCTATGGAGCGCGCGAGCGTGTCGCTCTCGATCCAGGGAGGTGGCGCAACAGGTTGGGTGCGGGAGGTTCCCGGCAGTTTGCGCGCCTTGAGCACGGACGTGCACTCCGTCCGTTACACCACCTTCGATGGACCCAGCGGTCCCGCGGAGATTCTCGCCCATTCGCGGATCGACGGCGCGACCCTGGGGCAATGGGCAGTGTTTGGTGCGCCGCTCGAACGCCGCAGTTTGCCGAGCTTCGATTGGACCAGCGCGTTCGATCTGGCTCCCCTCGAGGTTCGTTTCCACGACGGCGAGCCAGGTGGCCAGTTGGTATTGCAGTTCGAGCTCGACGGCGACACGCGCCACGTCGTGCTGCAGCTTCCACTCGCATCCAATCCCGTGCTGTTGCCCAAACCGTTGGCCGCCATGCCCTTCCATGCCCGTGCCCCGGGGCAACAGAGTTTAGAGGGCACCTGGGACGGGTCACCGCAAATGCTTGCGTTCGCTCGGGGCTGGGAGGTGAGGTTTGTGCTCCCAGGCCACCTCGCCGTGCCGACGGAGCACGGGGCGCTTTCCGTGCAGCTTCAAGCTGACGGACCCACCCACGAATCTCATTGGCTGCAGCAACGCGACGACGGGAGCTTCCAGGTCACGCTCAGCAGCTTGGATCGATGGCGTGTCCAAGCGTGGCTTGCCGAGTCGGACCATCCTCTCGGACCTCGCTGCGAGATCAAGCTCGACACGGCGTCCCTCGAAGCGGGACTCAGTGTCGACCTGCCGTTCGACCCGCTCGAGTGGCGCGCTTGGATCGACCGTCTCGCGGAGGACTGAACCGCGCCGAAGCGCGCCCCAGCGCAGCTGCACGGGCGCCACGCGCATTGCGATCTATTGGGCGCCGGCGAGTTCCGGGATACCGAGCACGCCGCGCTGCGCGCGCGAGAGGTTCGACACAAACGCCGCCGAGGTCTCTTCGCCGTCGGCTTGCGCGCTGGCCCACGCGGAGCGCAACTGCTCCGGGCTCATTCCGTTGCGGTAGTGCACCCACACGACCGGCGGCAGTTCGGGACCTCGCACGTGGTGCACGGGCTCGCCCCAGCTCCCATCGGCCTGCTTGCGACTCGACGACCACCGGTCCTGCAGGAGCGACGTCCTCCCGTTTTCATAGATCCACTCCACGGACTCCGTGCCGCGCGTTGCAGCGGCGCGCTGGAACTGCGCATCGGGACTCCGACTGGTGCCCGGTTGGCGCGTCCACCCCTGCCGTTCCAACTCGTCGACGGCCCCGTGGAGCCGAACTACCGCGTCAGCTCCCTCGTAACGCCACAGCGCTTCCCCCTGGACACCCGCGCGCAGTCCGCGCAAGACAGGGGGTTCCGTCAGCCCCATGGCGGTGGACACCGCGTTTTCGCTTGGACCCTCAAACTCCTCGGGCAACAGCACCGGCGGCACACGAGACGCGGTCGCGAGCTTCTTGGCCGCCCCGTCGAGAGACTTCACGAGACCCATGGATCTCGCGATGCCGTTGGCGATAGCCCCCGCCGACCGCATGGGAGGTCCGAAGTACTGTTGTTTCGCCTTCACGTCCCAGAATCCAAAACGGGCTCCGTTCTCGGTCAGGGATATACCCGTTCCGTATTCGGGTACGGACCCCATGTGCACGCGGTGGTGGGTGTTCCAGTGGATCAGCCAACTGCATTCGGCGCGGATCTCTTCGATCACCACGATCAACTCGCCGATCCGCTGCACATCCAGCGTTTCGCCGACGATGCGCACATCGACCCAGTCGACGTAGGATTGCCGCCGCAGGTCATCCATCAGTGCGTGGGCGAGTCTGCGCGATACGTCTGTTCCGCTGATGTCGACGATCGAGATCGAAGAACGCGAAAAGGGACGATCCGCGTTGCTGTTGTTGGTCCAGATCTCCGTGGTGTCGAAGTCGGACCGCACGTGGCTGATAACGAGGCCCAGCGGTGTGCCGCGTCCACCAGCCACCCGGCGCAAGTCGCCATCGCTCCCGCGTTCGTAGGCGGCCGACGAAAACTCTGCGGTCCAAGCGCTCAAGAGGGACAGCGCGCCCAGGCTTACCACCACGGCGGCAAACCCCCTCAGAATCCAGGCGCGTCTTCTTTGTTTGGGGCAGTGGGTCGTCATCGCCACAATCCTTGAGAAACGTTGCGAGCGGCAGGCCAGAACCGTGTTGACGTTACCGGATCACCGGCGATCGCGCACGGCTGAAATGGCTGCGAGGGCCGTTACCCGTGCGGCGCCGCGACGACTGGCTCAGGGCCGCGTTTCGGAGAGCTCCCCACGCCGCTCGGCGAGGCGTGTGAGGGTCTCGGTCAAGTGGGCGCGGCGGCGGCGCAGGCTCGCGAGTTGGCGCAGTTGACCGGACTGTGCCAGCGTGCCGCGCCGCAGCCACAGGCGCACCTCGCGCAAGGTGCGCGCCGGGTGGTGCCACAGTGCTGTTGCGACGACGGAGAGTGCCAGGGCTGCCAGCGACATCAGCAGCGCGGTGGGCCAGCCGAACGGGCCCGAGAGCAAGAGTGTGGCGGTGCCGTGCCAGAGCGGGAACAGCACGATCGCGGAGAGCACCTTGTAGGTCGCCACCACGTCTTCCGAAGGGCGCCGCGCGCGCAGCACCAGGGATTGCACGAACCACGCCGGCGCAAACCAGAGCCGCGCAGCGCCTTTCGCGACGAGGGCGAGGGCCGTGACCAGTCCACTGCGGAACACGAAGCGCAGAACCCGGCCCAGTGGGTACTCGACGTCCAGATGTCCGGGGCTGGCGCCAAGCCGAGTCAGGTCGCGCTCGAACGACTCGAGGTCCATGCGCAGGGCCGCAGCCTCGGCCGGGTCCGCCGCACACAGCTCCTTCCAGCCCTTCGCCAACGCAGCCAACCGAGCCGTCCGCCGTTCCTGCGGACCCTTGAGCCAAAGCCGCTCCGCCACCGCGAGCAGCGGCAACTCGTCCCACTCCTCCAACTGGATCGTCACGTCCCCGAGGGACTTGCCGACCGCGGCCGTCAGGGCAAGCACGGCGGCGCGTGGGTCCGCAGCATTTTGCGCGCGCCACGCTTCCGCATCCAGGCTTGCACCGACCCAAAGCGACACGCGGGAGCGGAACCAGGCCTTGTTGGCGTAGGTGATCCCCACGGGCACGATGCGCGCGCGACCCTCGCCCGCAAGCGCCATACGAGCCGCGCCAGTCTTCAGCTCCGCCAATCCCGGCAGGCTGTGGCTCTTTCCCTCCGGGAACAAAGCGATCGCCTTCTCCGTCGCGAGCGCTTCGTGCACCGCCTCGAAAGCGCCGGCGTTCTGTCCGGTGTCGTATCCATCCTGGCTGCGGTACACGGGCACGGCGCCCATGGCGCGCAGCACGGCTCCGAGCCCCGGAACCCGAAAGAGCGGCGCCTTGCTCAGGAACAACAGCGGCCGTTGGGTGGTGCAGAGCAACAACGCGGGATCCGCCAATCCGCCGGGGTGGTTTCCCACCAGCAGAATCGGACCGCGCGCCGGCACCGCGTCACCCAGGACCTCCACGCGGTAGAACACCCGGACGATCCAACGGACCAGCGCAAACACGAATCGTCCCATGGTGTCTCCGCCGCCGCCGCGCGCCGCGGTTGTGATCCGGACGGGATACCACGGGGCACGTGGTCACCGCAATCAACCCGGAGGGAACGAGTCCTCGTCCCCCGCGCCGAGTGCCTGTTACGCCGGAACGTGTGCGGCCCCCAAGGACCCGGCGAAGCCGGGATCCATCCGTGCGCGGAGCCCAAGACACGAGGGCGCGCCAGCGCAAGTGGGTGTCGCCGAGCGCAGCGCCGGTCTCTCGCCGGCGCGGCGACCCAGTCCCCCGGAAAGCTCAGGCCCCCGTGCTGATCTGACCGTGCAGGAGCTCGCACTGGAGCGGCGGGAACGACTGCGCGAGTTGGTCGAGCACACGTTCGGTGTAGCGCAGGTACTCACGGAGTGCGTTCATTACGCGTTCCTGGTCGACACGTGGATCCGCCAATGCGAGGTCGATGACGTGGGGGCATTCTTCGGCCTGGGCAACACGCGCCGCCTCGATCTCCTCGCGTTTGCAGATGCCCAGCCGCACCGCCATGTCGCCGAACAACACCGTCGGCTCGTCGGCTTGGGCGGAGAGGATTCGCGCGACGTCCTTCATCTTTAGTCCCGCGTCCCGACGGAGGATGGCGCCGAGGGGCAGCCACTTGTTGCGGCAGACCTCGGAGAGTTCTTTGGCGATCGATGCATCGCAGGCGCCATGGAGGAGGAGGAACGACGCGAGCGTCACGTTGGGGTTGACTTGTTCCATGGGAGTTCGAGGGGCGAGATGGGCAGCGGGCTATCCCGAGTGCCATGCTTCGGTCGACCCCCCGGAAAACCTGTAGCCCATGACTGAAGGACTCCGTCCAGGTGCGGGACGGGAGGTCGGAGTCGGTGTCGCGCCGTCGCATCTCACCGAAGGAGTCTGCCCTGACCCACCAGCGGCACACCGACCTCAAGAATCGACAGGGTCGAGTCGATAGCGGGCATCTGGGAAGTGCCACAGCCTCCCCAAGGCCGCCGTCTTCACCTTCCCGGGCCCCCCTCCGCCCCATGTCGTCCCCCACGAACCTACGCGACGTCCTCACCGGGATCTCCACCGCGCTCGTTCCGCTGCCCAGCGCGAACAACGCCCCGACGGAACGTCTGCAGGCGCTGTTGGAGCGTCTCACCGAAGCCAAGTCGCAGTCTCCCTCCGCCGTCGCCTCGACCCTCGAGCAACTGCTCGAGGCGATGAGTTTGGCGTTGGCTGGCAGCGGAGACGAGTCCGCGTGGACAGCACTCGCGCAGTCCGTCGAGCGCGCCCAAGCGGCGTTGGACGGCGCCTCAGCGAGCGAGCCAGTCCCGGGTCTCGACCCCGCACTGGTGCGGGGTTTCCTCGACGATCGGTTCGACTCGCTGGAGGAGCTCGACGACCTGGCGCTCGACCTCGAACAGGGCGAACCGGAGGCGATGGCGAGTATCCGTCGCATCGTCCACTCGATCAAAGGTGACTCGAGCATCCTCGGCCTCGACGATGTGGCGCAGCGCTGTCACTCCCTCGAAGACGCCCTCTCGCGTACCAACGGTGCGCGGGCCGCATCCTTGGTCATCGACGCCGTGGCATTCCTCCGCCGCCGCATGCGGGCGATGATGGACTCGAGCACCAACCCGGGACAGGCAACGGATACCTCGACCCACGTCCCGGTCCCCACGTCCCACTCGACGAGTGGCGCGGCCGGTGAACCTAAACCCACCTCCCCGGCCGCCGCAGCGCCTGCAACACCGACTGCAGTGCCGGCCGAACTTCCGCCCGCCGACGATCTGTCCGAGTTGGAAGAGGAGCTTGGGCACGAGTTCCTCGCGGAGGCGCGCGAGCACTTGGAGGCGGTCGACGGCCACCTCCTGACCCTGGAATCCGGCGCACCCCAAACGCGCGAGGAAGCGATCAACGCCGTCTTCCGCGCCTTCCACACGATCAAGGGGATGTCCGGCTTCCTCAACCTCAAGTTCGTCATGCGCTTCGCCCACGAGGCCGAGGCGCTGCTGGACAAGGTTCGGTCCAAGACCATTCCACTCTGCACACCGGTGACGGAAGCAACGTTCCGCGCGAACGACTTCCTGAAGACGTGTCTGGATCGCTTCGAGAAGGCTCTCAGCCAGAAGATCCCGTTTGCGCCGCCCGAGAGCTTCAACCAGGTCCTGCGCGAGATCATCGACGCGCCGCGCAGGGCGACCGAGGCCGACGCCGACGGCGGATCGGACGATCCGGCGCCGGTCGCGGATACTTCCGACAAGGACAGTGGCGAAGGTAAGGGGGGCGGCTCCCACACCTCGCTCAAGGTAGACGCGAGCCGTCTCGACACGATGGTCGACCTGATCGGCGAACTCGTCATCGCACAGGCCATGGTGAGCCAATCGCCGGAGCTGGTGATTGACGGCACGTCGAAACTGCGCGCGAACCTAGGTCAGTTGGACAAGATCACCCGCGAACTGCAGCAGATGGCCATGTCGCTGCGGATGGTCCCGATCCGGCCCACGTTCCGCCGCATGGCGCGACTGGCTCGTGACGTGGCCAAGAAGTTGGGCAAGGACGTGGAGTTCGTGGTCCGCGGTGAGGACACGGAACTCGACAAGTCGGTCGTGGACACCATTGGCGATCCGCTCGTGCACATGGTGCGAAATGCAATCGACCATGGACTCGAGAAGGACTCCGCGACGCGCGTGGCAGCCGGAAAACGGGGACGCGGCAAAGTGGAGCTGCGCGCCTTCCACGAAGGCGGCTGCATCCACATCGAACTGGCCGACGATGGTCGCGGACTCGACCGCGATGCGATCCTCGCCAAGGCCGCTTCCCGGGGAATCCTCGAAGGCGACGGTTCGAACCTAACCGACGCCGAAGTGTTCGACTTTATCTTTGCACCGGGCTTCTCGACGGCCGCCGCCGTCACCGATGTGTCGGGTCGAGGTGTGGGGCTGGACGTCGTGAGACGCAACGTCGAGAGCCTGCGTGGACGCGTAGAGATCGAATCCCGACACGGCGCAGGGTCCGTCTTCCGCATCCGTCTGCCGCTGACGCTGGCGATCATCGACGGCATGGTGGTACGCGCCGCCAGCGAGCGCTACGTGCTGCCCACGCTCTCGATCCTGCGCATGTTCCGCCCCAAGAAGGAGGACATCGCCACCGTGCTGGAGCGCGGAACGATCCTGCGCGTCGGCTCGATGTTGGTGCCGCTGCGGCGACTGGACGAACTCTTCGATCTGCCGCGTTCGAGCGCATCCATCGAGGACATGTCCGCGATCGTGGTGGAGAGCTCATCGGGCGTGTTTGCCTACCTCGTCGACGAACTCGTCGGACAGCATCAAATCGTGATCAAACCCCTTGGTGCCGCCCTTCGGAACGTCGCGGGACTATCCGGTGGAGCCGTCATGTCGGACGGCACAGTCGGCCTCATCCTCGACGTTTCGAGTCTTGCCGCGCTTGCGGCAAGCTCGCCCAAGATGGAATCCACGCCGCAAACCGCGGTCACCGTCTAATGACAACAATGGAATCCCCGCGTACGAAGTCGTACTCCGAGTTTGCAGGCAAGTACCTGACTTTCCGGCTCGGCGCCGAAGAGTACGGTATACAGATCCTGCGTGTCCGCGAGATCATCGGTCTCATGGATGTCACTCCGGTGCCTCGGGCGCCGGCGCACTTGTGCGGTGTCATCAACCTGCGCGGGCGCATCATCCCGATCGTCGATCTGCGTACCAAGTTCGGCATGGCGCAGTTCGAGCCGGGACCCGAGAGCTGCATCATCGTCCTCGATGTCACATTCGAGGGAGCGATCCACCACATGGGGATCCTCGTGGACGGTGTGTGCGAAGTCCTGAACATCCCCGAAGGCGAGATCGCACCCCCGCCCCCGCTCGGGCGTGGAATCGACTCCCGCTACCTGCTCGCCATTGCGAAGTCGAAGGGCTCCGTCAAGCTGCTTTTGGACGTCGAGTACGCACTCGAAGTCTCCGAGGCGCTCGTGGCCGCCGACCGCGACGTGGTCGCGCGCTGACCCGCGTTCCTTTCGTCCCCCGCGCGCCGAGCAGCTCGTCGTGAGAGCTGAGACGCGCAGCATCCGGAATCCGGATGCGCCCAGTGTTCCCGTTGTCCACTCGGAGATGGCGACTTCCCCGCAGTTCGCGGACCCCGCCACCGAGACCAGAAACCACCCCTGAACTCACAAGGTCCAAGATGTCCACCTCCCGCAAGCCCTCCCCCAAGGCCAAGTCCTCCCCGAAGAAGTCCACTCGCAGCGCGCCCAGCTCGAAGAGCTCTGGAACGAGCGCAGCGGAACGCCAGGCGACGCTCGACGCCATCGGACGTTCCATGGCGATGATCGAGTTCAAGCCGGACGGCACGATCGTGCACGCCAACGAGAACTTCCTGAATGCGATGGGGTACCGCGCCGAAGAGGTCGAGGGTCGCCACCACAGCATGTTCGTGGAGGAGAGCTACACGCGCACCCAAGCGTACCGTGACTTCTGGGCGAAGCTGGCGCGCGGCGAGTTCGACGCTGCCGAATACAAGCGCCTTGCCAAGGGCGGCCGCGAGGTGTGGATCCAGGCGTCGTACAACCCAATCTTCGACGCCCGTGGCAACGTGACGAAGGTCATCAAGTTTGCGGCCGACATCACCGCGCAGAAAATCGCGAGCAGCGACGCGGCCGGCAAGGTGCTGGCGATCAGCCGCGCCCAGGCGATGATCGAGTTCTCGCTCGACGGAACGATCCTCTTCGCCAACGAGAACTTCCTCGGCGCGATGGGCTACACCCTTGCCGAAGTGCAAGGCCGTCACCACAGCATGTTCGTCGACGAGGTCTTCGCGCGCAGCCAATCGTACAAGGACTTCTGGGCGAAGCTGAACCGCGGTGAGTACGAGGCCGGGGAGTTCCGTCGCCTGGCGAAGGGCGGCCGCGAGATTTGGATCCAAGCCAACTACAACCCGATCATGGATGCCGAAGGGCGCCCGATGAAGGTTGTGAAGTTCGCGACGGACGTGACCGAGCGGCGCCTGCAAGCGGAAACCGCAACCCGCCTCGAGAGCGTGCGCGACGGCACCACCACGGCCTGGGTGCAGATCGACACGAACCTCAACATCACGGGCGTCAACCCCGCGACGCGTCGGATGGTCGAGCAGAACCTGGCCGTGTTCCAAAAGCTCTTCCCGCGGGTCGACTTCAACAAACTGGTCGGCGTCAACATCGACTCGTTCCACAAGAATCCCGACCACCAACGTCGGATCCTGTCGGACCCGAAGAACTTGCCGCACCGCGCGGAGATCCAGGTCGGACCGCTCTGCTTCGCGCTCAACATCTGCGCGATGATGGACATCAGCGGGAAGTACATCGGCGCCAACCTCGAGTGGACCGACATCACCGACCGCAAGCGCACGGAAACGCAGCAGGAGCTGGCGATCAACCAGATCGACGGTCTTGTCGCTGCGGCCCAGCAGGGCAACCTGAGTGAGCGCGCGGACACGTCGAAGCTCGAAGGTCGCTTCAAGGAGCTCGTCGACGGCGTCAACCGCATGCTCGACGTCACCCTGCGCCCGATCAACGAGGCCTCGGTCGCGCTGGCTCAGCTCGCGGACCGCAACCTGACGATCCGCATGACGGGCGACTACCTGGGGGATCACGCCGCGGTGAAGGAAAACCTCAACCGCGCTGCGGAAGCCCTCGAGACCGCCCTGGTCCGCGTGAGCGAAGTCACCCGTCAGGTGGCGAGCTCCAGCGGCCAGATCAACGAAGGCGCCCGCCAGGTGGCCGAGGGAGCCAACTCCCAGGCCAGCTCGATCGAGGAGATCTCCGCCTCGCTCGAAGAGCTGTCCGCGATGACGTCCCAGAACGCCGACAACTCGAACCAGGTCAACGGCATGGCCGCTGGCGCCGCCGAGTCGGCTGAACGCGGCCGGGCGACCATGCAGGAGATGCAGGCAGCCATCGATGCGATCGCAGCGTCGAGTGCGGAGACAGCGAAGATCGTCAAGACGATCGACGAGATCTCCTTCCAGACCAACATGCTGGCCCTGAACGCCGCGGTCGAGGCCGCACGGGCCGGCGACGCGGGACGCGGGTTCGCGGTGGTCGCCGAAGAAGTCCGTGCGCTCGCCATGCGCAGCGCCGAGGCGGCGAAGACGACTTCGCGCCTGATCGAGGAATCGGGCAAGAACGCCGCGAGCGGTGTCAGCATCAGCCAGAACGTCCGTGCGGCGCTCGATGAGATCAACGACTCCACGACCAAGGTCCGCAGCCTGATCGGCGAGATTGCGGCGGCCTCCAAGGAGCAAGCGGCGGGGATCTCGCAGATCACCACCGCAGTGGATCAGATGAACCGCGTCACCCAGGAGAACGCAGCCAACAGCGAAGAGTCGTCCGCGGCCGCTTCGGACCTCGACACCCAGATCGAGCGCCTCGCTTCCCTGGTCGGTCAGTTCACGGTGGGCGAGTCCGCCGACCGGGCGCCGACGACGACCGTGCGACCCTCGGTCGCCGGGCCGGCACGGGGCGGCAACGAGCCCAACGCACCGCTTCCGACCAGCCGTCCCAAGGCCGGTGCCAAGGGCGCGGCGCCTGCGAAGGCCTCCCGCGTGATCCCGCTGGACGACGGCGAGATGGGCGACTTCTGATCGCAAGCGGCCGCATCCGTCTCACTCTTCAGTTTCCTGCCTACTCGACTCGATCTCCAACGTCCCATGCAGCAACAGGTCTACGAACGCATCTGCGCCCTCGTCTACGACGAGGCGGGCATTCGCATCCGACCGGGAAAGGAGTCAATGGTCGCTTCGCGCCTCGCGAAGCGCGTGCGAGCGCTGGGGCTGGAGAGCGAGACGGACTACCTCGAGTACCTCGAACGCGAGCTCGCCACGGAAGTGGTGGCGTTGCTCGACGTGATTTCCACGAATGTCACCAGCTTCTATCGCGAGAGCGAGCACTTCAAAGTGCTTGCCGACAGCCACCGGCAGTTGCTGCGAGCCGGGGCCAAGCGTGTGCGATACTGGTGCGCCGCATCTTCGACGGGTGAAGAACCCTACACGATTGCGATGACGCTGGCCGAGGTCGAACGCGAGCTCGGCGCACGGCCCGACTGCAGACTCCTGGCCACGGACATCTCGACCCGTGTGCTCAAGGAGGCAAGTGATGGAGCCTACAACAACGCGCGGATGGCCGGAGTCCCCGAGGAACTGCGCAAGCGCTACTTCGCGCGGACCGAGATCGCCGGCGTGGAGATGCACCGGGCAATCCCGGAGCTGAGTTCGCGGATCATGTTCCGTCGGCTCAACCTGTCCCAGCCGCCGTTCCCGATGCGGGGGCCGCTGGATGCGGTTTTCTGCCGCAACGTGATGTTCTACTTCGACGAGCCGGTCAAGGAGGCGCTTGTCGCGGAGTTTCACCGACTGCTCAAGCCGGGCGGCCTCCTTTTCGTTGGCAAATCGGAGAGCCTGCCCCCGGGAAGCCCCGGGTACGTGCGCGCCGGTTCATCCGTTTTCCGAAAGGTCAACTGAGGGGGATAGAACGTGGGCTCGAGTGAGGCAGTTTCACGAGTGCTGAAGGTGGTACCCATTTCGGTGGCCGTCGTCAGTGCAGCTCCCGAGGACGTGCTCGTGACATTCTCGTTGGGATCCTGTGTCGGTGTATCGATCTGGGACCGAGTGCACCGTCGCGGTGGATTGATCCACTGCATGTTGCCGACGGCGAAGGTCGGCCACACCACGTCGGGTGCGGTCGAGGTGTCCAAGTACGTCGATTCGGGTGTGTCGCAGTTGCTGCAGGACCTGTACGACCTTGGATCGCGTCCTGAGAGCCTCGAGATCAAAGTTGTGGGTGGCGCGAGCCCGCTGAAGAATGTCGATGGCCTGCGCATCGGCGATCGAAACGTCGCGATGCTGCGCAAACTGCTCTGGAAGAACGGGCTGTTGCTCGCCGCCGAGCGAGTGGGCGGTACGGAAGCCCGCACCATGTGGCTGGAGATCGGCTCCGGCCGTGTGTTGATCCGCTCGGGGAATCACGAGGAGACCATCTGAAATGGACGCCAAGATCCTGATCGTCGACGACTCGCGCACGGTGCGCGCGGTGCTCAAGCGCACCATCCAACTCGCGGGCTTTGACGCGAGTGGTGTGCGCGAGGCGGGTAACGGGCTCGAGGCCCTGACCGCGCTCGAGGCCGACGGCGCAGACGTCGTGCTGACCGACATTCACATGCCCGAGATGAACGGGGTAGAACTCGTCCAGGCCCTGCGCGCCAATCCGAAGTTCGCGGAGCAGGCGATTGTCGTGATTTCCTCCGAAAGCACCGAAGAACGTCGCGCGCAACTGCTCGGCTTGGGCGTGAAGCACATGCTCAGCAAGCCGTTCACAGCCGAAAGCATCCGCTCGGTGATCGTCGACATGATGAAGGTACAGCCCTCATGAAGATATCCGCCGAGCGCCTGGAAGAGTTGGTCGTGTCCACTCTCGAGCAACATGCGTTCTTGTTCGCCGATCCGTGCCCGTCGGAGGGCGACAACGCCGACGATAGCGAGGCCAACGTCTCCGGCGTCAGCTTCGACGGCGGTGTCAGTGGCCGTTTGAGCGTGCGATTCCCGCGCGAACTGGCCGCAGAGATGGCGTCGAACCTGCTCGGCATGGAGGAAGGGGAGCCGATCGAGGACGAGCTCAACCAAGACCTCGTCTTCGAGTTCGTCAACGTACTCGCGGGGCGTGTGCTCTCGGAGATGTCCAATGAGGGACGCGCGCTGCGCATCGGTCCACCGGTATGGGTCGGCGTCGGCCAGCCCAAGGACGCTGACGCCGAACGCCACACGGTGAATGTCGCGGTCGACGAACATCGTGTCGAGGTGATTCTCGAACTGGTGGGAGTGTGATCCGCACGGGCGCGTTCGGCCCGGATCGGCCGATTCGGGTACTGATCGTCGATGACTCGGCGACCGTGCGGAGCGTATTCCGCGCGGAGCTCGGGGCACAGGCGGACATCGAGGTCGTGGGCACGGCGCCCGACCCGTATGTCGCGCGCGATATGATCGTCAAGTATGAGCCCGATGTGGTCACATTGGATCTCGAGATGCCGCGGATGGACGGCATCTCATTCCTACGCAAACTGATGGCGGCGATGCCACTGCCCGTCGTCGTGGTGTCGTCTTTGACACCGGCGAATAGTCCGGTGGCCGTCGAGGCGATGCGCGCTGGAGCTGTCGAGGTCCTCTGCAAAGGCGAGGCAGCACACAGCGGTTCCGGCTTGCGCGGGGAGCTGGTGCGCGCCGTGCGGGCAGCGGCGGGTGCGCGCGTGCAACGGCAGATCGCGGCCCCGCGGATAGGTGCGGCTGCCGCGCCGGCGCTCGTGCGCACGACGAACAAGATCATCGCCCTCGGGAGTTCGACGGGGGGCACCCAGGCGCTCGAGTTCGTGCTGACCTCGTTGCCCATCGACACGCCGGGTATCGTGATCGTGCAGCACATGCCCGAGCACTTCACACACGCCTTTGCCACCCGCCTGAACGAACTGGCGGCGATCGAAGTCAAGGAGGCCGAAGAGGGGGACGCCATCGTGCCGGGGCGCGCGTTGCTCGCGCCTGGGAACCGACACATGGTGTTGCGTACTTCGGGCGCCCGACGGATCGTCTCGATCGTCGATGGCCCGCGTGTAGGCAGGCATCGCCCGGCGGTCGACGTGCTGTTCGAATCCGTTGCGGAGTACGCCGGCGCGAACGCCGTCGGAGCGCTGATGACCGGCATGGGCGCGGATGGTGCCCAGGGCCTCAAGAGCATGCGCGACGCGGGGAGTTGGACGATCGCACAGGACGAGGCGAGTTGCGTCGTCTTCGGCATGCCGAAGGTGGCCATCGAACTCGGAGCTGCCTGCGAGGTGGTGTCGCTCGAGAACATCCCCGGTCGTCTCTTGGCGGCGTGCGCGCCCAAGAAAGGCGCGGCCTGAGCGCGCAGGCGGCGCGCGGATTTCGACAGGATCGACGTCGCGCGCAGCCGATCTCAGGGTCTTCCAGCCAAGCGTAGGTTCACGCGCAGGGCCAGGTGATCCGAACCGGCGTCCGCAGCGAGGCTGCACGCGAGCGGAACTACACCCGCGGAGCACCAGACGTAGTCGATACGTACGATCGGTGGCAGCGGGACCCCACGGTACCGGCCAAACGTCGGGAAGGTGAAGCCGAAGCCCCGGCCCACGGCGTGGAAGGCGTCGGTGAAACCTGCGGCTTCGAGCACGTCCATGGTGCTCGACCAGCGCGTCAGATTGAAATCGCCGGCCACGACGGCGTGGCGCGAACCGGCCAGGTGGTTCGCGATGTCGCGGAGCACCTCGTCGCTCTGGGCCAGATTCCCGACAAGCGCCGCGAGCAGATCGAGGTGCACACCGGCGACGTGCAACGTGCCGTGCTCCGTGGGCACCTTGGCACTCAACCACGGGTTGGCGCGGCGCGGCTCGATCCAGCGCAGATCCTCCACTTCGAAAGCACTCAGCAACGCCATCGACGCCTTGCCCGCGCCGAAGTAGTGCTGGTGCGGGAAGCGGTCGCGCAGGGAGAGCTGCAGTTCGAGCCGGGTGCCCTCGTTCCACTCCTGCAGCAGCACCACTTGGGCCGGGCTCGCCAGCAGCGCGTCGCGCACCTGTTCGGCCGACGCGCGCCCGTGGCCCACGTTCCACGTCTCGAGTGCCACGTGCACCGGTCCATCGGCCCTCAAGTGGGGCGCCCAGCCGAACAGTTCGACCCGGTGCAGGTACAGCCCGAGCGCCGCCGTAAGCCCCAGTCCCAAACCCACCGCCCAACGGCCGCGCCACAGGGCCACCACGAACCATGGGAGGGCGCCCAGCAGCAGGAACGGACGGAAGTGGCCCAAGGTGACCACCGGCGGTAGCAGGCCGCCCGTGGAAACGTCGAGCGCCAGGTAGGCAAGGCTTACGACCAACCATAGTTGGGCCAGCCGTTCCAGGGTCGAAAGAATGTTGTTCACGGTTGCGCTTGGGAAGCGCGGTCCGATCTCCGGCCTTCCCGCGCCGCGACGAGCGTACACTCCGCGCCGAACCCGTGCTTTCCCTCTCGTTCTTCGTGTTTGGAGCCGAGCGCAGTGGGGCCGCCCTGCTCGCGCGTCTCATCTCCGCCCACCCGGCCGCCTACGTACTGGAGGAAGCCGGGCTCTACGACGCCTTCGCGGACGCGTGGAGCGCGCGCGAGCAGGAGGGGTTGGCTCGGCAACTCGGTGCTACGCGAGGGCGGGCGCCCGCTGCGCAGCTCCTGCGTCACGTCGGGCCGTGGCGGTCCCAACTGCCCGTGCTCGACGGCTTGCCGGACGGGGACCAGCCCGTTGGTGTTGGCCTGGTGCGCGAGTTTGTGCGCCAACTGCGTGCGCGGTACCGACGCCGCGCGGAGGAGGGGGCCGATGGGGGGCGTTTTCGCGCCCACCTCGGCCGGCTCGATCCGCGGCCGTGGCTCGAAGCCGCCCGCGCCGACGCGCTCGACGTGCGCGGACTCTTGGACGCGGCCCACCGTTCGCTGCTGCCCGACGAGTGCGAGGCCGCATCGATCCTGGGCGAAAAAAGTTGGTCGCACCTGCTGCTGGCGCCGTGGATCGGGAACCTGCACCCAGGGGCCGTGCGCTTCACGGTGGTGCGTCATCCCGTCGCGAACGTGGCCGCGATCCGCGCGGACTTCGATGGCGACCTCGAGGCGGCCATTGCGCGTTACAAGAGTTTCCACATGGCGCGTTTCCAGCGGCTCTACGACCCGAGTCACGGGCCCGTCCTGCGCTGCGAAGATCTCCAGCGAGATCCCGAGTCGGTGATGGCAGAGGTGCGCGCCACGCTGGGGCTCCTGAACTTCCCACTGCAGCCCATCAACACGGCGGATCTGCGCCTCGACCCCACACGCGGCCGGCGCGCCGCGGTCGGTTCGGAGCTCACCCCGCGCGAGCGGGCCCACATCCTCGCCGAGTGCGCCGACATCGCCGCGCGCTACTACCCAAATCTGTAGGGGCGCGGGCCCGTCCGCCGGGTGCGCGGGCCTGGTGCGCGGGCCTGGTGCGCGGGCCTGGTGCGCGGGCCTGGTGCGCGGGCCTCCTGGCCCGCCTTGGAGCGCGGGGCAGTCCCCGCGGTGTGAACGCCCTTGATCGCGGATAGGGCCGCGCGCCTACAGCGCTCCCGTCACCCCCGCGACCTCGACCACAGCGGGCGGAACGTGCTGTGCCAATAGGCCGCGACTTCGCGCGCCATGAACTGCGGCAATCGCGCGAGCGTGCGTGTTTCCTCGGCCGGCACGGTTGCCACACGGAGCCCCACGCGTCGGAACTCCAAGTCGACACGCGGCAAGTGGTAGAAGTGGCTGACGACGAGAAGGCGGCGCGGGCGCTCTTTGCGATAGAGCTCCTCGCAAAACGCGACGGTCTGCGACGTGCTCGTGCCACCGATGTCGAGCCGCATTGCTTCCCTTGGAACCCCGAGGGAAACCGCGTGACGCACCATCGCCTCGGTTTCGTGGACGGCCCCGTCGCCCGGTCCGCCGCTCAGGATGAGCTCGCGCACCAAGCCCTGGTGGTAGAGCCTCGCCGCGGTCCCCACCCGGTCCGACAAAGCGAGCGATGGCCTTCCGTCCGCGTAGGCGCGGGCGCCAAAAACGACCGCTGCATCGGCCGGCTGGCGGTAGTCGGTGGCTCCGAAGCAGAGCATCTGCAACAGGGCGAACGCAACGGCCGCACCGCCTGCAACCGCGATCGAAGCCGCGTGCTCCCGGGTTGTCGCTCCGCGGTTCGGTCGAACCTTCACAGCCGCATACAGCAACCAGACCCCGGTGCCCGCGACAAACAGCGAGAGGGGAACGGGAAAGCCCAACGCGATGCGGCCAGAGCTGTCGAGCCACCAAACGTTGCCAACATCCACCAACGCCTTGGCGATCATCGCGGTCAGCACCACCGCCGTCGCACCGCGCCGCCAACGCCCCGCATCGGGCCGGAACGCATACAGCAGCAGCAACAGCGCGAACGACCACTGCAGACCGCTCTGCCAGCTTTCGCCAAGGCCGCGCATGTCGAGCCAGAGGGGGCTGGTATCGAAGTCGGCGTGCATCCATTCGCCGACGCAGTTCAAGGCAGCGGTGCAACCCACAAACAGCGCAAGTCCACGTGCGATCGCTCGGCTCAACATGAGGGTCTCATCCTAGTGGCGGGCGAGCGGTTTCGGACGTATCGTTCCCCTTGGGCGCGGACAGGGCCGCGCCCCTACAGAACGGGTTCGCGAGGCACGCGACTCCCCACCTATGGAACAACGCCGCCGATCAGCAGCGACGTCGCACTGGGTGCGCGGGCCGGGTGCGCGGGCCTCCTGGCCCGCCTTGGTCCGGACCCCGTAGTGCGGTCTGTAGGGGCGCGGCCCTGTCCGCGCCCAAGGGGTGTCGAACCGCGGGGACCAGCCCCGCGCTCCAAGGCGAGCCAGAGGCCCGCGCACCCAGCCGCGCATCGCTGCGGAGGAGCACCGTCGCTGCGTAGGTGGAACGTCTCGGAACCGCGGAACCGAGTGCGGGCAAAGTCTGCCGGTCATTGAAACGACCGGTGGATTTTGTCCGTACTCGGTTGCGCTCCCGACTACGAATCTTCGGGCGGAGCGGGATCCTTGGCCGGTGCGGGCGCCAGGGGGCGTGTGTGCAGGCGGTCCAGGGATTCGCGCGCGGCGGTGCGCACGGCGGGGTCGGGGTCGGCCAGGAGCGCGATCAGGCGCGGGATCGCTGCGGCGGCGCCGAGAGTGGCCAGGCCGCGCGCGGCTTCGGCGCGCAGGGCGGGTTGCGCATGGCCGAGCAGCGCGAACAACTCCGCGACTGCCTGGGCTTCGCTCGGCACCGCCGCATTGGCTTCGCCCGCAGCGCGGTACCGCGACCATGTGTCGAGGGCCGCCGAGGCGGCATCGACGACCTCGAGGTTCGGAGAGAGAAGCGCCGCGCGCAGAGCCACTGCCGCGACGTCGTTCTCGGGGAAACGGCGCAGGGAGTCGATGGCGTCCACGTGGAACCGCGCTGACCCATACAACGGTCCAGTGACGAAATCGGCGAGCCCTTGGATCGCCTCGGGTACGCCCAGCCCTCCGGCCAGTTGAATCGCCTCGCGCGATGGGAAATGGACCAGCAGGTTGCGAAGAAGCGTCGCGGTGCGCGGCTGAACTTGATGGCGAATCTCCGCCGCCACTGCGGGCAGCTTCGAGCTCGGGAGTTGGATCCTTGTGCCGCGCTCCGCTAGGGCCAAATGGTCTTCGAGCACGGCGACCAAGGCCTCTTGCACTCCCGGCTGACCAGGCGCAATCCACTGGTACACACGGGGGCGCGTGATTCGCGCGCCCGAAGTGACGCTGGGGTCGAATGGCACCGTTGACAGCCACCGCACCAGCGCTCCGTTGGGATCGACGAAGGCAAACTTCTCCGGTGCCGGGTCGGACACCCAGCCCTCGTTGGATCCAGCGAGATCCGCAGCTAGCACGAGGAGGGTTTGGTCGTCCGCGGCGCCTTGGGATGTGAGGTACGGCGCCGCTTTGACGCGCAACATCACGGGGAGTGCCTCATCCTCGACCAGCCCCCGCACCAATGCCGGGTCGCCTGCCGCCTCCAACAGCGTTTCCCACGTCTGCCACTGAGCTGGCGCCTCGTGCCACAGGCTGACCATGACCCACTTGCGATCGTCGGGATGTAGCGGAGCGAACATCGAACGGAGCCGATCTTTGTTTCCAAGCTGGAGCAGATGAACGAGGAAGGGCTTGGACCGCGTCTCAGAGGCCAAGCTCATGGCTTCGGTGTGCATACCGAGCTCGTCAAGCCGCCTCGCAACGCCCCCCGTACTGAACCTTAAGGGGTGGTCGAAACGGAGCCGCGCAGCTAGCACGTCGAACCAGGCACCGCCGGGCGAGTTGGAGTCGTCGAGCCAGGAATCGACCGCCCGTAGCACGTTCTCCGTGGGCTCCACCAGCAACCGCAAGAGTTCCCGGCGCGCAAGCTCCGGCGTGTTCCACGGTCCAGAAGCCCATCTGCCGCGGAGGTCTTCGGCCAGTGCGTCGAACACGGCAGCGCACAGCTCCGGTTCCTCTTGCAGCCACGAGCGTATCCACTCCGCCTGGGTGCTGGCCAGGCCAGCGGGTCGCGTGCGAGCCGCAATGCGCTCGCTGATCCAATCGGCGAGGGAAGAGCGCACCGCCGGTGTCGAGGACTGCAAGCCCGCACGCAGCCATTCGGATTGCAGGATCCAACTGTGTGGCAAGGCCTCGAAGGCCTGGTCGCGGAGAGAAGGATCCGCATCCGCGATCAGAGCGGTCCAGGCCTTCCGCAGGCGCGATTCTGCAGGCGGGGCGCTGGAGACCTCGTTGCTCGATAGCGTCCCTGTCACGTCCATCGCCAGCCTTCTGTGGGCAACATCCGCGTGGGTTGCCCAATCGAGCAGGGTGCGATCCGTGTATCTCAGGAAGAAGGAGCCTGCGATCAGTTGGATGTCCCGTTCCGGATGGGCTAGCAGCGGTCGAAAGAGATCTGTGTGCCACGGTTGGAAGCTAAGCCATTGGGCTTCGCGGGGAGCGCTCACGGCAACCTGCAGATCCCCAAATCCCTCGAGCAACGCCCTCGCTCTCGCGCCGTCTGCGGTCAAGACCGCTTCCGACCAGGCGCGCACCAGCTCAGGGGGCAGCTCCCGTTGGCTGCGCATCTCGCTCAGCACATTGCGAATCGAAGGCCAAAGGTCGAGATCCCGTCGGCCGAGCAGTCTGGCAAGGATTGGTGTCAACGCTTCCAGGGTGCTGGGAACGCGCACCGTGCGGCTGGCGGCGCTGCTCAGGGCGCGAAGCATCCACTCGTCGCAGGCAGCACCGCGCCGCTGGGCGGACGCGCTGTCGAACCGTGCAAGCTTGTCGGGGGCGCTCTGGGCGAGGGCTGCGAGGGTGTTCGCCATCGTGCGCGGCCCCACGTCCACGACGACGCGACTGCAGTCCCATTGCAGCAGCAGCACGAAGAGGGGAGCGACCTCCCACCGCTCCGCCACCGATCCCTCGCCGCGCGCAGTGACGCCTGCACGAACCCGATCGTACACATCGCGGTCCACGGCGCCGAACTCCGCGCGGATCCACGTGGCGCCCCAGGGTTCGAGCACCTCGTCGAGCCAGTCGATTCCGCCGGCGGATCCGGACTGCCGGAGAGCGGTGGCCCGCGCGAGGAGTTCGGGACGCGTCGAGAGTTCGTTGAGCAGCGCCGTCAACTCCGGGGACACGAGTGCCGGATCGAAACTCGATGGCGGTGCTACCAGACCGGTCCGTTTGTCTTCGCGGACGCCGAACTCGATCCACAGGTCGGCCCGGGCACAAAGCAGTGTGGTCAGATCACCCTTGAGAGTGGCCGTTGGCACTCGACCTGCGGCGAGCTCGGTCTGGGTCCATTTGAGGGCATGACCGAGTAGACGTTCCGCCAGTGCGAGGTGGATATCGTCGTGCGGTTGCGTGGCTAGAGCGATCTGCAGCTCGGCCACGCTATTGCGGAAGGGGGGCTCTTCCGCGGGCTCCTGCGCGGGGGCGGCCGCCAGGCAGGTGAGGGTCAGGGCTGCGAGCAGTTGGGCGAACATCATGGAAGTTCTCCTCGGGCGTTCCTCTTGCGCTGCCCCCGAGTGGGGCGGCGCTGTCGTCACTTTCGACGACGGAGGGCCCCGCGGTCTCCCTCGCCGTGCCAACCCAATGTCACCGCCAGGTCAACGGCTGCCGGGCAGGTCTACCGCACCAGCGTGTAGCCGACGCCGCGCACCGTTCGCAGGTGCACGGGCGCGTCGGGATCCGGCTCGAGCTTCTTGCGCAGTTTCAGCATGTGTTGGTCGACGGTGCGCGGCGTCACGTCGACGCCCCGGCCCCAGACACCGTCCAGCAGCGCCTCCCGCGACAGCACTTGCCCCTCGCGGTCCAAGAGGTAGCGCAAGAGCTCGAGTTCGCGCCGCGAAAGCGGGATCGTTTCGTTGCCACGCTCGAGCCGGTACCCCGCAAAGTCGACGGTCGCCGCGCCGATGCGCACGCTGGTCCCCGCAGCCAGCCCAGGCACATCCCCCCGCACCCGCGCGAGCAGCGCCTCCATGCGCAACAGAAGCTCGCGCGCCAGAAATGGTTTCACCACGTAGTCGTCCGCGCCCAGCTCCAACCCTTGGATCCGGTCGAATCCCTCGCCCCGCGCCGTCAAGACGATCACCGGCGCCGTGCAGCGGTCCGCGCGCAGGGCCCGCAGTACGCTGAAGCCGTCGCGGCCGGGCAGCATCAAGTCGAGCAGCACGAGAGCGGGGTCCTCCGACAACGCAAGCGCCAACCCACGCTCCCCATCCGGCGCCACCAACACGCGGTAACCGGCTTCGCGCAAATCGTCGACGAGCGGCAGTCGGATGGAGGGTTCGTCCTCGATCAAGAGCACGGTGCGCTCAGGTGTCATCGCAGGGCTTTCCTCGCGCTGGGCGGCGGTTCGGTTGCTGTCTCTACGTGCGCTGGCTCCATGGGAAGCGAGATGCGAAACGCGCCGCCGCGCAGATCGCCGTGGGGAGTCTTCAGGAAGTCGAGCTCACCCCCGTGGGCGCGCACCAACTCCCGCGCGATCCCGAGGCCCAAACCCACCCCGCGCGCGGATCCCGCCGCCGCCCCGCGCTCGAAGGGTTCGAAGAGTTTGGCCTCGGCGCGGCAACCCTGCCCGTCGTCGCGCACCTCGATCGCCCAATGATCGCCTTCCGTGCGCCAAGCGATGCCGATGCGCCGCGTGGGCGTGTGCCCACCTGGCCGCGGCGCGCGGTCGTAGTTCCCGTGTTCGACCGCGTTCCGGACCAGGTTCTCGAGCACACGCCCCAGGGCCGCTCCGTCGAAGTGCGCACGCGGCGGCAGCGGTCCCGCTTCCACCTCCAGCGCAAAGCCCTGGGCCGCGAGTCCAGGCCGCGTCCCCGCCAGCCACTGCTCGAGCCATACCGCTGGGTCGAGCCACTGCCGTTCGAGCGCGGGCGCCGCGCCGCGCTCGAGCCGCGCCAAGTCCATCACCTCTGCGACCAACCGAACCAAGCGCGACGTTTCCGCCGCGATCGCACGGTGGTACTCGGGCAGGCGGGATGGCTCGCGCTCGCGGGTGCGTTCCAGCCGCTCGGCGGCCAACGAAAGCGCCGCCACGGGCGTGCGCAGCTCGTGGCTGACCGAGGCGATCCAGCGACTGCGCAGCTCCGCCAAACGTCGCTCGCGCCGAGCCAATCCGGCCACGGCGATGCCACCGAGGGCCGCGAGCGCCGCCACGGCGAACAACGACCCTTGCACCAACCGCACCTGCGCGCCCTCCGCCGCAATCCAGCGCGCGAGGTTGGGATGGCGCAGTTCGATGGGGAACGGCACGGCGTCGAGCCGCACGGGCGCCGTCACCAACGCACCAGCTTCCGCAAGACCAGCAGCGGCCACGGTCAACTCGGTATCGACGAGCGGCTGCGCGCGCAGCGCTGCTTCGAGTTGGCCGAGAAAGGCTTCGCGCTCCAGCCGACGGGCTCTGGCGCCCTCCGCGCCGCGCTGCACGAACCACAGCGTGTCACCATCGCCTAGCCAAGCGGCGCCGTCCTCCGGGATCGGGCCCAGGCTCCGCAACTCGGACCAGCGAGCCCACGCCTCCAATCTCTCGAGCACCCGCTCGCCGTGCTCGTCACCCGCCAACTCGCCGAGTCGTCGCACGAGCGCACGACTGCGCGGATCCACCTCGGACTTCGGTGACGAAGGCAGCGGGAGCACACCGTCGAGCGCGTCCTGCAAACACCGACGCGCCGCTTCGACCGCACGCTCGCTTTCGATCCAAGGGGCCGCCGTGAGCAACCCGAGGGCTCGCAGCGGCAAGCCGTGTTCCCGCGCGTCGAGCGGAGTGTCGCGGTCGAAACGCTCGAAGAGCTCGCGCACCCAAGCGGTGTCCCGTGCGGCCGCCGCCAGCCGCAACGCAGCCAGCTCCACACCCGCCCGGCCGTGGGCCGTCGTGCAGAGTTCGCGGGCCGATTCGATCGTGGCGCGCGCCCGCGCTGGGTCGCCCCCCGCGCGCAGGTCCGCGCCCGCCTGGCGCAACAGACCGGCGATGACGGCGGCGTTCTCCTCCGGAGGCGGCTGCGTTTCGCTCGTCGTAGGGAAGCCGCCCAGCTCCTCCGCGCGAAACTCGAGCACGGGACCGATCCCGTTCGCGTGCGCCCCGAACCAGTGCACGGCATCGCCGCGCAGTCGTTGCCACGTCGTGTCCAGCACCGCACCCAGGCCCGCGGTCTGTTCCGCCACTGCTCCGCGTCCCGCCGTCTGCGCCAACGGAGCCAGCCACAGAGCGACACCGCCAAGTCCGGCCGCGGACGCGATGCCCAACCCGAGGGCGAGGCGACCGGGCCACGCGGAGTGGGCAGTCGGCGGCGTTCGAAGCGGGGGCACCCGGCGATTGTGCACGAGCGAAACGGTACGCGCACGGTCGCGCGTAAGGTCGTGCCGACCACCGTCGTGCGTGCGATCGATCGCGCCGCACGCGGGCAGGTCCGGGAAGAGGTGCCCCATGGCCACTCGTAAGTCCATGAACGGCAATGAGTTGCAACGTCGGCGCGCTCTTCGCCCCGGCGGCGCCGAAAAAGCTCCACCGCAGATGCAGGTTACGACGATAACCTGCGCAAGAGATGCAGGGATGGATCGTCCGGAGCGGACCGGACGCTCCCTGCGCCCGCACAACCTCGTACCCGAGCAATCCCGTGACCGACCTCTACCAACGCCTGGGTGGCGCACCTGCCGTGGACGCCGCCGTGGACCGTTTCTACCGCCGCATGCTGGCGGACGAGCGGGTGGCGCACTTCTTCGACGACACCGACATGGACGGCCAGATCCAGAAGCAGAAGGCCTTCTTGACCATGGCGTTCGGCGGCCCGCACAACTACAGCGGGCGCGACATGCGCAGCGCCCACGCGCCGCTCCTCGCCAAGGGTCTCGACGACAGCCACGTGGACATCGTCGTCGCTCACCTCGGCGGCACGCTGAAGGAGCTCGGCGTCGACGACTCGACCATCGGCGAAGTGGCGGCGATCGCAGAGTCCGTGCGCAACGACGTGCTCTCGCGCTGACTGCGATGGGGGAACTGCACTACCGCGGCGAGCCCGTCGCCTTCGAGACGGGCGAAAGTGCGCTGGACGCCCTCGAACGGGCGGATTTGGGGCCCAAGGGCGTTTGCCGCGCAGGCCTGTGCGGAGCGTGCTTGGTGCGTGTGCGCGCCGGCGACGTGCCCGAGCGCGCGCGCCAGGGCCTCGCGCCGCGCATGGTGGCCCAAGGTGCGGCGTTTGCCTGTTGCCTCGTTGGGCCGGGACCGTTCGACTTGGTGGATCTTGGCGACGCCGGCACCTGCCAGGCGACGATCGAAGTGCTCGAGACGATCGGCCGCGACGTCGTGCGAGTGGGGTTGCGGACAGAGATGCCGCTCGACTTCCGTCCGGGCCAGTACGTGGTGCTCGAGCGCGCCGACGGCATCGAACGCAGCTATTCCATCGCGTCCTTGCCGAGCGATGCGCACGTCGAGCTGCACGTGCGCCGCACACCGGGCGGCGCGCTGAGCCCCTGGTTCTTCGATGCCGGGGCGCTTGGCCAGTCGGTCCGATTGCGCGGTCCCCTCGGCACCTGTTGTTACGAGCCCGGGCGACCGGACCAGGCACTAGTGCTGGCGGGCGCGGGCACCGGCTTGGCGCCGCTCCTCGGCATCCTGCGCGACGCATTGGCCCACGGACACCGGGGGCCCATCGACCTCTACCACGGGGCCCGCGACGAGGGCGGCCTCTACTACCGCGCGGAACTCGGGGCCCTCGCGCGCGCGCACCAGAATCTGACGGTGCACGGCTGTGTGCTCGCGGAACCCGCGGTCGACCGAACGCTGCGGACCCTGGGCCTCGGTGATGCGGTGTTGGCGGATCGCTCCACCCTCGAGGGAACGCGGGTCTTCCTGTGTGGGGATGGCACGCTCGTGAAGAGCCTGAAACGGCGCTTCTTCCTGGCGGGAGCAGCGTCGCGGGACCTGCTCAGCGACCCCTTCGAGCTCAGCCCCAAGCCGGCCCGGGTGGCCGGGGCGTAGGAAGGGCGGCAGTCCGCAGCCGCGGCGCCCATGCCGCTCACCCAGCACACCGACTGCGCCCCCCAGGGTCCTGATCCACCACGCCGATCGCGTTGGCCTCCCCAGCGACCCGCCCGCCCTCGGGGCGAGCGAGTACGGCATGGTGCCGGGCCCGATCCCTGGCATGCGGCGCCGTCACGGGATCAACGGCACCGCGACTGGGCTTGTCACGCCGGTGATGGCGAACGTCACCGGGTCGAGGAGCACGGCGGCATGCTGGGCGACTAGACCCACGAAGTTGGCGGATAGCGGCCCAACCGAGAGCGACGACGACGCCTTGCCCTGCGCGTCGAGGAACCCGATCGGGTTGGTGAGGGGAGAGCCGGCCGACAGGGTCAGGAAGAAGTAGGTGTCGGGGACAAGCGGCACGGTCGTCGAGCCGACCGAAATGCCGGGGGACACGCCGCTCAGGGAGCCGACGACGATGTGCAGTTGGCCCACCGCCGTCGGGCCGGCGTCGACCTGGAGCGTGACGGTACCGCCGGTGACGACGCCGATCGCCTGGGGCTCGGCCGTCAGGACGCCGACGGCGGTGGCCTGCGTGTTCACCTCGATCAGGTCGGCAAGCTGGCCGAAAGCGCCAGTTGTGCCGAGCGAGTCGATCGGCGTCACGAGGTAACCCTCGCCACTCTGGCCGGGGCTGAACGCCCGCAGGGCGTTGCCGGCCGTGTCGTAGAGGACGGCCTGGTTGCGCAGTCGCGAGTGCGCGCCCGCTCTCGTCGTGGCCGCGAACGGGAAGCCGGGCGTCGCGTAGACGCTGATCGCCAACGGCTCGACCTGGATTCGCAGGAAGCGCGGCTGGGGGGAGGGCTGCGGCACGTTCACTGTGAGCAGCATCGACTGCGGGTCGAGCGGCGTCAGCCCGATCGTGCTCTTGCCGCTGAGCGGTTCGACGACGAACGACACACAGGCATCGCCCACGGCCTGGGTCCCGTCGGGCGAGAGATCGATGCGCCGCACGGTCACGTCCTGCGGACCACCGCAGGAGCCATTGGGCACGGCGTTGACGTGCACCAGCGAGTTGCTCGCGACGTGGTACTCGAGGTGGCTCCACGCCCCGCCGAACGGCGGGATGTACGGCTGACCGTTGCCGTCCGTCACCAGTGAGACCTGGTTGTTCGCATCGAGGATGCGGATCGTGTCGAACGGAGCCTCGTTCAGCCGGAAGTAGACCCGCCCGTCGCCGACGGGGGCGAGCGCGCTGCAGGCCTTGTTCGGGAAGCCGATCACCTCGTAGTTGCCTTGGGCGTCCCCCGAGAGGAGCAGCAGTGGATCGGCGCTCGTGGGGTTCGCGTTGAACAGGATCCGCCCGCGGTAGGGGTCGTAGCAGATCGAGTCGAAGTTCCCCGACGTCCCGAAGAACGAGTACGGCTTCGTGATCGCGCCGGACAGCGGATCGATGATCGCGATCCCACCGCTTGTGCTGCTGGCGCCGTTCAGGGCCCGATCGAGGAGCACGAGCTGGCCGTCGGTAAATCCTCCATTCGTCTGGGGTACGGATAGGGCAATGGCGAGAAGCGTGGGAGCGAGACTCATGGTTGGGTCCTCGTGTTGTGGGGGGATCTCGAACCGTTCAGCGAGAACGCCACCGGCGCGTCCCGCGGAATCCGGTCGAACTCGGCCGCAGCTCCGTTCGCAGACCGGCGCGGCGCAACGTGCGCTCGACACCTCGTCGGGAGGTCCTCCGCTCCTCGACGGGCGGCGCGACCTGGCTTGGCCGTTCGGCCCCGACACCGGCAGAGTCCCGCGCTCGATCCGCGTGATGTCGTCGAAGGATGGGAACCTGCTGCGCACGATCCCGCTCCTGGACGGCGGGTCTTCCGGTGCGGCGATGGCGGACTCGTGAAGAGCCTGAAACGGCGCTTCTTCCTGGCGGGAGCAGCGTCGCGGGACCTGCTCAGCGACCCCTTCGAGCTCAGCCCCGAGTCGGCCCGGGTGGCCGGGGCTTAGGATGGGCGGCCGTCCGCAGCCGCGGGGCCCATGCAGCTCACCCAGCATACCGACTACGCCCTCAGGGTCCTGATCCACCTGGCCTGTTACCCCGAGCGCCACGTCTCGACTTCCGAGATCGCGCGCGCCTACGGCATCTCGAACCACCACCTCGTGAAAGTGGTGCACCGCCTCAGCACGGGTGGGTTCCTGGACGTGCGCCGCGGCCGCGGCGGTGGCATCGCGCTGGGCCGTGCGCCGAAGGACATCGTCATCGGTGACGTGGTGCGTGCGTCGGAGCCCCACTTCCACTTGGTCGAGTGTTTCGACGACGCCAGGAACACGTGCCCGATCACACCCGTGTGCACGCTGGCCGGTGCACTGGGCGAGGCTCTCGCGGCGTTCAGCAAGGTGCTCGACCGCTACACACTGGCGGACGTGGTCCCCCCGGGCCGCGCGGCCCTCTACGCGGCCAAGTTCCTTCCGGCCGACGCCACCACCTCCCCACCGGCGCGCAAACGCGCACCGCGGGCCTCCCGCTAACCAACGCTGGCGGGGCGAACTCGCGGCGTCCGTGCGAGCCTGCCCTCGCTGTTCGGCTTCACGAGGTCGCTCTCACCGCTCACAGTTTCACTGCGGTGGTGTCCGGGCCCTCGGTCGTCCATTGGAGTGTGGCTGTGTTTCGCGCCCGACGCAGCGTGTACGTCCCGCGGGGGAGTCGCAGTTCCAGCACACCCTCGGCGTCGGTCCGCACGAAGGACCGTTGGCTCCCGTGAAACCACAGCACACGATCGTTGGCACGCGGCTCGCCCGTTTCCGCGTCGAGCACCTGGAGCCTGCCAGCGTGCAGTGCCACGTCGATGCGCACGTGCGCGGCGTCACCGGCTTCGAGTTCCACGGGCTCGGAGGCCCACACGCACCACAGCCCATCCTCCGGCATCAATCCGACGTTCCAGGTTCCGGGTGTCATCCATCCGAGGCGCGCCGTTCCGTCCTCTCCCACCCCTTCAAAGAACTCGTGTGGCGACTCGGGGCCCTGCGGCTGGTCAGTGGACGAGAAGCGGGCCTTCACATGCAAGCCGACGGCGGGCAGCCCGTCCACCGTCGCTTCGCAGTCGATCGTGCCAAGGCGGTTCGTCTCCAGTTCGAACTCCACCGACAGGACCTCCGGGGCTGTCAGCGTTACCGCACCGAGCGTCTCCTCCGTTTGGTACCAAGAATGCCACTTCTTGGGGTCGTTCTCGAGCGAGGCGCCCGAGCGGTGCAGCGCGAGTGTGTGCGTTCCGAGCCCTACCGGGTAGATCCAAAAGCGTCCCTCTCGATCGACTCGTACCCGGGGCGGGTACTCGCCATCGAACTCGGCCCACCTGAGCTCCCAATGGTCGTAACGACCGTCGGTGCGAGCCTCGACCCACGCGCCCAGGAGATCGGTGGGGTGGGCGAGGATGCGGCCCTCGATGGCGCCGTGGGGCGGTGCTCGCACCTCGATCTCCGCGTTCTCACCGGAGGTCACGCGGAAGGGTCCGTACTCCGCGTGGAAGTCGTGGTGGAAACGGACGAACACGCGGTAGGAGCCCGCCGGAACGTCGGTGAACTCGAAGTCGCCTGCGCTATTGGTGCGGACTCCGGACATGCTGTCCTTCCATCCGGGTCGCTCGAGATATTCGAGCGCCCTCTCGGCTGGTACCGAAGCGTCCGCGATCACGACGGAGAGGTAGTCCAGCACCTCGGTCCCAACTCCGACGATGGCGCCGCGCACCGTTGCCGACGTCTGGACGTTTACCGTCACCTCTTTGGTCTTTCCCGGCGCGAGAGCGAGCATCTCCGCGGGCAACAGCTCTTCCATCGCAGGCTCGGCCTCCCGCGCGCGGTCGACCGCGGACGCGGATTCCGTGTCCGTGCGCAGTGCCATCTCGAGAGGGGCGCTGGCCCGCGGTTGTTGCGGCCGATCACCGGCGACCGCCGCGTCCCCATCGGGCGCCATCGGAGCCCGGTCAGTATCGGGCTCCGGCCCCAGCGCGTACCAGGCGACACCGAGCAGTACCGCGCCGACGAACAACACAGCTAGGAACCTGCGCAGCGGCGAGCGAACGGGCGGGGGCATGGAACGGATGGTACCTGTGGTCGCTCCTGCTCGCCGTAACAGCGCGCCCGGCGCCGCGGGACCGACGGGTGTCGGTGGCGACGGCGCGGGGCGGGCTCGCAAGCCGTCAGTTGACGACGACCACGCCCAGCGGGTTGGTCAGCGCCAGCGTGGTGCCGTCGAAGGTCGCTGCTTGGAACCAGAGGCCGAGGCCCACGAGTCCCGGTGTCGCGGGGATCGGGAAGGTCAGCGCGCCGGCGCCGGTGGGATCGAGCGCGAACGCCGGGCCGGGGATCAGTTGGAACGGATCCAGGAACGTGATTCCCGTCACGCCGGCGAGGGGCAGGGCGGGGCCCGTGGCGGGGGAGGCGAATGGGAAACACAGGGCCGAGGGGGCGCCGACCGCGGGGATCGACAGTGTCCCGCCCGGCGTCACCGTCGACGTGGCGGCCAGCCACGTCGGGTGCAGTGTCGGGTCGCCGGCGAGGGTCGAACTCGGCGCGACCACGGCGCCAGCCGTCGGGCCGCCCGGTGCCGGGGTGACACCGCCCTGCAGCACCACCGCGTCTTGCACCACGGCGCTCGCGCCGCCGATGAGGCGAAGTCCGGCGCCGCTGTTCGCCGGGACCGACAGCACGCCGAGGGCTCCGTTGCCTCCGGCCAAGAGCGAACCCGGCCCGCCGAAGTGCCGCACCGTCGTGCCGCTCACGCTCAGCCCGTCGCCACCGGCAGGCAACGGGAAGAAACCCTTGCCCGATACACCGGCAGCGCCGACCAACTCGCTGCGCCAAAGGGTGACCGAGCCGTTGATCGCCGTCATCGCGTGGTCGCCGGGTTCGACGAAGCCGCTTTGGCCCTTGTGCGCGCGCACGTGTGTCGCGACCAGATAGACGTGGGAGTTGAAACTCTCGATCGCGCCGCGCTGCGGGTTGGAACCGATCGATCCGGCGTCGTCGATGCGGCAGTCCACCAGCACGACGCGCGCGGATCCCGCGGTGTGCAGGCCGATTCCGGCGAACTCACAATCGACCCAAACGTCGCTCAGCAGGACCGTGCCCGCGTTGTTCTCGACCACGATCGACGCCGGCGGCGTGGCGACGGTCGGATTGGCCCGCACTTCGAGGCCGAACAGCCCCACTTCGGCGCCCGCCGGCAGATTCACCACACGAATCGCGCTCGCGCCGATTGCGGCGATCTCGACACCCGGCCCTGTCGCGGCGATGCGCACCGCCTTGTCCACTTGGAAGGGGCCATAGCTGCCGGGCTGCACCAAGATCGTGTCGCCGGGTTGGGCCGCCGCGAGCGCGGCGGACACATCGGCAAAGGTCCCACTGGGTCCGACAGTGAGGACCCCGGCGTGGACGAGCGGGCACAGCGATGCGACGGCGAACAACGGGCCGATCCGGGCGGCAAGTGACTTCATGCGCTCGACGTTACCCTGGCACCCGCAAAGGCGCTACCGGACGACAGCGGCCGAGCACTGGAGCGGCCCCTCGGGGTCTCTCCCGCCTCGGAGAGTTGCGTCCCAAAGCCCGCAGAAGCCAAGGCGCGTCGGCCAACCGACGGCCGCATCCGCGGCATCCCATCGGATTTTCCGCACCCTGGGCTAGATTCTGCGCCCCTGTCGGAGCTCCCTGGGCCCAGACGCGGACGTCGTTCCTCCGTTGTCGACGGGCGGCACGGTCGTCATGGCCACACCGAGCGGCTCCGGGCTCCAGGGCTGCGGCGCTGCTCCCATTCCACGATGAACCCCTCCCTCGTCCGCCAGTTCGACCTCGTCCTGATCGTCAACCTGACCAGACGCGCCGACCGACGCGCCGAGGTGATCGAGCAGTTGCGTGCGATCGGCGAGATGCCTGGCGAGCGCATCCGATTCTTCCCAGCGGCCGAGCCATCCGAACCGCTCGGCTTTCGCACTATCGGCGCGCGGGGATGTTTCCTCAGCCACCTCGGTTGCCTGCAAATGGCGCTGGACGAGGGCGCGACGAGCCTGCTGATCTTCGAGGACGACATCGACTTCCCGCGGGACTACGCGCGCTTGCAAACGCGCGTCGCGGAGGGCTTGCGGACAGGCGATTGGGAGATGTTCTACGGCGGAGGCCTGCCCGAGTACGGAACGACGCCACTGCCTCCGGTGCACGGCGGAACGCGTTTGGTGCCGTTCCACGTGCCCATCCGGTTGTCGCACTTCGTCGCCATCCGGGGTCCGCGCATCCTGGAACTGCGCGACTACCTCGTCGCGATGCTCGGGCGTCCCGAGGGAGATCCCAACGGCGGGCCCATGGACGTGGATGGGGCCTACGGTTGGTTCCGGCGCGAGCGCGAGGTGATCACGTGGATGGCCGAACCGGCGCTCGGAGACCAGCGCGCATCCGCATCGGACGTGACACCCAGTCGGATCGACCGTGTGCCCCTGCTAGCGCCGATGCTCGGCTTCCTGCGCCGCGCCAAACGCGCGCTGCGCCGGTAGGTTCGGGCGCGGGCTCCGTCGCATGGACTTGGCTACACACGCGTTGCTCGGCGCCAACGGCGCGTTGGCCCTGGTGCACGCGATGCGGCCCACGCGAGAACGCGCGCAACGAATCGCAGTGGGGGCACTCGGGGCCCTGGCTGGCATCGCACCGGATGCGGACATCGCGATCCGATCGAGCGACGATCCTCTGCTCGTGCTCGAGTACCACCGCCATTTCACCCACTCCTTGGTTGTGGCGCCGGTGCTCGCACTGTTCGTCTTCTGGCTTGTGCGTGTGCTGTTGTCGCGCTGGCGCGCACTTTGGGAGCTGGGCTGGAGCCGCGGCTATCTCGCGGCACTTGCGGGTGCCCTGCTGGCTGGGCCACTCGATGCTTGCACGAGCTACGGCACGCACCTTCTCTGGCCGTTCGTGCACGAACCCGTGGCGTGGAGTCTGGTGGCCGTCGTGGATCCGCTCGTGACGATCGGACTGGCGGTCGCTCTCGCGATGGCCCTCGCGCGCGGTTCGCTGCGCGCGGCGCCGGTGGGGCTGCTGTTTCTCGTGCTGTACCTCGGCGTCGCGGGTGTGCAGCAGGGCCGTGCGCGGGCGCTCACGGCGCAGTTGGCCGAAACACGCGGCCACCGACCGGAGCGCCACCTCGTCAAGCCGACACTGATGAACCTCGTGCTGTGGCGCTCGCTGTACGTCTCGGGGGACGAGTTGCACGCGGACGCCGTGCGTGTGGGCCTGTTCGGACCGACGCGGGTGGTGGAGGGCGAATCGGCGCCGCTTTTCGGAGCGGATGCGAAGCTCGACTGGGCGCCACCGGCGAGCCGCGCGCACCGCGACGTCGAGCGGTTCCGCCGGTTCGCGGACGGGTACCTGGTGCGCGATCGAAGGGATCCCGATCGGGTGGGGGACGGGCGGTACGCGCTGTTGCCGACCAGCCTCTTGCCGCTCTGGGCTCTGGGGCCGCCGCGGACGCAAGACGGTCCGCCGGAGTTCTTGGTCCTGCGCGATCTGGATCCGGAAACCCGGCGGCGCCTCGTGGATCTTTTGCTCGGCCGTTAGCGATCGAGTTGCAGCCGCACGGCTGCGATCGCGGCGCGGTCGCGGCGCGCGGCCTGCGGCTCGGCCCGTCCGCGCACCGCGAACGGCAGACCGTCCCGCTGCGCGGCGAAGCGCACGTCCGCGTCCATGCCGAGGCGCACGAGCCGCCGACCCGGCCCCGACTCCAGAAGCAGCGTCAACAACGCCGCCGCGTCCCGTGGCGCCGCGGCGAGCGCGATTTGGGTGCCGTCGTCGGTCTCGAGGTCGGGGCGCAGTTCGAAGAGCCGCCGGGCCAGCGCCCCCGCGCACGCGACATCGTCCAACGTCGGGCGTCCGTCGGCGCCAGCGCAGACGAGGTGCACGTCGCCCTCGGCCGCCGCGAGGCGCCGCGCGCTGGCCTCCAAGTTGACGAAACCGGCGAGGAGCAGCAGTTCGGCCCCGGCGCCCCACAGCAGCGCGCGGGTGCCGTTGCTGGTCGTCGCGATCAACTCGCGGCCGCCCACCCGCTGGGCCGTCATTTCGAGGGGCGAGTTGCCGAGGTCGAAACCCTCGGGCGCGAGGCAGTTCCGCTCGCCGGCCAGGAGCGCCCGGACTTCGCCCTCCGCGGCGAGCGCGCGCGCATCGTCCAACTCGCCCACCGCCAGCACGGAACGCGCGCCGGCCGCGAGTGCCGCCGTCAGAGTTGTGCTCGCGCGCAACACGTCGATCGCAACCGCTGCGGCGCCGCGGAGGTCCGGCGGCGCCTCTCGCGGCGGGATCAGGTGCGTGAACAGGCGCGGCACGGGCGGAGCGTCGCACGGCGGGGCGACGCGCACAAGCGCAGCCCCGCGCTCACCACACCGGTTCTTCGTCGAGGTGCGTCAGGGCCGTGCGCAATCCGGTTTTGGTCAGTTCCAGATCGCGTGCGGGGCCGTCGCCGCCTTCGGCGCGGTCCGATCCGTAGGAGAGCAGCCGCACGGCAATACGCTCTTCGTCCATCTCGAACTGCCACGGATTGCCCCACGGATCGAGGAGCGCGCCCCGGCGCACTGCCCCCACGGTCGCGGGCAGCTCGGCGAGCGGCGCGCGCAGCACACCGCCGAAGATCTCGCCCACACCCACCTGGGCCCGTTGGGCGCCCGCGCAATCCAGCACGTTGAGGTCGTCGGGGAAGCTGCCCGCTTCCTCGTACCAGCGGTCCAACTCGCTGGACGCGAGCAGGAGGAACGAGTGGGCCCGGGCCACGTTGCGCTCCTCACTGTTGCCCAGCAGGACCAATCCGCGCAACCCGGCCAACACCAGGACGACGAGGCCGATGGCCAGGGCACAGAGATGGAGGATCGATTTCATGGGCGCGGACGCAGTGGATAGAGGGGGTCGGACCCCGGCCCGAGCATTCTTGAGTTTTTGTCCGGAATCCGGCGCTGCTGGCCGCCTCGGGACCGCGGTTAGACTGCGCGCCCCTCGCCCATGAAAAGCACCCGCATCGACACGCTCCACTACTGGGGCCAGTACCAGCCGGACCGCCGCATCGACTTCAACGGGTTCTTCTGGACCCGTCCCCAGGGCGGTGTGTTGATCGACCCCATGCCGCTCGACGACGCCCAGATCGCGTTTGTGCGCGAGCACGGCGGTGCGGCCCACATCCTGGTCACGAACGCCGACCACTGGCGCGCCAGTTCGAACCTCGCCGAAACTCTCGGGGCGACGATCGTGGCGCCGCGTCGGGAGTCGAAACGCCTCGCCGATCGCGCGGATCTGGTCGGGGAGTGGTTCGACGGCAGCGGTGACCTGCCGGCGGCGCTGCGCGGGCACCTGGCCGTGCACTGGATCGAGGGCGGAAAGTCGCCCGCGGAACCGGTGCTGGACCTTCTGGCCGAGGACGCCCTCTACTTCAGCGATGTGGTCCGCTCCCACCGGAGCGGCGCGCTGATGCTGCTGCCCGCGGCCAAACTGGAGAACCCCACCCGGGTCGCCGCGGACCTCGCGAAGTTGGCGGGCCGCCGACCGGGCGCCGTGTTGCTCGGCGACGGCGATAGCCTGTTCGCGGGCGCGGCCGAGCTCTTCGAACGTTTTGTGGCGGAGCCGAACCAACCATGAACCAACGCATCGCCATCCCGATCGACGTGGGCAGCCGCGCCCAGGGCCCCATCCGCGTCGTGCCCCTGACCGACGCGCGCTGGGACACCTTGAAGCGCGGCGGCGAGGGGCTCTCCCTCGGCCTCGAACCCTCCCTGGTCGCGCGCCTGCGCGCCATGGCGGAGTTGTCGCGCTTCTCGGCCCAAGGCGGCGCCCACCTGCCGGTTCTCGATGGGGAGGACCGCCTGGTGATCCTGCTCGGCCTCGGGCGCGAGGCGACGCGCCGCTCGGTCCGCGAGGGTGCGGCCCTCGCGACCGGTCTCGTGCCCGCCGGCGTGGCCTGGTCCCTCCTGGTGCCCGAACCGACGGCCGGCGGACCGACCGCGCTCGAACTGCTCGGGGCCGCGGCCGAAGGGGTTGCGCAGGGTCCGTACGCGTTCAAGAACTCCGCGCGTCCCAAGCCCGGCGTGGCGGGCCCGTGCCGCTTGGTCAGCGGCGCGCCGGAGGAGGCCGCCAAGGCCCAGGTAGCCCGCTCGCTCTCGCTGGTCGAGGGGGTGCTGCTGGCACGCGATCTCGTCAACACGCCGGCCGAAGAGCTGGGGCCGGTCGAGCTCTCCGACGTCGCCGTCGACGTCGCCCGTAGCCACGGCATGTCCGTCGAGGTCCTGCGCGGCGAGGAAGTGGAGCGCCGCGGCTTCCGCCTGGTGTCCCGCGTCGGCCGCGCGGCGTACCGGCCCTCCACGGTCACCATCGTGGAGCACCGCCTCGGCGCGGGCGATCCTGCCCTCGCGCTGATCGGCAAGGGTGTGGTCTTCGACACGGGCGGTCTGGACATCAAGACCGGCGGGAACATGGCCCTCATGCGCAAGGACATGGGCGGCGCCGGCGCGGTGATCGGCGCCCTCGACGCGATCGGGCGCATCGGCACCGAGTTGCCCTTCCTGGCCGTGATCCCCGCGGCGGAGAACGCGGTCGGACCACTCGCCATGCGGCCCGGGGACGTGATCGCGGCCTACGACGGGCAGACGGTCGAGATCGGCAACACGGACGCCGAGGGGCGGTTGCTGCTCGCCGATGCGCTGGGATACGCCCGCGAGCGGCGGGCCAAGCGGCTGGTCGATGCGGCGACGTTGACCGGTGCCGCGCGGCTCGCTCTCGGCCCCGACCTGCCCGCGCTGTTCGGCACGGACGAGGATTTGGTGGCGCGCCTCTTGGACGTGGCCGCGCGCAGCGACGAACCGCTCTGGCGCCTGCCGTTGATCGATCGTTACGAGAGCTGGATCGACACGCCGTTCGCCGACGTGAACAACTCGAGCAGCGACCGGCGCGCCGGTGCCATCACGGCGGCCCTGTTCCTGCGGCGCTTCGCGCAGGGTTCGCCCTGGGCGCACATCGACGTCTACGCCTGGGAGGACCGCGGCAGCCCCGGCACCCCCCGGGGCGCCAACGGCATGTCCGTGCGCACCCTGGCCGAGTTGGTCCTGGGTCTGGGCGGTTGAACGGCGGCGGCTCGACGTCCACCGCTGGCCCCGGCCCCGCCACCCGCCCGAAAGGCGGATTCTGTTCGCACAATAAATCGGACAAGTCCAGTTTGCCACGTTGGTCGCCCGGGCCCGGACCCTCGCATCCAGAAATGCGGGGCCGCCGATCGCGCTGGGCGTTGGCAGCGGGTATCACAAGCCCAAACGCCCTCCCCACCCGCTCCCTCCACCGATGTCCGTGCCCATGAGCGCCGACTCCCGCGCCGGCCAACCCCCGCCGTGCTTCGCGGACCTGCCGACCTTCGACCTCGTCGAGCGCAACTACCGCGTGCGCCTGGCGCGGGACGCATCGGAGCTCGAGCGCGCCCTGCGTCTGCGCTACTCGGTTTTCAACGTCGAGTTGGGCGAGGGCCTGGCCGCCAGCCACACGACGGGCCTCGACACGGACCCCTACGACCTGTGGTGCCACCACCTGCTCCTCATCGACGAGGAGGAGGACCGCGTCGTCGGCACCTACCGCCTGCAGACCGGTGCCATGGCGCGGGCGGGCCAGGGTTTTTATTGCGCCCAGGAGTTCCGCATCGACCAACTGCCGCCCGATGTCGTCGCGGATTCGGTCGAGCTCGGGCGCGCGTGTGTCGACGGTTCCCACCGCATGGGGCACGCGCTGTTTGCCCTTTGGCGGGGGCTGGCGGCCTATTTGACGGCGATCGGCAAACGCTACCTGTTCGGCTGCTGCTCCCTCACCACGCAGGATCCGGCCCAGGGTTTGCTCGCCCTTGCGTGGTTGCAGAGCCACGGCCGCATGCACCCCCACTTCCGGGTGGACGTGCAACCGGGTTTCGAGTGCGACGGGCCCATGCCGGACCAGGCCGACGTGGACCGGTTCGAGCTGCCGCAGCTATTTGGCACCTACCTGCGCTACGGGGCGATGGCCTGCGGAGCGCCCGCCATCGACCGCGAGTTCGGCACGATCGACTTCCTCGTGCTGTTCGACCTAGCCAACCTGGATCCCCGGTTGCGGCGCCTCTTCTTCGAGCCGGCGTGAGCGACGGAGCCCAGCCAGATTCCGCCGTCCAGGCCCCGCACGGCTCCCTCGGCGGGGCTGCGGGATGGCTGCGTTTTGGCGTGCGGGCGCCGGTCGTCCTCGCGGGCACGCTCGGAATCTGGGTCCTGTGGCTCGCCGGCGTTCCGGTGGCCCTGGCCGCCGGGCGGCGCGGCCCGTGGCGGGACCGGATCGTCCACATCTGGGGCCGTTTTGTCGTGCGGTGCCTCGCGGTGCGCGTCACGCGGCGGGGCAATCCTCCGGCCGGCGGGTTTTTTCTCGTCGCGAACCATCTGAGCTACCTGGACATCCCGCTCCTGGCGTCCCAGATGCCCACCAACTTCGTGTCCAAGGCGGAGATTGCCCACTGGCCCGTGATCGGCTGGCTGGCCCAGACCGTAGGGGTGGTGTTCCTGCGCCGCGAGGACAAACGGGATCTCCTGCGTGTCTCCACGGAGATCGAAAGGGAGCTGGAAGCTGGAAATGGGGTGGTGCTCTTCCCCGAAGGCACGAGTAGCAAGGGGGAGGTCGTGCTACCGTTCCGCCCATCGCTCCTGGCCCCCGCCGCCCGCGGAGGCCTTTCCGTGTCCTACGCCGCCATCAGTTACCGTACGCCTGAAGGTTGTCCCCCGGCGAGTACCGTCGTGTGCTGGTGGGGCGGCATGACCTTCGCTGGCCACATCCTCGACCTCCTGCGCCTCCCTTCGATCCACGCCACCGTGAACTTCGGTGACGCGCCCATTCGAGAGGCCGACCGCAAAGACCTGGCCCAGCGCCTATGGGAAGCCGTCCAAGCGCGATTCGAACCTGTGAAGTGACACCCGGCGCTCGACCGCCGGCGGAGTCCATGTCCGCCCCCGAACCCACGGCCGAACCATCGCGCGCCCTCGGACGCATCGCGGCTCAGAACCTCGTCGCCCTCCGTCAGGGCGTTGAGCTGTGCCGCCGCTTGGGGGCCACGCGTTACGCATCGGTGTCGCCGCACCTCGCGCACAGCGGCGTCGGCGGGCACTTGCGGCACGTGCACGACTACTACCGTTGTTTCCTGATGGGCATCGGAGCGGGCCGCGTCGACTACGACAACCGCGAGCGCGACGTGCGCTTCGAAACGGACCTCGACTACGCGATCGCCGGCGTGGAGTTGACGCTGGAGCGCCTCGAGCGGTTGGACTCGGGCGCGGGCGACTTGGTGCTCGAAGTCAAGATGGATGCGGAACCGGGCGAGGCCGAGGGCGCGGTATGGTCGCGCTCCACGCTGCGGCGGGAACTGCGTTTCCTGTTGAGCCACACGATCCACCACTACGCGCTCATCCGCCTGTTGCTGGCGGCCGAGGGTGTGGAATGCGACGAGTCCTTTGGGGTTGCACCCTCGACGCTCGAACACTGGAGACACGAGCCCCGGTGTGCACCGTCTCCTGGCTGAGGCGCGACGACGGCTTCGAGCTGCTGGCGAACCGGGACGAGCGCCGCACGCGGCTGCCCGCCGCGCCGCCAGCTTTGTTCGAAGCGGGCGGTGTGCGCTGGTTGGCGCCCGTGGACGGCGACGCCGGCGGCACGTGGGTCAGTGTCAACGACCGAGGTGTGGCGCTGTGCCTGTTGAACGACTACCGGGCGGCGGAGCCCGTGGCCGGGCCGCTCGAGAGCCGCGGTTGGATCGTGCGCGAGCTGGCTCACAGCGGTAGCGCGGAACAGGTCGTATCGCGCATCGAGGGGCGCCCCCTCGCGGCGGTGCGCGGCTTCGTGTTGCTGGCCCTCGACCGGGTGCCCGGGTCGACGGCCGTGGTGCGCTGGAACGCGCGGGAGCTCCGCATCGAACGCGGTGAGCCGAGTCGTCCGCTGCTGGTCTCCTCGGGCTGGAACACCACTGACGTCGTCGCGCGGCGGGAAGCGCTGTTCGATGCGCGCGTCGTTGGGGGAGACGCGGCGGGGCGCACTGAGCGCCAGCGCGAGTTCCACCGGCTGCACGAACCCGAGCGCGGGCCGTACTCTCCCTGCATGCACCGGGACGACGCCAGCACCGTCAGCACGACGCGTGTGCACGTCTCCACCGATCGCGCGCTGCTCGAGTACCGCGCGGGGCCACCCTGCGAGCTGGCCGAGACGACCCAGCACGAACTCACATGGGCGTGAAACCGGCGCCCACGACCCGCCGCCGGCGCGAGAAGCTGCGCTGGTGGCTCGCGCTCTACTTGCTGCTGCTGGGCCTGTCCGGTTTGTGGCGCGTGCTCGGGACCGATCTCCCCACGCTGCCCGAAGGCCTGCGAGCGGTCGAACTGCCCGAGGTGCGCGGGGGTATCGCCGACGGCCCGCCCGTGCGCGTCGCGTACCGCGACGAGGGACACGGCGAGGTGGTCGTCCTGCTGCACGGCAGCCCCGGGTCCAGCCGCGACTTCCGCGGGCTCTTGCCGCTTCTCGCGGCGGAGCGGCGTGTGCTCGCGCCGGACATGCCGGGGTTCGGCGCCTCGGAACACGACGTCGCGGACTATTCGTTCGACGCCCACGCGGTCTACACCCTCGCACTGCTCGACCGGTTGCAGATCGAGCGCGCCCACCTCGTCGGATTCAGCATGGGCGGCGGTGTGGCGCTTTCGATGGCCAAACGCGCTCCGGACCGCGTGCGTTCCATCACGCTGCTCTCGGCGATCGGCGTGCAGGAGCAGGAGTGGCTCGGTGACTACCACCTGAACCGAGCTCTACACGGTCTGCAACTCGCGGCCCTTTGGGGACTGCGCGAGCTGACGCCGCACTTCGGATTGCTCGACGGAACGTTCTTGGGCGTGCCGTACGCGCGCAACTTCTTCGATTCCGACCAACGTCCGCTCCGCGAAGTGCTGAGCCGCTTCGAGGGTCCCCTGCACATCCTGCACGGCGAGGACGATCCGCTGGTTCCCCTGGCCGCCGCCGAGGAACACCGTCGCCTCGTTCCGCAGAGCCGTTTGGAGCTGTTCTCGGGGGGCTCGCACTTCGTCACGTTCACGCACCCGGCGCTGGTGGCGGCGGCGCTGGATCCGTTCCTCGACGAGGTCGACGCGGGCCGAGCCGTCACCCGCGCGACCGCCTCCCCCGCACGCGTCGCGCTCAGCGAACTGCCCTACGACGCGAACAGTTCGGCGCCCCTTTCGGGGTTCGCGCTGCAGGCGGTCATGCTCCTCCTCGGGCTTGCGACCCTCGCGAGCGAAGACCTGGCCTGCATCGGCGCCGGGCATCTGGTCGCGCAGGGTCGCATCGATCTCGCGCAGGCTTCGCTGGCGTGTTTCGTGGGCATCTACATCGGCGACCTGCTGCTGTTCCTGACGGGGCGGTTGTTCGGCAGGCGGGCGCTGCGTGTGCCGCCGCTCTCGTGGATGGTGGACGAGCGCGACGTCGAACGCAGCGCCACCTGGTTCGCGCGCCGCGGCCTCTACGCGATCTTCCTGTCGCGTTTCATGCCGGGCACACGCTTGCCGACGTACTTCGCGGCGGGCGCCGTCGGCGCGAGTTTCTGGCGTTTTGCGCTCTTCTTCGCCCTCGCGGCGGGCCTTTGGACGCCCATTCTGGTGTGGATCGCAAGCGGCCTGTCCGGCAGCATCGCGCGCAACGTGGAGCACGTGCGCGGGGCGCTGCCGCTCGTGCTGCTCGCGGTGATCGTCCTGGTGCTGACCCTCGTGAAAATCGTGCTGCCCAGTTTGACGTGGCGCGGGCGGCGTACGTTGGTGGGGCGCTACCGCCGTTGGCGCCACTGGGAGTTTTGGCCCGGCTGGCTCTTCTATCCGCCGTTGGTCGTGTACGTGCTCTACCTCGGGCTCGTGCGTCACCGGCGGTTGACCCTCTTCACCGCCGCAAATCCCGGCATTCCCTTCGGCGGATTCGTGAACGAGTCGAAGAGCGCGATCCTGTCGGCGCTGGATGCCCCTGATCCCGACCGCATGCGAGTGGCCCGTTGGGCGCCGCTGCCGGCCGGCGCGGACATCGAGTCCCGCTTGGCGCGCATCGCGGCCCTGCAGAGCCGCGAAGGACTTGGCTTTCCGTTGGTGCTCAAGCCCGACGCGGGCCAACGCGGTTCCGGTGTGCTCATCGCGCGGGACGAGCAGGCGCTCGTGGCCTACTTGGAAACCACCGAAGACGACCTAGTGGCCCAGGAGTTCGTGCCCGGTGAAGAGTACGGCATCTTCTACCAGCGCCACCCGGACACGGACCGCGGGGAGATCACGTCGATCACGGTCAAGCACCTCGCGCGTGTGGTGGGGGACGGCCGACGCACCCTCGAGCGTTTGATCCTGGACGACCCGCGCGCGGTGTCGCTGGCGCGCTACTACTTGCGCAAGAACGCGGAAGGGCTGGATCGTGTGCCCGCGGCTGGCGAATCCGTGGCCATCGGCGACCTCGGCACCCACGCGCGCGGGGCGATCTTCACCGACGGCTCGCATCTGGTCACCGACGAACTGGTGGCGACGGTCGACCGCTTCTCGCGCAGCTTCGAGGGTTTCCACTTCGGGCGCTACGACGTCCGTGTGCCGAGCGAAGACCACCTGCGCCGCGGGGAGGGCCTCGTCGTGCTCGAGCTCAATGGCGTGACCTCGGAATCGACTTCGATCTACGACCGCCGCCACGGGGTGGGCTACGCCTGGTCGACACTCTTCGCCCAGTGGCACCGGGCCTTCGAGTTCGGCGCCGCCAACGCGCGCCGCGGCGCCGAAGTCGCGTCCCTGCGCGACGTTCTCGCCGCCATCGGCGCGTATCGCACCCGCGCCGCCAACCGCGCGGGCGGTTGATCGCCGCCGATCAGACCTCCGGCAGCCGGCTCAGGAACACCCGCATCTCCTTGGCCGCCTGCAGGTCGCCCTTCTGCTCGGCGGCGGGAATGCCCTGCTCGAACGCGCGCCGCGCGCCAGCCGTGTCGCCGACTTCCGCCAGCGCGCGCCCCAGGTCGCGCCAGGCCGCGGAATAGGTCGGGTCCACGGCGACGGCCTCTGCGAGGTGCACGGCCGCTTCCGCTGCCCTCCCGTCGGCCAGCAGCATGCGCGCCAATCCAAAGCGCAGCATGGTGTCCTTGGGGTCCAGGGCGATCAGGGCCTCGAACTGCTTGGCGCGCGCCTCATCCATGCACCCGAGGCTACCCGCCCGGCCAAGCGAACGGCTACCCTTGGGACCGTGGAGATTCCGCCCGCCTTCCTGCTGGCCATGGAGCGCCCCCTCGCGCGGGTGCTGGCGATTTGCCTGTCCATCGCGCTGCTTGTGGGTTGGAGCTGGGGCGACCGCCAGTTGCACGTGCCCTACGGCGCCGGTTTCGAGCCCGTTTGGTTGGCGTTCGTCGGCCTCTTGGTATTCGCCCTCGCGCTGATCTGGATCTGGAACGCGGTGTTCCGCGGCCGGCGGGACCGGGACGGTGTCGCGCTCAGCACCGTGGGGCTCTTGGTGTGCACCACGGGCGCGGTGTTCGCGGGCACACTCGGCCTGGTGCTCGAGCTCTTCTGGCGCGCCGAGGACGTCGACACGGTGCTGCGGATCGCGCTGCGCAGCCTGTGGCACGCAGCCAGCGCATTCACGGTCCTGCTGGTGCTTTCGCCGGTCACTCTGCGCGCGTTGGGCTCCCTGCCGCTGCAGCGGGTCGGCGAACAGAACTGATCCGCCGCGATCCGCGCGGGCTCACGAGTCCGAGTAGGTGCCCTCGGCGGGGAGCGGTGGGAGGGAGTCGCCGGGCCTCCAGCCTCGCGAGACGAGGCCCTCCAGGTACGCGATCGTCGCTTCGCGTTCGGCGTGGGCGAACAGCATCAAGAGATCGCCCGGCTTCGACCACTTGAGCGCCCGTTCGAGTGCGGCGATTTCGCTCGGCACGTGTTCGAAGTCCGCGTCGCGGGCGCCCTGGCGGCGCAGCTCGGCTTCGATGCGGCCGGTCATTTCGCCGGGTGGGCGACCGCGCAGGTAGCGGCGCATCTCCTTGATCAGGATCAAGTCCGGGCGGTGCCGCCACGTGATGCGCACCAGTTCATCCACCGATTCGTTGTCGCGGTCGCCCGCTTGGCCGAGCACGACGAGGCGCCGCGTCGCAGGCAGCCGGTCAGCCATGGCGAGCAAGGCCTCTTGGCCGTGGGGATTGTGGGCGAAATCGACGACGGCTCGCACTCCGCCGAGTTCGAACACCACCAGTCGGCCGGGGTTCTCCGCGTGGTTGCGACCGAAGGCCGCCAGCCCGCGCGCGATGGCCTCCGCTCCGATACCCACGGCGTCCGCGGCGAGCGCCGCCGCGAGTGCGTTGGCGATGTTGTGGAGCGCGGCGCCGCCCATCGCGAGGGGCATCTGCTCGACGTCGATCAGCGTCTGGCGCCGTTCGCCGTGGTGGAGCACCAGCTCGTCGCCGTCGAGGTACGCGGCCGCGCCGCCCGCGGCCAAGTGCCCGCGCACCAGCGGAAGGTCCGCGCGCAGACTGAACCAGCCGATCGGCGCAGCCACCCGCGCCGCGCGCGCGGCGATGAGTGGATCGTCGGCGTTCAGCACACATCGCCCCTTCGGGCCGACGATCTTGGTGACGACCATCTTGGCGTCGGCCAAGTGCTCGACATCCCACACGCCCCATTCGCCCAGGTGGTCGGCCGCGACGTTCAGCACCACCGCGGTGTCCGCGCGGCGCAGGGCCAAACCGCGGCGCAGGATCCCGCCGCGTGCGGTTTCGAGGATCCCGATCTCGGTGCGCGGGTCGCGCAGCACACGTCGCGCACCGCCCGGGCCCGACCAGTCGCCTTCGTCGAGCACATGACCGCCCACGCGGATCCAATCGGTGCTCGAAAGCCCGGGCACCAAACCGCCGTGCTCCGCGATGGCGGCCAGGAGACGCACGGTTGTGCTCTTGCCGTTCGTGCCGGTGACCAGAGCGACGGGTACGTCGTGCACACCGTCCCAATCCACGTTGTCGGGACTGGGCACACCGTCGCGCGGGAAGAGCCTCGCGCCGCCGCCCATGCCAACCGACACAGACCCGGGGTCGTGCAAGAAACACACACCCTGCTCGTCGGCGGCGCGGGAGAGCGCAGCCAGGTGGGGTTGCGATTCCTTGGCGATGGCGCGTTGCAAATCGGGCAACGCGGCGTCGAGGGAGACACCGGCGGTGCCGAGCAGCTCGGCACGCGCAGCCGCGAAGGCCCACTCATTGACCTCGGTTGCGGCGTAGAGCGTGTCGATCGGGGCCTCGAAGGCGAGGCTGACGCCGCCCGGGTTGGCGTGCCCCACCACGGCGCCTAGCGGCCATTCCAGAACGCCCAGGGCGCGCACCAAGTGCCGCTGCCACCCGCCGATCAGGGCGGGAGCGAGCGCCTTTGGCACACGCGCGTCGATCACCGCGCCCGCCCCCTGGAAGAACAGGTTCGGACCCGGCAGCCGACGGGAATCGAGCCGCTCGATCTCGCTGGCGGCCAACGTTGCCTTGCTGTCCTGGGCCATGGCTCGGGCTCAGTCGGCCTCTTCGTCGTGGTCCTCGAGAGCGGGCAGCAGAACGCCCCGGCCATCGCGCACGAACCCTTCGCCGAGGGGCAGTTCGAAGTTGGGCAACTCGTCGACCACGGGCGCGGGAGAGGAAACCGCCGCGGGCGCGGTACGCACCGCGCCCTCCGGGCGGAACTCGCTCACCTGCTTCCACGAGCGTTCGATCTGGTCGACGAACGCGAGCAGGAAGTCGCCTTCCCGCGCCATCGACAGGGCGAGTTCGAGGGCGGGAACCTCGCGTTCGATCACCGTGATCCGGTCGGCGGGCACTCCCTGGTTCAGCAACTCCGCCCGCAGCATCTCGGGCACTTCGGTGGGCCCGCGTCCGCGCACGTTGTCGTCGCGGCGGCAGATGTAGTGGTCGAAGTGGCCGGCAGTGGTGCGCGCGATGTCGCGGATGTCCTCGTCGCGCCGGTCGCCGGGGGCGGCCAGGACGAGCAGCCGTCGGCCTTTCACTTCCATGCGGTCGACCAACTTGACCATGGCATCGACGGCCGCGGGGTTGTGGCCGTAGTCGAGCAGCACGCGGAAGGGGTGCTCGTTGTAGAAGTTCATGCGGCCCGGGGCCTGGAAGAACGTCATGTCGAACGTGCGCAGGCCGAGGCGGATGTTCTCGAGGCCTACACCCATGCTGAACGTGATCGCCGCCGCGAACATGGCGTTCTGCACGTTGTGCATGGCCTTGCCGTCCACCGTCGAGGGCACCTGGTGTGTCCACAAGAGCGGCATGTGTGAACCCTTGTCGTAGATCGTGATCATCTGGCCGTTGATGCCCGCTTCGAGTACCACCGCCCGCCCACCCGCGCGCACGTGTTCCTTGACGAGCGGATGCGCCGCGTTCATCGTCACGTAACACAGGTTGTCGGCGTTGGTGTGAGCGGCCATCCGCAGGCAGTGGCTATCGTCGGCGTTCAAGACCGCCGTGTCCCGGGCGACCTCCGCGACGATGCGCTTCACACGCGCCAACTGTTCGATCGTTTCGACGCCCCGCAGGCCCAGGTGGTCCGCTTGCACGTTGAGCACGGCGCCGACCGTGCAGCGCCGGTAGCCGAGTCCGCGCTTCAGCAGACCTCCGCGGGCGGTCTCCAGCACGGCCATGTCGACGGACGGATCGCGCAACACGATGCGCGCGGCGACGGGACCCGTCATGTCGCCGACCACACTCAAATGGCCGTCGATGTAGACACCGTCCGTGGTCGTGAGGCCCACGGTGTTGCCGGCCAACTTGAAGATGTGCGCCGTCATGCGCGACGTCGTCGTCTTGCCGTTGGTGCCGGTGATGGCGGCGATCGGGATGCGGCTTGGGCTGCCGGGGGGGAACAGCATGTCCATCACCGGCCCGGCCACGTCCCGCGGAGTGCCCTCGGACGGCGCCACGTGCATGCGGAAGCCCGGTGCGGCGTTGACCTCGCAGATGGCACCGCCGGTCTCCTTGTAGGAGCGCGCTATGTCCGTGGTCAGGAAGTCGATCCCCGCGACGTCGAGGCCGATGGCGCGCGCCGCGCGCACGGCCATCTCGCGGTTGTCGGGGTGCACCACATCGGTCATGTCCACGGCGGTGCCGCCGGTCGACAGGTTGCCGGTGGAGCGCAGGTACACCACCTCTCCGGCCGGCGGCACGGTGCTGCGCGAGTATCCGCGTTTGGCGAGCAGCCGCTCGGCCTGGTAGTCGAAGTCGATGCGCGTCAGCGTCTTCTCGTGCCCGATGCCGCGCCGCGGGTCCTGGTTGACGATTTCGACGAGCTGTTCGATCGTGTGGGAGCCGTCGCCCACCACGTGGCCGGGCACACGCTTCGAGACGGCGACCAACTTGCCGTTCACCACCAGCATGCGGTGGTCGAGGCCCTCGATGAACTTCTCGACGAGCACACCGCGGCTGTGTTGGCGCGCCTGCTCAAACGCCGCCTTCACCTGCTCGCCCTCCGTCAGACCGATGGAAACGCCGCGGCCGTGGTTGGCGTCGAGCGGTTTGACGACCACCGGGTACCCCAGGCGCTCGGCCGCCTTGATGGCGCGGTCGAAGTCGTACACGAGCCGTTGGCGCGCGACGGGCAGACCCAGGTCCGCCAGGATTCGGTTGGTTTCCTCCTTGTCGGAGGCGATCGAAACGGCGATGTGGCGAGTTTCGCTGGTCACCGTGGCTTGGATGCGCCGTTGGTACCGTCCGTGGCCCATCTGCACCAGGCTGTGCGAGTTGAGGCGCAGCCAGGGGATGTCGCGCTCTTCGGCCGCCTTCACGAGCGCCGCGGTCGACGGTCCGAATGCCAGCCGTTGGGCCGCGCGAATGAACGTCTCGCGCTCTGCGGCCCATTCAAAGGGCGCGCCGTCGCGCCAGCCCGCGGGGCGCAGCTCGGCGGGCAGCAGGGAGACGATGAGGTCGAGCGCGAGTTGGCCCGCCTGCAACCCCACTTCCTCTTCGTCGTACTCGTAGACGACGTGGTACTCACCCGGTGTGCCGGTGGAGCGGGTCTTGCCGAACGTGACGTCGCCGCCGGCCTCGTTCTGCACCTCGATGGCGCAGTGTTCCAGCACGTGCCCGAGCCACGTTCCCTGGCCTTCGCGCATGCGGCGCAAGAACCCGCCGGGACTTCCGTAGCTGCAACCGTGGTCCGCGAGGCGCGGCAGGGCCGCGAGCAGGCCATCGATGAAGATGTCGCCAAGGCGCGCCGTGGGCCACTCTTCGAGCGGACCCAGATCGACGGTGAGGCCGACCAGGCGGAAATGGGCGTAGAGATTCGGGCCGAGGTAGACGGAGCTGGAGACGATCTTCACGTGGGGGGGTGTCCTTGCTTCAGCGGCGCTGACGCGCCTCCTCGGGTGCCGTGGCGATGCGCGTTTGGGTGTTGAAACGCCCGCCGCCGATCAAGATGTGCAGTCGGACGTTGATCAGGCAGACGGGGTCGTGGCGCTTCGCCGAGTCCATCGACGAGTAGGAGAGTTGCGATGGGTCGACGATCGTGATGGCGCCCGTACCCACCACTTCGAGTGTGTCCTCAGGGCTGATGAAGGCGGCGGTGTCCTCGTCCAAGCCGACACCAATCGCGAACGGGTTGTACGCCAGCGCGGTCAGGAGTCGGCCCAGGCGGTCGCGTTGGCGGAAGTGTTGGTCCACCAGTACGGTATTGGTCAGGCCGAGGCCCGGGGCCATTTGCACCATGTCCGCGCGCGGCGAGCTGCCCTCGTCCCCGTACGCGATCATGTGTTCGGAGAGGTACGCGGCGCCAGCAGAGGTGCCCGCGATGTGCATGCCGGCGGCGTTGCGCTCGCGCAACGTGCGGCCGACCTTCGTGCCACCGAGGGTTGTGGACAGCTTGAGCTGGTTGCCGCCGGTCAGGAACACACCGTCCGCGTTGCGCAGCACTTTGAGCCAATCGTCGCGGTCGCAGTCCTGGCGCGTCTTGAACGGCAGGTTGGTCGCTTCGCGCACACCCAGCTCTTCGAAGAGCTCCACGTACTTGCGCCCGGTTTCCTCGAGGCGCGATGCCGTGGGGATGATGGCGATGCGCGCTTTCTTGCCGCCGCAGCGCTCGACGAACTCGCGCAGGATGGCCGGATCGCGGTACTTCTCCTCCGCGCCGCCGATCGGCACGATGAAACCGCGGTTGGGGTTCTCGACGAAGTCTCGTCCACTCACGTTCTATAGGTCCTCAAAGGTTCCGCGGCGGACGGCTTCGCCCGCACGCACATGCCAGTGCCCGTTCACGAGCACATCGTTCGGGTTGCCGCGCCCATCGAGTGCGACCAGATCGGCGTCCATGCCCACGGCGATCCGGCCCTTGCGCGGCAGACGCAGCAGGGCGGCCGGATTGGCGGTGAAGGGCAACAGCGCCTCCTCGAGGGGCACGCCGCGCCGCACCAGATCGGCCAGCACGAGAGGCAGCGTTGCGGGTGTGCCCACACCGAATCCGCGGACGCGGCCCTGGTCGTCGAAGCGCGGCAGGCAGCCTCCGCCGTCGGAGCTGACGGTCAGATGTTCGCTCGGCGCACCGCTCTGGCGGTAGGCGAGCACCGCGTCCACGGCGCTCAAACCATCGCCGTCGTCGCCGGGCGGGAAAGCAGTCACGTCGACACACGCACCGCGCCCAGCGAGTTCGAGCGCCTCCTCGAAGAGCGCGCGCCGGCGGTTCACGTGTGTCGGGTGGAACACACGTGCGGGCAGTTCGCTGAGTTCCAGCGCCGCGAAGACCAGCTCCAAGCCGCGCTCGCCATCGCCCATGTGCAAGTGCACGACGCCGGCCTTATCGGTCATCAGCCCCGCGACGTGCACGTCCGCGGCGACACGCAAGAGTTCGTCCAAGGTCGGTTGGCTGGAGCGGTGGTCGGAGAGGGCCAACTCGCCCACACCGATCACCAAGTCGATGGCCGCCATGTCCTCGCGCACGGAATCGAATAACGTCCGCGGCGGCACGTGGTATCCGCCCGTCCACATCCACGTGGAGAGGCCCTCCTCGCGGAGGCCGCGCGCCACGGCCAAGAGCTCCGCCGGCGAACGCAGCGTGTCGTCGGTGCCGAGCAGGCCCACGGCAGTGGTGACCCCGGCCGACGTGTAGGCCGTGAGGCGCGGCGCGGGCACCCGGCTGGCGTAGCCGGCCTCGCCGCCTCCACCCGCCAGGTGCGCGTGGCCGTCCACCAGGCCCGGGATCACCCGCCGACCGGCCAGGTCGACGACGCTGGCTCCGAGCACCGCGGGCAGTTCGGGCCGCTCGCGCCCGATCCACAGAATGCGCCCGCCGCCGACGAGCAGATGGCACAACCCGAGCGCTTCGGGGGCGTACAGCTCGGCGTTGACCAGGAGCTCCAGGGGGGGCGACTCGTGCTCCGCTTTTGCCAAGGGAGCGTGAATCTATCACGCGGCTCTATTCCCGGCTCGGGTGAGCGCCGAGGTTCAGCGCCGAGGTTCAGCGCGCCTGACGCAGGCCGAAACTCAGGGCCAACGTGCGGCCCGGGGATGCGCAGAACACCGAGTGCATCGCCGTGCGCACGAGGCCGTGGTTGGGGAGCAGGAGCACGTCGCCCGGGCCCAGCAACACGCCGTGTCCGGAATCCACGAGGAACAGCGTGAACTCGGGCCCCCGATCCAGCAGGGGGCCGAGTCGCCCCTGGTCCGGCCTGCTGAGCTCCCGCGACAGCGCACCGGGGTCGCGGCTCAGCTCGCCAAGGGTGTCGATGGGCGCGTCGCCCAGTTCCTCCCGCAGCCAGGGCATCTCGCCCGCGGCCAGGAGGTCGTGGAACTCGATCGCGCGCCGCGCCAGGTCGCCGCTCGAAAGCGCGAGCCAGAACGTGCTTCCGGCGAGTTGCGCGTAACACACGCCGCGCTGGCCGCCCGTGTCGTCGTCGCGGAAGGCGTCGTGGTGCAGCCGCGCACCGCCCTCGGGTTCGTTCCAGTAGACGATCGTGCCCGTGGGGTAGAGCTTCGCTCCCGCCGCCTCCGCCACGTAACCCCACAGGTCGCGGGCGCCCTCCACCAGTGCGACCTCGGGGCACGCGGTGCGAGCCAGGGCGGCCAAGGCGCGGTGGCTGGGCTCGTCCCGGCTGTCGTCGTCGGCGACCTCCTCGCCGAAGCCAAATCGCAGGCGCAGCGAACGGTCGGCGGGGAAGGTCGAGAGGCGGCCGCTCTTCGCCCACAGCCGCCGGCCGGGCGCCTGGGAATCCGCCGCGGCGATGCGCGCCAGGTCGCGCTCGGGATCCACGCGGTCCAACTCGCCGTCGGGCCGGAACCTCGCCCCGCGGCCGCCCAGGGCGCGCTCGAGGAAGGTCGCGAGCCCGGGTCCGGTCGCCAGCTCGTCGGCGCGCAGGAGGGCCCGGTGCAGCTCGTTGCGCCAGTCCCGCAGCAGGGGGGTGAGCTCCCCGGGCAGGCAGATTGGCCGGGCCCGCTGCCACAGGTGCCGCGCCTGGCTGGGGCGGGGCCGCCGGGCGCCGGGGTCGGCGAGGAGCGCCACGCGGCCGTGGGAGCGGCCCCGGCGGGCCAGTTCCAGGGGCTCGGCACCGGCGCCGGTCAGCTCCTGGCCCCACGCCGGGTCGTCGTCCTCGCGCCAGGAGACGGTGGGGGCAGCGCCCGCGAAGGGAGCGCGGCCCGGATCGGCGAGGAAGCTGTCGAGTAGACCCATGGGGCGCGCCAGGCTACCCGCCCGGCGCTTCCGCGGCCCACGCGCCGTGCCGTTCCCGCGACGGGCCTTGAGCGGAGGCCGCCGATCCCCATACTCGGCGGCCCACCGAACGCGGCGGCCGCCATGGGGCCCCGCGCATTCCGCTTCGCGCTCCAGGGGAGCCAACGCCCGATGATGTCCTCCACGTTCCGTTCCAGCGCCGCCGCACTCTGTTTCGCCGCCCTCGCGCCCCTCGCCGTCGGCTCCCACACACCCTCAGGTACCGAAGCCGCCGGGCTGCGCATCGGGCCCCCGAGCCAGAGCGGCCCCGGCGACTTCCAGGGCCAACCGGTCTACACCGGTTCCACCCACGTGGGCTCCGACCGCTTCGTGCGCGATCCGGTCTACGGCGACACGATTTACGGCGGTGTGAACGCGGCGCGCGAGGCCTCGCAATTGGGCCGGCCGGTGCAGATGCGCCTCGGTTTGAGCGTGTTGTCGGCCTCCGAAACGGACCTCAACGACTCCGACGGCGACGTCGACGTGAACCGCGGCGGCCTCGACTTCGGCGTCGACATTCCGCTGGGGACGGGTTCGGGCTTGTCGTTCAGCTCCGCCTACGAGTTGTCGCGCTACAACTTCGACGGCGTGGGCGGATCCAGCTTCGGTGTGAGCGCGCCGTTCGACACGGTGCACATCGCCAGCCTGTCGGGTTCGATCTGGCAGCGCCTGGACAACGGCTTCACCGGCTTCGCGACGTACACGCTGGGCGCCGGCTGGCAAGAGGGCAGCGAACCCGCCGAGGGCCAGTCCTACTTGATGAGCGTCGGCGGCACATACCAGGCCGAGAAGGACCTGCACCTCGGCTTCGCCGTGATGGCGATCGACCTGCTCGAGAAGGGTTTGACCTACCTGATCTACCCGATCATCGATTGGCGCATCGCGCCGGAGTGGCGCGTCGCCACGGCCGAATCGGGGTTGCCCGGTGTGGCGCTCTTCTTCGAGCCGGAACAGCGCTTTTCGCTCTACGGCGCCCTGGGCCTCGAACTGCGCCAGTTCCGCGCCGACGACACGGGCCCCTTGGACGGCCTGGCCGTCCGCGACGAACGCATCCGCGCCGCCGGCGGTTTGCGCTGGCGCGCTGGGGCCAACATGGTCGTCTGGATCGAGGGCGGCATCTACCCGTTCCAGCGCTTCGAAGCCTTCGACAACGAGGGCACCACCCAAGCGAAGGAGCGTACGGACGCAAACCTGTTCGCCGCTGCGCGTGTGCAGTTCTCGTTCTGATCGAGCGGACGCCGACAACGAGCGGGCCGCGCTCCGGATCACCGGAGCGCGGCCCGCTTCGCATTCACGGTGCTCCGATCAGAGCCCAAGCACGACCGTGATCCCGTTGGTCAGGTCGTAGAGGTTCGGCGCCGACAGCGTGCCGTCGAGGAAGAACGCCTGGGAGTTCAGTTCCAGACCGAGCAGTCCGCCGATGGCGGGGATCGGCAGGTCCAAGGAGAGCGGCGTTCCGACGAACAGCGGCAGCGAAATCGTCGCGAGCAGCGGCACGCTGACGTCGATCAGGATTTCCCCGCCGATGCCCGGCAGGGGGAGGCCGCAGCCGCCGCCGAGGTCGAGCCCGTTGAGCGCGATGCCGTACCAGCACAACGCCGTCGGGTAGGCGGTGGTGTCGAAGCCGTAGGTCAGGGTTCCGCCCAGCGTCGGCGAACCGGCGGTCACGGTCAGGGTCGAAAGGCTCGGGGTGCAACCGGGCACCGACGTCACCGTGCCCACGCCGTCGACCAGGAAGATGCCCTCGACGCTGCCCACCAACTCCGCTTCGAAAACCACGAACTTGCCGTTCGAGCTCGCCTTGTAGCCGTCCTGGATGCCGCGCAGCAGGTTGATCGTCACACCGTCGACCGTGTCGACACCCTGGCGGACCAGGAGTTCGCCGTCGCGGAAGATGCCCTTGTTGGTGGCGGCGGTCGGGTCGGTGAACTGGGCGTAGTAGATCGTGCGGCCCTGGTCGTCGATCAGGACCGGGCCGGTGCCAAAGCTCGTGTAGTTGTAGATTTCGAGGCCCGGCGCGGTCAGCGGCTGGCCCTCCTGCGCGACGAATCCGGTGCTGGACACGATCACCAGATCGCTGGCGGTGTCGCCGTCCAGCGTTCCATTGAGCGCCCAGTCGCCGTTCTCGTTGAGATCGAGACGCGTGGAGGTGCTGAGCGTGCGCCAGTTGCGGCCCGCCACGGGCGAGGGCTGCCCTTCCTGGGCCACGACGGTCGTATCGATGTACACGGCGCCGTCCACCAGCGTGTCCCCGGCCAGGTCGGCGACGAACATCAACTGCCCGGCGTTGTTGAAGGCCAGCGAGTGCGGGCCCGTTCCGAAATCCGTCACCGCCTCGGTCTGGCCGGGCAGGATGTCGCCCTCTTTGGCCACCACGGTCTCGGCGAGAAGCGCACCCAGGCCGTCGACCTCGGCCACCACGATGGCGCGGTCCACGGTGGAGGCCAGGTTGGGGTCGTCCACGCTCGCCATGATCGCGATGCGGTTCGAGCTGTTGATCTTGGTCTCGAAGAAGCCGATGTACGGCGTGCCAGCACTGAAACCTGCCGCGCCGGAAAGGGCGCCCTCCTGGATCACCAGCACGTCGTTGAAGTAGATCCCCGAGTCGTCGTTGCTGCCGACCGTGTTGTCGAGGAAGTGGTTGTAGCTAGCGTCGCCGAGGTCGTTCAGCTCGATCGAATCGAAACTCGACAGGGTTGCTCCCGCGGGGGCCAGCAAGGCGCCGCCCTCCGCGAGCACCAGCGTCAAGCCATTCGTGACGAGGACCTGGTCCGCGTCGGTGTTGGCGTTGTCGGTGTCGGCCTCCAGGAACCACTTGCCCTGGTTGTTGATGCTGAAGTTGTCGACGCGCGTGATGAGTCCCACGCCCGCCACGGATTCGCCCTCCTTGGCCAGGGCCTTGATCTGGGCGGACGCGGAGAGGGGGAGAAGCGCTGCGGCGGCGCACGTGAGCAGATGGAGCCGGATGGGGGGCATGTGGAACCTTTGGCAGTTCGTCGAGGGCCGCGAGGATCGCGACCGAGGGTCCGCCACCTTGGCGCACCCCGAACGATCGATTCTGCATTGGGTTCCCCGGCGCGCAACCCCGCGACCGGGGCGATCCCAGGTTTCGGGCCCGGAGGCCCCGCCCACGGGGTCGGGTTGGGCTCGCTTACAAATGCTCGTGGGCCCGAACGGCCGCGCGGAACTCGGCGGACAGCGGGCGTTTGGCGCGCGCTCCGTTGTCCCAGGCCACCAGAAGTGCTCGGGCCTCGCACCAGATCGCCCCGTCCGCGAGGGAGCGCACGCGGTAGACCTGTTCGAACGACGTGGTGCCGAGGTGCACGGTGCCAAGATGCACTTCCACCCGCTGGCCGCCGCGTCCGGGGGCGACAAAACGCACCTGGCACTGGGCCAGCACGAAGGGGAAAGACCCGCTCGGCTCCAGGAGGCCGAGCGCGCGGAAGTAGACGAGCCGCGCCTCCTCCAGCAGAGTCAGGTAGACCGCGTTGTTGAGCACACCCTGGTTGTCCTCGTCCGACCAGCGTGTCGTCAGTTCGACGCGCGTGGAGAGGGTGTGGTCCTCGGGCACGAGCACCGGTTCCAAGGTCACTCTCCTTTCAGGACGCGGGCCAGGAAGGCTTGGGTTTCGCCCCAGGCGGCCTCGGCGTTGGCCTGGTCGTAGCGCGCGCTCGACGGATTGGCGAAGGCGTGCTCGGCGTCGTAGCGCAGGATGCGGTGTTCGACGCCGGCTTCTTCGAGGTTGCGCTCGAACTGGTCCACCACCTCGTTCGGGATCGACGGGTCGCGCGTTCCGAACACACCGAGCACCTCGGCGCCGATGTTCGCGAGCTTCGCGGGATCGTCGACCAGTTGGCCGTAGTAGATCACCGCACCATCCAGGCTCGGGTGGGCGATTGCGGCCTCGAGGGACCACTTGCCACCAAAACACCAGCCCATGCTGGCGATCTTTTCGGCTTGGATGCGCGGGTGGTTCCTGGCGTACCAGATGGCGGACGCGAGCTGGGCGCGCGCGAGCTCCGCATCCACCGCACCCATGGCGGCCATCGCTTCTTCGCGCGTCGTCGCCACGGTGCCCCCGTAGAGGTCGACCGCGAGCACCGCGTAGCCCTGCGCCGCAATGCGATCGGCCCAGTGTTCGATGTGCCCGTTGAGGCCCCACCACTCGTGGATCAACACGACGGCGGCAAGGGGCGGTTCGGTGCCCGGGGGCAGCGACAGGTACCCGTCGAGCGCGGCACGGGATCCCGATGCCGCGAGCGAGAATCGCGCGCCAAGCCGCGGCGGTGCCTCGTCGGCGCTCAGCTCGTGCAGCGCCGCAAACGCCGCCTCATCGAGGGCGCCGGTCCAAACCGCCTGGGCCGAAACCGACGAGGGCCCCTCCGTGGGCGCCGGCGTTGCCGTTTCCGGCTGGCCGGAGCAGCCGAGGATCAGGGCCACGAGGAGGGCGGTACCGAGCATCGAAGTCGAGGTGGACGCTTTCATTCCCCCGTTCTAGCCTGCGGACCCCCCGGTCCCCAACACCGCACGCCTCCCATGCACATTCCGATCGGTGACCACCCTCTGCTCGAACTGGCCGTCGTGCGCGCCGTGTTGCCGACGCCCCTCGGTGGGTTGACGAGCTCGCCCGCCCTGCTCGCATCCTTGGTCGCCGGTGCGCCGTCGCCGTTCGCCGAAGGCGCGGAGGAGCGCGAAGCGGTGCGCCAGGCCGTGCGCGCCCTGTTGCGGGTGGGTGGGTACAAGCCGACCGGACGCGGCAAACCCGCTTCGGAGTACCTGGTCGGCCGCGCCGCGGAATTGGGCGCGGTGCCGTCGATCAATCCCGCGGTGGACGCGTGCAATGGCGCGTCCTTGGCGTCGGGGCTGCCGATCAGCGTCGTCGATGCGGGACGTTTGGTGGGCGAACTCGTCGTGCGGTTTGGAGCCGAGGGCGAGAGCTACGTCTTCAACGCGTCGGGTCACTCGATTGATCTGGCTGGCCTGCCCGTTTTGTGCGACGAGGTTGGGCCCGCGGCGAACGCGGTGAAGGATTCGGAGCGCACCAAGACCCGCGCGGAAACGCGCCGCATGCTCGCCGTCGTGTGGGGCACCCAAGCGCTCCCGGGCCGCGCCGCCGTCGCAGGCGCCCATTTCGCGGACCTCCTGCGCCTGGTGGGCGCTGAAATCGATTCCTGATCGGATCGCGCACCCGCGCCCCCATCCATGGAGCGGGCCTTCAGCCCTTGCTCCCTGCCCCCCCAAACCTGGGGCGTTGCCCCAGGCTACGATCGTTCGGGGCGTTGCCCCTCCCGGACACACGCGCGGCAACGACGAAGGAGCGCGCCGGCGCGTTTGGCGTCGCGCGCGCTTGCCATGCGCACTCGCGAGCGCCAACGGCGCGATTCCATCGTAGCCTGGGGCAACGCCCCAGGTAGGTCAGGATAGGGAAGCAAGGGCTGAAGGCCCGCCCCATGGGTTGTCGAACACACGCGCGGGGAAGCGCGCCCCAGCGGGTTTGGCAGCGCGCGCACTCACAAGCGTCACTCGCGAGCGCCAACGGCGCGATGCCTCAGTAGCCTGGGGCAACGCCCCAGGTAGGTCAGGATAGGGAAGCAAGGGCTGAAGGCCCGCTCCAACGCCTTGACCCACCTCGGGGGCGCCCGACGGGCTGAGTCGGCCACGCTCACCGGACGCAATGCGATGCAGTTGAACCCACGACGAGGAGATGCGTTGAGGAACGCGATGGACTCACACGATTCCCCGGTTCGCGGAGGCGCGAGCGACCGTTCGTGCATGGCCGGTCGCGCGATACGTGCGCTGGCCTTCGCGTTCGCGCTCCTGTTCGTTGCAGTGTCCGCCGGTGGCGATGGGCACTCGTCCCAAGGGGAGCGCAGACAAGAATTGCCCGTCGAGTCCAATGGCGTCTCGTTCGATGTGCTGGGTGTCGAGCACTTCCCAAAGCGCTACTTCGGACTCGCGCTTCGGGAAGCTGGCACGTCTGGCGCAGAGATCCGTGCGCTCGACGGCCGCCTCCCTTGCGGGGCGCTCATCTGCGGGCAACTCGTGCGCAAGGATGAGTTCCACCTCAAGCACCTTGCCCCCGGCGACTACGAGGTGGTCTTGCTCACACCGTCGGAGCTTCGTTTTCCTCTCGGCACGGTCACGGTGGGGCTCGACTCGGGTCGATCCCACGATTTCCAGCCGGACTTCGGCCCGCTCGAGCGACGTGTGGAGGCCATCGTTCCCGGAAGCCCCGATTCGACCGATTTTGCGGTGCGGACTTGGGCGGACGGCAAACCGTCCTCGCAGTGGCTGCACGTGGACCCCACGTGGGGGCCCACGGGGCGCGGTCCCCCGGGATCGGGGAACCATCTGCGCCTGCTGGCGCTTCCCGGAAGTGTTCTCGAAGTGGAGCTCTCTCTGCCCGGCTGTGCCCCGGCGCGGTTCGGATTCGACGCGCCGTCGATGACGTCCTACCTGTCACTCGCGCCCACGGTGCAGGTGGAGCTGGACGTGTTGCCTGTCTTCCCGAAGCGGTTCCGCACACCTCCGAAGGTCGCGATCGTCAGCTCGGAAATGATCAACAACCAGCGGACGGATTACGTGCTCCCCCTCCTTCACGGCAACTGGGTGAGGCGTGAGTCGGAGCGGCACTGGGCGACCTCAGCCATCGGTCCGCCCCCGTACAGCGCCGTTTGGCTTACCGGCGTTCGCGACGAATCGGTCGTCGTCCTCCCCGTTCCGCCCAACAGAACGGGAAGCGCAGTCCTCCACCTCACGCTACCGGATTGCCTCCGGTAGCGTGGGAGCCTGTCAACCCGCCAACGCGTCGTCGATCGCCTTGCGCAGGGCCGGGTCGGTCGGGGCGGTCCGCGAGTCGAAGAACGCCAATACGCGCCCGTCCTTCGCGATCAGGTATTTGCCGAAGTTCCAACCGGGCAGCGAGCCCGTCGCCGCGCCCAAGTGCGTGTACAGCGGCGATTGGCCCTCGCCCGGCTTCGTCTGCACCTTGGCGAACATGGGGAACGTCACCGCGTAGCGCGAGTCGCAGAAGTTCGCGATCTCTTCCGGAGTGCCCGGCTCTTGACCACCGAAGTCGTTGCTGGGGAAACCGAGTACCGTGAAACCCTTGGGCTCGAGTTCCTCGTAGAGCTTCTGCAGGCCCTCGTACTGTGGCGTAAGCCCGCACTTGCTGGCCACGTTGACGACAAGGGACACACGGCCCTGGTACTCCTTCAGCGGAGCGGGTCCGCCGAGCAGCTTCTCGGTCTCGAAGTCGTAGAAGGACATGGTTTTGGCCTCGGCGGTGGTGGGTACTTCGCGTCCGGCGAACATGCCACAGGAGGAGAGCACCGCGGTGACGGCGGCCCCGGCGGCGAGGCGCAGACGTTTCGAAAAGTTGGGCGACATGGGTTCGATCCTCAAGTAGTTCCGCGCCGGGCAGCGCTGGAAGCGCGCGCGAGCAGTTCGCGCACGCGCAGCAGCCCCCGCCGCGCATGGGTTTTCACGGTGCCGAGTGGCAGGGACAGCTTGGCCGAGATTTCGATGTGCGTGAGGCCCTCGCCAAAGGCCAGTTCGAGCACCTCGCGCTGCTCCGGCCGCAGTTCTTGCAGCGCGGCGCGCGCGACGGCGGCCTCGTCGTCGGTGGCGATGCGCTCGTCGAAGGGTTCCTCCTTCGACGGCAAGCTCTCGTGCACTTCCTCGGGTGTCCCGCGCGCTTGCGCGCGACGACGGCGGTCGATGGCCCGGCGCCGCGCGATCATGGTCACGAAGGCGGCCTCGGATGCGACGTTGGGGTCGAATCGGGCCGCGCTCTTCCAGAGGTCGATGAAGATCTCCTGGGCGGCGTCCTCCGCGTCCGCCGGTGTAAGTGCCATGCGGCGCGCGATCGACCAGACGAGGGAGCCGTAGACGGTCACACACTCCGCCACGGCCGTTTCGTCCCCCGCGGCGACCCGCGGCAGGAGGTCCGGCCGGACCGGACTCGCGGAAACGGACCTCAGGCCAGCGACCCTGGAGTCGGCCGGCCGTTGGGCGGCGTCGGTGCGGGCAGTGGGGTCCACGGGGGTCCGGGCCGGGCCCAGGGGGGAGCGAGCGCCCGAGTCTGGGAGCCTACCCGCGCCGGGTGGAGGGCCAAGCATCTGGAGTTGGGCGGGCATGGGGGGGCGGACCAAACGTCCAAGAAAAAATCTGGATCATCCCGGGTTCGGTTTCCACCCCCGAAGCGATGCGGAGCGTGGAAAGGGTCGGAACTGGGAGCCCGAACCGACCCATCAGCGCGCTGCCAGGAGGAGGAGGTGCTCCCGATCGCTCACGACCACGCCACCGGCCCGCTCCAGGGTCACGGCGAACGCCGTTGCGTCCCGGATGTCGAGCTTGGCGTCGATGGGCACCACCACCGGGCGGCTGGGGTCCGCCACGTCGAAGACACCCCCGTCCACGGGCCGGGCCGCGTCCCGGGTGCCGTCGAAGATCCACAGTTGGTACTGCTGCTCGTCCGCGCGGTTGGCGGGCAGGCCCTGGAAGGTCATGTACCCCTCCTGGCGCGACGGGCTCCAGACCACGTCCCCGCGGACCACCGCGGTGGCCACGAGGGGGTCCTCGGTCGTCGACCAATCGACGCGGACCAGGTCGGGAGCCTCGCCGAGCAGGCGCTCGCGCAGTGCCGCCGGATCGACGTCGCCGAGCAGCTCGTTCAGGGCCTCGATCTCGACGAGGAGTTCGTCCTCGCGGGCCGCGAACGACGCCCGCAGCTCCGCGAGCTGCACGTCGAACGCCGCCGCCAGCTCACTTTCCCGGGCGGCCAACCGCTCCGCTGCGTCCTGGGCGGCGCGGTCGAGATCCGAACGGTGCACGGCCTCCAGCCGGGCCAGTTCGTTGCGCAGCAGGGCCTCGGCCTCCCGGGCCTGGTCGCGGAGCAGCGCCAGGTCGGCGGCCAAGTTTTCCGAGCGCCGCAGTGCCTCGTCCCGGCCCGCCTCCGCGGCCACACGGCCGTCGCGCTCGAGCCGCAGGTCGGTCAGCTCTTCCCGCTGCGTCCAAAGGACAAAGGCGAGGCCCGCCGCCGCCGCCCAGCCCACGACGGCGATCCAGGTGGCCCGCCGCGGGCCCCGGACCGGGGGCAGTGCACTGCCGTTGCCCGCGGCCTTCGGGCCGAGCGCCGCCAGCCCCGCGCTCGAAATCTTCGCGGCCAGGTGCGCGGGAAGCGGCTCGGCGCGCGCGGGCAGCAGGGCAAGAGTCAGCGCCGCGGCGGCGCGTTCCGGCCCACCCGGGCCGCCGTAGGCCCCCGGGGTATCGTCCCCGAGGGCCTCGAGCAGTCCGTCGAGCTCCGCCTGTTGAGCGGGCTCGAGCGGCCCGCACGCGGCGTCGCTCAGCAGCTCGTCGAGACGCTGCTCCTGGCGCGGGTCGAGGGCGTTCACAGCCACCATCCTAGGCCGGTCCGGCACCCAGGGAGCCGGGCCAGATCCTCCGGGAGGGGAGCCTGGGAATGGTCCCAAGGGCCCCGGGCGGCCAGGGCCGCTCCCCATGGCCCGCCGAGGCGGGCCGAGGACGATTGGGGGAGAGGGTGCGGCATGGTGTGGAGCCCTTGGGCTTGGATCGCCTGTGCCCGCGATCAGGGCAGGAGAACGCGGTCGATCACGTGGATGACACCGTTGGTGGTGTCGAGGTCCGCGGTCACAACCTTGGCCCCGTGCACGGTGACGTCACCGGCCTCGTTCTTCACGATGGGCAGTTCGGTGCCACCCAGCGACTTCGCCTTGCCCGCTTTGATGGCTTCGCGCGCCGACACGCGGCCGCTGACGACGTGCAGCTTCAGCACGGCGCCGAGACGCTCCTTGTTCTCGGGCTTCAAGAGGTCGGCGAGGGCGCCCTCCGGTAGGGCCGCGAAGGCCTCGTCGGTCGGGGCGAAGACGGTGAACGGACCCTTTCCTTGCAGGGTCTCGACCAGGCCCGCGGCCTCGATGGCGGCGGCGAGGGTGGTGAACGAGCCCGCCTTGGTGGCGGTCGTCAGGATGTCGTCGGTGTTCGGCATCATCACGGCGTCCACGATGTGGATGACTCCGTTCGAGGCCAGTACGTCCGTGGTGGACACTCGGACGCCTGCGACGTCCACGCCGCGCTCACCGACCTCGATGGGGATGCGCTGTCCGTTCAGGGCGCGGGCCTCGTCCAGCTTGACGACGTCCTTGGCCAGGACCCGGCCGGGCACCACGTGGTAGGTGAGGATGGTCTGGAGCACCTTCTTGTTCTCGGGCTTCAGCAAGCTCTCGAGCGTGCCCTTCGGCAGCTTGGCGAAGGCCTCGTCGGTCGGTGCGAAGACGGTGAAGGGGCCTTCGCCCGAGAGTGCGTCGACCAGACCGGCGGCGCGGACGGCCGTGACGAGGGTCTTGAACGAGCCGGCGGCTTCGGCAACGCCGAGCACGTTCTTGGTCTCTTGGACCGAGAGCGCCGCGGGGGCCGAGCAGGTGCCCTTCGGAGTGGTGTGGTTGAACGCGAAGGCAGAGGCCGAAAGGCCGGCGAAGAGGGCGAGAATCGTGGGGGTCCGCATGGGAGTTCCTGGGGTTCCTTGGTGTCGAAATGGGAGGACGGTCGCCGGGTGGATCCAAAGCCACCGACTCCGGCCTTTCCCCCCTCACTTCGCGGCCCGACCCCGGGCCGGATTCGCTCCCATCGGAACAGGAACCCAGACAAAGAGCCCGGAGCTTGCGCATTGACTCGGAACGCGGGCAGAACCGACCATGACCCCGTGAAACCGCGTGCTGCTTGACCGAGCGGGCCGTGGCGACGCCCCGCCCTCCCCATGGAACGCCCGAACCAGGAATTGCCTCTCGACGACGACGGTCGAGCGGACGGGCTCTCCATCGGCGACGTCGCGCAGCAGACCGGCATTTCCCCCGACACCCTGCGCATGTGGGAGCGCCGCTACGGGCGTCCGGTGCCGGTGAGATTGCCCTCGGGCCATCGGCGGTTCACCAGTGACCAACTGCGTTGGTTGCGCCAGGTGGCGGAGGGGCTGGCCCTCGGCCTGCGCCCCAGTGTGCTCGTACCCGCCGAGGAGTCCGAACTGGCGGCGCTACTCGACGCGAAGCGCCCTCTGCGCCCAGCCTCCCCGCGCATCGCGGAACTGCTGGGTTGGGTGCGCGCGACCGATGACGTGGCGCTGCGCGCGGCTCTTTTGGACGACTGGCGCGCGCGGACGCCCGATCGTTTCCTCAGCGAAATCCTCGGGCCGCTGCTCGAGGAGATTGGCACCGCGTGGTGCGAGGGCCGCATCGAAGTGCGCCACGAACACATGGCGTCCGAAGTGATTGCCGACGTGTTGCGGACGCTGCGCGGGACCCTGCCGCGGGTGGAGCGCGGACCGCTCGTCCTGTTTGCGACCTTGACGGGGGAACTGCACGGGCTGGGCCTGCAGATGGGTGCCCTGTGCGCGGCGATGGTGGGAGCCCGGACGCGGGTACTCGGCGCGGACACTCCAAGCGCGGAAATAGCGCACGCCGCGCGCGAAGTCGGCGCCGACGTGGTTGCGATCAGTGTGTCCCTTGCCAGCGGCGGTGTCGAAACCGATCGCGATCTCGCGCAGTTGCGCCACCAACTCGACCCGCACGTGCGCCTGCTCGTGGGCGGGCGCGGCGCGCGCGTCGGACGCCGTGGGCCGCGCGGCATCGAGTACCTCGACCGCTTGGACCAGTTCGGCCCTTGGCTCTGGCGCACCGGCGGTGACGCCCCTTCCGAGTCGGCACCGTGAGCCCGGTCGGTCGGGTAGTGGTGGTGGGTGCGGGCCTTGCCGGCCTCGCGGCGGCCCAAGATCTCAGCGCCCACGGAGTCGCCGTGTCGTTGCTCGAGGCGTCCGATGCACCCGGTGGGCGCATGCGCACCGACCGGGTCGAAGGTTTCCTGCTCGACCGCGGGTTCCAGGTGCTCAACGACGCGTACCCCGAGGTGCGCACGCGCATGGATCTCGCCGCACTCGGTGTGCGCAGCTTCGCGCCGGGCGCGATCGTGCGCGACTCGAGCGGGATGCACACCTTGAGCGACCCGCTGCGCGATCCCGTGCGCCTCGCCAGCACGTTCTTCCACCCCGCGAGCACCTTCGCCGACCTGCTGCGTGTGGTCGCCATGCGCCGCGAGGTCACCAAGGGGACCGTCGAGGAGCTGCTCGCCCAGCCCGAAGTGGGTGTGCGCCAGTGGCTCGCCGCGCGCGGATTCTCCGAGCGTTTCGTGCACAACTTCTTCCGGCCCTTCCTCGCCGGCATCCTCCTCGATCCGGACCTCGGTGCCACGAGCCACAAGGTCGCGCTCGCCCTGCGTTGGTTCAGTCTGGGCTCCGCGGTGTTGCCCGCGGACGGCATGGGCGCATTCCCGTTGGCGCTGGCCGCCCGACTGCCCAAAGGCGTGCTCCGTTTGGACTGCCCCGTCGCCGAGGTGCAGCGGGGAAAAGCGGTGCTTCGGTCCGGCGAAGAGCTGCGCGCCGACGCGGTGATCGTGGCCGTGGATGGCAAGGAGGCCGCGCGCCTCTTGGGGACCGCGCTGCCGGTCTGGCGCAGCGTCGTGCAGTTGGCCTTCGACGCGCACGACGCGCCGGTAAAGGGGCCTTGGCTCGTGCTCGACGGCGAAGGGAAGGGGCTCGTCAACGACCTATGTGTGCCCAGCGAGGTGCAGCCCTCGTACGTGCCCAGTGGTCGCAGTCTGGTGAGCGCCACGGTGCTCAACCCCCGCGGGTTGGACGATGCGGCGCTCGACGCCGCCGTGCGCGCCGAACTGCGCGGGTGGTTTGGTTCCGCGGTGGACGGCTGGCGCACCCTGCGAGTGTTGCGCATCCCGAGCGCTCTTCCCCACCAACCGCCCGGCGCGGCGCGAACCCTCGCGAAGAATCACTCCCCCGGCATCTGGGTCGCGGGCGACCACCTGGGCCTTGCGTCCACACAAACAGCGCTGGCGTCGGGAGGAGCCGCCGCCAAGCTGGTGCTCGACGATCTGCGCGCGAAGGGACTTTGCTGAGCGCGGCACTTCCCAACTCTCCGGCCTTCGAACCCGCGATGTTGTTGCTCGTGCACGCGGCTTCCACATGGTTCCTCGTGGGGCTGACGTGGTTCGTCGGTGTGGTGCACTACCCGCTCTTCGCGCGTGTGGGCCGCGAGGGGTACAGCGCGTACCAGGCGTCGCACGTCGCCCGCACCACGTGGGTCGTTGTGCCTCCGATGACCGTGGAGCTCGGCACCGCGCTGTTGCTGCTCGCGGAACCGCCCCCGGGTGTGCCAACCTTCGAACTGTGGCTCGGAATGACGGCCGTGGCCCTCGTCTGGCTCAGCACGTTCGCCCTGGCCGTGCCCGCGCACAGCGCGCTGGCCCACGGTTTCGCGCCCAAGGCCCACCGCCGCCTGCTGCTCGGCCACGGCTTGCGCACGGTCCTGTGGACCGCGCGCGGCGTGCTGGTCGCGCGCTGGTTGCTCGTCAGCGATTGACGGCCGTTGTCACTGCGCCGTGACGGAGACCACGTCGCTGATGTCGCGCACCTCGAACGTCGCAAGGGTACCGCTCGGTTCAGCGACCGGCCGAGTTCCTACTGCTCCTCCCAAACCGGCGCGAGGGTGACCCGCGCGTCGATCTCGTCCACGTGGATCCTCGTGGACCACTTCGGTGGGTTCGCAATCCATCCGCCGCTCAGCGAAGTCGACCCCTCGAGCTCCTGCACCCAAGCGGGTCGGGATGACGCGGAGTTCATTTCCGACCACGAGAAGGGCTTTCCCAGGTTCACATCCCACCACCCAGCTTCGGGCAGAATCACCGCCGTCGACGTCGACTTGAGGTGGAGCATTTCCACTTGATCGCCGTTGTGGAGCCAAGCCATGACACCCTCGTCCTCCAAGATCTCTGCGTCTACACCTTCGATTCGGATCTCCACTCGGAATCCGGGCTGAAGCTCGATCTCTTGCTGGCCGGGACGAATGGTGAGCTCCAGGTCACGGTACTCTGCGGCGGAGAGGCGCACGTCCACCTCATCGTGAACAAGACCCACAACCACGTCGGGTCCTGGAACCTCGATTCGGACGCTGTGGGTCGATTTCGGACGCAGACACACGAACAGCAAGTTCTTGGGCAACTCTGATCCATCCGGAACTCGGATAGCCAGGCGGGCAACTTGGACGGCGAACCGCGCGTCGAAGTAGCCCGTCGAGTCCGGCACGTACAGTTCCGCGGGCTCACCGATCCATGCGTCCGTCCCGAGCAGAAGGTCCGCTGGTCCAGACCACGTCGGGGCGAAGTTCGCCACGCCGTCGCGGCCAATCCTGGCCCGGATGGCCCGTCCGACTTCGCCGTCACGCACAATCTGCAGCCACGCGTCACTGTCGGCAAGTTCCATCGGCAGTTGCACGGCAAGGACCGACAGGGCGCTCGGCGCCTGTACCGACGTCCACTCTACCTCGGGAGTTTTGAGCCGCTCGAGAAGTTCGTTCGACAACCGGACCCCTCGCAGACTGGGGACCGGGCTCGGCTTCGTCGGGGCGCGGGCGGGGAGCTCTTCGGCGGTTGGGAGCAGATTCACGTGCGCGGGGGGCGCGTGCTCCGGGACGGGCATTGGCGCCAACTCGGTCACGCCGCCGAATCGCCACGCGGCGACGCTCGCAAGAACCGCCGCGCTCGCCACGGCGAGCCAGGTCCACGTGTGATTCGATGTGCCCATCTCTCGCGGCCGCACAGTTTAGCAGCCGGGAGCGCTCCCTGCAGGGCGGCCGCGCGGGGTCAGCTATCCGACGCGCGGGCCGACTCGTAGTCCAAGCCGAAGCGCGCCAGGTACTTGCGCAGCCGGTCGGCGTCGTTGCTGGACGCCTTCTTGGTGCGGCTGACGGCGAACAGCGTCCGGCCGGCTTCCGACAGCGAGCGGGACTCGCGGCAGACCCGCAGCACGTCCGCCAATTGCACGGCGTCGAAGCGGTCGAGCGGTTCACCGCGTGCGTCGGTTGCCGCCGAAGGCGAATCGACACGTGGTTGTTCGAGCCTTGCCCATCCCGCGCGCAGGCGTTCGATTTCCTCCTCCACGAGTGGCGCGGTGATGCGGCCGCCCGGCGCCAGGGTCGCGAGCCGCGTGAGGGCCGCACCCAGGTCGCGAAAGTTCGCGCGCCACACCGCGGCGGGGGAGGCGGCGAACGTCAAGAACCGCGCGCGCGCCTCCGCGGCAAACGTCACACGCCGGCCGGTCTGTGCGAAGTGGCGCGCGAGTTCGTGCTCGACGTTCGGTTCGATGTCCTCGCGCCGTTCGGCCAGGGGCGGAAGTGCGAAGCTCCAGAGGTCGATGCGCGCGAGCAGGTCCTCGCGAAACCGTCCCGCGCGCACGTCGGCCGCCAGGTCCCGGTTCGTGCCTGCGATCAGTTGGAAGCGACTCTTTGCGGGTTTGTCCGCGCCCAGCGGCAAAAACACACCCTCTTCGATCGCGCGCAGCAGCATCGCCTGTTCGTCGAGGCCCAGCTCGCCGATTTCGTCGAGAAACAGGAGCCCTCCGTCCGCGGCGCGCAAGAGGCCATCCCGCCGCGCCGTTGCGCCCGTGAACGCACCGCGCTCGTGTCCGAACAACGTCGCCATCGCGTGGTCGCCGCGCAGGGTGGCGCAGTTGACTTCAACGAAGCTGCCCTCGACGGCGTGCAAGCGCCGCTTCAGCTCGAAGATGCGCCGGGCGAGTTGGGTCTTGCCGACGCCCGTGGGGCCCGCCAAGAGGATCGGGTCGGTCGAGCGCCCGGCCACGTGTTCGATGCGCTCCATCAGCCGGTTGAATGCGGCGTTTTGGGTGGCGATGCCGGCCTTCAGGAAGTCGACACCCTCGCGGTGTTCGGCGGCGAACCGCGCCGCGAGGGCGTCGTAGCGCGAAAGGTCGAGGTCGATGATCGAGTAGTTGCCCTGGGAGCCGCGGGTGGAGCGGGGCGAACTCTGCACCAACCGGGCTGGGATCCGCCGTGTTTCGACCAACAGGAACAGGCAGATCTGCGCGACGTGGGTGCCGGTCGTGATGTGGACCAGGTAGTCCTCGTTGTCGCGGTCGAAGGGATAGGCCCGCGCCACGTCGTCGAGCACGCGGAACACCTCGGCGAAGTCCCAAGGGTCCTTGAAGCGCACGGGAACGTGCTCGACCGCGGTGTTGGGGCTGACCGAGCGCACGTCCGCGGCGACGATCTCCGCAAGGCGGCCCTCCTGGGTCTGACTCAGCAGGACCAGGCGGGCGGGCTCGAGATCGTCGTGCTGGAACAGGCTGACCGTGGGCCGCCACTGGTCCCAACGGCGGTCGTGGGCGGCGCCGTCCAGGCGAGAGCCGAGCAGGCCGAAGATGACTGTTCGCTTGGCCACCGGGATACGTCCTTATCGCGGAGGATAACGCGGCGGCTCCCGCCCTCCACGATCAGCGTGCGTTCCGGGGGTCCGGTATCGATCTAAGTCCTTTTCCTGCAACCACCTAGGGAGGCTACCGCGCCGGATTGCCCACGTGGCACGGGCTTCGCTTTGCCGGGGCACCGCGGCTGGACTTGCCACCCGCCCAGAAACCCTTCCTACGGCTGCGCGCACCGCGCACCCTTTCGAACGATGAGCAACCATCTCGACATCAGCTCCGACGGCGCGCCCATCAAGGCATGGGTGCGCGGCGTCGAACTGGACGAACGCGCCCTGGGCCAGCTTCGCAACGTGGCCAAGCTGGACGTGCTGCACGGACACGTGGCGGTGATGCCGGACGTGCACTACGGCATCGGCGCGACGGTCGGCACCGTGATTCCGACGCTCGGCGCCATCGTGCCCGCGGCGGTGGGCGTGGACATCGGCTGCGGGATGTGCGCGGTGCGCACGTCCTTGACGGCAAACGACCTTCCCGACGATCTCAAGCCGATGCGCCTCGCGATCGAGCGCGCCGTGCCCCACGGCCGCTCGGAGGGGCGCAAGGGCGGCGGCAAGCGCGACAAAGGCGCCTGGCACGATGTCCCGAAGCGCGTCGGCAACCTGTGGAAGCAGCACCTAGCCGACGGGTTCGACGCGCTCACCGAGAAGTACCCGGTGTTCAAGAACTCGAACCACGTGAACCACTTGGGCACGCTCGGCACGGGCAACCACTTCGTCGAGCTGTGCCTCGACGAGGAAGAACACCTGTGGGTGATGCTGCACTCGGGCTCGCGGGGCATCGGCAACCGCATCGCGACGGTGTTCATCGAGAAGGCGAAGGCCGACATGGAGAATCTCCTGGGCTCCCTGCCGGACCATGACCTCGCCTACTTCCGCGAAGGCACGCAGCACTTCGACGACTACGTCGAGGGGGTCTCGTGGGCCCAGGACTTCGCGCGGGTCAACCGCCAAGTCATGCTCGAGAACACCATCGAGGCGCTGCGCCACGTGAAGGGTCTGCCCCGATTCACCACCGCGGAGTCAGCGGTCAACTGCCACCACAACTACGTGCAGCGCGAGCATCACTTCGGCGCCGACGTGTGGTTGACCCGCAAGGGTGCGGTGCGCGCGGGGATGGGCGAACTTGGCATCATTCCCGGCTCCATGGGCGCAAAGAGTTTCATTGTGCGAGGCAAGGGCAACCCGGATAGCTTCGACTCGTGCTCCCATGGGGCCGGTCGACGCCACTCCCGCACCAAGGCCAAGCAGATCTTCAGCTTGGACGACCACATCGCCGCGACGAGCCACGTGGAGTGCCGCAAGGACTCCGGTGTGCTCGACGAAACGCCCATGGCGTACAAGGACATCGATGCGGTGATGGCGGCCCAGGACGATCTGGTCGAAGTGGTGCACACCCTGCGCCAAGTGGTCTGTGTGAAGGGCTGAACCATGCAACCTGTCGAGATCGACGGACGCGCGGGCGAGGGCGGGGGCCAGGTGCTGCGCACCAGCCTCGCCCTCGCCGTCGCGTTGGGGGTCCCCGTGAGGGTTGCCAACGTGCGCGCCGGGCGGCCCAAATCTGGCCTCTTGCGCCAGCACCTGACCGGTGTGCGCGCGGCGGCTGTGATCTGTGGCGGTGATGTGCGCGGCGCCGAGCTGCACTCGACGACGGTCGAACTTTGGCCCGGGTCCGTGCGCGGTGGGCACTACCGCTTCGCGGTGGGGTCCGCGGGCAGTGCGGCGCTCGTGCTGCAGACCGTCTTGGTTCCGCTGCTGCTGGCACCTGAGCCCTCGACGCTAGAAATCGAAGGTGGCACCCACAACTCCATGGCCCCGACGTTCGATTTCCTGGAGCAGAGCTTCCTGCCGCAACTCCGAAAGCTGGGCGCTTCCGTCGAACTCGAGCTCCGCCGCCCCGGTTTCTACCCGGCGGGAGGCGGTTGCATTGCCGCGCGGATCGAGCCATGCCGCGCGCCCAGACCACTGCAGCTCGACCAGCGCGGCGCCCCGGGCCGCGGCCGTGCGCTGATCCACCTCGCACACCTTCCGCCCTCGATCGCCGAACGCGAGTGGCGCGCAATCCAACGGGTCGTGCACTGGCCGAGCGACCGCTGCGAGGTCGTCGAGCACACCTCGGCCGCCGGACCCGGCAACACCGTGTCGCTGGTCCTACCCTTCGAGCACATCACGGCGGTGTTCACCGGCTTCGGAGAACGCCGGCGCGCGAGCGAGAGCGTGGGCCACACCGTCGCCCGCGCCGCCGCCCGCTTCCAGGCCCAGACAGCACCCGTGTGCGAGCACCTCGCCGACCAACTGCTGCTCCCGCTGGCGCTGCTGGCGGGCGGTTCGTTCACCACGGTCGAGCCGACGCTGCACACTCGCACCAACATCGACACGATCCACCGCTTCTTGCCAGGTCGCATCGAGCTGTTGCCAGCCGATCCCGGCAGTGCGGTGTTCACAGTGCGCGGTCGCCAGGGCGGATGAGGGTGTTTCCACGGCACCACGCGATGGGGCGGGCCTTCAGCCCTTGTCCCGTTCTCTTCACCAACCTGGGGCGTTGCCCCAGGCTACGCTGGAATCGCGCCGTTGGCGCTCGCGAGCGACCGTGGCGAGCGCGCGCGCTGCCTTAGTCGCGCGACCGCTCCCACGCCCGTCCGCCGCCTGCACGCCACTTGCGCGCCGCTGCACGCCCGCCCGCATGCCCGCCCGCCCGCATGCCCGCATGCCCGCCCGCCCGCATGCACGCCCGCACGCACGCCCGCATGCACGCCCGCACGCACGCCCGCATGCACGCCCGCCCGCACGCCCGCCCGCACGCCCGCATGCACGCATGCACGCATGCACGCACGCGCGTCCGGAAGGGGCAACGCCCCGCCCGATCGTAGCCTGGGGCAACGCCCCAGGTAGACCGAAGGTCTCGGGTCCGGGCTGAAGGCCCGGCCCATGGATTCAGGCCGCACTCGCGCTCGCCGTGCCCGCGGCGGAGGCGGCCCGGGTGCGGCGGAGGCCTAGGGCGAGCAGCGCGATGGGGGCCAAGAAACCCGGTAGCACGTAGGCGAGCACGACCGGCCAATTGACGAGGAACATAGGCAGGTACACGTCGGGTGAGAACAGTCTCGAGAACACCAACTGCGCAGTAAACGGGACAAACAGCAACAGCATCGCGATCGCGAGTGTGGTTGCCGGCCAGCGGGGCACGCGCTGCAAGATCCCAGCCGCGCCCTTCCACCGGGCCAGCGGAATCCAAATCGGCAGCGGGGCGACGATCGCAAGAGCCACGACAGCAGAGCTCCACTCCGACCCTCCGAGACCGAAGTAGTGCGCGGCGGCGAATACGACGATCACATAGACCTTGGCCAATGGCGTGACGAAAGGCGCCCCCGCGGCTCCGAGGGCGACCCGTGCAAGCGGATCGAAGTTGCGCGTGCGGCCGTCCCCACGCTCGAACTCGCGCACGAGTTCGCGTTCGGCCCCGAGGCGCCGCGCAGCGATGCAGACCGCCTCTTCGGAGTTGAGTCCGCTGGCCAACAACGTGCGCGCCGAACTCGCCACGTGGTCGGCGAGCTCGTCCAACTCCGCATCCTCGAGATGGCGCACTCCCGCGCGCCAATGGGCTACTGCTGCGTGGATTCCAGACTCCTTCGTTCCATCGGGCTCTTCCATGTTGCGCTTCCAGCCTCAGGCTGGCCCCAGCTTCCAAATGCGCTCGAGCACCCCGTGTACCTCGAGCCACGCGGCCTTCTCGGCGACCAACGCCCTCTGGCCACTGGCGCGCAGGCGGTAGTACTTGCGCTGCCTTCCCGTGTCGGGCGCCGAGCGCCAGCGGGCCTCGACCAGACCCTCGCCTTCCAGGCGGTGGAGCACCGGGTACAGCATGCCCTCGCTCCACTCGAGCACGCCCCCCGAACTCTCGCGGATCTCCTCGACCAAGGCGTAGCCGTAATTCTCGCCCCGTGCCAGCAACGCCAGCACGAGCGGCCGAGCCGAGGCAGCCACCAAGTCCTTGGACGCCATGCGATGCACTATACCTAGAAGTACGAGGCTTCGAAATGTGCTCTTGCATGCCCCGACCTCGGTCAACGTCCCGGCCGAGGGGCACGCCGAGGGAAAGCTCGGAGTTCAGATCTCTCGGAGCAGTCGCATCGACACCCACGACAGGACCGAACTGCCGACCAAGGCCACGGAGAACCACGCCAAGTCCGTCCGGTCTACCGTTGCGAAGAGCACACAACTGATCGGCACCAGCAAGTGTGCGAAGATCAAGAGTATTGGAACAATCGCTCCCGGCACGGTGAGGAACGGAGCCAGGCCAAAGAGGGTGTTCCACCCAGCCGGCCGGGGTGCCGTCGCCTTTGGCTTGGTTCCATCGACAGCGAAGTCCGCAATCGCCCGCCAATAGTCCTGCGAAATGGCGGCCGCATGGCCACCTCTGACGTAGGTGACATTGTGACCTTGCGCGGTGGCGGGGGGATCGTTGGACGAGAACTCGTCGAAGCCCCAGACACCTCCACCTCCGACATCCAACGACGGCAAGCGCAGTCGTTCGAACACAGCCGGTAGGAACGCAACCACGACGTCACGGGTTGCCACGAAGTTGAGCACGTCCGGTGCCTGACTTCGGTGACGCGACCAAGGGAACGAGCGCCGCACCACACTCCCCGCCAGAAGCATTCGTCGGAATCGGATGGCCGGGCAAAGTTCGAGCGCCCGTGCGGCGATGTATGTGCCGTTGCTATGACCGACGAACGTGATGTCTGCATCGGGATTGTGACTTTTGAGATCGGCGTACTTCTCCATGAACCAACGCGTGGCTCGCTCTCGGCCGAATGGCCGGACGAAGTCCCATGCCGAGAAGTAACCGTAACTGGGTGTGGCCGCCGCCACGAGTTCCCCGCGGGCTCGCGCGGCGACCTTGATCTCCCGCGCGACTCGCTTCGTCCAAAAGCCGTGGTCGCGAATCCCGTGCAACACGAAGTACGCCGAGCGCACACCACGCGTGTGCGCGCTGTCCAACGACTTGCCGGTCGTGTCGGCGCGCTGCGAAGTGAGAACGCCCATGGGATCCAAGTAGTCGTCGATGTCCGCGGGTTGGACGCTCCAAGTCTCCTTCGTGAGCGACTCGACGGAATGGCTCAGCGCGGCGGCCAACCGTTCGCGTCGCAGCAGTTCGATCGGCGATTCGCCCGTGATGGCGATCGCATGCCTGTGGCTGGTGTTCGGAAGTTCGATGTAGACGAACTCCGCGCGCGGCCCCAGTTCCGTGCAGTCGGCGGGCGAGACCAGTTCGTCCTGTGCCCCGAGGAGAAACACGGTCGAGGGCATTCCGTCGGCCAGCAAACAACCGTCGGCTATCGCGGCGTCGGTAGGAGCGTCCGGCCGGCGGGACCTTCGCAAGTGCTGCAACAAGGCGAGGTACTGGAGGCGTGTGGATACGACAAAGGGCGTGCCCCGTTCGATTTGCCACACGAAGGGCAGTCGCTCGTAGGGCGTCGCGTGCCTTCGAGTACGCCTCGGCCACTTCCATTTCGCCCAACCCACAACGCGTGTGACGGCCATCAACACAGGCCAGGAGAAGCGCATGAGCGGCGGCGATTCCGACGTCCAGTCCCATCCTCGTGTTATCCCCGAGAGTACGACCATGCGGTGGATGCGGTGTGCCCATGGAGCCGCTGTGTCCGGGCGCACGACGGCATCGTCACCCACGCCGTGCGCCATCGAGAACACTCGTCGCGCGACCAGGCTTCCAGCGCTGAAACCGAGGAAAACGATCCGGTCCGGCAGGTCTTCGCTCACCTTCTGGGAGATTTGCGCAAACATGCTCTTGGCGACGGATTCCGGCGAGGCCATCGAGAACATGCCCATGTCACCGCGCGGGCACCAAACGTCCACCGAATGGTTGTCGGAGGTGAGCGTCCGTTCGAGACAGTTGCGGAACTCCGGCCCGAGCTCACCGCCAGTGCGTCCGCCCGCGAAGCGATCACCGCGATTGGTCCAACCCCGGAAACCGATGATCAATGTCTGCAAGAGGGTCGGGGATGTCGAGGACTGCGGGCTGGAAAGGAAAGGCGCGGATGTGCTCGGCCCTGGGGTACCCCAGCGCTTCGCATCCGACCGGTGCGTCACCGCGCCCCCGGTGGCGCTTTGAAGTCGGGACTCGTGCCAGGGGACCGGTCCACTGGCACGAGCGAGGCGTACCGGCGTTGTCGCGCCGACCCGTGCCGCGACTAGAGCGCGCTGGGGTTGGAATCGACCTGCTTGCCGTTGACGAAGATTCGTCCCTGGCGAACCACGACCACCTTGGGCTCGCCGTCGCTGCACCGCGCGAAGGTGCGGAACGTGAACTCCGGGTGTTCGGCGCTGTCGACGGTGATGTCTGCGAGGATCTGGGCTGCGATCGCCTCGCCCAGCACGAGGCTGCGGGAGTTGTCCGTTCGCCAGTGCACGCCGCCCATCGAGCGGCCCATCGCCACGTTGCTGGCGAGCTTGTTGAGTTCGCCCTCGATGGTGAGTTTCTCTGCCACCGTCGCCGAGAGCGGGGTGCGACGTTCGGCCGCCGCCGGCCCGACGCCCGTCGAGTACGCGACGATGGGCTGGCCCGCGCCGAACGGCTCAGCTCGTTCCGTAAGGCTGGCAAAGGGTACGGGAACCGGTTTTCCGTCGCGGCCGCACACGAAGGTCTTGAAGTACGCCTTCAGTACCGTCACACAAATGCCCGCGACAGTGGCGTGGCCAGCGCCGTAGGCAGGGTGGGTCGGGCTGCCCGCGGTGAATGCCATCGGAAGCAACAATGTCTTGTCGGCGCCCGCGCGGATACGCGTCGCGGCTTGTGTCTGCGCGACCCAAGGCGGCAAGCCGTACGCACGAGTGCGATCCGGGTTGGGCAGACCGATGGTCTGCATGTGCACGAGGCCGCCATAGGCCTCGGGACGAAGGCGCAAGTTCACCTGCCACTTCTGGTTCCACACGATCTTCAGGCCGCGCGATGCGACCTCGGAGACCAGCGCCAGAATGTGGGGGCCGCCGAGCACGCCGAAGCCTGCCTCGCGGGAGACGAGCCGGCCGTCGGTGCCATAGGGGTTGCCTGGCGTCCACTCGGCACCGCCGGACAACAGCAGCAACGCCGCGTTGAAGTACGCCTGGTGGAGCGCGTCCTTGTTGACGAACCGGGCCAGGTCGCGCATGGTCCCGACGTAGCGAGTGACGGACTCGAAGTTGTCCGTGCTGTCCTCGTTGGAGCGCGAGTACGACTGTCCCGCTGCATCCAGTCCTGTGTTCTGGGCATGCAGCCATCCGCGGACTCGAGTCAGGTAGTCGCGATGAGCCTTGTAGGGCCGTTGGCGCTGGTCGATGCTCTGGGTGCCAAATGCGATGGGTCGGATGAAGAACTGGCTCACCATCGGCCCGACACACTCCCCGGGGAGGCCCAGGCGAAACAGACTCCCGGCGTCGACGGTAGCCAACGAGCCCGCGGGTCCCGGCAGATCGGTGCCGGTGATGAAGTGACCCGGATCGGAATCCTGCAGCGCGTCGCGGAATCGGGTGTCCAACTCCGCCGCCGCCGCAGCCACATCCGTATGGCCCGAGAACTCGTCCAGCGGCACGTCCCTGAGCAATGCCATCCAGTACAGCTCGGTCATCTCGGTGGCGGTCGTCGGGGAAAGTACCCCCGGTGCCGGAGGCATGCTGAACGCAGCCGGGTGACGAGTGAGTTGATCGTGTGCCAGTCCGGCTTGCGGGTTCGTGAACGCCGCCGTCGTCGCACCGGACTTTGGTACCAGCGCAAAGCCCGAGCCGTCGCCTCGAGTTGCCGCGACTAGTGCCGTGAACGCGGAAGAATCGACCTCGCCGAACTCGTTGTGGGGCAGGGTTTTGTGAAAGCTTCCGAGTCCTCGAACGACGGAGTTGTCGACGGGAAAGTTGCAGTCTGTGTCGCTGGCCATGACGGTGGGGAGGGTGGGATACACCCGGAGGGTAGGGAGGGCGCGGGATGCAACCGCACATCGCAGTGCGTACAGCAAGTCAACAGGATGGGACGTGCAAGGGCGCGAGGCACGCCCGCGTAAATCTACGCACTCATGAGAGGCGTTGGCAATGTCAAAAGTAACATTCGGGTGTTGTTTGGTGAGCGAGCCGAGTTCACTGCACCGGCCCTGAAAGTTCGACAACCGGAGTTTGCGCACGACCCGCGGTGCAAGGGGGGCAGAGCGCCTCCGAAGGTCGGCCCCTTGCCTTCTTGGGGTAGTGGAATGCGCACGGTGGGGTGGTCGCACTGCGCGCTCGTCAACCTTCGAAGGGAGGGACGGAAACGGGCGGCCGCGTCCGCCAACCGGTTGGGATCTTTTTCTTCGAGGAAGCGCCGAGCCCTAGCAGCTCGGGCCGCGCGGGACCGCACCGACCGGGATCGCACGGGGCGCGAAACGCTCCACGTTCGGCCGTCCCGAGACCTGGATTCGTCGCGTCCGCCCAAGTGCTGGCGCCCCCGAACTGGGCCGTGCCCTGTTCCACTTCGCGGACATACCGCCTGCGATCGTCGAACGCGAGTGGCGCAATCCAACGATTGGTGCACCGCACGAGCGACCGCCGCGAGAGCGCCGCCCACACGTCGGCCGCCGGGCCGGAGAGCACGCCCCAGCCGATCCGGACGTGCGGTGATTGCCGAGCGAGGAAGCCAGCGCGAGTGAGAACGCTCCCAGGGCATCCCGCGATGGGGCGGGCCTTCAGCCCTACTCCCGGTCTCTTCACCAACCTGGGGCGTTGCCCCAGGCTACGCTGGAATCGCGCCGTTGGCGCTCGCGAGCGACCGTGGCGAGCGCGCGCGTTTCCAGAGTCGCGCGCCCGCTCCTCCGCCCGTCCGCCGCCTGCACGCCACTTGCCCGCCGCTGCACGCCCGCCCGCATGCATCCACGCATGCCCGCCCGCACGCATGCGCGCACGTGCGCATGCACGCACGCGCTTCTCCGGAAGGGGCAACGCCCCGCCCGATAGTAGCCTGGGGCGACGCCCCAGGTATTGCGGAGAATCGACTCCGGGCTGAAGGCCCGGCCCGTGGTCGAGGGGTCGGGCATGTGGCGCGTGAGGCCGCGCCAGTTCCATCCGCTCTTCGGGCTGGCGGTGCGCGCGACACGAGGGCGACGGCTGGCGGCGCCGCTCCATCGCGACCGGGGTGGTTGCGGAATGGCTGGTTCGCGGGTCTTCTAGGCACGTGATGACACCCACCGAACAGCCCGTTCTGCCCGACCAATCGGCTCCGACGGGCGGTGGCCCGGTCCCTTTGCAAGAGCGATTGCATGGGTTGGATGCGGCGCGGGGCTGGGCGCTTCTCGGCATCTTCCTCGTCAACGTGTTCCTCATAGGGTGGCCCCTCGGCCAAACCATGGCGGCCAGCGAGGGCGCGCTCGACGATTGGGCGGGTGGGCTCGCGTACCACGTCACCAGCGTCGTTGCGGTGAGTCGTTCGTTCCCCCTGTTCTCCCTGCTGTTCGGGATCGGACTGGCTGTGCAGATGGAGCGCGCGGGGGGGACGTTCGGCGCGCGACACGTGCGCCGTTTGCTGCTGCTCGGCGCGTTTGGAATCGCGCACGCCCTGCTTCTTTGGTTCGGGGACATCCTGTTCGTCTATGCCGTCGGCGGACTTCTCGCGGGTTGGCTGTTCTTTGGGCGTTCCGTGCGCACGCTGTGTGTCGCGTCGGTCGTGAGCTTCGTCATCGCATCGCTCATGCTCGCGGCGATCTCCATACTGGGGGCAGCGGCCTCCATCGACACACCGTCCGCGGGGCCCGTGGATGCCGTGGGAGACCAACCCACACTCGAGTTGCTCGAGCGATTCGGTGAGGGCGCCGTTTCGGACCCCTCGGATCCCTTCTGGATGGCGGCGGAAACCAAGGCCTTTGGCCAGGGACCCTTTGCGGAGGCCGTGGCCATGCGCGCACTCCTCTGGGCCATCTCGCTGGTTGCCTTCTTCGTGCTCGGCGGCACGGGACTGGTGTCCCTCTCCATGTTCCTGCTGGGTGCTGCGCTCCATCGATCGGGCGCGCTCCGCGATCCGACGAGCTCCTGGCCGCGGCGCATGGTGTTGGTCGGCGCGGCGGCGCTCGCGCTGTCCGTCCCACTTCAGTTCGGCATCGCGGCCAACGGAGCGTCAGTGACCGGGGCGGCGCTGCAAACCGCGCAAACCCTGATCGGGCCCGTGGTGTCCGCCGGCTACTTGGGTGCCGTGTTGCTGCTGCTGCGCCGACCGGCCATCTACCCCAGGTTTCGCGAGGGATTGTGCGCGTTGGGTCGCATGGCCCTTTCGAACTACCTTCTGCAGAGCCTGATCGGCGCGGCGATCTTCCAGCACTGGGGCGCGGCTCAGTTCGGGCGTTGGAGTCTTGCCGCGGGCACGGTGCTAGCGGTCGTCGTGTGGCTGCTCCAGATGTACGCCAGCCTTTGGTGGCTCGAGCGCTTCCAGTTCGGTCCCTTCGAGTGGTTGTGGCGATCGGTCACCTACTGGCGACTGTTGCCGATGCGCTCGGAGCGCGAAGTCGCCACCGGTTGATCGAAACCCGCCCGGCGCGGCCCGCGCACACGGAGTCCAAGGCTGCGGAGCCTCGCGACGGTTCACCTCCCGCGGTACGTTGGTGGGAGACCCGCCGTGTTGCCTACGCCGCTGCCCGCTTCCTTCTACGAGCGCTCCACCGTCGCGCTAGCCCGCGCGTTGATCGGAACGTTTCTGGTGCACGACGCCCCCGACGGAAGACGAGCCGGGCGTATCGTCGAGACCGAGGCGTATCCCGGCGCGCGCGACCCCGCGTCCCACAGCTTTCGCGGCGAAACGGCGCGCAACCGCAGCATGTTCGGTCCACCCGGCACGCTCTACGTCTACTTCATCTACGGCATGCACCACTGCGCCAACGTCGTGAGCGCGCCGGAGGGGGTCGGCGAGGCAGTGCTGTTGCGCGCGCTCGAACCCGTGGACGGGGTCGCGCGCATGATCTCGAGCCGCGGTGCGGTCCCGTTTCGCGATCTGTGCCGCGGACCAGGCCGTTTGAGCAAAGCGATGGGACTGGGGCCGGCCCTCGATGGTGCGTCGCTGCTCGGGCCGCCCCTGTACCTTGCGCCGCGCGACGCGTACGACGGTTATCCAGCTCGCCCGCGCATCGAAACGGGTCCGCGCATCGGCATTCGCCTCCACCGCGACGCACCCTGGCGCTTCTGGGAAGCGGGGAGCAGATTCGTCTCTGGAACCGGCTCCCCAAGAGCCCATCGCTGAATCGCCCCGACCCGCGCCGACTTACGGGGACTGTCGGGCCATCGCCTCGACACCCTGCTCGACCTGCTGCGTGAGGTTGGCGTCGAGACCCAGCCGCGCGGCGAGCAGATCCAAGTAGGCGCGTTCGGCGCGGCTGGTCGGCGCGACCACGAACACGGAGGCGGCGTAGATCTCGAGCGCGAGTTCGCGCGAGTCTACGCCGCGCACGACACCCTCCATGTCCATGGGCTGGGTCAAAAGGCGCAGGACTTCGTCCTGGTCGGCTTGGCTCAAGTCGGCCTCGCGCAACTTCTCGAACACCCGGTCGCGCTCGCTGGCGTCGACCACACCATCCGCCTTCGACGCGGCCACCATTGCCTGCACGACCCGCAGCGCGTTCGACGCATTGGCGCCGGCCTCCAGGTCGAAGGACGCGGGTATGGCGGCGCGAGCGGGGGGAGGTGTCCACGCCGCAGTGGCGGCGGGCTGGCCCGGGCCGGCGGTCTTGGCCGCTTGGCTCTTCTGCCACGCCTGGTAGGCGACGTAGCCGATCGCGGCCAGGCCGCCGTACTTCAGCATCTTCTTGCCACCGCCGCGGCCCGTGAGGACGTTGCCGAGCACGCTGCCCGCCAGGCCGCCCATCGCGGCGCCCGAAGCGGGGTTTCCGGTGAGGGTTTGGAGCAGCTTTTGGATGTCCATGGCGCGATGTTATCCGACGGCCGTCGGGCGAATAAAAGGCCCTATTCGTCGGACGCGGCGAGCGAGTGGGGGAGCCGTGGCCGCGGTTCGCTGGGGGCAACCCTTGTCAGCTTGTCGCCCATCCAGAGGGCGAAGTCGAGCTAGTGGTGCCACGGCGCCATGTGCGCGGCCGGGCGGTCCACACGGCTCGGGAGCGTGGGGCTTCGAAAGCTCCCTCTGCAAACGTGGGTGGACCGTGACCCCCCCCGTCGTCGCGCTAGCAGCGTGGACGAGGGCGTCGGATTGCCTGCGGCGGGGGCGTACATTCGCCCACCGGTTTGGGTCAGTTGCCGGCGTTGCTCGCGACGGCGGCAAAGCCGCCCAGCACGAGCATGCCGAGGATGACCAGCAGTCCGAGCGCCATCAGCACCGTCGCGATGATGCCGATGATGCGTCCGGCCTCCGTCGTCGAGCGTCCGGACGGGTCCATCGTTCCGGCGTTCATCGCCGCGAGGTCCCCGTTGCCCATCACCCAAGCCGCGATCCCGAGGGGCTGGCACACGACCAGGGAGAGGATGCCAAGGACCAGGATCAATGTGCCGCGGTGCGGTTGCAGTTGAGAGTTTGCCACGTAGGTTGCCTCGGATGCGTGAAGTCGGGGGGGGCACCGGCCACGGCGCGCAGGAAGAGCATTTCGAGGTGGCGGCCGGGTGTCAAGCGTGCGTAGTTCGGGGATTGGGGTTTTTGGGGTAGGGGTTCCAGGGGCCCTCAGGGCTACCGGCCCTTGATCCGTCGGCCCCAAAGGCTCACAACGGATGCCATGGGGGTCGCGGACGTGACGGATCGGGGGCGGGGGGGGGCCGTCGACCTGGCGTCCCGAGAGCGTTTGCCCGAGTGGATGGACGATCCGGACCTGCCGCGGGAGGCGCACGTCCTCGCCTTGCGCGGACTCGCTCGGCTCAATCGACTTGCGGCGGTGGCCGTTGGCCAATGCACTCGACTGGAGGCGTTTGCTCGCGCGCGCGGCCTGCGCCGGCTGCGCGTACTGGAGCTAGCCTCGGGCGGCGGCGACAACGCGCTCGCGTTGGTGCGGCGGGCTGCACGGCGCGGCCTCGAGTTGGACTACGTTGGGCTCGACCTCAGTCCGGTGGCGGTGCAACTCGCGACGGCGCGGGCGGAACGGGCGCCAAGGGCCGGTGGTTCCTCGATTCGTTTCCTGCAGTCGAACGTGCTCGAGGACCCCTGGCCCGGGGGTGTGCACGCCGTCGTCTCGAGCCTTTTTTTGCACCACCTCTCGGAGGCGCACCTGCTCGACCTGTTCGCGCGAATCGGCCGCGAGGCGCCCGGGTGTTTTGTGCTCTCGGACCTGGAGCGCTCCCGGTTTGGCTACCTACTGGCGACGTGCATTCCTCCGCTCGTCACGGACTCTCCCGTGGTCCGGCTGGACGCGCGGCTCAGCGTGCGGGCAGCGTTGCTTCGCGAAGAGCTCTTGGACCTGGCGCGCCGGGCAGGTCTCACCGAGGCACGCGTGGAGCGCCGTTTTCCAGCGCGGCTCGAACTCATCGGGGGTCGGCTTTGAGCCCCGACCTCTCCGTCGACGTCGCAGTGGTTGGCGCCGGACCTGCGGGGGCGATGGTCGCCCGGGAACTCGCGCTGCGCGGCGCGCAGGTCGCCCTCATCGACCGACGCCACTTCCCGCGCGGCAAGGTCTGCGGTGCGTGTTTGCACCCGCGTGCGTTGGCGGCCCTCGCCGACGCGGGCCTCGGCGAGCTGGTGCCGCGCGCCGGCGGCATTCCGCTCGTGCGCGCGTCGATCGCGGCGCGCGGACGCGTGCTGGAAAGCGCCCTGGCGCGGCCGGGTGCCGTGCTCTCCCGCGAGGCCTTCGATCTGGCGTTGCTCGAAGCGGCCCTCGCAGCTGGCGCGACAGGGATGTTCGGCGAGGCGGCGCGGCTCGAACCCGCCGCCAGCGGCGCCGCTCGTCGCGCGCTGAGCGTGGGCGCTCGTTGCATCGACGCTTCGGTCGTCGTGGCGGCGGACGGGTTGGGCGGCGGGCTCTTGGCGCGCGCGGATCGGATCGAGCGCGCGCCGCGGCGCAACGCGCGGTTGGGCCTCGGCGCGCTGTTGCCCGGCGATGCCGCGGACGTGCCGGAGTGTGAGGTGCGTTTGTCGGTGGGCCGCTCGGGGTACCTCGGCATGGCGCGTGTGGAGGATGGGCGCATCGACGTGGCGGCGGCGGTCGTGCCGGCCGCGCTCGAAGCCTTGGGTCCGGCGGGTGCGCTCGCGCAGATCGCGGCGGAGGCGGGCGCTTTCGAGCTGCGCAACCTCGACTCCGTGCGGTGGCGCGGCACGCCGCTCCTATGGCGCGAGGACGCACCCGCGGCGGGTTGGCGCGTGTTCGCGGTGGGCGACGCGGCGGGTTACGTGGAGCCATTCAGCGGCGAGGGCCTTTCCTGGGCGTTGCTCGGCGCACGCGCGCTCGCGCCCATCGCGGCACGACCCTGGTCCTTGGAACGCGCGCGCGAATGGGAGCGGGTGCGAAGCGACCTGCTCGCGCCGCGCCAACGCGCCTGTGGCCGCATCGCGATGCTCGTGCGTCAACCGCGGCTCGTGGCACTGCTCGCGGGCGCGAGTGTGTACCTGCCGCGTGCGACGCGTGTGGCCGTGGCGAGGGCCTGGGGTGCGCGGGCCGAGAGTGCATGGGCCGAGGGTGCGACAGCGTGAGTGTCGCAGCACACATCCGCGGCCTTGGCACGGCGTTGCCGCGCGGCGAGATCGATGCGGCGACCACGGGGCGCTTGCTGCCGGAACTGCTTGGCCTCGACGCGCGCGAGAGCCGGGCGTTTGCGTCGCTCGTGCAGCGCAGCGGTGTCGAGCGCCGCCGTTCGGTGCTGGTCGGTGAAGACGGTCAGTTGGCGCTCTACGCGCGCGGCGCCGCAGAGCCGGGCACTGCCCAGCGTATGGCCGCATGGCGCGAACTGGCGCCGCCCCTCGCCATCGAAGCGGCGCGCGGCGCGCTCTTGGAAGCGGGCTGGCGCGGCGAAGACGTCACGGACTTGGTGCTCGTCAGTTGCACGGGGTTCGCGGCCCCGGGGGTGGATCTCGCACTGATCGAGACCCTCGGTTTGCCGTCGACGTTGGAGCGCACACACGTCGGTTTCATGGGTTGCCACGGTGCGGTCAACGGTCTGCGTGTGGCGCGTGGACTTCTCGCCGCGAAGCCGCACGCGCGTGTTCTGCTCGTCGCCGTCGAACTTTGCACACTGCACCTGACCCGCAGCGAACGTACGGGACAAACCGTGGCGAGTGCGCTCTTCTCGGACGGATCCGCGGCGCTGGCAATCGACGCCGAGGGACCGGGGCTTCGCATCGCTGCCACCGGGTCGATGCTCGTGCCCCACACCGCGGACTTGATGGGTTGGGACGTGGGCGATCGCGGCTTCGGCATGACGCTGTCGCCGAACGTGCCCGGTGCGATCGAGGATCACTTGCGCCCGTGGATCGACAGTTGGCTCGAGAGCTCGGGTCTGTCGCTCGCGGACGTCGGGGGCTTCGCGGTGCATCCGGGCGGCACTCGGGTGCTCGACAGCGTCGAGCGCTGCCTCGAACTTCCTCCGCACGCGCTGTCGCCCTCGCGCGCGCTGCTTCGCGACCTCGGCAACTTGTCGTCGCCCACGGTGCTGTTCCTCACGCGCGAACTGCTGGCGCAAGACGCCCCGCGACCGTACCTCTTGCTCGCCTTTGGGCCGGGTCTGTTCGCGGAAGCGGCGCTGCTTCGGTGACGCCGGCGGGGCTCCTCTTCGGCCGCGCCACTCGAGTCCGCGCCGCGCCGGATGGGCCGGTGCGGAAGGGGGGACTCGAACCCCCACGGGTTGCCCCACGGGAACCTAAATCCCGCGCGTCTGCCGGTTTCGCCACTCCCGCGGATACGGCCCGGTGGCCCAGAGGCGATCATGCCGCCCGTGGACCAGCCCCCAATCTACGCGGAAACGCCCCCGTCCAGACCCGCCGGGCGCCTCGTCGCGGCGTTTGTGGCGCTGTTCGTCTTGCCCGCGGCCCTGGGGGGGTGGGTCGGGGCCCTGTTGCGCCCCCTTTGGGAAATCGTCGCGCGGGTCGAGCCGTGGCACGAGATCGTCGCCCTTCTCGTGCTGGCGATCCCGGTGCTGCCGTGGCTTCTCGCCAACCGGCGGCGGCTCGTCCTCTGGCGGGCGGCGGTCGGCCGGGCGCTCTTCTTCCTTGCGCTTGGGTTCGTGGCGTGGTCTGTCTTGGCCCTGGCGGGGCAGAGTCCCGTGGCGCTGGGGGAGCGCTCCTGGCTGCTCGCCGCCGCCGCGCTCTACCTGGTAGCTCTCGGGGAAGCCGCGGGACTCATGGCCGGAGCCGCGCCGTTCGGTCCGCCCTTGGCCAGCCTGCGCGGCGTCTCGCGCGTCGCCGGAGTTTGCGGTGGGATCGCGCTCGGGGTCGGACTTTGGTTGGGTCCCCCGGGCGCTTGGCTCGCGGGCGCCGGGCTTGTATTGCTGGTTGCACTCGGCGCGAGCGCAGCGTGGCGACTTCGTCCGGTACGCGCGCAACTCCGCGCGCGTTGTCCGCGCTGCGGCGTGCACAACAACTTTCGCGCGGGCACCGATGCGTGCACGGCGTGCGGACTGGTCGTGCGCTGGGACGGCAGTGGCCCGCTTGCGAGCAACGCGGGTTACGCCAGTACGGCGCGCTGACGACTGCGTTCCGGCTCGCCGGAATGGGCACAGAAGCAGCAGTTCACGTCAACGTGCGGGTGCGCCGTTCGTTCCAGAGCCTTGTCTCGATCGCGGCGGCGGTTGTCACGCAATCACTGCTCGATGAGCGCTCGCAGTTTCACGGCAGTTGACGTAAACGTCAGTCGCGGATTTTGCAACGACTGCGACAACATGCCGCATTCCGCTCGCCATCGAAGCTCGCCATCATCGGGTCCGCGCGCGAACCGCGCGCATCACTGGATCCGAGCCAAGGACATCTTCGATGCAACCCTCATTCGCGCGAGTTTCCCTCGCACTTTGCACCATCGCACTGTGCACCCTCACCCTGCCGGCCGTCGCACAGCACACGGACACGGTGCTCTTCGGTGAAGCCGATGCCGCGGCCAAAAACGCGCAGCCTGAGAGCCAGTTCGTGCACCCGATCACGTCGCCCTACGTGCACGAGGACTCCTTCATCACCAGCGATCTGCGCGCGTGGTACCTGATGCACGAGTTCACGGCCGGAAGCCCGATCGGCTCCGGCGATGCGACGGTGATCGCGGTGCAGGCGCGTGTGGCGTTGACGGACCGCCTGCAGCTCGTTGCCTACAAGGACGGGTACACGGAGATCGATACCCCGGGCCTCGACGATTCGGGGTTCAACAACATCGCCGCGGGCCTCAAGTGGAACTTCTACCGCGACTGGGAGGCCGGTACCCACGCTTCGGCGGGCCTCGGTTACGAACTGGCCGTAGGCGACGAGGAGGTGCTGCAGGACTACGACGAATGGCGCCTTTGGATCTCCGGCAACCAGGCGTTCGACGCCCTGCACGTCGGCGCCACGTTCAACTACTTCGTGCCCGGCAGCAGTGAAGGTCTCTTCGAGCCCGCCGAGCGCCTTTCCTGGCACCTGCACGCGGACTACCGCCTGAACGAGAACTTCAGTCCGGTGCTCGAGATCAACGGCTACCACACGGTCGCCGACGAAGCTGGCTCCGCGCCCTTCTCCGGCGTGGACGTCGGCAACATCGGCGGCGAGGGCGAGGACGTGATCACCGCCGGAGTCGGCGGCGAGTGGCGCTTCAGCGACCGCCTCGCGGCACGCGCCGCGTACGAGTCGCCTCTGACCGACAATCTCGACCTATTCGGCTACCGCTGGACCTTCTCGTTGGTCTGGGGCTTCTGAGGGCCGCGTCGTTGCCGCGCCACGCGGCTCACCCGCGCGCCGCGAGCAGCGCTTCGGCGGCGGTGCGGCGGGCCTTGGCGTTGATCTGGTTGATCGCGTCGAGGCCCTCTTCGAATCGGTTGCGCACATCGGGGGCGTAGGTGCTTCGATCGAAGCCGTGTTCGGCGCGGAAGGCCTTCAAGAAGTGGTTGCGCTCGCGATCGAAACCGTCCTGGCGCCGCACCCAGGCGGAGAGGGTGGCCTGGAGGGCGCCGTCGTCGGGAGCCCCGTCGGGCCAGAGTTGTTCCAGGCACTGGCGCGCCCGGGCGCCGAACTGGGCCTCGAACTTGGGCCCCGCGCCGAGGCCACAGGCCGCGTCCCCGCTGGAAATGGCGGTGGTAGCGCTCTGGCGCGCCCGCGACGCGTAGACCGCCTCGTCCAGTAGGGTCTCGGCGAGGGTCAGCGGATCGGCGTCGGGGGTCTCCATGGCGCAATCCTAGACGCACGCGGCGCGCACCGAGTTCGGTCCCAGGCCCGGGGACCCGGGCACCGCGGGCCGCTCCGCGCGCACCGCGCCGGCGGGTGCAACCCTCCCGCCGGAACCTCCGCGCGGGCACTACCTGCAACCGACGCCAAGCGGCAGCGGTCTTGGGGGTGGAGGGCGGGGGTGGTGGGTCCCGCGCGCGAGGCGGCGGCCCGGAGCGCGGTGGGTTAGGCTCGACCCCGCTCGCCCTTGCCGACATGAACACTTCCCACTCGACCGCGCTCGCCGCCCTGAAGGCCGCTCTCGTCGCCGCGCCCGTGCTCGGCCTAGCGGCCGGCGTGGGGGCCTACTTCGGAGTGCGTGCCGCGTCCCCCATCGCCCGCACCCAGGTCGACGACGCGCGCGCCGCCGCGGCACCCGGCGCAGCCATCGCCCCGCGCGCGACCGACGCCGGCCCCGACGAAGCGCTGGCCGCCGCCGCCCTTGCCAGAGAAATCCAGCGACTCGGCTCCTTACTCGAGCGCCTGGACTCGGCCCGCCGCACGGCGGTGCCCGCGGACGATGCCCCCTCTTCGGAGAATGCGCCGATCGTCCCCGCGGACGCACAAGCGTTGCTCGCCGCGCTCGATCGCGCTGTCGCCGCGATCCAGCGCGCGGGCGAGCGGATCGCGGGTCCGGGTACTGCCGGTGTGCAGATGCCGACGGGGCCCATGAATGTGGAGCGGCTGCAGGAGCTGAGTGCCAAATCGCCGGGGGACGCAACCTTGGAACATGCGTACTGGTCGGTTCAGCGGGTACTCGATACCTACGGTCGGCCCTCGGAATTGAGCGCTGGCTTCATGACGTACGACGATGAATCCGGCGACACTTTTCGAGTGACGTTCAAGCTCGGCGAGACCGGGTTCGTCGAATCCGTTTACCCGTAACCGTCGATCTGCAGGCTGTCCACCACGTCCCCAACATGATCTCGAGACGCCGGTGGCTGTGGGCGAGCGCAATCCTGGTGGCCTCCGCCTTGGCCGCGCTGCTGTGGGAGGTTCGGCGTTCCCCGATCCCCGAGCGGCCCGGCCAAGCTGTCTCCCACGGCGACACGAACGTCGTAGCGGAAACCCCGCTCGCGCCGACGTTGGCGGGACCCGAAGAACGCACGTCCCGCGAATCGGTTGCGGACACACGCACGGATCCGATCTCGCCGAATGCACCGCCGGTTTCCATCGTCGAGCACAACCAGAGTTTGGCGATTCAGGTCGTCGATGGTGCCGGTGCGGGTGTCCCCGACCTTGGCGTTGAGGTGCGCCACGGTGTGAACTTTCGCCAACGGCTGGCCGCGCGCACGGACAACAATGGATGGGCGCGTGTTCCTGTGGCCGAGCTCGTTGCGGACGAAGCTGGCCAGGTGAGCGTCGTTCTGGATATCGCAGTGGGTCCGGCGGCGACGTTCGATGAGGCTCGGACGGTCCCGATGGTAGGTGAACACGTGTTTGTGCTGCCACCCCTCGCCAAGGTCGCTTTGGAGGTGCGCGGAGCCGACGACGATGTGCGCGCCAAGGGGCAGTGCGGCGTCGTGCAGCGGCACAACCCCCTCGGATTTGAGTTGACGCCCTGGGAGACGCTCACCCGTGCGGTGCCGAACCAGGGTGAACGGACACACTTTTGGGTGGTGGCCGATTCCGGGCCCCTCGAGGCGTTTGTGGCATTTCCAGGCGAGAACTTTGCGTCGCGTGCGGAGTTCGACGCTCCGCGGACGGATGAGACGTTGTTCTTGGACCTCGAGATCCAACGAGCTCCCCTTCGGTTCCGCGGCCGTGCGCTCGATGCCGCGGGAGCGCCGCTCGTCGACACACCCTTGCGTCCGCGCCTGAACATCGCCGCGACCGGGGATCGTCCACCCTTCTGGCAGGATCCAAAACCGCCGTACACACGAGACATCAATGGCGTGGTGACGGACGCCACGGGACACTTTGGCTTCGCGCTTGGCGCGGATTGGTCGGGGTTTGCTCCCGCGCTTTTCCTCGGAGTGGAGGGCGCCGCACACGGGTTCGCGCGTGTGGACCTTCCTCCTTTGGAAGCCGGCGAACGGGATCTCGGCGATGTCCAGCTTGCCGCGCCGCCGATCGCGGCCGGCCACGTGGTGGACGGGCAGGGCATAGCCATCCAAGGCGCCGACGTCCTCTTGTATCCCGAAGAGGATCGCTGGGGTGTATCCGGCGGCGTGGTGCTGCGCGCCCGGACCGGCGCCGACGGCGCGTTTGTCGTTCCGGGTCCCGAGCCCCGCGGCGATCTTCGACTCGTGGCGCGTGCTCCGGGACACCGCGACGCAAAGATCGATGTGGACCTTCCGTTGGCGTGGGACTACCGGCTCGAGCTCGCCGCCACAGGCCGCATCGCGGGGCAGCTTGTGGCGGATCCGGGCGTCGACGTCGCGCTATTGCGGACGCGTGTGCAGCCACAAGGCGCGGATGTCTCGCGCAGTTGGATACATGCGGACGTGGCGCCCGACGGTGCGTTTGTGTTCGAGGACCTCGACGAGGGTCTGTACTCGTTCGAGGTGGCGGATCGAGCGCAGGGTCTGGTGATCGCACTCGCCGACGTGGAGACGAGCAGGGATGCGCAAAACGATCCGCGGTTGAACCCGCTCGACCTTGGACCCAACCTCGGCAGCTTCACCCTACACGCGATAGGACCCGGGGACGCGCACCTGCAGGGAGTCTGGATCGGCGTCGCCGCGCGGGGCACGGACGGTCAAGACGCAGCAGTAAAACTGAACACGTACCGAACGCACGACGCGGATTGGCGCATCACCGCGCGACCCGGATCCTTCGACGCAGTCCTCGGCGCGCCGGGGTACCGGTACCAAACTCTGCGCGCCGTATCGCAAGACCACACGGTCGAGCTGCGCCCAGCTCCGCGATTGGCAATGCGGATCGCGGACCTCGAGCTTCCGCTGCCCAATGGGGTGCGCGTCGAGATGATTCTTGGGGCGAGCTTCGCCGGGAACACGGCCCAGGGACAGGCGATTTCGATGGTGGACGGCGTTGTTCTGGCTCCCATCCCGACTCGGGGGTCGTACCACGTCTCGATCCACTTCCTCGACGACCTCGATCCCGAAGGGGGAGGCATCGGCACCGCCGCCAGCAACGGCCCCTTCCAGTTGGACCCGGACGCGTTGCCAGAAGAACTCGTCTTGATTCCCTTCGGCGGCTTCGAACAGGCGCTGGAGCGCGCCCGCGCGCGGTGAGGGCGATTGTCAGTATCCCGCCGCTCGGTCCACCACGTTCAGCAGGGGGCGGCCGGTTGCGAAGCGGGTGAGGTTCTCGTCGATCAATCTGTCCCTTCGGACGCGGGTCAGTTCGGCGTCGCCGGCGACGTGCGGAGTGATCACGAGGTTGGGCGCGGACCAGAGGGCGTGGCCCGTGGGCAGCGGTTCCGGATCCGTGACGTCGAGGCCGGCTCCGCCCAGGTGACCCGACGCAAGGGCTTCGAGGAGCGCTTCGCTGTCGAGGATTGCACCCCGCGCGATGTTGATCACGTAGGCGCCTTTGGGCAACAGCGACAGTCTGCGGCGATCGAACAGGCCGCGCGTTTCCGCGGTGAGCGGCAAGCAGATCACCAGCACGTCGGCGCGCGGCAGCAGCTCGTTCATACGATCGGAGGTGACCAGCTCGTCCACATGCGCTGGACGCTCGCGCGGTGTGCGGGCGGTGGCGAGCACGGTCATCTCGAACGCCTTCGCGCGCCGCGCGACTTGGTCCCCGATGGCGCCAAGGCCCGCGACGAGCAGCGTGCGACCAGCCAGGGCTTCGCCCTCAAACGCCCCGCGGGTCCACTCGCCGCGCGCCTGCGCCTGGCCGTAGGTCGACAGCCCGCGCGTCAGGTGCAACAGCAACGCGAAGACGTGCTCGGCGATCACCGGTCCGTGGGCGCCGCTGCCGTTGGTCAACACGAGGCCGTCCCGCTCCACTAGGCCCGGGACCGCGAGCACGTTCTCCACACCGGCGCTGTACGACTGGACCCAGGCGAGTTGAGGTGCCGCTGCGAGCAACTCGGCGGTGACCAAGTGCGCATCGACACCGTGGGCGCGCGCGCCATGCTGCGGAGCGCTCGCGCGTGTCAATCCGGGCACGAACTCAACACCCGGGGCGGCCGCGCGCATGGCATCGAGGCGCTCGCTCTCGGGCTGACTGGTTAGATAGACCAACTGGCCATCGACCGATTGCGGGTCGAGGGCAACCATCGCCCCGCGTTCCGACCCAATCGGCTCTGCCACCTGTTCCGCGTGGTACGGCCCCTTGCAGGCGCCCAGGCACAGCAGCAGAAGGAGCGCCAAACCACCGGTCGTGCGGACACGCTGCAACTGATTCATGGGGCCAACCTACCGCCGACTGCGTTTTTGTTCCGCCAGGATCGAGAGATTCGCCGGGCCGCGTGTCCGGAGCGCCCCTCAGCCGCCGCCTTCGGCCGCCAGGCGTTGGCGGTGCTCGCGCAGGCGTTGGTGGTAGGCGGCGCCGACCTGGTTCCGGGTGAGCATGGCCAAGACCTTGCGCGGCTCCTTGGTGTCGACCACGGGGACCTCGTGCACCGACAGCTCGTTTAGGGTGCGCAGCGCGCTGTCCAAACTGTCGTTGGGAGTCACCGTCGCAACACGGTCGACCATGAAGTCGCGCACGATCACGATGTCGTGCACGTCCGTCTCGAGGAAGATGCGGCGCACGTCGGAGAGGCTGAAGATGCCGACCATTAGGCCCTCGCTGTCAACGACGGGGAAGTAGGAGCCCTGCGCCTTCGACACCAGGTCGAGGGCCTTGCGCAGCGTGGCGTTGACGGGCACGGTCTGCGGCGGCGCGGAGCGGTCCAGCACTTCGCTGACGCGCATGCCGGCCAGCACGTCGACGATCACGTCGCCCTCGTGCGCCGGCGACTCGAACACACCGCCGACCTGGGTGTCGTAGATCGACCAGTTGCGCGCGAAGACGAGGTGCACGACGGACACCATCATCAGGGGCGCGAGCAGCGCGTAGTTGCCGGTCATCTCGCACACGATCACCACGGCGGCGATCGGAGTCTTGGCGACACCGGCCAGGAATCCTCCCATACCCACCAGGGCAAACGCCGACGGGTCGAGACCCGCGGACGGAAACAGGTAGTTCGCCGCCTGGCCCACACCCGCTCCGCCGAGGGCGCCAATGGCGAGGGTGGGGGAGAACACACCACCGCTGCCACCGGATCCGATCGTCAACGACGTGGCGACGATCTTGGCGATCAGCAGGAGCGAAATGGTGCTGAGCGTGAGCTCGCCGAGGATGGAGGCCCGCATCAGGCCGTACCCGCCGAACATCACACCGTGCTCGCGCGCCAGTGGCGCGATGGCCAGGATCAAGAGTCCGGTCAGCAGCCCGCCCAGACCCGCGCGCAGCGCGAGCGGCCAGCGCGCGAGCTTGTCGAAGAGGTGGCTGATGCTCTCGAAGCCGCGCACCCACAGCCAGCCGACCACAGCCAGCACGACGGCGAGCACCAGATAGAACGCGAGTTCGGTCGGCCCGTCGAACGAAAGGCTGCGGATCGTCTCCTGGGGCAGGTCGATGACTCGCGAGCGTCCCGTCAGGGAGGTGTACGACGTGTACGCCACGATCGACGAGACGATGCACGGCACGATCGCTTCGCCTTCGATCTCGGGCTTCTTGTAGAGCACCTCGGGCGCGAACAGCGCTCCGCCGAGGGGCGCCGTGAACAGGGCTCCGATGCCCGCGCTCGCACCGGCCAACAGGAACACCCGCTTGTCCTTCGGCCCCAGGTGGAACGCCTCCGCCAGCATCGAGCCCACGCCGCTCCCGATCTGGCACACGGGGCCCTCCAGCCCGCCGGATCCGCCCGAACCGATCGTCAGAGCGCTGCACGTCGCCTTGAGAGCGATCACACGCCGGCGGACACCGCCGCCGAGGCGGTGGAACGCGCGTATCATCTGTTCCGTGCCGTGCCCGCGGGCCTCGGGGGCAAACCGCTGCACCAGACCGCCCACGAGGAGCCCACCGACCGCCGGCACCAGCACGATCCAAAGGTTGCGGGGTGTCAGCGCGCCGAGGCCCTCGCCCTCGATGCCGAGGGCCTCCACGATGCTCCAGTGGCGGACGAGCTCGGTAAGCGCCTCGAACCCCCACGCCACCAGGCCGCCGGCGAGGCCGATCAGGGCGCTGAGGCCGATCCACTTGGTTGCAAAGCTGAAGGAGCCCAGGCCCAGCCAGCGCAGCAGCGCACGAAGCCTCGTGATCACCCGCCGCGCCATGGGCGGGAGTATAGGCAGTCACGGCGGGAAAGTGGACCGGCGAGCTAGTCCGAGGGCCACAGGCCTTCGCGGTCTCGGACCATCTGCTCGAGCAGGGCGCGCACCACGTGCAGCTCGTCCACCAGGGAGAGCGCGTCCACGTTGAGCTGGCACACGGCGCATACGGGTCGCAGGCCGTGGTAGCTCATGATGTCGAGCTTCTCGAGCACCACGTCCTCGATGCCGTACGCGGCCGGGTCGAGGGGCGTGCCGTCCTCGTGGAAGCCAAAAAAAGCCTTCACGTCCGCGGGTGTGCGGCGGCAGAGGAAACAGCGATCGGCGCCGCCGGAGCGCTCCAGGGCGTCGAAGTACTCCTGGAAGTTCTTGTCGATGCTCAACGGTAGCCTCCTACACCGCCACCTGCGGGCCCAGCAAGGACGCGCGCAGCGGCGCCTCGGGGTCGTTTCCGAAGGCATAGCGCAGGCGGTGCAATGTGCCACCGAGGGCTTGGCGCACCTCGGCGAGCTCCCGTTCCAAGGCCTCTCCGGAAGCTCCACCTGCCGGGGGCAGCACCGCGGCCACCCACGCGCCGCTGGCCGTGCGGCCGAGGGCGCGCACGTGGGTGCCGCTGTGTCGGCCCACCTCGACCACCTCGTCGCCTACCAGTTCGCTGGCGTCGCGTTCGAGGTGCGCCAGCAGGAAGTCGACCCGCGCGTCCTCGACCAGGTTGCCAAGGTCGGGCTGGATGAAGCGCTCGTAGACGCTGCGTCCACGGCCCGCTTCGATCAGCGACAGGTGCGGCTGCACGTGGCGGAAGTGGAACGCGAGGAACCGGTCCGCGATGCGGTAGGTACCCTTGCGCGAGCGCAGGGGATCCGGGTCCGTGAGGGGCACGTGGCGCTCCACGAGGCCCAGTTCGCGCAAGGTGAATAGGTATTTGTTGGCCGTGGTCGAATCGACGCCGACGGCCGCGGCGATGTCGCCCACACGTTCCGATCCGCGCGCGACCGCGTGCAGGATGCTGTTGTACGTGGCCGGCTGGTTCATCTCGCTGCGAAGCAAGAAGTTGACCTCGTCGAAGAGGTAACCCTCGGGGCGCAGAACTTCGCGCAGAAGGTTCTCCTCGAAGCTCTTGCCGCCGCGGAAGCGCATCAGGTACGCGGGCATGCCACCGAGAACGGCGTACGCCGTCATGCGTTCAACGAGGTCCCAGGTTGGGAAGAACGAGAGGGCCTCGAGCGGCAGGAGCGGCTCGAGGCGCCGCTGGCCCGTGCGGCGGCCAAAAAGCGGCGAGCGCTCGGCGAGCACTTCGCGCTCCATGAACGACACCTGGCTGCCGCACAGGACGAGCATCAGTTGCGAGCGTTTGCCGCGGCTGTCCCAGAAGCGCTGGACGAGGGACGGCAGGCCCTTGTTGGCCTCGCAGAGGTAGGGGAACTCGTCGAGGATCACGACGAGGCGGCCGTCGCCGGCGCGCTCCGCCGCAAAGGCCAGGGCCGCGGGCCAGTCGCGGAAGTCGATGGAGTCGAGCAGGGGGTCGTCGATGGCCTCTTTCAGGGCCAGCCGGAAGGCCTCCAGGTTGTCCTTGTCGCGCACCTGGGCGGCCAGGAAGTAGACCGCCTTGCGCCCCTTGCAAAAGCGCTGCAGCAGCTCGGTTTTGCCGACCCGCCGGCGCCCGTAGAGCACGAACAGCTCCGCCCGGCCCGACCCCGCGAACTCCTCCAGGACCGCCAGCTCGCGGTCCCGCCCGATGAACGGTGCTTCCATGGCCGGAATATACGGAGCAGTATTATACGGAGTAAAGGCCCGTTTGGAGGTCTTCCCACGTGGGGGAGGTACCGAGACCGGACAGATTCTGCCGGTCATCCGATTCCACGGGCGCGGAATCGGATGACCGGCAGAATCTGTCCGGTCTCGGTACGGTCGGGGGGCGCGGCTTCCGGGGGACCCGCTGCGCCGACGTGCCGCTGCGCGGGGGTGGGGGGTCCGGTCTCGTTAGTCTGGACTTCCAAGGGGAACCCATGCATCGACTCATTCTCGCGCTCGCACTGACCGTCGGCGGATTGGCTACAACCGTCGAAACGTCCCAGGACACCGAACTCCTCACCTGGCGGGAGGAGCGGGAGAAATCCCTCCGCGCCGACAACGGCTGGCTGACTCTCGCTGGCCGCTACGCGCTGAACCCCGGGGCGAACACGTTCGGCACCGGCAAGGACAACGACGTCGTGTTCCCACCCGAGTTGGAGGGCGTCGGCCCCGCGCGGCTCGGGACATTGCACGTCGATGCCGACAACAAGCAAGTCACGCTGCGACTCGCCGACGGGGTCGAGTTCATGGCCGGCGACAAACCGTTCACGGGCGAGCGGGCGTTCGGCACCGACAAGCCCGATCGGGTGGGACTCGGCCGCTTCCGCATGCACGTCATCGTGCGGGACGGCAAGTTCGTCCTCCGCCTGGCGGACAATGAGTCGGCGGTGCGGAAGAACTTCCCGGGCTGCGTTTGGTATCCCCCCGACGCGCGGTTCAAGGTCGATGCGACGTTTGTCCCCTACCCCGCGGGACGGACGATTCGGGTCGTCAACGTGCTCGACCAGGTTTCCGAGGAACCAAGCCCGGGTTACGCCGAGTTCAAGCTGAACGGGGAGACGCACAAGCTCGACGCCATTGCCGAGGGGAGCGGGTTGTTCTTTGTGTTCAAGGACCGGACGGCCGGCGACACCACCTACCCCCCGGCCCGGTTCCTCTCCGTCGAGAAGCGGCCGACGGACCACGGCATCTTCACGCTCGACTTCAACAGGGCGTACAACCCGCCGTGTGCGGTGTCCGACTTCACCACCTGCCCAACCGCCCCGCCGCAGAACGTGCTGCCGGTGCGGATCGAAGCGGGCGAAAAGTACGTCCCGCGATCGGCCCTAACGCCAGAGGAAGCGGCGGACGAAGTGGCCCGCGTCGCCGTCCTCATGACGGGGTCGTTCAGCAGCGAGGAGCAGTCGAAGTCGGACGCAGCGTTCTTCGACGTGCGGCTGCACATGGCTCGCATCTGGGCCGACAAGCCGGAGGAGCAATGGCTGTACGTCGAACAGGCGATGGCCACGGCACTCGACAAGCCGTACCGCCAGCGGGTGTACCAGCTTGTCTGGAACGACGGGGCGGTGTTGAGCCGCGTGTACACGCTGCCCGGCGATCCCTTGACCTTCGCAGGCGCCTGGGAGAAGCCGGAGCGACTCGCCGGGCTGACGCCGGACAAGCTCGCGGAGAAGGCTGGGTGCGCCATCACCCTGACGAGGACCGGGGACGGCAAGTACACCGGTTCGACGACGGGGAAGGGCTGCGCGAGCGAACTCCGCGGGGCCAGTTACACCACCTCCGACGTGACGCTCACGGTGGACGCGCTCACGTCCTGGGACCGCGGGTTCGACGCCGACGGGAAGCAGGTGTGGGGTGCGGTGAAGGGGCCGTACCAGTTCAAGAAGCTACCCGCGGCGGCGAAGTAGCCGGGCTCGGGGTCCGACTCGCGGAACGGCTGCGTGGACCTTCGGGTGCCCACCCAGGCGTGGAGGTGGACCCGAAGACCGGCTCCCGACGCGCCTAGGGGCGCGTAGCGGCCTGCGACAACTTGCCGCGGCGCAACCAGACCAGAAGGCTGCTAACCTCATCGCGTGGTTTCCGGGGGCTGGGGTTGGCTCGCGACGCTGCTGTGCGCGGCCGTGCTGTTGGCCGGTCTGCCGCTGCGTTTCGGCGGCGGCGGCGCGGACTGCTGCGCGGACGGCTGCATGTGCCGCGCCGTGCTGGACAGTTGCTGCGGCGCGGAGACCACCGGTCCAATCGTCGTCGACCCGTGCGGATGCGGACACGGCGGGCCGGGTTCGCTGCTCCTGCCCAAGGGTTTGGCGCCGGTCCCCGCGCCGCGAGGATCAGAGGTGCCTCCGCCCGCGGACTGCGGTCCGGTGGCGCTGGCGCCCGAGCCCGAGCTCGGCATCTGCACCCCCGCCCCCGAGCCTCCAGTGCCCCGCGCCTAGGCGGGGGTGGCCGATGCCACCGCACGAAGCGTTGGAGCGTCGCGGACACGCGCGGGCTCCGTCCCCCAATGGGCCCCGGCCAGACAAGGCCCTGGGCGCCTGGGGGCCATGGGCTGTGCCCATTCGGGTGCGGCATGTGCATTCCATCCACCGCGCTGGCCCACGGGCCGCGCAAGCATCTGTGATTCTCGCCATGAAACGTTCTGCCATCTTCGCCGGTTTCGCCGGCGCTCTCGGCCTGTCGGCCGCTGTCCTCGCCCACCACGTGCAAACCCCGCTCAGCTTCCTGTCGGGGCCCAACGTGCTGGACACCATCCAGTACCACCTGAAACCCGGTGGTGTGGGTGTGCCCCCGTACCTGATGGTTCCCGAGGAGTTCGACCACCACGCGGTGGTCAACGTGGCTCCGGGCCACAGCTTCACCGTGTCCAACGGGGCCGGTGTGACCGAGTCCGTGGTCTTCGACGCCTCCGACTTCGCCGACCCGGCGGCGCCGGAGATCGAAGAGGTGCTCGAGGCCGTCTCGAACCGCTCGACCCTGCTGTCGGGCTTCTACAAGAACGGCCACGCGTTCCTGCGCGGTGAGGCCGCGGGTTCCGCCGCCGCGCTGACCCTGACCGACGGCTCCGGCGGCCCGCTGGCGGCCGTCGGCTTCTCCACGGGCACCGCCTCGGGCTCGCGCCTGGTGCCCCTCGAAATCTCCATCCCGCTCGACGACCACCACGGCGCACACAACGACGCGGGCCTGGCGTTCCACCCCTACCGGGTGTTCGTCAGCGCCACGGCGGGCACCACCGTGCTGGACGGCCAGACCTTGCCGATCGCCTTCGACGATGTGACGCGGATCTACTACCGCGCCGCGATCCAAGGGCAACTGCAGGGCTTCCTCGGGACCCTGAACGACACCTCCGACGCCAAGGCCATGCTCGACCTGGGCCCCGTCGCGAAGGGCGATCTGAGCCAACTGCCGGACGAGCTGTACCTGGCTTACGCCGTGTACAGCATGGACGGCCAAGCGGTGGAGTTCGTCTCCAACCGCTTCGTCGTGCAGCTCGTCAAGTGACGGGTTGAACGAACGGCGGGGCGCCTCCCTTCGCTGGGTGGCGCCCCGCCCGTTTCCGTCCCGACCTAGGAGCCGGACTCAGAGGCCCGCGCCCAGCACGACGAACTCGCTCGGGCCGCTCAGGAAGAGGTTCGAGTTGGGGGCGAGGTTGAGGCACTGGGCGGTCCACGTGCGGAATGCGACGCCAGGGGGCAGGGTCGGCACGGGGAAGCTCAGCACTTCGGCCCCTTCGGCCGGCAGTGTGCCGAGGAACACCGTCGCCAGTTGGGCCGGGTCCAGTTGCGCGACGATGTCGAGGCCTTCCAGGTACACACCCTTGTTGGGGCCCGGGGACAGCAGTAGCCAGCGTGTGTCGCCAGGCTCGCCGGCGAAGCCCATCAAGGCCTGTTCGCCTTGGCGCAGCGGTGAAACCACGCCGAACGCGCGGCGCGTGCCGGCCACGGGGTCGAAGCTGCCGGAGATCACTAGTTGGTCGGGCCCCGGGGGCGCCTGGGGCTGCGTGCAGCCAACGAGCGGCTCACCACCCTCACCGCCGACGGCGCTGCTGTCCAGCCACACGACCCGCGTGGTCGCAGTCGGCCCGTCTACGACCAAACCGGGGCCACCTTGTCCGAAGGGAGTGCATGCACCGCCGGGAACGGTCGTGGATTGCCCACCGCCCTTGCCGCCGCTCACCGACGTGCCAGAGGCGTAGAGCAAGCCACTGTTCACCAACACGCCGGGTCCACCCGCGCTGATGCCCTGCGAAAGGAACGAACTTTCCTTGCCGCCACTGCCGACGACAGTGCAATCGAAGAGGTGCACGTTCGATCCCGCGACCCGCAGCCCCGGTTGCACCTGATATCCGGTGCTGCCGGCGGGCTGGAAAGGGCCCTGCGTCTGGAGCGTGGTGCGCACCATGGTCACGGCCTGCGATTGGATGACTCCCGAAGCCGGACCCTGGGACGCAACGACAGTGCAGTCCTCGATCTGGATGGACCCCGCGCAGTTTCGGATGTCCAGTGCCGCCACGGGTTCGTTGTAGGTGTTTTGGATCTCCAGATTTCGCAGCACCAAATGCTGGTCGGGGCCCAAGTCCGCCACCTGGACGGCGGGGCCCAAGTACCCCGCGAAGAAGACCAGGTTCCAGACCTTGGCACCCGGATCCCCTTCGATCGTCAGCGACTTGCCTTGCACCGAAAAGGCCTCGTAGCTGGCGCTCCCGGGTCGCACCAGGATCACGTCGCCGTCGGCGGCGAGTGCGACCGCTTTGTGGATCTGATCGAGAGCCGTGCCCGATTCGACGACCCAAACTTGGCCGGACGCGGCGTGGGCCTTCGCGGGGGAGGAAAGGAGCAGACCGAGCATGCACGACGCAAGCGCGAACGAGGGAAGTCTCATGGGTACTCCAAAGGGGTCGAGGGAGGGGGCCAGGCTCCAGACTAGCCGCCGGGCGGTTTTCGGGGGGGAAAGAGCTGGTCGGAAGCCTCGAACGGCCAGCCGGCGTCGTTTGCGGGCCCGACCGCCCCCCAAGTGGCCCAGTTCAGGGCCCCCACGCGCCTTCGTGCAGGACCGGCTGGCCGTCCAACAAGACGTCGTCGAGCTTCAGGAACACGTCCACGTGGTGCTTGGCGACCCGGCGGTCCACTTGATCCTTCGAGTAGGTGTTGTGCTTGAGTCCCAAGGAAAGGTGCACTCCGCACATGCGTTCGAACGTGCCGATGTCGCTGACGGTGCGCTCGTGACTGAACGCGCGGTTCAGGCCAAAGCCCAGTTCCCGCACGTGCACGGCGCCTTCGTCCGAGCGGATGCCCGCCAGCACGCGGTCGAACTCCGGTGTGCTGTCCTTCGTGCCGATGATCTGGCCGTTCTCGATTGCGATGGTGATCGGGCGCGGCGGACGATTCACGCGGAACGAAGTGTCCCCGAAGAACGCGACCAGGGCGCTGCCGTGCACCGCGTCGAGCACGCGGGATTCGGTGAACACTTCGCCGATGGGGTACTGGCCGCCGATGTTGGTCATCCCGCGGTAGTCGCCCACGTTGAGCTTCGCCGGTTCCAGTCCTGCGGGGTAGACGAGCGACAGTTCGTCGACGGAGAGAGTTGCCACGGCGGTGCTATCGAGCCGTGCCTTCAGCGCGGGACCGACCACGCGGTAGTAGTGCGGGTCGTAGGCCAGCGAGTGCATGTAGATCCGCGCCTCGTCGCCCCCCATGCGCTCGAGGTGGGGGTGCTCGATCACCTTAAGTCCCCGGCGGAAGAGCTCCACGCGGATGCGAAACTCGTCCAGCCGGAAACTCGTCGATTGGATGAGCACCACCAAGTCGCCGCGGCGGAGATCGTCGAACGCCGCCAGGGTCGCCGTCGCACCAAGGTGTTCGAAATCCAGGAACCGCGCATGGGGCAAACAGCGCCGGTAGGAGTCCGTCAGCGCACACGCAAGCTCGCAGTTGCGGTCGAACACAACGAGGGCCCGATCCTTCGCGCCGTGCTCGAACACGACATCGAGCACCCCGGCGAGGTGACCCGCGCCCAGCTCGGCGATGTCCTGCACGGGCTGCACCGGTCCTAGGCGGTGTGGGCCACGCGTGCGCGTCGAAGCAGGGGAAGTCGATCGGCCAGCATCGTGGCCACGACTCCCGAGCTCGTGGCGAGCAAGGCCCCGATCAAGCCGATCGAGGGGACCAGGATCGTGCTGGTGCCGAGCGCGACCACGGGCAGCAGCGCGACGCTCCAGGTCCGGAGCGGCTGTCCGCTTTGCACTTGCCTGAGGCGCTGGTCGACGGCGGCCGCAGCCAAACCCATCAGCACCGCGGCCCAGGGCGCCAGGCCAGCGACGGCAAGGCCAGCCGCTGCGAACTCCGTGTGCCAGCGGGAGACGAAGGGCCCAACGGCAAAGCCGCCGGCGATCAGAAGCAGCGCCCCGATCGCGCCGGCCAACACCGGGAAGCCGCGCCCTCGTGTGCGGTCGATGCAGGCTGCGACCAGGAGCACCGCGCCGCCCAGCGGCAACGCGAGCGCGGGCGCCAGCAGCGCAATCGTTCCGCGCAGGTCGCTGAACTCGCCCCACGCCCCGGGCAACGGTGCGATGCGCAGGCAGCCAAGTACGAGCAACGGCGCCAGCATGGGGGCTACCGCGAGAAGCAAGGGCGAGCGCCCGCCGGGGACATGGTCGGGTTGCTCGGAGAACGATCGTTGAGCCGCGGTGCCAAGGGCCAGGGCGACCGCGACGACCACCGACAGAATCAGAGCGACCAGGAGCACGTTCGAATCGGGGACTCCGAACTGTCTCGCCACGCCTCCGCCGAGCTGCAGGCCTAGGAGCCACACCCAAGCGCGGGTCGAGAACCCAATGCGTCTCCCGACGCGCAAGCTCGCGCTCGCGGGATCGAGGCGGCGCCAAAAGAGCGCGCGGACGCCTTCGCCGATGCTCCAAAGGAACAGCCAGATGACTGGGTACGCCACGTAGTGATAAGGATTCAACCAGAACGCCGTTTCCCGCAGCCCGTACCACGTGATCGGCAAGCTGAGCAACGCGCCGACGGGGAGTACGACGCGCCAGAGTCGTTCGGCGTGCGTAGTTCCCCAGCGATTTGCCACGTTGTACTGCACGGCGAAGGCCAACCAGGCGGCCCCGATGAACCCCAGCGCCAGCCACAGGGGCATGGTCGCGACCGAACCAACGGGGAGCAGGCAAAGGGCCAACGCGCACACGGGTAGCACGGCGCTGCGACGCGAGTCCCCTGCCCTTGCAAACCACGCGGAAACGCCCATCCACAACAGGGCTCCCAGCCACCCGTGGATGGAATCGAGTCCGCCAAGGGCCAGCGCGCCGAGTGCCGCCAGGCCGGTGACCAACATTGGCTCGCGCGCTCCCAGGGCCGCGAATGCCGGTGGGCCTTCCAAGGGCGGGTGGGGCGCGTTTCGCCCGAACCGGCTGACAGCGACCGCTCCTAGGGCCAGTACCGCGAACAATAGACCTGGAACCCCGTCGCCGGCCAAGGCTCGACTATGGGTGGGCAGCGGCTCGCCGGCGATCCAAAGCAGCCCGAGGGCCACCACCAGAAGGGCGTAGGGGGACACCATCGCAGTGGTCCCACACTACCACGGCCGTTGGAACCGGGGGGCAGCCGGTGTTCCTAACCCCGTGCGGCCGCCACTCGACGGTGGTTTTCGCGGGTGCGCACCTCGACCGTCACGTGGGCCAGGACTGCCAGGTCCACGAGGCGCGCGCGGTATTCGCGCGGAGTCAGCGGGTCGTCGCTTTCGACCACCAGGATCGCACCGAAGTGGCCCGGCCCGAGCCGCCAGACGTGTTGGTCCAGCACCAGATCCCCGTCCTGCTCGATGCGCTCGCGTACGGCCGAAGCGAGGTCGCCACCGCGCTCGACATCGAGCAACACCCCGCCCGTGTCGCGCACCAGTCCGTAGGACCAGCGCAGGATGACCAGCGCTCCGAGCAACCCGCCAACGGCATCCATCCACATCCAACCGAACTGTCGGCCAAGGACGAGGGCGGCTATGGCTACCACGGAAGTCAGCGCGTCCGCCAATACGTGCAGGTATGCGGCCCGCAGGTTGTGGTCGGAGTGGTGGTGATCGTGGCCGTGATCGTGACTGTGCGCGTGGTCCTCGCGCAGCAGCCACGCACTCGCCAGGTTCACCACCAGGCCGAGCACCGCCACCAGGATCGCCTCGTCGAAGCGGATCGAAATGGGTTCGAAAAAGCGGGTGAACGACTCCCAAGCGATCAAGAGCGCCACACCGGCGAGCGCCACCGCGCTGGTGTACCCCGCGAGGTCACCGACCTTGCCCGTGCCAAAGACGAAGCGCGGATCGTGCACTCGCCGACGGGCCCACGCATACGCCAGCGCCCCGATGGAGAGGGCCCCCGCGTGGGTCGCCATGTGCCAACCGTCCGCTAGGAGGGCCATGGACCCGAACACGGTGCCCGCCACGATCTCGGCCACCATCGTGGCCAAGGTCAGTGCGATCACCAGCCACAGCCGCCGCTCGTTGCGGTCGTGCTGGGCGCCGAGGAAATCGTGACCTCGGTGGAGGGGGTCCGTGGGGTCCTGGTGCATCGGGATCCGCAGTCTACGCAGGTCAGCCCCCGAAAATGAACTCGGCCGCGCGGCGCATCGCGAGCCACACCGCCCACGGAGGACCCAAGATGCCCGCCAACCCCACGTCCGCACCCGAATCGCCCTGCAGCGGCCGCCAGTCGAAACTCCCCCTGGCCGTGATCCTCGGCGTCGCCGCAGGATTCGCCGCCCTGATCGGATTCTTCGTCGGCTTACACGGCGGCTGATCGAGAGATCAACGGGCCGCTATGGCCAAGTTCGCGGAGCCGAACCAGGGGTACAGCTCCACGGGGCCGAGTTGGTCGGCGCGATCCCCGAGCCACGTCCGCGCCGCGTCCAGATTGGCCGCGTCGAATAGGTAGAAACCGCGGGGACCCCCGCTGAGTCGCGCGGCGAGCAGAAGTCCCGGATCCCCGGCCAACGTGCGTTCGAGTCGCGGCCCGTCTTCGGCGAGCGCAAACACGTACATGCGCATCCCCGCTTCCATGCGCATGTCGCCCGCCGCATGGCGGGCGGCCTGGTCGGACATGTCGAGATCCCTGATGGCGCAGAGGTCTGTACTCGTGCGCATGGGCTGCATCTCGAACACCAGGACGCCGCTCGCAACGGCCGGGTCGCTCGCCACCCACGTTCCGACCTCGGCGGCGCTGGTCGTGTCGAACACGAAGATGCCGCGCAGGGTAGGGTCGGGATTGGGTTGACCCAGGGGACCGGCCATCAACAGATGGCGTTCCTCCGCCAGGCGTTGGATGTTCGCCATGTGGCCCCGCTGGAGCGCGCTGCGCTCTTCGGGTGTGCGTGTCGCCGCACTGGGGCCAGCGCGCAGCAACACCAACGTGTATTCGTGGTCCATGCCGGACGCCGGTCCACCTGCGTTGGAACGGCAACCCGTTGCGAGCAAAGCGATCAGAGCCAGAACGAGCAGCGTGACGTGGTGGGTCTTCATGGGCAAACCGACGGGACCAAGGATCGCCAGAATCTACGCTTCCAGGAGCCAATCGACCACGAGAGCGGCCATGGGCTCGGCCGCGCCCGTGAACACGTGGTCCACTCCGGGGAGTGCGACGACCTTTGCCGGGCCGCCAGCATCTGCTGCGATCTCGCGGGACTCCTCGATCGGCACGACCGTGTCCGCATCGCCGTGCACCAGCAGCCAGGGGACGCGGATGCGCGGCGCCACGGGCAGAACGCTGTCGATTCGCTCCATGTCGTCCAAGAACGCCTGGGAGAGGGGGCACTCCGGTTTGTCCCACATCAGCGCACCCGGGGCCAATCCCGCGAACTTCCGCCGCACGAACGCGGCCGTGTGCACCATGCCGCCCAGGGACACCAGGCGCGCGATGCGCGGATCCACCGCAGCCCTCAGCACACCGACGGCCGCACCCATCGAATGACCCACGTAGGCGATCGGTCCAGTTCCGGCGGCGTCCACGGCGTCCAGCACCGCAGCTAGATCCACGGCCTCCGCCGTGGGGTACGAGTTCGCAAAAGAGCCCTCCGACGCGCCATTGCCCGCGAACGAGAACCGCAGTGCGTCGAACCCGGCCGCCGCTGCTGCCCGGGCAAGCGTCACCGCCCATTCGCGGTCCTTGTTCGCCGTGACACCGTGGCCAATCACGAGTGTGCCGCGGCGATCGCCCGCGGCCGGGTGGTGGCTCGTGTCCAGGTGCTGGCCGCGCGGGTTGCGGATGTTCGTGTACATGGCCGCGTTGCTCACGAGAAGGTGATCACCGAGCGAATGCCGTCTTGCTCGTGCATCAGTTCGAAGCCGCGGTTCACCTCGTCCAAGCTCAGGCGATGCGAGATGAGTCCATCCAGGTCCAACTTTCCGTCCATGTAGAGGTCGACCAGTTGCGGCACGTGGGTGCGTCCCTTCGCGCCGCCGAACGAACCCCCTTGCACCTTGCGCCCCGTGATCAGGAAGCGCGGGATGATGTTCAGCGTTTCGCCGCGGCCTGCCACACCGAGGATCGTGCAGAGGCCCCAACCCAAGCGGGCGGCCTCGACGGCTTGCCCCATGACGGAGACCAAGCCCGTCGCTTCGAACGTGTAATCGGCGCCCAGTCCGTCGGTTTGATCGAGGACTTGCTGCGCGCCGTCATCACCGCCGCTCAGCACCTCCGTGGCTCCGAACTGCAGCGCGGCTTCGCGGCGCGCGGCACTGGGGTCCAGGACCAGGATGCGTTCGGCTCCGCGCAGTTTGGCGCCGAGGACGGCGCCGAGGCCAACCAGGCCGGCGCCGAAGATCGCAACCGTGCTGCCCTCTTCCACTTCGGCCTTGTAGAGCGCCGCGGCGATGCCCGTGGTAGCGCCGCAGGCAAGCATGCAAATGGCTTCCATCGGCGCGCTCGGGTTCACCTTGGCGAGGGCGATCTCGGGCATCACGGTCGCCTCCGCGAAGGTACTCGTGCCCATGAAGTGTTTGAGGGGCTTGCCAGAGCGCGAGAAGCGCGTGGTGCCGTCGGGCAGGAATCCCAGATTCTGCTGTGCGCGGATCGCGGTGCAGATGTTGGTCTTGCCGCTCTTGCAGTTCACACATTGGCCGCACTCGGGGCTGAACAGGCAGACCACGTGGTCGCCGACCTTCAGGCTGGTGACCCCTTCGCCGATGGCCTCGACGACGCCGGCGCCCTCGTGGCCGAGCACGCAGTCGCAGTAGCCGCTCGGATCCACGCCGCTGGCGGTGTACATGTCGGTGTGGCAGACCCCGCAGGCCCGGATGCGCACCAGCACCTCCCCGGCGCGCGGAGGGGCCAGGTCGACGGACTGCACGACGAGGGGTTGGGCGAAGGCGTCTAGGACGGCGGCTCGGACTTGCATTCCCGCATGGTAGTGGCCCGCGGGAGTGTCGCCGCGTCGGTGGCCCTGCTTTCCGCAGACTCTCCGCGGCGATGGCCCGCGACGATTGGGACGCCGGAGTTCCCTTTCTTGGAAACCGCCGACTGGGAACCGCGTCTTTGTAGGAGTGCTTTCGGCATTCCGACTTTCCCCTGGCGCCTAACCGGCAATCTTCATGAAACTCGCCTGCCTCTACTCTGCCTTCGCCTTCGTGTTCGCCATGTGGCTGCCCCCCGCGTTCGGGCAAGGGGCCCCCACGACGCCCGTAGGCCCCACGTCACAGCCCACGAGCCTGTTCCCGGACGGCTGCCCGGACCGCGGCGTCAAAATCTTGCCCGCCAGCGAAATCGCCTCGGGACTCGGCGCGTCCTGTGGCAAGGGCATCGCATTCACCTTCGATGGCGTGCACTACGAAACATCGGATGACAAGTGCCCCCGGTGGCTCGAGTACACACCGTCGCGCCAGGTTCCCGACACGCAGACCGTGCAAGAGGGTCTCCGCTACCAGTTCCAAAACCACGTCGAGGTCACCAAGCAGGAGTTCGCTTGTGTGGGGATCGGATGCGGGCTGCTGTGGCTAGAAGGCTGCTGCGAAGCCGTCGGGGAGGAGAAGGTCGTCAATATCCTGGACAACTGGGCTCCGGCGATCTGCGGCCGCGACGCCGCGATCACGCTGCCTAGACTGACAAGCGGTGTCTGAGGGCGCGAGGGTGCGGCGCGGCGGCCCAGGTCGCGCTGCATCCTTCAGCCGTTGTGCTCACAAGTAGGTCCCCGGTTGCAATCGAGAAGACAACACGATGAAGCAAGAGCGTCCTGCGTCCGCGCGTTTGGTGTTGCTGCTGGTGCTCGTGATGGCCCTCGGGTCCATTCTGTGGGCCTGGTGGCCGTTTGGTGCGGGTCGAGTGGGTTCGAGTCAGACTGATCCCACTGGTGTTGTTCCCTCCGATCGCGCGTCCGGTCCGCTTGTGGAGCTCCAGGCATCCGGCTCCCTGCCGAAACGCACGTCCGAAGCCGCGCGAGAGGGTGCCGCGTCGTTGCCGGGCGAAGAGCTGGCGCCGCCGCGGGACTTCGAGGCGATCTATCGCGACCTCGTCGCTTTGTTCCTGGCCGGTGGCCCTTCGGCCGCGAAGCGGGCCGATGAGACATCGCGGGGCGAGATCGCCGGAGCGCTCTTCCTCGAACTGGCCCGCTCGGACGCCGCCGTGGGGGAACGCACCCTCGGCAAGCTCGACGCAGTCGTGCCCCCTTGGCAGGGCGAAGCGGCGCAAGTCGAGGTCGGCGTCTGCCGGCTGATCCTCGACTTCGAGTTGCAGCAGATGACGAAGGGCGGTGTGCGCACGGACCAAAGGAGCGCGCTCGTCTCGGCGTTGCTCGAGCGCATGCCCGTGGCCAAGGACTTTGCGGACTTCGCGGCGGCGCTGCTTCGAGGGCAATCGTACCTCGGCGGCGAGCACGAGCCGACGTTGCTCCAAATGGCGAACATGGCCGAGGGCGAGTACCAGTTCCTCGCGCAGCCCGTGAAGCAGCTCCTGGTCACGGTGTGGAAGAATCTGGGTGAGCGCCGCGGGGCCCATCTCGACGAGCTGTTGCGTGTGTTCGACGATCCGGATGCGGGTCTGATCGGACGCGCGGCACAGCAGCAGTTGCTTCTCTACGAGGAGTACCGCGACCTGGTGGTGCAACACGTGCTCCAATCGCGGGATCCAGAGGCTGTGCGCGAGTTGGCCATTTTTGCGGCCCAATCGTTGCCCGTGCCGATCGCCATCGAGGTGACGGCGACCCTTAAGGAGGGCTCGGCGGAGGCCAGTTTGGGTGGCGCGTACATCACACTCGTCGAGCGTTCACAAGGGGACCTCGAGGGGAGTTATCGCGACGCCCTGACGGCCGGACTTCAGCCGGGACATCGCGAACAGGCGGTGCTAGCCATCGCGAACTACGGGGAGCGCGACGCCGCAGCGTTCGCCCGCGAGGCCTTCGAGCGGGATCCCGAGCCGCGCGTGCGCGGTGTGGCTCTCTTGGCGTTGGGGTCGAGCGCCGAGCCCGAGGATTTCCGCGACTGTTACCAGCGTGCGCTCGGAGAGCCGAGCTTTCGCGATCCGAGGCAACTGTCGTACTTGGTGAGCGCTCTCAGCAACCACGCACCCCGGGCGGACCGCGCGTTCCTCGACATGGCGACGGCCGCGTTGTTGGCCCGGGGAGATCTCCCGCAACACCATGTAGCGGCGATCGAAGCGCTCCGACAGCGCTACCTCGAGTGACCGCCGTTGCGATCGGCAGATGGAGCGGGCCTTCAGCCCTTGCATCCATCTCCGAGGAAACCTGGGGCGTTGCCCCAGGCTACAATGGAGCGCGCCGTTGGCGCGCCGGAAGGCCGCACGTGCAACGCGGGAGTGCACGTTCGACGCTCGCGCGCGGCGCTCCAAGAGGCGCAACGCCCCGCTCGATCGCAGGGCCGTCCGAAGGGGCCAACGCCGCGCTCGGTCGTAGGGCCGTCCGAAAAGGGCAACGCCGCGTCCGATAGTAGGGCCGTCCGAAAGGCGCATCGCCCCGCTCGATCGCAGGGCCGTCCGAAGGGGCCAACGCCGCGCTCGATCGTCGGGCCGTCCGAAGGGGGCAACGCTCCGTTCGATCGTAGCCTGGGGCAACGCCCCAGGTTGGTGGGGAATGCCGGCCCGGGCTGAAGGCCCGGCCCATGCCGTTGGCTCGCGCCCTTGGCGCGTCGAAGCGCCAGCTCTGCACTTGGCAAGCGACAATGCCGCGCACTTGTTGCGCTGTCTCACCGACGCAGGGCCGTCGGAAGGGGCCAACGCCGC
>WGMC01000025.1 GCA_016125265.1 Planctomycetaceae bacterium
CTACCACTCGGTTCGATGAGTGGCGCCGCGCGGCGCGCGGCGCCCGGAGCCGAGAGCCCGGAGCCGAGAGCCCGGAGCCGAGAGCCCGGAGCCGAGAGCCCGGAGCCGAGAGCCCGGAGCCGAGAGCCCGGAGCCGAGAGCCCGGAGCCGAGAGCCCGGAGCCGAGCGCCCGGAGCCGAGAGCCCGAAGCCCCGAGCTCGGGGTCAGAACTTCGAGTCAGAAGGTGATGCGGAAGGGTGTGGAGAGCCTCAGGCTCCCCACATCCAGGGCCTGGTAGGACCAGCCCGGTTCCCCGGCGAAGCCCAGACCGGCCCCCACGAGGGACGGCACGAAGGTCTGGCTCGCGCGACCGAGTGCGTCCAGGGTGAAACCCGACGCGCCCGGACCGGACAGCAACGCCACCAAGTACGGGTCCGCGGGGTTCAGGTACCACGCCGCGAAGCCGCCGAGGAACGGATCGGCCTGGAAACCGGCGCTGGCACTCGCAAGCACCAGAGCCAACCCGCCCGGCGTTCCGCCCGCGAGGTGACCCGTCGCGCCGACGCCGTTCGGCTCGATCCACAGGCTGAACGGCGACTCCCAGTCGGGAAGGCGCAGGAACGCGTCGATTTCGACGCCGCCGATCGCCAGTTCGGTCTCCTGGGTCACGAAACCCGGCGTGCCGGTCACGCGCAGGATGCCACCGTCCGCGCTGCTGGGCGATTGCACGGTCACCCACACTTCGCCCGCGTGCCACTCGAGGCCCTGCACATCGCCGATCGTCATCGCGGACCCGGTCGCCTGCGTGTAGGCATTCTGCACGTCGGACTCCTGCAGGATCCGCACGACGGAACCGCCCCCGTCGAGCCGCAGCACGTCGCCGTTCATCACCGGCCCGAGGGCACCCGTCACCACCTCGTTGTGCAGCGAGAACAAGAGCCGCTGGTTGCCGTCGAACGCGATGCCGTCGAGATCGAGACCCGTGCCCTCGACGCCGAGGGCCGCGGCCAGGGTCGCCTCGGCCACATACACGGAAAGAGCTCCCGTAGCGTCGAAGCGCACCACGTCGCCGTCCAGGAACCCGCCCTGGTCGGACAGCAAGGAGAAACACAGGCTGCCCTGGGACAAGGTGCCGTAACCCGGCGCGATGGCGAGTCCATCGATGTCGCCGGGCACGAACGGCAACAGCGCGCGCCAGTTGCCCTCCAGCAAGTAGGGCAACGGCGCGGCTCCGGCCTCGAGCACCACGAGGCCCTCGTCCCCGAAGGCGCCGAGGGGCCCCATGTCGGCCACCGCGTTGTCCGTCGTGGAGACGAGGAAGCGGTGCGGCATCTGGGCCGCGGCGAGCGGCGCGCCGAGGCAGAAGAGCGCGAGACCGAAACCGATCCTCGGCGCGTTGCGTCGTCCGAGGGGCGACGACGCGGCGCGCGGAGTAGCGACGGGGGCGTCAACGGGGGCGGTGCGCTCGCCCCGGCGCTGGCGAGCGGGAAGTTCGAAGCGGAGGCAGCGAGCCCGGCGCGGGGCGCGTTCCAAGAGAAGTGAAGTCGGAGCCATGGTGTTGTCCTCGAGTGGGTGTCGAATGGGTACGCGCACGGCGCTGATGCCCCCTAGGGGCTCCGCCGCCGTGCGCCCCAAAGACCGCTGCCCCCGCGGGTGGTTTCACGGAACCCGCGAACTCGCGCCCCCCCTTGCGCGCGGACGCTGCGGGGCGGAGCATGCGAGCACCATGTGGCAACGACCGCTCCCCCGCCGCCGCCCCACACGTCGGGTCCAACGCGCGCTGTGCGCAGCGCTGCTCGGGCTCGTCGCGGGCTGTGTGTCGCCCGATGCCCCCATCGCGGCACCATTGCCCACCACCCCGGAATCGAGCGCGCTGCCGACGAATTGGCGGACGTCCGCACCCGAGGAGTTCGAACGCTGGCTCGGCGCCCTCGACCGTTCCGGCGCGGACCTGCAACTCAGGCCCGACGGGCGCCGGCAACTCGAGGATGCACTCGTCGATCGGCCCGAGACCGCCGCGCGCGCCGCGCTGATCCTCGCGCGCACGGACGGCGCGGGAACGGAGGAAATCCTGCTCCGCTACTTGGAACGGCGCCGCCGGATCGAGACGCGCGGCGACGACGTGGGCGAGCGCACGGCCGCGGCAGTGCTCGCCCAACGCGCGCTCACGCCGGAACAGTGCGAGCGGCTGTGGGCCCTCGCCACCACCGGCCCGGACGCGCACCCGGAGTTCGCCGTGCGGGTCGAGTGTGCCCTCGCCCTACTGGCGCGAGCCGACGACCGCGCGCTGGGGTTCCTGGTGGCCGCCGCGCGCCACGACACACCCGCGGCGCGCAGCCGCGGCGAATCGCTCACCGATTCCCCCACCACGGCGTGGCCCCGCTGGCGCGCGGCCAGCGCGCTGGAGGCGACGCTTGGGATCGAACCCACCTACGACCCGGACATGCCCGCCCTGCGCCGGGGCGAGCTCGTCGACGAATACGCGCGGCGCCTCGTCGCCGCCGGAAGGATCGCGGGCGATTCCTAGGGTTCGATCCGGTACATGAGCCGCGGCCACGGCGACGCTTCGCGCACGTGTTCGAGGCCGCAGATCCACGCCACCGTCCGTTCGAGACCCAGACCGAAACCCCCGTGCGGCACGGTGCCGTAGCGGCGCAGGTCGAGGAACCACTCGAAGAACTCCTGCGGGAGTTCGTGCTCCTTGATGCGCGTCAGCAGCGCGTCCAGGTCGTCCTCGCGTTGGCTGCCGCCGATGATCTCGCCGACACCCTCGGGTGCGAGCACGTCCACACACAGGGCCTTCGTGGGGTCCTCGGGGTCGCGCTTCATGTAGAAGGCTTTCACGTCCTTCGGATAGCGCGTGATCATCACGGGCCGATCGTGCATGTTCGACAGGATCGTCTCGTCCGGCGCGCCGAAGTCGTCCCCGTAGCGGAACGTGGAGTCCGGGTGGTTCTTGAGGATCTCCGCCGCCTGGTCGTAGGTCATGCGCGGGAAGGGTTTTTGGATCGCTTCGAGCTTGGCTGTGTCGCGCTCCAGGATCTCGAGCTCCGGGCGCCGGCGGCGCAGCACCTCTTGCACCACGTGGCACAACATGTCCTCGGCCAAGTCGAGCACGTCGTCCAACGTGGCGTAGGCCATCTCGGGCTCCAGCATCCAGAACTCGGTCAAGTGCCGCCGTGTCTTCGATTTCTCGGCGCGGAACGTCGGACCGAAGCAGTAGACGTTGCCAAACGCCATGGCGGCGGCTTCGGCGTAGAGCTGGCCCGATTGTGTCAAGTACGCCTTTCGCTCGAAGTACTCGACTTCGAAGAGGTTCGAGGTGCCCTCGCACGCGCTGGGAGTGAACACCGGCGAATCGACCAACAGGAAGTCGCGCGAGTCGAAGAACTGGCGCAGCGCCGTGATCACCGCATCGCGCACGCGCAGGGTCGCCCAGGGGCGCTTGGAGCGCAGCCACAGGTGGCGCTGGCTCAGCAGGAAGTCCGGGCCATGTTCCTTCGGCGAAATCGGATACCCGTCGACGGCCTGGTGCACGACGCCGTCGTTCACCGAGATCTCATACCCGCCGGGCGCCCGCGCGTCGGCCTTGACGCGACCGACCAACTCGAGGCTGCTCTCCTGGCCCGCTCGGCCCACGGCTTCGAACAGCGCCTCGGGTACGTCCTTTTGGAAGAGCACACATTGGGCGATGCCCGTCCCGTCGCGCAACTGCACGAAGTGCAACTTGCCCTTCGAGCTCTTGTGGTAGATCCAGCCGCGCAGGCGCACGTCCTGGTCGACGAAACGGGAGAGGTGTTGGACGGAGGCTATGGTGGTCATGGTGTTCGAAGGGCGCGGCGGGCGGAGCGCGCGCGAGCGGCTTGGTGCTCAACCCGGCGCAGGTGGGCGCCGCACGTGGAGCGAGCGGTCAGATCACGGAAACATGGCGTATGGCGGGCGCATCTCGACGTCCAGGATGCGGCCAGCGCTGACCAGCACCCGACCCTTGTGCACGGTGGCGCCCTTGCGCGCCTCGACGGCGATCGAACCGCGGCCCTCGACGAGCGTGGCCAGGTTGCTGCGCTCCCCCACGATCTGCACCCGCTCGAAGCCGAGGGCGTAGAGGCGGTTGTGGATGCGCTCCAAGAGGGCGTCCGCCGGGTCCGAGGATGCGGCCAGTTCCGCGGCGGCGGGGTCCGCGACGCGTCGCTCGGCGGCGAGTGCATGTTCGAGCCGGCCCTGGCCGTCGCGGATGTCGATCAGCACGTGTTCGATGCGCCGCAGATCCAGGTCCGAGCGCTGGGCGGCGGCGCGCGAGACCATGGCGGTCAGTTGGTCCAGGGACTGGCTCTGGGACGCGATCAGCGCGGCCAGGTCGGAGAGACGCGCGAGCGCGCGCAGCGCCACGACCAGAAGCCCCGCGAGCACCACCAGGCCGGCGACCTCGAGGGGCGGCAGCACACTCAGCCAGGGCGCGCCGGAGCCGGCCGATTGGGTCACGCTCGACACGAGGGGAAGCAGGGGACTCATGGGATCCATGAGCCTAGCGCCTGGGCGTGCGGCACCCCAGGGTCGGGTTCGCGCGGGCGCGCGCCTCTCCCGGAGTGCGTCGGGCCCGGCGCGGAGCCCACTTCCGGAAGATGGGCGGCGCTCCCCGTCCAAGGGCCGCGCTGCGACGGGTATCCTTCTCCGCCGGAGGGCCGCCCGCGCCCCCGCATCCCGCCCCCACACCGCGGCCCAACCTCCCCCATCCCTCCACCCGTGCCGCCCCCCACTCCGAACTCCGCCGATTCCCACGGGGCCCCGCGGGGGGCGCGGCTCAGCGGGAGCGCGCGCCCGTGAGCCAAGGTCGCCCCATCGGCGAGCCGAATGGCGGGCACGGCGAACTCCGGAGCGCGGCATCCGGAGGCGGCGCCGTCGGGGCACCGACCGCGCCGGCGCCCAACCGACCGAAGCGTGTTGCGTTCGGGCGGCGTGTGCTTCTCGGCGTGCTGTTCGGCGTCGTGCTCTACGCGGCGATCGTGCTCTGGCGCGGGGTGGACAGCCTCGTCGAGACACTCAAGGACTTCAACCCTTGGTGGATCCCGGCGGCGCTCGCGCTGTCCTTTGGCAACTACGCGCTGCGTTTCCTCAAGTGGGAGCACTACCGTCGCCTACTCGGGATCGACGTGCCCGTGGGAACCTCGTGGCTCATCTACCTCGCCGGTTTCTCGATGGGTGTCACCCCCGGGAAGATGGGCGAGGTGCTGAAGTCCTGGCTGCTGCGGCGTGTGGCGGGCACTCCGATCCACGCCAGCGCGCCCATCGTGATCGCCGAGCGCGCCACGGATCTCTTTGGGTTTCTGCTTCTCGTCGCGGTTGCAGGCATCACCAGCCACCCGGAGTACCAGCTCTACTTCTGGATCCTCTTGGCGCTCTGCGCCGTCGCGATCGCGCTGGTGAGCTCGGGGCGCGTGGCCTGGTTCGTGGGTCGTGTCGTGGCGCGGACCCCCTACTTCTGGCGCCTCACCGCCAAGGTCGACGGATCGTTCCGCTCGATCCGCGTGTTGCTGTCGCCGAAGCAAATCGTTTGGCCGACGCTGCTCTCGAGTGTCTCGTGGGGCCTCGAGTGTGTCGCCTTCTGGTTGCTGGCGCGCGCCATCGGCGGCGACATCCCGTTCGACTTCGCCGTGTTCGCGTACGCGTTCAGCGCCGTCGCCGGAGCCGTGCTCGTCATCTTCCCCGGTGGCCTGGGCCCGACCGAGGGTCTGCTGGGCAAACTGCTGACCGAGAACTGGCGCGAGAGCCTGGGCCGCACCATGCTCGACGCCACGGCACACGAGATCGCGCGCAACCAAGCCGCCGCCGCGACACTACTGGCACGCCTCTGCACACTGTGGTTCGGCGTGCTGGTGGGCTTCGTCGCGCTCCTGATCTTCCAGCGCCGCCACGGCCGCATCGACGATTCGGTGGACGCCGAGGACACAAGCCTCTCCTAGTCGCCGGGACGCGGCGGAACGCGCCCACCAGGCCGAACTGCACGAACAGGAATCGCCGCCGCGCGGCGACATACTTCCACCGCGGGCGCCTGGGCGGCACCGACGACGCCCATCCTTGTTGTGATTTCCGAGGGAAACGCACCCATGAGGTACAAAGGCTTCCTGTCGTACAGCCGCAAGGACACCAGGGTCGCAAAGCGGCTTCACCGTGCTCTCGAGCGCTACCGGATTCCTCGAGGTATCGCTTCGACGGCGTCGCACCGGAAGCTTGGGCGGTTCTTTCGCGACGACGACGAGCTGCGTGCAACGGAGCATCTCGGGTCCGCGCTCGACGGTGCCATCGACGACTCCGAGACTTTGATCGTCCTCGCAAGCCCCGACGCGGCAGGATCCACGTGGGTCGACAAGGAGATTCGCCGTTTCCAGCGCCGCACCGCGCCACGTGTGTTCGCTGTCATCGTCCGCGGGCTGCCGAACGTCGACGACGCGACCCGGGAGTGTTTTCCGGCGGCGCTCAAGTTCCGAGCGGGAGCCGATGGGAAGTCGACCGGGGAACGAGCCGAGCTCCCATTGGCCGTAGACCTGACCACGGAACGCTTCGCGCGGGCGTTCCTTCGTTTGGTAGCGGGGCTCCTCGACATCGAGTTCGACGCCCTCTGGCAGCGCGAGCGGCGGCGCGCTCGCGTTCGCCGCGTGATCTGGGCATTGTCCCTCGGTGCGGTGGTGTTCGCTGCCGCGCTGCTCGCGGCGACGGCGCTGACATCGATTGACGCCGCATCCCTTCGGGACCGTTCGGTCGAGATCAGTGCGGAGCAGTGGCGGTACTTCGGTGAACCAAGAGCTTTTGACCCCGCACTTCGGGCCGCCCTCGCGGCCGGAAGACTCGATCGGCCCGGGCCGGGCCCGCTGTCGGCGACGAACAGCCGCAGCGACGACACGGCCCGTGCACTTGCGCTGTCCGGTCGCGCACTGCCGGTGCGGAGGGTCCACGGAGAAGCGCCGGACATGACGAAGCGCGACAACTTCCGGGACGACATACTGGACGCGGATCCGGCCCAACGTGTCGCGATTCACGCCCCATCCAGTGCGCGCGCGCTAAGCTTCTCCGCGGACTCCGAGCGGCTCGGCATTTCCACCTCGAGTGGGCTCGTGGTCGTCCACGACATCGCCTCGGGGGCCAGCGTGTATTCGGCGGTCCTGTCGGGGGTCGATGCTAGCGCACGCATCGCACTCGACGAACGCGGAGGACAAGCGCTCGTGGGGAGCCGGTCAGGATTGCAACGAATCGACACGAGTTCGGGTACCGCGACGACCTGTTCTCCCGACAAGCTGCGGGGTTTTCACGAGCTCGGCTGGGTCGCGGGGCGGTGGGTCTTCGCTGCCTCCGGCGCAGGCAACGCGGTGGTCGGCGCCTTTGATCCCGTTGCGTGCCGGATCGCCGAAAGCGTCGAGATTCCCGAGTTCACCCCCTACAACAGTCACACCATCTCCGCGGGAGGCACAGTGTTCCTGGGATTTGATCCGGACCACGGTCTCACGCCGGTACTCGCGGGTTTCCACCGAGCGCCGAGCGTCCTGTTCTCAGGCCTCGGCGATGGCGTCGGACAGGTCAAGATCATCGCCGCGGAGTCGAAGGGAAAACTCGTGGCGCTCGGTGGTAACGGGAGCGGTGGCGGTGCGCGAGCTGGGGTGCAGATCGTATCTCGCGAATCCGAGGCCGAGGTGGCACGCCTGAGCGGACACACGGGAGAGGTCTACGCGATCGACTTCCTGCCAGGCTCCGACATCGTGGCGACCGGTGGGTCCGATTTCTCCATCCGACTCTGGGAGCGGACCAGCGGGAAAGAAGTGATACGCCTCGCGGGGCACGTCGGAGACATCTTCGATCTTCGCTTTAGCCCCAACGGCCGGTGGCTCGCGACGGGCTCATCCGATGGCGCCGTGTTGTTGTGGGACGTGTCGTCCCTCCTCGAACCACGGACTTCCCCCCTTTGGGTTGTCGCAAGTCAGCGTCCCCCTGGGGTGTGGTTGTGGCCCTCGACGGTGGTGACGCGGGTCGAACGCCAGGCGACACGCGCGTTTGTCGGACGCCCTTGGGACATACTCGAATGGCGGGACCCATTCACCGTGAGCGGCGCCATCCAGTCGCTGCGAGCGCTGCTGGTTCGCTCGTTCGGATGGTCCCAGCTCGACTGCGATCCGCCACCGGAAACTCGGATGCGCTGACTGCCGATGGGGCTGATTCCCCCATGGTGTCGGACCACTCCGTACCGTCGAAGAGGTGTGTTCCTGCTTCTCCGATGCGAAGTCACACGCGCCGTCGGATGAGCTCCGTTTGGCTGGCAACCACCGCGTCCGCCGGAACGCGGATACATTGCGCGGAGCACAGGTACCCGGGGCGCGCCCTGCTCCACTCGTCGGTACGGCTTAGCTCGAGGCTCCCTCCAACATGATCGCACCCCTGCACGTCGCTGTACTCTTCGATCCCGACTCTCAACTGGCTTCCGGATTGGCGCGGGAACTCTTCGATGAGTTCATGGGCGCGCCCACCCGGCCAGGCGCGCGAATCCCGGTCTCCTACCACCCGTCGAGGGACGGTACTCCGCTGCCCGTCGACTTCGCGGCGGCCGAGCATGTCCTCGCTGTGCTGCTGGTGGACGACGTTCTGGCGACGCGCGCTGGCGGGCGCGGGCAAGCGGTCGACCGATGGGCGGACTGGCTTGTCTCGCAGCTTGCGGCCGACCCCGAGCGGCAGGGTCCCCACGCCGTCCTTCCCGTTGCGCTCGGAGCCAGGGCATTCGACCTCGATACGACGAGGCTGACGGAGACTTCGTTCGTTCGCCTCGATCGTTTCGTGACGCGCGTGGGCATGTCGGTCGGCGAGCGGGTCGCGCTGGACGCGGCGCGAAAACGCGAGCTCCTCTTCGCAACGTCCGTCGCCGCGCTGCGTTTGCTCGGGAACGAAGGTGCAGATGCCGAGGACCTGAGACGGGCGCCAATCGAGGTTTTCGTAAGTCACGCGAAGCAGGACTTATCTACGGGAGCTGTGACCGAGATTCTCGCCGAGCTCGCACAAGGGCCAGTGGAGGGCTGGTACGACGCGGCGAAACTCGACCCTGGAGCCCAGTTCTCGCGGCTGATTCTCGACGGCATTCGGCGCTGCGCCATCGTCCTCGCAGTTGTCACCGATTCCTTCTCTGCGCGAGAGTGGTGTCGCCGGGAGGTGCTGGAGGCGAAGCGCGCCCGTCGGCCGCTATTCGTAGTCGACGATATCCGCGGGGGGGAGGTGCGCATGTTTCCGTACCTCGGAAACGCGCCACGTGTGCGGTGGGAGTCGGGCGGAGCTCCCAGCGTGATCACGAAGACCGTGCTGGCGGCGCTGCGTCATCGCCATCACATCGCCGTGAACCGCAGCAGGGCTCGCACGACGGACCTGGTCATGGGGGGGGCGCCCGAGCTCTTGACGGTTCAGGACATTGGCGCCGCGTCTGGAGTCCTCTACCCCGATCCCCCTTTGGATGTGCATGAGATTCGGGAACTCGAGATTCGCCTCGGAGCGACCGTGCGCGTAGAAACTCCCCTCGAGCGCCTCGCCAGTCGCACGCGGAATGCCCGGGTCGGCGTTTCCATGTCCGTGGCGCCCGACGCTCGCCTCTACGGAGGAAGTGTGGAGCACTTGGCGCTCCTGGCACACGACCTCAATCTCCTTCTCTTGCGTTCGGGCTGCAAGATCGGATATGGCGGTGTCCTCGGAGCGCCCGAGCTGACGGGCGGCGGCACCGATTTCACCGCGCTGTTGCTGGATCTGATGCGCGGACATGTGGGGCCCGACAAACAGGGTCCCCGTGTCGTCAACTACGTCGGCTGGCCGATGTATCTCGGCGAGAATCGGCGCGAGTTCGCGCAACAGTACCCCGAGGGCACGGACTTCGAGTGGGTCCCCCCCCCGGCCGATCTCGGCGTGGGCTCCTCCGCCCTCGGTGTGCGCGAGGGGACACGCTTTCGACCGGACTCACCCGCGCGCAAGTTCGCGTGGGCACGGGGCATGACCGCGATGCGAGAGCGCATGAACGACGAGATGTCGGCGCGCGTTGTGCTCGGCGGCAAGCTGAGCGGGTACGTGTCGCGCTATCCTGGAGTGCTCGAGGAATGCCTCCTAGCCCTCCGCGCCAGGCGGCCCGTGTTTCTCATTGGCGCTTTCGGCGGCGCTGCCCGTCTCCTGCTCGATGTGCTGCAAGGTGCCGACCGCCACGAACTGACGAGCGATTGGGTCCGAGGCGATGACAACGGCATTCCCCGGTTCCCCGTCTACGACGAGATGCGCGCCCTCTACGCGAAGGCTGGGTTCGAGATGAAGACTCCCGAGGAACTCCGCTCCGAACTGGTGCAACTGGGTGCCTCGGGCCTCGGTTCCGCCTTGCACAACGGTCTTGACGACCTCGAGAACATCGAGCTTGGAACGACGGCCAACCCCTTGCGCATGGTCGAACTCATCCTTTCGGGACTGGAGCGATCCGCCGGTTGAAGGGGAGGACTCCCACCCCTTGCGGAACGGCCTGCGGCCGCGTTGGCGGAGTCCGTCTACCCATGCAGTGTCTTCATCGGCGCCGTGCTCGTCATCTTCCCCGGTGGCCTGGGCCCGACCGAGGGTCTGCTGGGCAAACTGCTGACCGAGAACTGGCGCGAGAGCCTGAGCCGCACCATGCTCGACGCCACGGCACACGAGATCGCGCGCAACCAAGCCGCCGCCGCGACACTACTGGCACGCCTCTGCACACTGTGGTTCGGCGTGCTGGTGGGGTTCGTCGCGCTGCTCATCTTCCAGCGCCGCCACGGCCGCATCGACGATTCGGTGGACACCGATGAAGCGGCGCTGACCTGAGGGGCACGCGCCATCCTCGGCGCACGCGTGGCTCAACCTTCGCGGCGCTCGGCGAAGTACGAACCCTCGCCCTTCAACTCGTCGATCGTGTCCCAGATGCCCGTCAGGTCCGGCACAGTGACACCGCGCACCAACTGGAAGTTGTCGTTCATCTGGAAGGCTGGTCGTCAGTCTCGACGAGCGCACGGCCCAGGTCGGCGGTGGGCATGCGGCGTGGGGCTGATCGGGGATTGGGAACCGGCGGCTGCGGCATGCGCTCAACGCACGCAGTTGTATTCCAAGACGAACAGGTTGCCGGGGAAAGTTTCCGCGGAGGTCAGCGTGAGGGGGCGCAGGCCCAGGTTCGGGGGTGCAAACGACCGCCCGCCGCCGAGGAGCACTGGTAGCACGCGCAAGCGCAGTGTGTCGACTTCGCCGGCCGAGAAGAGCGCGTCGGTCAGGGTCAGGCTGCCCCATACGACGAGGGAACCGGAGAACTGCTCGCGCAAGGCCCGCACCGCCGACACGGCATCGCCCCGGAGGATCTGCGCGGCGTCGTTCGGCCCCCACGGGGCCGCTTCCAGGGTGGAGGAGACGACGAACTTTGGAAGGTCCCGGATCGGGGCGGCGACGGGCTCGACGGCGGGGTCGGCCGACGGCCAGTACGCCGCGAACATGCGGTAGGTCTTCCCGCCGAAGACGATGGCCGAGGCCTTGGACAGCATCCGCAGTTGGGCGGCGTCGACCTCGTTGACGGACTTGGCGTTGCCGAAGAAGCCGATGCCGCCCTCCGCGTCCTCTGCGTAACCATCGGCGCTGACGATCTGCTCTACGACGACTTTGCCCATTCTTCGCGGTTCCTTGGCGTTACTCGCGGCCCTGCCCAGTGCTTGCGCGGAATGCCTAGCCGAGGCCGCGCCCCCCGTGTTGGGGGCAGTGAAACCGGACGGCACGTAGCCGTCAAGCGAGCGTCCGCGTTCGGCGGCGCGCGACGGACTGTGGAGACGCGTCGGACGATTTGTAGAAGCTCGCGCCGAGCGGCGGCTGGCGCGAGCCCAGTTCGATGCGTGCGGCGGCTGCATCTCCGCGGCCGCGGGCGAGGGTCGCGGGCTTCGATTTGTAGAACGTTCCCGCCGCGCCCCTCTCTTCGCCGCGCGCGGATCGTTTGCCGATGCCGAGAAATCGATGTTGGGAATCGGGGCACGCGGTCGTCCGCGCCCGCAGCGGTGAGCTCTTGGGCGAGTAAGCCCATGCGGCGCTGCGCTGTGCGCAGCAGTTACCCGCTTTGGCACGGCAGTTGCCACTGCTCCTTCACCAGGGTTCTCGCTCCAGAGTCTCCCGGCGAGCGACGGTCGCCACCGTCGGCGTCCGCCTGACGCACAGAGCACTGCGGGCAACCACCCCTACGAGCACTTCCGATGGCCCAACAACCGAAACCGCCGTTCCCCAAGCAGCAGATGAGTCCCCCGCCGGGCCTCGAGAGCCAACTGGAGCCCGCGCCGCGGTACTTGGCCAAGGGGTACAAGGGCGCGGAGAAACTTGCCGGCAAGGTAGCGCTGATCACTGGCGGCGACTCGGGCATCGGGCGCAGTGTGGCCGTGCTCTTCGCGCGCGAAGGGGCCGACGTCGCACTCGTCTACCTGCCCGAAGAGCAGTCGGACGCCGAGACGACGGCCAAGGCGATCGAGGGCGAAGGCAAACGCGCGCTGCTCCTTCCCGGAGACGTCTGTGACGCCGAGTTCTGCAGCGAGGCGGTCGCGCGCTGCGTGAAGGACCTCGGGAAGTTGGATGTGCTCGTCAACAACGCGGCGTTCCAGAAACACCGCGAGCAACTCGAGGACGTCAGCCTCGAGCAGTGGGACAAGACGTTTCGCACCAACGTCTACGGCTACTTCCACATGGTGCGCGCGGCCGTTCCGAAGATGCGCCGCGGCGGCGCGATCGTGCAAACGGGTTCCATCACGGGCTTGGACGGCTCCAAGGAGCTGCTCGACTACGCCGCCACGAAGGGCGCGATCCACGCGTTCACGAAGTCTCTGGCGCAGAACTTGCTTCCCAAGGGCATCCGCGTGAACTGCGTCGCCCCCGGTCCCGTATGGACTCCTCTCAATCCCGCGGAGAGGCCGCCCGAGGACACCGTCGACTTCGGCGCAGACACACCCATGGGGCGCCCCGCGCAGCCGGAGGAGATCGCCCCGGCGTTCGTCTTCTTCGCTTCGAGCGCCGACTCCTCCTACATCACTGGCGAAGTGCTCACCCTGCTCGGCGGCGACACGACCGCGGGCTGAGCGCGGACACACCGCGGGCAAACCACGGCGCAGCCCCGTGTGGCAGCGCCGAATCCCTTCCTTCTTCCATCCAAACCTCTACCGAAACGAATCGTGGACAACAACATGCAACGCGGCTCCCGCTCCACCCGTGACGACTCTCAAGCCGGCGCTTCGCCGCGCCGGGACTACGAACAACGCCGGGACTCGGAGTTCCGGGACTACGACGACTCGCAGTACGGCAGCCGCGAGTTCCCCGACCGCCACCAGCAGGGCCAACCCCGCGGGTCCCAAGGCGACGGCCGTTGGCCGCGCTATGCGGACGACTTCGGCCTGCAGACCGGCCCCGATTCCCAGCGCATGGGGCAGGGCAAGCGCGGTGTGACGTCCGATTGGAACCGCAACGAGTCCAACTGGAACGAAGGTCCCGAACAACCGCGCTACCGCGATCAGGGCTCGCGCCAGTACGGCGACCGCCAGTACGGCGAGGGCCCCTACAGCGGTGGCTACTCGCGGAGCGGCACCATGGGGCGCAGTGACGTCACCTACGGCCAGGGCCAGGGCAGCTACGGCCAGCGTCGCGAGACCTACGGCCAGTCGTCGGATGACATGCGCTACGAGGCGCGCTCCTCGCAAGGCGGTGGCCTGACGCACCGCGCGTACAGCATCGATCCGGGCCACGCTTCCACGCCGCGCCACTTCAGCCAGGAGCCGGCGTACTCCTACCCGGGGATGTCCTCGGCTTCGGGTGAGGGCCGCGTGCGCGCGAATGGCCCGTACTCGGGCAAGGGGCCGAAGGGCTACAAGCGCTCGGACGATCAAATCTGCGAAGAGGCCAACCAGCGCCTCGAGCGCAACGGCGACGTGGATGCGAGCGAGATCGAGGTGTCCTGCAACGGCGGAACCCTGATCCTGCGCGGCAAGGTGGAAGACCGCCGCGCGAAGCGCGAGGCCGAGGACTGCGTGGAGGACATCTACGGTGTCCAAGACGTGATGAACGAGTTGAAGGTCGATCGCGGTTTCTTCGCGAAACTCTTCAACACCGACAACAAGGACGACGCGGGTGCGGGCAAGGGCCAGCACAAGAAGTCGTCCAATTGAGTTCCCAACAACCGAAACCAAAGAGTTCGAACATGAAATCCTCCCTTTTCCAGGGCAGCGTCGCTGCCTCCGTACTCCTCGTCGCCGTCGGGGCCGCCATGGCCGTCAACGGCCAGGACCCCGCACGCTCCTCACCGCAGGTCGAACGCGAGTCCCAGAACCCCACACAACGCGACTCCCAGAACCCCACACAACGCGAGTCGCAGAACTCCGCGCAACAGGACCGCATGGGGAAGGCCGACTCCGAAGCCATGCGTGAGATCGGCAGCGCCTACCAATCGCTGCACCAAGTCACGCTGCGGGTGCTCGAGGAGAAGTCCCGCAATTGGAAGGACAACGGCCAGTCCGGCACCACCGCGGGTGCGGAAGGCGAGCGCACGCCCTCCGCGCAGACACCCGGGATGGGTTCCTCCACCGCGATCCGCGGGCAGGAGCTGCTGATCGCCGCGTGCCGCGATGGCCTCCTCGCCGGTGCGCCGAGCGGCGAGAGGCGCGCCGGTGCGTCGGGCGCTACTGGCGGCATGGGCAACAACCGGGATGCCGGCAACACCGGCACCCCGGGCGACGCCGGAACGGAGCGCGGAGCGGGGACCTCCCCCAGCGCGCAGCGACCCGGCGAGCGCCAAGGTGCGGGCCTCGGCGCGCCGAGCCTGGCGGGCGAAGTGGTCGGCATGATCCTGATCTGCGAACACTCGAACGAGGGGATCGCCCGTGGCGGTGCGACGGCCGGCCAGAACGACCGTCGGGCCGGTGAGGCCTCCAGCGAGCGCGAATCGGCCATGCCCCGCAACGCGGGCAGCGGCCGTTTGGTTCCGGGCGTCTACAGCGTGCAACAGACCGGCCAATCGGTCTGGTTGACGGACCAGGAGGGCCAAGTGGTGCTCCGGACCACGATCGAAGGTCGCGGTATCGACACCATGTCGACGGACCGCGAGCAACGCCGCGACGGCGGCATGGAGCGCGGCACCGGCCGCAATGCGGGCGACCAGTCCGGTCAGCCCGGTCAGAATGGCCAAAGCGGCCAGGATGAGCAAAGTGGCCAGAACGGCCGCACGGACCAAGAGGGCCAGGTCGGTCGAACCGGCCAGAGCGACCAGCGCCAACAGGGTGCGATCACCACGGCGGCCCCGGGCGGCCACCACGAGTGGGAACAAGTGTTCGGCGCCATCACCAAGGAAGCGATGACTTCCCTGGGTTGGAGCCAGACCAGCGCTGCCCCCTCGCGCCGCTGATCGGCGCATCCGGGGGAGCCATCTCCCGGTTCCGCGGCGGGCCCTCGGCAGACCAACTGCCGAGGGCCCGCCGCTTCGCTGTGTGACGCTCGCTGCTTGTCAACGCGGGGCCAGTGTCGCCGCCCGCAGCAGCGCGAGCGCAGCCACGAGCGCGGCCAATGCGGTGAGCGCTCCGCGTTGCCAACGGCTGGGGTCGGGGTACGCGGCGAGGTCCCAACGCGGCGCGGACTCGCCCGCCTCGCCCTGATCGGCCCGCGCCTCGGGCGACGCCATCTCGGGCGGCGCGGCAAGGGCGCCGTCGAAGAAGTCGGCAAACGAGAGGGCCACTTGGGCCGGGTCTCCCCGCGGTTCGCTCCACTCGACGTGCGCCCAGGCGACCTGCCCGGGTGCGCGCGCGAGGAGCGGCCCGCGCGACGCCGCGAGCCAGACTTCGACCTCGGACTTCCCGTCGAGGGGCGCGACGGACGGCGATGCCTCCCGCGGGGTCACGGCAGCGCTCCAGCCATCGCGGCCCACGACCTCTCCATCGGAAGCGAGCGCCGGCGCGGGCAGCGAGCGCACCGACAGCACCAGCGGGCCATCGCCTTCGGTCGCGAGCCCGCGGTCCGCGGCCCAAAGCCGCGCGAAATCGCCGATCCAACTGCGTTCGGAGGTCGGTTCCCAGCGCGGGCGCGCAGCCCCGCCCGACTCCGGCACGAGTTGACCTCCCTCGAGGTGCACCCACCCACCGCGGTCCCAACCCACGGGGCCCGCGCGCTCGTCGCCGCCCGTTGCGACCCAACCGGCGGCAAGCGGCTTCGGATCCGGCGCGGCGGCCTGCACCCACAGCGCATCGGCGCGGTCTGGGGGCGCGAAGGGCGCGGCACTCCTCGCCAAGCGCTCCAAGAAGGCCTGCGGCGGCGAGCCGTCTGGCTCCGTTTCGAGCGGTGCCGACGCGCCGTCGTGCCACAGCCAGACGGAGGGTTCGGGTTCGAGCGCGGCCGCTTGGCGCGCGATCGCTTGCCGCGCCCGCTGCCATCGGCCGGCGGGATCGTCGCGATCGATCCACAGGGCCCCGCCCGGTTGCAGGTGAAGGTGCAGCACCCGCGCGGGTCCGGGCGCGGCGCCTCGCGGCCCGGCCAGTGCGATCGTGCCGAGGCCGAGCCCCGCGAGCGCCCACACGATCCAGCGCGGTGTGAGCCGACCTTCGCGCGCGACGTCGCGCGTCGACTCGGGCGACACCGCGCGCCAGAACTCGATGGCGCCGCTCCAAACCTCGGGCCGTCGTTGCTCCTGGCGCAGGAACCACCAAAGCGCCAACCAAAGCGGCAACAACGCGAGCGCGATGGGCCGCTCCCACACGATTGGCCAGAGGCTCACCGCAACACCGCGCGGGAGAGGCGCTCCTCGAACGTCTGCGCGCTGTCGCCGAGCACGTGCTGCGCTCCGCGGCGCGCCGCCACACGCCGCCACGTTTCGAGCCAGGCCCCGAGCGCCCGCTCGTAGTCGAGCACCGCGCCAGCGTCCGCGACCACGGTCACACGCCCCGCGCGCTCGGGATCGAGCACGTGCACGGGGCCGCGCGCCGCGGGCGCGAGTTCCTCCGCGCCGAGGATCTGCACGAGCACCAGTTCGCGGCCCATCCTGCGCAGCCCGCACCAGGCGCCGGGGTCCGCGCCAAAGAGGTCGCCCAGCACGAACACACGCGCGGCGCCGTGCCACGAGCCGCGGCGCACGGGAGTGCCCAGCGACGGCAGGCCTCCTGCGCGGCGTCCCTCGAGACGCGCGGCCAGCGCGCCGAGATCGCGCGCGGATCCGAGGCGCAGGGCTGCCTCGCGCTCCCCCTCGATGGCCACCTCGACCGAGGCGCCGAGCGCCAATCCGAGGCTCGCCAGCGCCATCGCGGCCTCCGCGGCCGCCTGGAGTTTGCTCGGGCGACCGATCCCCATGGACGCACTGGCGTCGAGCACGATGCCCCACGTTTCGCCGGCCTCACGGCGGGACGTGCGCACGTACACGCGGTGCGAGCGCGCGAGCAGCCCCCAATCGATCGTGCGCGGATCGTCGCCGGCTCGGTACGGGCGCAGTCCGTCGAAGGCCGCGTCCGCGCCGACGCGCAGCGCCCTGCCCCCACCCTCGCGGCGGTGGATCGTCGACGCCGAGCGCGCCGCGAACCTGGCCCAGCGCGCGCCGAGGTCCGCGCCGAACCGCACCGGCGGACCGAAGGGTTCCTCCGCGGGTCGTGTCGAGCGGGACGGCGTGTTGGGGAGTTCCATCCTGGGCGGGGCGATGCGTGCCGCGGTGCCTCGGCCCCTGGGCAAGGTTCGGAAGCCGTGGGCGCCGGAACCTACGGCGTTGCGGTGCGCTTCACGACCAACAACGTCAAGTCGTCCTCGGCGGTTCCACCCGCGTGGGCCATCGACGCCTCGGCGATCTCGAGCGCCGTTTCGCGAGCGCCGAGCCCACGTTCCTGCGCCGACACGAGCAACTGGCACACACCCTCTTCCCCCAAGAATCCCTCGGGGCGTTCGGGGGCGCGCGCTTCGAGCACACCGTCCGAGAGTGCCACGAGCACGTCGCCGGGCTTCAGGTATACGAGGTCCTCCGAGTGGTAGCGCTCGTCGGGCAACATGCCGAGCGCCGGACCGTGCCGCGGCAGCATTTGCACACGCCGTTCGGCGGCGCGCCACAACAGCGCCGACGGATGGCCCGCATTGAGTGTGCGCAGGGATCCGTCGGTGCCGAGGAGGCCGAGGAATAGCGTCAAGAAGCGCCCGTCCTCGATGCGCTCGCAGAGATCCTGGTTCAAGAGCGTCACGACGTCGCCCGGATCCTCGACGAGGCGCAGGTACGAGCGCAGGCCGGCCTGCGCGGACGCGGTGATCAGCGCCGGCCCGATGCCATGGCCCGTGACGTCCCCGACGACGAGCGCCAGCTTGCCGCCGCGCGCCTTCACCACGTCGTAGAAGTCTCCCGCCGTGCCCTCGGCCGCGCGGTACCACCCGGCGGTTTCGTAGCCCGGCAACGACAGGGTCGCAGAGGGCATCAGGTCGCGCTGGATCGCGCTCGCGAGGTCCAAGTTCTGTTGCAGCCGGACGCGCTCCAGACTGTCGAGGTGCAGGCGCGCGTTGAGGAGCGCGATCGAGATGTGTTGGGCGAGCGCCGCGAAGAGGCCCAGATCGCGCCGCGAGAACTGCCGCGTCGCGGCGCGCGAATCGACGTACAAGACGCCGTGTGGCTTGCCGCTCTGGCCCTGTTTGGCGAGCGGCACACACAGCACCGCGCGCAGCTTGAGGTCGAAGACCGAGCGGCCGAGTTCGAGGGCCTGGGAATCGGACTGCACCGTGGCGCGCACGGGCTCCAGTTGGTCGAACACACGCCGCGCGATCGACGTCGAGAAGCGCAGGTCGTCGTCTAGGGTCTTGCGCTCCTTCGTGCGGGCCACCCGGACGATCAGGTCGCCCTCCTTGCCCTCGAGCAGGAGGAGGCCGCGCTCGGCACCCGTCAGTTCGATGGACCGGTCGACGATGTCGACCAGCAGGGACTCGAGGTCGCGGGCCTCCGACACCTGGGCGATGGCCTCGAGGAGCACCTGCACGGTGCGCCGGTCGACGCCGCTGTCGCCGGTCAGGAACTGGGTCGAACCGGCCTCGCCGTCGTCCAAGGGCCCGGCGCCCTCGGGTTCGGGCTCCCGCGACTTGTCGCTCGCTTTCCCCCTGCGGAAGAACATGGGGGGAGTGTACCCGCGGCCGCGGGCCGCCGGTGCGCCCTGAGAAGCGTCGACGCGCCCCCCTGGCGGGGGTCGTTCCCACTGGGCGCAGCACCGGCCGCCCCGGCAGAAGGGGCTCGACTCGGCGCCGCCCGGCCCCCATCATGGCGCACGCTTTGGGGCGCCTCGGCGCCCCGCGACGGTAGCTCCCGGACCCGGCGTCTCCCCACGATCGCCGGCGACCTCCCCCATCGCCGGGTACCGTCCCCTCTCTGCCCCGTCCCCAGCCCGCGTTCCCCGCCCATGCAGATCACCGCCGAACCCCGCGACGCCTTCACCGTGCTGCACCTGCGCGGCGAGTTCGACACGTACTACTGCCCGCTCTTGCAGCAGGAAATCGAGGCCCTGATCAAGGCCAAGGACGTGCGCGTCGTGCTCAACCTGCGGCTCGTCAAGTTCATCAACTCGACGGCTCTCGGCGCGATCATCAAGGCGTCGAAGGCGCTGCAGAACAACCAGGGTCGCCTGGCGATCGCGCGGCCGTCGCCCTTCGTGAAGGAGATTCTCGAGAAGGTGGGTCTCGACCGGGTCGTGCCGATCTTCGCCAGCGACGAGGAAGCCGGTGCGGCGGTCGCCGCGCCGGCCGCGAAGTCCGCGAGCGATGCGGTCGCCGCGTTCGAGGACGACGAGTCCGCCGTTCTGTTCGGCCTGGTCGACGAGGCGCGCATCGCGCACTTCATCCAGGACCGCGCGAAGACGATGACCAACCCGCTGCACGGCCACAACTTCGGCCAGAACTGGCGCGGCATCGGGCGCATGTTGGCCCTCCACAGCGACGGCCTGCGTTTCGGCTGGAGCGGCGGCAACACGGGCCTCTCCGCATTCGAAATGGGGCAGCTCCTCGCGCTCGGCACCGAGCTGCGCGTGAAGTTCCGCTTGCCGCTCCTCAAGAAGGGCCACTGCGAAGCGGTGGTCGCCGTGACCGAGTTGGAAGAGCGGGACGACGGCGTCAAGGTCGCCGCGAGCTTCCACGAAATCGACGACGAAACGCGCAAGGCCGTGCAGCAGTACGCCGAGGACATGGCGTACTTGAAGCGCGAACTGCGCCAGGCGACCGGCGGCGACCAATAGGTCGCGCGCGTAGCGGCGTACGCCCGGAGGGCCTCTTAGGCCCCCAGCGCCCCCTAAGCCCCGAGCGCCCCCTAAGCCCCGAGCGCCCCCTAAGCCCCGAGCGCCCCCTAAGCCCCGAGCGACTGCGCCGCGAGTGACCGCGTCGCGAGCTCAGCGCCCTCGAGTTCGTCGAGCAGGGCGAGCACACCGCTCGCCACCTGGGGCCAGGCGTGGCGCGACACGGCCCGTTCGCGCGCGGCCCGGCTCCAGCGGGACCGTGCGTCGGGCGAACCGGCCGCGGACAGGAGCGCCCCGAGCCACGCCTCGCGATCCCCGGGCTGCACCAACCGCCCGTCGACTCCGTCGCGCACGAGGTGCGCGAGGCGCGGACGATCCGCGACGAGCACCGGCAGCCCCGCGGCCATGGCGCGCACGACCTGGGTTCCGCTGGCGCCATCACCCTCGTCCGTGGCCGCGAACAGCGTGGCAGCCGCCAGCAGTCCAGCCAGGTCCTCGTCGCTCTGCCAGGGAAGGATGTGCACCGCCGCTCCCACACCGAGGCGATCGGCGGTCGCGCCCAACCGCCGTCCGAGGGGCCCCTCGCCAACCAGGACCAGCGACCAATCCGGACGCTGGCCAACCGAGCGCGCGAATGCGCCAAGCAGGACTTCGAGACCGCGCCCCGACTCGAGCGGACCCACGGCGACCAAGAGGCGCCCGCCGAGCCGATGGCGTCCCACCAGCCGCGAGGACAGCCCGGGCCGGAAGCGCTCCACGTCGACCCCTGTGGGGACGAGCGCCACCCGCCCCGGCGGAAAGCCGCGGGCCAAGGAGCGCTGCTCCCCCAGTGGATCGAGGGCCAGCAGGCGACCGCAGGCCCCGCGCACCGCGCGGCCCCACAGTTGGTTGCCCAGATTGCCGAGCAGGCGCTCGTGCAGGCGCCGCAGGCCGGTCCAGCCGGGCTCGACGAGGAGGAGCGGCGCGCCATCGCGTCGCGACAAGCGCGCGCCGAGCCAGGCCGCGGGCGAGAACGGGTCGTAGGCGATCCGCGCCCGGGGCCGGGGGCCCGCCGGCAGCGCATCGCCTGTGCTGGACAGGACGGGCCACCGGCCGGGGTTGACCGATTCGAGGGTTGCGGGCACGCCCATGGCCTCCAGGGCCGCCGCGAGGGCCCGGGGGTGCTCCGCGCGCCGCGCGCGCGGGTGCATGGCGTCCACCAGCAGCAATACGGGCGCCGTCCCCGCGGGGCTTGGGGCCCCGGGCGGCTGGAGCGGCGCGGGAATCGGTGCGGGGTTGGACACGTGGTGGGGACGGGGGCGCGGGGGGATGGGCGGGAACTCCCTTCCGGTTCATCGATTCCGAAGGGCCGGGCGCTCAAGCCAAGCCCGGGGGTGCCGACAACGAACCCCGTGAGGAGCCACAAGAGCATGCACCACCGAAGCGAACGGCACGACATCCTTCCCGGCACGCAGCCGCCCGTGGGCGGACTGTTCATCGACCGCTGGGGAACTCTGCTCGAACTCCCCGAGGGCGGCGACGCCAGGGGCCCCGAGAGTTTGCGGTTCCTACCCGGCGCGGTGGACAGCCTTCACCGGGCCCAACGGGCCGGCTGGCAGATCTACCTGATCGGCAACGAGGACGGGGTCGCCTTCGGCCGTGTGTCGCCGCGCGATTGGGAGCGCACCGAAGCGGCGCTGCTGCTCGAGCTCGAATCCCACGGTGTGCCGGTCCGGCGTTGTTATTCGGCGACGACGCACCCGCGCGGGGTCGCGGGCCAGCGCGGCGACTCGGTCTACCGCCTGCCGAACACGGGTTCGTTCTACCACGCCCAACACCACGACGGGCTCTCGCTGCGGGCCAGTTGGGTGATCGGCGACAGCACCCTCGAACACGCCGCCGCCTGGCGCGCCGGTGTGCGCCGCGCCGCGGTGCGGACGGGTCTCGCGCTCTCCGACAAGGAGTTCGAGGTCGACGTCGACATGGTGTCGCGCGACCTCTGCGAAGCCGTGATGAGCCTGCTGCGCGGAAGCTGGCGCGTGGCGGCCTGAGCGCTTCAAGAGGCGCGGGCCGATGCGCCAACGTCGTCGTCCGCGTCGACGTCGCTCCGACGCGCCAACGTCGCTCCGACGCGGCAACGTCGCTCCGACGCGGCAACGGTGACGCGCCAACGACGTTCCGACGCGCCGACGGCATGGGCCGGGCCTTCAGCCCGGGCCGGTTCTACCGCAATACCTGGGGCGTTGCCCCAGGCTACGATCGGGCGGGGCGTTGCCCCTTCCGGACACACGCGCGTCCGCCGCGCAGCGCAACGCTGCGAGGACCTTCCTACGCGCCAACGTCGCACCGACGCGCCAACCGCGTTGCAACGCGCCAACGTCGCACCGACGCGCCAACGGCGTTC
>WGMC01000006.1 GCA_016125265.1 Planctomycetaceae bacterium
CCGGCAGACGTGCACTTTGGCCGCGCGTCGGCGGTCCGGGGGGAGCGCGCCAGGATCCTCGCCAGCGCTTACGAACGCCACCCCGAGCGCTTCGTGCGCCGGCCACCCACCCCGCCAGCCCTGCCAGCCGCCGTCTGGATCAACCCGCCCGCCAACGCCCAAGCGCTCCCGTAAACTCACCCGGGAACTGTCTCAAAGTCATTGACAACTTCCGCAGCTTGGCGGATCGGTGCTGCAGGCACTGCTCCGGACCCAGGCCGTGCCGAAATCCAGCTTCGCACCCAAGGGCGAGCGGCCGACGGTGGATCGACACATGGAAACGATCGCCGCGAGATCGCAACTGCTTCACCCCATGAGGCTCGTCGTCGTGGACGATGTGGTCACCAAAGGGGCCACCCTGCTGGCGAGCGCCCTCCGGCTGCAGGAGGCGTTTCCGACTGCCGAAGTGAGGTGCTTTGCGATGGTGCGGACGTTGGGGCGCGAGCCGGACGTCCCGCAGGTGCTGGATCCATGTGTAGGGGAGATCCGTTGGGACGGCGAGGACGTCTGGCGGGAGCCCTGAATGGCCTTCTGGGGCGCCGGGACCGGGGTGTGCGGTGGTTCTGTGGGGCTTGGTGGGGGGCGCCTGGGGGGGTACACTAGGCGGTTCGCGCGCTGGGGTTTGGTGCTGGCGGGTGGGATCGGGGCCTTCCTCGCGGGGGGCTCGATGGGACAACTTTTTGGGGTTTGACGATCATGCCGGGTACGCACGCTGCTGATACGACGCTTCCGCAACGGCTTCAGAAGTCGGTGTCGGGGTCGTTCCACAAGACCGCTCTGCTGCAGAAGCGGGTGCGCGAGTTGATCAAGGGGGCGGCGCCGCTCATCGAGACGCGCGAGCGCAACCCCATCAAGGTCGCGTTCTTGGAGATGGAGCGGGGGCTCATCGAGCTCATCCCCGAAGAGGAGCGTCCGGTCCTCTGACCTAGGGGCGACGGAGCTCTTGGCCATGCCGCGCGTCGGTCCGCGGGCGTCCCTTCGCGGGGCGCGGCCGGCGCTGCGCGCGGCCGCGGAACGCGGGGCGGCGCACTGCGCAGGATGGGCTCGCCTTGTCGCGGTCTTCGGGCTGGTCTGGCTCGGTGGCTGTGGGCCGGAGCGGGCCAAGGCTCCTGCCACCGATCTGGTGGTTTGGATCGTCGTGGACACTCTGCGGGCGGATGCTCTTGGGGCCTACGGGCGCTGGGAGCAGTTTGCGGAGCACGGCGACGGCGCGGCTGCGGCGGATGGGACCGACGCGGACGGAGCGGCGCGGACTGGGGCTCGGCCGGATGCAGGCGGCGGGACGGTCGCAGCCACGCCGCACCTCGATCGGTTTGCTGCTGAGGACGCGCTTGTGTTCGAGGCGGCGTACGCGGTCAGTCCGTGGACGGCGCCCAGTTTGGTGTCGCAGGCCACGGGGCTCTATCCGCACGAACACGGCGTGATTCGGCTGTTGCAGCCGGTGCCGGCGGGGCTCGTCACGGTGCCGGAGGCGCTGCGTGCGGAGGGGTGGCGCACCGGTGGCGCGACGGGGAACTTCGTCGCCACGGGGCTGCTTGGGTTCGACCAGGGCTTCGAGGAGTTCGACGACCAGCACGCCAAGGGGCACGAGGGCAGCTCCGTCGATGAGCTGGTCGCGGCGACGCTGGGGCAGCTCGATCGGTTTGGTGCGCAGCCGGGGGAGGGGCGGTTTTTGTGGGCGCTTTGGTTCGAGCCCCACTGGCGTTACATCCTGCATCCGGGGCTGCGGTTTGGGCCGGCGCCGGGCGTAGATGGTGCGGTGACGGGTGGGGAGGAGCTTGGCGTATTGCGGCGGCGGGCGGCGGCGCGCAGGTCGGCGGGCGCGGCGGATGCGCTGACCGAGCGCGACCTCGCGGTGCTGCGTGGGCTCTACCAGAGCGAAGTGGCGCGCATCGATCGCGCGTTTGGGCAACTGCGTGCGGAACTCGAGGCGCGGGGCCTCTGGGAGCGCGCCCTCGTGGTGTTCACGGCCGACCACGGCGAGCAGTTGGGCGAGGGCGGTTGGCTCGGGCACACGGAGAACCTGTCCCAGGCGCTGATGCACGTGCCGCTGCTCGTCAAGCTGCCCGGGCCCCCGCGGCCGGGGCGGGTTGCGGCGCGCGTGTCGCAGGTGGATTTGGCGCCGGGGATTTTGGAGGCACTCGGGCTCGATCCCGCGGCCCTCGGGCGGCCGCCGGGGGCGCCTTCCCTCGGGCCGCTGCTGAAGGATCCGAGCGGGCCGGCGCCGCGGGACGAGATCCTGCTGCACGTGGACTTCGCGCCGGTGATCGACGCGTCCTCCACACCGAAGGTGCTGCAGTGGGGTGTGGTGGATGCCACGACGGGGCTCAAGTGGGTGGTCGACCACCGGGATCCGTCGGGCGCGCCCCGGGGCAGCCTGTACGATCTCGCCGTGGACCAAAGGGAAGAGCGCAATCTGGCTGCGGACGAGGCCTTTCCGGCGGCGGCGCGGGCCATCGCGCGGCGCCTTGGGCTGGTGCCGGAGCCGTTGGGCGCACGCTCGGGTGGCGAGCGTGTGACGCCGCGGTGAAGGGAATGGGGCGAGTGGGCGTGTTTCAAGCGGCGGCGTGTTTGGCGCTCGCGCTCGTCAGCGCGGGTTGCGGCTCCAAACAAACCCCGCCCAAGGGCGTGCTGCTCCTCGTCGTCGACACGCTGCGGCAGGATTCGCTGTCGGTCTATGGATACGAGCGCGAGACCTCGCCGCGCATCGATCGGTTCGCGCGCGAACGCGGCGTGATCTTCGACGGCGCGCGTTCGGCGGCCCCGTGGACCAAACCCTCGATGGCGTCGATGTTGACGGGGCTCGAGCCGCGCCAACACGGGGTGACCTTGCACCACCACCGGCTGCACTCCGCGCTCGAAACGCTGCCGGAAGTGTTCGGCGCGGCCGGTTGGGACACGGCAGCGGTGCAGAGCAACATGCTGCTTTCAAGTGTGTTCGGCTACGACCAGGGTTTTGGTGTGTACCAGGAGGACCACCTCGCGACCCACCGCACGTCGACGGGCGAGGGGATCAACCAGGCCGCGCTCGCGTGGCTGGATGGGCGCGCCGACACGACGCGTCCATGGTTCCTCTGGGTGCACCACTACGAGCCCCACTTCGATTACTTGCACTGGCCCGGCTTGACGTACGACACCGGGTACGACGGACCGCTGACGGGGGAGGAGACGATGGAGACCCTGGTCGCCTACACGTCGCACCTCGGCCCTAAGGAGATCGCGTTCCTGCGCGGGCGCTACGACGGCGAGATCCGCCGGCAGGACCAACTCGTCGGCGATCTTCTGGATGGATTGCAGGCGCGGGGGCAGCTCGACGACACGCTCGTTGTGTTCACCTCCGACCACGGCGAAGAGTTCTTGGAGCACGGCGAGCTGAGCCACCGGCACAAGTTGTTCGACGTGCTCGTGCATGTGCCGCTCGTGATCGCGCGGCCGCGTGAAAAACAACCCGGGCGCCGTGTCGCGACTCCTGTCGGGCTGTTGGATTTGGGTCGCACGGTGCTCGACTTGGCGGGTCTCGGAACTAGCACGTTCCCAGGGCACAGCTTCGCACCCGTATTGGGCTCGAAACGCGCCAAGGACCTGCCGCCTGTCGTCGCGCACACCTCGACCATCGAGGGCAATCCCGAGGGCGCGCCGCGGCAGATGGACATGCTGCTCGACGGCCACTTCAAGTTGGTGCGCGACCTCGACCAAGGCACACGGTCCCTCTTCGATCTGTCGCAGGATCCGGGCGAGAAGGCCGATCTTGCGGCGCGGGACCCGAAGCGCGTTTTGGAGATGGAGCGCGAACTCGTGCGTTATTTGGACCTTTCGCGGCGGCGCGGCGGCGCCCTCGAACCCGAAGCGGTGCAGCTCTCGCAAGAGCAGATCCAGCGCATGCGCGAGTTGGGCTACTTCTGAAGGGCCCATGGCGCGTGGTACGAAAACGCGGCCCGAGGACGTGCTGGCACGCCGCGGCGGCGCCGTCGAGGCGCTTTGGGCGCCGGCGCTGCTTTTCGGGCTGGCGAGCGAGGTGCGCCGGCGGCTCTACGACGGCGGCCTTTTGCCCGTGGCGCGCGCGGGTGTGCCCGTGGTTAGCCTCGGCAATCTGAGCGCCGGCGGCACGGGCAAAACGCCGTTTGCGCTGTGGCTCGCGAAGTGGTTCCAGGCGCGCGGCCACAAACCGGGGCTGTTGTCGCGGGGATACGGGCGCAAGGGCGACGGTCCGGGCGACGAAGCTCGCATGCTGCAAGCGCGCCTGGGCGGTGCGCCGCAGGTCGAGGATCCCGATCGTGTGCGCGGCGCGAAGGCACTGGTGGCCAAGGGCGCAGATGTCGTTCTCCTCGACGACGGATTCCAGCACCGGCGGCTCGCGCGCGACGTGGATCTGGTGCTGGTCGATGCGACGCGGCCCTTTGGTTTGCCCTACGACGCGCGCGGACGTGCGCTCGCGGCGCCGCTGCCGCGTGGGCTCCTGCGCGAGCGCCCCGCGGCCCTGGCGCGCGCCGACGGCATCGTGCTGACCCGCGCGGACCAGGTGGATGGCACGCGGCGCGCGGAGTTGCTCGCGCGGATCGAACGACTCGCTCCCGGCACACCGGTGGCCATCGCGCGCCATGCACCGGTGCGGCTGGTGGGTGGAAACGAAGCGCGACCGCTCGACACTCTGCGCGGCTGCGACGTCGACCTGGTCAGCGGCATCGGAAATCCCGAAGCGTTCGAGCGCACCGTGCGCGACCTCGGCGCTTCGGTGCGCGAACACCGGCGCTTTCCCGACCACCACGCGTACACGGAGGGCGATCTCGTGGGGCTGGGCGAGGGCGGGCGCTGGATCGTCACCACGCAGAAGGACGCGGTGAAGCTGGCGGATTTGGGCGCGGCCGCCGGGCCCGTTTGGGCGCTCGAAGTGGACCTTGCGATCGACGGGGGACTCGGTGCCCTCGAGGCACTGCTGGAAAAGGTGCTGGTCCCGCGCCGGAGCGCCCCATGAACACCGCGGGCCCGGAGCATCTGGCGCCGTTCGCGCCGCCGCGGCCAAAGGGCGCGCTGCCGCCCGGGGTCGACGGCTCGTGGCCCGTGGAGCCCTCGGAGGAGGTGCACGGCACCGACCAAAGTGCGCTGGCGCGCGCGGTCTATTGGGCCGCGCGCGGTGCGTTGGCGGTCCTGGCGCGCGCCCCGGATCGAGTGCTCGAGCCGGTGCTTTGGACCTTCGCGCGCCTCGCCCGGCGGTTCGACGGCCGGCACACGCGCGCGGCGCGCCAGTTCCTGACCCAGGCCTATCCGGACGACACGCCGGAAGTCCGCGAAGGGCGGGTGCTCACGGCGTACCGCCACTTCCTCGATGTGGTGGTGACGAGCGCGCGGCTCGCCGCGCGTCCGCCGGGTTCGTTCCCGCTGGCCGACGTGGAGGTGGTCGAAGACCGCGAGGTGACGAAGCCCGGTGACCTCGAGGCCTACTTTGCCGCGACCGGTGGACGCATCGCCGTGACCGCCCACTTGGGCGACTGGGAGCTGGGCTCGGCCGTGATGCCGTGGGTCGGCCTGGGGCCCGTGTACGCGATCGGAAAGCCGCCGCGGAACCACTTCCTGTCGCGCCACATGCTGCAAACCCGCGAGGCCCGCGGCATCCGCGTCCTGGCCCGCCGCGGCGCCATGGCCGAGGCACCGGGGGTCATTGCATCGGGCGGCACCCTGGCCCTGCTCCTCGACCAGCGCGCGCGCATGAAACCCGTGCTCGCGCCCTTCTTTGGCCGGCCGGCGCGCTGCGACCGCTCGGCCGGGGTGCTCGTCAAACGGCTCAAGGCGCCCGTGATGCTGGCCTATTGCCTGCGGTTGCCGGGTCGAAAGCGCCGATACCGCCTGGAATGCGGCCCGGTCTACTGGCCCGAACAGGTCTCCCGTTGGACTCCCGAGGAGTTCGCGACCCGGATCAACGCCGCCTTCGAACGTAAGATACGGCAGTACCCCGAGCAGTACTTCTGGCTGCACGACCGCTACCGCGACACCCCGGTCGAGGCTCCGCCCGAAACGACCGTTCCCGAGCGATGAACCGACGCGAGCTGATCGAACACCTGGACGCACTGGGGCGCCCCCGCGTGCTGATCGTCGGCGACTTGATCGTCGATCGCTACGTCAGTGGCGACGTCAGCCGCATCTCGCCGGAAGCGCCCATTCCGATCCTGCTCGCGGCGTCGCAGGAAGAGCGCATCGGCGGTGCCGGCAACGTGGCCGCCAACCTGCGCGCGATGGAGGCGTCGGTCGAGATCGTCGGTGTGCTCGGCGAGGATTCGAGCGCCGACGGGATGTTGGCGCTGCTCGGCGGCATCGGTGTCGAAACGGGCGGCTGTGTGCGCGATGGTGGGCGGCCGACGACCTTGAAGCTGCGCCTCGTCAGCGGTGTGCAGCAGATGCTGCGCGTCGATTGGGAAGAGGCGCGGCCGCTGCCGGCGCAGGTGGAGGCGCGGCTCTTGCAGGGTCTCGAAGCGCGAGTCGCCGCGGCGGATGCGGTCGTGCTGTCGGACTACGGCAAGGGGGTGCTCACGACGAAGGTGCTGCGCACGGTGATCGACGCGGCGCGCGCGGCGAACAAACCGGTGCTGGTCGACCCGAAGGGGCGCGACTTCTCGCGCTACAAGGGCGCCACGCTGCTGACGCCGAACCGGCGCGAAGCGGAGGAGGCCCTGGGGCGCAAACTCGATTCGCTCGAGGCGTTGCCCGAGGCGGCGCTCGAGTTGAAACGCACCGCGGACCTCGCGATGAGCGTGATCACGCTGGGCGCGGACGGCATCTTCTTCTTGGGGAAGGGCGGCCAATCGGGTCGCGTTCCTACGGTGGCGCGCGCGGTGTTCGACGTCACGGGCGCGGGAGATACGGTGATCGCGCAGTTGGCGCTGGCGCTCGGCGCGGGGCTCGATCTCGAAACGGCCGTGCACCTGGCGAACCACGGTGCGGGGATCGTAGTCGGCCGCCGCGGCGCGGCGTCGGTCACACGCCAGGAGCTGCGCGCGGCGTTGGGTTCGGGGGACCCGCAGCTCGGCAAGGTGCTGCGGCCCGAGGACGTCGAATCCGCGGTGGCGCTGTGGCGCAGCGAGGGCAAACGCATCGTTTTCACCAACGGGTGTTTCGACGTCCTGCACGCCGGGCACACGCGCTACCTGGGTTTCGCGCGCTCGCGCGGCGACGCCTTGATCGTCGGTGTCAACGACGACGCCAGCGTGAAGCGCCTGAAGGGCCCGACGCGGCCCGTGAATGGGCTCGAGGACCGCATGGAAGTGCTGGCGGCCCTCGAGATGGTCGACGCGGTCGTGCCCTTTGGCGACGACACGCCGGCGGCGCTCATCGAACGCATCACGCCCCACATCTTGGTGAAGGGCGAGGACTGGAAGGACAAGGGAGTCGTCGGCCGCGAGTGGGTCGAGCGCCACGGCGGCGAGGTGATCCTGGCGCCGCTGCTCGTGGGGCGGTCGACGAGTGCGATCTTGGAGCGCTCCCGGGGCGCCAAGACGTAGACCGCCGCGGCGCCGACCTGAACGGCGCGCCGACCTGAACGGGGCGCCCGGAACCCCAAGGCGGCCGCGGCGGCGGCCCCGCCGACCCGGAATCCGCTCACCCGACCGGCGCCGGCCCGTACTTCTTCGGCTCCGCCTGGCATAACCTGCGATCCGTTCCCCCGGCCCCTGCTCCCCCCGCCTATGCGCCCCACGTTTCCTCCCGACCCGCGGCTCCTGGGCCGAGCGCCCGCACCGCTGATCGCCGCACTGCTTTTGGCCCTTTGCGGGGGCGGCTATTTGCTCTGGAGCAACCTCGGCGCGAAACCCGACCCCCTGGCCGTCGAGAAGGAGTCCGGGGCGGTTGCGGCGAAGGGCGAGGTGGAACTCGCACCCTTGGCCGACGCGCCGGCCATCGCGCAGTCGGAAGGCGGTGAGAGCCCAGCGGTCCAGGCCGCCGATGTCGCCGCGGGACTTCCCGATCCGCGCGTGTGGAACAAGGATCGGGTCGACAAGGTGCTCGAAACCTTCTGGGGCCGCGAGCCCGACATCGACGCGTTGTTGCAGATGGTGCGCGAGCTGGGCGAACGCGCCGTCGTCGTCGAGGAGAGCGTGTGGACCGAGGAGGAGATCTCCACGGTGCGCGGCCGAGTCGAGATCGAAGGCATGGATCTGGCGGGGGAGTTCCAGATCCAGCGGAACCGCATCGAAGTCGCGCTCGACGGGCCGTCCAAGATTCCCGGCACCGAGAGCCGCACGTTCCGCATCAGCCTGCGGACCGGGGAGATCGGCATCGAAACCAGCGGCGCGTACATCAGCCATCTGGTGCCCGAAACCGAGGTGCAAAGTGTGCACGAGCTCGCCACCGCGCGGCATCCGGTGGGTTGGGAGGTGTCGGTCAGTTATTCGCGCGGCACGCGCGCGCAGCCGGTGCTGCTCTCCGATCCGCTTGCGTTCGACTACGACGAGTACGGTCCGCTGCCGAAGGAACCGGTCTGGACGGACGAGCCCGTGGCCGAGATCGTCGATCGCACGCGCCTCGACTTCTCGGCGTGGAACCAGTGGCGCTCGAAGATCGAGGCGCACAAGCCCCAGTGACGATGGGGCCCCAGTAGCGAAGGGGTAGGCGCGGCTCAGGGCGCGCGTCGAGGGCCCCAGCCCGGCCGCCCGGCCCAGCGGCGCGTGGGGGCGGTTTGCGCGTCGGCGGCGGGGGCGTCGCGGCGCGAGGTGGGGCGCGAGACGGGTCCCCAGCCGGGTCTGGTCGCGGGGTAGGCCTGGGCTGCAGGAGCCGCAACGGCTGTGGTCGGGGAGGCTGAGGCGACGGGCGCCGGGGCGGTGGCCAGGAGGCCAACCGTGAGCACGAGGGTAGAAAGCATGGCGGCGGTGGGGGCTGGGCGTACCCAGAACCCTACCCCGCCCGCGGGGTCGGGGCGCCTCCCGGGTGCGCGGGCCGGGTGCGCAGAGAGCCGGGTGCGCGGGCCTCCCGGCCCGCCTTGTTCCGGACCCCGAGGTGCGGTCTGTAGGGGCGCGGCCCCGTCCGCGCCCAAGGGGAGGCGCACCGCGGTGACATCCCCGCGCTCCAAGGCGGGCCTGGAGGCCCGCGCACCCGGCGGCCCGCGCTCCTCACCAACTCATCGTTCCCCTTGGGCGCGGACGGGGCCGCGCCCCTACAGATCGCGCTCAGAATGCGAACGACACGCCCAACGTGACCCACACGCCGTCGGTTTCGAGGCCGGCGGCGTCCAGGTCGTCGCGCACGTCGCTGTCGAGCACACGCACGCCGTTCAGCGACAGGCTCAAGGTGGTGAGCGCGTCCAGGCTCCAGTCCAGGCCGGCACGGAGCCAAAGGTCCGAGAGCGCCGAGCTGTCGCGGCCGAAGTTGAACTCCGTTTGGCCCGCGCCCATCCAGCCCAGAGAGGCGGCCAGGTTGAGCGCGAGGTCCTCGCTCAGTTCGATCCCGCGGGCGACGCTGGCGTTCAAGTACACGTCCTCGGCCTCGACGAAGTCCACGTATGCGGCGACCGACGGTTCGACGCCAAACACGCTCCAACTGGCAGCGGCGTAGACCTCTGCCGTCGAGGCCACACCGGTGTTCGGATAGTCGTAGTTCAAGAGCCCGACGGAGAGCAACGTGTCGCCCACGTTCCGCGAGTAGTCGATCCCCAGGTCGACCTCGGTGATGCGTCCGCCGTTGCCGGGTACGCCCGCGGCGTCGCCCACATCGTTGGACATGTCCATGGTGCCCCAGGTCAGGAGGGTCACGCTGCCGCCATCCGCCGTGGGCACCGTGACGCTGATGTCGCCCTGCATGGCGCCCTCCAGGTTCGTGGCCAGGCCGCGGGCCCAGAAGTCGCTGGTGTACCCCAAGGCAGCGCTGGCCGAGGGCGGTCCGTCTCCCACCATGGACTGGCAGGAGGCGAGGCAGAGAGCCAGGGCGGCCAGGGCGGCGCCGACAGCGGGAGGGGTGGGGGGGCTCATGGGGGCGGGTGGGGCCCAACCCGTGGGCAACCCGCGTGGCCTATCGGTCCCGGCGGGGCCGCCCCTGGAGTCCCATGGGGGAAGACCCCGAGCCGGCCTTGACCCGGCCTCATCGGCCCAGCGGGACCCCTCCGAGTTGGCCTGGCGCCCCGCCTTTGCCAAAGTGGGCGCCCCAGCCATGCGCGTGCTCTTCGTCTACCCGAACCTCTACACCCAGATGGGGTTCAACCACGGCCTGGCGTCCCTGTCGGCGGTGCTCGAACGCGCTGGCCACCCGACGCGCCTCGTCAACTTGAACGAGAACCTGCCGCCGGTGCCGACGCGCGAGGACCTCCTGGCCTTGGTGCGCGAGTTCGCGCCCGGGCTGATCGGGTTCTCGTGCCTGACGCAGCAGTACCCGGCGGCCCTCGAACTGGCCCGCTGGCTGCGCGCGGAATCGAGGCGCCTCGGCTTCTCCCTCGCGCCCCTTGTCGTCGGCGGCATCCATCCGACGATGGTGCCCGAGGAAGTCATGGCGGACGGCGTGTGGGATCACGTCGGTGTGGGCGAGTGCGAGGACGCGCTGCTCGCGCTGGTGCAGAGTTTGGAGCGCGGCGAGCGTCGCGACGACCTCAAGAACTTCCTCTCGTGGAAAGGCGGCGTGCGGCCGGTGCGCGCGAACCAGGCGCCAGTGCCGAGCGAACTTTGGAACCGCAATCCCGTCGGCGAGTTCCCTTCGCTCGAGACGCTGCCGATGCCCAACTACGCGCTCTTCGACACGGAGCGCATCACCGCCCAGAAGCAGGGCTGGTTCGGACTGCTGACGAGCCGCGGTTGCCCCTACCGCTGCACGTACTGCTTGAACCACAAGATCATCGACCTCTACCGGGCGGACCTCGCGCGGCCGGTGCCGCGGCTCGGATTCTTCCGGTTCCGGCCGATCCCGCTCCTGATCGAAGAGATCCGCCACGTCCTCGCGCAGTACCCCAAGATCGCGACGTTCATCCTCGACGACGACCTCTTCACGCAGAACCCCGAACACGCGCTCGCGTTCTGCGCGGCGTACGAGGAGAGCGGCATCGGCGTGCCCTTCGTGGTCAACAGCCACGTGAAACAACTGGACCCGCGTGTGGCCGAAGCGCTGGCGCGCGCCGGATGCAAGATCCTGAAGCTCGGCATCGAGGCCGGCAGTCCGCGGGTGCGCAAGGAAGTGCTGAAGCGCAACATGAGCGACCGGGACATCCTGGAGACGATCCGCTCGGCCGAGTCCTTCGACCTGCACACATCGGGATTCGTGATGGTGGGCCTGCCGGGGGAGACCCGCGAGGAGCGGCTCGCCACGGTCGATCTCTTGGCGAGGAGCGGCATCGGCCGCTTCCGCACGTCCATCTTCTATCCCTTCCCGGGCACGGAGAGTTACCGGTTGTCGCTCGACGGCGGGTACCTCGACCAGAACAAGGCCGCGAGCCTGACTAGCTTCACGGAGTCGTCGTGCCTGGACTTCGGCGCCGAGGAGAACCTGTTCGTCGCCAAACTCGCCGCGGCCATGCCGTGGTTCGTCAACGCGCGCCTCGACGCGTTCGGGGACTTCCCCGCGGCGCGTCGCTACCGGCCCGCCGTGCGCGAGTTGCTCGCGCTCGACGAAGCTGGTTTCGCGCGTTTCCAGGGCGAACTCCGCCAGCGCGACCAAGAACTCTCGGGCGCCTGCGTCGCCGCCGGCGAGCGGCACTACGCGATCCGCTACAACGCGACGATGGGAGTGCGCTCGGACTTCTTCCTCGCGGAACAGACGTCGCCCGAATGGAACACGGCGGCGGCTCCTCCCGTGCCCGAAGCCCTCGCCGCACGCGCGCTCGCCGCCGCGGCCGACGAGGTCTGCTGACGAAAGTACGAACATGGCCACCAAGAACGCGCTTTCCCTCGCCGTCCTCGCGCTCGCCCTGGGCGCCTGTGCGACTCCCCGGGACGACAAGATCGTGGGTGTGGACGGGGCCCTCGCGTACCGCGAGCGCATCGCCTTGGGAAACGGAGCGATCTTCGCCGTGCGTGTGTTCCGGCGCGACGGGGACGTGCGGACGCTCGTCGCCAGCCAACAACACGCCACCTCCGCCCAGCCGCCCCTCCCGTTCCACTTGAGCTGGCGCCGCGGAGACGCGGGATCCGCTCCGCTCGAACTGGAAGCCGAGATCCGGGACGGCGAGCGGCGCTGGATCCTGCCGACGCCCGTCAGCGTGCCGCCCGGCGGAGATCCCGAGATCCTGGGTCTGCAGCTCATCCAGGGCCGCTGACGACGAACGGCGATGGGCGCGCGCAGCGGGAATCACCTCCCGGAAGTGGAGGGCATCGGCGATTTGGGTGCGTTCGCGCGCCTGCGTGTAGCCGTCGTGGGGGACCTGATCGCGGATCACTACGTCGAAGGGGTGCCGTCGCGGGTTTCGCGGGAAGCGCCGGTGCTGGTGCTGAGCCACCGGGCCGAGCGCTGGAGTGCGGGCGGTGCCGCCAACGTGGCGCGCAACGTGCGCGCCCTCGGAGCGCAGTGTCGGTTGCTCGGACTCGTGGGACGCGACGCCAGCGCGCGCCCGCTGCTCGAACTGCTCGAACGGGAGGGCCTCGACGCCAACGACGTCCGCACGGTGCCCGGCTGGCAGACCCCGACCAAGACCCGTGTGCTCGCCGGCGAGGACCACCGCACGCCGCAACAGGTGTTGCGCATCGACCGCGAACCCAGCGGTCCCGCGCCCGAGGACGCGCGGGTCGAACTGGCGCGGCGTGTGGCCGCGCTGGCGGGTCGGGTGGATGCGCTGATCGTTTCCGACTACGGCTACGGGGCACTCGAGCCGCACCTCGTGGCCGCGGTCGACAGCGTGGCCCGAGCCGGTGCGCGTGTGGTGCTGGACCCGCGCACGGGGCTCGGCGGGTTCGCGCGGCTCGACGCGCTCACACCGAACTTGGAGGAGCTGGCGCGGCTCTCGGGATGCGGACCCGCGGAGCTTTCGGATGGCCCGGGCATCCTCGTGGCGGCGAAGCGCCTGGCGGAGCGCGCGCGTGCGACCTTCGTGCTCGCGACCCTCGGCAACCGCGGCATGGCGCTCGTCGGAGACGGTGTGCCCGGAGGCGGTGCCTTCGTCGCGGCGAGCGGCGCTGATCGTGTGGTCGACGTCTCCGGCGCTGGGGACACCGCGGCCGCGGCCTTCGCGCTCGGCCTGGCGGCCGGATGGGCACCCGCGCGCGCCATGGTGGTCGCGAATGCGGCCGCCGGACTGGTGGTGATGCAGATGGGCACGGCGGTGCCGGACCTGGCGGCGCTCGGCGCGGTGCTCGGCGATGTGCCCCAGTCCCAGGCGCTGGAGTGGACACGTTGAGAGGCGGGGCAGCGGGACTCGGCGCGAAGCGCTTTTGGCCGAGGGAGGAGTTGGCTCTCCGCCTTGCGGCGCTGCGCGCCGAGCGGCCCGTCGAAGTGGTGCTCGCGAACGGGTGTTTCGACCTCTTGCACGTCGGGCACCTGCGCTACCTGGCGGGGGCCCGCGCGCTCGGCGATCTGCTCGTGGTCGCGCTCAACACGGACGAGTCGGTGCGCGCGTTGAAGGGCGAGGGTCGGCCGCTCGTGCCGCTCGAGGAGCGCGCCGAGTTGCTGCTCGGCCTCGAGGTCGTCGACGCGGTCACGAGTTTTTCGGAGCGCGACCTCGGCAATACGCTCCGTGCCCTCTTGCCCGCGGTGCATGCCAAGGGCACGGACTACCGCGCGGACACGGTCCCCGAAGCGGCGCTCGACCGGGCACTCGGCATCCGCGTCGCGATCACCGGCGACGCGAAGGACCACGCGACCAGCGAACTCGTGGCGCGGCTGGGGCGGAGCTCCGCACCTTGACGACGCCCAGGTCCGCGTGGCTCCTGCCCCTCGGCGCGCTGATCGCGTTCGTGGGTGCCATGACGGGGGTTGGCGGCGGTGTGTTCGCCGTGCCGCTCTTGCACTTCGTCTGGAAGCTCGAGCTGAAGGTCGCCGTGGGCACGGCGCTGGTGCTGGTGGGGGCCAACGCATTGTGTTCCACCGCGGTCGAGCTGCTGCATCCGCAGTGCGCCCTGCGCGTCGATCTGATCGCGGCGCTGGTGGTCGGAACATTGGTCGGCAACCAGGTCGGGCACCGCATCGCCCGCGCGATCGACACACGTATGCTCGCGCGGATCTTCGCGGTGGTGCTGGTGGTGACCGGCTTGCGCCTCCTGTTCCAGGGGCCGTCGGCGGCGGCGCTCGAGAGTGTGCTCGAGCTCGGTCCCGCGCAACTGGCCTACGCGGCGGTTTTCGGTTTGCTCGGCGGCATCGTCGCGCCGCTTTTCGGTGTGGGCGGAGGATTGGTGATGGTGCCGGGGCTGCTCTTTGCGCTGCCGGGCCTCGGCTTTCCCGCCGTGCGCGCGGCCAGCATGGGCACCAGCGTGGTCTCCGCGGCGCGCTCGGCCTGGCTGCACCACGGCGATGGCCGCGTGCGCTGGAACGTTGGTCTGTGGCTGGGTTCGGGGGCGTTGTTGGGCTCGGTGGGCGGCGTGCTCGTGGCCCATGGCGAAGGTTTCGAAGCGGTGGGCCGGCCGCTGTTGGGTGTGGTGCTCTTGGGCGTGGCGCTGCGCTTCGCCCTGGAATCCCGCCGCCCGAAGCCCACCTGACAGCGCAACGTGCATGCGTCGCCGCGCGCGCGTCCGAACGGGGCAACGCGCGAGGAGCGCGCGCGCGTCCGAAAGGGGCAACGCCCCGTCCGATCGTAGCCTGGGGCAACGCCCCAGGTATTGCGGCAGACCCGGTCCGGGCTGAAGGCCCGGGCCATGCCGTCGGCACGTTGCGATGGAGCGGGCCTTCAGCCCTTGCACCGCTCTCCCGACGAACCTGGGGCGTTGCCCCAGGCTACGATCGGTCGCGCCGTTGGCGCTCCGGAGCGCCAACGGCGCACCTGCACGGGTTCGATCCGCACGACGCGCCGTCGGCGTGCGTGCGTGGGTTCGAGACATGCGGCGTGCTGTTGGCGCAGCATGGCCTCGCGACGTGCAGCGCGGCGTTGGCGCAGTTGCATGGGCTCGCGACGTGCAGCGCGGCGTTGGTGCGCGTGTCCGATTTCGAGACGTGCGGCGCGCCAGTTGCGTTGCTGTCGGCGGCGAATGCGCGATTGTCCGAACGGGGCAACGCCCCGTCCGATAGTAGCCTGGGGCAACGCCCCAGGTATTGCGGTAGAACCGGTCCGGGCTGAAGGCCCGGGCCATGCCGTCGGCACGTTGCGATGGAGCGGGCCTTCAGCCCTTGCGCCCCTATCCCCACGAACCTGGGGCGTTGCCCCAGGCTACTATCGGTCGCGCCGTTGGCGCTCCGGAGGACCCTGCGACTCGCGTCGTGCCGAACCAACGCGCGGCAGCACGCGGCCAGGGGCTGTCGCGCCGTTGGCGCTCCGGAGCGCCGTCGGCGCCCGCGCACGGGTTCGCGACGCGCTGTCGGCGGCGTATGCGCGCCCGTCCGAACGGGGCGACGCCCCGTCCGATCGTAGCCTGGGGCAACGCCCCAGAACTCAGGCGTAGATGCCGCGCAGCGCGCCCGCGTGGGCCACGCGGCGTACCGCCAGCATGTTGGCCGCCATGCGCAGGCGCACGCCGGAGTCCCCTTGGGACTTGAGCACGTCGTGCCACGCGTCGGTCATGAACCGCTCGAGGCGCTTGTGCACCAGACCCTCGAGCCACGCGAGGCCCTGGCGGTTTTGCACCCACTCGAAGTAGTTCAGCACCACGCCGCCCGCATTGGCCAGGATGTCGGGCACCACCGGGATGCCGCGCTGGTCGAGGATGCGGTCCGCGCGCGCCGAAACGGGCCCGTGGGCGCCCTCGAGCACCAACTTGGCGTCGAGGAGGTGCGCGTTGCGCGAATGCACCGCGTTGGCCACCGCGCACGGGGCGAAGATCTCGCACGGGCGCGTCTGGAGTTCCGCGTTGTCGAGGCGTTCGGCCTCGACCGTCGCGTCCACCAAGTTGCCGTGTTCGCGGCGGTGAGCCAAGAGCGCGGGCACGTCGAGCCCGTTCTCGTTGTAGAACGCCGCGCGGGCGTCCGAAAGGCCCACCACGCGCCAGCCGATCTCGAACAGGAGCCGCGCCAGGTTGCCACCCACGGTGCCCGCGCCCTGCACGATCACGCGGGGCCGCGCCGAAATCTGGTAGTGGTCCACCGCGAGGCGCGCGATGGTGCGCAGGCCCCGGGCCACCGCGTCCAAGTTGCCCTTGCTTCCCGCGATCGCCATCGGTTTGCCCGTGACGACGGCGTTCTCCGTGTGGCGCACGTGCAGCGAAACCGCGTCCATGACCCACGCCATGAGGCGCTCGTCCGAGGCCACGTCCGGCGCGAAGATGTCGGTTTCGGGGCCGATCACGTCGAGCAGGTTGGCCGTGTAGCGGCGCACCGCGCGCTCGAGTTCCGCGTCGCTGCGTTTTTGTGTGTTGATGCGAATGCCGCCCGCCGAACCGCCGAAGGGCACGTTCAACGTGGCGCACTTCCACGTCATCCACGCGGCCAGTGCGCGGACCTCGTCGACGTTGAGCGTCGCACTGAGTTTGAGCGGCCCGAGGAAGGGCCCGAGGCCCTGGTTGTGCTGCACCCGGTAGCCGTCGAACACGGCGACCTGGCCGCTGTCGAGGCGCACCGGGATCGAGCAGGTGATCTCGCGGTCCGGCTTTCGCAGGATCTGGTAGACGTCGGGGCTGATGCCCAACTTCTCGGCGGCCTCGTCGAAGAGGCTCATCATCGTCGCGAACGGCGATTCTTCGTCGAGCGGGGGCGTGTGAGGCAGCAGGTCTTCCTGCTCCTCCGGCGAATGGGTCGTGGTGCTCACCTTGGGTGTCCTCTTCGGTTCAGGAGAGCACACCGCGCAGGCGGTACGCAGTGGCCACGCGGTCGATCGCGAGGATGTAGGCCGCGATGCGCATGGACGTGCCGTACTTCTTGGCCACCTTGTCCACGTCGTAGAACGCGCTGACCATCGACTGCTCGAGGCGCGAGTTCACTATCTCTTCGGTCCAGAAGTAACCCATGCGGTCCTGGACCCACTCGAAGTAGGAAACCGTCACACCGCCCGCGTTGGCGAGGATGTCGGGCACCACCAGCACACCGCGCTCTTCCAGCTTCTTGTCCGCCGCCGCGGTGGTGGGGCCGTTGGCGCCCTCCACGATCAGCTTGGCCTTGATGCGGTCGACGTTCTGGGAGGTGATCTGGTTCTCGGTCGCGCAGGGGGCGAGGAGGTCGCAATCGAGCTCCAAGAGCTCCGCGCCGCTGATGCGGTCGGCGTCCTTGTAGTCGGCCAGGGAACCGTGTTCCTTGATCCACGCGAGCACGGCGGGCATGTCCAGACCCTTCTCGTCGAGGATGCCGCCGGAGACGTCGCTGATCGCGATGACCTTGTACCCTTCGCGGTGCAAGAGCAGCGCGCCGATGCCACCGACGTTGCCCGAACCCTGCACCACCGTGCGTGTGTTCTCCGGGCGCATGCCGAGTTTCTTCAGCGCCTCACGGCAACTGATCATCACGCCGCGCCCGGTGGCTTCCGTGCGGCCGCGGCTGCCGCCGAGGGCGAGGGGCTTGCCCGTCACGATCGCCGTGGTGCTGCGGCGCACGTGCATCGAGTAGGTGTCCATGAGCCAAGCCATGGTCTGCTCGTTCGTGTTCATGTCGGGCGCCGGCACGTCGCGGTCGGGCCCGAGGATGTCCATGATCGACGTCGTGTAGCGGCGCGTGAGGCGCTCGAGCTCCGACTTCGACAGCTCCCGCGGATTCACGATCACACCGCCCTTGCCGCCGCCGAAGGGCACGTTGACGACCGAGCACTTCCACGTCATCCACGCCGCCAGCGCGCGCACTTCGTCGAGGTGCACGTCGGGCGCGAAGCGGATGCCTCCCTTCGCGGGGCCGCGCACGAAGTTGTGCTGGACGCGGTAGCCCTTGAACACACGGAGATTCCCGTCGTCCATCATGACGGGGATCGAAACGGTCAGTTCGCGGTCGGGGTTGCGCAGCACTTCGCGCACGCCGCGATCGAGTCCCAGGTGGTCCGCAGCGACATCGAAGCGCTCGGCCATGGCCAGGAACGGGTTGAACTCGTCCGCTTGGCTCAGGGGCGAGGCGAGAGCGGTTCCGCTCGACATGGAGAAAAAGGGGCGGGACGTGAAGGCCCGCGCCACCGAAGAGGTGTAGGGGATTTGGATCGGGCGCCACCCTGGTGGCGGCGCCGGAACTTCGTGGGGGAGGGGGCCGCGGATCCTTCGCCCGGCCCGGCGTGGGGCCGCTTCCCCGGAGGGGGACGACGATCTGCGGGCGCGCCATTCCATCCTCGCCGGCCCGGTCGTGGAACAGGGTAGGTGCGGAATCCCGTCCGGCGGGAATCCGAGGGGGTCGGGCGGCTCCCCGCGCGGCCGCCGTTTGACCGCTTCCCTCCCGCGCGTTCCCATGGCGCCGTGGACGACGGTTGGGCGATTTCCGGGGGCGAGCGCCCCCCCAGGCACCTGGCCGTGCGGGCGCCGAACTGGGTGGGCGACCTGGTGATGGCGACGCCGGTGCTCGAGGAGGCGCTGCACTCAGCCCGTTTCGAGCGCGTATCGATCCTCGTCCGCCGGCACCTCGTGGGGCTGGTCGAGGATGGGCCGCTCGAGCCCCACCTCGTGCCCATCGACTCCGACGGTGAGGAGACCGCGGTGTACCGGCGGCTCCGGCCCGACGGCGTGCTCCTGCTCTCCAACTCCCTGGGTGCGGCGTGGCGGGCCTTCCGCGCCGGGGTCCCGCTGCGCGCGGGCGCGGCCCTCTCGCACCGTGGGCCGCTCCTGACCCACCGCCTGTTGCCACCCACCGACGGGCTACGGCGCGTCCCGATCCCCACGGCGCAGTTGCACCGCGACCTGGCGGGGCTCGTCGGGATCGTCCCGTTGGACCCCGAGCCCCGGCTGCACGTGGGGCCCCAAACGGCCGACGCGGCGGCCCGGGCCCTCGCCGCGGCGGGTCTCGAGCCCGGGCGGGGCTACGCGCTGGTTTGCCCGGGTGCGGCGTTCGGGGCGGCGAAGCTGTGGCCGCCGGAGCGTTTTGCCGAGGCCGCCCGGGCCCTCTGCGAGCCCCGCGATCTCGCCGTGGCCGTGGTGGGGGCGCCCGCCGAGCGCGCGCTCGTCGAACGGGTCGCCGCGTTGCTCGGCCCCGGCGCGCTGGTGCCCGACACGAAGGAACGCGGTTTGGCGGTCTTGCGCGGGCTCGCCGCGGCCGCGAAGTTGGTTCTGGTGGGGGACTCGGGTCCGCGCTGGCTGGCGGCCGCGTTCCGCGTGCCGTGTGTGAGCGTGATGGGGCCCAACTTTCCCGAGCTGACGCAGTCGTCGTTGGGCCTGGCGGAGGTGGTGCGTGTGGAGGGCCTCGCGTGCAGCCCGTGCATGGAGCGCCGTTGCCCGCTCGGGCACCACTTGTGCCTCGACGGCCTACCGGTTGCCGCGGTGGTGCGGGCGGGTGAGCGTGTGCTCGCCAAGGCGGCCGCGAACGCGCTGTGATCCGACGCGGCCTCGATTGGAGCGGCGGTGTGCTCCTGCGCCTGCCCAACTGGTTGGGCGATGTGGTGGCGCTCGAGCCGCTGGTGCGCCAGCTCCGCGCGCAAGCACCGGAACCGGCGCGTTTGACGCTGGTGGTGCCCGCGCCGTTGTTGGCGTTGGTGGCGCCGAGCGCGCCCGGGGCCCGGCTGCTGGCGGCGGGGCGCGAACCCCGCGCGTGGTCCGGCCACGGCACGGCGATCCTGCTGACGGGCTCGTGGCGCAGCGCGTGGATGGCGCTCGCCGCGCGCATTCCGCGGCGCGTCGGGTACGCGCGCGACGGGCGCCGCTGGTTGCTGACCGACGGATTCGAGCCCGCGCGGGAGGGCGGCGGTCGCGCGCTCGGCGGCGGGCCGCCGCCGGCCCCGTGGGCCCCGCGCTTCGCGCCCAGGCCGCTGCTCGTGTCGGCGCTCGAGCTGTGCGCTGCGCTCGGGCTGGTGTTCGAGGACGGCGCGCCGAAGCTCGCGCGCGATTCCGGCGCGGAGGCGCGGGCCGGCGCGCGCCTCGAGCGCGCGGGGTTCGCGGGGCGGCCGTTCGCCCTGCTCAACGTCGGCGGTCGGCCCGGGTCGGCGAAGGCGCTCCCGACCGGAGAGTGGGTCGAGGTGGCGCGGCGGCTCGCTGCGGCGGGGCTCGCCGTCGCGGCGGCGGCTGGGCCGGGGGAGGAGGACACACTCGCCGCCTTCGCACGCGGCGCGCCGGATGCGTTGGCGCTCGCGGCACCCCTGGCCGATTTGCCCGAGTTTACGGCGCTCGCCCGCCGCTGCGCCGTGGTGCTGACGACGGATTCGGGGCCGCGCCACCTGGCTGCTGCGGTCGGTGCGCCGCTGGTGGTGCTGTTCGGCCCGACGGATCCGCGGCACACACGCGTGGGCCGCGGCGCCCAGGTGGAGTTGCGCGAGCAGATGCCCTGCGGACCCTGCCACATGGAGCGCTGTCCGCTGCCCGCTGCACGGGAACGGGCCTGCCTGACGTCGATCGGCGCCGCGCGCATCGCGGAGGCCGCGCTGGGGCTGTTAAGCTCTTCGCCCCACCCCCACCCCCATTCCCCATGAGTGTAGCCGAGCAGTTCCCCGTCCACATTCCCGACCTTCCGGAGCTGGTGTCCGCGCGCCGCGAGGGCAACCTCGCGTGGCTCACGATCGAGCGCGAAGCAGTGATGAACTGCCTTTCGTTCCCGACGCTTCGGCGCATGCGTGTGTTGCTCGAGGAGTTGTCGAAGGACCTGTCGGTGCGGTGTGTGTTGATCACCGGCGCGGGTGAGAAGGCGTTCTGCGCGGGCGCGGATCTGAAGGAGCGCAAGGAGATGCCGGCCGAGCTCGTGCCGCACTTCGTGCGCAACATCCGCGCGCTGATGGACGACGTGGAACAACTGCCGCAACCGACGATCGGCGTGATCAACGGCGTGGCGTTCGGCGGGGGCACCGAGTTGCTGCTCGCGTGCGATCTGCGTGTCGCGGCGCCCCACGCGCAGCTTGGGCTGACGGAGACGTCGCTCGCGATTCTGCCGGGGGCAGGTGGAACGCAGCGGTTGCCGCGGCTCGTGGGCAAGTCGCGGGCCAAGGACTTGATCTTGACCGCGCGGCGGATCGGCGTCGCGGAATCGGCGGCGATGGGGTTGGTGAACCGCGTGGCCGAACCGGGCCAACTGCGGGCCGCGGCGCTCGAACTGGCGCAGTCGATCGCAGCGAACGGCCCAGTGGCCGTGCGCGCCGCGAAACGCGCGGTGGACCAGGGCAGCGAACTGCCGATGGAGCAGGGGCTAGAGGTGGAAGCGCGCTGCTACGAGGAAACACTGCCGACGTCGGACCGCGTCGAGGCATTGGCCGCCTTCGCCGAAAAGCGCAAACCCAACTTCCAAGGCCGCTAACCGCGGGGCGGGTCCGCGACGGCCGGGTGCGTCCGAGAGCCGGGTGCGCGGGCCTCCTGGCCCGCCTTGGAGCCAAAACGCTCGACGATGGGGCGCCCCCCTTCCCAAGGCGGGCCAGGAGGCCCGTGCACCCGGCTCTCGCGCGCACCCGGCGCGCACGCGTCTCTCGCGGGTTCGTGGTTTCATCCGTTGCCATCCTTGGTCGCGGACCTCCGGCCGCCCCATGCGCTGCCCCATCTCCACTCTTCGGGGCATCTACACAGCCCGGCGGCTACAGGGTTGGCGCGGATGTACCAGCGCACATCGGCGAAGTGCGTGTCGTTCCGCACGAATCGATCGAAGTAGTCCGGCATCCAGAATGCGCCCGTCCGATCCAGGAACTGGTTCGCGCGTCTCGCGACAAACGACTTCCATGAGCGCACGATTCCGTACACGGGAAAGTCCGCGAACGTGCGCACCAGTGCGTGCACGTGGTTGGGCATCACGCACCATTCGAACAGCGTGTAGCGGCGCCCGTCGAAGTGGAGCAGGGTGTGTTCGACTAGCTCCGCGATACGAGGAACGCGGAGAAAGCAGGACCCGTGACCGGCATCTTCGAAGCGGTCGATGCGGGCGCGCAACTCGCGCTGCTGCGCTGTGTCCCCGCGCCTGAGTTCGGCCTTCCAACGCGCCAAGAGTTCGGCGGGAACGCTGTCGTGGAGTCGGAACGTCAAACTCTGAATGACGTCCCGGGCCTCGAAGTGAGGGTGATATCCGCGCGAGTGCCAGGGGGTGCGCCGCGGCTGCGGGCCGTGCGGATCGCTTTCGTCCCGGGTATGCATGGTTCGCCCGTCGGTCCCATTCCGGCGCTTGCGCACGATCGCCGAGCGCGAAGTTTCGGGGACGACGGAGTAAGACGTTCCCACCGGCCAGGCGGTGTCACTTTGGATCGCCAAGAAGTGGCGCGGGCCTGTCCGGCCGGGATACGTGGCGCGCACCCGGTGTCCCTCGCGCCCAGGCTCCGTGCCGTCGGGCGCGCTTCAGTGGAAGACCACCGACGCGGCGCTCGCCAGTTCGCCGCGGGTTGCCAACTGTTGGTAGCCCAGCAGCGAACCCTGCACCAACTCCCTGCCCGTCGCCAGCGGGTCGAGCGCCACGCGGCCCTGCAGCAGGCGCAGCACGTGGTAGGTCGCGGCGCCGTGCGCGGCGCGTGCCGGGTCGTCGCTCGCCAAACACAGGTCGCGGAAACCCGTGTGGTCGAGCTCGGTGCACAGTTCGAGCGCCCGGTCGTCGTGCGCGCGCAGCTCGCTGCCAAGTGAGCCGCCGATGCGCGCCGGAGCGGCGGCCGCTGCGCCCGCGGAGATCGCCGTCGCCGGTTCGCCGCCGCCCGCGCGCCACAGGTCCGCCACGGCGACGAACAGCGTGCGACCGGGCAGTTCCGCGACGCGCGTCAGTGCGGCGGCCGCGCGGTCGAGCGACACCATTCCCTCGCGCGCGTCGAGCGAACTCGCCAGCAGCGCGAGCGCCGGCACGTTGGGGAAGAGCAGGCGCACGAACAGAAGCGCCCGCTCCAGGGCCATCGTCTGGCCGTGCGCCAGTTGCAGGCGGCCGGGCAACACATCGAGCGCCGCCACCGCCGCGGAATCGCACTCGACCGCACCGAGCGGCAGATCGAACGGCTTCGCGAGCGGCACGAGCGGCTCGTCGAACGGCGCGCCCGCGTTGGCGAGCAGCACCACACGCGCGAGGTGTCCGCGCAGGTGCCGCACGGCGGCCCACGAACGCGAGTGAAGCCCCGCGGCCGAACGCAGGTCGGCGGCGGGGGTCATCAGTCCCACGGCGCTGACCAGGGCCGGCATGTCCCAGTCGTCGGCCACGAGCCCGCCGATGCGCACCCGCAGGTCGAAGGGGTCGGTCTCGTAATCGCGGCCCGGGCCCAGCGCGGCCCGGCGCGGGGCGCGGCGGAAGCCGTCGAAAGCGCGTTCGATGGCCTGTTCCGCGGCGCCGTCGGCCAAGAGGAGCGCCCCCGACAGGCGCCGCTCCAACTCGACCACCTGCGCCGGCTCCACGGCCCGACCCAGGGCCGCCGCCGCCTCGGTCGCAATTTCGTCCGCCGTGCGCCGGCCGTCGAAGCGCCGCGCCATCTCCCACGCGGCGGCCTCGAGCAAGAGCGGTCGCCCGGTGGCCTCCGGGGAAACCCCGAGCGGGTCCCGCAGGGCCATGCGCAGGGGGTCGGGGCCGGGCGGGCGGTGCCGCTCCAGGGGTCGCAGGGGCGCCGGGCGGCGGACGGACATGGCACAACAGCCTACCCCAGGCGGGGTGGGGGGGCAGGTATCGGGGAGCGAGGGAAGCCAGGGCAGACCGTGACCCCGGGAGCGGGCCACAATAGAAGCAACTCGGGACCCAAGCTTGAAGATCGTCGTGGAGGAACAGGGCGCGCGCTCCGTCGTGCGCCTGGCGGACAACGCCGTCGGGGTCGGTCGGGCCCTCGACAACGAGATCCGGTTGGCCAGCGCCAAGGTGTCGCGCCACCATTGCCGGATCGAGCGCGACGGCGATGGCTGGGTCGTGGTGGACCTCGGCTCGGCCAACGGCTTGGTGGTCAACGGCACCCGCACCCGTCGGTCGCGGCTGGTCGCGGGCGACGAGTTGGTCCTGGGCGGCGCGCGGCTCTCGCTCGTGCCCGACGAGGGGGAAGGCGCCTTTGCTTCGCGCGACGAAATCGGACTGCGCACGGCCCTCGGCGAACCCAGCGAAGCCGAGGAGCGTCTCGCCCGGCTGACCGAACTGGTTCGCGCGACGGGCAGTGGCCGCAACAGCCTGGAGGTCCAGCGCGAGCTGCTGGACGCGGGCCTCGAACTCCTGGGCGCCGAGCGCGGCTTCCTGTTGCAGGCCGGCCCGCCGAACGAACCGCCGCGGGTGGTACTGGCGCGGCTCTTCGACGGCAGCGACGTGCCGGTGCCGAGTCTGCGGGTGTCCCAGGGCATCGCGCAGCTCGTCCTGCGCAAGGGCGAGCCGATCCTGTCCGTCGACGCGCGCCGCGACGAGCGTTTTGGCGAAATGTCGAGTGTCGAGGACCTGCGCCTGCGTTCGGTCCTGTGTGTGCCGATCTCCGCGCCCGATGGGGACGGGCCGCCGCGGGGCGCGCTGCTCTTCGACAACCGCATGCAGTCGAGCCACTTCGACGCGCTCGGATTGCGCCTCGCGGGGCTGCTCGCGGAACTGGTGGGCCTCGTACTGGTCGAAGCGGACCGCCGCGAGCGTGTCGCCGGTCGGGACGCGGAGGTGGCGGCGCTTCGCTCGCAGGTCACCGCCCTCGAGGAGGAGCTTGGCCGCGCGCCCGGACCCGACGGCCGGCCCGAAGCGACGGCGCCCCGGCGGTTCCCCGGCTTGGTCGGGCGTGCGCCCGCCATGCTCAAGCTCTACGAGCAACTCGAGCGCGTGATCGCCTGCGAGCTGCCCGTTCTGATCCACGGCGAGAGCGGCACGGGCAAGGAGCTGATCGCGCGCGCCGTGCACAACTTGGGGCCCCGCGCGAAACAGCCCTTCGTCAGCGAGAACTGCGCGGCATTGCCCGATTCGCTGCTCGAGAGCGAACTCTTCGGCCACGTGCGCGGCGCGTTCACCGGCGCGGACCGCGCGAAGAAGGGCCTCTGCGAACTCGCCAGCGGCGGCACGTTGTTCCTCGACGAAATCGGGGACATGAGTGCCGAGATGCAGAAGAAGCTCCTGCGTGTGCTGCAGGAGGGTGTGGTGCGCCCCGTCGGCGGGGACCAGAACATCGAGGTCGACCTGCGGCTCGTCGCCGCCAGCCACCGCAACTTGGTCGATCTCGTTCAGCGCGGGCTCTTCCGCGAGGACCTCTACTACCGAGTCAACGTGCTCGAACTCACGGTGCCGCCGCTGCGCGAGCGGCGCGAGGACGTGCCGCTCTTGGCGCGGGAACTGCTGGCGCGCGCCGCGCGCGAAACGGGGCGACCGCGGCCGCTGCTTTCCCACGACGTGCTCGAAGTCTTGTGCCTCTACGATTGGCCGGGCAACGTGCGCGAGCTCGAGAACGAGATGCGCCGCATGGTCGTGCTCGCCGGGGACCGTGTGCGTGTCGAACAGCTCTCCCAGGCCATCCGCGAGCGCCATCCCGGCCCCAAGGAGCAGGCCGCCGTCGACACGGCCGCGTTCGAGACCGCCGCCGCTGCCGCCGCGACCGTGGCCGCGGTGGACGGGGACCTGCGCGGGGCGGTGGCGGAGTTCGAACGCCGCGCGATCGTCGACGCGCTCGAACGCCACGCGGGGAACAAAAGCCGCGCCGCCGTCGAGCTCGGAATCACGCGCTTCGCGCTGCAGCGCAAGCTCGAGAAGTACGGCCTCGTCGCACCGGGCGACACGGATGGCGAGCCCGCCACCGGGGACGAGTCCGCGGACGGCGCGGACGCGTAGGGAGCGGACCACGGGCACCGGCCCTCAAGGAATGCGGTGCGCCCGAGCGCCCGGCTGCGGTGCGCTCCCGCCGTCCAGGAGGGTGACTTAGAGGCGCGCGCGCGCGGTGGAGCGGGGTACTCTTGGTCGGAGTCCCGGCCCCGCCCCATGAGCTCTCCCCTCCAGCCCGAGCCCCACTCCGCGGCCGGCCCCAGTTGGCGCGGGGACCGCGAGACGGTGCGGCGCTTCCTGAAGGACGCGGTGCGCCCGCCGCGGGTGGCGCCGGGTGAGCACCTGCGGGCCGAACTCGACGACGAGCGCATGGGCACCGTCGGCATCACCGCGATGCTGCGCGAGGTGCCCGGCTGCGACGTGCTGTTCGTTTTGGTGCACGGCCTAGGCGGTGGGCCCGACAGCACCTACATCCTGCGCTCGTCGCGGGCGCTCTTGCACCACGGATTCTCGACGCTGGCGGTCGCGCTGCGCGGCGCGGATCGCGGCGGCGACGACTTCTACAACGTCGCGCTCGCCATCGACCTCGACACGATCCTGGCGCACCCGCGTTTGGCCGCGTATACGCGCATCCACGTGATCGGGTACTCGATGGGTGGCTACGTGACGTTGCACCACGCGCGCGCGCCGAGGGACCCGCGTGTGCGCGCCAGCGTGGCGCTGTGCACGCCGATGGATCTCGCGGACGCGCAGGTCTACATCGACGCGCCGCGGGCGTTTTTCTACCGGCGCCACGTGCTGGGGGGCTTGAAGGAGATCTACGACGCCGTGGCCCGCCGCGGGCGTCCGATCCCCAGTCCGAACCGCGAGGTGCAGGCCGTGCCGACGATCCGCGAGTGGGACCGACTGACCATCGCGCCGCGTTACGGCTACCGCAGCCCCGAGCACTACTACGAAGAGCTCTCGATCCGCCCTCACCTCGCGCAGCTCGCCGTTCCCGCGCTGCTCGTGATGGCCACCGAGGACCCGGTGGTCCCCGTGCACACCGCGCTGCCCCACGTGCCGCGGGGCGGCCCCGTGGAGCTGCGCTTGGCCGAACGCAGCGGGCACCTGGCGTTCGAACGCCACCTGGACCTCGGCCAGCCCGCAAAACTCGGCCTCGAGGCGCAATACGCGGCCTGGTGCCTGTCGCGCTGACCTCCGCCCAGTCCTGGGACAAGGGGGCGGGGCCGTCCTGGAGCCGCGGGCGGGCCCCTGCCGAAGGCGGCGTGGGCCCCTTCCCATGCACGTCCAACACGGAACTCGCGCCTCGACCGCTTTCGATGCGCTGCGCGCTGCGGCGGCGTTCGCGGTCTTCTTGGGCCACGGCAGGAGTCTCGAGTTCGTCGACCACGCGGAGTTGCCAGCCGCGGGCGGCGCTGCGGAGGTGTTGCGGAGCGGCTTCTACCTGGCGACGGGTTTTGGGCACCAGGCGGTGCTCGTGTTCTTCGTCCTTTCGGGCTTCTTCATCGCGCAGTCGATCCGCGCGCGGCATCGACCGGGCGCCACGTGGTCGTTCGCGGAATACCTCTGCGATCGACTCGCGCGCCTGTGGGTGGTGGTGCTCCCTGCGTTGCTCCTGACAGCCGCCTTCGATTGGCTCTCCCGCGGGTGGATGCCCCAGTTGGTCACGGGCGCCTATCCCGGGAACGTGCTGCAGGGCGAGCTGCAAAATGGAGTGTTCGTTCTGTGGCAGAACGCGCTCTTCCTGCAGACGGTCATGGCGCCGACCTACGGCTCGAACGGTCCGCTTTGGAGCCTCGCCAACGAGTTCTGGTACTACGTGCTCTTCCCACTGCTACTGCGTGCTGCCGTGTCGCCGCGCGGGCGCGAGCGCCTCGTCTGCGGCGCCCTCGCAGTGCTCGTCGCGCTGCTGATCGGACCGGGGATCCTCGTCTACTTCCCCGTTTGGCTCTTCGGCGCGGCTCTGGCCTACGTGCCGCGCCCGAGCGTGCTCGCCGTCCCACGTTGGCTGCTGGTGGGGGCGCCCTACGCCGCGGGTGCACTGGCATTCGGTGCGTTGCTGCTCGCCCGGTTGCGCCCTGGTTTGTCCGCGGATGTGGCCTTGGGGCTCGCCGTCGCGCTTTGGATCGGCGCCGCGCTGGTCGCTCCGAACGCCGGCCAACCGAGTCGCAGCTACCTCGCGCGGTTCGCGGGTTGGGCCGCGAGTTTCTCGTTCACGCTCTACGCCGTGCACATGCCGCTTTTCGTGCTGGCACGGGCCTGGCGCGGGCCCGGGGATCCGCTGCGATCGGTTCCCGACGGGCCGAGTCTGCTGCGTTACGGCGCGACCGCGGCGCTGATCGTGGCCTTCGCTGCTCTGCTCGCGGCGCTTACGGAGCGACACACCGGCGCGGCGCGGAAACTCTTGCGGCGTGTGCTCGTGCGCGGGGCGGAACCTCGCGTAGTGGCTCTCAATCCGGCGCCGTTCGTCTCCTCGGATCAACGCGCGGCGTGACCGTCTAGTCAGCGAAAGAACAGCAATGCCGCGAAGGCGCGGCGCGGGTGGATTCGGGCCCCGCATCGCCAGCGTTACGAAACTCGCGCCGGAACGACCGTGGTCGGACCCCAGAGTTTCTTGCGGACACGTCTGGGGTGGGCGAGGAACGAGGCCAATTCTCGCAAGACCTCCTCCTCGGTGAACCACCGATCGGCGAACTGCGGTGCGTGTTCCCGAACGATGTCCGAGTTCGTCGCGACCACGACCACGCGGAAATGGCCTCCCACTTCGTCGAGCAGGCGAAGCTCCTCGCGCACGAGACCGGGATCCTCGTTGAGTCGAACTACGACGAGCGCCGCGTGGACAAGAAAGTCGCGCACGATTTCGCGCCAGCGAAGTTCGTCGTCGTCGCGCAGGGACCAAACGTCGTTCCGGTGAGCTGCCGCGAAGTGCTCCGGAACCCCCGCGGGTGCGGAGGGCGATCGCAAGAGCGCGACCCAATTCGTGCCGGTCACCGCCTCCAAGCGGCGGCGGTACACCGCAGCAGCCTCCCCCGAACTGGCCAGGAATAGAAGCGTGGGGACATGGATCGTGCGCAGGACGAGGCTGGCGATCAGTCCGAGCGCCAGGATCCAAACTCCGACGACGGCGGCAGGGTAGAAGATTCCGACCGCGATGCTGCCGACGAGCAGTACGACCAGACGGATCACATTCCTCTGCCCGTCTCTGCCGTAGAGCAGCCGGTACACAACGTGGAATGGCAGAACCCGCAGGGCGAGCGCACCGGTGCCGCCAACACGCGACCACTTGCGGAGCGCGGCCTGCGCGCGGTTGTACCCGTGGATTCCGTTGGGATGGGATGCAACTTCCGAATGCAGACACTTCCATCGGTCGAGGACGACGCCCGCACCGATTCCGACGCCGATGCCGAGAATCACGCCTTCGACTGGACCCGCCGCGACGTGGAGCCCCAACAGGATCGCGGACGCGAGCCAGAGCCAGGCCACCCAGAGCAGCCAGCCGCGCGCGGGGCGCTCCGTAGGCGAATCGGCCTCGAGTTCGCGGGCGATTCGCGCGGCTTCCTTCCACTTGGCTCCGCGACTCATCATTCGGCGCTCCGGTTCATCTTTCGTCCCGATCCGGCCGCGCACGTTCGCCCGCGACCTTTGGGGGGCGCGCGCCGTAACCGGTCAGCTCGGCGTAGCCCTTTGCGGTGATGGGTTGGCCGCCGAACGTGCCGCGGGCCGTGACGGCGCCCTCCCAATAGAGAACTGAGACTTCGAGTTCCTGGTCGGGCACCAGCGGGTTGACTTCGAGTTCGAGGCGTTCGCCGCTGCGCGGGTCCGTGGCAGCGATGCGCCACGAACCCGGATAGACGGCGCCGCTGCGCGGGCTGGTCCACGTGGAGAGGTCGCGCATCGAAAAGTCCGCGAGTTCGAGGTTCACCTTCGTGCCATCGGCATCGACCAACGCGCCGTGGCTGTGCGGATCCACGCCGGGTTGACCGTCGCGTTCGGTGCGCATGCGGTAGACCATCAGGTCCGTGCCATCGTCGAGCTGCAGCGCGAACCAATCCCAGCCGAATTGGCCCGCTTCCAGCAAACTCGTGCTCCACTCGCGGTCGAGCCACGCCTGGCCGCGCACGTCGATCGATCGGCCCTCCCAGCGGATGCTGCCCTTCGCCGCGAGTCGTGTGAGGGCGTAGTAGTAGCTGGCGCTGCCGGGTTCGGCGCCTTTCTGGCTGAGACCCTCGTCGCCTTGCAGCACCAGCGGTTTCTCGGCGGTCAAGCCGAGATCGATGCCAAAACCGCCCTGGTTCGCGCGGATGTGGAACGTCGGCCGGCGGTCCTCACCCAAGCCATCCACTCCTTCGAATCGCCAACCGTCGACCCACACGGCCAAGGGTGCGTCGCTGGCGCCGCCGAGTCCCGCGGCGCCGCGCGCAAAACGCTCGAAGGAGTGCATCTTTCCCGAGCGCCCGTCGGTCAGCGCGAAGTGGGCCATCCACAGCTCGTCGGTCGCGAAGCTGCTGGTGCGCGGCGCGCTCGACGCGGCCAAGCCGGAGCGGAAGATCGTGAAGTGGAAGCCGTAGGGTTCGCCGTCGGGCCCGTCGAGGTTGCCCGTCGAGTACCACCATTCGGTGCGGAAGTCGCGGTGGGGGCCGTGGTCCTCGGGGAAGCGGAACTCGCGCGGCGCCAGGGCGCGTTCGAACCCCGCGCTATCGCCGGACAGCGCCGCGTCGAGGTCGATCGTAGCGGGCGCGGGCGGGGCGTCCCGACCGCACGCGGCGAGCAGCGTCGAGGCCGCGAGCAGAACGAACCAGAGCCATCGGATCGGGCGGAACATGGCATCAATCCTGGCGCAGGGCCCGGCTGGGTTCGAGCTGGAGGGCGCTCCAAGCGGGCAGGAGCGACGCCAATCCGGCCACCGCACCGGCCAACGCCAGGCTGGTCAGCACGAGGCGCGGGCCGAACTCGAACGCGAGCAACGTCCATCCAAACGTACGCCCATTGACGACGTCGATCATCACGTGGGCGACGAGCGCTCCCACCGGCAGCGCGATCACGCCGGCGACGAGCCCGAGCAGCACCGCTTGGGCTCCGAGCAGGCGCACCAGTTGCCCGGGCGTCAGCCCGAGCGCGCGCAACACGGCCAACTCGCGCGCGCGGTCGAGGGCCAAGGCCATCAGCGCGGAAACCAATCCGACCAGGGCGACGAGTAGCGTCACGAAACGCAACACACCGGTCACGGCGAACGTGCGATCGAACACCACCAAGGTCTCGCGGCGAAGTCCCGCGTTGGAACGCAGCACCACGGAGACGCCGCCGGGCAGCGCCGCGCGCAGGGGCGGCAGGGCGGCGTCGGGATCAAGGCCCGGCTCGAGCCACAGGCCGAGGGAACTGATCCCCGCATCGCCGCTCGCCCGCTGGTACGCCCCGAGGTCGACGATCGCGCTGCCCCGGTCGCTGCCGTAATCGTGCACGACCGCGGCGATCGGCAGTTCGAGGGGACCCCGCGCTAGGTCGAAACGCAGCGTGTCGCCGCGGCGCAGGCCGAGCCTGTGGGTGAGGGCTTCGGTAACGAAGAACGCCTCGCCGCGCGCCAGCGCCGCGAGGTCGTCCTCGCTGCCGCCACTTTGGAACTGGAACACGAGGGCGCCTTCGATACCCGTATCGAGCGCAACCGTCTGCACCGCGCCGCGGGGCCCCGAAAGATCCTGGGTGCGGTACCGCAGCACACGATCCACACCCGGTGCGTTTTCGAGCGCCGCGAGTGCCTCGGTCGGAAACAGCGCGGACGCGCGTGTGCGCACCAGCGTCGGAGTGGAGGCGTAGAGATCGGCGGTGAACGCGCTGCCGAGCCACGTGATGACACTGGTGCGGAAGCTGGCGATCAGCACTCCCACCGCGATGGACGTGGAGAGCGCCACCACGAGGGCGGCGAGCGAAATCGACGTGCGCGAAAGCGACCGGGAACTGCCGCGTGCGGCCAAGGCTCCCGGCGCGCCGAAGACTCGCGTCAGGGGTGTTTCCGCGGCGCGCAGCAACAGCGCTGCGAGCGGCGGCACCAGCAGAGCGCAGCCGACGATCAGCGCGAACAGTCCGCCGAATGCGACGGGCAGACGCGGGCCGGCGAGGACGAGCGCCGCTCCCCCGACCACCGCGAGCGCGCCGCCGACCCACGCGAATCGCGGCAGGGCCTTCCGCGCGCGCGCTTCCACTTGGGAGCGGCGCCGCGCACCCCGCGGATCGGCGCGGGACGCCTCGAGCGCCGGCGGCACGGCCCCCGCGAGTGTGGCGCCGACTCCGAGCGCAAACCCGCCGAGCAGCAGCGCCGGCGGCAGCGTCAGCTCGCGCACGGAGAGCGCGAAGTAGAGGTCATTGATCGTCTGCGTCACGAGGCCGACGAGTCCAGCTCCCAAACCGATGCCGCCCACGAGGCCGAGCAGGCTGCCGAGCACACCCAGGATCGCCGCCTCGAGCAATACGAGTCGCAGTACCTGCGCGCGGGTCGCGCCGAGGCAACGCAGGGTCGCGAGCGCACCGGCGCGACGCACCACCGAGAACAGGGACGCGTTGTAGACGAGGAACAGTCCGACCACGAGGCTCAGCAGGCTGAGGGCCTGCAGGTTGAGTCGAAAGCCGCGGGTCATCGCCGCGAGCGCACCCGCCCGCGCACCGGCTGCTTCGATGCGCGCGTCCGCTGGCAGGAAACGGGTGAGCGCCGCGAGCAACCTTTCGTCCTCGGCGGGATCGTCGTTGGCGAGCAGCAGGTCGATGCGCGAGAGCCGACCCGTTTGTCCGAGCAGCTCCTGGGCCGTCGACACGTCGGCGACCATCAGGTTCGAGGTCAACCGCGCCGCGAACTCGTCCGGCGGCGCCAGCAGCCCGACGAGCTTGGCCTCAACCTCGGACGCGCCGACGAGCAGCGGAATGGAATCGCCGATCGTGTACCCGAGGCGCTGCGCGGTCGTTTCGGCGAGGAGCACCGCGCCGGGTTCGGTGAAAAACGCGCTGAGATCCACCCCGAGACCACCTGGCCCCAGGTACGTGCGAAAGGGTGCGTCGCAGAAGGGATCGAGACCGAGGAGCTGCAGCACCTCGCCCGGGCGGTCCGCGAGGGGCACGTGTTCCTCGAGCACCGGCGCGCTCGGCCGCACGCCGAGTTCGACTCGGATCCGCGTGAACAGCGATTCGTCGAGCCCGACGGGCCCGCCGACGACCGAGTGTGTCGCGCGGCCGCCGGCGGCCTCCGCGGAGAGCTGCATGGCGCGCAGGCTGGCCGCGCTCGACAACTGGATCGCGAGCGCGACCGCGACGCCGAGCGCGACGCCCAGCACCGCCAGCCCCGACTGCAACGGGTGGCGCGCGACCTCCCGCAGCGAGGCCTTGAGCAGCACGGGTTTCACGCGCCCCCACCCGCCGCGGCGCGCGCGCGCGGACTTTGGCGCGTCATTTCGCCCCGCAGCGCAACCGCCGGCCGCGAGCGAAGTCTTGGGGTGGCTGGGCGGGGGTGGTGGGTCCCGCGCGCGACTCGCAGGTCCGCCCCCGCACGCCCCAGCGCAGCCCCCGCACGCCCCAGCGCCGCCCCCGCGCGCCGCAGCGCCGTCCTCGGCCACGCAAAGCCGCGCTCAACCACGTCCGACACCCGGCGCCAGCTCCAGCGGCACCAGCCGGCCGTCCGCCAACTCGAACGCGCGGGACTGGCGCAGGGCGGCCTCGCGGCTGTGGGTCGCCACGAGCAGCGTCGTGCCGCGCTCGGCGACCAGGCTGCCCAAGAGGTCGAGCACACGCGCGGCGTTGTCGCCGTCCAAGTTGCCGGTCGGTTCGTCGGCGAGCACGACCGCGGGTTCGTGCACGAGGGCCCGCGCCAGCGCGATCCGCTGCTGCTCGCCGCCGGACAACCGATCGGGAAACGCGGCGGCGCGGTCGGCCAGGCCGACACGTGCGAGCAACGCCATCGCTCGATCGCGCTCGGCGCGGCCCGTGCGACGCTCGAGCTCCATCGGCAGCAAGACGTTTTCGAGCACCGTCAACGTCGGCAGCAGATCGAACGACTGGAACACGAAACCGACGCGCCGACGCCGCGCGAGGGTGCGCTCCCGTTCGCCCATCAGGTCGACGCGCCGACCCTCGACCCAGACTTCGCCGCGGTCGGGCCGGTCGAGGCCGCCGACCAGGTGCAAGAGCGTGCTCTTGCCCGAACCCGACCGCCCGAGCAGCGCCACACTCGACCCCGCGGGCACTTCGAGGTCCACACCCGACAGCACGTCGCGCCGCGCCCCGCCCTCCTCGAACGAGCGCCACAGCCCGCGCAGTTCGATGGTCGCGCTCATCGCACCAGACCGCGGGCTGCGAGGAGGGCTCCGTATCCCTCCCTGTACGTTGGGTAGCGGAACACGAAGCCGCTCGCCGCGAGGCGCGCGCTGGACACTCGCTTCTCTCCGCGTTCGGACTTGTCCGCCGCGGCAACCGGGCGCGGGGCGTCGAGGCGCGCGGCCAGGTGGGCGAGCACGTCGCGGCGGCGGGCGGGCTCGCGGTCGACGATGGCCCAGAGCACGTCGGGGTCCGCCAGGCCGGCGATGTGGGCGATCGCGCGGGCGCCGTCGTGCACGTGGATGCGGTTGGTCCAACCGTCGTGGGCCCCGTCGTAGGTGGCGCGGCCCTCCAGCACCTCGGCGATCAGGCGCTCGCGCCCCGGGCCGTAGATGCCGCCGAAACGCGCGACGATGGGGCGCACGCCGGTGCGCGCGGCGGCGTCGGTGAAGGCGCGTTCGCCGCGCACGATCGCGCCCTGCACGGGGTCGTCCAGGTTGGGGGAACTCAGCTCGTCGACCCAGCCGCCCTTCGCCTCGGCGAAGGCGCCGGTGGAGGAGACGAGGACCGCGCGCTTCGGCGAAATCCCGCGCCGCGCCAGTTCCTCCAGCAGTCCGCTCGGTCCCGCGCCAAACGCCTCGAAGTAGGCGGATTGTGTGCGCCCTTCCGGGCTGGCAGCTAGGACCAGGAGTTCGGCCGCGGGCAGGTCGTACTCCTCGGGCGCACCGAGGTCCAACGCCATCGGAATGGCTCCGGCGGCCAGCAGCTCGGGCGCCAGCCGCTCCGGCCGACGCCGCGCCGCGACGACGGTTTTGCCCTCGGCGAGCAGCACCGCCGCCAGAGCCTCGCCCACGTACCCGCAGCCCGCGATGAAAGTGTGCACCCTGTCCATGACGTTCCGCGGGCCCCTTCCTAGGGCCTCGGCGGCAGGGAGGGAAGGGGCCACCCCGCCCCGCACCCAGGATTGCCTCGGCGAGGGCCTCGATCGCGGCCGAGTACGCCCGGTTTACCGGATCGAGCGAGCGTTCGACAGGGTTCCTCGGAAGTCGACGCGCAGCAGCGCCTGCGCCCTGCAACCCGTTGGTGCGGCGCCCTAGTCCGGGGCACCCATGCCCACCGAACCCTCCGCCAGCTGCGACCGTCGGCCTCCCATCGACCGTGCCGCCGTGCAAGCGCACCGATTCGACCTTCGCGAAGTGGCGCAGTTCCTGCACCGGGAGAAGGACGACGCCCGGCGCGGCCACCGCCAAGCGGCGGTGTACCTGCGCGGCCCCACGAGCATGAGCCTGCTCTCCTTCGAGGCCGGCGGTGTGTTGGCCGACCAGTCCCTCGACGGACTGGCGATACTGCATTGCGTCGACGGGCGTATCGAAGTGGAGACCGACGCCGCCGTGCACGTTTTGGAGTCGCGCCAACTGGTGGTGCTCGATCGCCACGTGCGCCACAGCGTGCGCGCTGCGGTGCCGAGCGAGATGCTCCTGACCGTGCACCTCGATCGCGAGGCACACGATCCCGCGTAGGTCCGTGTTGGGGCCGTGCCGACTCGATCGGACGGCTCCTCGAGCGTTACGGGCGGATGGTGTTGAGTTCGCCCGGTTTCAGGCGCACCGGAATTCGCTCGGTGACCTCCACGCCGCGGACGAGCAGCAGTTCGACCGCGGAGTCGTCGGCTTGCACCAGGTCCGAGCGGCCCCCGTTCAACTGCAGGCCGTCGCTCATGATCAGGATACCGCCCGACTGCACGGTGCACGGCACGGCTCGACCGGCGGCATCGACGAAGCGGAACGACGTGGCACGGTTGGGGTCGTCGAGCTCGATGCGGACTTCGCAGGCCGTCGGCAAGACGATCTCGATCGCTTCCAGGTCCGCGTGCTGCGCGAGCGGGATGCGCGACGAGCGCGGGTGCGAGCTGCGGCCCACCTGCAGCACCGTGCCCGCGATGGCCAGCTCTTCGAACACAAACCGCCCGTCCGCGTCGGTCAGCACTTTCGAGGAAGGAAACGGGTCCGTTTGCCAGATGCTGCCGTCCGCCGCGATCCCGCTGCGATCGACGAAGATGCGCACGTTCTCCAGCGGGTTCCCTCCCGCGTCCACCACGCGCCCCGCGACACGGCGCACGTGTTCCCGACCGCCGACGACGAGGCGCAGGTTGGTGGCACCCGCGGAGTACGCGTCGGGCCCGGCGACTTCGAGCGTCCGCGGGTGCTGGGCGAGGATCCGGTAGTCGCGCGCGAGCAGACCGCGGAGCTCGAAGCGGCCGTTGTTGTCGGTGTGTGCGGAGCGCCCGTCGCCGTCGGCGAGCAGCTCCTCCACAGTCCGGTGCATCAGGAGGTTGGTGCCGGCGTGTTCCTCGCGCACGCCGCCAAAGCCCGCACCATCGGGCGTCCAGACACGCGCACCCACGACGGCCGCGCCGCTGGCATCGACAACGGTGCCGCTGATTCGCAGCGCTTCGCTGTCGAGCACAACTTCCAGGTTGCCGAGCTGCGCAGGCTGCAACTCACCGAGCTGCAGCTCGACCGGAAGCAAACCCACCGCGACGACGCGCAAGGTCAACCACGGGGCCCGCTCGGAGTTCCACTCGAGGTGTTCCGGCAGGTGCATGCCAAAGCGCCCGTTCGCATCGGTCACGGTCGGCTCACCTTGTTCCATCGTCGCTCGCCCCTCGCCGACGCCACCGAACTCGGCCGGCAGGAACCTGACGTGCGCGCCGGCCACTGGCGTGCCGTCGGGTCTCCGCACGATGCCGGCGATGGGCCGTGTGTCGGCGGAAGTGGGGTGCAGCACCGGCAGCACCTCGTGCTCCGACGCGCCGCTCAACTCGTGCCGAGCGTTCACATGGCCGTCCAGGGACGCGTCGAGGCCAGCGCCCGCGAGCGCGCCCACGGCGGGAAAGACGAAGCGCCCTTCGGCGTCGCTCGTCGCGCGCCAGGCGGGCACACCGGCGCTGAATACTCCCGGGTTGAGCCGCTGTTGCGCCTCCGCTGGCAACCGGATGTCGAGCGCCACGCCCTCGAGCGGCCGACCGTCCGGGTCGACCACCTCGCCCGCCACCGTCACGGCAGGGCCGACCCAAACGCGCACGGGCTCCGTGCGCGGCATCGGCAGCACGGTCGGCGGCAACACGGTGGCGAGGCCAGGCGCTTCGGCGACGACACTGACCGGGGAGATCGGAGCGGGCAGCGCGAACGCGCCCCGTGCGTCGCTGGTGGTCACCGCGCTCGCGTTCCCAGCCTCGCCCTGGGCCCCAAAGGGCAGCCCGTAGCGTACGACCGCGCCCTCGACTGGTCGGCCGTCAAGGTGCAACACGAAGCCGGCGAGCGACGCGGCTACGGCAACTTCTGCCGACGGCAGCGGAGATTCCTTCGGCGTGCTGGGAGCGGCCACGGCGACACGTGCCTCGGGCGAGGACGTGCGCGTTTCGACGTGCGGTGCGGCGACCGGCTCGAGCTCTTCCGCAGGCGCCGCCTCGATGTCGTGCGCCCGCGGTGTGTCGGGTGAGGTTCGCAGGGCTTGCACGCCGACAAAACCGAGCAGCAGGGTCGCGGCGGCCGCTGCCGTCCATTTCAGGGTCGTCATGGCGGTGAGCTGAGCGAGGGGCGTGGGAAGCAGCGCCGGCGGGATCGCCAGAGCGCCAGCGCGTAGGTCGGGGACGAGCACCAGCGCCCACGCGCTGCGCGAACCGCCGTGTTCGCGGTCGAGGCGCGCCCGCAGTTGCGCCAGCGCGCGGTCGAGCCGCGTGTAGACGGTCTTCGTGGGCACACCCTGCCGCCGCGCGATCTCGGCCGGCGTCAGGTCCTCGAGATACCGCAGCGCCACGGTGGAGCGGTAGGGCTCCTCCAACTCGCGGAGGCAGCGGATGAGGTGCTGGTGGAGTTCGAGGCGCTCCGCGAGTTCGCCCGCGCCCAGCGGCCCGTCCGGCAGGTCCAACGCGGCCTCGCGCGCCCGCCGCCGTCCGTCTCGCCTCAGGCTCTGCCGCACCACGTTGCGCAAGACGCCGCCCAACCAGCGCCGCAGGGGCACCCCCGGGTGCGGCGGGCGCTCGAGCGCTGCGGCCAGCGCCTCCTGGGCCGCGTCCGCGGCCGCATGCGGCTCAGCGACCAGCCGCTGCGCCAAGCGCCGCAGCCAATCGCCCTCCGCCACGAGCTCGTCGACGGTCGTTCGCTTCCCCTGTCCCATGTGCCGCCCTCCCATGGTCACCGGTAGGGTCGATTCTTCAGAAAACCCGGGTTTTGGGCCCTGCGGGGTGCCCGAAACGCCCTGGGGAGAGCCCGGGGGGGAGCGCGGAGGAGCTCTGGTGTAACGCGCTGCGCCCGCGGCGCATCCCGACTACGTCTGACCCTCGACGAATCCAACCACGGGAGGATCCCAACATGTCGTTCCCCGCACTCCTTCGCCCCCTGGTGCCGCTGTTGTCGTTCGGCGCCCTCCTCCTCCCTGGCCCGAGCTACGCCCAGAGCGTTCCGGGTTTCGCGGTGAGCCAGTACGCAACTGTGACCGACCCCGTGATGCTGAGCTTCGGGCCGGATGGTTCGCTCTACGTGGGGCGTGATCCGGCGGCCGGGGGGTCCGCGACGCCCGTCCTCGTCAGCAAGGTCGGCCCGGGGGGTGCTCCCGTGACGTCCCTCGGCAACGTTTCCACCTCGGACCCCGACACCGTGTTGCTCGATGTCGAGGGCACGATATCCGGCGTGCCCGGCACGCTCCTCGTCAGCGGATTGCTGACGTCCGGCGCGGTGGGGCACTTGAGCGGGATCCGCCCCGATGGGACCGTCGTGACGCTCTACGCGCAGGCGGATTGGGCCAACATCGTCGAGATGAAGTTCGACAACAACGGCCGCTTCCTCTTCACGGCAGTCGAGTCGCGCAGCATCTGGAGCTCGACCGGCGGCACGCCGACGGTCCTCGCGACGTTGCCCGGCTCGGCGTACCCGACCTACTTCACGGTCGCCCCCGACAACCGCATCGCGGTCGGCAGCAGCGACGGCGTCGTGCGGATCTACAACGCGAACGGCACCTTGGCGAACGCGTCGTTCGTGAGCTTCGCTTCCCTCGCAGGGCTGGAGTACGGCAAGGGCGGGGCGTTTGGCAACGACCTCTACGCGATCGACGCGTCCGCGGGCACCTTGGTGCGGGTGAACGCCGCGGGTGTGAAGACCACCATCGGCACCGGCTTCGCCACCGGCAACGCCACCAAGGACCTCGCCTTCGGGCCCTCCGGCGATCTATTCGTGTCGGTGAACACCATCGACCGCGTGCTGCGCATCGCGGCACCTTGGACGAATCTGGGTTTTGCGCTCGCGGGCTCCCAGGGCCTGCCGCAGATGGCGCCCGCGGGCGGGGCGGGGCCGGGGGCGGTCACCACGTTCCCCTTGAGCCAAGCGGCGCAGAGCAGTTTCGGCGCCCTCGTGCTCGGGGTCACGCGCGTCGACGTGCCGCTCTTCGGCGGCGTGCTCGTGCCGAACACGGACGTCCTGCTTCCCTACGCCACCACAGCGGGCGGCACGGCGTCCCCTTCCGTCCTTTGGCCGCTCGCGCTGCCCGCGGGCATCCCGATCCATGCGCAGGCGTGGACATTCGATCCGGCCGCGGTGGAGGGCATCTCGGCGTCGAACGCCTCGCGGACGATCTCCCGTTAGTCCAGCGCGGCCGCGAGGGCGTTCCGCGTCGCAGGAACGGCCACTTCGAGGATGTGCGCCGGCTTGCTCGGGCAACGCCGAGCCTCCCGCGGGAGCCGGGAGAGCACTCGGGGAAGGCGCTTCTGGCTGCGGCGAGTGGCGTGTCGGTTCCCCCGGCCGGGACGTCCGGAGCACGTGCGTTGGGCCGGGAGCCCGCGGCCGCCGAAGACGCTCCATTCGCCGCACCCCACGATCCCGGCCGCCGTTCATGTCCGCCAAGCCCTGCGCCCGCTGTGAAACTCTGCCCGATGCCCTCCCCGACGCAGGGCGGTTGGTCGTGTGGTTGCCCCTGGCCCACACGGGGACCAAGCTCGCAGCTGCGCTCGCCGAACAGGGTTTCGCGTCCTCGTGGGTGGGGGCGGAGGACCGGCTCGACATCGAGTTCGCGGCGGGCCAGCTCGGATCCCTCAGCCGCGCCGTCGAGGCCGGGCTGTCCGGGGTGGAGTTGCGCGCGGCCCGCGCGCTGTGCCTCTCGCCCGACCGCGAACCGACGGTGCGCGACGTCCACCGCGTGATGCCCGTCACCCAACTGCTCGGCTTGGCGCAGAGCCAGTGGATCGTGAACCTCCTGGCGGAAGATCGACTGACGTCCCACTTCCAGCCGATCGTGCACGCCGAGGACCCCTCGCGGATCTTCGCCCACGAGGCGCTGCTCCGCGGGCGGAGGCCGGACGGGACCCTGGTGGCGCCGGGGTTGCTCTTCGACGCTGCAACGCAGTGTGACCTCCTGTTCCAGCTCGATGTGAAGGCGCGTATGTCGGCCCTGCGGCAGGCCGCAGCCAACCAGATCACGTCGCACCTCTTCGTCAACTTCTCGCCGGCGGCCATCTACGACCCGGCGTTCTGCCTGCAGCGCACCGTCGCCACGGCGCGCGAGGTCGGCATCGAGAGCGAACGCGTGGTCTTCGAGGTCATCGAGTCGTCGCACTGCGCGGACGTCGAGCACGTGCGTCGGATCCTCGAGCATTACCGCGGCCACGGGTTCCGCGTCGCGTTGGACGACGTAGGCGCCGGCTATTCGGGACTGAACCTGATGCACCAGTTGCGCCCCGACTTCATCAAGCTGGATACGGAGCTGATCCGCGGTGTGGATCGCGAACCCTACAAGGCGGCGATTGCCCACAAGGTCCTGCAACTCGCGCGCGAACTCGGAGTGGAAACGGTCTGCGAGGGCATCGAAACTCTGGGCGAGCTCGACTGGGTCCAGAGCCACGGCGCGAACTACGTCCAGGGGTTCTTGATCGCACGCCCCTCGGCGACCGCCTTTGTGGCACTCCCGGCGGTGCCCACTGCCGCACCGGCGTCCGCACTCCCTTCGACAGCTTGGAGCCCATTGGGATCGTCGCCGGGGCCGCTGTTCGGCCGTGCGGCCCCCGAGAGGCGCCAGGCGATCGACACGCGCCCGCCGACGGACGCCGGACTCGGCCCGTAGATCCGGCGGAATGGGGCGGCTTCGGGGCCCCCAGGGGGGCTGCGTCCGCTCCTGCCAATCTACGCTGAACGCCGAAGTCGAGCTGCGGCGGAACCCGATGCGTCCGTGCCTGTTGCAGGGCTGGCGACCCGGCGCGTCCCGTCCGGAGCGCAGCGTCGCAGCACCTGGCCGATCGGCCGCACTCGGCCAACGAGTTCCATGACGAAACAGCCCCTTTGCGCCGTTCTCCTGGCGCTTGTGCCCACGGCGTCGAGTGCCGCGCTCCAGGTGACCCCCTACGGCTTCGGCGTCAACCCGCCCGGAAGTTTGCTCTGGACCGGCGGATCGGCCGGGGTGGGGGAGAGCTTCACGGTCGGAGTCTCGAACACCGCGAGCTCGGCGGCGCCCCCGTCGCTCGCCTACTTGAGCATCGCGACGTCGCCCGATCCCCACTTTCCCGCGGGCACCGCGGTGGACGGGCTCGGCCTCCTCGGCGCGGGTGCGCCGGGGGAGGTGCTGCTCAGTCTGGTCCCGCCGAACCCGATCGCGACGCTTGGTCCCGTGCCGTGGGCCGGTGGGGCGTCGGACCCGGCGGGTTTCGTCTTGTACGTGCCGCCCGTGCCGGCCCTCGCGGGGCAGGCGCTCTACTTGCAGGGCGCGCTGCTTGCGCTCGCGAAGGAACCGACGTTGGGGGTCACGAATGGGCTGCACGTCGTGCTCGCGGCGCCGAACCCAGACCGCAAGAACGTGTTGTTGATCGTGGCCGACGACGTGGGGGTCGATTTGATCGGGGCGTACGGCGCATCCGCTGCCGCGCCGTGTACCCCCCGGATCGACGCGCTCGCGAAGGGGGGATTGCTGTTTCGCAACGCTTGGGCGAGCCCCGTCTGCTCGCCCACGAGGGCCGCACTGCTGACTGGCCGCCACGGTTTCCGCACGGGCATAGGAGGTGTGATCACGAACACCACACCAGGCTTGTCGCTCGGTGAAACCACTCTGCCGGAACGACTCGCGGACTACACGAGCGTGTGCATCGGCAAGTGGCACCTCTCCGGCAACCTGGGGAACCTGCACCCGAACCAGTCCGGATTCGACCACTTCTCCGGCATCCTGGGTGGGTCCGTCAACAACTACTCCCTGTGGCCGCAGGTGATCGACGGCACCCAGGTCCTGTCGAACGAGTACACGACGAGCGCGTTCACCGACGCTGCGATCGAGCAGATCGCATCGCTGCCCGAACCGTGGTTCGTCGTGGTGAGTTACAACGCGGCCCACACACCCTTCCACGTGCCGCCCGCGGCGTTGTGTGTGCCCGAGGGCTGCGCGAACGCGTGGTGCGATTCGCTTCCGCCCAATCCCAACGATCGCCAACTCGCGCGGGCGATGGTGGAGTCCTTGGATGTGGAGATCGGGCGATTGCTCGGTGCGCTCGACAGCACACACCCGGACGCGTACGTGTTCTTCCTCGGGGACAATGGCACCACGGCCAGTGCGTCGATTCCGCCGTTCCAACCGAACCACGCGAAGGGCACGATGTACGAGGGGGGCATCCACGTGCCCCTGATCGTGCGGGGTCCCGATGTGGTCGTTGGGGAGTGCATTGGTCTCGTCGCGGCCGTGGATCTGTTCGCGACGATCGCTGAACTAGGCCAGAGCCCTGGGGCCGCCGAGGACTCGGTTTCTTTGGTGCCGTACTTCGCCGACCCGACCCTGGCCCTGCGCGCTCACGTGTACGCGGAGACGTTCTCGCCCAACGGCGGCGCGCCCCCGTTCGCCTCCCACGCGCGCGCGGTGCGCGGTGAGCGGTACAAGCTAATCCGCCGGACCGGGCAGGCGGACGAGTTCTTCGACCTTGAGCTCGACCCGTTCGAAACCGCGAACCTCCTGCCGGGCCTCACTTCTGCGGAGCAACTCGAGTACGACGCACTCGCCGCGGAACTGGTGGCCCTGGGCGTGCCCTGACGGCCGAGGCCGCGCCATGCGCGCCAACGGCGCGACCGATCGTAGCCGGGGCAACGCCCCAGGTTTGGCGGGAAGTGGAACCCAGGGCTGAAAGCCCGCACCGACGCACGTCGCCCACGCAACGTGCCAACACAACGTGCCGAAGCAACGTGCCAACGCAACGTGCCGACGGCATGGCCCGGGCCTTCAGCCCGGACCGGTTGTGCCGCAATACCTGGGGCGTTGCCCCAGGCTACGATCGAGCGGGGCGTTGCCCCTCCCGGACGGTCCGACGTCGGCGAGCGCGTTGCGCATCTCCTGGAGCGCCAACGGCGCGTTGCGTACCGCAGAGCATTCGGGCTGCCTACGGCGCGTTGCGCACCGCAGAGCATTCGGGATGCCAACGGCGCGTTGCGTACCGCAGAACATCCGGGATGCCAACGGCGCGTTACGTACCGCACGGCCTTCTGGAGCGCCAACGGCGCGTTGCGCACCGCAGAACACTTGGGCTGCCAACGGAGCGTTGCGTACCGCAGAGCCTTCTGGAGCGCCAACGGCGCGACCGATCGTAGCCTGGGGCAACGCCCCAGGTACACGAACAGAACCGGCCAAGGGCTGAAGGCCCGCTCCATCGCGCGGTGCCGATCTCCGGCGCTGACGCCATGGGCCGGGTGGGAGCGATCCGCGACCTTACAGGATGGCGCCCGACATGCCGCCGCGCGATAGGCGGCGTTCGGCCAACTCGAACGTGGCCTGGGCCAAGAGCGCCATCAGCGCCGCGGGCACGGCGCCCTCGAGGATGCGCATCGGGTCCGCCAGGCGGATGCCCGTCAGGATCGGTTGGCCGTAACCGCCGGCACCCACGAGCGCGCCCAGGGTCGCGGTGCCCACGTTGATCACGGCGGCGGTTTTGATGCCGGCCAGGATCGCGGGCAGGGCGAGGGGCAGCTCGATGAGCCAGAGGCGCTCCTTGGGAAGCAGTCCGAGTCCGTCGGCGGACTCGAGCAACGACGTGGGCAGGCTCGCAAGCCCCGTTTGCGTGTTGCGCACGATCGGCAGCAGGGAATAGAGGAACAGCGCGGCGATCGCCGGTTTGGCGCCGATGCCGACGAGCGGCACCAACATGACGAGCAGGGCGAGGCTGGGAATGGTCTGCAGGATGCCCGTAACGGCGAGCACCACCTGGCCGAGGCGCGGGTTGCGGGCGGCGGCGATGCCGAGCGGCAGCGCCAGGAGCACGGCGGCGAGCAGCGACGGGAGCACCAGTGCCAGGTGGTCGAGTGTCGTCCGCAGCAGCGCCCGGTGCACACCCGTGGCCCGCCGTTCGGCGAGTTCCAAGCCCAGTTCCTCGGCGACGAACCGTCGCGCGACCAGCGCCGCCGGCTGGCGGTCGACGGCGGCCTCCCGGTTCATGCGCCGCATCGCGGCCGCGTCGATCGTGCCGGCCAGCGCCGCCCAGGATTCGACCGCGTCGGGCGCGCGTTCGGCGACGTCCCTGCGCCACAACACCACGGCCTGGTAGCTCGGGAAGAAGCCGCGATCGTCCTCTAGCACGGCGAGGTCCCACAGCTCGATCTCGGCGTCCGTGGCGTAGAGGTCCATCACGTCGAGATCGCCGGCCGCCAGCGCCCGGTAGGCCACGTCGTGGTCCAACCCGCGCACGTCGGTCTGGGGCAAACCGTAGCGGTCGCGCAGGCCCGGCCAACCGTCCGCGCGGCCGAGGAACTCCTCGCCGAATCCGAAGCGCAGGTCGGGATGCCGCGGCAAGTCGCCGATGCGCGCGATGGAGCGCTCCTCGGCGACCCCGCGGTCCATGCCGAGCGCGTACGTGTTGTCGAATCCGAGCGCCGGACCCAAGACCAAACCATCCGCGGCGAGCGCAGCCGCCAGGTCCGCCCGCGTGTTGAGCTCTTCCCCGCGGTAGATCTCCGCGCGCAGCGTGCCGGTGTACTCGACGTACGCGTCCAACTCGCCGGCCACCAGGGCTTCGAACAGGATGCGTGTGCCGCCGAGTTCGGCCACGTGCCGCGCGGGCTCGCCGGCGGACCGCGCGAGCTGCACGAGCAACTCGCCGAGGACCACGGACTCCGTGAACTTCTTCGAACCGATGCGCAGCTCGGGCTCGGCCGGTTGGCAGCCGATCGAGGAGACTGCGAGCAGCCCGAGGGCCAAGCCGAACAAAGCGCGTCTCAACCCGGTCCCTCCTGCCACGCATCGAGCAGGGCCTTCGGCGGCCGCCACGCCCGCAGGAACCTGGTGACGAACTCGTCCGCCGGCGCGCCAACCAGGTCGGTGAGGGACCCGCGCTGGCGCACACGCCCCTCGGCCAGCAGCACGAGATCCTGCGCCAAGTGCGCCGCCTCGGCGAGGTCGTGGGTCACGAGCACCACCGTGCGCCTGAGGCGCGCGAACAGCGCCGCCAGTTCGTCCTGCAGCTCGGCGCGGATCAAGGGATCCAGGGCGCCGAGCGGTTCGTCGAGCAACAGCACCTCGGGCTCCAACATCAGGGCGCGCATCAGCGCGACCCGTTGGCGCTGTCCGCCGGAGAGGCGCGCGGGCGGCCGGCCCAGCTCGGCGGGGGTCAGGTGCACCAGTTCGGCGAGTTCCGACACACGCTCGGCCACACGCGCTTCGCTCCAGCCCGAGCGCCGCGCCAGGAGCGCCGCGTTGTCGAACGCCGAGAGGTGCGGGAACAGCCCACCGCCCTGGACTACGAAACCGAGCCTCCGCCGCAGGTCCGCGAGTCGCCGGGCGCCGCCGGGTTCCGATGCCCGCGGCAGCGGGGCGCCGCCAAACGTCACCCGCCCCTCGCTGGGCTCGACGAGGCCGACCAGGAGCCGCAACAGCGTGGACTTGCCGCTCCCGCTGGGTCCGATCAGGGCGAGTGTGGCCCCTTCGGTCAGGGCGAGGTCCGTGGGGTGGAGGGCCACCGTCGCGCCGAACCGCACGCCCGCTGCCTCGAGGGCCAACATCGGCGCATGGTAGCCCCGATCGGCGCACGGGGGCCTCGCATCTCGGGCCAAACGGGCTACGGTTGTGCGCCATGGACCGCATCACCGGCCGCAGTTTTGCCACACGCTCCGAAGTGCTCGCCAGGAACGGCATGGCGGCGACGAGCCAGCCCCTCGCCACCGTCGCGGCCCTGGACACGCTGAAGGCCGGTGGCAGCGCCGTGGACGCGGCGCTCGCGGCCAACGCGGTGCTGTGTGTGACCGAACCGACGGGCGCGAGCCTTGGCGGCGATCTTTTTGCGATCGTGTGGGACGCGGAGGAGCGCCGCCTTTTCGGATTGAACGGCAGCGGCCGCAGCCCGCGCGAGCTGCACCGCGACTACCTGGTGTCGAAGGGGCTGACGCGCATGCCCTCCACGGGCCCGCTCTGCGTGACGGTGCCCGGCTGTGTCGACGCGTGGTACCGCTTGCACGAGCGCTGGGGCCGCTTGCCCATGCCCCAGGTGCTCGGCGCAGCCGTGCGGTACGCGCGCGAAGGATTCCCGGTCAGCGAACTCGTGGCGCACGAGTGGTCGATCAACGCCGCGGTGTTGGCCGAGTTCGAGGGGTTCCGCCAGCAGTTCCTGCGCGAGGGTCGCGCGCCCAGGAAGGGCGAGCTCTTCAAGAATCCCAACCTGGCGCGCACGCTGGAAACGCTGGGCCAAGAGGGCCGCGACTGGTTCTACCGCGGTCCCGTCGCGCAGACCGTCGAGAAGGCGTTCGACGAGTTGGGTGGGTTCTTGAGCGTCGAGGACTTCGCCGAACACCGCTCCGACTGGGTCGATCCGGTGTCGATCCACTACCGCGGCTACGAGGTGTTCGAGCTTCCGCCCAACGGCCAGGGCATCGCGGCGCTGCAGCTCCTGAACCTGCTCGAGCTCTTCGACGTGCGCGCCATGCGCCGCCAGAGTCCCGAGTACATCCACACGTTCACCGAGGCCAAAAAGCTGGTGTTCGAGGACCGCGCGCGTTGGTACGCGGACCCGGAGTTCGTGCAGATCCCCGTGCCGGAGTTGATCTCGAAGGCGTACGCGCGCGCGCGGGCCGAGAAGATCGATCCGTGGCGCTCCGCAAACACCTATGAGCCCGGCAACCCGGCCCTCGAGGACGGCGACACGGTCTACCTCTGCACGGCGGACGGGGCCGGCAACATGGTGTCCTTGATCCAGAGCAACTACCGCGGCATGGGTTCGGGCGTCGCGCCAGCCGGCCTCGGTTTCGTGATGCAGAACCGCGGCGAGCTCTTCGACTTGAAACCCGGCCGCTACAACACGTTCGAGCCCGGCAAGCGCCCGTTCCACACGATCATCCCGGCGTTCGTGTTGCAGGACGGCGCGCCGTTCCTGTGCTTTGGCGCGATGGGCGGAGCGACCCAACCGCAGGCCCACGCCCAGATCATCGCGAACATCGTCGACTTCAAGATGAACCTGCAAGAGGCCGGCGACGCGCCGCGGTTCGTGCACACGGGCTCGTCGGATCCGACCGGCGGGCGCATGAAACACGGGGGGCAACTGTTCCTCGAAAGCGGCTTCCCTTACGAGAGCGTGCGCGGCCTGATGGAGCGCGGCCATCAGGTGGGTTGGGCGCGCGGCGGCTTCGGGGGGTACCAGGCCATCGGGTTCGACCCCGAGAACGGGGTCTTCCTCGGCGCCTCGGAGTCGCGCAAGGACGGGCTGGCGGCGGGGTACTGAGCCGCCTGCGGGCGGGCGCGCCGGCCGGGGGCGCGGCAGGGTTCGTGGCAACGTCACCGGGAAAACCCCCGGGGCGACGCCGGTTTTTGGGTGCCGGCGCCCCGATACGTCCCAGCTCTGGGCAGCTAGGGCAGTCGCGCCCGCCGCTTGGCGCCACGGCACGTAGAAGCCCGCGCCGCTCGGCACCAAGTCTCCGCGGCGCCTCGGCCCCACGCCCATGTCCTTCCCCACCGGTCGTCAGTTGTTGCTGTTCGCCGCCCTCCAGCTCGTCACGCTGTGGGGCGTGGCCCTGTTGCTAGCGCGCGGTGTGGCACCGGAGGCCCCTGCGCCGAACCCCACCGACACGTTCGAGTTCGAGTGGGAGACACCCACCGATGCCGGGTTGCCGGTTGCGGACGTCAGCGGGCGCGGTGCGCCGACGGTGCTGGACCGCGCCGAGGCGGGCGCCGCACCGACGGGGGCAACGCGCGAGGGCAAAGCTGGAACCGGCCTGCCGGGTCCCGTGCTCGCCGACGGCGCCACCTCGCCGGGGCTGCGCGGGCGCGCCGCCGGATCGTGGGAGCGTCAGCGCCGTGGAAAGAGGTCCGGCCGCTGGAGGGCACGCGTGCAATGGCTGCCGGGTCCGACGGGTTTCGTGCCGGTGCCGCTCCTCAAGAAGCCGTGCCGGACGCAGCGCGAGCCCACCCCGCCCCGCTCCTGACCGGCGCGACGGAGTTCAGCCCTTGGGCCGGAACACTTGGACCCGATCGGGGTTGCCCTCGAGGAACGCGCCGCCGATCAGGTCGATGCAGTAGGGGATCGCCGGGAAGACGGCGTCGAGGCACACGCGGATCGCGGCCGGTTTGCCCGGCAGCGTGACGATCAGGGTCGAACCGAGGATGCCCGCCGTCTGGCGCGACAGGATCGCCGTCGGCACACCGGCATCGAGCGACGCGCGGCGCATCGCTTCGCCAAAACCCGGCATCAGCTTGTCGCAGACCGCCGCGAGGGCCTCGGGTGTCACGTCGCGCGGGCTCGGCCCGGTGCCTCCGGTCGTGCACACGAGCGCGCAGCCCTCGGCCGCGAAGTCGCGGAGGGCCGCCTCGATGGCCGGTCGTTCGTCGGGAATCAGGCGGAGCAGGTACTCCACCTCCGTCGCGAGGTAGTCGCGCAACGCGGCCTCGATGGCGGGGCCGGAGCGGTCCTCGTAGACACCTTGGCTTGCCCGGTCCGAGATCGTCAGCACGCCGATGCGGGGGGAGCGCGATGTCATGGCTGGGGATCGGGGCGCAGGCTCCGCAAGAGCTCGATGGGGGAGTCGGGGCCCACGGGCACGAACGCGGCGCCCTCGGGCAACGTGCCCGCTTCGATCTCCAGGCGGACTTCGAAACCGACCACACTGCCGTCGGCGCACAGGGCATTGGTGATGCCGCCGTGGTTGGGGCCGAGGTGGTTGTCGCAGGCGATCAACACCTCGCTGCCCCGGCCGGGCAGGGACGGGAGCGGCGCGCGCGCCTGATCGCGTCCCGCGTACGCGGACCAGCCTTCGTCGACCCGCGCGAGGTCGCCCCAGCGCTCGGCTGGGGGCAACTCGGCGCCGGCGAGCGGCGCCTTCGCACCGGGGCAGGTCAGGAGTGCGAGGTGCTCCCCATCGGCCGGCCAGATGCCCTCGGCGACCAGGCACCCGAAGAAGGCGACGCCGCTGTGGGGTGGGGGGCCGCCGCGTTGCGCCGCGTACTCGACCAGGCCGCCGTAGAGGGCCCGCAGATTCTCGATGCACTGGGACGTGTCGCCCCGCGCCGCGAGCCGCGGCGACGGGCTTTCGGCCCCGCAGCCCAGCGCGGCGGCACCGAGCAGGAGGACCGCGGCCGTCCGATGCGGCGCGAACCGGTGTGAGGGGGCACCCATGGGGGCGTAGGTTAGCGCCAAGCTGGCCGGCCGCGTGCGCTTCCGCGCTCCCTCAGGGACCCCCGCCTCCCCCTACTTACAGGGCGGCCCACGGTACGGAATTTCCCCGAGGAAACCCAACGGGGAGTTTGCATGTATACGTAAGTTCAAGCCCAATACCTGCATCTTCGCACCATGAATCCCTTCCGTTGGATCCTGGACTCGGACGCCTGGCCGGAGCGTTGGCACTGCGGCACCTGGTCCGACGCCCACGGCTACACACACCTGCTCGCGGACGTTGCGATAGGCGGAGCCTATTTTGCTATTCCCATTGCCCTCCTGTACTTCGTGTGGCGTCGGCCCGACTTGCCGTTCCCGCGCATCTTTTGGCTCTTCGGCGCCTTCATCCTGAGTTGCGGGGCGGGCCACCTGCTCGACGCCCTGATGTTCTACCAACCGTCGTACCGCCTGCTGACCGCGGCGAAGGTCACGACGGCGCTCGTGTCCTGGCTCACACTCGTCGCGCTCGTGCCGATCTTGCCCCAGGCCCTCGCACTGCCCAGCATCGCAAGGACCAACGAACGCCTGGCGCGCGAGAACGCCGCGCGAAAGAAGGCCCAGGCCGAACTGCGCACACGCAACGAAGCGCTGCAGCACAAAACCGAGGAGCTGGAGCAGTTCGTGCACACCGTCGCCCACGACCTCAAGTCGCCGCTCGTGACCATGGGGGGATTCCTGGCGCTCGCGCGACACGACCTCGCGGAACAGCGGCACTCGGACCTCGACCAGAACCTCGCGCGGGTCGAACGCGCCTCCCACCGTCTGGGTGACCTGATCCAGGGGCTCTTGGACTTGGCGCGGGTGGGCCGGGCGGTCGGAGCGCGGACTCCGGTCAACGTGGAAGCGCTCGTGAAGAATCTGGTGCTCGAACTGCACACACGCTCTCCGGAGCGCAAGGCGACCATCCGCATCGTCACACCCCTGCCGTCGGTGCCCGCCGATGCGGGTCGACTCTCGGCGCTGTTCGAGAACCTGCTGGTCAACGCGCTGCAGTACGGTTGCCCCGACGACGACGGCGAAGTCACCGTCGGCGCGATCACCCGCGGACCGGAAGTGCACTTCTTCGTGTCCGACAAGGGCCCCGGCATTGCGCCGGAACACCACCGGCGCGTCTTCGGCCTGTTCCAGCGCCTCGCGCGCGACGAACACGGCACGGGTGTGGGCCTTGCGCTGGTCGAAAAGGTGGCGCGTGTGCACGGAGGGCGCGCGTGGGTCGAATCCACGCCGGGTGAAGGCTCCACCTTCTGGGTGGCCCTGCCTCTTGAGGCTCCCGAAGAAAAGGCACCGGGCGGGGCAGACCGTGCCTTCGCCGACGAGACCTCCAACCCCTACGACGTGACCCCATGGTCCAAGGAATTAGGACTTCCGTGAGCACGGGACGAAAACTTGCCATTCTCTTGGTAGAGGACAACCCCGATCACGCCGCACTGCTGCGCATCACGCTGCAGTACGACCAGCGGGTCGAACGGATCGAGTGGGTCTGCGAGCCGCGCGACGCATTCGATCGCCTGCGGCGCGGCGACACACGTTTCGACCTCGTGTTGCTCGATCTCGATCTCGGCCACACGAGTGGCTTCGACGTGCTCGAGGGTGTGAAGGACGACGAGCGGTTGCGTCGCACTCCCGTGGTCGTGCTCTCGACGTCCGACGCGGGGTCGGATCGCAAGCGTGCCTACGACTTGCACGCCAACAGCTACGTGGTGAAACCCGTGGACGGGCGCCAGCTCGGCGCGCGACTCTCCGAGGTCGTCAGTTATTGGACACAGTGCGATGCGGGACTAGCACGCGCTTGAGCTGCCATTTGCGCCCGCCGGAGGTGTATTGCCAAGCGCCCGGGTGCCTCCGTCTACGAGGAATGACATGCGCCTGAATCGTTTGCTTCTGATCGAGGACGAGGCGGACCACGCCGCGCTCGTGCGCGCCTACTGCCAGATCCTGCCTGGCGGCGCGATCGCCGTGGACTCGCGCGAAACCAGGGCGGGCGGGGTCGAAGCGCTCGAGCAGGAGCGGTACGGCGTCGTGCTGCTCGACTTGCACCTGCCCGACAGCGCAGGGATCGAACTGGTGGACGCCATCGTGCTCGCCGCGCAGGACGTGCCCGTCCTGGTCCTGACGACACTGGACGATCGCTCGCTGGCCCTCGCGGCCATCGCCCGCGGTGCACAGGACTACCTCCTCAAGACAAGGCTGACTCCCGACGCCCTCGACCGAGCCCTGCGCAACGCCGTGCAGCGCAAGGCGTTCGAGCGCGAGCTGGCGCGCTACGAGGCGCCACTGGCGGCGGAGGGCGGCAAACTGTTGCGGCTGACGCGTGACGTGGTCCGCGCACTTGGCGCGCCGCTAGCGGTGTTGCGCGGCCATCTGGGGGACGGCGTTCGGGACGGTGCGCTCTCCGGTGTGGCCCTAGCAGAGGTGCAGGCGGCCGAGCGGCAGGTGGCGCAGGGGCTCGATCAGCTCGAGGTGCTGGTCACGGGCACCGCGGCGCCGGCGCCGCCACCCGACGCGCTGCAGTTGGACGTGTTGCTGACCGAGTTGGTCGGGCAGCTCGGCCCCGAACACCGTTTGGTGCTGCCCGGTCCGTTGCCCAAGGTCCGCGCCGACGAACGGGATCTGCGCCGCCTGCTGTCCCACATCGCGGGCACTTTGCTGCAGTCGACGGGCACGGCGGAGCGCAGCCTCTGCGTGCGCCTGGAATCGCGCCGCGAGCCGGGACTGGTGCTGGTGTTCGAGTGTGTCGGTGCCCGAGGCGTGCCGAACGAACCGGAGTTGGAACTGGTCGTCGCCCTGGCCCAATCGTCCGCGGAGGTTCTGGGCGGGAGCCTGTGGCAGGAGAGAGGCGCCCTGGTGCTCCACCTGCCCGGCATGGGCTTCCAGCGCGACGTGTGAGCCGAGCGGGGGCGGCCCGCGCCTTGGGTGCTACCCTGGCGCCGGAGGAACATCCCTATGGAAGAGCACAAGTGGGGCGAGGGTCTGGCCCGGGCCATCGAGGGCATCGCTGCGGAGGGACGGGAAGTGCGCCGGCGCGTGGGCGCCGCCGTGGAGTCCGCGGTCGCGGCTTCGGCGGGTGCGAAGGATGCGCTGCTCGAGGTGGCGCGTTCGGCCGCCGATGGGGCGGCCGCCGGCATCGAACGCACGCGGGCGACCGAGCGGGCCAAGGTGCTCGACGAAGTGCTGGACGGCCTCGGTGACGGATTGGGCCGCGCGGCCCACGGGGCACAGTTGGCCCTCGAGGAGGCCAAGGCCCGCGGCGCCGCGTTTGCGTCGGAGGACGTCGAGCGTCTGGCGAAGGGCTTCGAGGACCTGCGCGCCGGCCTCGTCGATGCGGTGGGCGGGGCGCTCGCCCGCGGGCCCGCCGAGGCGAAGGAGGGTCTTGGCGACCTCCGCACCCACGCGGCCCGCAGCCTCGAGGGCGCACGACCCGGCATCGAGGCCGCGATCCAGGCCCTGCGCCGGGACCCCGCGGGCGCGGCCAGGGGTGCGGCCAGCGCCGGCGCCGCGGCCGCCCGCGAAGGCACCGGTGCGCTCTTCCATTCCCTGGCGCGCCTCCTGGACCGCGCCGCCGACCGCCTGCGCTGAACCGGATCCCGCGCGGATCCGCAACTTCGCCGACGCTTTCAGCAGCGGAACTGCCCGACGAGCTCCAGGAGTTCGTCGGCCATGGTGCGCACGTCGCCGGCCAGGGACTGCGTGTTGGATGCCCCGTGGACCGTTCCGCGGGCGAGGGAGGACACGTGGTCCAAACTGGAGCGCATCTGGGCGCTGGTCTGGGTCGCGTTGGCCAGCGCGTGCGTGATCTCCCGCGTCGTCGCCGACTGTTGTTCCACTGCTGCTGCAATCGTGGTCTGCAAACCGTCGATTTCGTCGATCACGGTTCCGATGCGGGCGATGGCCTCGACGGCTCCACGCGAACCCGATTGGATCGCCCCGATCTTCTCGCCGATGTCGGTTGTGGCTCGGGACGTCTGCAACGCCAGTTCCTTCACTTCGTTTGCGACGACCGCAAAGCCGCGGCCCATCTCGCCGGCGCGAGCCGCTTCGATGGTCGCGTTCAGCGCCAGCAGATTTGTCTGGGCGGCGATGGCGCTGATAGTCTTCACGATCTGACCGATTTCTGCGCTGGAGCGGTCCAGTTGGCTGACGTGGTCGTTCGTCGAGCGGGCGATGGAGACGGCGCCGCGCGCCACTCCGGCGGCATCGGCCGCGCTCCGAGCGATCTCGGTGATGCTCTCCACCATCGCGTCCGTGTTCTGCGACGCAGCTCCCATCCGAACGTTGACGTCGGACGCCGACTGGGCAGCCTGGTCCACCTGACCGGAGGTGGAAGAGGCCTCTTGGCTCATGCCGAGCGCGAGCGCGTTCAGTTCCTCGGCCGAACTCGCGAGCCGTTTTGCATTGTTGCGGATCGTGCCCAAGCTGGCGCGCAGGTCCGCCAGGAGTTTGCCCACGGCGCGGCCCATGGAGGCGACCACGTCGTCGCCCTCAAGGTCGGGCGCTTGGGTCAGGTCGCCGCGTGCGGCGGCGTCGACGACACCCAGGAGCTTCGCCGCGCGCTGTTGCATCCGCTCGGCCTGCTCGGCCTGCTCGCGCGCCAGGCGGCGTTCGGCTTCTTCGGCCTGGACCGCCGCGGTGACGACGTTCCATGCCACCAGCACGCCGAGGTGAGAGCCCGTCGCGTCTCGAACAGCGCTGATCTCGAGATCCAGGATCTCGCCGCCCTTCTCGACGCGCCGTGCGAAGGGCAGGGCGTTTCCATGGGCGAACATGCGCGCATCCACGCCGGTTCCGGCGAGGAACTCGAGCAGTGGGCGACCCACGAGGGCGTTGGAACCCGCGCCCAGCCGTTTGGCACCGCTCTGCCCCGCCGGATTCGCGTAGCGCACCACGAGGTCGTTGTCGACGAACAGCATGCTGCTCGGGGCGTTTTCGACCATGGACGCGGCGCGCGCCGCTTCCGCCGCGAGACGCCGCGATTCCGCGGCGCCCTCCTCGGCTTCGCGCATGGCGCGCTCCAGTTGGCGCATGGTGCGTTCGAGTTCGCTCGAGTTCGCGACGAGTTGGTCGCGCTGGGTCGACGCCTCGGTGACGGCGTGTTCCATGCGTGTCATGGTGGCGCTCACGGCCTTTGCCATCCGGCCGAACTCATCCGTCGACGTGATCTCGTTGAGCGCGCTGGTATCGCCGGATTCCAGCACACCGAGAGTCGTCGTGAGCGGGCGCACGATCTGGCGCGCCAAGAACAACCCGAGGGTCAGGGAGAGCCCCGCGCCGAGCAGCGTCACCGTCACGGTCAAGAGATTTGCGATCGTGCGGGTGCGGGCCCCGTTTCGCACCGATATCTCCGCGTTCCGTTCGATGCGCTCGCCCAAGTCCCCGAGGCTGTCCTCGAGGCGGTCGTAGACCTCTTGCATCGGAACCAGCATGGCGCTGGCCGCGGCCACGTCCATCGATTCGGCCCGCTCGACCACGGCGAGTGCACGTTCGATGTACAGCTCGATGTCGGGTCCAACGGCTTGGGCCGCGGCAGCAGTCTCCGCGGACAGGTCGAGGCCGTCGAGGGCTCCGTAGTACGCGCGGAAGTTGGCGGCGAACTCGTCGGCGGAGGCGCGGGCCTCCACCAGACCGTCGCGGTCCTCGGCCCCTGCGGCGACCAGCGAGCGGTACGCCACCGCCAACATGCCGTCGTGCATCATGTCGCACAGGGTCATGTTGCGCACGGCGGGCAGCTCCGTGGTCGCGACGTGCGCGCCGTTCTTCGAAAGCGCGGACGTCGACCAGATGGCCGCGCCACCCACGAGGGCGATGCCGAGCATGGCGAGTCCCACGAGCACGTAGATCTTGTGGGCAACGGAGAGCGAGCGGAGCCGTTCCATGTCGGGTGTGGGCTAGGGACGAGGGGCTGGGACTCGGGGATGTATCGGGTTCGCTTGCGCCCACGGGGGGGCGGAGGGGGGCGGGGTTTATCGGTCGACTTCTACCGTTAGGTGTAGGGGGCAACCCCAGGTTCGAGCCCGATCCGGCGGCTGGGACCTCCTGTAACGCCAGCGGGGCGCCGCCCATCGGGGTCCATGGCGGGGGGCATGTGCACCCGCCGACCTCCCCATGAAACAAACCGCACCGTTCCCCGCCGTTCTTGTCGCCCCGTTCCTCGCCGCGCTCGCCGCCTTGCCCGCCCTCGCGGCGGGGGACGTCGAGGGTGCGGATCCGGATGCGCTCGAGTTCTCGTCGGCGCACATCGCCACGTCCCTCGGTCACGGCCAGGGAGGGCTGGAGGGCCACGGCCCCGACTTCCGGGCCTTCTGGACGAGCGGCGGCATGCGCTACGAGCCCGCGCTCGGGCGGCGCGCCGCGAACTTGCAGCACCTCGAACTCGCGACGCGCAGCCTGGGCCGCGAGTTCGGCGCGGATCTGCTCGTAGGTGTGCGTCCCGCTCCGCAGGCGATTGGCGACCGCGCCGTCTACGCCATTGGCCAAGCTGTGGAAGAGCGCTGGGACGTCCGGCCCGAGGGAGTGGAGTTCTCGTACTCGTTGGAGGCTCGGCCCGAGGGAGAAGGGGATCTGGTTGCGAAGCTCGCGCTCGCCACCGAACTGCCGTTTGCCGGCGTCCGCGCCGACGGCGGCCTCACCTTCGAGCTTCCCGGTGTCGGAGGCGTCTCCATTGGCGCGGCCCTCGGCATCGACGCCACCGGGCGCACCGTCCCCGCGGCGATGCACTACCGCGACGGCGAACTCGAGCTGCGCCTCTCCGCGCAGTTCGTCGACAGCGCCGTGTACCCGATCGTCCTCGACCCCCTGGTGGGCACGGTGATCTCGGTCGAGAACGAACCCGTGCCCAACCGCCGCCCCGACGTCGCCTTCGACGTGTCGAGCGCCCGGTACCTGGCCGTGTGGGACCGCGAGTTCTCGGCGTCCCTGAGCGTGATCCTGGCGCGGCGGCTCAACAGCGGCGGAAATCCCGTCGGCTCGGTGATCTCGTTTCCCGGCGGCAGTTTGGCGCGCAAACCCCGCGTCGCGAACTCCAACGCGGCGAACCATTTCATCGTGGTGTACGAGTTCGAAAGCGGTCCCCATCGCATCCTCGCGCGCACGGTGCGCGCATCGGATGGGGCACTGGGGCCGGTGGGGCCCACGATCGCCACCAGCACCGAGGGCGAGTTGCTCGACCCGGACGTCGGTGGGCAGAGCGTGGCGGACGCGTCCCTTCCCGCGGCCGTGTTGGTGGTCTGGCGCGACGATGTCGAGGGCGAGATCCTCGCCAGGCGGCTGCTCGTGAGCGGTGATGGATCCCTCGAGGCTCCGGACGCTCCGGTCGTCGTCACCTCCGACACGATCTTCGCCGACAACACCGCGCCGCGCATCAGCGCGACAACGGCGGGGCTCGACCGACACCTGATCGTCTGGCAGCAGGATTCGTCCCTGGTTGGCGTCGGATCGACGATTCGCGGCCGTGTGGTCGGCACGGACGGTCAGTTCAAGAGTTCGAGTCAGACCATCGCGAGCGTGCCCGAAGTCGAGTTGAGCAGCCCCGACGTGGACGGTCTGGACAGCAACTGGGTCGTGGCCTTCGAGCGTCGGCCCGGAGGCGGCGGCGTGGGCATTTCTGCGCGCCGCGTGACGTACAACGGCTTGTTTGCCAACTTCGGCACATCGCCGATCGTGGACCTGACCTCGGCCGCGCTGCTCTTCACGGCCACGCGGCCCACCGTGGCGTGGACACCGCAGAAGTCCTGGGTGGCTTGGCGCCAATCGGCGCTACTCGTCGGGTGGACCCTGCGCATCGCCGGCATCAACAGCATCGACTGCTCGGTGTGCGAGACGTCGCAGCAGGTCGTGGCCCTCGGCGGCGGTGAGAACGCTTACCTCTCGGTCACCACGACCGCGAGTGGCGGCAGCACGACGGGTTTCAACGGCCTGCTGGTCTGGTCCGCAGGCGACGGCGTCGCGCCGACGATCTTCGCCCAGGGGCTGGCGTTGGATGCCAACGGCGGTTCGGCGGTGAACTTGGGTGGGGGATGTGGTGCCGGTGGCACGGCCAGCGCCAACCAGAACCCGGCGATCGGCACAAGCAACTTCCAGCTCCAGTTGACCGGCACGATTCCCTCCGCGCCGTTCACCATCCTGAACCTGAACTCGTCGATCTTCCTGTTCCAGTGTGGCCCGTGCGCGCTGTTGCCACTGGCGACCACGGTGGTGCTGCCTGTCAACTCGAGTGGCGTCGCCAACTTCAGCGCGGCGATCCCTTGCACCCTAGGCCTCGTGGGCAACTCCATCGACGCGCAGTGGATCACCCTGACCCCGGGCCTCGCGCCTTGCCCCTCAAGCGCGGGCTTCTCCGCGTCGAACCGCCTGCGGTTGACGTTCGGTCTCTAGGGTTCAGCGCGCGCGCAACACGAAGTTGGCGATCGACACGGCGACCCCGTCGGTGACGGCGGGGGCGCCGTAGCGTTGGAACCCCAAGAATCCCGAGGGCGCGCGGCTCGCGAACGGCGGTTCGGCGGCGAGGGTGTGGGTGTCCACGTCCCACAGCACGAGGCCGTTGAGCGCGACGGCGAGGCGCGCGCCGCGTGCCAGCACTTCCATGCGGTTCCACTCGCCGGCCGGGCGCAATCGCTTCCAGGGCGGTGCGGGGAGCGCGCCGTAGAGGGAGCCGGTGGTCTGTGTGGGGAGCAGCGCGTGGCCCGTGGCGGGCTCCCAGCCGCGATCGTCGATGAGTTGGATCTCGGCCCCGGAGTAGGCCGGATTCTCGTCGCCGCGTTTGGCGCGCACGAACAGGCCGGAGTTCGCCGCGGTTGCGAGCTGGAAGTCGAAGCTCAGCTCGAAATCGCGGAAGTCGTCGGCGGTGCCGATGTGCCCACTTCCGTCGGCGGGCACACGCAGCACGCCACCCTCGATCCGGTAGCCCTCCGCGTCGCCCACGGTTTGGAATCCCGCGAGACCGGACGCCAGGAGGTCGCGCCAGCCGGCTTCCAGGGCTGCCGGCGCCAGGCCGACCGCGGACGGCGCCGCGTCGATCGTCGCGGGCCCGCCGAGCTGTGCCTCGCCGAACACCGGCAACTCGCGCACCGACACGTTGCGCACCCGCACGGCGCGGTCGGAACCCCCGTCTTCGGAGGGCACATCGTGCACCTGCAAGCCGATTCGGCCGTGCCGCGCGTAACCCGCCTCGCCCTCGGGCAGTTGGAAGTCGAGCACCTTTTGGTCCTCGATCCACACCTCGACACGCGGGTCGAATCCCGTGCTGCGCACCCGCACGTGGTTCCACTGGTTGCGGGCGAAGAGCTCGCCGGCGCCCTCGTTGTGCACCAGGAACCCATCGGCGTAGAGCGCCGCGATTTCGCCCCCCGGCCGGTGGTCCAGCGTCACCTGCATGCCCTTGAGGCCGCTGTCCGGCGGCAGCATGTGGAAGAAGAGCCCCGAATCGAAGGGCCAATCGATCTTGGTCTCGAACTCCAGTTCGAACGCGCTGAACAACTGCTCGGTGTACAGCAGACCGCCTTCGCCGTTCGGGCCTGCGCGGCCGACGATAGCGCCGTCTTCGACGCTCCAACGCGCGTCGCCGTCGTAGCGCCCACCCACGGCGGTCCAGCCGGAGAGATCCACGCCGTTCGCCAGTGCGCGGCTGTCCGCGTGCTGCATCACGAGGCGCGCATCGGGATAGCGTGCGACCAGCGCCTCCGCCTCGGGCACCGTCAGCACCGACGCGGCCGACGCCAGCGCATCCGCGAGGGCCCCGCGCCCGGCGATCACGGTCGTCGTGCGCCCGTGCACCAACGCGAGCCCCGTCCGCGGATCGAGGACATGGGACCAGCGCCGCCCCGCCGCATCGAAGTGCTGCTCCGCGTCGCCCGACGTCGCCACGTGGCATCGGGAGAGCACGAGGTCGCGCGTCCCGACCCGCACCGACCAACCGGGGCGCCCCGGCGGAGCTTCGGACAACGCCAGGTCGCCACCGAGTTCCACGAGCGCCGATCCCACGCCTGCGCGGGTGAGTTCGGCCAGGAGGCGCTCCGCCGCGAATCCCTTCGCGATGCCGCCGAGGTCGAGCGACATGCCCGGCCGCGCGAGGCGCGCGGTCCAGCCCGTGCTCGAACTCCCCGCGGCGGTCAGTTCGAGCGCCCGCCAATCGACCTTCTCCCGCGCGGCGGCGATGTCCCCGTGGTCCGGCAGACGGCCCTCCGCCCGCGCCGCGCGCCAGAGCCGCGTCAGCGGCGCGGCCGTCGGGTCGAACGCTCCGCCCGAGGCCTCGGCCACCGCGCGCGCGGTCGTGAAGCAGAGCGCGAGGACCGCCGGGACTTCGACGGCATCGGCACCCGCGACCTGAGCAAGCGCACCGAGCGCCCCGTCGTCGCGCCAGTCGGACAGGGCCCAGTCCAGTTCCTCGGCCGCGCGGAAGGCCGCGAGGGACGCCGCCTCCGCGCGCTCCTCATCCGCCGCGTACAGCACCAAACGGGCCTCCACACCGAACACCGGCCGGCGGAACTCAAAACGTGCGAGATCGGTGGGCGGCGCGGCGGAAAGGGCCGCCGCGAGGGCGAGGGAGGTCCACATGGTGTCGAGTGCGGGTTGCGCGGGCGCCGGGAGTATGGGCCGGGGGGAGCATGGGGCGAGGGGGCGCCCCTGTGCAAGATCGGCCCCCGTCGGGTATCTAGTGGCGACCATGGGCGGTCCCTCGTGTTGGCTGGTGGCGTTCGCGGCGGCGTGGCTCGGCGGAGGCGCCGAACCCTTCCAGCAGGCGGTGCCCGGCGCGCGGGCCAAGCTCGAGATGGTGCCCATTCCCGCCGGCACGGTGCGAGACGCCGCGGGCGCGGAACACAGCGTCGGCGGCTACTGGATGGCGACCACCGAGGTCACCTGGGATCTCTTCGACGCGTTTGTCCTGGGCCAGGACGGACCGGAGCTTCCGCCCGGCGTCGACGCGGTGGCTCGCCCGAGCAGACCGTACATCACCGCCGACCGCGGCTTCGGGCGAGAGGGCTACCCGGCGCTTTCGATTGGCCTGCCGGCGGCCCAGGCGTTCTGCGACTGGCTCAGCGCGCACACGGGACGGACCTGGCGCCTGCCGACCCCGCTCGAATGGCAGCACGCGGCGCTCGCCGGTGACGAGGGCCCGTGGCACGCCAGCGCCATGCCGACCGGCGACGGCGCGCGGACCTTCGAGGGGAGGAGTGTGGTGGGCCTCGAAGCCGTCGCGTGGTATCGCGAGGTGGCCCAGCGCCGCACCCATCCGGTCGCGTCGCTCGCGCCGAACAACTTTGGGCTCCACGACATGCTGGGCAACGTCGCCGAGTGGGCGACCAGTGCGGACGGCAAGGGGCGGTTGCTCGGCGGCAGCTACCAGGACCGCGCCGAGGACGTCACGGCGCGCTCCGAGAAGCGCCCGAGCGCCGTCTGGAACGCCAGCGATCCCAACTTGCCGAAGAGCCGTTGGTGGCTCGCGGACGCGCCCTTCGCGGGTTTCCGAGTGCTCTGTGAAACGGCGCCCGCGCCCGCGGCCGAGGTGCCCGGAACTCGACCGCCCGAACAGCCCTGAACGTCAACTCCTCCGCCCGACGCACTGCCATGGCCCACAAACACCGCTCTCTCTCCGCGCGCGAACAGTTGCTCGAACCCGGCTACGGCGTGGACCGCCGTGCGCTCTTGGGCGGAGGGCTGGCGCTTGGGCTGCCGCTCCTGCTTCCGCGGGCCCTGCGCGCCGGTCAGGGCGACGCGGGCGTCCGCCCACTGAGGGTGGGCCTAGTGGGCTGCGGCGGGCGCGGCACGGGTGCCGCCTGGCAGGCGATGCACGCGGAGGCGGGTGGTGTGGTCCTCTGGGCCATGGGCGACGTGTTCGCCGACCGCCTCGAGTCGTCGCGCAGTTACCTCGAGGGTGCGCTCTCGGAGGAGGGCAACAGCGCGCGCATGGACGTACCCGAGGAGCGCCGTTTCACGGGCTTCGACAGCTTCCGCGCCGTGATCGACTCCGGAGTCGACATCGTGCTCTTGACCGCGATCCCCGCGTTCCGTCCGGCGCACATCACCTACGCGGTCGAGAAGGGCTGCCACGTGTTCTGCGAGAAGCCGATGGCCGTCGACGTGCCCGGTCTGCGGCGTGTGGAGGCTGCAGCTGCGCGGGCCAAGGAGAAGGGCCTTTCGCTCGTTTCGGGGTACTGCTGGCGCTACAACACCCGCCACCGCGAGCTGTTCCAGCGTGTGCACTCCGGTGCGATCGGCGACCTGCAGGCCGTGTACACCAACTACTACGCCGGGCCGCTCGGCACACGTCCGCGTCAGGAGGGTTGGAGCGACACCGAGTGGATCCTGCGCAACTGGCACCACTTCCGCTGGCTGTCGGGCGACCACCTCGCCGAACAGGCGATCCACTCGGTCGACAAACAGTCCTGGGCCTTCGCCGACCGTGCGCCGCTGCGCGCCATCGCGGTGGGCGGCTGCCAGACGCGCAAGGGCACGGAGAAGGGCGACACCTTCGATCACTTCGCCGTGGTGTACGAGTACGAGGGCGGCGCCCGCGCCTTCTGCAACGCGCGCCAGTGGCCGAACAGCTACGGCGAGAACAACGACTTCCTCTACGGCTCGAAGGGCCGCGCGATCATCGAGAACTGGGCTCCACACCACGCGATCGAGACCTACGGCGGCGAAAGGTGGGTGTACGATGGCGAAGGCAACGACATGTACCAACAGGAGCTCGACGAACTCGTCGCGTCGATCCGCGCCGGCAAGCCGGTGAACGACGGGATGTGGATGTGCCGCAGCAACCTGCTCGGCATCCTCGGCCGCGAGGCGGCGTACACAGGCCGCGCCATCACGTGGGAGGAGATCCTCAACAGTGAGCGGAAACTCGGGCCCCCCGGCATGGAGGACGGTGTGCTCGAGTTCGGAGCCCTCGCCCACAGCTTCGACGAGCCGGTGCCCGGGGAGTACAAACTCCTGTGACGAACGCGGTGCTCGATCGGCGCAGTGTGCTGGGCGCAGCCTGTGCGGTGGCGGGCGCCTTCGCGCTCGCGCGCGCGCAGGAAGCGGAAGCCGTGCGCACGCCGCGGGCGATCCGGCGTTCGCTCAAGTACGGCATGGTGGGGGAGGGCGCGACTCTCCAGGACAAGTTCGCGCTGCTCCGGGATCTCGGTTACGACGGTGTCGAGTTGGACAGTCCCAACGAGCTGGATCCGGACGAGGTGCTCCGCGCCAAGGAGCGCACCGGACTTCTGATCCCCGGTGTGGTCAATGCGTGGCACTGGCAGCACAGCTTCGGCGATCCGGATCCCGCGGTGCGCCAGAAGGGTCGCGAGGGCCTGGAGCGTAGCTTGCACGATGCGGCCCTCTACGGCGCCAGCACGGTGCTCGTGGTGCCAGGTGTGGTGAACGGGCGCATGTCCTATGGCGATGTCCATGGGCGCAGTCGGGTGGAGATCGGTGCGCTCGTGCCGCTCGCCGAGGAACTCGGCGTGACGATCGCCTTCGAGAACGTTTGGAACCACTTCCTCTTGAGCCCGCTCGAAGCCGCGCAGTACGTGGATTCCTTCCAGTTGAAGGCCGTGGGTTGGTACCTGGATCTTGGGAACCTGGTGCGCAACGCCTGGCCCGTGCACTGGGTCGAAGCGCTCGGCTCTCGCATCGTCAAACTCGACATCAAGGACTACAGCCGCAAGCTGCGCGACGAGGCGGGTCTCTGGCGCGGCTTCGAAGCGGAGATCGGCGACGGCGACGTCGGTTGGGCGGAGACCATGGCGGCGCTCGACCGCGTCGGCTACACCACCCGATCGGACGCCTGGGCCAGCGCCGAGGTGGGCGGTGGCGACCGCAAACGCCTGGCGGACGTCCTTGCGCGCATGGACCGCGTGCTCAACGCCTAGGCCCAACGCGTTGGGCGCGGAGGATCCCTACATGGCCCGATCTCACACGACCAACAACCTGTGGATGGCAGCCGGCGCTGCGCTCGTCTGGTTTGCCCAGGGGCGGGCGGCGTCGCTCCAGGGCGCTTCCGCGGGCGATGCGGCCACGGCGCAGGGCGCAGCGGATCCGTTCGCGATCGCCCGTGCCAAGTTGCCGGAGGGGCTGCTCGTGTTCCCACCGCTCGAACGCGACGAGTGGTCGAGCACCCGCCTCGTGTACCAGATCCGCCCGCACTACGGTTCCGCGTCGGCGCTGCGGGTGCGGCTCGAGCGCGCGCACGAAGGGCGACCCTTCGAGCGCTACGAGAACTGGGAGAGTGCCCACTACCTGTTCACGGCGCTGGCGTCGCGCCTCGGCGGCGAGGTGGCCTATGTGGCGGGCATCCGCGAGGATGGGAGTTGTGTGGTCGAACGTTGGGTCACAGAGCCCCGCGAGGCCGGTTGGTCCGTCGCGCTCGCGAGCCCGCCCGCGCAGCCCAACGGTGCGCCGTCCGGGCCCGCCGAGCTGGTATACGAGGTAGCCCACGCCGATCAGTGGCGACCGCGGCGCGTCGGACAATCGGGCCTCGGACCCGTGGCGCGCAGCACGGTCCTCACGACACCCGCGGGGCCGATCACCGCCATGGCGGCGGATCCCGAGGGGCGGTTCCTGCTCTACTACGACCTCGGCCTCGGCACGCTGTTCCAGCGGGATCTTCTTGCACCGGACACACTTTCGACCGCGATCGCGCCGTCGTCCACGGCACCGGCGCTCGACCAGGTGGGCAGCCTCGAACTCTTCGATGTCGAAGGCGAGGGCCGCATCTGCCTCGTTTCGCGCTCCTACGGCCAACCGGACGGAGTCGGCGAGGAGTCCTACCTCGTCTTGCACGACGCGGAGAACGACGGGTTGTTCGAGCGCTCGACGGCGCTGACCCGCGAACAGTGGAGCTTGTCGCCCTACGCGGACACGTCGAAGCGACGTGTGTTCTGGCGCGAGCGGCCCGCGCGCTGATCCAAGGGCCCATGGGCCCGCCCTTCAGCCCGTAAACGCGCGCCCGTAATGGGGCGGGCCTTCAGCCCTCGCACGTCTTCTTCGGGGACCTGGGGCGTTGCCCCAGGCTACTATGGGGTGCGCCGTTGGCGCGTTGGAGTGGACGCGTCGTTGGAGTCGACGCGTCGTTGGAGTCGACGCGTCGTTGGAGTCGACGCGTCGTTGGAGTCGACGCGTCGTTGGAGTTGGCGACTCGTTGGCGTTGGCTCGTCGTTGGCGTGTTTCGACCCGCAACGAGGCGCGATCCGACGGGCCGAGGCGCGATCGACGCGCAACGGCGCGCAGCGGCGGTCGAGCGCACCGTTGGTGTGCGAGACTCGTTGTCGTAGGGCGCGACGCGACTTCCGCTGCGCGCCAACGGCGCGCTCCATAGTAGCCTGGGGCAACGCCCCAGGAGCCTGGGGCAACGCCCCAGGAGCCTGGGGCAACGCCCCAGGAGCCTGGGGCAACGCCCCAGGTTCGTGTTGGAATAGGGGCAAGGGCTGAAGGCCCGCCCCATTGCCGTGCTGGGCGCGGAGCTAGACCGTCGCGACGCGGTGGACGAGCGCGCCCAACGCATCGCGCAGCGGGTCGAAGTCACTCGGGCCAAAACCGAGTTGGTGGTGTTGGGTCCAGCCCTCGGCGTGTTCGAGGCCGGGCACCAACCGCGCCAATGCGCGCGACTCCGCATCGGCGGTCTCGACGTAACTTCCCAAACCCTGCGTGGCGTCGAGCCACTCGCGCTGGCTCGTGTGCAGGGCCAGCGCGGCGAGCTTCTGCCTGTGCCCTCGCGCCGTATCGACCAGCAGAGCCGGCGGACGGCGTTCGCCCAGCGGCCCGACCAGGCCGTGCGGTGTGGCGTGGTACACGGCGATCGGACCCTCGATCGCGGCCCGCGGCGGCGACGTCCGGAAAAGGGGCGCGCCGCGGATGAAGGCCGCGGACACGGCCAAACGGCACGTTTCCGTGTGGTCCTCCATGTAGTCGACCGGCGGATGGGTGAGGAGGATCGTCGGCGCCACCTTGCGCACGAGCGCCGCCGCGCGGCGCAGGAGGCGCGTGGAATAGATGACCGCCATGTCCTCGGCAAAACTCCCGTGCCACTTGGCGCCGAGCAGTTTGGCCGCCGCCTTCGCCTCCGCCTTGCGGGTGGCCGCGATCCTCGTCCGTGTGCCCGAGAGCGCACCGAGATCCCCCGAGGTCGCCGTGGCGTAGTGCAGCTCGTAACCCACCTCATCCAGTGCGAGGAGTGTGCCCGCCGCGCGGAACTCCACGTCGTCCGGATGGGCGAAGAGGGCCAGCACACGCGGGTTCAAGGCAGTTCCTCCAGCTTCACCGTGCGCCCGAGTTCGGCCGAGCGGTCCGCCGCAAAGAGCAAACGGTGGGTCGCCAGTGCGTCGTCGATCCCCGTCAGGGGCATGGGATCGCCCGCCAAGATCGCGCGGAAGTACGCGCCGAACTGCGCTTCGTAGGGGTGGTCTTTCACGTCGCCCGAGTCGACGACGCCACACGAAAGCTGGCTCCATCGGCTGCGCACGGACCCCGCCAGCTTCTCGCTGTGGAAGCGGTCGCCGTCGATCGAACCCTCCGAACCCAACACGTGCACGCGGAAGTGGTACGGCTGCAGCGCGTCGAGGCACGAGGTGCTCTTGCCGATCCGACCGTCCGCAAAGCGCACCAGGTTCACTTGCGTGGTCGGGAAATCGCACGATGCGAAGTGCGGACTGGTGGACGAGGTCGCAAGGGCCGTCACTTCCACGGGTTCGCTCTCGCTTCCCATCATCAGCAGCATCGCGTCGAGCGCGTGGCACCCGGCGCTCAGAAGGCTAGAGCCCGACTCCGCCTTCTTCGCGCTCCAGCGGAACTGGCCGTACCAGGGACCGACGCCGTGGTAGTAGTCGACTTCCGCGAGGTGCACCCGGCCGATGAGCCCCAGATCGAGGAGCGACTTGAGCGCGCGGAACTGGTTCGAGTACCGCACCTCGAAACAGATGCAGTACCCGACGCCCGCGGCCTTCACCGCCGCGTGCACGGCACGGGCATCGTCGATCGACAGCGCCATCGGTTTCTCGACGAGGATGTGTTTGTTCGCCTGCGCCGCCGCGATGGAGAGGCGCGCGTGGTCCTTCGGGAACCCCGTCAGATCGAGCACGTCGATGGACGGATCGGCGAGCATGTCCTCGATACGCGTCACGGGCCGGATCGGAGCGCCGTACTGGGCGCGCAACTGGGCCCCGTCGAGCGGCCGGTTGCTCTGCACCGCGACCACCTCGGCAAGGCCGGTGGCCTGGATTGCCGGAATGTGCGCCGTCGCGGCCCAGCCGTGGCCGACGACCCCGACACGTAGTTTGTGAGCCATGGTGGCGGCACTCTACGGGCCGCGGCCCAGCGCGCCGAGACCAGGCCACAGGCAACGGGGGATCCGGTGCCAGCCGCGGGGGATCGTCCGCGTCAGGGTGCGGCTGCGCTCGCGCGGGCCGCGGCGATCGCGCGTGTCCAGGCCCCGTGGCTGTTGGCGGGCACGAGAAAGCGCTGTTCGGCGCCTCGGGCCGTCAGGCAGACGCCGTTGGGCAATACACCGACACCCATGAACGTCTCGACGGAGCGCACTTCGGCCAGTTCGATCGCGGCGTTGGCCGCCGGGGAACCCTGGGCCGCGGCGGCGCCGTCGGGCACGAACACCAGCCGACGCCGCGTGAGGTAGAGCTGGCCCGTGGGTGTGCGCAGTCCCTCGACGCGGCGGGCCGGGCCCGCGCGCAGCAGGGTTTCGCCGGGTTCGAGGTGCGCGGCCGCGTTCCGCCGCACCTCCCGGCTAGGCGCACCCAAACGTCGCACGAGGGCCCAAAGTCCCAATCCGAGGGCCGCCACCCCGCCCGCGTACATCCACACCGCGCCGTCCATGGGCCAAGAGCCTACCCGGGCCCGGGCGTCAGCGCCTCACCCCGCGCGAGCGCGGCGCGCACCCTCTCGAACGTGGCCTTGTCCTCGGCCCGCTCCGCGGCGCTGCGTTTGGCCGCGCTGACGAGCGGCATGGAGAGCCGCGGATTGCCCCGCAGCGCCGCCCGGTGGCGCTCGAGGAACGCCCAATAGAGACCCGTGATCGGGCAGTTGCGTTTGGGGTCGAAACGGCACGCCCCGCAGTCGTCCGACATGCGCGCCAGGTACGCCGCGCCGCTGATGTAGGGTTTGGTGGTGAAGAGATCGCCCAGCGCAAACGTGCCCATGCCCAGTACGTTGGGCTCGACCACCCAGTCGTACGCGTCGGTGTACGCGGCCCAGAACCAATCGCTGAGTTCCCGCGGCGATACGTCGAGCAGGGTGGCCAGGTTCGAGAGCACCATCAGGCGTTCGATGTGGTGCGAGTAGCCGGTGCGCCACACGTTGGCGACGACGCGGTCCAGACACGCGAGTCCCGAAGACGCGCCCCAATAGGCCGGCGGTAGGGGACCGCCCTCGCCGAGCGGAAACGCCGTGCGGCCCGGCGGAAGGCGGCGAAAACCCTCGGTCTCGCGGTGCACGTGGCGCACGAACTCGCGCCAACCCAGCACTTGGCGCACGAAACCCTCCTTCGAGGGCAGCGGCACATCGAGCCGCAAGGTGTCCTCCACGACCTCGCGCGGGAGGAGGCGCGACAGGTTCAAGAGCGGCGAGATGCGCGTGTGGAAGAGCGCGTCCGAGTGCCGGCTCATCGCGTCCTCGTAGGGGCCGAAGAACGGCAGGCATTGCTCGCGCGCGTGTTGCCAAAGCCGCGCTGCATCCGCGGCGGTGCTGGGCAGTTGCGCGCCGTCCAACTGGCCGGGGTGCGAAGCGAAGTCGCGCTCGACGAGTTCGAGCACCTCCGCGGTCACCGCGTCGTCCTTGAACTGGAGCGGGGCCGGCGCGGGCGGCTCGCCGCGCCATGGTTTGCGGTTTTCGCCGTCGAAGCTGTACGCGCCGCCCGCGGGCTGCTTGCCCTCCATCAGGTAACCCGTGCGCTGGCGCACCTGGCGGTAGAACGCGTCCATGCGCCACGGTGGGCCCTTCCTTGCGGCGGCGCGGAAGTCGTCGGCGGTGCTCAGCCAGGCGGCGTGGGGGACCAGCGTGAGCGCTCCCCGCTCGAGCGCGGGCGCGATGTCCTGGCGCATCTCCCACTCCGCGGGCTCCATCGCGCGCAGCGGACCCAGCTCCTTCGCCAGGGCAAGCAGCGACTCGGCATAACCGCCGCGCGCGACCTGCCAGCGCACCGCCACGCCGCGCTCGGCTTGCTCCAGCGCGAACTGCCGCCCGTTGGCGAGCACCAGCGCGAGCTTCTGCTTGTGGTACGGACGTCGCGCCGCCTTCGAAGGGCATTCGAGCAGCACCAGGCCCAGTTCGCGGGGCTCGGCCTCCGCCAGGGGGCCCACACGATCGGTGAGCTGGTCGTAGGTCGCAAAGACCCAGCGGCGCGGTCCTGCCGTCCCCTTGCGCCCCATCCCCGCGCCCTGGCGGCGGGCCAGCTCTCTCGCGAAGCGCTGCGACCCACCTTCCGCCGGCATGGCCCCCCTTGTCGCCCCCGGGAGCGCCCGGATCAAGGGCGTGCGAATCCAAAACGGCGCTGATCCGGCGCGCGGTGGCGGGCGTACCCCCCATGGACCACCTGCCCCGCTACCCCCGATCGCCATGAGCCAACGACCCCGCCGTACCGTCACCGCCGCGCTCCTCCTCGTCACCGGGGGGCTTGCGAGTGCGTCGAGCCACCGAGAGGCGCCCTTCGTCACGGAAAACCCAAAGGTGGATGCGACCGACTTCTACCTGTTCACGAGTTACGAGCCCGGACGCGCGGACCACGTGACCGCGATCGCGAACTACCTGCCCCTGCAGGATCCCTACGGCGGTCCCAACTACTTCACCCTGGATCCCAAGGCGGCGTACGACATCCACTTGGACACCGATGGGGACGCGATCGAGGACGTGACGTTGCGCTTCCGCTTCCGCCAGCGCCTCAAGGGCATCGCACTCGCCATCGGCGATCCCGGCGCAGAGAAGCTGGTGCCCGTGCCGCTGCGGCAAGTCGGTCCGATCACGGCCCAATCGTCGGCGAACCAGAACGAGCTCGAGACCTACCGCATCGACCTGATCCGCGGTCCCGTGGACTCACCGACGTCCGTGACGCCCCTCGCGAACGTGCTGGACGGTTCGCTCGACTTCGCGAAGCCCATCGACAACATTGGCACGAAGACGATCGCCGACTACGGCGCGTACGCCGCAGCGTTCCTGCACGAAGTGCGCTTGCCGGGGGGCGAAACGGCCCGGGTGTTCGTGGGGCAGCGCCGGGATCCGTTCGTGGTCAACCTCGGCGAGACCTTCGACCTGGTGAACAACAACCCGCTCGGTCCCGTGGACGCGAAGGCGAACAGCCTCGCCGACAAGAACGTGACCTCGTTGATCGTGGAGCTGCCCAAGTCGTTCGTGCGCGGCCGCACGACCAACGTGATCGGCGGCTGGACAGCCGCGTACCTGCCGAAGGTGCGCGAACTGACCTCGAATGCGTCGTACCTCGCGCCGCAGATCGTCTCGCCCGAGATGCAGCAGGTTTCGCGGCTCGGCATGCCCCTTGTCAACGAGGTCGTCATCGGCCTCGAGGACAAGAACCGCTTCAACGGCAGTCGCCCCAAGGACGACGGCCAGTTCCTCGACTACGTGACACATCCGACCTTGCCGGCGCTGCTCGAAACGCTGTTCGGCGTCAGCGCGCCGACGCTGTTCCCGCGGGCCGACCTGGTGCAGGTTTTCCTCACGGGGGTGCCCGGCCTCAATCAGAACGGGTCCACCGCGGAGATGTTGCGGCTGAACCTGGACACCCCGGCGACACCGCGCGAGATGCAAGACAGCCTCGGTGTGCTCGCCGGTGACAACGGCGGTTTCCCGAACGGCCGCCGGCCGGGGGACGACGTGGTCGACGCGGCCCTTCGTGTGGTGATGGGGGTGCTCTTGGATGCGGCCGTCGCGCCGAGCGGACAGCTCGCCTACACCGACGGGGCCGCGGTCTCCGCCATGGACTTCGACGGCGGGTTTCCGTACCTCTTGACCCCGATCCCGGGGGCCCCCCAATGAGGGCGCGGTTGCGATCCGCTGGCGCGGCGCTGCTTCTGCTCGCGGCGCCGGCGGCGCTCTTGGCCCACAACTTTTGGGTCGAACCCGCGACGCTGTTCCCCCGCTCGGGGGCGCGCCTCGACGTGAGCCTCTGCATCGGCCACCACCGGGAAGTGGAGTTCTACGCGCGCAACCCCCGGCACGCCGCCGAGTTCTACGTCCTGAAGGCGGACCGAACGAAGGTGAACGTGGCGGGGGAGCCGGGAGCCCAGCCCGCCGGCCACGTGGAATCGATGCCGGAGGGGCCGGCGTGGATCGTCTACCGCTCGAACTTCTCGAGCTCGGAGTTGGAGCCGGCTCGATTCGAGGCCTACCTCCAGGAGGAGGGCCTCGAACACGTCGTCGCGGAACGCACCGCGCGCGGCGAAAGCGAGCGCCCGGGTCGCGAACGGTACGCGCGGGCAGCGAAGGCGCTGCTCGTCGCGTCGGCCGACGGCGGGAGCGCGGGTGCAATGGAGCTGCCCGAGCCCACACTCGCCCCCGTCGGCCTGCCCGCGGAGTTGGTGCTGAAGTCCAACCCGCTGGTTCCCGCGCCCCCCGACACGACGCACCTGGCCCTGCAGCTCCTCGTGGACGGCGAACCGCGGTCCGGTGCGCTCGTGACGTTGCAGTTGCTCGCCGCGGATGTCGAGGCGCCGCCCGTGCACCGCGCCCGCACCGACGATGCGGGCGTCGCCAAACTGCCTTGGCCGCAAGCGGGGCAATGGCTCGCGACCACCGTGCACATGGTGCGCGCGGACGGCGAGGCGGACTTCGAATGGCGCAGCCACTTCGTCTCGCTGCGCTTCGACGTGCCCGGGGGCAGCGGGCCCGCCGGCAAGTGAGGTCTAGGCGTCGCCTGCGCCGGGCTCGGGTGTGTGTTCGGCCAGTGGCAGGGTGACCACGAACTCCGAGCCGGATCCGGGTCCCTGGCTCGTGGCGGTCACGTGGCCGCCGTGGGCCAGGACCAGTTCGCGCACCACGCCGAGGCCGATGCCGAGGCCGGCCCGCGCGTGGGCGAAGGCTTTGGGGTCCTGCACGAAGAAATCGAAGATCGACGGCAGGATGTCGGGCTCGATGCCGATGCCGTCGTCCGAGACGGCGAGCCGCGCATCACCCTCCACCTTGTGCAGGCTGACCCGGATCGACCCGCCCTGGTGGCTGTATTTGGAGCTGTTGTCGAGCAGGTTGAGGACCACTTGGTTCAGCCGCATTGCGTCGCCGCGAATCAAGAGGGGTTCGCTCGAGACATCCAGGACCACGTTCTGTCCGCGCTCCTGGAGCAGGCTCCGGCACGTCTCCAGCGCGCCGTCCAGCAGCTCGACGAGGTCTACCAGTGAAACTTCGAGGCGCAGGGTGCCCACATCGACCCGCGAACCGTCCAAGAGATCGTCGACGAGGCGCGCCATGTGCGTCACTTGGCGGTCGATGATCTGCTTGATGCGGTCCAACATTGCCTCGTCGCCCGTGGCGCGGCGCAGGAGCGCGGCGGCCATGCGCAGAGGATGCAGCGGAACGCGGAGCTCGTGGGCGACGACGGCGATCGTCTTGGCCTGGCGCCGGTACATGTCCATCGCGGCCTTGCCTTCCTCCTGGGACGCGAGTGCCGCGAGAACGAGCCGCTGGTTCGCTTCGCGCAGATCGGAGGGATCGAGGATTGGGGTCGACGGCGCGGCGGGGACGCGGATGGTGCCCACTGCCAGGGTCCGCCCGCCGACGGGTCGAACCACCTTCGGCTGGGGTGGTCGAAGCTTGCTGGCGGAGCGGGACTTGGACCGCAGCTCGGCCATCGCCGACGCTGCCTTGGCGACGAGTGTGTGTGGGTCCAAACCGTCGTGTGGGTACATCGCCACCCCCAGGCTGACCGTCAGGCTCAACCTTTGGCCGTCCACCACGAAGGGTTGTTGCAGGACGCGTCGCAGGAGTCGCGCGGTCCCTCCCGCCGCGCCGTGTTTCGCCATCGCGTGCAGCAGCACGGCAAAGTTGTCGTTGCCGAGCCGACTCACGGTGTCGGCGTCGCGCACCGCGTCGCGGAGCGTGTTCGCGACGTAGCGCAGCACACTGTCGCCTACGCCGCGCCCGTAGGTTTCGTTGATCCGCGCGAACCGATCCACGTCCAGGCTCAGGACGGCGAACTGGATGCCGGTGCGGCGCGCCAGCGCAACCGCGCGTTCCACGCGGTCGAAGAACACGACTCGACTGGGGGTTTCGGTGAGCGGGTCCCGGTGGCTGCTCTCCGTGAGTTCGGCCAGGCTGGCCAGCGCGGATTCGGCGATGGTTTCGGCCCGTTGGGACGCATTGGCGATCGCCTCGTTGGCCTCGAGCAACCGGCGCGCGTCCAGTCCCGTCACCTGGCTGCGCAGGGTCCGCAACTGGTCACGCAGCTCGAGCAAGTCGGACTCGAGCCGCTCCGGGGTGATTCGGCGCTCCATGGGGTGGTTTCGCGATCGTCGTCGTGGTGCCGGCCGTGGCACGACCTCTCGATGGGGCGCGCAATTTACGTCGGCGAGCGGCCAGTGCAATCGAGCGGCCAGTGCAACCGAGCGACCAGGGGGGGAGAGCGCCCTGCACTGCCGGCTGTTGCGGCTCGTGGTCGCTACAGTGCCCTTCGGGACGGGGCCCGCGGACGGCGTGCACGCCGAAGCGTGTCCGACGGATGCCAGTGGTTGGCAATTCGTGCACTCGGGCGACGATTAATTCGGCCGATGGTTCTAGAGGCTACATCGAACTGGAGCAGCTCCCGGTCTCCTGTTACGTCTGCGGCGCAACCGCCGCCGCGACGCCACTTGCGCCCACATCCAGAGGCGGCACGAGCGGCGCCAACACCCGCTCGGCGAGCGCCGCGCCCACCAACCGCGCGAGCTGGCTGCAGAACCGGGTCAGGAGCGCACCGTGGGCGAGCAGCGCATCCGCTGGACTCGCAGTTGCCAACGCCTTGCCCAGGGATACGAAGTCGTCCGCCGGTGTGGCGCTCGATCGCGCCATCGCCAGGCTGGGGAACTGGGCGCTCTCTAGGCCGAGGCTGCTGCGATAGATGGCGGAGGCGCCGATCGAACCGACCAATGGCGCGAGGTGCGCGTGGATCGCGGCCCAAAGTTCCGCGGCCGCCGCGGCGAGGGCCCCGAGGTCGGCGCCTTCGTGGGCTCGCAGTTCGAGGCCGCGCTGCATCCGCGTGTGTACTTCGTGCATCTTGCTGACCCCGCGGCGCGTGGCGCCCGATCCCTTGGGGCGGGCCAGTTCCTGGGACGGGCCTCAGGTAGGCGCCCTCGCCCCAAGCCCCGATAGGCGGATCCTACCAAAGTGGTGCGGTTTTTCCGCGGCTTCGTTGCGGCGCCCGCCGCTGGCTAGGTGGCGCATGGAAACGCAAGCATCATCGCCAGCAGCGCGTCCAGGTCGATCGGTTTCGCGAGGTGTGCGTCGAAACCGGCGGAGCGGGACCTGTTCTGCGCGGCGGGTGATAGGTCGCCGCTCAGGGACAGCAGCATCGGGCGCGATTGGACGGCCGAACCCCGCAGCCGCTGGGCGAACACGTCGCCGGGCACGTCGGGCATGTGCAGGTCGCAGATCACCAGTTGGGGAGTGAATCGCGCGAACTCTTCGATTCCGGCGATTCCCGACAGGGCAGTGCGGACCTCGTGCCCGAAGCTGAGCAGCAACATCGAGAGGCTGTCCGCGCCGTCGGCGCAGTCGTCGACGACAAGCACCTTCATTTGCAGGATCCCACCGTGTGGCCGGGTGCATCCAGCTTGGCTTCGCCCCATCCACGGGGGAACTCCAGGCTGATCCGCGAGCGGCTCCCCGGCGTCCCCCAGAGGGTCAAACTCCCGCTGCGGCAGATCACCATGCAGGCCGAGAGGCGCAGCGCAAAGGCGTCCTCCAGGCGGCTCGGCCTGCGGCACGACCTCAGGAAGTCCTCGGGTTCGACGGGCAAGAGCGATGTGCGGCTTCGGTCGTCGACGGGGGACGGGTACCAGAGTTCCAACTCCACGCGCTGCGCGAGTTCGTCCGCGCGCACGCTCAGGTGGAGTTCGTCGTCGCTGTCCTCGTCGGGGCCCCGTGCCGCCGCCAAGTACGCCGTCCAAACGGCGCGCAAGAGTTCGGGGTCGACGGTTGCGGGAGGGTGGGGACCGGGCGGCAGTTGTTCGATTTGGCACGTCAGCGACAAGCTGTGCGCCACTTCCGCGGCGAGCTCGGCGAGATCGGTGGCTTCCGTACCCGGCGGGTGCACGGCCAGCCCGGCAGCGCGCGCCAGGGTCTGGGCCATGCGGCTGGCGCGCTGCGCGCTGTGCCCGATTCGGCTCGCCAAGTCGCGGGGGCCGCCGTGTGTGGAGCCCTCGAGCACAGCGGCGTAGTTGACGATCGTGCCCAGGGGGTTGCAGAGGTCGTGCGCGAAGAACTGGTGGATGCAGCTCAGGAACTGCTCGCAGTCCGGCGGCTGGTCGGCCGCCGACGAACGTCCCTGCGCCGCCTTCGGCGGTCGAGGACCCTCGTTCTGCGACCCAAATGCCATGTCAATTCCTGCGGCCAACCCCTACGGGGCCGCAGCCTACACGGCGCGGGGCCCCTTGCCACCGAGGAGGTTCCCAAGCAGGGAGAGCACGAAGAGGATCACGAACACCCAGAAGAGGATCGTGGCGATACCGGACGCGGCTCCCGCCAAGCCTCCCAAGCCCAAAACTCCCGCAATGATTGCGATCACGAAAAAGATCAATGCCCAGCGCAACATGATGTGCCTCCTGTAGATGGGTAAAAGCGATGGCCCCGGAACCGCATGGTCCCAGGCGCCCCGCCACCCACCAGCGAACCCCGTGCCACCGTTGGGTGGCGGAACACGATCTGGGGTTGTCGTTGGCGCTCCTGGTGCCTTTGGTGCAGACCCCGAGGGGAGGGATGTGCCCCGCGACCCCGCCGCGCACGGGACCCGGGCTCGGCACGCCTCCTCGCTCCCTCGCCGTCCGAGCGAACCGAGCGTCGCACCGAAACCGCAGCTTTCCCCTGGGACAATCCAGGGACAAGCGGTGCTCCACGGGCCGTGGCGCACGCCGCCGTACGGAGCCCCGGGGGCGTTTGTAGAAACCGGCGGGGGCGGACGCCGCTTTGGGCTTCCAGGTCTCGCGCCGCGCCCGTCGGCGGTTCCGCACAACGGTTCGCGGCCGGGCCACCCGTGCCTGTTCCCCCTGTGTCTGCTCCTCTGCGGCGCGCGTCGAGCCTAGGCCGTCACGCCGGCGCGCCCGCGTAGACGTTCAGCCGGTTGTAGAGGGTTTTTAGGCTGAAACCCAGGATCTCGGCCGCGGCGAGCTTGTTGCCGTCCACGTGTTTCAGCGTCTCTTCGATGAGTTGCCGTTCGACGTGGGCGATCGAGGTGCCCACCTGCACGGTGAAACTCCCCCCGGAGCCGTTTTCCACGGGCGCGCTGCCCGACCTTGCGGCGACGGCTTCCGCCGACAGGGTGTCCTCGGCGAGGATGTACGCACGCTGCACGACGTTGCGCAGTTCGCGCACGTTGCCGCGCCAAGGGCGCTCCTCGAGGGCAGCCAGCGCCCCGGGCTCCCAGCGCTTGTCCGTGTCGTTGGCGGCGTTGTGGCCATCGAGGAAGTGCTGGGCCAAGAGGGCCACGTCGCCCTTGCGCTCGCGCAGGGGAGGCAGGCGCATCGGAAAGACCGCGAGGCGGAAGTACAGGTCTTCCCGCAGTTGTCCGTCGGCCATGGCTTCGGCCGGGTCGCGGTTGGTGGCCGCGAGCACACGCACGTCCGTGTGGATCGATGCCTTGCCGCCGATCCGCTCGACGCACCCGGTTTCGAGCACTCGCAGGAGCTTGACCTGTAGCGCCAGGGGCATCTCCCCGATTTCGTCGAGGAAGAGCGTACCGCCGTCCGCGCGTTCGAAGAAACCGCGGTGTTGGCGGTCCGCGCCGGTGAAACTGCCCTTCTCGTGTCCGAACAGTTCGCTCTCGATCAACGTCTCCGAGATCGCGCCGCAGTTGACGGCAACCATCGGTCCGGAGCGGCGCGCGCTCATCTGGTGCAGTGCCTGGGCGACGAGTTCCTTTCCGGTGCCACTTTCGCCCTGGATCAAGACGCTGGCATCGGTGGCAGCGACCTTCTGGATCAGATCGAACACCGGTTGCATCGCCGAAGATCGCCCGACAAGTGGTCCAAAACGCCCTTTTGCGCGCAGATCGTCTTGCAGGTCGGACACGGTTTGCTGCAGACCCCGCACCCGCGATAGCCGGGTGAGGATCGCCTTGAGCAGGGCCGGGTCGGTGGGCTTGATCAAGTAGTCCGCCGCGCCCAGGTGCAGCGCCGCCACGGCGCGGTGGACGGACGCGTGGCCCGTGATGATCACCACTTCGGTCTTCTCGGGACGTGCGTCGTCGTCGATCAGCGAGGTGCCGTCCCCGTCCGGCAGGTCCTGGTCCACGAAGAGGGCATCGTAGGTCGTGCGCGACAGCGCGGCCCGCGCCGTGGCGAGGTCGCAGGCATCGTCGACACGATGGCCTTCGCTACCCAGCAGGCTAACCAAACTGGCGCAGAAGTCCGGGTCATCGTCGACGACCAGGAGGTGAAGGGAGTGGACGTTTCGTTTCATTGAGTGCCCTCCGGGCAATTGCAGGGTATCCGGAACCAAGTTGGAGTTCGACGGCGTACCCAGATTCGCCGGCGGAGCCGCAGCGCTATCACCCTGGGTGCAGGCGGTTGCAGAATTTGCCAGCACTGGGCCTCCGCAGTGGCCCTGGGATGGGTGGCACGGCACTTGCATCGCTCCCGGTGCGCACCACGGCGTCCCGTCGTTCTCGATGCCGGGGTCCCCGCGGCGCGCACGTTCCAGCTTCCGCGAAACCCCAAAACCACCATCATGAAAGTTCAAACTCCCGTTTTGTTTTTTGCTCTTGCGGCGGTCGCGGGTGCAGCCATCGCACAAGATCCCGCGCAGCCCCGCACACAGCCGCACACCCAGGGTGCAGCGCAGGACGCCAAGATCACCCAGATGCTCGTGCCGTCGGGCGATCTGCTCGGCCTGACCGCGAAGAACTCCGCCGACAAGGATCTCGGCTCCCTGAACGACGTCATCGTCGACCCGCGCACGGGCGAGTTCCGCTACGCAATCGTCGACGTCGGCGGTTTCCTGGGAATCGGCGCCACCGAGCGGATCCTGCCCTGGAGCGCCTTCGACGTCCGTGTGGACCCGGAAGACAAGGACGAGTGGGTCCTGCGCGCTGAGCTGACCGAAGCGCAGGTCAAGGCCGCTCCCGAGTGCAAGGACGACACCAAGTTCGACGCCGACCTGGACCGCCGCATCGGCGCGGCTTTCCGCACGGAGAACGGCAACGCAGAAGCCAACGCGACCCAACCTGCCATGGGCAAGACCCAGTGGGCGCGTGTTTCGAAGCTCGCCGATGACGTCGACCTGATGGACTCGGCCGGTCGCAAGGCCGGTGAAGTCGAAGGCCTCGTCCTGGCGCCGGAGCACGACACCGTCGCCTTTGCGGTGGTCCAAGCGAACGACGAGGCCGGTGGCAAGCGCATCGCCGTGCCGATGGCGAGTCTGCACTTCGCCTACGCACCGACGGACGACGCCGACGAGAAGGGCGAACTGCGCGCGACCGCCAAGGTCGAAATGGCCCGTTTCGCCACGGCCCCCGAGTACGACAGCGACAACCTCGACCGCATGGGCAGCACCACGTGGCTGGACGGCCTCTGCAAGCACTACGGCTGCGAGCCGTTCTGGAAGCGCAGCGTCGCGGCTTCGGCGCCGAAGACTCGTCCGACCGAGCAGTGAGGTCGCAGGCGTGCCGACCGAACGGCGCTAGGCGTCTCGTTCGGTTGGCCCGCGATTCGGTCGCCCGCTGTCCGCGCGGTGACCGCGTCGGAGTGGCCGCGCTTGAGTGGCCTCCTACGTAAGGGGCGCTCGTCGATCGGGGCAGGAAACCTGGCTGGGAGCTTCTGCACCGAATGGGCGTTCTGAGGGTGGAGCGGAGAAGGTACTCGTGACCTTCTCCGCTCCTGTGCATTCCGCCGCGCACCCCGCGCACATCGCGCCGCCGATGTCTCGGCGGCCCTGGTATGAAGCCGGTGGGCACAACGGCGTCCTGTAGAATCTGCGCGCGCGCACGCGGTCGTTCTTGGCAGTGGCTCCCTGGAACCGGACAGCGGGCGGCTCACCGCGGCCGCCGCGCCGCGCAAGAACCGCAGCGCGGCGCAAGCGCAGGGGGACGCGTTGCAGCACCGCCTTGCCGAACCACGGGTACTAGCGCGACGCACAGCACGGCATGGCCTTTGCTGAGTCTGGATGCGCCGTCGAGCCAACACGTACTTCGACGTGTGGTTGGGACGGCCCTACAGGAAAGCACCATGACCATCGAACAATCCAAAACGCAAGACGTTCGCGCCGGCTCCATTGGCACGGCCGAATCCCGCCACGGCAGCTCGGCCTCGTCCGAAAGCCATCACTCCGTGCACGATGGTGTGCAGAAGATCAAGGAAGGCGGACAGAAGATCAAAGAAGGGGGCCGCGAGTCCCTCGAGGCGACCCGCGAGTTGGGCCAGGAGCTGTGGTTCGAAGGGCGCGAGAAGGCCAAGGGTGCCGTCGCGCAGCTAGAGGACTACGTCTCGGAGAACCCGATGCGCAGCGTGCTGTGGGCGGCGGGTGCTGGCGCCGTGCTTGGGATGCTCCTCGGTCGCCGTGGCTGATCCCACCGACAGACCGCCGAGGGGCGCATCGCCGCCTGGCGCGCCCGTGGGCTCGGGTCGGGAGGGTCGTGACCCGCGCGACCCCCCGCCTTCCGACCCGGCCGCAGGCGCGACCGGAGCTCCTACGGGGCGTGGTCCGCGCGCATCGTCGTCGAACGGCGCTCTGGCCGCCGACGCGCGTCGCGGCCGGGATGCCCTGCGGCGCATGTGGCTCTACGAGCGCCGCGCGCTAGGCCTCGTCGCTTTCGACACCACACTTGGTGTCGTCCTGCACGGCTTGGTGACGCTCGCCGCCGCCACGCTGGCGGTGTGCGCGACGTTGCTCGTCCTCGTCGGGCTGCGCGCTGGCATGGCGGAGGCCACGTCCAACGCGTGGTGGGGCGATGTCTTGCTGGCCGTGTGCTGCGGCGCGTTCTTGGCCGCGGCGGCGGCGATCTACCGACGCCAAGTCCACCGCTCGACCCTGCGCGATGCACGTCGCGAAGGGCAGAACCTCGGCGCTTCGGCGGTCGAAGGAGTCACCACCCCATGAGCCGCGAAATCGAAGAGCTCCGCGCGCTTGCGCGAGCGGAACGGGTCCAGTTGCGCGAAATCGGCGGACGACTCGGATCGTCTGCCGCCGCGGAGGTGCGCGGTCTGACCGCACGCCATCGCCGCACGGCCCTCGCCATCGCCCTCGGCGTGGGCTTCCTGGGCGTCCGCACGTTGACGTCCGGCGGGGGGCGTGCGGCATCGCCGCGGCGCGGGCTCGCGCGCGCCTCCTTGGGTGCCGTCGCCGCGCTTGCGGTCAAGGTGCTGCCGTCGATCCTGCTGCAGGCGGCCTCCGCAAAGGGCGGAAGCCCGACAGGTGGGGGCAACGCGGTGCCGCCCGCGCCCCGCCGAACACCAACACCCACTCCGAACGTCGCTCCGCCGGACGGGCCTTCGCGCCCGAACTCCGATGCAGCGACTCTGTCCCGCTCCCCCGTCCCTACTCCCGCACCATGAACTCCAAAGTCCTCGGCGTCGTACTTCTCGTGGCCGGTTTGTGCCTCTTGGCATTCGGTTGGAATGCCAGCGACTCGGTCGCCGACTCCGTGTCGGAGGGTTTGACCGGGCGCTTCACGGACAAAACCATGTGGTTCATCATCGGCGGTGCCATCCTGGCGGCCGCCGGTGCCGTGCGCCTGCTCACCGGGCGGACGGCCCGGGCGTGACGGCCCGGGTGTGACCGGGCCAGCTGCAACGGGGCTGGCTGCAACGGGGCTGAAACGCCGACGCGGAGGAACCGCCCGCGAGGCAAATCGGTTCCCATGGTGCTGTCGCTGCGGCGGCGCTGGACTTCGGGGGCGTCCGTGGCCCCTGCACGCTGTCCAGACTTAGTGTTCGACGCTCAGAATTCGCCTGCGTTCCGAATCCGGCACACTGTGCCGCCCGAACCTCCAGCGCCCCCGAGACCCCGCGCCGTGCCCGACTTCGCCCCCCAACGCCGCCCGGGCTTGCGCCCGGAGCCCCGGACCCTGGCCCTCTGGCTGGAGGCCTCCGCGTCGGGGGACCGGCAAGCGTTCCGGCACCTGTTCGACGCGACGTCGCCGATCCTGAACGCGTTGCTCCGGCGCCTCGTGCTGTCGCCCTCCGACGCCGAGGACCTGCTGGTGGAGGTCTATGCCAAGGTTTGGCGCGCCGCGTCGAGCTTCGATGCGAGCCGCGGCTCCGCGTTGACGTGGATGGCTGTGATCGCGCGGCGCCACGCCCTCGACCACATCCGGCGGGGCCGCCGCCGGCAGGACGCCGAGCTGCGGGCGGTGGCCCCCGGCCCTTCGGACCTACCCGGGCCCCAGGACCTCGGCTCCCAGGCCGAGGACCGCGAGCGCCTGGCCCGCGCCGTCGGCACCCTGGCACCCGAGCAGCGGGAGGCCATCCGGGCGGTGTTCTTCGACGGCTGCAGCCACGTGGAAGCGGCCGAACGCTTGAAGCAACCTCTCGGTACGCTTAAGGGGCGCGTCCGGTCCGCCCTGCGGCAGATGCGCGCCGCCCTCGAGCCCCCCCGGGGATCCACCACATGAAACCGCCCCGCTCCTCCACGTGCTCTGCCAGCGCCGCTGCGCTCGAGCACGCATTGCTCGGCCTCGACGGGGCGGAGGCGCGCGCATTCGAGAGCCACGCGGCGGATTGCGAAGCCTGCGCGGCGGTGCAGGACCACCTCGCCCGGGCCCTCGCCGAAGTGCTCGAAGGACTCGAGCCGGTGGCTCCGGGGCGCGACGTTTGGTCGCGCATCGAGGAGCGGATCGAGGACGACGCGGCGTCCCGGGCGAGTGCAGCGCCAGCGGGCGACGTGCAGCCGTGGAAACGCTGGGCCGCGCGCTCGGCCGAGACGGGTGGTTTCGCCGTGCACCGCGCGGACCCCGACGCGTGGGAACCCACGTCGATCCCCGGCATCGAAGTGCAGCCGCTGACCGTGCAGCCCGAGCTGCGCCAGGCCACCATGTTGGTGCGCATGGCCCCCGGCACTGCATACCCGCCTCACCGCCACGGGGGCCCCGAAGAGTGTTTCGTGCTTTCGGGTGACCTCAGCGTGGGCACGGAAACCGAACTGCGCACCGGCGACTTCCAGCGCGCCGAGGCGGGATCGCTGCACCCCGTGCAATCGACGCGCGGTGGGTGCTTGCTGCTCATCCAGACGTCGCTCGACGACCAACTCATCGGCTGATCCGACGTTGGACGACCCGCTGCGCACGGTGGCCCCAGGTTTCGAGGTGGTGCACCAGGGTGCGCATCTCGTGCGTGCAGCGCCCCGAGGCGAGGAACTCCTGTTCCTTAGCCCATTGGCCCAGTTCGCAGCCGGCAAGTCGATCCGCGGGGGAGTGCCGGTGATCGTCCCCTGGTTCGGCGACGACGCTGCAGGCCGCGGCGCCCACGGGTTTGCCCGCACGGCGATGTGGCGGGTGCTGGAGGAGGGCGACGACCGCGCGCGGTTCGAGCTGGTCGACAACCCGCGCACACGCGCGCTTTGGCCGCATGCGTTTCGGCTCGAGCTTTGTGTGTCGGTGGGGGAGAGTCTGGTCCTCGAGCTCGAGATCGAAAACCGCGACGTCTCGCCGTGGACCTTCGAGTGCGCACTCCACACCTACTTGGGAGTGGGCGACGTGGAGCAGGTGCGTGTGCACGGGTTCGAACGCGCGCCGTATCTGGACAAGGTTCGGGACTTCGCACCGGACCGCGAGGGGGAGGGGCACCTTTCGATCCGGGGCGAGGTGGACCGCATCTACCAGAACCTGCCCGGACCGGTCCGCGTCGTGGATCCGGTGCTTGGGCGCGATTTGGTGGTGTTGCCGAGCGGAGCCCGTTCCACCGTGCTGTGGAACCCCGGCCCAAGTCGAGCCGCGCAACTGGCCGATCTGGGCGAACACTGGCGTCGGTTCCTGTGTGTCGAAACCGCGAACGTGGGCCCCGCGCGGGTCGAACTCGAACCGGGCGCCACGCATCGCCTGGGCGCGACGATCACCGCGCCCCTACAGACCGCACCGCGGGGTCCGGAACAAGGCGGGCCAGGAGGCCCGCGCACCCGGCCCGCGTCCGCGCGCGACGGGCACGCTGCGGGCCGGGTGCGCGCCGTCAGCGGAACAAACCCTGCGCCGGCCCGTACTTCGCCAGGTACGGTTTCACGTCGAACTTCCGCGCGGTGTTGTCGCTGCTCATGTAGCGCACGGTGCCGAAGATCGGGCGTTTGGGGCCCCACGGGCGGTCGAAGCGGCCCAGCACCCAACCGATGCCGCTGTACGAGTTGGGGTTGCGACCGTCGAGCGCGTAGCGATTGTTGAGCTCGACGAGGTTCGCGAATGCCTCCTCCGGCGACGCGGACCACTCCAGCACCTTCTTGCCCCACAACATGCGCAGGTAGTTGTGCATGTGGCCCTCCTGCACCAACTGGCGCTGCGCCGCGTTCCACAGGGGATCGTGGGTGCGCGCGGCGCGCAGCGTTTCCAGGTCGTAGAGGTGCTCGCGCGGATCTTCGCGGTGTTCGTCCAGCGTCGTTTTTGCGAAGTTCGGTTGGAACGCGTACGTCTCGAACGTTTCCGGCGCGGCCGCGGCACACTGGTACCCAAGCTCGCGCCAGGTGACCAGCTCGTCGAGGAAACCCTCGGCCGCCTCTCCCATGCCCCACCAGCCCGCGCGTTTGCCGTCCTTTTTGGACGACAGCCGCGCGGGTGTCCATGTCTCGCGCGCCGCGACGGCAGCGAAGATCTGGTGTGCGGAGAGGTGCCCGAAATGCAGGTAGGGCGAGAGCCCCGAACTCGCGTCCGAACTGGGTTCGCTGCGTTCGGTGTGGTACCGATCCAGGCGGCGCTTCACGAAGTCGACGAGCCGCGCTTCCGCCGCCAGACGGCCGCCCCGGCTCACGGGGCTAGCCGCAACGCTGTGGTCGATGGGGAGGGCCGCGAGCGCCGCGGGCGACGCGTCGAGCAGCTCGAGCGACGGCGCGGGAATGCGCTTCGCCAGGGCCGCGGGCAGCCCCGGATGCGCGGGAAAACTCCGCTCGAGGAGCGGCTGCGCCTCCGGCAACGCGACGAGGTGCGGCGCGAGGTTCTTCTGCAAGTGCCGCCGGAATGCGTAGGCGCTGGCGAAGGCGGTGGGCCCGTCCGAAAGTGGCAAGAGGCCGTTCGAGTCGACGACTTCGAGGCGTGTGCCCAGCTCGCCCAACTGCGCCGCGGCCGCGTCGACCATGTGCGGTAGGAAAAAGCCCGGGAACTCGTCCGTGACCACCGCCACCGCGTCCTTGGCGAGGGCCGCGAGCAGCCCCTTGCCTGCGCCCGGCTCGGGCTCGACGTACGGCAGGTAGAGCGCGCCCGAACCCTCCACGTCCCGCGCGTTCTGCGCCATGCCCTCGAGCACGAACGTGTGCAGACGGTCGCTCGCCCACGGGTAGGCAACACGCAGGGGCTCGAAGACGACGAGCGGCCGCCCGAACTCCTCCGCCAACTCGACTGCTCGCTGCAATCCAAAGTGGAAACGCGTGCGGCGCTGGGCGATGCACCAATACACCACGTGGTTTCCCTTCGGCCGCGGAGGGCGGTCGACGGCCACACGGATCCGGGATGCGGGGCAGGCGGGTGCGACGAAGGGCGAGGGGGCCATGGCCCTGACTATCGTGCCGCCGCCGCCGGATTCAAGGCGCGGTCGGGATCCGGGAGCTGAGCGCGGCGCCCGGAATCACTCGCCCGTGTAACCCAAGGCGTCCAGGTGGCGTGCCAACTCGGGCCACATGCGGGCCTCGCCGCCCTGCAGGATCCGCACGCGCCAGCGGGACTCGCCCTCGCGCAGTGCCGCTAGCCGCTGCTCGGCCCAGGCCCCGTGCAGGGCTCGGCTGTCGTTCCGTTCCCCGGGATCCGTCGCGAGGTGGTACACGGACGTGAGTTCGAGGTCCTCGCCCGCCGCACGCAGTTTCAGCCCCTTCTCGACCAGCGCGATCGAACTGGGGGTTGCGAACATCTCGACGGTGCGGTCCATCGGGTCCGAGCTAGCCCCCGCGCCCAGGAGCGCATGGCCTCCCCAAACCGGTGCCGGCGAAAGGTCGAGCAGCGCAAAAATCGTGCGAGGCACGTCGACGAGACTGGCCGGGTGCTGGTAGCGACCCGGAACCACGCCCGGTCCCCGGATCAGGAGCGGCACGCGCGTCTGCTCTTCCCAGAGGTCGCCGCTGTGCCCTTGGTAGCCGTCGTGCTCGCCGAAGGCCTCGCCGTGGTCGCTGGTGAACACCACGAGGCCGTCGTCCCGGCCATCGGCGGCGAGGACGTCCAGCCAGCGCGCGAAGCCGCGGTCCAAGTCCGCCGCGCCGCCCCGGTACAGGGCGAGCGCGTGGTCGAAATCGCGCGGCGTGAACAGCAGCGAAGTCAGGGGTACCCCCTGGGACTCGGCCTGCTCGGTGAACTTTCTGCCGAGTTCGGTCCACGTCGGGCCGATGCCCAGGACTTCGCCGAGGCGCGCTTCGGTTTCCGGGTCCACGAAGTACGGCACGTGGGTGCGGTACGTGTGGAAGAAGAGGAACACCGGCCGGGGGTCGTCGGTCGGAAGCAGCCGCGACAAACGGTCGTATCCGAGGTCGAGCTCACCCCGCGTGTCCACTTCCAAGAAGATCTCGAAGCCCTGATCGATGCCGAAGGCCCGCGAGACGAACGCGCCATCCGTCATGGCCAATGTGCGGTAGCCCAGCCCGCGCAGGCGTTCCGCGAGGGTGAACGCGTCGTCCGAGAGCCGACTGGTCACTTCGTAGGCCCCGTGCTGTGTCGGTTGCAGACCCGTGAAGAGGCTGCTGTGAGCCGGCAGCGTCCACGTACTCGAGGACCAGGTCCGCTCGAAGTGGGCGGCATCCTCGGCGAAGCGATCGAGGTTTGGCGTGAGGGAGCCCAGTCCCGTTTCGAACCCGAGCAGATCCGCGCGAAAGGTGTCCGCCAGGAAGATGGCAACGTCTGGGCGCTCCGAGGCGCGGTCTGCCGTCGCCGGCACGATGCGCGGCATGAGGAACGCGCTGCGCGCATCCTCGCCACGGACCTCGAAACGCAGTCGTCCGGCGCGCGGCGGCACGTCGAGCGCGATGGTCGAGAACTCGTAGTCGTCGCTCGACGGCACCACCTCGCCCTCACCCAGGGACTCGCCGTCAAAGCTCACCGCCCAGTGCAGCGATTGGCGCGTCTCGTCGTCGCCGAGCGGCAGGCCCTCAGCCGCGAAGGTCGTGAACAGACGGCGCTTCCCGCCCGATTCGAGGTCCAGTTCCCAGCGTTCCCCCGGCCAGATCGCCAGCCCATCGCCGACGAGTTGGCCGAGCGCCACGCGCCAGCGCCCGTCCGCGCGCTTCCCGAGGGAAATGGGTACCCGCACGAGTAGATCGCCGGGCATCGGCTCGCCCTCTGGCACGACGAGCATCAGTTCGTCGCCGACGAACGTGAACACGCGGCTCCCGAGGATCTCCGGGTCGAGCTCGAATCCGACCAGGGCGTCGGCGCGCACTTCGCGGAACTCCCACTGCCGTTCGCCTTCGGACACGCTTGGTCCCCGCAGATCGTGGTCGAACTTGCGCCGTGCGTGCAATCCGGGCAGCGAGGCCTGGAAAACCCCGGGCCACGGCGTGGGACGCAGGCGTTCGCTCGGCACGGGAATGTGGAGCCACGGCACACCGTCGATGCGCCGCATCTCCGCGAGCGGCTGCGCGCCCTCCTGGATGGGCTGCAGTTGGGCCGGGTCGAACCGCTCCGCGAGTTCGATCGTCGGCGCGGGCTTCTGATCGCAGCCGGCGAGCAGACCGAGTCCCAGGGCGAACGCGGTAGCAGGGCGGATTCGGCGGGCGGCAAGGCGGCGGCGAAGCATGCCCGAACTTAGCTGGACCGCCCGCGACTGACAATCCGTTTCGCCCGCTCGGACCGGGCGCTTACCGCCCAGGGGCGACGACCGCGGTCAGGGTCGTTGGGGAGCCCGCTCGAAGCGCATCTCGACTTCGCGCCGGGTCGGCGCGTGGTCGTGGTCGCCGTGCCCGTGTTGTGTTTCGGGCTCGGCGGGCCCATCGTCACCGGCGAGGCGAACCACGAGGGCGCCGTCCTCGGTCAGCCGGTACTCGATGACTTGCGGAAAGTCGTGTTCCGGAGCCTCGAAACGCGCGTAGCCGGAGCGCAATTCTGCGGCCGGGAACAGGGTGGTCGGCTCGTCCTCGGGCGTCGCCACGTACACGACGACTCCGCCCATCGAACGGATGGCGAGCGCCTCGGTGAACACCGAGCGCGCGCCGCGCACGAGGTGCGCATGGCCCACCATCCGACCCCCGCGGGGTTCGCTCCACACCTCCTGGTGCCACAGCTCGCCGTCCTCGCGACGCCAGGTCCCGACGAGGAACTGCAGGGCGTCGAGCGCTCCCAACTCGGCCTGGAAACGCGCGGCGACATGGGGGGGCGGCGCCGCCGGGGGCGCCGCTTCGTTCGCCTTGCACGCCGTGAGCAAGAGGCCAACCGGCAACAGGGCCACGGCTGCGAGCCATTGGGGCTCTTTCATGATTCGTCCGGTTCGCGTGTGCGGGCCACCCAGCCTTGGCGCAGGAACCACCCGCCCAGGGAAAGTCCGACAACCGCCATGGCTCCCAACACGATGGGGTAACCCCACGCGTGATGGAGCTCGGGCATGTTGTCGAAGTTCATGCCGTACACACCGGCGATGAACGACAGCGGAATGAAGATCGTGGAAACGGCAGTCAGAAGGCGCATCGCCTGGTTCAGCCGCAGGTTGAGTCCCGACAGGATCAAGTCGCGCACGTCGTTCGCCGTGTCGCGGGACTGCTGGGAGAGCTCGACGAGCTGCACCGCGTGGTCGCGCACGTCGCGCAGGTACGGGACGGTCTGTTTCTTGAAGAAGCGCTTGTCGCGCGGCAGCAGTGCGACCGCATCGCGCACGGGCACGATCGCGCGGATGAACTGGCGCAGGTCCCGGCGCAGCATGTGCACCTCGTGCAATGGACGGGGGCTGGGGTGCTCTTCGCACTCGTCCTCGATCTCGAGCAGGCGCACCGACATGTTCTCGAGCGGCAGGAACAGCGAGTCCACGGACACGTCGACGATGCGGTACAGCACGTAGTCGACACTCGCGCTGCGCAGCGGACCGGCGGGGTTGAGGAGCCGCTCGAGCAGCAGATCCATGGGGCTCTGGTGCTGGCGACTGAACGTCACCAGGAAGTCCTGGCCCGTGAAGACGGCGAGCATCTCCAGCTCCATGGAGTCGATGTCGCGCGCGTAGCGCAGCACCGTGAAGCGGCCCTCCTCGAAGATCTCGTGTTTGGGGCGCTGCACCCCGTGGATCACGTCCTCGAGCGCGAGGCGCGGGATGCCGAAGATCGCGGCGAGTTGCAGCAGTTCGTCCGCCGAGGCCTGGCCGCGTAGGTCGAGCCACGCGGTGCGCGGGCGATCCGGGGACTCGTACAGCTCCCGCACGCGGTCCAAGGAGATTTCGCTCTCCAGCTCGAGGCGAGCCGGATCGAACAACGCCATCTTGACGAGCAGGGGCGGCCCCCGTTCGGCGGTGACCAGGTGCCCGGGGGGCGAACCGATCTCGCCCACACCTGCACTGCGCCTGCCGCGATAGCCCGCCATGGCGCGGAAAGCTACCCTCTGGCCCCCGGGCGGGGCCAGGCTCCGCCCGCCCCTTCGGCCCGTCTCCGGGCCCCCCGCTGCGCCGCCATGTTGTTTCCCAAGAATCCCATCATCCAGGGTGTAGTGCTGGAGCCCGAGTTGGTCCAGCGCGCCACCACCGAACCGCCGTTGGACCTCGCCCAGGCCTTCGGCCGGGCCCCCGGCGAGCGCCCGATCGAGCTCGAAATCGGCATGGGCAAGGGCACGTTCTTGGTCCAGGAAGCCGCCCTGCGGCCCCACACGGACTTCTTGGGACTCGAGTACGACCGCAAGGTGCACGACTACGCCGCGGATCGCATGCGGCGTCGGGGGCTGTCGAACGTGCGCACGTACTGGGGCGACGCGGGGCCGTTCGTGCGCGAGCTCCTGCCGTCGGCTGCGTTCCAAGCGGTGCACGTCTACTTTCCCGATCCGTGGCCGAAAACGCGCCACCACAAGCGGCGGCTCCTCCAGGTCGCGTTCGTGGCGCAGTTGGAGCGCATCCTCGTTCCCGGCGGCGAGTTGCGCATCGTGACGGACCATCCCGGGTACGCGGCCCACATCGCCGAGGTTCTCCTCGCCCATCCGATGGTGGACTCGTCCTACGTGCCGCCCGCCAGCGCGGGTCCCGGCGAGCTCGTCGGCACGAACTTCGAGCGCAAGTACCGAAAGCGCGACGGCCGCCCCAGCTTCGCGTTTGCGCGCCGCCGCCCCAACTGACGGCGCCTGTTCCTGGCCGCGGCAAATCGGGGGCCGCCGCGCGCCGATCCGCGGGTGGGCTGGCTACGGTAGGCGCCATGGAAATCGAGCCCCTTGTGCCCTTCGACGAGGCCGGCGGCCTCGTTTTCGTCACCCGCCTGCCGGGCTCCGCGGAGGACTTCGAAGCCGGCCGCCGCGGTTTCGACGCGATCCGCTTTCCCGATGCGGCGCCGCCGCTCTGGGTGCACCTCGACCGCACGAAGGAACGCGCCCAAGCCTGGCTGCGCGGCGAATCGGGCATCGATCCCGTGGCCGTCGAGTCCCTGCTCGCCGAAGAGACACGCCCGCGCGCCGAAGAGTTTGCGAGCGGGCTCCTCGTGATTCTGCGCGGCATCAACGCAAACCCCGGTGCCGAACCGGACGAGTTGATCGCGATCCGCATGTGGCTCGATGTCACGCACATCGTGACGCTGCGCCAGTTCCGCTTCCGCACGATCGCGGGTCTGCGCGCAAAGGCGCAAACAGGCGAAGCGCCGAAGAGCGCAGGTGCGTTCCTGGTCGCGGTGGCGCAGGGTTTGGTCGCGCACCTTGGGCCCACCATCCACAACCTGGAAGAGCGGCTCGACGACATCGAAGAGGAAATGCTCGCCCACGACAGGGACGACGAGCGCCGGCGCTCCGAACTGGCGACGATCCGGCGGCAGGCGATCTCGTACCGGCGCTACATCGTGCCGCAGCGCGACGCGTTGGCGGCGCTCGTGCACAGCAGCACGTCGTTACTGGATTCGCGCCACCGCGCCGAACTGCGCGCCGTGATGGAACAGTGCACACGTGTGGCCGAGGCGCTCGAGGAACTGCGCGACCGCGCCGCCGTCACCCAGGACGAGATGCGCGCGCGCACGGAGGCCCGCGTGGGCCGCACGGTGTACCTATTGACCCTGGTGGCGACCATCGCGCTGCCGCTGGGCTTCCTGACGGGCCTGCTCGGAATCAACGTGGGCGGTGTGCCCTTGTCGGGCTCGCCGTGGGGCTTCACAGCGGTCTGCGTGACACTCCTCGCCCTGGCCGCCCTGCAGGTCTGGCTATTCCGGCGCATGGGCTGGCTCTGACGTTCTGCCGCACCCGGTCCGGTCGAGAAGGACGCGGTTGCGACGGTTGCAGAGTTCGGTGCGACGAGGCGTCCTGGCGCGGACGCCGCGGGTCGATGCGCGCGGGTCGTCGAGAGCGGGCCATGGGCCGGGCCTTCAGCCCGGAGCCCGATTCTGCGCTGACCTGGGGCGTTGCCCCAGGCTACGATCGTCCGGGGCGTTGCCCCTTTCGGAACCCCGCGCACGTGCAGTCGGCGCACACGTCCACGCGCACCTCCACGCGCACCTCCACGCGCACGTTCACGCGCACGTTCACGCGCACCTTCACGCGCGCAGTTCGGCGCGCAGTTCGGCGCGCAGTTCGGCGCGCAGTTCGGCGCGCAACGCGGCGCGAGCGCGATCAGCCCTCCGAAGCGCCAACGGCGCGGCTCCATCGTAGCCTGGGGCAACGCCCCAGGTCAGGCATAGCTCGGTGCAAGGGCTGAAAGCCCGGTCCATCCAGCCCGGGGCCGTCGCGGGTGCATTCCTCCGCACGCGGCCCCTCGCGCGGACGTGGAATCTGCGGTTAGATTTCGGGGATGGGGAGGACGAAGTTCGTGGTGGTGTGCGCAGGCCTCTGCGCGCTGGCGGTCGCCATTTGGTTGGTGGGGACGGATTCCGCGCCGCCCGTAGAACCAGTGGGCCTCACGCCCCCGGAACAAGCTGTGGAGGCGGAACGGAGGCGCCAGTTCGTGGACCCGCGCGCGTCAGAAGGAGACAACTCGGCCGCGCGAGACGTGGTCCAACCTGGCGCACAGACCGAGACCCATGCGGTGGAAGCTGCGGCTGTCGAACCCATTGCACCCGAGCTTTGGCGTTGGCAAGCGCGTTTGCGGCTTCTCGACGGCAGTCCGGCGCCGCGGGCCCAGTTCGTGGCACTCGTTCCGGGGGCGCAGGCCTCGCTCGCGTGGACCATGCGGTCGAGGGAACCCCAACCGCCGGAGATCCTCGCGCGCGGTTGGACGGACGGCGACGGCCTGCTCGAGATCGAGTTCCCGAGCACTGCGGTTGCGCTGGGCGCCGCGGATCTCCACGAGGTGAGCCACCCGCGCATCGCACCCAATCCCCAGCGCATCGACTTCGGCGACACGCAGCCCGTGGAGATCGTCTACCGGGCGGGCTCCCTCGACGTCGACGTGCTGGATCCGGACGGCACACCCGCAAAGGGGGCCCGCGTCGTCGCGCGGTGGTCCGATGCGTTTGCGGAGGGCCCCGCCGGGCCGCCCTCGTATACCGCCGTCACCGACGAATCGGGGCGGGCGAATCTGATCTTCTTCGAGCCGGGCGTGGGGGAGATCGCGGTCGTCGGCAACAACGGCAGCGGCGTGGCGCGCCTGCGCGAGGTGCAGTTCGAACCGTCGAGGGTCGACGACGGCGTGACCCTTGTGCTCGGCCAGGAGGGGATGACCGGGCGTCTGCGGGTCGTGCTGACGAGTCCGGGGAGCACGCCCGTGCGCGACTTCGCCCTGCGCCTCACGAGTGGTGCCCTTCCGAGCTACCACCGCTACGTGGACTCGAGGAGCATCGGCCCTGAGGGGCTCATCGATGGCCTTCCGCTGGGCGCGCTGGGCATCGAAGTCTCCCGGGTCTACCGCGAGCCGCCGAGCCTACTGCTCCACGACCGCATCGCGCCGGGCAGCGTGGAGCTGCACGCCGATCGCATCGCGGAGTTCCGCGCGGTCGTGCCGCTCGCCGCGCGCTGGCGCCTCGACATCGATGCGGACGAGGAGTCCTTCGCCGCGCTCGAAGTCCATGCGCGGCGCGCGGACCGGGGCGAAGAGAAGTGGAAGCACGAGCGGAACGTCTGGCAGTTCGATCCGACGGACGGCGCGACGACCAGCCTCTACATCTCGGCGCCGGGTGTGCACTACTCGCACGAGATGGAACCGGGTGTCTACGACATCGAGCTGCGGCGATTGGCGGGCGGCGAGGTCCTTTGGCGATCGTCGGTGACCTTGCTCGAGGGCGAGATCACGCCCCTCTCCGTGCAGCTATGAACCACTTCAAACTCGTGTGGGTTGGGGCGCTCGCGCTGGTTCTCTTCATGGGAATCTGGTTCGCGAGCAAGAAGCCCGCGCCGCGAGCCGACGCCCCGAGGAGTACGCCGCCGGAGGCCGAGGCGGAACCGGTGCATGTGCCCATCGTGGCGCTGTCGAGCCCGGACATGCCTCAAGGTGACCCGGCAACCGCGCGGGACGTGGTCGACGTTGCTGCAAGCGCGCCTGCAGAGGAGGAGGACGCCGCGGTTGCTGCCGCCGCGCCCGATCGCTTGCGGTGGCAAGCGCGACTCAGGCTGCTCGATGGGAGTCCTTTGCCGAGCGCGCAGTTTGTCGCTCTGGCACCGGGCGGGACCTGGGATATCGCGCACGTTCCTGCGTCGGTGGATCCACAGCCGCCAGAGATCCTGGCCCGCGGCTCAAGCGACGACGGGGGGCTCCTCACCCTCGAGTTATCGAGTGGCGCCGTGTCGACCGGCGGTGTGGAGCTCTACCTCGTGGGCGACTCGCGGTTCCAACCCAATCCACAGTCGATCGACTTGCGAAGGCCACAACCCGCGGAGCTGATCTACCGCGGCGGCACCCTGGTCGTGCAGGTGTTGGATGGCGAGGGCAACCCCGCGCCCTGGGCCAGCGTGCGTGCGCATCGGTCCGAACCGGTGGAGGGTGCCGATGGCGGGCTCCGCAGCTACTCCGACGGCACCGACGAAACCGGCCTCGCGCGGCTGCTCTTCTTCGAGTCCTGTGTGGGCGAGATCGTGGCGGTCGGCAAGAACGGCAGCTCCGTGGCGCGGCGACGGGAGGTTCATTTCGAACCTTCGAAGGTGGACGACAGTGTGACGCTCGTGCTCGGTCAAGAGGGACTGACCGGCCGGCTGAAGGTGGAGCTCAGCGGGTCCAGCGGCACACCCGTGCGTGACTTCGGCCTGCGCATCGAGAGCCTGGCGCTGGCCGGGTTCCGTCGTTTTGTCGACTCCGCGAAGATCGGGCCGGATGGGATCGTGGACGGCTTGCCTCCGGGCCCTGTGATCCTCGGAGTGTCCCGGGTCTACCGAGAACCGCCGAGTGTCTTGCGCGACGAGGGCATCGCTCCTCGCCAGCTCGAACTCTACGCCGATCGTGTCGTCGAGTTCCGCGCGGTCGTGCCGCTTGCCGCGCGCTGGCGCCGGCATGTGCTCGCGGAGGCGGAAAGCTTCGCGGTCCTCCAAGTCTTCACACGGCGTGCGGACCAAGGGGATGCGGAGTGGAAGTGGGATCGACGCGTTTGGCAGTTTTTGGAAGGCGGCGGCGCCACCCAGGGCGTGCCTCTGAAAGCACCCGGTGTGTACTACTCCCACGAGATGGATCCGGGCGTCTACGAGCTCGAGTTGCGAAAGAGTGGCGGGGGCGAGTTCGTCTGGCGTTCGACCGTGACGTTGCTCGAGGGCGAGATCACAGCCCTCACCGTGCAGCTCTGACCGCGGTCAGGTCGGATCGAACAGGCGCACGACCTCGCGCGATTCCAGGAGCCACAGTTCGCACACCAGGTCCGCGTCTTCGGGCAGCGCGGATGCGAGCGCGGCGCGGTAGTGGTGCACCTGCAGGCCGTAGTGTTGGATGCGCGCGGCGCGGTCCGCGCGGTCGGCGAAGCGGTCGCTCTTGTGGTCCACGACGACGATCTGGCCGGTGTCCGGGTCGCGGTAGACGAGGTCCACGGTGCCGACCCACGCGTCGATCGGTCGGTCGGTGTTGTCTTCGGGAGCTTCGGCCGCCTGGAGCAGCGGCAGTTCCCGCGCGAGCACGTGCGGCGCGACGCGCGCTAGATGGGCCGCGAGCGGTCCGTGCAGCAGGCCCTCGGCCAGTTCGTCGAAGCGCGCGAGGGCCGGGGCGGAGGGCCCCGCGGATTGGGCCTCGATGGCGGCTGCGAGTGCTTGGCGCTCGCGCGCGAGGGCCCGCGGAAGGTCCGTCGCAGCGGCCGTCAGATCGAAACGCTCGAGCGCGCGGTGCAGCGCGTCGCCGACGATCCGGGCGGCGCGGCGTTCGAGTCCGCTGGCGCCCCGTCGCGCCGGGGCTGCCGGTTGCACCGCGACATCGCCGGAATCCTGCGCCCTTCCTGAAATCGGCGCGGTACGCGCGCGGGCCTCGCGCGCGTGGGCGACCTCGCGCAGGTCCACGAGGTCGAGGAAGTGGCGCCGGGCGGCACCCGCGGGCTCGGGCTCGGCGTGCGATTCCGCGGGCAACGCCGACGGCGCGGGCCCAGCCGCTGCGACCCAGCGCCATGCCGCGCCGTGGGCATCGATTCGCAGCGGCGCTGGCTCACCCATGGCTTCGAGCACCCGTGCCCGACCGGCGACGAGTTTGGCCATGTGCTCGCCCGCGGGCAGTTGACCCCAGGCGGCGGAGAGCACGAGGCGCGACTTGGCGCGTGTCGTGGCGACGTAGAAGAGGCGCGCGGTTTCGTGCTGCTCCACGGCCTTCTTGTGGGATTCCACCTCGTCGTAGTCGAGCGTCGGCGCGCCGAGCAACACGTACGCTTCTGCCAAGCGCCTGTGCACGAACTCGGTGCGGTTGCGGTCCGATCCGCGACCGCGGGAGGCCTTGTCGAGGCTGAGCACATACACACACTCGAACTCGAGGCCCTTGGACTTGTGGATCGTCATCACGCGCACGGCGTCGCGTTCGATCTCCAGGGGGCGGCCCTCCTCGCCCTCGCGGCGTCCCTCTTGCCCCGCGCGCAACATGCGCAGGGTCTCGTGCACGTCGCCACCGCCCGCCTCGAGCGCCGCCGCCAGTTCGCGGAAGAACCGCCCCAGGTTCGCCGCGCGGAACGCGCCCAGGAAGCGCGAACCTTCGGTCACCTCGAGCAACGTGCGTGTGCGCAGTCGCTCGACGAAGCGGTCCGAAGGGAGCTCTGCGGCGGCCCGGCGCAACTCGCCGATGGCGGACGCGGCGTCCACGACCAAGTCGGGCCAACGGGGGAGCACCGCGCTGGCGCCCGGGTCCCGGGCCAACAGCTTCTGCGCAGCAGCGACGGCGCGCACGACGTCGCTGGACGGCGCGTTGTCCCTCGCCCCCGCGTCTGCCCTTGCGAATCCGTCCTGCAGCGCTCCCACGGCGCCCGGGAAACCGGCGCGCCAGAGGGCCAAGAGGGCGCGGTCCGGCACACCGACCGACGGCGAACGCATCCACGCGGCGAGAGAGAGGTGGTCCTCGGGGTCGAGCACCGCGCGCACGAGCGACGTCGCGTCGATGACCTCGCGGCGGCGGTAGTAGCCGCGGTCGCGCTCCACGGCGAAGGGAATTCCTGAGCGTTTCAGCGCTTCCAGATAGATCTCGAGGCTGCTCGTGGAGCGCAGCAGGATCGCGAAGCTCGAGAACGGGAGTTTGCCGCCGGATTCGGCGACGAGCCGCAACACGTCCGCGGCCACCGCCTGCGCTTCGGTGCGCGTGAACTCCGGTCGGTTGCCGATCGTCGACGGAACACCGCCCTCAAGCGGGCGCGAGTCCCAGAACTCGATGGCTTCGGCACCCTTCGGGGTCACGGGTTCCGGCGGGATGCCGTCGGGCGGGCGCAGCAGCGGTTGGAACTCGGGCGAAAGGCCTTGCACGCGGTGCATGATCGGTCCCACGGTGCGCGCGACCTCGTCGAGCACGACGGCCCGCGAACGGCGATTGACGACGAGCGGGAGCACTTCGCCGCCCTGCGCCTCCACCCAACCGCGGAATTCCTCGTACGAGGCCAGATCCGCCTGGCGCCAGCCGTAAATCGACTGTTTGGGGTCGCCGACGACGAAGAGTCCCGGCCGCGACGCGAGCGGTCCCTCCAACGCGATGCTGCGCACGAGGTCGCATTGCACGCTGTCCGTGTCCTGGAACTCGTCGACGAAGAGCTGGCGGATCGACGCGCGGACCTTGCGCGCGACCGACGCGTCGTGGTGCATCAGATCCCGCGCGCCGCCGAGCAGGTCTCCGTAGGCCAGGATGCCGCGGCGCCGCTGCAGGGCGCGCGCTTCCTCGAGCATCGGTTGCAGCAGGAGACGCGCCGAGGCCAACCTCGCAGGCGCGAGGCGCGCGATGTGTTTGAGCATGTCGGCCAAGGCGGTGGAGTGGGCGGCGAGCGCGGCCATGCCCTCGGGTCCGAATGCGTTGGTTTCGGCCTTGCCAAAATCGCCCTTGGTCCAAGCCTTGCGCAAACGCTCGAGGACACTCCGCGTGGCAAGCGGTTCGACCAAGACGATCAGTTCTTCCGCCCGAGAGGGTGGGGGCGTGAGCGCGGCCGCCAACTGCATCGCACCCTCGGCCAGGGCCTTCGCCGCCTTCGCCTTCGCCAAGCCGGACACCGCCCGCCGCAGGACGTCGAGCACCGGATCGAGCGCCAGAACCAGCCGCCCGACGAGGTGTTTCACGCAGGACTCGGCGAGGGGATCCCGGTCGAAATCGCGTGCGTCCGCGCCAGCGAGCAACAGTGCCTCCAGGGCCTCAGCGATCTCGGCGGGCCCCACGTCGTCCTGCGCCAACGCCAACGCCGCCGCGCGGCGCTCGGCCAGCAGCGGGTCCGCGTCCCCGCGCGCGGGTTCGCGGTCGCCCCAATAGAGGTCCAAGCGGCCTTCGACCACTTCGCGCGCGAGCCGTTCGATCGTGTGGCCGTCCGCGTCGATGGTCGCCTTGGGATGCAGGCTGGCTTCGAGGGGCGCGCGCAGGAGCAACCGGTAACAGAAAGCGTGGATCGTGCCGACGAAGAGCTGCTCGACGGCGTTCGAGAGCGCGGCGGCCCGCTGCGCGAGCGTCGCATCGGAAACGCCCACCACCAACGCGTGTTCGAAGCCAATGGGCGCCTTTCCCGCGGCCAGATCGGCCAATGCCTGGCCAGCGCGTGCGCCCATCTCCGCCGCGGCGGCCTCCGTGAACGTGATCAGCACCACGGCGCGCAGCACTCGCGACGCGATGTCGTCGTCGGTCGGCGGTGTCGCCGCGACGGCGCGCGCCTGCGCCTCGGCTTCGGTCCAACCCGGGCCGACGCTCCACGCCACGAGCCGCGCCACCAACGTCGCGGTCTTGCCGGTGCCCGCGCCGGCCTCGAGCAGGAGCGGGCGGTCGAACACCGACTGGGCCGCGCGGCGCGCGCGCTGGTCCTCGGCCAAGAGTGTCGTTGCGGACACGTTCACGGCGCGTCGTCCTCTCCTTGGCTCTGGCCCTGGGCCAAGTCGCGCGCGCGATTCGGAAGGTGCCAATGCCCGAGCCACGCGCGCTGCACTTCGCGCGCTTGGGATTCGTCGGGCGCCATCCGCGGCGGCGGCGGCGTGAGGCCCGCGCTCGCGAACTCTACCAAACGCCCGCGCGCGCCCGAATCCCGGCGCAGGCAGGCGCTCGCCACGTCGCAATAGCCGCAGAGGTTCGGCTCCTTGTCGCTGGGCGGTTTTGCGACCGCGACCCGCGGTGGGAACGCTCCGCGACGCCACGCGTCGACGAGGTTCGACGTCGCCAGTTCGAACGCCGCGCGCTGGGTTGCATCGGCCGGGTCCACCTCGAGGTGGGCCTGGCGTGGGTCCTCGGGCTCCAAGTAGACGTACCGTCCGGGGGCGCCGCCGGCTGCACCGTACACGTAGCCTTGCAGCAGCGCGCCTTCCCCGATCGCGCGGATCCGCGCCGCGGTGCGGGCCTTCTCTTGCACCTGTTGCACCGTCGGTTTGCCGGTTTTGTAGTCGATGAAGCGCACCGCTTGGCGGTTCGCGCCAGTGCCCGCGCGGTCCGCTCGGTCGGCCCGAAAGTGCAGCGCGAGCGGCGCTTGGTCCCGCGGTGCGATCGTCACGTGGCCGTCGAACTCCGCGCCCAGCACATCGCTGCGTCGGCCCGCGGACCATTCGAGCTCGCGCGCGCGTTCGAGCAGCGGACGGGCCCTTTCCGCCAGGGCGCGCACGAGTCCGCGCAACTGGATTCCCTCGCTGCGCGCCACCTTCTGCGCGCATTCGAACAACAGCGCGTCGAACGCCTTCGCGCCCGGCCAAACGGCGTCGCACTCGGTGGCGGAGACGAGCGCCGCCAACGTGCGGCCGCCGGGTGCGGGGCCGGCGATGCGCTCCAAAACTTCGTGCACCAGCGTGCCGACGAGGCGTTTCTCGAGGGCGGGCAGGGCCGCGAGTGGATCGGGGCTGGGCTCGAGGCCCAACACGTTTTCGAGGAACGTCTTCCAGCCGCAGCGCGCCAGCTTCTCGACGGTAGTTACGTACACGTCGTCGCCGCGCGGATCGCCGTCCACGAACGCGCCCACCAGGCCGTCGAACGGACCGAGGATCGCGCGGCCGGCCCCGCCCGCTTCGACAGTGTGGAGCAGCGCAACGCGCCCCTCGGCGATCCGTTGGCTGCGCGGACGCGCGGCGTCGATCCGTTCGCGGAGGGACGGTGCGGGCGGCTTCGTGTCCGCGGGTTGCACGGCGCCCTCCAACCATGCAAGCCCGAACCGCTCCACGAAGGACTCGGCCGCGGACTTCGAGGTGCGCGCGCCCCCCAGGCCGGCCAGGAGCGCGCCTTCGAAGGCTGTGCGCGGGGCCTTCTGGTCCGTCCCGACGAGGCTGGTGTGCGGCGCCACCACGCACACGGTGCCCGCGGGTGCACCGGCGGCGAGGCGCGCGAAGAACGGGGAGGGTGCGAGTTCCACGCCGTTGTCGTCCACACGCGGCCGGCTGAAGCTGACCACCGGCGCCGACGCCGCGATCTCGGCGAACAGGTGGCGCTCCTCTTCATGGGCCCGTTGCACGAGCGGCATCTCGGGCAGCACCACGGCCATGCGTTGGGCCAGGTCCTCGGGCAACAGCGCGTCCTCGCTGGGGCGACGCGGGAAGCTGCCGCGCGCCAACCCGACGAGCCAAACGGCGTCGAAGGCCATGCCGCGCGCTTCCATCACGCCGAGCACTTGCACACCGCCGCCATCGCCGCCGAAGGCCTCGCGGCCCGCGTCGAGCGCCGCACGTTCGACGAGGGCCGTCCACTCCTCGAAGTTCAGCCGTTCGGCGGGGCCGAGGTCGTCGACGAGCGGAGCGGTGCACTGGGCCAGGGCCAGCAGCGCTGCCTCTTCGGGCGCACCGCCGCGCCCCCAGCCGAGTTGTTCGCGCGCGAACGCGAGCGTGCGTTCGAACTGGACCGCGGCGGGGTGTTCGCCCGCGCCCAGTTCGGCAAGTGCCGCGAGGGCACCCATCGCGCCGTCCCTGGCCGTTTCGAGCGTGGCCTTGGCAATCCGCCGGCGGTTGGAGCGACGAGGCGGCGCGCTGTCGTCGCTGCCGTCGTCGACTTCGGAGTGCGCGGGATCCGCCGCTTGGTCCTCCGCGTTCGCCGCGTCGGTTTCGTCGTCTTCGTGCGCGTCGTCGCGACCCACACGCGCGCGCAGCGGCAGCGCGTACCCGCCCCGCGCGTCGACAACGGCCGCCGGATCCAACTCGGCGAGTTGTTCGAGGCGCCCGAGCCCGAGGGCGTGCAAAGCGAGCACCAGCTCGCCGCGCGGGCTTGCGGTGGGCGCTGCGGCCGCTCCCACGAATCGAGCGGCCGCGACCGCGGGGCCCTCTTGCAGGACGTCGAGCAGCGCCCGCAGCCTGCGGCCCTCCGCACTGAGCGGACCCTTGGCTCCGACGCCGCTGATCGGCACACCGAGGCGCCGCGCGTGCACACGCAGCGCACCCGCGTAGGGCGTGAGGTCGCGGGCCAGGATGCCGATGCGCTCCCATGGGATCCCGCCGCGGTGCCAACGGGCGGCGCGCTCGAGTGCGTGGCGCGCCTCAGCCTCGAGGCCCAACGTTTCCACCAGTTCGAAGCGCGGTGCCGAAACCGGCGGCGGCGCCGGGGCGGTTACCGTGGGGACTGCTGCGCGCAGGCGCTCCCCGAGCCGGTCCCCGAAGCGCGACGCTCGCGCCGCGCCGTCGTGGTTCCACGCGGGAGCCAGCGGTTCGGACCAGACCACGTGGGTGTCCGAGCGCCGCGCAAGTGCCTCCAGGAAGTCCGCGAGCAACCCCGTCGCATCGGAGAAACCGTGCAGCCAAAGTTCGGGCAACGGCGGCCCGTGTGCGGCCCCCGCGAGGGAGGCCGTCGCCCGCCGCAGCAGTTCGGCGCGACCGCCGCGCCCCACGCGGCCGCGCTCCGTTTCGACCCAAAGTGCTGTTTCGACGAGCGCCCGCGCACGGTCGATTTCCGCCGCGGAGGCCCACGGTTGGGGGAATGCGCCCTTTCTGCCGCGCCCGCCGGAACTCTCTCGGAGTTCGTCGAACAGTTCGAAGAGCGCCTCGCCGGACCCCGCGTCGATAGCCGCGTCGATCAGGCTGCGCACGGGGCCGATGGCCGCGCGGAAACCCTGGTCCAGCGGGCTCAGGGCGCGTTTGAGCACCGGGTGCCGTGCCGCGCCGCGCGCGCCGAACAGTTCGAGGAGGTGCTCGCCGCGCACGGCGCCGTCCTCGCCGGACACGGCATCCTCCGGCGCGCCACCGCTCGGGTCGGCCGACCCCGAACGCCGCAGCACATGGGCCGCGAGACCGAGCGCCGTTCGCACCTCGAGCCCGACGACGGCCGCCCCGGCGGCGTGCGCGAGCGCGGCGATCAGGTGGACCCGCAGTCCGCGGCTCGGCACGACGAAGGTGAGCGCACGACCCAAGGTCGAAGGGTCGCGGCGCAGTTCGTCCCGCCGCGCGAGCACACGTTCGACCAGGAGCGCCTCCGCTTCGCGCGGGCCCGACACCGGGTGCCAGCGCGCACCGGATTGGCTTTGGTTCGGAGCGCCCATCAGCGTGGCTGCGAGCTCCCCGCGCGGGTGCCGCGGCCACCGCCCAACGCTGCACGTGTGCCCATGGACGGATCGTAACGATCCGACGGGCCGGCGGCCGATCCCGGCGGCCGGTGGGGATCCCGGGGGCCGCGGGCGCGGGACGGGAATGTGGCGCTGCGGCCGCTCGGGTCGGCGGGCCGCGGACGGCGACCGACCCGCGGTTCGAGCGGCGCCCCGGAGCTTCGGCTGCCCTCGCCGCGCCCCGGTCGCCGCCGAGTGGGTTCAGGCCGCAGCCCTCGCCGGGCTGCTCTCCGCCTCGCCGCTGCGATCGCGGAACAGCGGGGGCAGGGCGACGTGCCCGCGGGGCCCGGCGCGGTGGGCGCGGTCGAGTTCGCCGCGGGAGAGGTGCAGGGCCAGCACGAACAGCGGGCCGAGGAATAGGCCGGCCGCGGCGCCGGTGCAACGACCGATCGGGCCGCGCTGCAGGCGCCAGGCGAGGGCCGCGGCCAGCACGCCGAGGGCGAGGTGCACAACGCGCACCCAAACCGGTAGGCCTTGGCCGGCGTCGAGTCGGCCCAGGCCCGCATCGACGTCCACCAGGGCGGTGGCGGGCGGTGTGAGCAAACGCATCGCGACCAGCGCGCCGCGGCGCCGGTCGGCCGAGCCGCTGCGGCGGGAGGTGTCGTACTCCACGAGCACTTGGCCATTGGCGTCGACCAACCGCGAGCGGTGCCGGCCGAGCACGTCCGGCTCAGCGACCAGGCGCAGGGGGAGGGGAATCGTCTTCAACTCCTCCATGGTTGCGAGTTCGCCGCTCGATTCCACAGGCTGCCAGGCATCGTCGACCCTGCGCCAGTGGCCCGCGTCGGTGATCGCATGCACGTCGACGAAGCTGAAACGGGCCTTCTCCATCCACGTCTGCCGGGAATGCATCGACTCGATCGCGAGGAACCGGCCGGGAGGTGCCGGAACTGGTTGCAGCGGCGCGTCGAGGCGCTCGGGATCCAGGCGCCAAAACGTGCCGTCACCCTCGTCGACGATGCGATCGTCGAGTTGACGGATGTGCAAGGAGAACGGACGGCCGTCGCTGCGCGGCGTGGGCACCTCCACGTGCACTCGGCTCGACTCGCCGCGCTGGCGCCTCGGTTGGGCGTGTCCGGTGTACCGCAGGATGAGCTCGCCGCTTGGGTAACAGAGGAACGCGGTGACGTCGACCGGGCGGTCTCGCCGCGCGTCGGTAAAGGCCGCGCCGAGTGCTTCCCACGGCGGATTCTCGAGCGTCTGTTGGCGGGTGACGGCGAGGCGCCTGGTGGCGGCGAGGAAGGAGTGCCCCGGCGCGCGTTCTCCGAGACCAAAACCCTTGCCCTCGGCCAGATGCACGGGCATGTCGCCGACGTAGGTGATGACTGGCGGGCTCGTGAACGCTTTCAGTTCCTGGCGCGTCTTGTAGATGGGCTCGCCGCCGCCCAGGGGGCGCAGCATGCCGAGGGACTCGTGGGTCTCCATCTCGTAGATGTTGCCGGTCACGTCCACTTCGAGGTTGGGTTGCACCGGTTCGAGCCGCATGTGCATCCAGCGCGCCGTCTGCACACGCAACGCGTCGACGTTGGGCCAGAGGCAAAGCAGTGCCGCGGCCGCCAGCAGCGCCACACGCGGCTCACTCGGCAGTCGCACGGAATCCGCGCGGCCGTAGGTGCGGTGCGAGTGGAGCCACAGCAGCGCACCGGCCGTGCCGATCGCTCCGCAGTAGGCCAGGAGCCCAAATGGGAGCGGCAGGTACGCGCCGAGCTTCTGGGCCCAGGTGTGCAGGCCGTGGACCGCAAGGTACGCGCCGCCGATGCACAGGCCTGTGACGAGGGCGCCGCGTTTGGAGCCGCGCACGGCAAGCTCGCCGGCGCTCCAACTCAAGAGCGCGAGGCACACGACCTGGGGCACGACCCACAGCGCTTCGAGGATCTCGCTCCGCGGTTGGCCCGCGTCGATCGCCATCCGCAGTTCGAGCGCCAGGACGCCGCCCAGGAAAAACAGCGCCCAACCCAGGCCCACGATGGTCTTCGCCGCCTGGATCTTGCGCGCGGCCGTGCCGCGGTGCAGCAGCACCGGCATCAAACCCATCCAGCGGTCGATGCCAAACTGCAGCACGGCGATCAGGAACGGCATGGCCACCGCCAGGCGCAGGAGGTTCGTGGACGACTTCTCGTCGTAGAGCAGCGCGAGCACTGTAGTGTTGTGCTCGGTGAAGAGCGGCGCGCCGAATACGAGGGTCAGGACCAAGCCGGCCCAGAAGGTGCGCCAGAACTCGAATCGCACGAGAGCAATCACGCGGACCTCCGCTGGTTCGAGAGCAGGCCCAGGAACAGGTCTTCGAGGCTGGGCGAGGGGCCGGTTTCGAGGGGGCCAAGTTCCGCCAGGGACCCGAGCGCGCTCGGATTGTCGGCGTAGACTTCGATTCCGCCGCGCCGCCGGCGCGCGGACAAGAGGCCCGGTCGCCGCAGCAGCGTCTCGGGTTCGAGCTCGGGGGTGGAGAGGAACCCGTGGCACACGTTGGCGCGCAGACCGTCGAGGGACGCATCCAAGTAGGCACGACCCTCGTGCAGCACCACCACGCGGTCGGCCAGGCGCTCTACATCAGACAGCACGTGGCTCGTGAACAGGACCGAAGTGCCGCGGTCCGCCAATGTGTCGATCACGACCTCCAGCACCTCGCGGCGCGCGATCGGATCGAGGCCGAGGCCCGGATCGTCGAGCACCAGCAGCTTGGGATCCGCCGCAAGGGCGAGGATGATGGACAATTGGGCGCGCATGCCCCGCGAGAGGTTGCTCACACGGGCGCGTTTCTCTAGGCCGACCTCGGCGAGGCGCGCCTCGGCCAGCCCGCGGTCGAAGCGGCGCCGGGTGCCGGCCTCCAGTTCCAGTACTTGCGCGATGCGCATCCCGTGGAAGTGGGGGTGGTCCTCGGGCACGTAGCCGATGGCCTCGCGCAGTTCGCCGTCGAGGTCGCTCGACTCGTGCCCCAAGACCCGAATGCTGCCGGAGTGTGGGCGCAGGAAGCCCATCAGCATTTGGATCGACGTCGACTTGCCCGCGCCGTTGCGGCCGAGGAGTGCGGTCACTTGGCCCGCGGGTGCGGCAAAGCTCAGCCCCTTCACCACCCAGCGGTCGCCGTGGCGGCGCCACACATCTTGGAAGACGATCGAGTCCATCAGGATTCCCGGCGCGGATCGCGCGGGGCAACAGGGTGGTGCGGGTCCAGCGGTAGGTTCGTGGAGGGGAGCGGCGCGGGCACGTGGTTCGCGCTGCCCAGCGCCTCGAGTGTGTGTTCGAGGGCCGCGCGCAGATCGGCGTGGTCTAGACCCAAGTGGAACGCCTCGATGGCGAGACGTTCGGTCAATCGCTGGAGGTGGAGGCGCCGCGCCTCCGCACTGCGTTCGGGATCCGCGCCGTGCACGAAACACCCCGCGCCCTGGCGGCGCACGATCACACCCTCGTGTTCGAGCTCGCCGTAGGCCTTCGCCACGGTGTTCGGGTTGATGGCCAGTTCCCGGGCGAGTTCGCGCACGGAAGGCAGGCGGTCGCCCTCCTTCAGCCGGCCGCGCGCCACCGCCGCCTTCACCCCCTGGCAGATCTGCCGGAAGAGGGGTTCGGGGGCCAGGGGATCGATCTGGAGCCACATGCTCCCCCCCGGATCGACCGTCCTAGGTCACCTACTACAGTCGAACGCCCGAAAAGGACCTACGCGCGCTTCTTGCGGCACCGGTCCGAGCAGAAGCGCACCTCGTCCCAGACCTTGGCCCAGACCTTGCGCCAGACAAAGGGCCGCCCACAGGCCGCACAAACCTTGGTGGGCAGGTCGGACTTCTTGCGCATCCTGGGCATGGGCCCTCTTTAGGCGTTGGGGGACGTGCAGACAACCGGCGGGGAGCCCATGCGCTTCCGGAGGAATGGGCCGGGCCTTCAGCCCGGACACTGCGTGTTGCCTAACCTGGGGCGTTGCCCCAGGCTACGATCGAGCGGGGCGTTGCCCCTTCCGGCCGCGCGCGCGCGGCGTCGCAAGTTGGCACGCGCAAGGGTATGGCGACACCGGACCACGACATCAGACAGATGGGCCGGGCCTTCAGCCCGGATGCTCATCGTTGCCCTACCTGGGGCGTTGCCCCAGGCTACGATCGGGCGGGGCGTTGCCCCTTCCGGCCGCGCGCGCGCGTCGTCACCCGACGCAACGGTTGCGGCGACATGCGCGACGCGGGTTTGCGCCGAAACGGTCCGGCGACCGGGACACACACCAATCGGCGACGCGCATCCGTCGTCGCGACGCGGCATCCTGCAAAGGGTACGCGGCATCCTGCAAAGGCGACGCGGATCTGCGCCAACGGCGCTCCGAAGCGCCAACGGCGCGCCCGATAGTAGCCTGGGGCAACGCCCCAGGTTATTCGAGAGAACGATGCAAGGGCTGAAGGCCCGCTCCATCGCAAGGTGCCGACGGCATGTCCCGGGCCTTCAGCCCGGACGCTCATCGCTGCCCTACCTGGGGCGTTGCCCCAGGCTACTATCGGGCGGGGCGTTGCCCCTTTCGGACGCGCACTGCGATGGGTTGCCCCGTTCGGACGCGCAGTGCGATGGGTTGCCCCTTTCGGACGCGCAGTGCGATGGGTTGTCCCTTTCGGACGCGCAGTGCGATGGGTTGCCCCTTTCGGGCGATGGGATGCCTGCGCCAACGGCGATCGGGAGCGCCAACGGCGCGGCCCATCGTAGCCTGGGGCAACGCCCCAGGTTTCTCGCACGCTCGGTGCAAGGGCTGAAGGCCCGCCCCATTGCCGCGCTCGACAGCGCCATCAGGCCAAGTAGGGCTCGAGGGCGCGCTCCAGTTCGCGGCTGTCCGCTCGGTCGTCGAAGGCGGTGAAGCCGCGGCGCTGGTACTCCGCGAAGTAGGCGCGCAGCTCGGCTGCCGTGTGCGCGCCGCCGTTGTCGCCGAACTTCGTCAGGAAGGGGTTGAAGTCCGGGTACATGCCCATGGTGTTCTTCGTCTTCCAATCGCCGACCAGCGTGGTCTTCGTGAAGTTGCCGATCATCAGGTCGTCGAAGATCTGCCACTCCACACACGTCATCAGGGAGCCGCGCGGCGTTTCGAAGCGCACGCCGCGGGGATACTCCGGCGCGATGTCGATGCGGTGTGTCCGGCCGCCCACGCGGAACTCCACGAAGCCCAAGAAGCCGCGAAAGTGCTCGAAGCGCCGGAAGTACGCGGTGATCTTCTCCAGGTCCCCCAGGTGGAGCGGCTCCTCCCAGTCGTCGCCAAAATCCTTGGGATCCTTGGGCACGACTTGCACCGCCGGTGGCGCGATCGGTTTCCATTCGTCCTTGCGCGCATCGTAGGACAGGTACGCGGGCAGGATGCGCTGTTCTTCCGAGGCGTCGCGGGCGCGCATGTCCTCCGGACGCGTCACCTGCGCGTTGGTCCACAGGCTGTCCTTGCGCTGGTACTGGTGCAGGGTCGCGAACGGCACGTAGCTCGTGATGCCGTAGTGGTCGAGGATGCCCAGGATGCCCGGCTGCAGCGGGCCGCGCTCGGCGTTCGGGGGCGGGATCTGTTTCCCGTCCTCGTCGAACATGTGGATCATGTCCGCATCGCCGAAGGCGACGAGAGCGGTCAGGAAGCTGCGCTTGAAGCGCCCGACGCAGTTCTGCACCAGATGACCGGCGCCGCGGTCGCCGGCGTCGTTGGCGTTGGCGATCAGCACTTCGCCACCTAAGTCGACGAGCAGCACCGCGTCTTGGAAGATGTTCGCGCAGCACATCACGCGCACGCGGTCCGAGAGCGACACCCAAAGGCCGTCCTTCAGGATCCAAGTGCGAAAGCCCGCGGCGCGCAGCTCGCGGTGGATGCGCTCGCCCACGTGGTCGGGCAAGAGGATGTCCGCGTGGCGCAGGTGCTCCAGGGACTCCATGCTGAGGTGGTCGGGGTGCCCGTGGGACAACCAGACGTACTTGGCGGCTTGGATGTGCGCCATCTGCTCGGCCGGGATCTGGTGTTGGTGGATCCAACTGCCGAAGTACGCCGAGCCGTGGGTCCAAGGGTCGGTGACGAGGAGCGGACCGCGGTCGAAGCAGATCAACGTGGCGTTCCCGATGGTTTCGAAACCCAGATCCATGGCGCCCATCCTATCCGCGCACCCCGACCCCTTCCGCTAGGAGCGCCTGCACGAGGCCCAATCCCGCCGCGGCACCGACGACCGCGTGCATGGACCACTTGCGGCGCGCCAGCGCATACCAGAACGCCACGGCCGCCGCGATGGCGATCCAACGGGGTTCGAAGTCGATTTCGAAGAGGGCCCGGCGCGCGAACCAGAGGGCCAGGCTGACGATGCCACCCACGACGGCGGCGGTGATGGCCGCGAGGGCGGATGCAAGCCGCGTGTTCTGGGTGAGGTGCTCCACGTAGGGGGCGCCCACGAGGATGAACAGAAAGCACGGCAAGAACGTGACCCAAGTGACGAGGGTCGCTCCCAGCGCCGCCGAAAGGACGGGGGAGCCTCCGAGGGGGTCGTTCCACGCGGCCAGGGTTCCGATCCACTGGGTCACCATGATAAGCGGCCCAGGTGTGGTCTCGGCGAGGGCCAATCCGACCATGACGGCTTCGGGATCGGTCCATGCGTAGGTCTCGACGGACGCCGTCGCGATGTAGGGCAACACCGCGTAGGCGCCGCCAAAGGTCACGAGCGCGGCCTTCGAGAAGAAGAGGCCGAGCTCGAGGAAGACGCTGTCTCCGCCGAAGATCCTCCAACAGGCGAACACGGGAGTCCACCAGAGGACCGCACAGACGACGGCCGTGCGCAGGGCGCGCCAGGGGTTGGGTCGGGTGGGGGCTCTCGGCGCGGGGCTTTCGCGTGGCGCAGCCACGGTCGATCGCGAGCGGCGCGCGCGGACCACCGCGTCGCACCAACCCACCAGTGCGGCGGTCGCGACGACGGCTGGGAACGGCGCGCCCAGTGCCAGGGCCACGAGCGCAAGCCCCGCGATCACCACGTGCAGCGGTCGTTTCAGTGCCCGTTTCGCAACGCGGACCAGTGCGACCAGCACGATGGCCACCACCGCGGGCTCGAACGCGCGGAAGAACGCCTCCGTTTGGGGCAGCGCACCGAGGGCCGCGTACAACCACGCCAGTCCGAAAAGCAACACCGCCGACGGCAATACGAAGAGCGCTCCCGCCGCGATGGCGCCCCGCGTGCCGTGCAGCATCCAGCCGCAGTAGGTGGCCAGTTGTTGCGCTTCCGGACCCGGCAGCAACATGCAGAAGTTGAGCGCGTTCAGAAAACGCCCCTCGGGGATCCATCGGCGCCTTTCCACCAACTCGCGGTGCAGGAGCGCGATCTGACCCGCGGGGCCGCCAAACGAGATCAGGCCGATCCACGCCCACAGGGCTACGGCCCGTCCCATGGAGACGGGTTCCGCCGCGCCCGCCGGGCGTTCAGTTTCCACGCAGGGCCACCAACTCCGCGCGCAGTTCGGCGTGGCCGGTGAGTTCGAAGTGTTCGATGCGAAGCTCCACCACGCGGGCGGATTCGACCTGGAACTCGATCCGTTCGGAGCTGGGCGCGTGGTGGGTCCAGTCCTCGAACAGGGGGGCGCCGTCGAGGTACACCGCGACACCGTCGTCGGACACGAGGTCGAGGGCGTAGGAGCCGGCGGGAAGCTCGATCGAACAGCGCGCTTCGATGCCGAAATGGTCGACGCCGAGCGCCGCCGAGGCTTCGCCTTCGAGGCCGAGCAGCGCCGCGGGCCCTCCCGCCCCGAAGCCGAGTTGCAAGTGCGGCAACGGCAGCGCCGTGGCCCCATCCCGGGCCGCGCGGAATGCGTCTCGATTGCGCCGCGGATCCTCGGACGTCGGGAACGCCTTCACGCGCCACGGTGTGCGCACCAGTTGGTCGCGGTGCACCAGCGTTCCGCCGGTCGGCAAATCGATGGTCAGTTCGAAGGGCACCAACGAACCGACGGTGCCCGCCTCGGTTTCGGCCGCGACCACCCGCCACGCGCCGAGGGCGACGCCGTCGGGGTCGTCCATCGGTTCGAGGCGCAGAGCCGCGGCCGTGGCTCCGGTCAGCTTCGCCACGGGTGGCTCGCCGGCGCCCGCGGGCGCCGCGCCGAGCAGGCGGAACTGGGCGCCCCCCTGGCGCAGGAGGGGCTGGAGCCACGGTTCGCCGCGCTCCCAATCGTGCGGGCCCCATTCGCCGACGGCGATCCACTGGCGGCCCCGCAGACCCGACGGTTCCGGCAACCTTTCGCTGCGCAGCGCGGCGAGCTGTTCGCCGCTGCGCGGACCGGCGGGGTCGAGCGCCGATGCCAACAGGCCGGTGCGTTCGTCTCCGCCAATGGCGCGCCCCGGCGCGTCGTCGAGGTATACGGCGAGGGCCACGTCCTCGAATCGGTTGTGGGCGAGTTCCGTCGCCGTCGCACCCACCAGCTCCACACCGCGCTCCGAGCGCTCGAAGTTGTTGTCGAGGACGCGGTTGCGTTCGGCCCCTCGGCCGTTGCGTTCGACCCACGGCAGGCGCGCCAGTCGTTCGTCGGGGTCGGTCCAGAACCGCACACCGACGGGCTGGTCGGCAAACACGTTGGCGCGCACGAGCAGCCCTTGTGCGTGTTCGCCGTTGAGTCCGCCCCGCTCCATGCCATACGCGCCCTCGCCGTTCTCGGCTACGAAGTTGCCCTCGACCAAAGTGTCGCGTGCGTACCCGAGCCAAAGACCGGTGATCGCATTGCCGACGAGGCGGTTGAAGACGATCCGGTTGCCAAAGCTAAAGGTCAGTTCGAGCCCGTGCGCCGCGGCGTAGGAGAGGTCGTTCGATTCGAACGTGTTCTGGTTGGCGCCCCGGCCTAGGGCGTCGAAGTCGGCCTCGCCCGACGCCACCTGTCCGAGGGCCTCGTTTCCGGCGAATCCGAAGACTCCGTCGCCGCCATGGGTGGCCGAGTTGCGTTGGAAGTGGTTGTGGGAGCTCTGTTCGAACAGCAGGATCCCGGCCGAGTCCTGGCCCCGGTTGTAGCGGCCGTGGGCGTAACCGCGCACGCAGAAGTCGAAGCGGTTGTCGCTGACCATGTTGCCGCTCGAACGCCACAGGCCGAGCCCCCAGCCCGACAGGTACGAAAAGTCGTTGCCGGAGACCACGGCTTCGCTCACACGATCGAGCAACAGCCCGTTCTGCACACGCCGCGCGCGGCACTGGTTGACCAGGAGGCCGACCGTGTTCTCGATCGCGATCGCCGCGCCGTGTTGGCGCCGCCACTCCTGCCGGTCGTTGGAGTGGGGGAAGAGCCAATCGGCCGGGTGCTCGCGCTCGTGCGTGGAACGCAGCCTTTGGCGGTACCCATCGCGCACCTCGATGTTCGCCATCGACAACCCGTGGGCCTGGTGTGCGAGGATGCCGACGCGGTAGCCCTCGATCACCAGATTCTCGAGCGTGACGTGGTCCGCCTCCACACGCACCCCGACGCCGTCCATCTGGTCCGGCGCGGTGCCCGCCTCGGCGCCGCGCAGCGTTTGGCCCTCGAAGTCGAGGTACACACCGGGCCGGCGCACGATGAGCGCCGCTTCGTCGCCGCGGGTGGCGAGCACCCCCGGCGCGAAGTGCACGCGCACACCGGCGGCGTAGGAGACACCTTCGGGCTCCCGCTGGAGCACCGTTCCCACACGCTCGACGAGCAAGAGCGGCAGTTCGCCCTCGAAGGGATCCTGCACCGGCAGGACGGCGAGCGACAGCGCGAGGAGAAGGTTCATCATGGGGCGAGTCGGGCGAGGCTCCAGCCGCTGTCGGACCGGCGGTAGATCAGGCGGTCGTGCAGGCGCGCCGGTCGCCCCTGCCAGAACTCGACCGCGTCGGGGCGCAGGAGGTAACCGCCCCAGTGCGGCGGGCGCGGCACGGGGGCCCCGTCGCCGAACCGCGCGCGCGCGGCGGCGAGGTTGGCCTCGAGTTCGCCGCGCGAGCCGACCCGCTGGCTCTGCGGCGAGGCCCAGGCGCCCAGTTGGCTCTCCCGCGGGCGTTTCGCCCAGTACCCATCGGCCTCCGCGGCCGTCATGGCCTCGACGGTGCCCTCCGCGCGCACCTGGCGCTCGAGCTCGGGCCAGAAGAAAACCAGCGCCCCGTGCGGGTTGACCTCGAGTTCCCTCGCCTTGCGGCTCTCCTGGTTGGTGAAGAGGCCGAAACCGCGTTCGTCGAGGCCCTTGAGCAGGACGACGCGCGCGCTGGGCCTTCCCGATCGATCCGACGTGGCGAGCACCATGGCGTTGGGTTCGAGCACACCCGCCTCGCGGGCCGCCTCGAACCAACGGGCGAACTGGCCCATCGGTTCGCCGTGCACCTCGTGCTCGAGCAGCCCGTGCCGCTCGTACTCCCTGCGCAGATCTGCGATCGACATGGGTACCAGGGTAGCCCGTGCCGCGCCGCTTCCGCGCGGCGACGGCGCCGAGTCACAGGAGCCCGTGGTGCACGGCGGCCGCCAGGCCGACCAGGGTGGCGAGTTGTGCGATCTCGGTCATGGCGCCCAGGAGGTCCCCGGAAAGGCCGCCGAGCGAACGGTTCGCGCGCACGGCGAACGCATGGGCGGCCAGCCAGGCCAGCGCGGCGATCCACAGCATGTGGGGCCCGAACACGAGGAGCGCCGGCGCCAGGGCCACCGCCGCGGCGATGGCCAAAACGCGGGGTGTGGCGCGGTCCTTCAGGGCCCGGCCCAGATTGGAGCCCTCCAGCACGGGAAAGTGCACGAGGCCCCAAAGGTTCGCGAGGCGCCCGAATACGGGGGCGAGGAGCGCGCCCATCCACACCTTGGGCCCCAACGCGGCCAAGCCGCTCCACTGCCCCAACATCACAAGGACCAGCGCGATGGCGCCCATGGCGCCAATGCGGCTGTCCTTCAGGATCTCGAGTTTCCGCGCGCGCGGCCGGCCGCTGAAGAGCGCATCGGCCGAGTCGGCCACACCGTCGAGGTGCAGGCCGAGGGTCGCGGCGGCCCACCACGCCAGCACGCCGACCGCCGCGAACGTGGGGCCGACGCCGTGCCAAAGGGCGTGGGCCAGGCCCGCGGAAACGCCGCCGAGAGCCCAACCGGCCGCGGTAAAGGCCGGCAACGAGCGGCCAAGTCCGTCCAGACTCGGGGGCCCGAGCCAACGCTCCGCCCCCGGCACGGGCATCGCCGTCAGGAAGCGCAGGGCCTCGCCGAACGCGCGCGCCGACGCGCCGATCAGGCGGATCACGGGGCCCCGCTCGGCGCCGACGTCCCGAGGGCCGCGCGGCCCGTGGCCACGGCGGCCGACTCGAACGTCGCCATCCGGTCATGCAGCTCTAGGGCGGAACCGATGAGCGGCAGGGCCAGAGCCGCGCCCGACGCCTCACCGAGGCAAAGGTCGAGGTCGAGCAGCGGCGCGAGTTTCAGGTGTTTGAGCGCCAAGCGGTGGCCGGGCTCGCGCGACACGTGGCTTGCGACCAGGTAGTGCGCCACACGGGGTTCCATCGCACACGCGACCAGCGCCGCGGCGGTCGAAATGTACCCGTCCAGCACCAGTCCAAGGCGCGAGGCGGCCCCGCCGATCATGGCCCCCGCGAGGAAGAGGATCTCGGCCCCGCCCGCCTCCGTCACCATGTCGAGCGCCCGGTCCATGGGCGTCGATTGGGGCGTGTTCCAGGTCGCCGCGCGGCTCCGCGCGCGCTGGATCGCCGCGTCCACCGCGGCGCGTTTGCGCGCCAGGCCCTCGGCGTCCACACCGCTGCCGAGGCCCACCGTGTTCAGCGGATCCAGTTCCAGGAAGAGCGCGGTCAACGCGGCCGCCGATGTGCTGTTCCCGATGCCCATCTCGCCGAGCGCCAGCGCGTCCGCGCCGGCCGCGGCGGACCGGGCCGCGAGGCTGGCGCCCTCGTTCAAGAGCCCCAGCGCCTCGTTGCGCGTGAAGGCCGGACCTGCGGAGATGTCCGCGGCCGGACGTCCGCTGACCGCGCGCAGGAAACGCGGCAGCGGCAGCGGCGATTCGGCGCCCGCGCGCAGTTCGACGGTGCCCGGCGCCATGCCCGGAACGGGCGCGGCGAGACCGGCGTCGACGACACAGAGGTGCGCGCGGGCGCGCGCCGCCAGGATGGAGATTGCGGCTCCTCCGGAGAGGAAGTTCGCCACCATCTGGGCGGTGACACTCTGGGGGAACGCGCTGACTCCTCGGGCCGCCACGCCGTGGTCCGCGGCGGCGACCAGCACCAGCGGGCGCTGCACCCGGGGTCGCGGATTGCCCGTGATCGATGCCCAGTGCAGGACGAGGGATTCGAGGCGGCCCAAGGAGCGCGGCGGCTTCGTCAGTTCGGTCTGTCGGTCAGCCGCGGCTTGGGCGGCGTTCCCGTCGGGCAGCGCGATGCGGGCCAGGGATCGCACCAGGGCCGGGTGCTGTACAGCGTCGAGACAGGGAAGCGGCGCGCGGTCCGTCATCCCGCGAGCAGAGTCTCCCGGGGCCTGCGTGGGAAGTCCGAAGCGGACTTTTGGTGCAACTTCAGGACCGGAACGGGGTCGTTTGCACGGGTTTGACGGCGCTCCCCGCATCCCTCGGCCGATGAAGGACTAAGAGCTCTTCCGTCCCGGCCCCTGGACCCGGACTCGCATCGTCCGGTTTGGGGCGACCGGGGAACTCGGCGCAACACGCATCCTTCCCTGCCCCCTTGGCGATCCAACGGCGATCCAACGGGGCATCCCGTCCCACACGACGCCGATCGACGGTGGGGACGGCTCCTCCACCCATGCACCACTGGCTGCAATCCCTCTCCGACCGTGTCGGTTCCCTGGCGAGCGAACCCTCGCGTCCGCAGATGCTCGTGCTGCTCGACGCAGACGGCACGCTGCTCGATCCGGCGCCGGCGCTCCTCGACCACCTGCACGGGGCGGACCGCCGCGAAGGCCGCGCCGACTTCGCCGAGCTGACCGCCGCCGGCCTCGCTGGCGCCGCGACGGCGAATGGGGCGCGCGTGGGGCGCCCCGCGCCGTCGGCGTTGGAACAGTTGCCCACGGCCGACGCCCGCGAGCGCGCCGTGCGGGTTGCGGGGCGCCTGCTCGATCCGGCGCTCGATCCGCGCGCGCGCCAGGGTCTGCTCGATCTCCTGCGCTGGCTGCAGTTGCACCCCGGGGTGTTCGTCGCGCTGCGCTCGCGCCGCTCGGCGGCCCGCGCCCACGCGACCCTCGTCGAGCTGCAGCGGCTTGACGGCGGCCGGGGGCTGCGTTTCCCCGAGGACCTGCTGTTGCTCGAGCAGGGCGATGCCTCGCCCGAACGCGCCCTCGGCGGGCTCGCGGCGCGGGGAAACCTCCTGATCGCGGCCGCGGAGCGCGGCGATTCCGCGCTCGTGCCCGAGGGCAGCCGCGGCGCAGCGGGCGGAACCCAATGGCTCGACGTGGCGGCGCTGGCGGAGCTCGGGCAGAACGTGCCGCCCGACACCGGCGCCGTGGAGATCAACGCGCGCGGCGTGACGTGCCGCGGCAGTTTGGCCGCGTTCCTGAGCTCGACCGCCAACGCCGTCGAGGTGGCGCTGTGCGCCGATCCGCGCGGCGAGCTCTTCCTCGAGGGCGGTCCGGATTCGGAGGCGCACCTGTCGCTCGAAGAGTGCCTCGGCATGTTGGCCCAGGGCGCCAAGGGTTTGGTGTTGCGGCTCGGCGAGGCCCACAGTTGGTTGCCGCGCGCCTTCCTGGCACTCGGTCGATCGGGTTTCGAAGAGCGCGCCGTGCAGATCAGCGCGCCCGCGGAGCGCTGGACCGAGGGCCGCTTCCGCGAACTGGTCGACGAGCGTGCGGGCGGTGCCCGGCGCCGCTGCGATCTCGCCCCGTTCGCCGCCGAGTCCCTCGGCGACCCGCTTGCCTTCGGGCACCGTTTGGACGCACTCGCGGCCCTGGGTTTGGCGCGCTTCACGGTGGCCCCGGACGGCCCCGCGCGCGACGCCCAGTTGCAGGCCCTCCGCGCGCGCCAGTTGGGCGCCGACGTCGGTGTGCCCCACGCGCTGCCCGCGTTCTTGGAGGGGCTTTCGTTCACCCCCGCCTCGGTGACCCTGCCCCTGCCGCCGGTCGTCGCCGCCCGCCGGCTCGAAGAGCCCGCCGCGCCCTTCTCGCGCGCGTGGCGCGCCGCCCTCCGCACATGAGAGGCCTGCAGAGGATCGGCACGGCCAAAGGCCCTAGCGTCTCAGGTGCCGTTTGGCCCATCGCCTGACGGCGCCGAGCACACCCGGGCACCGCACGGGGGCCCGCGCCCTGCGCTGGCTGATCGTGTCGAGCGCCCTTTCCGGCCTGGGCGCGCTTGCGCAGCAAGTCGTGTGGGTGCGCTCCCTCGGCGAGGCCTTCGGCTCGGGCCCCGTCTCCGTCGCCGTCGTGCTGTCCCTCTTCTTCGCGGGCCTCGGGTTGGGCGCGCGCTGGGGCGGTCCGGCCGCCGACCTGCGGCGCGGGGCGATTGGCCTCGTGCTCGCCCTGGAGGGGGCGGCGGCCGCACTGGCGCTGCTCTTCCTGCCGCTCGAATCCCTGGCCGCCGCGCTGTGGTTGGCGGTCGTCGGGCCCGATCTGGGGCCGGGGCCGGCCCTCTTGGGTCGCGCCGTCCTGGCGGTGCCGTTGGTGCTGCCGCCCGCGTTCGTGATGGGAGCGCAGCTCCCCGCCCTGGTGCGCCACGCACTGCGGCGGCCGGGAGCGCTCGGCCGCCCGATGGCCCTGCTCTACGGCGCGAACACGGCGGGTGCGGCCGTCGGTGCGGCGCTGGCGGGTTTCGTGCTGCTGCCCGGGATCGGACCCGCGGGTGCCCTCGCGGTGGCCGCGGCGTTGCACCTCGCGGCGGGGGCGTCGGCCTACTGGGGCCGCCTCGACGCGGCCTTACCCACGCCGCTCGACCACACCACGGTGGGGGAGCGCGACCCGGCTCTCGTCGCGCACCTCGAACGCGCCCGGGCCGGCCGCGCCAAACGCAGGCGGCCCGTGGGACCCGTTTCCATGCAGGTGCTGCTGATGGGCGCGGCCCTCGCCAGCGGGTTCGTCTCGCTTGGGCTCGAGGTCGTGTGGACACGCGCCCTCGCGTCGCGGCTCTCCGGCACCGTCTACAGCTACACGTCCGTCCTGACGGCGTACCTCTTGGCGCTAGCCCTCGGTGCGCTCGTCGCCGCGCGGCTCGGCGATCGCGGCGCGCTGTCGCGGCCCGCGCGCGGCCTGAGTGCGCTGGGGGCAGTGTGGCTTGGCCTCGGGGCGGGAGCGCTGTTGTCCGGGGCGCTCCTCGTGCACTTGCCGAGACTCGGTTCCGGCGACTTCGCGCTGCAAGGTGTTTCGCTTTTCGTCGCGCAACTGCGCGAATGGAGCCTCGCCGCGGCAGTGATGGCGCCGGCCCTTTTCTTCGCGGGTTTGCAGTTGCCGCTGCTCGTGGCGCTGGTGGGCCGCGGGGCCGCGGGCGCGGGCCGCGCCGCGGGCCGAGTGCTGGCCGTGAACGCCGTGGGCACCGCCGTGGCGCCCGCGTTCGTCGGGCTCTTGCTCGTGCCGACGTTGGGGCTCGGCGGCACGCTCGCGCTGCTCGGTTGGGTGGCGCTGGCATTCGGACTTTGGCTCCTCGCGTCGGCCTTCGCGGCGGCAGGGCGACCGCGGCGCTCCGCGCTGATGCGCGCCCTGCCCGCGGTGCTGGTGGCCGGCGGTGCGCAACTGGCGATGGGCGATGCGTTGATCGCGGCGCGGATCCGGCCCGGCGCGCAGCTCGTCGCGTACCAAGACGGCTGGGCCGCCGGTGTGGCGGTCGTCGACGAGCCCGGCGGCAACCGAGTGCTCGAACTGGACGGTGAGTATCGCCTGGGCGATCTCGGCACGCGGTTCGCGCAGGCGCGCCAAGGTCTGCTCGCGCGGTTGCTCGCGCCGGACCTGGACGGTGCCACGGAGCCCGCGCTGTTCATCGGGTTGGGCACGGGCACCAGCGCGGCGGCGTTGCTCGACAGCGGCGCGCGCCGCTTGACGGTGGCCGAGATCCTCCCGGACATCGCGTGGACCCTCCCGTACTTCCAGGGAGCCAACCAGAACTTGCACGAGCGCATCGCGGCCGGCGAGCTCGAACTGTGTGTGACCGACGCGCGCGAGTTGGTGCGGCGCTCGCCGGAGCGCTATGGCCTCGTCGTGGCCGATCTGTTCTTGCCGTGGCGCGCGGGCGAGGGCGCCATGTACACACGCGAGCACTTTGAAGCGGTGCGGCGCAGCCTGCTTCCCGGCGGTCGATTCGTGCAGTGGCTGCCGCTCTACCAGTTGGGCGAAGGCGACCTCGCGATCATCGTGCGCACGTTCTTGGACGTGTTCCCCGGCGGCGGTGCGCTGTGGCTCTACTACAACGCGGCGCAACCCGCGATCGCGCTGGTGGGGGCCCACGGCCCGGTCGCGCCGCCCGACCCCGAGCGTGTGGAGGAGTTGTTGGGCCACGGCGTGGCGGCGCCGCTGCTCGACCTGCTCGAGCCCGGCCGAGGCGGATTGGAAGTCGCGGGATCGTGGATCGCCGGCGGCGATGCGCTGGCGGACTGGTGCGCCGACGCGCCGTTGGAAACACGCGCTCGGCCGCGCATCGAGTTCCGCGCGGCGCGCTCGAAGTTGGCCGAACCGCGCGCGCGCACGGCGCGCACCCTGGAGGCAGTCCTCCAAGTGGCGCGATCCTCGGCGCACCAGGACGAACACCCGCAGCGCGGGCCGCGGCGGCGCGCGCTGGCGCGGCTGCTCGGGGCCCTGTCCGTTGCTGAGCTCGGCGACGGACAGCGCGCGTTGGAGCTGGGCTTGCTGGCGCTGGAGGCGGACGGCGGCTTCCGCCACGCGGGCCTCGTCCTCGAGAGTCTTGGATTCGAGCGCCGCGCGGCCGGGGACGCCGCGGGGGCCGGTCGCGCGGTCCAGGCCCTCGTGGGCTCCGCCGCGCGCCCGGCGGGGGGCCATGCCCTGGCGGCGGCCCTGGCCCTCGACCGGGGCGATCGGGCGTCCGCCGAAACGAGCCTGGCCGAGGCCCTCGCCGCGGACCCGGGGCACCCCGGGGCCAACGCGCTGCGGGCCGCCATCCGCTGACCCGCGGGGCGGCGTTTGGAGCCCCCCACGGGGCCCTTCCCGCGGTCCGTTCCCGCGGCCGGGCCACGGGCCAAACGTCGGTCCGGAGCCGCAGTTTTGGTCCCACCGACGGGCTCGGGCTAGCCCCGGGGAGCCAAGCGAGGGCCAACTTCCCCCTTCGTTCCCCTTGGGTCCGCACGACGGGGGCGGTTCGGGGTCGCCCTCCCAGCGCTTGGGTCTCGATCCACCTGGGCCCACAAGATATTGTGGTTCTCGGGCTGCAAGGCCGCACCGCCGACGTCGGCGGAACGACCCTGCGGCCAGCTCTCTAGCCAACTCTCCCGGCGCGGTTCCGGTCCGGTTCGCCCGGTCGGCGCTCCGCTTCGGCGTGCGGTTTTGGACACCCGGGTGGAGGACCCAACGGGCGGCGCTGGCCTTCCAAGAGGTCGCCGGCCGGAAGGACGCCGCCGCCCAAGGCCCGACCCTCGGTTTTTCCCGCATCTCGGCAACCCGGCGTCTCCGAACTCGGCCGCACAGGTTCCCCCGGTGCTCCCTGCGTCCGCTCTCCGGTGTGCGATCGCGCGGCATCCGACGTCCGCACTGCTCGACGCGCTGAGAGGCTGGGAAAAGGAATCCGCACGGCCCGAATCGTCGGCCTCTCAGGTGCCGTCTGGTCCATCGCCTCACGGTGCTGGAGCGGCGGCGTGTGGGAAGCCACGTGCGGGAAGCCATCGGCCAAGGCCGGTTCTTTCGCACTCTCGGAGTCCACCGGAAGTGGTCCCCCTCGCTCTCTTCTTGCTCCTCGAGCGGCCACGGCCGAACGGCTCGGTTGACACGAGCCGCGCGGTGTGCGGTTCCGCGTTCCGTTGGTCCGCGTCGCCCGCGGTTTCGGTTCCGACCGAAGTCCGCGGTCTCGTCCGACAACACCGCCCGGGCCGGCGCGGACGTCCCGCCGCCCCGTTTGCCCGTTCCGTTCCACCGCCCCGTTCCGACCCATCCCTCCGTTCCCTCGAACACCCCCGGCCCCCCACTCGGTCCCCATCGATGGAAAGCTCCTCCGAAACCAGCGGCCTTCTGCGCTCCGACGTCACCCAAGAACGCGCGCCCGAAACGCGCGAGATGCACACGCCGCACCTGCCGCTCGCCGACGGGCGGTCCCTGGGCGACCGCGAGGATGGCGACGCCGCGGTGGGGATGCGTGTGCGCAAGCGCAACGGGCGGTTCGAGCCGGTCGACGTGAACAAGATCGTGCGCGCCGTGCAGCGCTGCGCCGGGGCCCTCGAATCCGTGGACCCCCTGCGGGTCGCCACGCGCACGATCAGCGGTCTCTACGACGGCGCGACCACCGCCGAGTTGGACCAGCTCTCCATCCAGACGGCGGCCAGCTTGATCGCCGAGGAACCCCAGTACTCGCGCCTCGCCGCGCGGCTGCTCGCCACCTACATCGAGAAGGAAGCGGCGAACCAGGAGATCCACTCCTTCAGCCAATCGATCCGCACGGGGCACGACGCCGGGCTGATCTCCGACCAGGTGTTGGCCTTCGTGGAGGCCAACAAGCGCAAGCTGAACGACGCGGTCAACGTGCGCGGCAACGAGCTGTTCGAGTACTTCGGCCTGCGCACGGTCTACGACCGCTACCTGCTGAAGCACCCGAAGTCCCGCAAGGTCATCGAGACGCCCCAGTACTTCTTCTTGCGTGTGGCCTGCGGCCTGGCGCAGGAGCCCCAGGAGGCGATCGAGTTCTACCAACTCATCAGCTCGCTGGCGTACCTGCCCAGCTCGCCGACGCTGTTCAACTCGGGCGGCCAGCGGACGCAGCTCAGCTCCTGCTACCTCCTGGACTCGCCGCAGGACGATCTGGTCTCGATCTACGACCGCTACACGGACGTCGCGAAGCTCTCCAAGTACGCCGGCGGCATCGGGCTCGCGTACCACCGCGTGCGCGCCAAGGGCTCGCTGATCCGCGGCACCAACGGGCACTCGAACGGCATCGTGCCGTGGCTCAAGACGCTCGACAGCTCCGTCGCGGCCGTGAACCAGGGCGGTCGTCGCAAGGGGGCGGCCTGTGTGTACCTAGAGACGTGGCACGCGGATATCGAGGACTTCCTCGAACTGCGCGACAACACCGGCGACGACGCGCGCCGCACCCACAACCTCAACTTGGCCAACTGGGTGCCGGACCTGTTCATGCGCCGCGTGGAAGGGGGGGCCGATTGGAGCCTCTTCGATCCCAAGGTCGTACCCCACCTGACCGACCTGTTCGGGGCGGACTTCGAACGCGCCTACGAGGCGGCCGAGGCCGACGGTTTGGCCATGCGCAAGGTGCCCGCACGGGACCTCTACGCGCGCATGATGCGCACCTTGGCCCAGACGGGGAACGGCTGGATGACCTTCAAGGATGCGTCGAACGAAAAGTGCAACCAAACCGGAACCTCCGGCGAGGTCGTGCACCTCTCGAACCTGTGCACGGAGATCATCGAAGTCACCTCCGCGGGTGAGACGGCCGTGTGCAACCTGGGCTCCATCAACGTGGGCCGGTTCGTCAGCGGCGACGACGTGGACTACGCGCGCATCGGCGAGGTCGCCCGCAAGGCGGTGGCGTTCCTCGATCGGGTCATCGACATCAACTACTACCCGACGGAGGACGCCAAGGTCTCGAACGACCGCTGGCGCCCCGTGGGTCTTGGGCTGATGGGGTTGCAGGACGTGTTCTTCCAGCTCCGCTTGCCCTTCGACAGCCCGCGCGCGCGGGAGATCTCGCGGCGCATCCAAGCAGAGATCTACTACAACGCTCTGCTCACGTCGGTCGAGTTGGCCGAGAAGAACGGACCCCATCCGGCGTTCTCCGAGACCCGCGCGGCGAAGGGGGTGTTCCAGTTCGAACTGTGGGGCGGCGGCAAGCACCAGCCCCGCGACATGGCTCGCTTCGAAGCCCTGCGCACGCGCATGGTCAAGTCGGGCCTGCGCAACTCGCTGATGATCGCCATCGCGCCCACCGCGACGATCGCATCGATCGCGGGCTGCTACGAGTGCATCGAGCCCCAGGTTTCGAACCTCTTCAAGCGCGAGACCCTTTCGGGCGACTTCGTGCAGATCAACGGCTACCTGGTGCGCGAGCTGAAGCGCCTCGGCCTCTGGACCGAGGACATGCGCGCGCGCATCAAACGGGCCGAGGGTTCGGTCCAGGGCATCCAGGAACTGCCCGCTGAGCTGCGCGAGGTCTACCGCACGGCGTGGGAGATCCCCATGCGCTCCCTGATCGACATGGCCGCGGAGCGCGGGCCGTACATCGACCAGAGCCAGTCCCTGAACCTGTTCATCGAGAGCCCGACCATCGGCAAACTCTCGTCCATGTACCTGTACGCCTGGAAACAGGGCCTGAAGACGACCTACTACATGCGCTCGCGGCCCGCGACTCGCATCACCCAGGTTTCCGCCGCTCCGGCCGCCGAGACCCCGATGTCGAGCGGCGGCCCGGCTCCGGCTGGGACCAGCGATTCCGCTGCCGTCGCCTGCAGTCTCGAGAACCCCGAGTCGTGCGAAGCCTGCCAGTGATGCGGGCCCCTGAACCGCAATCCCTGAACTGCACGTCTTGAACCGCAGCAACGGACCCGCAGCAGCGCATCTCGCTGCGGTTCCCTTCGTCCGGGCGGGCGCCGCCCCCCGGACTTCCCGACCAGCACTCCACGCCGATCCGAACCGGTGGACCGAAGAGGCCCACCCCCGTACTGCACCATGAGCACGATTCCCTACCCCCCGAACGCCGTTCCCGCCAGTGTTCCCCCCGGCGCCGATGCCGCGCGCGCCGCGCGCCAGACGGGGCCCGACCAGGGCGCCGGTCTGTCTGGAGCTGGGCATTCGGGAGCTGGCCATTCGGGAGAGATGGGCGCACGCACCCAGCTCCTCGATCCGGGTCTCGACCTGACGCTGCGGCCGATGCGCTACCCGGTCTTCTACGAGATGTACCGCAACGCCATCAAGAACACGTGGACGGTGGAGGAGGTCGACTTCTCGACGGACCTCGTCGACCTCTCGCACCGCCTCGTGCCGGCGGAGCGCCACCTCGTGAACCGCCTGGTGGCGTTCTTCGCGACCGGCGATTCGATCGTCGCGAACAACCTGGTGCTCAACCTCTACAAACACATCAACGCTCCCGAGGCGCGGATGTACCTGTCGCGCCAACTCTACGAGGAGGCGCTGCACGTCCAGTTCTACCTGACGCTGCTCGACACCTACATCCCCGACCTCGCCGAGCGCGAGCGCGCGTTCCAGGCGATCCACAACATCCCGGCGATCCGGCGCAAGGCCGAGTTCTGCTTCAAGTGGATCGATTCGATCAACAAACTCGATCGGCTCGAGACTCCCGCCCACCGGCGGCAGTTCCTCTTGAACCTGATCTGCTTCGCGACGTGCATCGAGGGGCTCTTCTTTTTCGCCGCGTTTGCGTACGTCTACTTCATGCGCTCGAAGGGCCTCTTGAACGGCCTCGCCGCGGGCACCAACTGGGTGTTCCGGGACGAGAGTGGCCACATGGCGTTTGCGTTCGAAGTGGTCGCCACCGTGCGCCGCGAGCAGCCCGAGCTCTTCGATGACTCCCTGGCGCGGGATGTGGTGTCGATGCTCGAAGAAGCCGTGGACTGCGAGATGGCCTTCGCTGAGGACCTTCTCGGCGGCGGTGTCGCGGGTCTGTCGGCCCGCGACATGCGCCAGTACCTCGAGTTCGTGGCCGACCAGCGTCTCTTGAACCTGGGGATGCCGGTGCGCTTCCGGGCCAAGAACCCCTTTGCGTTCATGGACCTGCAGGACGTGCAGGAGCTCTCGAACTTCTTCGAACGCCGCGTCAGCGCGTACCAGATGGCCGTCAGCGGCGACGTGGCCTTCGACGAGAACTTCTAGGGTCCGCGCGGTGGCACGCGGCCCGGATCAATACCCGTAGGGATCCGGGCTGTAGCGCATCCACGCCAGGAGCAGCGCCGCGGCGAGCGGCACGCTCAACACTCCGAGACGCAGCGCTTGGGCGCCGATGGACCGGCGCTGCCCCAACGCCGTGCGCGCGAGCACCGGGGACACGATGAGCGGCAGCACACACAGGAACGCGGCATCGCGTCCTGTGCGCGAATAGAGCACCGCTCCCATCAGCACACCCCCGAGCACCAGGGTCACCACGGGCGCCATGCTGGCCGCCAGCGGGGGCCGTTGGCCGCGCAGTTCGAGCAGCAAACCAAGCAGCGCCGCGCCACCCGCCGCGGCCGCAAAGGCGCCGAGCAACTGGGCCAACAGCGCGCTGCCGCTCGTCCCCGCGACGACCGCCGCGACTGTGCCCGAGAGCGCGACGAGCCCGAACGAATAGGCGGCACCCTCGTTCCGCGCGGTGCGCTCGGCGCCGTTCCAAAGCAGCACCAGCGCCAATCCGTAACCCGCCAGGCCGACGAACTTGCCGATGGGCGTCCACCCGTCGTTCAGGACGAGCGGATGGGTCTGGGTGAAGAGCAGCGCAAGGAGCAACACGAAACGCTGCCCGAAGGCGAGCGCGGGCCGCTGGCTCTTCACCACCACACCCAACACCGCGCCGAGGGGCACGAGCCACGAGAGCCACGCGCTGGTGCGGACCGCGGTCCAGTTCGCGGCTTCGCCGGGTTCGAGGAACCCGAGCAAGTGGACGTGCATGCCGAGGTACCCCAAGGCGAGCACCACCGCTCCGGCCCACGCGCCGCGCCCCGCGCCGCCGCGGGCCGCGAACGCGCTCAATCCAAACCCGAGAAGCAGAGGCAGAACCGCACCGAAGAGGAGATCGGGTAGCGTCATCGAAACTCGCTGGAGGGCCGTGGCTCGGGAAAGCGCCGCACCGCCGGGTGGCGTCGGCGCTGCGCGGCGGATACGAGAGCGGCGGCGCGCTCGGGAGCAATGGCCCCGAACGCGCCGCCGCGCGGAAACATCAGCCCTGGACGGCTTGGATGGAAACCGTCACGGAGATCTCGTCACCGAGCGGTCCGCCCACGCCGTAGGTCATGCCCCACAGGGAGCGCTGCAGTTCGAACTCGGCCTCGAAGCCGATCAGTTTCGCGCCGCCGCGGCCGTCCGCGGTGCCGTTCATCTCGACCTCGGCCGTCACCGGCAGCTTCTTGCCGAGCATCTCGAGCTCGCCCTTCACCTTGTAGTCGTCGCCGTCCTTCTCGATGGACGAGCTGGCGAAGGTGACGCGGGGGAACTGGACCGCGTTGAAGAAGTCCGGGCCGCGCAGGTGCTCGTCGCGCTTGCCGTTCGCGGTGTCGATGCTGTCCGCTTCCACGGCGAAGGCGATCTTCGACTCGGCCAGGTTGTCCGCGTCGAAGCTGAGTCCCCCTGAGAACTCGTTGAAGCGCCCGTAGACGTCGGTGATGCCCATGTGGCGCACCTTGAACACGAGGCTCGAGTGCACCGGGTCGATCTTGTACTGCGCCGGGGCGGTGGTGGTGGCCTCGGCGGCCGGGGTGGGGATCAGGGCAACACCGAGGACGGAGGCGCCGGCGCAGAGGGCCGCGGCAACGATCAGGGAGGCTTTCATGGGGGAGAGCTGGGTTGGGGGAGGGTGGCGGCGCGCGCCGCGGCGCGTGCGCGCGCAGTTCGGGGCCCCGGAGCCGCGCCGACGGGAGGACGCGGCCGAATCCGACGGGAGACGGGCCGCCGGGGCATTCTTTGGCACCTGGATAGCGCCGCCGGGGCCGGGACTCCAGTCGGACCGTCGAGAATTCCGGCCCCGAACACCCGCCCGCAGCCGTCCTTGGCCCCCCAAGATCCCGGGTTGGCATTAACCTTGGGGTACGAGGAGCGCCGCAGCCCCCGGCCTCCGCCCGACACTCCGATGCCGACCTGGATCCCCTTGTCGTTCGTTTCGCTCGCCCTCGCCGCCGTCGCCCAGGCGGGCACCCCCGAGGTGTTCGTGGACCCGGTCGCCGGTGTCGATGCGCCGACCCAAGGCAGCCAGAGCGCTCCCTACCGCTCGATCCGCTACGCCCTGGCCCAGAACCCTGGACCCATTGCGGTTTCCCTGGCGGCGGGCACCTACACCACGCCGCTCGAGAGTTTTCCGCTGACCCTCGGCGCGGGCGATCTGCTCCGCGGACCGCAGAGCGGGGGCGCGCGCATCCGCGGCACCGGGTCCGGTGTGAACGCGCCCCACGCGGTGCTCATCGACGGTGGCGACGGCTCGGGTGTCGTGCAGCTCGAGCACGTCGTCCTCGAGAGCGCGGGCGGATCGCCGCTCCTCGACGTCGACGCACGACCCGCCGCCGACGGCAGCCTCGTGGTGCAGATGCGCGACTGCAAACTCGTCGGTTCGAGCCGCGGCATGCGCTTGCGCACCGCGGCGGGCGTGAGCCCCGCCGTCGTGCTCGATTGCACCCGCGTGGACGTGCGCGCGCTCGCGCAGGCCTTCGAGCTGGTGTTCGCCTCGGGGACCGTCGGATTCCTGCGTTTCGACCACTGCTTCGTGAGTGGCCAGACCGCTGGGGTCTCCGTGCGGGTGCAAGGTGGAGCCTCGGGACCCGCGACCGTGTTCGCCGAGGCATCGCGCACAGTATTCGAGCGCTCCAGCCCGGCGCTGATGAGCCGCAGCGACGGCAACGGCAGCCTGAGCTGGATCGTGGACAGTTGTGTGCTCACGGGCAGCGGTTATGCGGTCTGCGCCCAACCGTTGGTTCCAGGTCCGGGCGCCGTCCTCGACTTTGGCAGCACGGTGGCCGGCAACCTGACCTACGCGATCACTCGATCGGTGTTCTGGACGAACTGGCCGGGTTGCGCGCCCGATCCCTTCGGCGCGGGGCTCGTCGCGGATCTCGGGTCCTACCGGGCGGCGGACTACGTCGTCGATCGCAACGTGATCCAGCAGCCGGCACCCGCAGCCGGTTGGAACGGGGTGAACGTTTCCGGCGATCCGCGCTTCTTCCAGTATTCGCCCACTGCGATCGGCAGCAACGACTACCACGTCCTCGCAGGCAGTCCAGCCATCGATTGGGGCGGCGGTCCTCCCAACAAGGACGATTTCGAGGGGGACCCCGTCGTGTCGCCCTGCGGCGATGGGACGAGCGACGCGGGTGTGGACGAACACCGCCCCGTGGCGCTGTGGTTGGCGCCGCGGCCCAAGTTGGGCACCACCAGCGAGCTGCGCATGGTCGGTCCGGCCCTGGGCTGGGCGGTGGTGTACGGCGGTGTGCCGCTCGGCACCTCGACCTGCGACGGCAGCCTTGGCATCGCGCCACTCTTCCCGATGGCGCTCCTGGTCCCGATCGACGCCGCGGGCACGGCGCGGGTGCCTCTCGCCGTACCCACAAGCCCTAGCCTGCTCGGCCTCGACTTCGCGGCGCAGGGTTTCTTCGCAACCCCCGAGGGCAACTTCGGCGGCCTCACCGCCGTGCGCGAGTACGCGTTGGAACTCTAGCGCCCTGTCGCCCGTCTGCTCTTTCGTCGAGGACGGTTCCTTCCCACCACTTCCCTCCAACCCCCGGAGTCTCCCAGGGGTCCTGCCCCCAGAAAGAGTCCGCGCCTGCTCTGGCGCATGTGTTCTTTCACCGCGATCCTCACGGCCGCGTCCGCCAGCGCCCAGGTCTGTGAACCGGGCTGGGAGGGCACCTTCGGCGGGGAGCCCGGATCGCCCAACCCGCTCTTCGCTCTCGGGGCCTTCTACGACGGAAACGGGCCGGCCCTGTTCGTCGGCGGCGAGATGGGCCTGCTGTCCGGCACGCCCGTCTCGCGCGTCGCGCGCTGGGACGGCGCGAACGTCGAGGCGATGGGCGGCGGGACGAACGGGTCCGTCCGCGCGTTCGCGACGTACGACGACGGCACGGGGCCGGCGCTCTACGTCGCGGGCTCCTTCACCCAAGCGGGTGGCCAAGCGACAAGCGGCATCGCGCGTTGGGATGGCAGCCAGTGGAGCTCCTTGGGCAGCGGCCTGAGTGGCTTCGACGGCACGGTCCGAGCCCTCGCCGTGGCGGACCTGGGATCGGGCCCTGAGCTCTTCGCCACCGGTGGATTCACAATGGCCGGCGGTTCCCCGGTCGGGCGCATCGCCCGCTGGAACGGCACCAGTTGGCTTCCCCTCGGTGGCGGCCTTGGCATGCCGTTCTCGGCCTCTGACCAAGGAGGCCTCGCGCTGGCGGCATTCGACGACGGCAGTGGTCCCGCGTTGTACGTGGGTGGTGATTTCACTGCCGCCCAGAGTGGTCACGCGCAGTACCTCGCGCGCTGGAACGGAAGCACTTGGTCGTCCGTCGGAGGTGCAACGAACTCCTTCGTGCACGCGCTCGAAGTCTTTGACGACGGCTCGGGGCCGGCCCTCTACGCGGGCGGCATCTTCACCATCCTGGGCGGCATTCCGGGCGCGCCCAACATCGGACGTTGGAACGGAACCCAGTGGTCCTCGGTCGGCGGGGGTGTGAGCCAGGGTGTGCGCTCGCTCGCGACGTTCGACGACGGCACCGGCGCGGTGCTTGTCGCAGGCGGGGACTTCGCGCAAGCGGGCGGGCAACAGGTCAACCGGATCGCGCAATGGGACGGCGTCACTTGGGCGCCCCTCGGCGTGGGCGTGCAAGGCACTAGCGTTCGCGCTCTCGAAGTCGTGGACCTCGGGAGCGGCCCCCGCCTCTTCGTCGCGGGCCCCTTCCAAGTGGCAGGTGGCCTCACCTCCCGCGGGATCGCCAGTTGGGATGGCAGCAACTGGGCTCTGTTCGGGCCTGGACTCACCAACACCGTAACGGCGCTCGAGGTGTTCGACGGCGGCAGCGGTCCCGAACTCTATGCGGTTGGGAGTTTCGACGCGCCGGACGGCGCGTCGAACACCGGCTTTGCCCGCTGGAACGGTTCGTCGTGGACGTCCGAGCCTGGCGCCGCTAGTCCATTTGCCCTGGGGGTCGCCGCGATGCGGGTTTTCGACGGTGGCGCCGGACCTGCGCTGTACGCGGGTGGCAGCGTCACGTCGATCGGAGGCGTGCCCGCCAACGCGATCGCCCGATATGACGGATCCGTGTGGAGTCCCTTGGGTGTGGGGCTCACGGCCTGCTCGTCCAACCAGAAAGTGCACGCGATGCTGGTGCACGACGACGGCAGCGGTTCCGCGTTGTACGTGGCTGGACGGTTCTCGGCCGCTGGCGCGATTCCAGCGAACAACATCGCTCGCTACGACGGCACGGCGTGGTCGGACGTTGGGGGCGGCCTGGGGGACGGTGGTGCGTGTTTCAACGGCGGCGCCTTCGCCCTAGCCTTGCACGACGACGGGAACGGACCCCAGTTGTACGCGGGTGGAGAGTTCACCCAGGCCGGCGGCCAACCCGCGGCAAGGATCGCGCGCTGGGACGGTGCGAACTGGCATCCAGTGGGCACGGCAGGTCCCAGCGCCAGCATCCTCGCGCTGGCGTCCGCGGACCTGGGTGACGGCCCGCGCCTGTACGCGGGCGGGGACTTCTTCAGTTCGACTACGGGCGCGGGCATGTCGCGGCTCGCGATTTGGGATGGCTCCGCGTGGTCGTCAGTGGGTGGCGGCGTGTCCGGCTCGGCCAGCTTCCTCTTCTTCGATACGAAGGTGTCGGACCTTCGGGTCTGGGACGACGGCACGGGGCTGGCGCTCTATGTCTCCGGACACTTTCGCTTCGTCGGCGACACGCCTGCGCTGAACGTCGCTCGCTGGGATGGTCAGGCGTGGAATACCCTGGACGGCGGCGTCGGCGGGCCCCTCCAGGTCACGCAGAACGCGACGACAATGGTCGTTTATGACGACGGAAGCGGTGAGTCGCTGTTCGTCGGTGGTTACTTCTGGCAGTCGCCCGGCGGCGACAGCCACTTGGCGCGTTGGCGCGGCTGTGCGTCGGCTTCGAGCTACCAAACGGTCGCCGGTTGCGCGGGCAATCCGGCGCAGTTGACGCCGGCGGTCGCGGAACTGAGTGTCGGCGGCACGTTGGCGCTCGAGCTCGATACTTCGGCGTTTGCTACCGGGCTTGGGCTCTTCTTCGTCGGTGCGGACGGCACGGACGGAGCGGGGTGTGGCCAGGTGTTCCCCGGCCTGGGTGAGTGGTTGCTCGCGCTCAGCCCGCAGCCGATCCAGTTCGCCGCGGTGCCCGCTGTTTCTGGTGTCAGTTCGTTCAGCGCGCCGATGCCGAACCAGGCGCAGTTGGTCGGCCTGTCGCTGACGTTCCAGGGCGCGCACCTGGCGCTCTTCGACCCGGGCGTGCCGGTCGAGCTGAGCAACGCTCTGGTCGGCACGGTCGCTCCCTGAGTCGATCGCGCCGTGAGCACGCGGCCGGTGAGGTCGGCGCCTCTGCCGACCTCACCGGCCGCAGTCATTCGCCGAGGACCTTGATCAGCGCGCGCTTCTGGCGTCGGCCGTCGAACTCTGCGTAGAAGATCTGCTCCCAGCGGCCGAAGTCGAGGCGGCCCTTGGTCACCGCCACGGTCACGCTGCGGCCGAGGATCTCGCGCTTCAGGTGCGCGTCGGCGTTGTCCTCGCCCGTGTCGTTGTGGCGCCACTGCGCGGTGGGCGCGTGGGGCGCGAGGCCCTCGAGCCAGCGCTCGAGGTCCTTGTGCAGGCCGGGCTCGTCGTCGTTGATGAACACCGACGATGTGATGTGCATCGAGTTGACCAGGCAGAGGCCCTCCTGGATGCCAGACGCCGTCACGGCGCGCTGCACGTCGTCCGTGATGTTGAGGAAACCGCGGCGGGAGGGGACCTCGAAGGTCAGTTCTTGGCGGTGGCTCTTCATCCCGCCGATGCTACCGCGTCTAGCGCCAGTGGAAGCGCGTCGTCGTGTGGCACTCGCGGCAGGACTGCCCAGTGGACGTGGGTACGACCACTTCGGCCGCCGCGTCCCCAAGCGATCCGTGGCAGTCCGCGCAGTTCGCCGACGCGTGGCCCGGCGTGCTGTGCGAGAAGCGCACGAGGGGCGACGGAGTGGCGGCGGAACCCGCGTCGAGGTCGCCGTAGAAGACCGCGGCGAGCCGCCCAGTGCCCTCGGGTTGGTGGCAGGCGTTGCAGGAGGCCGGATCTTCGCCGAGGCCGCGGTGGGCCAGCCCGCCGCCCGATTCCTCGATGTGGCAGGAGCGGCAAGTCGCGCTGGCCAGCAGGGTCGGCGCGCCCGAACCGCTCGCTTCGCCGTCGAAGGCGTGGCACGCAAAACAGCCGCCCTCCACGTCGCGATGGGCCCCGTGGTCGAACCGGACCGCGTCGATGGCGGGAGCGGCGCGCGCCGCTTCGGCGGCAACTCGGACGGGAGCGCCGCCACCGCGATGGCAGGTGGTGCAGTGTGCTGGATCCGGTCCCTCGTACACGGCCGGCGCGGCGACCAACTCGCGGCTCGTCTGCATGTCGCCGTGGCACGCGCGGCACTCGGCGTCCGCAAGCTCGCGCTCGGCGTCGGTCGCCGGCGAAAGCGTGCGCACGTGCGAAACGTGCGTGAACGCGCGTTCGCGGCGTTCGTCGGGCCCGGCGACGCCCGCGAGGTGGCAGTCCACGCACGCGCGGCCGGAAAGGCGCGCATCGGCGACGTCGTGGTGGGGATTGCCGGGCACGTCGAAGCGCAGGTCGCCGGGGCGGGAGGCGAGGACGGAGGTGGTCGCCAGCGCCGGTTGGTAGGTCTCCGCGTGGCAGGTCTCGCAGCGGCCCTCCTTCGATCCGTGGTGCACGACGTTCACGAGCAGCGAGCCGGCCCCGGGGCCGCCGGCGCTGTGGCAGGCGATGCACTGCTCGGCGCTCGGGGCGGAGAAGTCGACGAGCCCGTCGGTGCTCGGTGTGTGGCAGGTCTGGCAGGAGAGTTCGCGGTGGGCGCCGTGCTGGAACGACTCGAAGCCCGCGGAAACGCCGCGCGGCCGCGCGGTGGCTTCCTCCGCAAGGCCCCAGGTCGACGCCGCGCGCAGGTATCCTTCTTCCGAGGAAGGGAACTGGTCGCCGTGGCAGTCCTGGCACGCGACGGGGCCATCGGGCGCCGGGCCGTAGAGCCCGCGCCCGTGTTCCCCGTGGCACGCCACACACGAAATCTCCGGGCTCGAGCGGAACGGATGCCGCGCGGCGATCCCCGGGTCGGGTGACGTGGCGCCGACGGAGGACATGCCGAGATCCGTGTGGCAGGCCGCGCAGTTCTGGTCCATGGCCCCGGGCGATTCCCCGTGGCAAGCGGCGCATCCCAGTTCCCTGCCCGCGTGCAGCGCCGCCAGCGGTAGTCCCGAGCGCGCGGCGGCCAGGGCCAGGGCCGCGTCGTCACCGCCGAGCAGGAACGCGTGCGCGTCACTCAGGTGTCCGGGCGCGAGTTGGCGCTCGCCGCTTTGCGTGAACTGCGTCCACACGAGCAGCGCGATCACGAGGCCGAGGACGACGAGATTCGCGCGCCGCAGCGCCGGCCAGCGGCCGAAGCGCACTTCGCTGCGCACCCACTCGTCCGTGTCGTTCTGGAACTGGGCGCGCTCCTTCGGCACGAAGAAGAAGGTCCGTTCGCCTAACTCGAGCTCGACCTCGCCACGCGCGCCGTCCAGCGAACGCACGGCGATCCGGCTCGCGCCGAGGACGATGCGGTCGTTCGTTTCGAGCCACCGGGAAGCCGTCACCTCCGCGCCATTGACGAAGGTGCCGCTCGAAGTGCTCAATCCTTCGATCCGCAGTCGGCCGCCCTCGAACACGAGCCGCGCGTGGTGCGCGGCGACCACGGGATCGTCCAGCACCAGGTCCGCGGTGCCCTTCGAGCCGATGGTGAGCGTTGTGCCCGCCAAACTCCGGCGGTCCTTGCCGCGCAGCACGTGGAAGGTGCCCATGGACTAGCGGCCCCCCTCGGGACCCGTGCTGCGGCCGAAGATCTCGGCGGGGGAGCGGCGTTCGATCGCGCCTGTTGGGCAGTTGTAGACGCAGGCCTCGAAGGGCAAACCCTCGCAGCGGTCGCACTTGACCGCCTTGCCCATCACCTCCACGTCCTTGTGGAAACCGCGCTCGGGTGTGTGCGAAGCGCTCGCCTTCGGGCCGAACAGCCCCGCCAACCAACCTCCCACGACGGGCAGTTCGGCCATCCACGTGGGGCCGGGCGGCGGCATCTGGTCGGGGGGCGGAGTGAGTCGGATCACGTCGTACGGGCAGCCCTGCACGCAGCTCGCGCAACCGACACAGTTGTCCCACAGGAACCGCACGAGTCCGCGCGAGTTGCGCCGGATCGCTCCGTAGTTGCAGGCGAGCATGCAACCGGGTGTGCCGCACGAGTAACAGGACGTCACCAGGCTGATTTCCTTGTGCATCGTGTTGGCCGCCGCCGACACCCGCCGTCCCCGTTTGGAAAGGCGCGGCACACGGTCGGCGTGTACGGCCACGCAGCTCTCCACGCAGGCGTTGCAGCGCACGCACTTCTCCAGGTCGATGACGAGCGCCTCACCGCCCTTGGCGGACTGGCCCTGCACCATGGAGCCCAGCTCCTCCTGGTCCGCCTCGTGCTCTTCGGCGGCGAGGTCCGCGAGGCCCTGCTCCAAGAGCGCGAGCGCGCCGGGAATGCCCGCCAACTCGCGGCGGACCTCCTCGGCGGGCAGCACGAGGACGTCGCTGTCCATCATGGCCACGAGGGTGTGGGGCCACGGTGTGGGCTCGTTGAACAGCGCGCTCTCGCCGAAGGACGAGTTGCTCATCAAGTAACCGGTGAGCTTCGGCCCGTCGCCGCGGTCCGCGTGGGTGGTGAACGCTCCGCTGCGCACCAGGTGCACGGCGGTCGGCGTTTCGCCCTGCCGAGCGGCGACCTGGTCCTTCTTGAAGGTTTCGAAGCGCGCGACACGCTGAAGAGCGGCGCGGGCTTCGCGCGGCAGGCCGCGCAGCGCGGGCACGATCGCCAAATGGATCGCGAGGCTGCGCCGCCGGTAGACCTCGTCGATGGACGTGCGGAAGCTGGAGCGCGCGGCGTAGAGCTCCTTGAAGAGCCCCGGCTCCAGCACGCCGTACACACACGCCGTGTCGGCCTGGAGTTTGGCCGGCGAGGGCTGCTGCGAGAGCGCCGACGTTTCGCCGAACCACTCGCCGGGCCCAAGCTGCGCCAACTGGCCGCGTTGGCCGTCGGCGTCCACGCGGTAGGCCGTGACGATGCCACTCAAGACGACGTAGAACTCGCCCGTGTATTCGCCCTGGCGGATGAAGGCCGTGTTGGGCGAGCTGTGCCCGATGCGCAGGAATCGCAACAGCATGCGCCGCGCTGGCGGCGGCAGACCCGCGAACAGCGGGAGGTCGGCCAGTTCGCGCACGATCCGCCGCTCGGCGTTGGCGGATTCGAGCGCGCGTTCTAGCGCCTGGTCGCCGGAGGCGAGTGCGCGCGCCTCGTCGCCGTCCCAAGAGAGCAGTTGGCAGCTCGACTCACACACGAGGTGCGTGCCCTGATCTCCCGCGGGCCCGCCGAGCAAGGCGCCGGGGCCGCGCTGGTCGACGGCGCGCCGCGGCGGCTCCAAGGATGCGTAGACACCCACCGCACCTTGCACCACGAGGTACACCGCGGCGGATTCCAGTTGGGTCTCCTTGTCGGCGGTGAGCGGCTTTCCCGCCGCGAGCCAACGGGCGCGGGCCTTCGGTGCGAGCGCACCGAGCGGACCCGCGAGTGCCGCCGCTTCTGCGGCGGAGTTCGGGGAAGTGGGGGACGGCAGGATCTGGGCCACGATGCGTTGGTTCTCCCGTTTCAGTAGGTCCAGATCAGGGCGACGTGCAGACCCGTGAGCACGCCCAGGGCGATGGCCGCGGGCACGTGGGCGAGCTTCCACGCCATCATCCAAGTGCGGATGCGCGCGAGGCGGGCGCGCTCCTCGCCCACGCGGCGTGCCTGGCCCGCGAGGGCGAACAGATCCTCCGCCGGATGGGGGCTGCCGTCGCTGCCGCTGGGCGCGGCGGCGCCCGAGCGCACGGCTTCGACCGCGCCGCGCAGGTGCGGCTCGAGCGACGCGAGTTCGCGCGCCAGTTTGCGCTCGAGGCTCTCGTGGAGCGCGTGCGCTTCCTCGATGGAGAGGTCGCGCTCGGCCTCCGTCAGCAGCCTCGGCCCGCGCATCCACGCGTAGAGGCCGAACAGCCCGCTGAGCCAGACGGCCAAGGCGAGCGACGTCAGCGACACGGCGATGGGCGAATCCAGGGAGCCACCCGAGTGCACCAGCACCACGAGGCCGAAGGCGGTGCCCCAAACGAGGTGCACGTGCATCCAACGGCGCACGCGACCCAGCGGCTCGGCGGGCAGCACACGCACGACGAAGGGCGGCTCCCCCGGGGCTCCGGGTTCCGCCGCCGCGCGGCGGATCCGGCCAACACCTTCTTCGCGCAGGATCGTGTTGGCCGCGCGCTCCACATCGACGCGGCGGGCCAGCGTTCCGGCCGCAATCGGCGCGCGCAGCTCGCGCACACGCCGCTCGGCGCGTTCGATCGCCTCGAACTCGGCGCGCATGGCGAACTCGGGCGAGTAGCCGCCGCGGTGCGCGTACTTGCGACCGGCGTAGCCCGCGACGGCGATCAGGAGCGCGAGCGCGACCGCGCCGCTCGCGACGTCGAACTGCGACGGTGCCAGGTGGTAGGGCGCGGGCTCGGGCCGCCACAGCAGCGCTCCCACCAGCAGACCGACGACCAGCGCGGCCGCGGGCCAGAGCTGGTGGGTGCGCACCAGGGCCAGGTTCAAAGGCTCGCCCCCAGGTACGACAGGAGCAGGAGCAGCGCGGGCCCCTTGGGACGCTTGCGCTTCACCTTCTCGATCGCGCCGCGCAGTCCGTCGAGCAGTCCTTCGCCCTTGGCGCGCACGGCGACGGCGGCCTCGGCCCAGTCCCGCGCCCTCGCGATGCCCTCCGTCAGGGCGACCTCCACCAACGGCAGGCCCCGCTCCGCGGCGAGGTCGCGCGCCCGCTGCGCCTCCGCCGCGCGCACTTTGCGGCGCGAAGTCAGGAGGCGCAGCACACGGTCGTCGAGGGCGGCGGGAATCTCGACCAGATCGCGGTCGTGGGTCTGCACGAAGAGCGCGTCGATCGTGCCGAAGCGCAGGTAGCTGCCGGGCTCGAGGTCCAACTTGATGCCGGGCGCCAGCGTCGCGGGCCCCACGCGGGTCCCGTTGGAGCTGCCGCGGTCCTCGATGCGCAGCACGTTGAGGTTGCCATCGAAGGTGATCACGGCATGCTCCTTCGACACGGCGCCGTGTTCGAGGCGGCAATCGGAACCTTCGCCGCGGCCGATCGCGAACGGTGTGCGGCGGATGGCGACCACACGCCGTTCGGCCTCTCCCGCGAGGATGAGACGCGCGCCCAAGTGTTCCAGGGCGGCCTGGGAACTCGCACCCTGGGCCGACGGCACCAGCGTGCGGTTCCCGTCGGGAACGTGGCCGAGATCGACCTCTCGCGCGGGTTGCGCCGGGATGGGGTTGGCCGCGGGGGACGCCGGGGCGGATCGCGCCGGTGCAGGCGCGGCAGCCGCGACCTTTTGGCGCACGTCGATGCGCGCGTGCCCCAGCTCCAGCCGCAAACCATCCCGCAGGGGCACGGATTGGTCGCGCGTCAGCACGTGGCTGCCGTCGACGCGGGTGCCGTTGCGGCTCGTGTCGACGTAGAGCAGCGCGCCGTCGCGCAGCTCGAGGCGTCCGTGTTGGGAACTGACCGTCGGCTCGTCGAGGCGCAGCGAGTTGCCCGCCACGCGGCCCATGGTCATTCCCGGTTGGGCCTCGACGGTGCGCGGGCCCGCGGCGTCGCCGCTCACGTCGAGCAAGAAGGTGCTTTGGCTCATCGGCGCGGGTGCTGTGCTCTTGGTTGCGCGATCGTTCGGGATTGCATCAGGCGTCCAACACGACGTGGGAGCGGGGGTAGGCCACACAGATGCGCAGGGTGCCGCCGTCGCGCGCGGGGGCGTCGAAACACTCCCCTTCGATGCTCACGCTGCCTTCACTGCAGTGGACCTCGCAGGTGCCACAGGATCCGCTGCGGCAGCCCGCGGCGAGGTCGACACCCAGTTCCTCGCCCAGCTCCAAAAGGGTCTGGGAGCCGTCGGTCCGGGCGTCCATGTTCGAGCGCGCGAAACGCACTTCCAGTGCGCCGGGCGCGGATGGCGCGGCATTTGCGGCACTGGGCGGAGCGGCGGGGGCCGGCGGCTTCACCGCGGACCGCGGCGCAGCCTGCGGCGCGGGCGTCGGCATGGCGGGCCGCGCGTAGTTCGGCGGCAGGGTCGAGTTCCCGTCGTAGACCAGCGAGTCCGTGGGAGGCTCCCCCGCGAGGGCCCCCGGAGGCGGAGCCGGTTGGGCCGGAATCTCGGGCGCGACGGCGACTCGGCCTTGCACGACGACGGAAACCTTGGGCGCGGGCATCGCGGCCGCCGCGCCGGCCTTCGGGGGGCCGGGCGGCCCGCCAAAACTCTCCTGACGCACACGCTCGGCCGGGATGCCCAGCGCCGCGAACTCGGCCGTCATGGCGTCCGCGAACGGTTTGGGCCCGCACATGAAGACCTCGCGGTCCTCGAGGTCCGGCGCCGCGAGCCGCATCAGTCCGCGGTCCACGCGGTTCGCGATGCCGGTCCAACCGTGCACACCGGCCCGGGTCGCGGTCGACGTGATGATCACGCGCAGCGACGGGTGCCGGGCCGAGAGGTAGTCGAGCTCGCGCCCGAAGATCACATCGGCCGGCGAGCGCACCGAATAGAGCATCACGATGTCCACGTCGGCCGATACGTCCGTCAGCCAGCGCGCCATCGACATCAGCGGTGTGACGCCGCTGCCCGCCGCCAAGAGGAAGACCTTCTGCGCGGGGTGCTCGAAACACGAGAACTTGCCGTAGGGTCCCGCGATCTCGAATTCTTGGCCGAGGCGGGCATTGTCCGCCATCCAGTTCGAAACGAGCCCTCCCGGGCAGCGTTTGATCGTCAGTTCGATCGCGTGCGGGCGCGCGGGCGACGAGGAGATGCTGTAGTTGCGCTTGACCACACCGTGGCCCTCGATCGGCACGCGGACCTGCACCGACTGGCCCGGCTTGTACGCGAACACCGTCGGCTCCAAACCGACCAGGCGGTAGGTCTTCGTGTCGTGGGTTTCGTCGATGATGTCGGCCACCCGCACCTGCAGCGGCTTGCCGCCGCTCCACACGGGGATCGACTCCCGTCCGAGCACGAGGTCGGAGCGCACCGGGGAGGGCGGCAGCACCACCTTCGGGGGCGGCGGAGGCGCGCCGGCGGCGGCAACGGCCGGCGCAGCGCCTCTGGCCGCAGCAAACGCCGGCGGCGCGGTGATGGAGCCCACGGGAGCGGCCGTTGCGATCGTCTCCGTGATGTCCTTCGCTTCGGAGAGCCGCACGACCAGTTCGAAGGGCCGCATGCTGATGCGGTCCCCATTGCTGAGCGGCACCACTTCCTTGGGCCCCAGCTTCCGGCCATTGTGCTGCGTGCCGTTCACGCTGCCCAAGTCCTCGAGCACGGCTCGGTTGCCCTCCATGCGGATGCGCGCGTGGGTGCGCGACACCTGGGGGTCCTCCAGTTGGATCGCGCACTCGCTGCGCCGACCGATGTCGGCGGGCATTTCGAAGGGGACTTCGCGGGCTGGAAGCCCGGCCCGGTGGACCGTGACGGCGTGCATGGTGGGGTTCGGGGGTACCAAGGAAAGGGGGCGAAAGCGGCCGCGGGTGACTAGCGCTCGCTCGCGGAGGGTTTTGCGCCGCGCACGGTGATGCCAGCCGTCCACGATTCGAGCAAGGGCAATCCGACGCGGCGGCGCATCTCCGAATCGTGGCCCAACTGGTAGAGCGCACCGCGGCGGGTCTGTTTCTCGTTGTCCGCCCAATGGCAGCGCATGCAGGTCAAACCCTGATCGTTGGCCGGGTCGGCTTGGAAGTACGCGTTGACACTCCCGAGCCCGAGCTGCTCGCGGTCCGCGTGGTACTTGGCCGCGTGGGGGCTGGTGGTCGGATCCGGTCCCGTGACGGTCCAGACGCGGTCCTGGGCGCGCTGCGTGCGTCGCCCGGCGGGCGCGGCGGCGGTCGCCGCGCTCTCGGCGAAGGCGCCGCTTTGGTGACACTGGGAGCAGTCCGCGGACGCTTCCGTGGGGTGGCTCAGTGTGCCGACCTGACGCGCGACCACCTGTCGTCCGACCTCGACGGGCCTCGTGTCGCTCGGGATGCCCGCGCTGTGGCAACTCTGGCAGGCTTGGCCGTCCGCTGCGGTGAAACCGAGGGGCCGCGGGACCTTCGTGTGTGCGCCGTGGCCGTGGCAGTCCGTGCAGTCCGCCACACCGCGGGAGAGGGCGAACTGGGGGCCATCATGTGTGTTGGGCCGGTGGCAGTCCAAACACGTGAGTTCACCTTGGCCGGGCAGGGTGCGACCCACGTGGTCGCGGTGCGAGAACACGAGCCGCGACGCGGAGCGCAGGTCGGCGGCGGCGACCGCCGGCTCGCGGCCGTGGCAGTCCGCGCATTCGGCCGCGGCGAAGACGTGGTCCCGGGTCGGATGGAAGGTCGCGGCGGAGTTGCCCGCGTGCGCGTCGGACCAGTCCGCGGGCGCGGCCAGGTTGGCGACGTCGCTGTGGCAGCGCGCGCATTGGGCGGCAGCTGCTTCGCGCTCGGCTCCATTGGCCGCGGACCAGCGGTTGAGGGTCGCGAGCGTGTCAGGCGCGAGGTGGGTGCTGTGCTCGAACGCGCGGTCAGCGAGGCTCGAAGGCCCCTGTCCCGGTTCCGCCCGGTGGCAGTCCGCGCACGAGCTGTCGGTGCCGAGGCCCAGGTGGCCGTGCTGCGCGAAGTGGAACTCTCCGGCGTCGGGCCGCAGCACGTCCACACGCGGCCGCGCGGCTCCGAGCGAAAAGCTCTGCGATTGGTCGAACGACTGCACGCCGTGGCATTCCGCGCAGTTCCAGGACCCACCGTGATTGCTGACCTCGCGGTCCGTGTGGCACTGCACACAGGATGCGTAGGCGTCCCCTCCCCAACTGGGAGCCAAGCCGAAGCGGTCCATGCCGCCGTCGAACTGGTGGCAGCCCGTGCAACTCAGCTCCACACCGTTCTGCGCCGCGCCCACGTGCAAGTGGTGGGGGAAGGTCCCCGCGGTCAGGCTGCGGCGACCAACCGTCCGCGGTTCGAACCGCACGTTGGGCCCGTGGCAGGAGCTGCACGCCGCGGCGTCGAAGGGAACGGCGGCGAGGTTCCTGTTGGCGGCCGCGTCGGAGCCCGCGGGGCGATCGAGGCGCGGGTGGCAGGTGGCGCAGGCGGCGCTGTCCGCACTGTTGGTGCTCTGGCCGCTGGGAGCCACTTCGGCTGCGCTCAGGTGGGTCGAATGGCGGAAACGGCCCAGTACCCTGTCGCCGACGGGCCCCGCTTGCGGTTGGAAGGGAGCTGCGAGGCGGTCCACCTCGAGGCCATCGATCCGCGCGACCAACTTCCTGCGCATCTCGTCCGCGGTGCGCGGCGCCGGCCCGGCTTCGGTCTGGCCCTGGGCCGAGATCCCGAAGAAGAAGCTGCGCGTTCCGTCAGCCACGTGGCACGAACGGCAGTACTCGATCCCGGTCATCTCGGGGATCGGCAACACCGCCGGCACGTCGCGTCCGGAACTGAGGTCGGGACCATGGCACGTGCGGCATTCGAGGGCCAGGTGCCGCGAGTGGGGGAAGCCGGAGCCGGGGCGCTCGGTGTCGACGCGCCGCACCTCGAACTCGCGGGGGCCGACGACGTGGCAGCGCTGGCAGAGGTCGACGGACAGGCTCGAGTCGTGCTCGCCCAGCGAGTAGTCGTGGCAGCCGCGGCAGTCCTGGGCCAACTCCGGGTGCTGCGTGCGGTGGGTGTCCTCGGCCCCCACTTCCGACCGCCACCAGTACCGGTTCACATGCCGGTTGTGGCTGAACGCCTCGGGCTCGGATGGTCCCTGCGCCGCGATGGGGGCCAGCAGAGGAGACGCGTCACCTGCCGGTGCGAACCAGATCGCCAATCCGGCAGCGGGCAGTGCCAACGCGAGCAGCAACACAAGGAGGGCCGGCCAACCTGCCCGCGTGGGAAGGTTGGCCGCAGTTCGGGCCTCGGGTCGGCTCATGATTGGGGGGGCGCGGCCCGTTGGCTCCGTTGGGGCCGCGCTTGCAAGGTAGGGGCGTGGGGCAAATCGCGCAACGGATAGGGGCCGCGGGTCCTGTGCACGGATCGGAATCGAATCCACCTGGCCCCTATCGCAATTCCGACGAGGCGGTATTCTCGTGCCACGGGCGCGACCCGATGGGGCAGTCCCCGCCCCTTCTGCGCTGCTCGAACCCGCGTCGGTCCCACGCCGGCCGGGCCTACATCGCTTCGCCGGACATCGCACCGCAAGCGTACCTCAACGTCGCGGGGCCGCCCCGACCCTCGATTTCCCCCCCAAGGTCCATTCCATGAGCCACGGTCTACCCGTCCGCGCGCTGCCCCTCTTGTTGGCCGCCCTGGCCGCCTCCGCCTGCAACAGCCAGACCCAGAACGCCCTCGAAGTGGTCGCCGTGGCGTCTGTGGAGAACGACGATCTGGTCGAGGACGTGCACGCGGGTCTGTTCCGCAACGACCTCTATCCCAGCGCGCGCCAGTGCCAGCCCTGCCACGAGGAGATCTTCGCGGAGTGGTCGTCCTCGGCCCACGCGTACTCAGGGATCTCGCCGATGTTCCACCGCTTCGAGCAGGCGCTCAACACCTTGGCCCAGGGAACGGTGGCTGCGTTCTGCGTGCGCTGCCACCTGCCGGTGGGCACGGCGGCGGGGCAACCGCGGCACATGACGGTGTACGACCGCGCGGAGGATCTGGAGCGCTTCGACGACCCGCGTGTCGCGATCGAAGGTGTGACCTGCATCGCGTGCCACCGCGTGTCGGAGAGCTACGGCCGGGTGAACGGCTCGCGCCGCATCGAGCCGGGCACGATGTTCGAGCCGATGTACGGCAAGGGCGACGGCCCGGGTCTTGCCGACGTGACCGCCAACCCCGACAAGTACGGCGTGGCGACGGAGCCCGGTCAGGAAGGCATCCGCGTGCACCGCACCGTGACGCGCAACGACGACCTCGGCAAGTCCGAGTTCTGCATGTCGTGCCACCAAGTCGCCGTGCACCCGGGCATCAAGCTCGAGGTGGTGTGGGACCAGTACCTCGACTCGCCGGCCTACGAGAAGGACGTGTCCTGCCAGGACTGCCACATGGGCAAGAATCCCGGCAAGTACGAGGACGGCTACGAACTCGCCCACCGCGCCCGCGTGGCGGGCGAGGACCTCGGCGAACTCCTGCCCCACGGCGACCACGCCTTCGTGGGCCCCGGATACTCGATCGCGCACCCGGGCATTTTCCCGCACCACCCGACGGCGCTGCGCCACCCCGGCGATCCGGACGCGGGCGGCTTCTCGCTGCTCGAGTGGATGACCTTCGATTGGCGCGCGGGCTGGGGCACGGCCCAATTCGAGCAGGATCTCGCCGACGGCAAGCTCCAGGTGGAGTTCCCCGAGGTGTGGAAGGACCGCCCGGCGCGCTCCGTCGCCCGCCGCATCGTCGATGAGAACCTGGCCTCCCTGGACAAACGCAAGGAGCGCCGCCGCCAGGTGATGGAGAACGGCTCCAAGATCGACGGGCCCTTCTTCGCTGTGGAACCCGCCGCCGGCCAAGCCTTGAGCTTCCACTACGACGTCACCAACACGTGCGAGGGCCACAACCTGCCCTCCGGCTCCTTGGGCGCGCAGCCCCAGGTGTGGCTCAACGTGGCCCTGGTGGACCCCGACGGGAAGAACATCTGGGAGTCGGGTTACCTCGACGAACAGGGTGACTTGGCCGACCACCATTCGGCGCAGGTGCTGGCCGGCGAGTTGGAGCTGGACCGCCAGCTCTTCAACCTGCAGACCAAGTTCCTGACCACCAATCTGAAGGGCACGGATCGCGAGATGTACCTGCCGGTGCCCTTCGACCAGGACCAGTTGCCGTTCATCCGGCCCGCGGGTCTGCCGGTCACCGTGCTGAACCACCCGCCGTTCATCCGCATGGAGCAGCGCAGCATTCCGCCGCTCACCACCCGCAAGGCGAAGTACGAGGTCCCCGCGGAACTGCTGCAAAAACCCGGCACCTACCGCCTGGCCGTGCGCATGCGCAGCCGCGCAGAACCGATCTACTTCATGCGTTTCGTCGGCTCGTCGGACGAGATGATCCGCGTCATGAACGACCGCATGGTGGACATCCACCCATACACGGTCGAGTTCGAAGTGCGCTGACCGCCTCTGCGGCCCCGCGCGCCACCCCCCCAAGGTGCGCGGGGCCAACCACCTGGCCCAACGTCCCCTCGGGTCCGGTGTCTGTGTGCTCCCTTGGTGTCTCCTCCGCTAGTCTCTGCCCCCCCAAGTCCCGATGACCATCGCGACCACGGCCCTGGCCGTCACCGTCTCGGTCCTCTCCGTCCTTCCGAGCAACCAACCCGGCAACGGAGCAGCCCCCGCGCCCGTCGGCGACGACGGACACGCGCCGCCCCAAGTCGATCCGCGCGCCAAGTTGGTCAAGCAGGGGGACGATCCCGAGTCGTTCCGCCCCCTCGTCGAGTGGACCAACACGTTCCAAGGCGCGAACCAGGTGCCCACCTACGGCGACAAGGCGCCGGTGGTCACCCAGCACCCGCTGCGCCTCTCTGGGCGGCCGCTCTACCGCGAGGGTGAACTCGGTCCGGGGCTCAACCTGATCGGCGCGAACAACCTCGTGTTCCACCACCTGCTCGTCTACGGGGACTGGCGCAACGCCGCCGGGTACAGCGACAACGGCGGACCCGGCGCCAACGACGAAGTCGGGCGTTTTGCGACGCGGCTCAACCTGGACGTCGACTTCGGCATCACCGCGACCGAGCGCATCCACGCGTTCATCCGCCCGCTCGACCGCAACGCGGACTTCACCGGCTTCGACTTCGCCGGCGACAACGACGGCGACGAACAACTGCTGGTCGACGGCAACCTGGACGCGCTCTTCTTCGAGGGCGATCTCGGCGCCATCTTCCGCGGGCCCGGCTACCCGTCGATGCCGATCGCCTTCGGCAAGATGCCGATGTTCTTCCAGAACGGCGTCTGGGTCGAAGACGTCTTCACCGGCGTGGCGGTCAGCGTCCCCGCCAAGAACAGTCCGCGCTTCGACATCGCCAACTACGACTGGACGGTGTTCGCTGCGATCGACGACGTGACCACCGGTGCGAGCGACGGCAACGAGCGCGACGAGAACGACATCTTCGTGGTCGGCGCCGCGGCGTTCGTGGAGGCCAACGAGGGCTACTGGGAAGCGGGCTACGGCTACACGGGCGGTTCCGGCTCCCAGAGCGACATCGACTACCACAACCTGACGGCGGCGTTCACCAAGCGCTACGGCGGTTGGCTCTCGAACAGCGTGCGCACCATCGTGAACCTTGGCCAGGACAAGGACGGGCCGGAGACCGCCGACGGCATCCTGTTCCTGTTCGAGAACTCGCTGATCACGGGCCGCTTGGGCCGCGGCAAGCCGGGGCACAACCCCTACATGCAGGCCACCGTGGTGCCGTACTTCAATGCGTTCCTCGGGATCGGCACGCCGCAGTCGCTGGCCCGCGACGCGGGCGCCGGTGGGGTGCTGAAGAACACTGGCATCAACTTCGAGGCCGACGCGCAGACCGCGTTCCCCAGCCTGGACGCCTCCGGCCACGACGTGATCGGCGCTGCCCTCGGCCTCGAGTACCTGTTCGACCTCGACAAACAAGTGGTGGTCGAGATGGCCGCCCAGACCGACCACGGCGACGAGAACAAGTCCGCCGGCTCCGAGTTCGGCCTGGGATCGCGTGTGCAGATCCCCCTGAACCACGCCTGGATCCTGCGCTTCGACGCGATGGTCGGCTTCCGCGACGACGGCGACGAGATCGCGGGCGTGCGCGTCGAACTGCGCTGGAAGTTCTGATCCGCGGCGGTGTGGCGCGGTGTGGCGCGGGGTGCGCCGGGTGCTCGGGCCTCCAGGCCCGCCTTGGAGCGCGGGGTTGTTCCCCGCGGTGTGATTCCCCTTGCGCGCGGACAGGGCCGCGCCCCGACAGACCGCAGAACGGGGCTCGCTCAAAGGCGGGCCTGGAGGCCCGCGCACCCGGCGGACCCCGCGCACCCTGCGGACCCCGCGTACCCTGCGGACCCCGCGTATCCTGCGGACCCCGCGTATCCTGCGGATCCCGCGGGCCCCGCGCACCCGGCGGACCCCGCGCACCGGGCCCGCCCCGCGCACCCGGCGTACCCATCGCTCCCGCCCCGCGCACCTCGCGTCAGGGCTTCAGTTTCGCCGCGAACTCGGGGTTTCCGGGGAATAGGCTCGCGCCCTGCTGCCAAACGCTCAGCGCCTGGTCGGGTTTGCCCATCTGTTGGTGCAGGTTGCCCAGCATCAACCACGCCTGGGCCGTGTCCGGGCTCGGGTTCTGGTTCTCCAGTTGGGAGATCAGCGTTTCGAACTGCTTCACCGCCTCGCCCTGTTTGCCCAGGATCGGCGGCCAGAACGACAGCGAAATCGCCTTGGTGAGCCGCGCTTCCACGTGCAGCGGGTCGATTTCGAGGGCCCGGTTGAAGGCGCCGTCGGCCTTGCCGGCCCAGACGCCGGCGAGGGCGCTCTGGCCCACTTCCTGCAACATGCGCAGGTAGGCGCCGCCCAGTTCCACCTGCACGGCCGGGTCGTTGGGCTGCTGCGCGGCGCGCGCTTCGAACAGCGCGATCAGCTCCTTCGTGCGGCCGAGTTTCGAGAGCTCGTTCCAGAGCTCTTCCTCCTCGAGCCCCGACAGTTGGCCGGAGCGCAGCAGTTCGAACAGGTCCTCCGCGGGGAGGTTCGCGCGCGCGCCGTCCGCGGGGGCGGCGGCCGTTGGGCCCGCGTCGGCGACGAGCGACAGCTCCGCGGCCGGACTTTCCGGCTGGGACGCGGCGGCGACGGGCTGGCGCGCAAGTTGTTCGAATCGGCTGTCCATTGCCATTCGGTGTTGCTCCAAGGAGCGCGCCAAAGCTCCGACTTCGGTGCGCAGCCCAGCGAGTCCAGCATCGTCGGAGCTGGGCGCGGCCAACGTGGATTCGGCGGGTTTGGCATCCGCGCCGAGGGCCGTGTGCACAAGGAAACTGGTGGCGGCCGACGTGATCGCGGCCACGGCGATGAGGGCGATGGGTTTCATGGTTGGCGATTCGGGGGGCGTTGGGCGTCCTGCGCCCGGGTTTCGGAGTTCTGGATGGGGCCGGCCGATTCGACCGCGAGCTCGATCACGGCGGGGCCGGTCCCCACCGATGTGGTGGCCTGGCCAATGCGGCGGCCCTCGCCGTACAGCTCGACTCGGTAGCTCCCGGGCGGCAGCGGCCCGAGCCGCGTCACGCCGTCGTCGGCGGCGTTCGCGCGGCCGGCGAAGCGCTCGGAGCCGTCTGCCTCGGTGCGCCACACGACCACCATGCCAGGGCCGTCGAAGGAGGGCACGCCGTCGGCGCGCAGCTCCACACTGCCCGTGGGCAGGGTCAGTTCGACGAAGCTGTCGGCGGAGCGTTCGAGCGTCACCCAAGCGATGGACGCGATGTGGGTCTCGAGCGCCGTGCTGCTGAACACGGTCCACGCGCCGGGGGCCAGGTCGGCGAAGGCAAACTGGCCGTCGGCATCGGTGACGGCCGCCACCCAGTTGCCGCCGAGAGACTCCGTGGTCTGTTCGGCGGCGCTCCCTTCCACCCCGTCGCGCCACAGGCCGAGCGAACGTCCCGCCACCGGCGCCCCGTCGGCATCGACGAGGCGCCCGCTCAGGCTCGCCGCGGCGGAAGCTTCGGCGAAGTCCAAGACTGCGGTTTCGTCGGTGGCGAGTTCCACGTACCGCATCGCGCGCACCTCGCTCGCCACGGCGTCCGGCGCCATCAGGAGCACCACGTGGAACCCGCTCGCGAGATCGGCCAGCCGGTAGCGCCCGCCGTGGTCCACCGCGGCGGCGCGGAACGCGGCGCGCGACGTGCCGCCGGGGTCGAGGAGGTGCACCGCGATCACCACGGCTCCGACCCAGGGACCACCACTCGGCGCATCCACACGTCCGGTGACCGCGGCGGGGGAGCCAAGCTCCACGTCCACGCTGTGTACCGAGGCGTCGACACGCACCCAAGCCGGGCCGTGGCCATCGGCCTGCACCCGCAGGACGAGTGGGCCGAGGGGCAGGCCGGTGAGCTCGAACCGCCCATCCGGGCCGCTGGTCGTGTGCGGCGCGAAGTCCGCGGAGAGCTCGTGCCATTGGGACGGGTCGAGGTCGACGGCCCGCGGCGGCGTCGCACTTTCGAGCAGCAGCGTCGCGTCCGCGATGCCGTCGCCGCGCGCGTCGTGCACTCGCCCCACGAGCGCGCGCGGCGGTCCCAGCACCAACGTCACCGCCCGCTCGGCGCCCGCGCCGAGTTCGATTTCGAGGGGGCCAAAAGCGCCCGCCCCCGGCGCGCGGGCGAAGAGTTCGTAGGACCCCGCAGCCAACTCGATGCGCTCCGCGCGACCCGCGCCGTCGAGAGCCGGTCGGAACCGTTCGGGTTCCACGACCTCCGGCCACCCGCGCTGCTCGAGCACCGCGAGTTCGAATCCCGCGGGATCCGCACCGGGGGGCAGCTCGACCAAGAGTTGCAAGCGCGCGTGGTGCGATGCCGCGGGATCGGAACCGTCGGGGCCCGGGGTGGGCTTCTCGACGGGCGTCTCGGAGCGCGCGGCCGCGGTGGATTGCTCCGCCGGCGCGCCCGCTTCGCGCGCCTCGCGCCGCCCGGCCGTCGCCCCGGCGTTCGGGAGTTCGGCGGCGGGGGTTTCGGGCGCTACGGCGCGTCCGCCCTGGGCCACGGAATCCGTGGGGGTGGAGCGCTCGCTGCCGCCACACGTCCGCGGTCCCAGCGTCGCCAGCAGGAGCAGCGCCACCGCGGCGGCCAGGGCGGCGCCCCAGCCCGTGCGCGGGTTCGCGGGTCGGCGCCGCACGACGGGCGCGCCGCGCTCCGCCAACGTGTCGAGGAACTGCCGCTCCGCGCGCGCCAAGAACGCGGGATCGGCGGCGACGGGCCGGTACGCGCGCGCGAAGAGCGCCGACAGGTTGCGCTCGAGCACCGCTTCGTCGAACCGCTTCACGGAAGACCTCCGCGTCGGCGCGCCAGCAGCTCGAACACCTCCGCGAAGGCCCGGCGGGCGCGCAAGAGTAGGCTCTCGGCGGCCTTGTTGGTGCGCCCGCCAGCCGCCGCGAGTTCGGCCGTCGAGCGGCCCTCCACGTACTTGGCAACCAGCGCCCGCGCGTACTCGGGCGGCAGGCTCGCCAAGGTCGCGTCGACGAGTTCTGCCGCCTCCTTCGCTTCGAGCGCGGAGTCGGGCAGCTCCTCGCGCGATACCCGCGCCAGGATCGAGTCGATCTCGCCGTCCGCGTCGAGCAGGGCCTCGGACAAGCCCATGGGGCGGCGGCGGTGGTGGTCCGCGATGCGGTGTTTGGCGATGCCGCGCAGCCAAGCCGAAAGGCTGGCACGCCCGTCGAACGTGCCGATGCGGTCGAGCGCGGCCAGGAACGTCTCCTGCACCACGTCCTCGGCGGCGCCGCGGTCGCCGAGGCGGTGGTGCGCGAAGCGGTAGAGCTCCTCGGCGTGGCGCCCAAAGAGCTCACGCCCGGCGTCCAGGTCCCCGCGGGCGACCCGCGCGGCCAACTGGACCTCACTCAGCTCGGCTTCGAGGCGCACACCGCAACGTTCGCGCGGCGCGGCCAAATCCCGCGCGGATTCCTCCAGAAAGGTCCCGCGCGGGGGCACAGCACCGCCGCGCGGCTGGTCAGAGGGAGGGAAAAGAATCGGGGCCTTGGCCGATTTTTGCCCTCGAACGGGCGCCAGCGCCGCCAGGCGATGGGCAAAACATCACGTGACAGGGCCTTCGCTCGGGCAGCGCGAACTTCTCCCACCCTGTCACCAGCCGAGGTAGTCCTCGGCCAACCAGGCCCCGGGCAAGTTCTCCACCCGGTCGAGGGCCACCTTCAGCTCGTCGGCGCTGGGAGAGTCGCCGAGGGCCTCCAGGATCGCCGCCGCCTCCGCCGCGAAGGGCGCCTCCACGCGGGCGAGCGCGGCCGCGACGGGTGCCGGATTGGCGGCCCGCCGCCTTGTGGCATCCCCGTGCAACTTGCGCAGGTCGGCCACGGCCTTCTCCCAAGCCCGCGCCTCGGCGGGCTCCAACACGGCCTTCTTGGAGCGCGCCTCCTTGGCGTCCGGTGCCACACCCAGGGCCGCGCCCCAGGCCAGAAGCGTCGGCAGCGCCGCGGACGCGCCGCGCTCGGCAAGGGCCGCAGCGCTGGTTTCGAAGGCCTGCGCGGCGGTCTTCACGTGCGCCAGGCGACCCTGTGCCTCGGCCACGGCGCTGTCGCGTCGCGCGTCGAATCCCTGGGCCTCCTGGAGCAGCGCCAAGACGTCCAGGAAACGCCCCGCGGCGAGCGCCGGCCGGCCCTCGGCCTCGTACCGCGCGCGCCACGGGATCAGTTTGCGCAGATCGCTGGCGACCACGAGGGTTTCGAGCGGGTCGTCGAGGAACGTCGGGGTGCCGGGCGCCCAGCGGTCGCCGATCGCGAATCCCGGATCGCCCTCCCACACCACCTTCGAATCGAGGCCCAGCAGGAGGAGCCGCGGCAGGTTGAACCGATCGATGGAGTAGCGGCCGAACACCGCGCCGATGCCGAAGTCCTTGGAGAAACCATCCACTCCGACGAGGCCCGGGAAGGGGTGCTTCTCGAGGTACGGTTCGAGTGCGGCGTCGTCGGTGGCCGACGCGACGGCGACGATCTCGAGGCCCACGTCCCGGTAGCGCTTCTCGAGGTCCACCAACCAGCGGTCGAGCGGCATCAAGTCGTTCTGCTGGATGCTCCACAGCACCAGCAACTCCGGCGCGAGCCCGAGATCGCCGAAGGAGTCCGGGACCTCGCCGCCGTCCTTGGGAGCGACCCAACGCTTGACGTCCGGCCACGGCGGCACGCGGTCCAGGAAACTGCCGCCGAGACTCTCGCCCGACGCGAGCAACTGTTCGAGGCGCCGCGCGCGTTCGAGCGCCGCGCCAAAGTCCTGGGGCGCGCGCGCGAGGTAGCGCACGTTGCGGAAACTCGATTCGCCGGGCCCCGTGATCAATCCGAATCCGCCGCGCAGCACGTCGACACTCTGGAAGGTCTGGCTCGCGACGTACTCGTTGTCGAACCACACGTCGACGGTGTCGCCCACGATGTCCACACGCAGGCGGTGCCAAGTGCCACCCGCTGTGGTGCCAGCGTTGGCCTTCGGCGCCGCGACGGGTGTGTGGCGCCAGACGTTGAACTGGCCCGCGCCGTAGAACGTGGTCAAGTCCACGTACCCGGTCTCCGCGGCGCCCTCGCGGCCGCGCCGCGGGGGAAAGAGCAGGTACCCGTGGAAACTGTCCGCGCTCTTGCGCCCGAAGACGAGACCCGCGAAGGCGACTTCGCCGCTCTCCGCGAGCACCTCCGCCTCCATGGAGAAGTCTCCCGAAGTCACCGTGTCCAGGGTCAAGAAGCGGTAGTCGTAGACGTCGGGTTGGTACTCGCCGAGGCGCGCGGTCAGCGTTTCGCCCTTCGGCGTCCAGCCCTCGAGGCCCGCGGACGCCCAGCCCGAGAGATCGCGCTCGTTGTAGGCCAGGGTCCAGAGGCTGAGGGTCTTGCCGCTGGCTTCGATGGCCGCGCGGTAGAGCTCCTCCATGCCGGGCACACTGAGCGCCGTCCCGAGACCCAGCGACATGTCCATGGCCATCAGGTGCAAGCCCTCGGCCAGGTAACGCTCGACCAGGGTGCGCGCCGCACTGTGGATCGACGTGTGCACTTCGTCCAGGGTGCGGCGGTTCGGATCCGACTTGGAGAGCCGCTTCTCGACGTCCGCGATCAGCTTCTTGTCGGGCGTTTCGGCACGCTCGAGGATCTGCAGGGCGCGCACGTAGAGTTTGACGGCGCGGTCGGGTTGTTTCTGCGAGCCGACGAGGAAGTCCGCGAATTCGAGCAGCAGGTCGACGTCGGCCGGGCTCGCGATCAGGCCTTTCTCGAAGTGCTCCATCGCGACGGTGGGCTCCTTGCGCCGCAGGGCGTAGCGCGCCCAATCCAGCCACGGTCGTTCCACTTGGATCCGGCCGCTCTGTTCGTCGCGCAGCGCCAGCGTCCAGGTGCGCCAAACTTCGTCGAGGGCCTCGACCGTTTTGGGCAGGGGGAACGCCTCCGTCTTCGGGAAGTCCACACCCGGTGTGGGCGACGTCGGGTTGTTGAGCACCACCTCCTCGAAGTTCGAGACGGCGCCCTCGCCCATGCGGCCGCCGGACTTGTCGATGAACTCGATGAAGGCGGGGCGGTACACGTAGCGCCCGTCCAGGGGGTGTTGGTAGTTGTAGAGGAAGTAGACGACGCCCCAGGTCGGCGCGTACCACGGCGGACCCCACTGGTAGCGGTTCTCGAGCACGATGCGGAACGTCGGCGCGGTCGTCGGCTCCGCGTTGGCGTTGTTCGGATCGATGCCCTCGGAGTAGGTCTTCATCCACCCCTGCTCCATGCGCGTCGCCAGCGGGAACAGGCGGTGGTTCGCGGGGAGGTTCATCTGCACCGTGCCGTTGGCGAGCAGGCGGCAGCCCTCGAAGAACGACGCCAAACCCTCGTTCAGCCAGCCAGACGCGTTGGTGGCGAGGGAGACGAACTGGTGCGCCGCCTCGTGGAACAGCGTGCCGGTCATCGCCTCGAAGCCGCCCGCGCCCACGTAGGTCTCGACCGCGGAGCCAGTGAACTGCCCGCCGGACCACTCGGCCGGGCTGGAACCGTGTTTCAGGTACTCCTCGCGCGTGCGGAAGATGCGCAGTTCGATGGGGGACACACCGCCGCCGTCCTCGCCGTACTGGAAGAACTGGCGGTAGAAGGCGTTCATCTGCTCCATCGCCTCGGCCGCACGCACCATCACCTCGTACCCCGCGTTCGTCAGCGTGACGTAGTTGGGGCGCTGCAGCCGAGCACGTGTGGCCCACGTGGCGTGTTGGCGGTCGAAGTCGGCCACCCATTCCGCGGACACACCCTCGAGCAGGTCCTTCGGGCGCGCGTCCTCGGCCAGGCTGGGATCCGGCGCCGACGCGAGTCGCTCGATCGCGGCGGTACTCTCGCTGCGCTCGGGATCGATCGCGAGGATCTCCCGATGGACCATGATCGCCGAGTGGCGCCGCCCGCTCTTTTCGTAGTCCGCCGCGATGGGGGCGAGTTGCGACACGAAGAGGTCGCGCAGGGCAAGGCGTTCGCGGCCCAAGGGATCCACGGCGAACAGCGACTCGCGCAGGGTGTTGACCGCCGCGCGGTCCGCGCCCTGTTGGATGGCAAGGGCCAACTGCCGGTGGCGCGCGAACACCAACTCGTCCCTCGCGTCCGCGCGTTCCGCCCAGGCGGCGCGCAGGGCCCACGCGTCCTGGGACGCCTGGTCGCGCTCGAGGGCCCGCAGGGATTCGCGTTCGGCGCCCTTCAGGTCGCCCAGTTCCAGCAACTGCCGCCCGCGCTCGAGCACGTAGGTCAAGGTCGCGGTGGGGGCCTCCTGTGCGGCGGCGCGCTGCGGCAGCACGAGCGCCGCGACGAGGCCGAGCGCGAAGAGGACTGCGGCGCCCCGGGGAGCGGTCCGGTGGGGCGGGAACTGCGTGAAGGGGAAGTTCGTGCGGGGGCGGAACATGGGGAGCGCTCTTTTGGTGGGGGCGGGCGCGGGCTCCAGGGGGGGCGGGGAGCTGGCTCGGTAGACTACGCAACGAAAGGTCCCCAGGTTTCCGATCGCCCCCCGTTATCCGGCGAGGGATCCGACGAGGGATCCGACGAGTGACCCCACCAGTGCCCCGAAAGTAGCGCCGATGTTCGAGTTCCCGACACGAGTCCTGTCCCCGCTCCTCGTCGCCGCGGCGCTGTGGGCGGCGCCGACCGCGGAGGCCGCGGGCGAGCTCGAAATCCACATCCTCGACGTGGGCCAGGGCGCGTCCGCGTTCGTGCGTGGCCCCGATGGGACCCGCGTGCTCATCGACGCGGGCCCGTTTGGCACGGGCAACGCGGTGATCCGGCCGTACCTCGCAACCATCGGCGTTTTCGATCTGGATTGGGCCATCGCCACCCACTTCGACGGGGACCACATCGGGGGCATGGACGAGGTGTTCAACGGGGGCTATCTGCCGCTGCAAAAGGTCTGGGACCGCGGGAACACCGCGCTGCCGAGCACGAACCAAGTCAGCCAGTACCTCGCGGCCGCGGGGTCGAAGCGCCAGACCCCGACGCTGGGCCAGCGCATCGACCTCGGCGACGGCGCCTTCATCGAGTGTGTGGCGCTCAATGGACTCACGCCGCTCGGTCAGGTTTCGCTCGCGGGCGCGGACCAGCAGGAAAACGGCCGCTCGCTCGCGACGTTGATTTCCTACGGCGACTTCGAGGCCTACATCGGCGGCGACCTGACCGCCGGGGGAATCACGAGCCCCGAGGGCGTTCCGACCGCGAACGTCGAGGGCCCGCTCGCCAGTTGGCTCGGCCAGGTCGAGGTGGTGCAAGCGAGCCACCACGGTTCGAACACCAGTTCCTCCGCCGCCGTGGTCAACGCGCTCGACCCGGCCTTCGTGATCTACGCGGCGGGGCTCGACAACGACTTCGGCCATCCCACCAAGACCGTCACGAACCGTTGGAACTCGACCGCGCGGAGCCGCGCGGCGTGGGGCACCACCGAGGGCGACACCAGCAACGGATCGGGCGGTTGGGTCAGCGCGGACGGCAGCTTCGTGCTGCGCACCGACGGCGTCGTGTTCGAGGCCGAGGCGCCGAACCGCGGGCTGCTGGCGCGTTTTGCGACCTTCGAGCATCCCGGCACCGCTGCGAGCGCGGCCAACCTGCGCGTGAACGAGCTCTTGGTGCGGCCCGCCGCGTCGGGTCTCGCCACCGGGCAGTGGATCGAGCTCGTCAACGTTGCCGCGGTCCCCGTGGACCTCGGCGGTGTGAGGGTTCTGCGAGGTCCTCAGTCGTTCACGCTGGCGAGCCGCCACCTGCTCGAACCCGGAGGTTTCCTCCTGCTCGGGCTCGACGGCAAACCCTCGCGCAATGGCGACGCACCCGTCGTGCACGGCGCGCCCTGGGAGCAGTTTGCGCTCACCACCAACGCCGGCACGTTGGAGCTGCGCAGCGCTTCGGGTGCCACCATCGAAACCGTGAGTTGGGGCGGCAGCGGTTTCGCGCCGACCTTGGGCGCGTCGTCGGAACGCATCGACGCGGGCGCCCCGCCCGTCGCGGCCAACTTCGTCGCGGCCACTGCCGCTTGGTCGGGCGGGGACCTCGGCACACCGGGCGATCCGAACGGCGGAGTTGTCTCGGTACCTCCTACCCTTGCCGTCGTCGGCCCCACGGCGCTCGGTGGCACGTTGCAACTCGCACTCAACGCCCCCGGCAAGGGATTCCAGTACCACATCCTCTTCGGCTCGCAGACCCTCGGCTCGAGCCTCAACCTGTTCGGTTACACGTTGCCGCACCTGCCCGATCCCTTCTTCAACCTCTGGCTCACGCTGCCGGGAGTCTTCGGGCAGTTCCCCGCGAGCGGCACCAAGCAGTGGTTGCTGCCGATCCCGAACACGCCGAGTCTCGTCGGACTGTTCGGCACGGCGAGTTACCTGACACTCGACGTCGCGGGCCTTGGATTCGAAGGCACCGGCCAGTCGAACACCGTGGCCTTCCTGGTGCAGCCCTGATGGCACTGCGGCGCAAGTTCAGCGTGTTGCGGGACCCCGTGCACGGCGACATCTACCTCACGGACGAGGAGATCGCCGTAATGGACACGGCCGAGTTCCAGCGGTTGCGCGGTGTGCGGCAGTTGGGCGCCGCGTACTTGGTCTACCCGGGGGCGCTGCACACGCGTTTCGAGCACTCGATCGGCACGGTGCACGTGACGCAGGCGATGCTCGACGCGATCCAGCGCAGCCACGAACTCGACCCGCGTTCGTCGCTCGGTGTCAGTGACCAGGAGGCCCGTGTGATCCGCATGGCGTCCCTCCTGCACGACGTCACGCACATGCCGTTCGGCCACAACATTGAGGACCAAAGTGGTCTGCTCGAACGCCACGACAGCGCCGCGCGGTTCGAGGCCGTGCTTTCGACCGGCACCGAAGTGGGGGCGCTTCTCGAGGCACAGGGTCTGCGGCGGGACGTGCTCAACGTGCTGCTGCCCGAGGGCGCCCCCGGTCGCGACGCGGTGCCGCCCTTCTGGCGCCAGGTGCTCTCGGACACGATCTGTTCGGACCTCCTCGACTACCTCGCCCGCGACGCGTACTTCACCGGCCTGCGCATCCAGGTGGACGAGCGGGTGCGCAGTTACTTCAAGATCGATCGCCTCACGGGCAACCTGTTCATCGACCTAGCGAAGCGCGAGCTGTTGCGCGAGGACATCCTCTCGGAAGTCGTGCGTTTGCTGGAGGCCCGCTACTACTTCTCGGAGCGGGTCTACTACCACCACGCCAAGGTCGCCGCGGGCGCGCTGATCGCGCGCGCGGTCGAACTGGCCCTCGACCACAAGTTGGTCGCACCCGACGCGCTCTACCAGCAGACCGAGGACTCGTTGTTCGAGCTCTTGCTGCGCAGTTCCGCGAAGGCGCCGCGGGCCCTGTCGGCGCGCATCGCCGACTTGGTGATGCGCGTGCGCCGCCGCCGGCTCTACAAACGCGCCGCGGTGTTTCCGCGCTACCAGAACCAGGACGTGCAGGACGAGTTGGTGCGCAAGTACTTCGCCCGCGGCACGCGCGAAGCCCGTCTCGAGGTCGAAGCTCGCATCGCCGACGTCGTGCGGTTTGCGACCGGCCAGACCGTCGAGGTGATCGTCTACTGCCCGGCCGCGCGCATGCAGCTCAAGGAGGCCGAGACCCACGTGCGTTGGCCCGGAGAGGGCGCGCCGCGGCCGCTGGCGGAGTTCTCCGCCAAGGTGCCGCGTTTGTTGGATCTGGAGCGCAGCTACCGCGACCTCTGGAAGTTCTACGTGTTCGCGGATTCCTCGGATCCGGCCGTGTTGGGTGCCGTGCAGCGCGCTGCGACCGAGGAGTTCTCCGCGCAGAACGCTTACCGCGTGGAGTGACCGGAGCCGGCGCGTCTCGGCGGATTTCGCGTCGAGGATGGCCGCGAAGCGCCTCGCAGAGGCCCAGCCGGAAAGGATTTCCCATTCGCTCCCGCACGTTCAAGGGCTACAGACTGTGGGTCGACAGGGGGTGCGGAACCGTCGTTCGGTGCCCGCCGCCGCCCTCGCTCGACCGACGCTCGCCATGCGTGTTCTCGACGAACTTCGCCTCGAGCGCTGGATGCCGGACATGTTCCAGTCCCGCGGCACCGGCGCCGAGTGGATCCGCCTCACGGCGTTGGGAGTGGGGGAGCTCTCGAACCGCCTGCAGGCCGTGCAGCTCGAGACGGACCCCATCGAGTGGGTGCTGTGCGAGGAGTGCGCGCGCGAGGGTTGCGGCTCCGGCGCGTTCGCGCGGGTGACACGCACCGCGTCGCACCTTCTGTTCACTCCGCCGGACACCCGCGGTCGCGCGCCCTCGGACGTGCTGCGCAGCCACCCGCTGCTGCTCGCCCACGGCGCCCTGGCGCTCCCGCTGGACCGCTGGAGCCAACTGGTGGACCGCGCCGCGGTGGCGGAGCTCGCCCTGCCGTCGGAAACCACCTTCCAGGAGTCCGGATGGCGCGAGTTGTGGGCCGCTTGGGTGGCGCCGTTGCCGCCGCTCCTGCGCCGCTTGGAGCCGCGCGCCTTCGCCGAGGCGCTCGTGCGCACGTTGCCAGAACGCCTGCACGTCGCGCAGGAAGGGCAGCTCGCCGCCATCGCCCAACTCGTGCGCTGGTTTCGCACGGGCTGCGTGGAGGGCGCCGCCTCGGGCCTTGTCGAAGCCCAATGGCTGCAAACCCGCGTGCACAGCCTCGTGTTCGACGAACGCCGCGGCGAGCGCTGGTCTGCCTTTGCATCCACCCCGTCGGGCGAGATCTACCCCGCATTCGGCCCGGGCCTGGTCCTCGTCACGGATCCCGCGCCGGCACGGCTGCGTGTCGCTTGATTGCGACGCGCCTCGCGCTCCAAGGCGGGCCTGGAGGCCCGCGCACCCGGGCCGCGACCCTACTGGGTGGTGAGGAAGCGTTCGAGACGCACGAGGGCTTCTTGCAGGCGGTCTTCGCCCAGCGCGTAGGAGAGGCGCACGTGGTGGGGGGCGCCGAAGGCGGAACCGGGGACTAGCACTACGCCTTCTTGTTCGAGCAAGCGTTCGCAGAAGGGGCCGCTGTCCGGCGCGCCGTTGAGGTGGGCCGAGACGTTGGGGAAGGCGTAGAACGCGCCCTGTGCGGCGGGGGTCGGGAGGCCTAGGCGCCTGAGGCCGTCGAGCAGCAGGTCGCGGCGGCGCTGGTAGGTGAGGCGCATCTCTTCGACTTGCGGCGGCTCCTGTTGGAGCGCGGCGAGGTACGCGGATTGGGAGATCGCGTTCGGCGAGCCCGTCAACTGGCTGTGCAGGCGCGCGATGGCGTCGATCACCGGCTCGGGGCCCGCGGCGAAGCCGATGCGGTAGCCGGTCATCGCGAACGCCTTGCTCGCGCCGTCGATGATGACCGTGCGCGCGCGCGCGGCGGGGGAGACCTCGAGCGGGCTTGCGAACGGGCGCTCGCCGTACACCAAACGGCGGTAGATCTCGTCGGAGAGGATCACAAGGTCCTTCGCCTCCGCCAGTTCCACGAGCGCCGCCAGTTCCCCCTTGCTCCACACATACCCCGTCGGATTGCAGGGCGAGTTGAGCAAGATGCCGCGTGTGCGCGGGGTGATCGCCGCGGCGACGGCCGCCAGGTCCGGCCCCAGGTCCGCGCGGCCTGGCACGTGCACCGGGCGCGCGCCGGCGATGCGCAGGATCTCGTCGTAACTGACCCACGCGGGCAGCGGCACGAGCACCTCGTCGCCCTCCTGGAAAAGCGCCAGGATCGCGCCCGACAGCGCGTGTTTGGCGCTGTGGCAGACGACCACCTGGTTCGCGGTCCAAGGGCCGCCGCGTGTTGCCTCGAGGTGCCGCGCGAGGGCCGCGCGCAGCTCCGGTGTGCCCGCGGCCGCCGTGTAGCGCACGTTGCCCGATCGAACTCGCTCGATGGCGGCCCCTTGCACCTCGGGCGGCGCGGCGAAGTCCGGCTCGCCCACGGCCATGTTGACGAGGTCCCTGCCGGCGGCCATCAGCGCCTTCGCGCGAGCGTCGAGGGCCAGGGTCACGGACAGCTCGATGCCCCGGGCTCGCGCGGAGATGTTCATGGGCGACGATTGTGGAAGCTCCGCCGCCCGGGGACAACCGCCCGGAGCGCGCTGAAACCCCGCTGGGCTAGGGAAGATCGATCCCGCCGAGGCGTCCGACCCCCTGGGCCTTGGGGCGCCGGTCCCGGATGCCGGCGCCGGATGGACGGGCGGCGCACCAGATGCCTTGGCCGGGTCGACGCCGCCAGCGGCTACCCTCTCCGGCCCCGGGGCGCACACCCCTCTCCGGGCGGCCCCCAACACTTCCGCGACCCCATGAAGCGACGCCTCCTGCGCTACGCCCTGATCGCGCTGGCCGTGGTCCTGTTCACCGGCTACTTCGCGTTCCGCACGTTCTTCTTCGACCCGCTCGAGGGCCGCTACGGCGCCAAACTGGCGACCCTGGTGCCGCGGGACGTCGACTTCTTCAGCGCGAAGGCCAACCTGGCGGACGACTTCGTCGATTTCCCGACGCCGCGCGCGGCGCGCGAACTGGCGGCGCATCCGGTGGGTCAAAAGTTCCTGGCCTCGAGCCAGTGGCAGAGCTGGTCGCGCGACCTTGGCCTCGTCGACATGGAGGCCACCATCCGCGCCGAACTCGATCGGGCCGGGTTGCCCGCGGGTTTGGATCCAACCAGTTTGTTCGGCGGGCGCGAACTCGCCCTCGCGGCCTACCTGAAACCCGGCGGCACCGAAGCGGCGGAGTGGATCGCACTGGGCCGCACGAACTGGATGGGCAAGCTGGCCCTCGAACTGCTGGAGCGGCCCGACTGGATCGGCCTCTCCGAGCAGGGCCTCGAAGCGACCGGCGTGGAGGGGGGGGTGCGCCTCTCCGGCGGGCAGTTGTCTCGACCGCTTTTCCTCGGTCGGCGGCGTGACGTGCTGTTGATCTCCACCACCGAGTCCTTCCTGCTGCGGGCGGAAGAACTGGAGCAGCGCAAGGGACAGGATTCGTTCGGCCAGAGCGCGCGCTACCACGACCACGTGGAGACCAAGGCCAACGTGCTCGAGAGCGCCGGGGGCCAACCCGTCGAGGTGTACGGCGACGTCGCGAAGGCGGCGGCGGCCCTCGACTTGCCGACGGCGTGGCCCAATCCCAAGTCGCCCGAACCCTGGGTCGTGTTCCTGTCGCGCCTCTTCCAACTCGGCGAAGCCCGCGACTTGGCCGGTGTGTTCTCGATCGGCCGCGTGCTGCGGCTCGACGCCAACCTGGCGCTCTCGCCGGAGGAGCACTCCACTTTGCAGCGGCGCATGTATCGCATGCGCGGCTTCGACCGCGGGCCGGTCTTGAACGACGTCGCGCGCCTCGCACCCGCGGACACGGGGCTCTTCGTGTACCTGCAGAGCGACCTCGCGGGGCTGATGCGCGAATGGCTCGCCGTGCAAGAGCCCGCCCTGCGCGAGAACCTCGTCAGCCACCTCGTCCGGCCCCTGTTCGGAGGTTCGTCCGTCGACAAGCTGGTCGACGAATTGGACGCCGCCTTCCGCGACCAAGTGGCCGTGATCGTGCGGGCCAACGACTACCCGGACATGGGGCCCGACGGTCCGCCGCACAACGACACCGTCGTGCCGGCGTGGGCGGTGGTGCTGTGGGTCGAATCCCGCGACAAGATCGACGAGCTGCGCCAGAAGGTCATCCAGAACCAGGCGCGTTTTGGGATCCAGGGCCGCGCGTCGGGCTCGAGCGGTGTCTTCACCAACGAGGTCCAGGGCGGTTTCGTGGTGTACGAGTACTGGTCGCCGGCGATCCAGGGCACGGGTCACCTCTCCAGCGTGAACGACGGGCAACTCTTCGTGCTGTCGAACAGCTACCAGATGATCGGGCAGGTGCTCGGCACCTACTACCAGGGCGGAGCGCGCAACCCGCGTCTCGCGGACCAGGTCGACTTCCAGAACCTGATGCAGGAGGGCCAGGCCAGCTCCACCGTGCTGGCGTACCTGCAGCCGGCCGCGCTCGTTCCGACGCTGGCGGCCATGGGACGGCGCACCGCCGAGGACGACCTCCTGACCGTGGTGGACTGGCAGGCGAAACGCGCGGAGTTTGGCAAGGCCGTGGTCGCGGAGCGTTTCCCGAACGAGGTGTGGGGACGACTCTCCACGTCGACCCAGGACCAGGTGGACGTGGAAGTCGACAAGCGTGTGGAGGCCTTCCAGCAGGAACTGCGCGAGCGCGAGCTGCCGCGGCGCCTCGAGGCCGTGAACGAGCGGATGGAGTTGCTGCGCGGCGTCGATGGCGCGCTCGTGCAACTGCGGCTCACGGAACGCGCTCTGGACGTCGCCGTGCGGGCGCTCTTCGCCGCCGCCGCGCGCCCCTGATCCGGAACGCGCAGTCGGCGGCAGCGTCAGCGCGCGGCCCCCGGCTGCGCGGCTGCCGGCTGCGCGGCGATCGGCGGCAACGGCCAGTCGAGCCGCGCCGCGATGCGCGCGGCTCCGAAGCGATCCATTCGCTCGCCCAAGCGCTCCCACGCGCCGAGGCGCGATTCCAGCGTGGGGTGCAGCAAGTCGAGCACGTCGACCGGCACACCCGCATCGCGGAACGCCGCAACCACCTCGGCCGCCGGCTGCTCGCTGGCGATGGCCCACTGCACCTTTGCAGCGGCGGCGCGCGCCGCAAAGGCCGCGGCACTTTCGCCCGCGTTGCGCTCGACACGCACACGCCGCTCCGCGCCGATGTGCCACAGCGCGAGGCGCGCGCCCTCGTCGAGCACCACCAGCGCGACGTCCCGACCCAGTGCGCCTACCTCGCGCGCTTCCACACCCTTCGAAAGCCGCCAAGTGATGCGATCGCCGTCCTCGACGACGTGGTCCGCGGCCGTATTCGGCCCCATCTCGCCGTCGAGCAACCACATCCAATACCGATCCCGGCGCGGATCCGGCCCGACGTCCGCAACCGCCCAGACATCGCGATCGTCGCAGCACAACCACCGCTGCACCACCGGCACTGCGACCCGCGTCGCCTCAACGACGTCAACCCCGACAGGCACCCCCACAGCGACCTGAACCGCCAGCACACGAAGAGGCCCAAAGTCGACCTCAACCAGCACCCGCGCCGCCTCAGCAGCAACCTCCCCGCCGTCCCCCGCACCACGACAAGCGCCCAAGCCAAGAGCCACAAGCACCACCCCAACCACACCAACGCGCTGCATGGCCCCCTAATACCCGATGCAGCGCCCCCAAACACTCCCCCGCAACGCCCCATCCGACGCAGACCCCACTCCGCGACGCAGACCCCCCTCCGCGACGCAGACCCCCCTCCGCGACGCCCATCCCCTTCGCACACCCCAACCCGCCTCGCACCCCCACGGGGGGGGTCGGGTGGGGAAATGGTGGTGCCCGGGACTGGACTCGAACCAGCACGGGTTGCCCCACAAGATCCTTAGTCTTGCGCGTCTGCCAATTTCGCCACCCGGGCACCTGCGGCGTCCCGAGCGTGGTGGCCGTCGGTTCCAGGCTTTGGCCGGGGACCGGAGGCACACCGGCAAGGGTTGCCGATGCGGATCGCTGTCAGTTGGGGACGGAGGCGAGGACCCCGTTCGGGGATCCGGAGCGCACTCCGCGGCGGACATCGGCCGTGCGGCGGGGAACGCCGTCCGGTCGAGGGCCCGGGATGCTACGCAGGGCGTCGGGGCGCTGCAAGCCCCAAGGGCCGGACCTCGCATGCGCGCGGCGGCGGGAGGACCCCCGCGCCGGACGCCGCACGTGCGCCGTTGTCCGCCGGGGGCCCTAGACCTTAGGGTTCCGGGGGTCCTTTGGCCGCCAAGGTTGGCGAGCCCAGGGCCCTCTCCCCATGTCCAAGCAGCGCAGCAACGTTCTCATCGGCCAATCGGGCGGCCCCACGGCCGTGATCAACCAGACCCTGGTGGGCCTCATCGAAACGGCCCTCGACTCGGGGAAGGTGGGGCGAGTGCTCGGCACCGTGCACGGCATCCGCGGTCTGCTGGAGGGGCGCCTCGTCGACCTCGGCCGCGAGAGCCGCGCGCACCTCGAGAAGGTCGCGAACACACCGTGCGCGGCGCTGCGTTCGGTGCGCAAAAAGCCGACCGCGGACGAGTGCGCCGCGGTGCTCGACGCGCTCGTGAAGAACGACGTGCGTTACTTCTTCTACATCGGCGGCAACGACTCCGCCGAGACCGCGCACCTCCTGAACGAACTCGCCGTGGCGAAGGGGTACGAGCTGGCCCTCTTCCACTGTCCGAAGACGATCGACAACGACCTGCGCCAGAACGACCACTGCCCCGGTTACGGCTCCGCGGCGCGGTTCGTGGCGCAGGCGTTCCAGGGCGATGAGATGGACAACCGCAGCCTCGCGGGTGTGAAGATCGACGTGGTCATGGGCCGCCACGCGGGTTGGTTGACTGCGGCGAGCGCGCTTGCGCGCGACCATGCGGATGCGGGGCCGCACCTGATCTACCTGCCGGAACGCGACTTCGATCTCGACCGTTTTGCGGCCGATGTCGAGCGTGTCTACACCAAGCTCGGACGCTGCTTGGTGGCGGTTTCCGAGGGCATCCACGGGCCGGGCGGAAAGCTCTTGTTCGAGGTCAAGGAACGCGACAGCCACGGCAATGCGCAACTCTCGGGTTCCGGCGCGTTGGGCGACTTCTTGGCCGCGGAAGTGAAGCAGCGTCTCGGCGCGAAGTTGCGCGTGCGCGCGGACACGTTCGGGTACCTGCAGCGCTCGTTCCCCGGCGCGGTGTCGCCGGTGGACGCCTCGGAGGCCCGCGAGGTCGGCCGCCGCGCGATGGCGGAGGCGCTGTCCGGCCGCCGCGCGCACGGTTCGCTCGCCCTGCAGCGGGCGCCGGGCCCGGTCTACGCGCCGCACTACGAGGTGGTCGAGCTGAAGAGCGTGGCCAAGGAAACGCGCCACATGGGGCCCGAGCACCTGGCCGGCGACGAGGGTGTGACCGAGGCGTTCCTCGACTACGTGCGACCCCTGGTGGGGCCCCTCGAGCCGATGGCGCGGCTCAGCGACTTCCCGGCGTGACACGCCCGCCCGGTCCCAACGGGGCCGGACTTGGGCCGTAGCCAACCCCGCGGAGTGCGCCGCTCGCGCCCCGCGGGAAACTACGCCATGAAGAAGTTCGTACCCCTCTCGCTCCTCGCTCTCGTTCCCGTCACCCTTCTGCCGCTCTCCCGTGCCCAGGAAACTGGCGCGCCGCAGTCCACGGACGAAACGGCGGGGGCACAGCAGCCCGCCGACGCCCCCCAGGCCGATGCCCCCAAGGCCGACTCCGCCGAGGGTCTGGCGCCGCGCGAAGGCCGCTTGTCGCCCCGGCCTGCCCCCGGATTGGCACCGTGGGACGTCCCGATCGCGCCCGTTGCTCCATCCGCGCCCGGCGTTTTCCTCGGCATCCGCATGTCGGAGGACGGGCCGCGGACGGTCGTGGAGGAGGTGGTGCCCGGGAGTCCCGCCGAAGCCGCGGGTCTCGCGGCCGGGGATCGCCTGTTGAGCGTGGCGGGCCGACCGGTCGCGGGCGCGGCCAGCGTCATCGAGTCGCTCGGCGGGTACCGGCCCGGCCAGACGGTCGCGGTCGAGGTCCTCCGCGGCGATGTTCTGCAACGCCTGGAGGCCGAACTCGCGCCCAGGCCCGAGAACGCCGCGGCGCCGCGGGCCGGGGGTCCAAGGGCGGCCCCCCGGCTCGAACCGGTGCCGGCGCCCGGATTCGCTCCGAACACCCTTCCCCCCGGCGTCCACGAGATGCCCGACATGCTGCGGTCCCTCTTCGGCGGCGGCGCCGGGATGGACCCGCTGGGGGGCTTCGACATGCGCGGTTGGCTCGGCGACCAGGAGCGCCAGGCCGAGAAGTGGCAGTCCGAGCTGGAGAGCCGTTTCCGCGACCTGCGTGTGGATCTCGAGCGCGAGTTCGAGGCGCTCCGCCGCGAATTCGAGGGCCAGGTGGGCTCGGGCGGCCCGATGGCGCCCGGGGGGGTGGGCCGAGGTTGGATGCGCAGCGAGTCCCGCGAGCTCCGCGCCGCCGACCGGCCCGCGGAAATCCCCGCGGAGGCCTGGGCCGACCTCGAAGCCCGGCTCGCGCCGCTCGAGCAGCAGCGCCAGAAGATCGCCCGCGAGTGGGCCGAAGCCCAGGGTCACCCGGAGTGGGCCGATGCGGTGCCGAAGCTGGGCGTCGAGGTGCGCATCGAGCGCCGCGAGGTCCAGTCGGGCTCCTGACGGCAGCGCGGGCGCGTCAGGCGCCCTTGCCCCAGCCCTCGAACCAGGCCGGCGGCCTCCAGCCGTGCAGCATGCGGGCGACGCGGACCAGGGCCTGGTCCTCCTCGCCCTCCCGGCGCAAACGGATCTCCGCCAGTCGGCGGGCCTCCCGGGCGAAGCTGGATTCGACCAGCTCCAGGATGCGTCGGCGCACGTCGGCCGGGGCCACCCGCGCTCGGCCCACCAGGGGCAGGAGGCGCAGGGCAAACTCCGCGGGCAGGCCGTAGCGGCGGGCCAGGTCGTCGAGGATCGGATCGAGGGACATCGGCGTCTGGTCGAAAGGTATCCCGGCCCCGACGGCGGTGCCTTGGATCCTGGACCAACGGAGCCGGGCCCCCGCTCCCGCGTCAGACCTCGATCGTGCCCCAGGCCCCGATGGCTTCGTCGACCGCTTCTTCGAAGTCCGAGGCCGAGAGCTCGAGCAACTCCGCCCGCGCGTCGTCCAGGGTCGCGAGGGCCCCGTCCCGGTCGCCGGCCGCTGCCCGCTCGGCCAGGCGGTTGGCGAGGTCCACCAGGGCGACGACCGGTTCCGCCTCGATCTCCTCCTCGGGACCGTGGTGGTACTGCACGGCGCTGACCAGGGCGGGCGGCAGTTTCCAGCGCAGGGCGATGCGCGCGCCCACCTCGGCGTGGGAGAATCCGAGCACCTCGACCTCGACCTCCTCGAGGGACCGGCCCTCCTCCTCGGAGCGCCGCACCGCCTCCAGGAACGCCTCGCTGAAGTGTTCGAGCAGCACGACCTGCCCCAGGTCGTGCACCAGGCCCACGGTGTAGAGCTCGTCCGGCGACAGCTCCGAAACCGCGCCGGAGACCTTGCCCAGGGCTCGCGCCGTGCGCGCCACCAGGATCGCGTGTTTCCAGAGGTGGTTCAGGTCGAAGGCCCCGGCCTCCAGATGTTCGAACTGGCCCATCACGGACGCGGCCATGGCGATCGTGCGCAGTTCGCGCATGCCCAAGACCGCGGAGGCGTGCTCCGCCGACAGGACGCGCTCCCGGAGGCCGTACGCGGCCGAATTCGCGATGCGCAGGACGCGGGCCGTGAGGGGTGCGTCCTGCGCCACGGCGGCGCCGATCTCGCGGGTACCCACGTCGGGGTCGGCCATCAGCGCGTTCAGGCGCGCCATGACCGAGGGAAGGGTGGGAAGGGAGATGTTCTCGAGGGCCTGAAGTGCAGTGGAGCCGGGTTTCATGGGCGCGCGGTGGGAGCGGATGACCGGTGGGCGCCCCGGTCGCCCGGGGGGCCGACCCTCGGGGGGCACCCCCAGGGCTAGGTCATCGGGTGGCGTGGGCCCCCGCGTTGAGCCGGGCTTCGCCGCCGATCGCAAATTCACCAGCACTTCACCGGAGGGGATTTCGAGATGCGACTAAACTACCGTCGCCCATTTTGGCCCGGAGCCCCCGAGCACCCACCGAGAGGGGGCTCATCCCGAGCCGACCCCGACCCCCAACGCCCCATGAAACCGCACCTTTTGATCAGCGGAGCCGCCGCCCTTTGTTTCGCGGCCCCCGCCATCGCCCAGAATCCCACCGCCGACGTCGTTTTCATCAACGACCGCCCCATCCAGATGGGCATGGAGCAGGACCAGCTCATCCGGCTCGTCGACATCGACAACAACAACTCCTACCAGGACGCCAACGAGCTCGTGGAGCTCTACAACGAGGCGGTGCCCGCGTTCATCCGCAACGTGGCGTTCCGCGTCGAGGGCGGCGCCACCGTCGGCTACTGGACCAACACCAAGCCCAACGACGTGCTGTTCCGCGGTGCGGACACCGACAGCTCGGGCACGCTCGACCAGGTCACGGCGTTCTACACGTTCACCGGCTTTGGTCTCTCGGGCACCTCGTCGACCCAAGGGCCCAAGGGTGTGGCCGTGGGACCCAACGGCGCGGTCTACGCGAACCTGGACTTCCCGGGCGGCGACCTGCTGCGTTTTGTCGACCTGAACGGCGACGGAGACGCGGAAGACGCGGGCGAAGCACAGAACTGGATCACCAACGCGAGCTTTGGGTCCTACACCGTGCCCGGCCTCACTGGCCCGGTCTCCGTCGGCACCCAGAACATCCTGCGCCTCGCGCCCTACGGCACCGACGGTGTGCTGCTCTACACGACGGGCTTCGGCGCCTCCAAGGACGAGGCGGTCTACGCGGCCCGCGACGTCAACGGCAACGGCAGCCTTCTCGACGCCGGCGACATCCAGCTCTTCTTCAACGGCTCCGGCGGCATCGCCGACCTGCCGAAGAACCCGGACTTCTTCAACGGCAACTTCCCGGTGCTCGAAATCGCGAACGGCACCACGCCGTCCCAACCGTTCTACGCGCGCCTCGATCTGCTGGCCACGAGCCTCGAAGCGGGCATCGAGACCTACTACTTCGCCTCGACCTCGTCGAACACCGGCACCTTCGCCTTCAACATCAATGGCCAGGGTGTGAACGGTCTGATCTTCCGCGCCCAGGACTCGAACCTCGACGGCGACGTCAACGACGGCGGCGAAGTGAGCATGTTCTACGACGGCAGCTCCACCGGTCCGATGGCGGACAAGTTGGACAAGGTCCTCGGCATCGGCTTCGAGGACGGCTCCCTCTACGTGACCTACCTGTTCGGCAACGCCGTGGTCGTGGGCCGCCTGACGGACCTGAACAGCGACGGCAGCGCCATGGGGTCGAACGAGTTCCAACCGTTCCTGTGGGACGCGAACAACTACGGCATCGTCGATCCCTTCGTGGGCGGCCTGCCCTTCGTCAACACGGCCACGGCGCTGCCCCGCAACTCCTTCGCCAACTACACGATCACTGGCACGGGTTGTTCGCCCTGGGGCAACGTTCCGGTCGCCACCGGCACGGGCATCCCGCGCCTCGGCACCTCGGACTTCGTGGCCCAAGTGACCAACACGAAGGTCGCGCGTCCGGCCGTGTTGTTGCTCGGCGTCAACACGACGAGCTGGGTCGGTTTCCCGCTGCCCCTCGACCTGACCCTGTTCGGTCTGCCCGGCTGCAACCTGTACCAGGACCTGCAGCTCACGCTCAGCGCCTTCACGGTGTCCGCCGGTCCGGACCCGGAACTCGATGGCGTGGCCTCCATCCCGCTGGCCCTGCCCAACCTGCCGTCCCTCGTGGGCTTCAAGATCCCGATGCAGTGGGGGGTCATCGACGTGACGCCGTCCACCGCCGTGATCGCGCTCACGCACCTGTTGGAAGTCGAAGTCGACAACTGATCGGCCCCCCCCGACGCGGGGAGCTACTTGCCGCCCGGTCCTCCCACAGGAGGGCCGGGCGGCTGCGTTGGAGGGGGCCGTTCTCAAGCGCCCCGGGCGCCGCGCCGAAGGTCCCCCGGTGAACCGCAGCCCCCGGCAGGCGGCGGCGCACCGGCCCATGCGCACCACACTTTCCGCTCTCGTGCTCTTCCTCCTCGGGGGCTTCGCGGCCCAACTGGGCGACGCCGGGGACCCGGTCCAGGCCGGCACGGCCGTGCGGCTGGACGTCGACGGCCTGGTGCGGGGCGCGGCGCGCATCCTGGAGGGGCGCGTGTTGTCCCACGAGGCCGTGGAGGACCCGCTCACGGGCGCCATTTCCACCCACTGGCAGATCGAGGTGGAGCGCACGTTCCTCGGGCCCGACCACACCCAAACCACGGTCGCCTGGCCAGGCGGCGTGTTGCCCGACGGCCGCGGCATGGTCGCGGCGGGCATGCCCACCCTCGCGCTGTCGGAGCGGGTCTTGCTCTTCCTCAGCGCCCCCTCCGGGCCCGCTGGGTGGACCATGCCCGTGGGGTTGGCCCAGGGCAAGCTGCGCGTGCTCGCACAGGCGGATGGCTCGCGCTCGCTGCTGAACGAGGGTGTCGGCCTGTCGCTCGTCGAGCCGGGCTCGGGCGGCCACAGCCACGCGCTGCGCTACGTGCGCGACTACGCCGAGGTGGTGGCCGAGATCCACGCGGCGCTCGCTCGGCGCGGGGAGCAGCGCTGATGGCCCGGCGCTCCGCGCTGCTTCTGGCGGCCGCCCTGGTGGTCGTGTGCGGCTACGTGGCGGCGCACGTGCGGCTGATCCACCCCAGCACGAAAAATCCGCTCTACTGGCAATCGGCCGGCGCCGTCGGCGTGGTGATCCAGAGCGACGGTTCCGAAGACATCGCGGATGGCAGCCACACCACCGCTCTGCGCCAGGCGATCCAGTCCTGGAACCAGGTGCCGGGTTCGGTGGCGCGCCTCGTCGAGAACACGAATCCCGCCCAGCAGGCGCGCACCGATTGGCAGGCGGACGACATCCACCTCTTGATCTTCGACGAGGACAACTCGTCCGGTTACTTCCCGTTCGGCTCCGGGATCGTCGCGATCACGCCGCTCTGGTTCTATTCGAGCGGCCGCATCTCCGACGCGGACATCCTCTTCAACGGCCTCGGTTTCCAGTTCACGACGTCGGCCCAGCCGGGGCGATTCGACGTGCAGGACGTGGGCACCCACGAACTCGGTCACCTCCTGGGCCTCGACCACACCGGTTGGTCGGGTGCGACGATGTTCCCCTACGTCGACACGACGGTGATCTTGCACCGCAGTCCGTCGGCCGACGACATCCTCGGGCTGCGCTCGGCCTACCCGGCGGCGAGTTTTGCCACCATCTCCGGCCGTGTCGAGCGCGCCGACGGTTCGGCGATCCGCGGGGCCCAGGTCGTGGCGATGGACCAGGCGGGTCGCGCGCGCGCCGGCATCCTCACCAACACGAGCGGCAACTTCGTGCTGACGGGTTTGGAGGCGGACACGTACACGCTGTACGCGGTGGCGCTCGACGGTCCGGTGACGGCGGGCAACTTGACCGGCGGCCAAACCGTGGACATCGACTTCCAGCCGACTTGGTACCCGGACACGGTAACGGTCGCCGCCGGAGGCTCCGCCGCGGCGGGCACGCTGGTCGCGCTGCCCGACGCAACGATCAACCTGGGACGCCCCACGGACCGATTGCCGCTGCGCGCGACGATCGGTCAGGAGACACTCACGTCGCTCCGCGGCACGTCGCTCGCCGCGGGATCCACGCTGACGGCGAGCGATCCCGAAGTGACCGTGGCCGTGCAGAACTGGCTCGGCAGTGCGGTGATCTTCCGCGTGACCGTGCCCGCGGGTGTCGAACCCGGCCACGTGGACCTGATGGTCGAGAACTCGAGCGGCGAGCGCTCCGTCCTGACCGCCGCCCTCGAACTCGCGCCGCCGAACCCCACGGTCGGCTCCGTCACACCCGACGTGGCCGGCGCCGGCGGTGGCACCCAACTCACGATCGTCGGCACGGGATTCCGTCCCGGCGCGCGGGTCGTCCTCGGGCCGCGCATCTACACCGACGGCGAGCCGGGCGGATGCACCGTCGTCGATGCGAACCACATCCAACTGACCGTGGGCGCGACGACTCCCGGTGTGCACGACCTGGTGGTGGTCGACACGACCGGTGTGGAGGGGCGCCTCGCGGCGGCCTACACCGCCGCGGACCTGCCCAGCTTGGGAAGTGTGTTCCCGAGCGTCGGCAGCGCGTCGGGTGGCACACAGGTGCGCATCGCGGGCAGCGATCTCGCGCCGACGGCGATCGTTCGCATCGACGGGGTCGTGCAAACCGAGACCACTTGGGAGAGCTCCGAATCGATGTTGGTCGTCACCGCGCCGGGCAGCGCGGGTGGGCCGTACCTCCTCGAGGTCGAAAACCCCGGCGGTTACGTCGCGAGCACCCAGTTCGCGTACGTGGCGAATGCGGATCCGGAGCTCTTCGCCGTGGAACCTTCCGTCGGCCCGGCGACAGGCGGATCGGTGTTGACGCTGATGGGCTCGGGTTTTGCGCCGACGACGGAGGTGGTGTTCGGCGCGGACCCCGTGACGGGGCTCGGGGGCACACCTGCCACCAGCGTCGTCTACGTCGACAGTTCGACCCTGGCCGTGGTTTCGCCCCCGGGCGCGTCGGGCCCCGCGGCGATCCTGTTGCGCGAACCTTCCACCGGCCAAGCCGTCATCGAACCCGCGGGTTTCGTGTACAAGTCCAAGGGCTCCGGAGGCGGCGGGGGCTGCCACATCCGGGCCACCGGCGCGGATTCGGCCGGGGATTCGGGCGGCGGCTCGGGTTCCGATGGGGCGCTCTGGATTGGCGCGCTCTTGGTCCTTTCCCTTGGCATCGCTGCACGGGCCCGGCGCCAACTGGCGGCCCGTCCCGCAACGGCGTGAGCGCGGCGCGCGCCCCGTCGCGCGTGGCCGCGGTGTCCGCGGGAGCTATGCTGCAACCCATGGAGGCCCTTCGTCGGCTTTGGATCGCGGGTTTGGCGGCACTCGTCGCGTGCGCCGATGGGCCCGTGCGCCAGGGCGGCACCGACGTGTTGCTCGTGGGTGTGGACGGACTCGATCCGGTGGTGGTGGGGGAGCTGATCCAGGAGGGACGGCTGCCCAACTTCGCGAGGTTTGCGAACGAGGGTGTGCTCGGCGCGCTCGAAACGCAGCGGCCGACGTTCTCGCCGGTGCTCTGGACCACCATCGCCACCGGGCAGGGTTCCGCCGAGCACGGCGTGGTCGACTTCATCGAAGCCAGCTCCGGCATGCCGTTCACCTCCGAGTCGCGACAGGTTCCCGCCCTCTGGAACCTGGTGAGCGACGCGGGCCTGCGCGTCGACGTGGCCGGTTGGTGGGTGACGTGGCCCGCGGAGCCGGTGAACGGGCGCCTCGCGGCGAGCTACGCGGCCCAGGCCCAGGCCCACGTCCTGTGGAAGTCCGCGTACGTCAGCGACTACGAGGGACAGACCTTTCCGCCGCGGCTGTTCGATGAACTGCGGCCGCTCATCACCTTCGCGAGCGAGCCGGGGCCGCTGCTCGAGGAGCTGTGGCGCTCCTTCCCGAAACCCGACGACCAGTCGCCGCTCACGCGCCGGCTCGTGACGGACCTCGCCTGGACGCTGTCGGCGGATCGGTCCTTCGAGGCCATCGGACGCCACTTCCTGGCGAACGATCCGGGGGAGTTGGTGCTCGTGTACCTCTCCTTGCCCGACGTCGCGGGGCACCGCTTCTGGCGCTACTACCGGCCCCAGGACTTTCCGTACCCGGTGCCCGAGCGCGAACTCGCGCGCTTTGGCGACTACCTGCGCCTCGCGTACGAGGACGTGGACCGCGCGCTCGGCCGGCTGATGGAAGCGGCGGGGGAGGACCGCGCGGTGGTGCTGGTTTCCGACCACGGCATGACGTTCGACCCCGAGGGCCGCACGGACCCCGACGCGATCACTTCGGGTCACCACCGTTCGGGCGAATCGGGGCTGTTCGGGGCCCTCGGCGCGCCGTTTACGCACCGGCCCTACGAGCCCGGATCGCGGCGCGCGCTCGGCAACATCCTCGGTGTGGCGCCGCTCGTGCTGCGGCTCCTCGGGTTGGAGCGCCCCGACCATTGGCCCGCAGTGCGGCACGGAAACGGCCTCGAGGAGTGGCTCGATCCCACGTGGGCGGCGGCGCAACCGGCCCGCGCCGGGCCCCATTCCGATGCGGCCTGGCGCGCGCAGAACCCGCGCCGTGCGCCGCGCGCGCCCAGCGAAGAGGCCAACGAGCTGTTCCTCGACGCGCTGCACGGCCTTGGCTACCTGGGCGGCGAGCCACGGACGGCGTCGGGCGATGAAGCGAGCGACCCCGACGCGCAGCGCTGAACCGCGCGCTCACTTCAGCGCGAACAGCCGGAAGTGTGTGCCCTCGGCGAAAGGCACCGAGCCTGGCCGGTGGGCGAAGAGATCGGCCCGCATCCGCGCGACGTCCGCGGCCACGGCGGGTTCGTCGGCAAGCGCTCCCAAAGGCTCCACAAAAAACACCGGCGCGGCGGCGAGGCCCAGTCCGTCCGCCACGAGCGGCGGCAGGCCGTAGGCGGGCGGCTCCACGGGCAACAGCGTGCGCCACGCGTAGAAACCCACGGCCGGCGTGAAACCGAGGGCCGCCGGGTACCACAGCACCGCGCCCGCGGGCGCCAAGCGGGCCAGTTCGTCGCCGAGCTCCCTGGGGCCGGGGCGGTCCGGGCCGAAGTCGCGCCAGGGTTTGGCGATGTGCTGCGCGCCGTACGCGCCCAAGAGCACCGTTGCCGCGAACAGTGCCGTCGCGAGCCTAGACCCGCCCGCGCGGCGCACAATCGATTCGAGCCCGAGGGCCGCGAACAGCGCCACGCCGGGCACGAGGTGCAAGAGGAACGGCTCCTGGGGATCCGACGTGTGCCGGTAGAACGCGAACTGCACCGCCGCACCTCCCGCGAGCAGCGCCAGCGCCAGTCCAAGTCCGGTGGTGCCCACGCGCGGTGACGCCGCGTTCCGCTGTCGCCAACCGAACCACACGCCTGAGAGGGCGAGCAGCAAGAGCGCCGGGCCGAGATAACGCGCGACGAGCTCCGCCTGCAAGGCGAACCACGCGCCGAGTGGCACACTCCCATCGAGGAGCGGCGCCACGAGTTCGCGTGCGCGCTCGACGAGGGGTTGGCTCGAACGCCCCAGGTTTTCCAGGGCGCGGCGCGCCAGGAGCGCGTGGGCGACGAGACCGGCGATGGAACCCACACCGAGTCCGACCAACGGCAAGAGGGCCGCGCGGCGGCGCGCAGCGAGTGCCCAGATCCCGAGCGGCGCGGCGAAGAGAAGCGGCATGTACGTGGTCAGCGCCGCGAGCAGACCCGCGCCGAAAGCCAGGGCGACGTGGCGTGCTCCCACACGCGCCGCGCACAGCGCGTCCACCAGCACCCACACCACGCACGCGGTCGCCAGGAGCGACGGGTTCTCGTAGTTGACGAGGCCCGCATAGACGAGCGACGCGGGCGCCGTCGCGACGAGCACCGCCAACAACGCTCCCGCGCGCCGCCCCTCGAGCCGCGCGAGCGCGAGGCCGAACAGCACCGCGGCGGCCAACTGGCAGACGACAAACGGTGCGCGCAAGGGGCCCTCGATGCCGCGCGGACTCCGGCCCGATTGCCACGCCGTGTCCCAGCCGCGCGGCGCCAACAGCGCGAGTGCCCCGCGCGCGAGCTGCGGCACGAGCGGCGGATGGTTGGCGTAGAGGTACGCACCCTTCGCCAGGTCCAGGGGCGCGTTCACCTGCACGATCGGATAGGGCCAGATCTGGCTGAGGTCGTTCTGCTCGTACCCCACGGCCGCGGTCGCAAAAAAGGCCCCCTGGAAGCCGTCGAACTGGCGGTCGAAGGGTCGTGTCCACTCGGGCACGCGCAGGAAGAGCCCGAGCAGGCCCGCGAAGGCGATCGCAGTCCAGAGCCACCGCGATCCCGGGCCGCCCGCGGGGGGCAGCTTGGGCGCCGAGCGCGGGGACGGGGGCGGGCCTTGGCTCGACACAACCGTAGAGGGGAACGGCCGGGGCCCCGCCCGTCAACCGCGGAGCGCGGCGGCCGCCCGCCGGTGGGCTGCTAGCCCGGGTTATTCATCAGGTTTGCGATCCGACGAGCCCAAGTCGCTGTCTGGTGGTGCTTTGGGGCCGTGGCATCCGCAGTCGACCTTGAACAGGTCGTCGAGGACGGTCGCGGCCCCAAAGTGCCACCAGGCGGCGAAAGGCGGCCGAAGGCCGCCGGTTGGGCCGTCCGATCGCAAACGTGGTGGATAATCCGGGCTAGGATGCCGCCGTGACGATGTCGACGATGGTCCGTCGGGCGGGCGCACCGCGGGTCCTTGGCGCCGCGGCGGCGGTGCTGTGCGCGTTGGCCCTCGCCTGCTCGCCGCGGCCCACGCCCGTCCAGGGTGTCGTGCACCTCGATCCGCGCTTGGCGGACGGGCGCAGTTCCGCGGAGGTGCTCGCGGCGCAGCGGGAGACCGTGGCCGAGTTCCGCATCGCTCCCGAAGCGGGTGCGGAGGCCCGTTTGCCCGAGCCGTGGCGCGCCGAGGGCGGGCGGCTGGTCGCGCGGGGCGAGCTGCTGGCCTTTGAACGGGACGTGTCGTCCGTCGATGCGCCGCGCCTCGTCTACGGGGCGCCCGTGCGCTCGGAGGACTTCGACGTCGTGGAGCTCGAACTCGACGCGCGCCACACGGGCCGCGCGCGCCTCGAGTGGATCCCCGCGGACGATCCCAACCGCCGGCGCCACCTCGATGTCGCCTTCACGGGAGGGGGACGCCAGGTGGTGCGCTTCGATGCGTCGTCCCAGGACGGCTGGCGCGGGGACCTCAGCCACGTGGCGTTGGTGCCGAGCGCCACGGCCGGCGACGCGGTGGCGCCCCTCGCGGTGAGGTTCCTGCGCGCGGCGTTCACGTACGGACCATCGCCGCTCGCGGAGAGCGCGAGCGACGGCGAGCCGGGCTTTGGCGCGGGCGACGGCGGGCTCGTGACCTTCGCACTCGAAACACGTCGCGCGTGGCCCTGTGACCTCGACGTGCCGCTGCTCGCCGCCGCGCCTGCGCCGGAGGGTGCGGTGCTTTCGGTCGACGTCGCCTTCGACGGCACGTCGCGCACGTTGGAGGAGTCCCTGCACGTGGCGTTCGACGCGCGTCGGCCGGGTGGCACGTGGCGGCGGCTCGGTTTGCGCTCCTTCGTTCCGAAGGACCAACCGGCCGAGACACTTTGGCGGCCCTGGCACGTGCCGCTCCTCGATTTGGCCGGCGGCGACGTGGAGCTGCGCCTCGTCGCGCACCAGGGCGGAGACGGCGCGGACCTCGCACGTGTCGAGAGCCGCGCGCCCTCGGCGGCGCGTGTCTTCTGGGGCCGGCCGATGCTCGTGTCGCCTCCCGGGGAGGAGCGCTTGCCGAACCTGCTCCTCATCAGCTTCGACACCGCGCGCGCCGACCGTTTTGCGCCGTGGGACGGGGGCCGCCGGACGCCGTTCCTCGCGAGCCTCGCGCCGAACAGCCTTGTGTTCGAGAACGCCTTCGCGACCTCCAACTCGACGCAACCGAGCCACGCGTCGATGCTGACGGGGTTGCATCCGATCGAACACGGCGTGCTCGACAACTTTTCGGTGCTGGCGCCCGAGAACCAGACGTTGGCCGAGCTGCTGCGGGCCCGCGGCTACCTGACGGCGGGTGCGGTCAGCCAGCAGTTCCTGGGCTCCGCGGCCGGATTCGGCCAGGGTTTCGACCAGTTCCTCGAGGCGGCGCCCAGCGCGGCCATGGACGGCGCGATCACCGTGCGTGGGGTGCGGCGCTGGCTCGAGAGTTGGGCGGAAGGCGGCCCGCGGCCGTGGTTCCTCTGGCTGCATCTTTTCGATCCGCACACGCCGTACACCCCGACCGCGCCGTTCCTCGAGCACTACCTTTCGACGCACGGCCTGGTCCTGCCGCGCCGCGGCTCCGAGTCGCCGGACATGCCCGTGCTCGACGTCCTGCCCGAGGACATGGAGTTCCTGCGCGGCGTCACCAACCGCGCCCACGCGGAGTTCCTCTACGAGGTGTGCACGGCCTACGCCGACGCGCTCGCCGAAAACCTCGGCGCGACCCTCAGCCAACTCGGGCAGTTGGGGTCCACGTCGATCCTCGTCACCGCGGACCACGGCGAATCCCTCGGCGAGCGCGACAACTGGTTCAACCACAAGGGTGTGTTCCCCGAGGTGACGCGTGTGCCGTTGCTTCTGCACTGGCCCGGTGTCACACAAGGGGCGCGCGTCGCGACGCCGGCCTCGCTGATCGACCTCTTGCCGACCTACGCGGGGCGGCTCGGGCTCGCGCCCTCGGCGCGGCTCGCGGGCCGCGACCTCTTCGAACTCGCGGAGCCCACGACGGGCCGGCGGGTGGTGTGGTTCGAACACTCGGAAAGTTGGCAGGCCGGGTACTTCGACGGCCGTCACTACTTCCTGGAGACGCTGCGCCCGAATCTGCCCTACGGACTCGAGGTGAAACGCGACGCCGACGGTCGCCGTGTGCCGGTCGAGCGCGTCCTCGCCAACGGCACGCGTTTCTTGTACGACCTCGAGACCGATCCCAAGGGGCTCGAGAACCTCGCGGCGAGCGCGCCCGAGGACACCGCGACCGCGGCCACACGCTTGCGCGAGTACCGCGCCGCCCTCGTGCCGCGGGCCCGCCGCGCCCGCGACACGTCCGCGTCGGAACGGCAGCAAATGGGCGCGATTGGCTACGGCTTTGGCGAAACCGCGGGCGACTGAACTGCGCGCGCCGGCGTCACGGCGCGATCACGAGTAGCCAGGGACGCCCGTCAGCGTCGCGGCGGACCTCGGAGCGGCCGAGGGCCAGGATCTCGGCCAACACCTCCGTCGCAACGTGCGGCGGCGCCGTGCCCATCAGGGCCGGTGTCACGAGGTCGATCGACACCGCGACCGTCCGTTCGGCCGCGACGTGCGCCTGCAACCGTTCGCGCAGGGCGGCCCAGGCGTCGGGGAGCAGCCCGCCGGCGCTGTCGCTGCCGTCGTGGAGCTCGGGACCCGCGCCCGGACCCCGCGCGCGCTCCAGGCCGTAGAACGCGAGCGCGTCGAGCGCGACCACCGCGCCTCCCTCCCCGGCCGCGGCGAGCGCGGCTTCGGCCCGCCGGTCCGCCTCCCGCGCTCGACCGGGGCCGAGCAGCAACGTCCAGTTGCCGAGCGCGCTGAGGGCCGCGGCCGCGCACACGAGCCCCGCGCGGACGCGGAACTGGCTCGGGTTGCGCGCGAGCGCCAACGCCAGGAGCCACACCAGGGGCAACAACGTGCCCGCGTGGTACTCGAGGTTCGAAGGCTGCCACCACGCGAAGAACGCAAAACGCGTCAGTGCAAAACCGAGCAGTGCGATCAGCACCGCGCGGCGGCCGTCGCGCTGCGTCGAGCGCGCCGCGCCGAGGGGCACGGCCGCGGCCAACGCGACGAGCGGCGCCAGCGCGAACAGCGCCTCGAACCCGAGGCCTCGGCCGAGCGCGAGGTCGATCGCCGCGCGCGCGAGCGCAAACGACTGCGCGGCGAAGGTCAAGAGCAGCGCCACGCCGACGCCGTCGAGGCCCGGTGCCTTGCCCCACAGACCGCTGTCGGCCAAACCGCGCAGCCACGGCACAAAACCGTTCTCGCCGCCGGCGAAGCTCCAAGCCACCGCGTACGCCGCGAGCGACAGTGCGCCCGCCGCGGCGAGCGCCATCAGATACCGGCGCGCGGGCACGAGCGCCAGCAGCCACGGCAGCGCCAACACGGAGTCCTGGCGCAACAACGAAGCGAGCAACAACAGGCCGACGAGTCGCGCCTGCCGCAGACCGCGCCCGCCGCAACGCGCCGCGATCGCGTCGCTCCACAACCACGCGAGGGCCGCGGTCGCCGGCAGGTAGGTTTCGCCCACGGACCCGTAGAGCCAGTTGCCCGCGGCGAGGATCCAAAGCGCCGTCACCGCGCGCGCGACCCCCGCTCCACCGAGGTGCCACGCGCCGCGCCAGACGGCTGCGGTCGCGAGCGCTCCACCGACTGCCGAGAGCGCGATCTGCGCGAACAGGGCGTGTGCGATCGGCCCAGCGACGAGGCCCTCGAAGAGTGGCGCCAAGAGGGCCGCCAGCAGGTGGAACAGGAGGTGGTGCGGATTGACGATGCCACCGCGCTCGCCCTCGACCAGCGCGGCCGCGTACGGCACGACGTCGTTGCCGAGCAGGAGCGCGTCGCTGCTCGGGTGCACACTGACGACGTACAGTGCGAAGGCGAGGGCACCGAGCAGCAACGGCTCGCGGGTCGGCAGCGGCCCCCGGGGCCCAGTCGTCGGTTCGATTCCTATCACGGGGTTGGGGGGAGCGGGTCCGCGGGCCGGGCCGGGGGGCCAGCGGGCGGATCCTACGGCCTCCGCGGCGGGGGTGCCGCGCGAAGGTGCGCGGCTGGACTCGGGATCGGTCCACTCGGGGGCCGATGGGGGACGCGGGGGAGGGGCGGCCGTCCGATTCCCCCGGGCTCCCCACGTCGGAGCCGCCGCTGGGCCCCCGCCCACCGGCAACCGCGGCCATGAGGACACCCACATGGAATCCACAACTCTCCAAGCACCCAACAACACCGGCATCGACGCCCGGGAATCCGAAGCCCTGCTCAAACAACTCTTTGGCCGCGTGGGTCGCTACTCGGGCCAGGGTGTGGACGGCGAGGGCCACTCCTTCCACGCGCAACTCGACATCACGGGGCGGCTCGGCCGCGCGATCGAGCTGCACTACACCGCGCGCACCCACGAGCGCGAGCAGGTCTTCCACGAGGAGGTGATCCAGATCGCGCGCGAGGGTGTCGGGGGGCTCGCGGCGTGGGTGTTGACCGGCGAGGCCATCGGTGTCGAGCGCCTCCAGTTGGTGGCGGCGAGCACGTCCGCGATCGGGCCCAGCGAAGTGGCGATGCACTTCGCGGTGGGCGAGCCGGGCGACCGCACGAACTACCGCGCGGCCCTCCGCCTCGTGCTGCGCGCGCGCGGAGCGCTCGAGATCGTCTGGTCGTGCGGCCAACCGGGCAGCGACTTCACCGAGCGCTCCGGCCTGCGCCTGCGCCCGGTTCGCTAGGGGGTTCCGCGCCGCGCGGCCAAGCCGGGTGCGGCGCGTGAGGCGGGTCCGCGTTGTGCGCGGGTTGAGCCGGGTGCGCGGGCCGGGTGCGCGGGCCTCCCGGCCCGCCTTGTTCCGGACCCTGCGGTGCGGTCTGTAGGGGCTAGGGCCCTGTCCGCGCCCAAGGGGTGTCGCACCGCGGGGAACAGCCCCGCGCTCCAAGGCGGGCCGGGAGGCCCGCGCACCTGGCTCCCTGCGTCCCGGACGGGGCCGCGCCCCTACTCCGCGCGCAGCACGTCCGACAGGGGGCGGCCCATCGCCCGGCGCGCCGCCAGCATGCCCGCGGCGGCGGCCAGGGAGCCGAGCAGCAGCGCGAAGAGCAACATCGCGGAGAACTGCGGCGCACCGTCGAGTTCGAGCACCACGTGCAAGAGCGACCACGCGAGCGCCGTCGCGCCCGCGCCGCCGACGAGGCCCGCCACCGCGCCGAGGAGCGCGTACTCGCTGGCCAGGCTCACCAGCGTCTGCCAGCGGCCCGCGCCCAGCGCGCGCAGCAGGCCGGCCTCCCGGCGCCGTTCGCGCCCGGCCGACACGAGCGCGGCCGCGAGCACGACCACGCCGGCCAACAGGCACAGGAGACCCACGGCCTCGACACCCTTCGACAACCGCCCAAAGAGCGCCACCAACTTGTCGCGGATCTCGCCGATGTCGATCAGCGTGACGTTCGGGAACCGCGCGCGCAGTTCGTCGCGCACCGCACCCTCGCGGCCCGCGGGCAGGCGCGCGGTGGCGAGCCGCACCTGCGGCGCATCGTCGAGCACACCAGGCTCCACGTGCAGGAAGAAGTTGATCCCCAAACTCTCCCAGCGCACCGAACGGATCGACGTCACGGCGAGCTCGATCGGCACACCCTGCACGTCGACCACCAGCGTGGAGCCCACGTCCACACCCAGGTCCTCCGCGTAACCCTCTTCCACGCTGACTTCGGCGCGCACGGGGTCGCTCCATAGGCTTCCGCGCAGGACCTCGTTGTCGTCGGGCAGCGTGGGACCGAACGTCATGCGCTGCTCGCGGCGCAGCACCCAACGCGCGCCGCCCTCGCCGCCCGAGCGGTTCCGGCGTTGTTCGAGGAGGTCGCGCACGTCGGCTCCGTCGATCTCGCGCAGCCGCGCGACGACCATGGGCGACGAACGGGCGCGGTCGGCGCCCAGTTCCCCGAGCTGTGCTTCCAGCTCCGGCCACTGATCCTTTTGCACGTCGAGGAGGAACGCGCTGGGCGCATCCTGCGGCAGGGCCTGGCCCAGCTCGCGCGCGAGGCGGCGCTCCACCAGCGCCAAACTGCCCACCGCGAACACGCCCACACCCAAGGCCAAGAGCGCGCCGCGGGCCGGATTGCGCGGCCGCGTCAGCGACGCCAGACCCCAGCGCAGGGGCGCGGGCAGGAGGGCCGCGGGCACGCGCCGCGCGGCGAGCAGCACCAACTTCGAGAGGCCCGCGAGGGCCAGCGCACAGAGGATCAGACCGCCGCTGAAGAGCGCTGCGAGTTCGATCGACGAAGACTGCACCCACGCGGCGCCGAAGAGTGCGACCAGCGCCGCGCCCGATGCCAGCACCGTCAACGCGCGCGGCGCGACGAGCGGCGCGGACTCACGCCGCAGGGCCATCAGCGGCGACACACGCACCGCGGCCAGCAGCGGTCCGAGCGCTGCGACCAGCGCGCTGCCAACACCGAGCGCGAGCCCGAAAGCGAGGGGCTGCCACTGCACGAGCGGCACGACCAGGTCCGCGGGCAACAGGTCGCGGAACGATGCGAGCGCGACACGCACGAGCACCACGCCGACGACCGCGCCGACGAGCGCGCCGAACAGCGCCAAGAGCACCACTTGCCCCGCGGCGCTGACGAGCACGTGCCGCCGTTCGAGTCCGAGGCACTTCGTGAGCGCGATCGAGTCCACCCGGCTCTCGAGCCACGAACGCGCCGCCAGGGCCGAAGCCAGGGAGCCGAGGACCAAACTCAGGAGCGCGGCGAGGGCGAGGAAGGACTCCACCCGCTCGATGCCGCGCCGCAGCGAACGCTGGGAATCCACCCACGAGCTGACCCGCAGCCCGTCCTGTTCCTGCGCCCGCGCGCGCAGGTCCGCCGCCGCGGCGCGGGCGTCATCGGCGCCCTCCTCGTCCGGCAGCGCGACGAGCAACTTGCGCTCGACGCGGCTGCCGAACTGCACCAGCCCGCTCGCTTCGAACGAATCGTGGTCCACGAACACACGCGGTCCCGCGCTGAGTGCGAAGTTCGTGCGGTCGGGTTCGGACAGCACGAATCCGCGCAGCTCCACACGCGCGCTGCCGACGTCCAGGCCCTCGCCCAGCGCAATCCCCAGGCTGGCGGCGAGCTCCTTCGCCACCACCGCCCCGCCGCCGGCGAGCAGCTCGCCGATGGGCCGGGGCGGTTCCAGCACGAGGTCCCCGCGCAGGGGGTAGTTCGCGTCCACGACCTTGAGTTCGACCAGCCGGCTGGGCGGTGTGTTGTCGCCCCGCGGCGCGGCGGCGACCACCGTCGGCAACTCCGCGATGGCACTGGTGCGGTACCCGGGTTTCGCGTCGATGGACTGGCGCAACTCGTCTGGAATCGCGACACGGCCCGTGACCACCACGTCCGCCCCCAAGAGGCGGCGCGATTCGAGGTAGAGCGCTTCGCGCAGACCCGCGCCGAGGGCACCGACGGCGACGACGGACGTCACACCGACCGCGACGCCGAGCACCAGGAGCAGCAACCGCGTGCGCGCGCCGCGGCCCTCGCGCCAGGCGAGGCGCGCCAACACGGCCCAGGTGACACTCACGTGGCGGGGCCCCCGCGGTCCACGCGCACCACACGCCCGGCCTCGAGGTAGACCCGCGCATCCGCGAGGTCCGCGATCCCAGGGTCGTGGGTCACGAGCACCACCGTGGTGCCGAGTTCGCGCCGCAGGCGTTCGAAGAGCTCGAGCACCATGCGCCCATTGGCCGCGTCGAGGTTGCCCGTGGGCTCGTCCGCGAGCAGCAGTTCGGGCGCGCCCGCGAAGGCCCGGGCCAGCGCCACCCGCTGCTGTTCGCCGCCGGAGAGCTGGCTCGGGTAGTGGTGCCCGCGGTCGCCGAGCCCCACCTCCGCGAGCAGGCGCTCCGCGCGTCCCCTGGCTCCTTCGATGCCGCCGATCTCGAGCGGCAACAGCACGTTCTCGCGCGCCGTCAGATGCCCGAAGAGCTGGAACGACTGGAACACGAATCCCACGCGGCCGCGGCGCCAGCGGGCCAAGCCGTCTTCGTCGAGACCGGCCAACGACTCGCCGTCGTACAGCACCTCGCCCCCGTCCGCCCGGTCGAGGCCCGCCAGGAGCGCGAGCAGGGTCGACTTGCCGCTGCCCGAGGGCCCGACGATGGCGACGAAGGAGCCGCGTTCGACGCGGAGCTCCACGTCCCGCAGCACCTCCAGGTACCCCGAGCCGCTCTTGTGGCGCCGGGTGAGCCCGCGGCAGGCGATGCGCGGGGCGGTCGGGCGGGCGGCCGCCGCGGGGCCCGACGGTTCGGCTTCGGTGCGAGTCATGGGCCCCTCATAGTCTCACGCGCGGGTTCGGGGCAAGTCGCGGCACTCGGACGTGGGAGCACTCTTGCGTCCGTCCTACCTTCTCCTGCCATGCGCAGCCCCGAGCTCCACCTGTCCGTGATCCTCGCCCTTTTCCTGTGTGCCGCCTGCGGGTCCGGCGAGCGCCCCACGGGGCCCGGGTCGGGCTCGTTGGGGGACACGGGCGTCGAGGCGATCGCCGAGGGTCCCCTGGTGGTGTTTTTGGGGGACAGCCTGACGGCGGGCTACGGCCTCGACGAGGAGGCGGCGTTTCCCGCGCTGATCGAGGCCCGCGCGCGCGAGGAGGGCCTCCCGCTTCGCGCCATCAACGGCGGCGTCAGTGGCGATACCAGTGCCGGGGGGCTCGCGCGGCTCGACTGGTTCCTGCGCCAGGACCCGGCGGTGCTCGTGGTGGGCCTCGGTGGCAACGACGGACTGCGCGGCTTGCCGCTCGACCAGCTCGAATCCAACCTGCGCGCGATCGTCGAACGCGCCCGCGAGAATGGCGTCGCCGTGCTGCTGCTCGGGCAGCGCATCCCGCCCAGCCTGGGGCTCGCGTACTCGCGCGACTTCGCGGAGCTCTACGGGCGCCTCGCGAAGGAACTGGACGTCGAGCTCGTGCCGTTCCTCTTGGAGGGTGTGGGCGGAGTGCGCCGCCTCAACTTGCCCGACGGATTGCATCCCAACGAAGAGGGCCAAGAGATCCTGGCCGAGACGGTGTGGGAGCACCTCGGGGACTTGCTCGAGGACTTGGACTGAACGTCGCGCGGCGAGCTCCCAAACGCAAGCGATCCGCGCCGCCCATTCCGGGCGACGCGGATCGCTGCATTCGAGTGCGCGCCGTGCGCGCCGCGCTTCACTTCTTCGTGTAGCGCTTCTTGAACTTCTCGACGCGGCCGGCGGTGTCCATGAACTGCCGCTGGCCCGTGTAGAAGGGGTGCGAGGATGCGGACACGTTGACCTTGTAGAGCGGGTACTCCGTGCCGTCGATCGTGACCTTGTCTTCCGTGCGGATCGTCGAACGTGTCAGGTAGCTGGTGCCCGACGAAACGTCCTTGAACACCACGGGCCGGTACTTCGGATGGATGTCTTTTTTCATGGCCGAGGAGGAGAGGGCGGTTTCGCTAGTGGATCACCAGCTCGCCTTGCGCACGCCGGGGATCTGGCCGAGCAGGGCCAGTTGGCGGAACGCGTTGCGGCAGATGCCAAACTTCTGGTAGTTGCCGCGCGAGCGGCCGGTCAGGGAGCAGCGCAGGCGGTAGCGCACGGGCGACGCGTCGCGCGGCATCTTGCGCAGGCGCAGGGCCGCGGCGTCGCGATCCTCGTCGCTCGCATTCGGGTCGCGCATGATCGCGAGCACTTTGCCGCGCTTTTCGGCGAACTTCTCGGCCAGCTCCTTGCGGTACTGGTTGCGGTTGATCTTGCTCTGCTTGGCCACGGGATGGGACTGGCTTGGAGTCGGGTTTGGGCCGAGGGCGGCGGGAGGAACTTCCCCTGCGCCCGGAATGGGCCACGGGCCCAAGGTTCGGGCCGAAGAGTATGCCGTCCGGCACCCCCCGGCGCCAGGGGTAGCCCGGGCAGCCGTTCGAGGGGCACGGGCGGTTAGACTTCTACCCCCCCCTCGGGCGGAGGGGCGGGCCAGGCTGGCCCGCCGCTTGACCCCGCTCGAAGCACCCAGGACCCACCAACCGCCCCGGCCCTCTCATGTCCGCCGCTCCCACCACCGTCCAGTCCGGCGTCGTCGTCGGCATCTACTACACCCTGCGTGACGCTCAGGGCAACGAGATCGACTCCAACAAGAAGGGCGGCAAGCCGCTGGCCTTCCTGGTGGGGGCCGGCAACATCCTGCCGGGCCTCGAGAAGGCCCTGATCGGCAAGTCGAAGGGCGACGTGGTCAAGGCCGAGGTGCCCCCGGCCGAGGGCTACGGCGAGCCCAAGGACGAGCTGCTCGAAGCCGTGCCGCGCAGCGCGTTCCCGCCCGACATCGACCTCAAGCCCGGCATGCAGTTCCAGGGCAACACCCAGGACGGCCGTGCGTTCCCGGTCAAGGTGGCCAAGGTCGAAGGGGACCAGGTCACCATCGACAAGAACCACCCGCTGGCCGGCCAGACCCTGTTCTTCGAGGTCACGATCTCGGGCGTGCGCGCCGCGACGGCGGAAGAGACCCAACACGGCCACCCGCACGGCCCCGGCGGCCACCACCACTGATCGGCTGGAAGGGATAGGCGCTCCCCCAGTCCCGTGCCTCTCCGGTGCCGTTTGGCCCATCGCCCGACGTCGCTGGAGCGGCGATGCGCGGGGAGCCGTTGGCCAGCCGGGTTCTTTCCGGGCTCCGACCTTGGGCGCCGCCGCCCGGTGTGTCGCCCGAACGTCGCCCCCGCCACGGCGTTCTTCGTGTACGCTCGCCGTACAGGGAGGACCGAAAGATGCTGACGATGTGTGCTTGGTTTGGGGTGCTCGCGGGCCTGCAGGGGATTGCGGACGGCTGCGAGCCCGACTGGTGGCAGGCCTGGGGCATGCCGGTGAGTGCCATCCAGAGTTGGGCTGTCGGGCACACGATCGAAACCGTGGACTTCGGCCAGGGGGAGCAAATCTGGGTTGGCGGCGACCGGTTCTTCTTCGGCCCGAGTTGGCATCGCAACCTGGTTCGGTGGCGCGCGACCCACTGGGACTGCCCAGGGGGCGGCACTCTCGGCGAGGTGTACTCGCTGCTCGCAGGGGACCTGGGCGAAGGCCCGCGCCTCTTCATCGGTGGCAAGTTCGCCGACGTCGGCGGCGTCCCGGCGTCGCGCATCGCCCAGTACGACGGCGCGCAGTTCCTGCCCCTCGGAAGCGGTGTCGTGGGTACCGGCGTGTGGGACCTCGCCATTCACGACGACGGCAGTGGGAGCGCCCTCTACGTCGGCGGAGGCTTTTCCTCCGCGGGCGGCCAGCCCATTTCGAACATCGCGCGCTGGGACGGCACCACCTGGTCGCCGCTCGGCGTGGGGCTCAACGGCGGCGTAGGCTCGCTGTGTGTGTTCGACGCCGGCGCGGGGCCGCAGCTCTTTGCGTCGGGCTCGTTCACGATGTCCGGGACCACTCCGGCCCACAAGGTCGCCCGTTGGGATGGGATCCAATGGCACGGCGTCGGGTACGACGCCGCGAATGCGTGGAAGTTCGCGGTCCACAGCTTCGCAGCCGGCGAGCGACTCGTGGTCGGCTCCGCCACGGGCCTCCGGGTTTGGGACGGCGCAGCGTGGCCCGCCTTGGGTGCCGGGGTGGGCGCGGTTGCCGCGCCAGGCTACGTGATCTCGCTTGCGAGCGCGGACTCCGGCGATGGTCCGCGCCTCTGGGCGTCCACGGTCGAACAGCCGCAGATGCGGGTGTGGATCGAGGACCAATGGCACGAAGTTCCGACGAACGACTGGAGCTCCAGCCTCGTAGCGCGCGGAGCACCCGGGGAGCAGCGCCTCTTCGCGACAGGGTACTTCGGCTCGCTCGACGGCGCCGAATCGCCGATGGCCGCGGTGCGCCACCCCTGCGCGAAGTCGACCCGAGTCGAGGTCGTGACGGGGTGCACCCCGCCACCCTTCCGCCTGGCAGTGCACGGCTCGCCCCCCCAGGTGGGCGCCAAGATCGCGTTGGGCGTGGCGGGGTACTTTCCCGGTGGGTCGGGGCAGACGCTCGTGCTCATGTCGCCCAGCCTGCTTCCGGGTGTGGACGCAGGTGGGTGTGGGATCTCGATCCCGTCACACGGGGACCTGTTGCTCGACACTGCGATCGGCCTCTGGCCCGTGGCCCAGGGACCTTTGCTGTTCGCCTCATCGCTCAGCTTCTGGGGCGACCTCGCCACCCACGAGCTCGAGGTGCCCGGGCTGCCCGGCCTCGTCGGGGTGTCCATCGCGTTGCAGGCCGTGGCCTTCCAGCCCGTTCCCCCGTTCCACGCGCGCTTGAGCAACGCCCTCGAGCTCACGCTGGGCGGTTGACCGTCGGCCGGGACTCGGGCCTTAGGCCCGAGCCACGCGCGGCTCGGGCAGTTCGGGCAGCGTCACGGCGTTCCAGTCGAGGCGCGGGCAATCGCCGTACAGGCGCTCGATGTCGTAGAAGCTGCGCGCCTCCGGCTGCAGGAGGTGCACCACGACGTCGCCGTAGTCGAGCACCACCCACCAACCCAGATCGATGCCCTCGGCCTTCGGTTGGGAGGCTCCGGCGGCCTTCAGGCGGGCGTGAACTTCGTCGTAGAGCGCGCGCACATGGGCCCGGCTGGTGCCCGTCGCCACCACGAAGTAATCGGCCACCTTGATCCGATCGGCGACGTCGATGACCTGGATGCCTTCTCCCTTTTTCTGATCGCAGAGCGCGGCGGCCGCCGCGGCGAGTTCTTTGGCTTCGATGATGGGGTCCTCGTGAATCGGGGGCGCGTTGGTGCGCGCCGCGGCCAATGTGTCGGTGGGGGCTGGGGGCGGGCCTGCGGGCTGCGGGACGAACGGTGGTGAGGTCGGGGCACCGGGTCGGGCGCCCCTCGGAAGAGACGCCCGTCGGAGCCACTTGGTTCCAGGGCAGGTTCCAGGCTAGCCCACACATCCCGACTCCGGAAGGGCAACGAAAGCGGGGCGGCGATCCGCTCGCCGCCCCGCGCAAGTGCCACGGTGCCAAGGCCTTGGGAGCCCCATTTCGGGGCCTGGGCGGGGCGCGGGGGCCGCGCGTGTCCCCGGGCGCTTTCCCGGGGGCAACGGACGGCCCGCGACCGCGTGCGCAGGGCGCGGCGGGCCCCTCACCGCGGGAGGGCGCCCGCCACCTCGGTCAGATGAACCAGGGCAGGAAGACCAGGGCCACGACCGTCATCAGCTTGATGAGGATGTTGATCGAGGGACCCGACGTGTCCTTGAAGGGGTCACCGACGGTGTCGCCGACCACCGCGGCCTTGTGAGCCGGGGAGCCCTTGCCGCCGTGCGAACCCTTCTCGATCAGCTTCTTGGCGTTGTCCCAAGCGCCGCCGGCGTTGGCCATGAAGATGGCCATCATCACGCCCGTCACCAGGGCACCCGCCAGCAGGCCGCCGAGGGCCTCGGCGCTGTAGAAGCCGACGGCGATCGGCGCGATCACGGCGAGCATGCCGGGCAGGATCATCTGCTTCAGCGAGCCGGCCGTCGAGATCGCCACGCAGCGCGCGGCGTCGGGGGGCGTCTTGCCCTCCATGATGCCGGGGATCTCGCGGAACTGGCGGCGCACTTCCTCGACCATCTTGTTCGCCGCGTTGCCGACGGCGCGCATGGTCCACGCGCTGAACACGAACGGCAGGATGCCGCCGAGCAGGAGCCCGACGATCACCGGCGTGGTGTTGATGTTCAGCACCAAGTCCACACCGTCGCCGAGCAGGTCACCGGCGCGCGCGCAGAACGCGTTGAAGAGGGCGAGGGCCGTCAGAGCCGCCGAGCCAATCGCAAAACCCTTGCCGATGGCCGCCGTGGTGTTGCCCACCGCGTCGAGGGCGTCCGTGCGCTGGCGGATCTCTTTGGGCATCTCGGCCATCTCGGCCAGACCACCGGCGTTGTCCGCGACCGGCCCGTAGGCGTCGATGCCGAGCGAGATACCGAGCGTCGAAAGCATGCCGACCGCCGCGATGGCGACGCCGTACACGCCGGCCATCTGGTAGGCGACGAGGATGCCGCCGATGATCAAGAGCACCGGGATCGCCACCGATTCCATGCCCGTCGCCAGGCCGTGGATGATGTTCGTGGCGGCGCCGGTGTTCGACTGCTGGGCGATGTTCTTGACCGGACGGGTTTCCGTCGAGGTGTAGTACTCGGTCACCTTGCCGATGGCCACGCCGACGGCGAGACCCGACACGATGGCCCAGAAGAGGCCCATGCCCGTCAAGCCCACGGGGAAGGCGAGCGGCCCGTTCGTCAGCCACCAGGCCGCGCCGACCAGAAGGATCGAAGCGATCAAGAGGCCGCGGAAAAGGGCGGTGTGCAGCCCGTGTTCGTCCTTCGCCTTCACGAAGAAGGTGCCGACGATCGACGCCACGATGCCGAGGCCGGCGATGCCGAGCGGCAGCATGATCAGGCCGACCATGTTCGGGTCGTCCTTGTAGAGGAACGCGCCGAGCGTCATGGCGGCGATGATCGAACCCACGTAGGACTCGAACAGGTCCGCGCCCATGCCCGCCACGTCGCCGACGTTGTCACCGACGTTGTCGGCGATCGTCGCGGGGTTCCGGGGATCGTCCTCGGGGATGCCCGCTTCCACCTTGCCCACCAGGTCGGCGCCCACGTCGGCCGCCTTGGTGAAGATGCCGCCGCCCACACGCGCGAACAGCGCGATCGACGACGCGCCGAAGCTGAAGCCCAGCACTTGCTCGAGCACCTTGGAAGAGAAGTCCGTGCCGCCCGAGTAGGCCCACGTGAAGCCGACGATGCCCAGGAGAGCGAGGCCCACCACGCTCATGCCCATGACCGTGCCCGAGTCGAAGGCGACGCGCAGCGCGTCCTGCAGACCCTTCGTCGCCGCCTGGGTGGTGCGCACCGCGGCGCGGGTCGCCGTGTGCATGCCGAAGTAGCCGGCGATCGCCGAAGCCGCGGCGCCCGCGACGAACGACATCGCCGTGCGCGCTCCGAGCCCCTGTTCTTCGCTCGACAGTCCGATGGCGATCGCCACGAGGACCACGAAAACGGCCAGGTACGTGTACTCGGCCTTCAAGAACGCCGCGGCGCCGTCTTGCACGAGTTTGGAGATGGCCTGCATCCGGGCGGTACCGGCGTCCTGGCGCATGATCTTCGCGTACAGCACGAGCGCGAAGACGATCGCGACCAGGCTGAGCACGCCTGCGATCGGGAGGAAATTCATGGGGGGGTGGAGGGTCGTTGTAGGCCCCTTGGCCCGGTCCTGCCCTTGGGCCTGTTGGGCGCGGGGGCCGGCGAGGCGCAGAGGCGGTTTGGGGGGGCGGGTGGGGAGCAGTCGAAAGCGGTCTTGGGAGCGGGACGCCCCGAGACGCGAGGGGAAAAGAATACGGCCCGCGCTGGCGGGCTCCAAGGAAGCGGCAGCGGCAGCGGGGCAGCGACCCCCGCGGACTCGGGACGGAGTGGGCGTCCGGCGGTCGGCCGCGCGCGGTTCCGGCCTCGGTCGAGGAACCCCGGGCACAGCTCCGGGGCCGCGGGTCAGGGCCTGTGGTCGGGAGCCTCGGACGTCGGCGGGTCGGTCGTCCGCGAGGGCGAGAACTCCGCCATGGCCCGGGCCCGGGCCGCGGCCCGGTCCGCCGCCCGCGTGGCGGCCCAGGCGGTCCGCGCCACCCGGGTCAGGGCCCTGGCATGGGCGATGCGGCGGTGGCGCCTCCAGCGCACCCAGCGGCCCCGGAAGACGATCACGAAGAGGAGCACCAGGACCAGGAAGGCCAGGATCAGGTTGAGGCCCTCGACCGAGCGGTCGAGGCGCTCGACATTCTCCGCGAACACGTACCCAAGGTGCAGCACGATCGGCACCTGGATCGCCGCGCCGATGCAGTCGAGCAGGAGCCAGCGCCAATAGGGCATCCGCATCGTGCCCGCCATGAAGTACCCCGGCCAGCGCAGCCCCGGCACGAAGCGGCAACTGAAGGTGGCCCAGTTGCCGTGCTCGCGGAAACGCCGCTCGAGGCGCGCGAACGTGCGCTCGTTGATGAGGCGCTTGAAGAAGCGATTTTGCAGCGCCGACTTGCCGTAAAGCCGTCCCGTGGTGAACGGGATCACGTCTCCCGCGATCACACCCGCATAGACGGCCAGCAGGATCGGCACGTACTGCACCTGACCCTGGTGCAGGAGGAGACCCGAGCCGAGGATAGTCAACTCCTCCGGCAGCGGCACGCCGAAGCCGCACACGAACAACATCCCGAACGCGCCGAGGTACGTGTACTCGGCGACCATGTGCTGCGCGAACGCTTCGAGTGCTGCGATCCAGTCGGCCATGGGGTTTTGGCGGGGCGTCCCGATCCTAGCAGTGGGGCCGGTGCCGCCGATCGGGAACCGGCCGATCGCAGGGGCCGGAGCCCGGAACGGCGGGCGAGGTCGCTGCTAGGGGCAGTCGCTACCATGCCTTCGGCACCCACCGAGCCAACCCATGAGGCAACGCCCCCGTCGCAACCGCAAGCACCCGCTCGTGCGCGCCCTGGCGCGCGAGACGGCCCTGGACCCCGCGCGGCTGATCCTGCCGCTCTTCGTGCACGAGTTGCCTGGGGACCAGCCGATCGCGTCCATGCCCGGCTGTGCGCGTCTGGGCGAACGGGGCCTGCTGGAGGAGGTCGAGGGGGCCCTCGGCGATGGGATCGGCGCCGTGGCCCTCTTCCCGGTCGTACCGGAGGGAGACAAGACCCCCGACGGCCGCGGGGCCTACGACCCGCGCGGACTGATCCCGCGCACCCTGCGGCTCCTGCGCGAGCGCTTCCCCGATCTGGTGCTCGTCACCGACGTCGCGCTCGACCCCTACTCGAGCGACGGGCACGACGGTCTCGTGGCCGCCGATGGGCGCATCCTCAACGACGAAACGGTGGAGCTGCTCGTGCGCCAGGCCCTCTGCCAGGCCGAGGCCGGCGCCCAGGTCATCGCGCCCAGCGACATGATGGACGGACGCATCGGGGCGATCCGCGACGGTCTCGACGCGGCCGGGCACCAGGAGGTCTCGATCCTCGCGTACACGGCGAAGTACGCGTCGGCCTTCTACGGCCCGTTCCGCGACGCGCTGGATTCCGCGCCGCGCCACGGCGACAAGAAGACCTACCAAATGGATCCCGCCAACTCGAAGGAGGCGCTGCGCGAACTGGCGCTCGACGAGGCCGAGGGCGCCGACCTGGTGATGGTGAAGCCGGCGGGGCCCTACTTGGACGTGGTGCGCGCCCTCGCCGAATCCACCCCGCTGCCCGTCGCCGCGTACCAGGTGAGCGGCGAGTACGCGATGCTGAAGGCCGCCGCCGAACGCGGCTGGATCGACGAGCGCCGTGCCGTGCTGGAAAGCCTGCTCGCCATCCGCCGGGCGGGGGCGAGCGCGATCCTCAGCTACTACGCCCGCGACGCGGCGCGCTGGTTGCGGAGCGGCTGACCTCGAGCCGCGGGGACCGCCCGCGGGATTGACGGTAAGGTCGCGCCTCCTTGTTCGGCCCTTGAACCTCTCCGCCGATGCTCAGGCGCCCGATCGGACGCGTCCCGCTTCCGCCGTGGCACCACCATGAGCGAACGCACCCTCTCGGACTGGGACACTGGCGGCCCCACACAGCACTCCGTTGGCGCGCCGACCCCGCGCGGCGAACGACGCCTGCGCGCCCTCCTGCGGCTGCGGCGCGCCGCCGAACTCCGTTCCCGCCGCGCGGTTCTCTTCGAGCTGCAATCCGGACTGCACCTGGCCGAACGCGAGCTCCCGCCGCGCGCCGCGCCCGAGTTGCTCGCGGTGTTGCCGGCCGCGGGGGCGCTGTGTGTGCTCGGCGACGGCGCGCTCGGCACCACCGCCGCCGCACGGCTCTTCGCCCTGGTGCGCCAGGGACGGCCGGATGCCGTGCTGCTCGCGCCCGATCCCGACGGCGCGACCCGCCGGCGCGGAGGCTGGATCGCCGCCTGGGTCGGCCCGAGGGGCTGGGTCGTCCAACGCACACAGGATCCCAAATCCAAGGTCGCGCGTGTGGTGGCCGAGGGCCGCACCCTCGTGCTCCTCGCCGCGCCGCCGCGCACCCACGAGTTGGCCGTGCGCCGCGCCGACGGCCGCCTGCATCCCCTCACCGCCCAACTGGCAGCCGCCAGCGGCGCGCCGCTCGTGCCCGTGCACCTCGCAGCCACGGGTTACCGCTTCTCCCTGAAGCGCGGCCGCCGCCGCGCCGCCGCGACGACGTGGCACCTGCGTGTCGGACGCCCGCTGGCGCCCGCGCGTCTCGCGCACCTCTTCGACGGCGGGCGTCTCCTCGATTACCTGCGCCTGCGCCTCTTCGCCCTGGGCTTTTCGGGAGCAGCGGCGCGCCGCCGCGCGCGCGGCGCGTGGACCGGTTGGCTCGTGCGCCCGCGCGCTGCCCTTGCGCCCGTGCCGGCCGCGGACGTGCCCGAGCGCCTCGAGGACGAGTTGGCCCGCCTCCCCACCGAGCAGCGCCTGGTCGAGCAGGGCTCGTTGGTCGTCTACCTCTTCCGCGCCGACGAAGCACCGCGGACGTTGCGCGAAGTGGGCCGCCTGCGCGAGATCGCCTTCCGCGCCGTCGGCGAGGGTTCGGGGCTGAGCCTCGACCTGGACCGCTTCGATCGCTTCTACCACCACCTGATCGTGTGGGACCGCGAAGCGCGGGTCCTCGTCGGCGCGTACCGCCTGGCGGGCACGGACGAAGTGCTGGCGCACTCCGGGCTGGCGGGCCTCTACACGCGCACGCTGTTCCACTTCGACGAATCGCTGGTGAATGCACTCGGGCCGGCGCTCGAACTGGGCCGCTCGTTCGTGCGCCCGGAGTACCAGCGCACCTACGCGCCACTACTCCTGCTGTGGCGCGGCATCGGCGCGTACCTGGTGGCGAATCCGCGCTACCGCCGCCTCTTCGGTGCGGTCAGCATCACGGACCACTACCAACCGCTGTCGCAGGCGCTGATGGTGCAGTACCTGCGCACGCACCGCCTGTCCGAGGAGCTCGCGCCGCGTGTGGCCTCGCTTCGGCCGTTCCCGAGCGGCGGTCGTCGTCTCGGCGGTGTGGGCCGCGACCTGTGGGAGGCTTCGCTCTCGCTCGGCGACGTCGAAGAACTTTCGGGTCTCGTCTCCGACATCGAGGGCGATCGCAAGGGGGTGCCCGTGCTCTTGCGCGAGTACTTGAAGCTCGGCGGGCGTGTCCTCGGCTTCAACGTGGATGCGAGTTTCTCCGACGTGCTCGACGCCCTGGTGGTGATCGAGCTCGAAGCGACCGATCCGCGGGTCCTGCGCCGTTACCTCGGCGACGATGGACTGGCTTCGTTCCTCGCGGCTGACGCGCGCGCGTAGAGACGCGGCTTCGTGCACGGAGAGGGGGGCCCGGTCGGGCGTCCGTCAGCGGCCGTCGATCGGGCCCCCCCGCTCCTGGGATCGTGTGCGGCAGTGTTGCGCGGCATCGGCGCCGCGGTGGTCGCCGAGTTCGGACGCGCGCTCGAACCAACGGGCCGCCTCGAGCCACAGTTCGGCCGCGCCGCCGGGCCAGGTCGGCGGCGGTTCCGACTCGGCCTGGACGAGGAGCAGCGCGCCGGTCGCGAAGGCGACACGCGCCGGCTGCCGCGCGCGTTCGACACCGAGCCGCGCCGACGCCAGCGCCCCTTCGATCCAACGCGCCCGGACCGCGGGATCCGCCTCCCGCACCGCCGACGCCAGGTAGAGCCCCTGGCGCTCCACGGCCAGGACCCAGAGGGCCGTGGCGTCGGGCTGCAACTCGAGCGCGCGCGCCAGCGACTCGAATCCGAGGCCCGTCCGACCGCGGGTGAACTGCCCCTCGGCGCGCACACGCTCGCGCGCCGCCAGCGCGGCCGAGAGCGGCGCCAGGATGCGACCTAGGGCGTGTTCCGAGCCGCCCGGCAGCGCCGGCGGAGGTGCCGGAGGCCAAGCGCTCGCCGCAAACGCGAGCGCCGCGAGGCAGACGAGCCCCGTGGGCCGCATCCACGCGCCGCTCACCGCCTGCCTCCCGGATCCGCGAGCCGCCCGGCCGCGACCACCGCGGCGATCCCTGCGAGCACCACGAGCGGCAGCCATTCGAGGGCCCCTGGCGCCCGGGGCGCGAGGCCCTGGGCGAGGGTCCCCTGCGCGGCGAACAATCCCGCACCGGCGATCGGCAGGCGCAGGATGAGCGCCGCGAGCGCCAGACTCGCCGCGGCTCCCACCGCGAACGGGGCCCAGAGGACACGCGCGCCCAACGAGGCCAGCGCACCGAAGAGCAGCGCCGCCGCGGCCCCGTGCAACGCGAGCGAACGCGCGGCGCCCCAGCGACCGGTCGTCGGCGCCTCGAACTGCAGCCCGTCCTCGGCGAGGGCGACGGGCGCACCGGGTCCGCGCCGCAGCAGCGCCAGCTCGAGCGCTCCCGCGCCGGCCGGCACTTCGATCGGCGCGACGACGCGCTCCACCACACGCAGTTCGCGCCGAATCCACGGGCCAGGTTCTTCGCCCACACCGACGCGGCGCAAGCCGAGTGCGATGGCCGCCGCGAAACCGTCGCCGGGCAGGGCGAACAGCTCCGCGGAGAGGTGTGTGCCCGTGGGTAGGGGGCCCGGGTCCGGCAGTTGGATCGAGAGCCCCTCCGCCTCGCGCACCAGGATCTGCACGGGGTTCGAGAACGCCGCGAACTCGCGCCAGGCCAGCGGAGTTTCGCCGCGCCATTCCACCGCGCACGCCGCGAGTCCAAAGGCCAGCGTGCCCGCCGCCGCGTAACCCGCGAGATCCGCCGCGGCCGCGACGCGCCGGTCGATCGGCGCGGCGCGGCGCACGCGGTCCTCAGCCGCGGCGCGGCGCGCGAGCAGACGCTCCAGCGCGATTCCGAGTGCGGCCCCGAGCACGAGCACGACGAGGCCGAACTCCCGCGCGCGCGCGGCGCCGCCGAAGTCCCGCGCCGCGGTCGCTTCCGGCGCGAAGACGCCGCGCGGCGCGTCGCCGGCGAGCAGCGCGAAGAGGGCCAGCACGAGGAGCGCCACCGCGAGCGGACCCGCCGTGCGCCGGGCCGCCAACAGGAACAGCGCCAGCGCGCCCCGCGCGTCGTTCCGGGCGTCGGTCACGGGAGGTCGGGGCCTCGGGCTTGGTCCGAGGCGTTCGAAGTCCCCGGGCCCAGGTCGAGCAGCGCAGGCGCCGCGGGACGCACACCGAGCAGTTCGACGTCGCCCAGGCGCCGGCGGAGCTCCGCCTCGGGCAGTGGCTCCTTCGTGCGCAGTTCCACCTCCACGTGCCGCGCGGACCCCGCAAACGCGGCGCTGGGGCCCTCCGCGACGAGCCGTCCCGTCTGCAGTTGGGCCAGGCGATCGGCGGTGCCAAAGAGGTCCGCCGGCCTGTGGGAGCACACGACTGCACTGGCCCCGCGCGCGCGCACGTCGCGGAGCCAATCGCCGAGCACATCGAGCCCCGGCGCGTCGAGCCCCACCGTGGGTTCGTCGAGGAGCACCAGATCCGGCCCGTGCGCGAAGGCCTGGGCCAGTCCGAAGCGCCGGCGCTGGCCACTGGAACAGCGCCCGAGCGGCCGGGCCCGCTCCGCCCCGAGGCCCGCCCGTTCGAGGGCCTCACCCGCCGTCCGCCGCGCCTGGGCCCGGCCAAAACCGCGCAGGGCGAGCAGCAGCTCGAGGGCCGCCGCCAGCGCCAACTCCGGCGGCCACGGCGATCCCTCCGGCAGGTAACCAACCCGCGCCCGGGCGTCGGGCCGGTGGGCGGGTTCGCCGAAGACGTTGGCTCTGCCCCGGTCCGGCCGTTCGATCCCCGCCAGGAGGCGCAGGAGGGTGCTCTTCCCCGAACCGTTGGCGCCCACCAGGCCCAGGAACTGGCCCTCGTCGAGCGCCAGCGTGACCTCGGTCAGCGCGGGCCTCGGGCGCAGCCAAAAGCCTGTCCGGTACGAGCGGCCCGCGGCGACGAGTTCGAAGGCCCGTTGGGGAGGGGTGCGCACGCCCAAGAGCCTGCACCCTTGTGGGCTCCGCCACAACAGCGTGTCGCCCGGCAGAATGCGCGCGCGCTCTGGCCGGGCTCTTCTGTAGTCTCGCGGGCCATGGTGTGGGAACTGGTCGTGCGCGGGCCCGAGGGGCCCCTGGCGAAGGCCGTGGTGGGCGCGGGCGCCCGCTTGGGCCGGGCACCGAACATGGACCTGGTCTTGAACCACGCCTCCGTCAGCCGTGTGCACGCCCGCGTGGAGGAACGCGACGGGCGGCTCTGGGTGGTGGACACGGCGTCGCGCAACGGCCTGATGTTGGCCGGCCGACGTGTCGACGCCGTGCGTTTCGAGGACGGCCAGGAGTTTGGCATCGGCGAGTTGCTCGTGCGGGTGCAGCGTGTCGCCGCGGTGAGGAGCGCCGATGGGCCGCTCGAGTTCGCGGAGGACGTCAAGTCGCTGCTCGAGCGCACCACCTACCGCCAGGCCGCGGGGCCGCTGCTCGAGGACGCGGCGCTCGAGGACCCGGCCGCCATCGAGTTGTCCGGCCCCACAACACCAAAGCCCGCACCAAAGGCCGAGGCCGCGGGCCCGAGCGTGCTCGATCGCCGGGCGGCCCTGGCGCAGCCGAAGCGCTCCGCGGGCATCTTCTCCGGCGACCTCGCGCAGCAGCCGCTCTGGGTGCGCGCGCTGGCGTTCGTGCTGGTGCCCGCGGTGCTGGTGGGAGCCGTCATCGGCGCCTTCCAGTTGGCGGCATTCCTGCGCGGCGGCTGAATCCGTGCCGCGCCGCGGTCACGGAGAGCCCCGTGCCCGCACCTCCCCACTCAGGGCAAACCGTCCACCAGCGTCACGTGCGACGGGTCGGCGAGGTGCACGGACGACGTGGACGCGTCGAGCAGTGCGCCTTGGGTGAACACGGTCCGGGCGCTGCCGCTGCCCGTTCCAACGGGGGTCACGGCCGGGAAGTTGGCGAATCCCGACGCGGGGATCGGGCCCAGCACCAGCGTCACGAGTCCGCTCGGCGCGAGCAGGAACGGACCCGCGCCGTCCAGGGGAGCGAGCGCGGCGTGGGGTTCGCCGCTGATCAAAAACACGGCGATTTGGCCCGCAGGTGCGGCGAACCGCAGTTGCACGGGATCGCCGAGCAGCACGGGCGACGTCGCCACGTGGTAGACCGACGGTCCGAAGGTGTCCGTGAAACTGCCCGGCTCTCCGTCCACGGGCGATCCCGGCGTCCCGGCGGACGGGCCGAACGGCGAACCCGGCGATGCGGTGCCGCCGAGCAAGACCGAGGCGCGGGAAGTGGCCGTCGAGCCGACCAACTCGACACCGTGCCCGCCGTCGCCGTTGCTGCCACACCCGCCGAAGAGTGTCTCGCAGTCCGCAAATCCTCCGCGCCCGCCGCGCGATTGCACGCGGGAGAGGAACAGTGTGCTCGCCGTTGCGAGGATGCCGGAACCGCCGTCGCCGGCGGGGTCGGCCGTCGTGTCGTAGTTGTCACCTCCGGCTCCACCGACCAGGTCCATGCTGTAGAGTGATGCGCCGGTGCTTGCGAACTCCATGGCCGCGCCGCCCGAGCTCATGTTCCATTGGAAGTCCTCGTCCTTGATGGAGGCACCTTGGCCCCCTTGGGCCGTGCCCCCTGCGAACGCGAGCGACGCAGTGTTCTGCGCTTGCACCGCCGGGTCGCCGGGCAGGGCGAAGACGAACGGCGTGCCGAACAGAGCATCGCCGCCGCGCCAATGGCACGACTCCACGCGTACGGGGCCGTCGTTGTTCGCGACCAGGAGCGCCGCTCCGCCGCCCGCCGGCGCGGTGCCGCGCAGCCCGTGCAGCACCACCCTCTGCTCCAACGCCAAGTCGCGCACCGTCACGCGGCCGACGATTGCAACCACCGCCTCCGGCGCTGCCTCGACCGCCACGGACTTGGCCGCGATCTCGAAGCCCGGGTAACTGCCCGCGGCGACGACGACGACGTCCCCATTCGACGAAGCATCGACGGCCGCTTGGATGGTGGGATAGAGCCCGGGCACGAGCCGGACCTGGCCGTCTGGCGAGGCCGCGGCGGCGAAGCCCGGGCCGGTGAGCAGCAAGACGAGGGAAGCGAGCGAGTGACTCATGGGTCCTCCGGGGGAAAGGGGTGTCTGCCCGAGCCTAGGGCCATTCGCCCAATCCCGCTACCCGTTCGGCCCGCTCGCCGGGAACCCCTCCAGGTACCGCTGCGCCGTGCGCCTGTCGACACCGAGGCGCTGTGCCACCTGTTTGGGGTCGCCGTAGCGCTCGAGGAGGTGCCGGCTGTAGCGGCCGAGCAGTTCCCTCGCGGAGGGTTCGTCGCGGACCAGCGCCTCGATGGGGGCATCCGCGGGGCCCGCCGACGCGACCCGGCAGTGGCCGTGCAGCAGCACCCTTCGCAGGCACTGCTCGAGTTCGCGCACGTTGCCCGGCCACGGATGGTCCGCCGGCACGTCGCGCACCAGGGCCTCGAGCACACGCTCGCACACCGAAGCCGCGCCATTGCCCAACCACCGCTGCAGGAGCGAGAGCGCCAGTTCGGTCAGCTCCGCCGGCCGTTCGCGGATGCGTTGGCGCAACGGCGGTACCACCACGACGTCGCTGGCGAGCCGCCAATAAAGGTCGTCGCGGAGGCGTCCCCGCGGGCCCCGGTGCGTCGCCGCGATCAGCCGACCGCGGAACGACGTTCGCCCCGCTGCGCCGACCGGCGCGAAGCTGCGATCCTGCAAGACGTCGAGCAACTTCACCTGCACCGGCTCGGCCAGTTCGCCGATCTCGTCGAGGAAGATCGAACCGCCCGGTGGGCAGCGCGAGAACAGTCCCGGGCGATCGGCCACCGCTCCCGTGAACGCTCCCTTTTGGTGGCCGAAGAGCGCGGATTCGATCAAGGGCTCGGGCACACTCGCCAGGTTGAGCGGCACGAACATCGCAGTGAAACTCGACACGAAGCGGGACTTCGCCGCGGTGTACGGGATGTGCCCCGACCTGCCGATCGCGGCCGCGGCCGCACCCTTCCCCGTGCCCGTCTCGCCGACGATGAGCGTCGAGAACTCTTCCATGCGGCCGACCAGATGGGCCTCGTAGAGTTCGAGGTCGCGCGTGAACACCGCGTTCCAGAGGTCGGCGCGGAGCTGCACCATCGAGCGGCATTGCCCGGCGAGCGCTCCTGCCAGGAAGTGGTACGCCCTGCGCAGTTGGAAGAATAGCGAGAGGGCCCCGTGCGCGGCGGCGTCCGGTAGTCCGCCGCGCGGTCCAGCGCCGGAGAGTTCCGCGAGGATCTCGGCACCGGCGGCAAATCGCACGGGCTGGTCGCCCTCGGCTTCCTGGGCGGCGATGTGCGCGTCGAGGGCGGCACTCGCGCGGTAGTAGGCGGCGAAGAGCCTCGCCCGCTCGAGGTGCCGCGCCTGCTCGCTGTCCTGGGCGACGGCGCGGCGGCGATCCACAGCGACGAGGGCGCGGTCCAGTTGCGCCAGCAGCGGATCGAGGGCCTCGGCGCGGGCCGCGTCCTCGGCGAACGGGTTCTGCCGCACGGCCTTCGCCACGGCCGTGAAGAGCTCCCGCTCGTCCGCCCTCAGTTGGTGGGTTGCCATGCACGGAATGTGGCAGATGAACACATTTTGTGCCAGATCCGGCCCACCGAGACCGTGGCGGCGGCCTTCTTGGCCCCGCCGATCGGGCCCTGCGTCTCGCCGCGGCGGCGCGCCGACCACGGCACGCTCCTTGCCTTCTCGGGGCCAGGTACGCCCCGTGCGACCGCCCACAGCCATGCAGACCACAACGCTCTTCGACGTCCACTCGCGCCTCACCCAGTGTCGACCCTCCGCTCACCTGCGCCCGCGGGACGTGGAAGGTGTGTCCGCTGCCCTCGAGCGCTGCGGGCGCGACCGCGTGCCGCTTGCGGTGATGGGCGCACGTCACGCCATGGGAGGGCAGCCCTTCCTCGACGGCGGTGTGGTGCTCGACATAGGCGAACTCGTGCGCGTCCGGCGGTTCGACGCCGAGCGGGGACTCGTCGAGGTCGAAGCCGGGCGGCGTTGGCCGGAGCTGGTGCAGAACCTTTTGGCGCGCCAGGGCGGCGCGACCGCGCGGTGGGGCATCCGCCAGAAACAGACCGGCGCGGATCGCCTGTCGCTGGGCGGAGCGGTGGCCGTCAACGCACACGGGCGCGGACTCGCGATGGGCCCCTTGGTCGAAGACATCGAGGAACTGGAGTTGGTCGACGCGACGGGGCGTGTGCGGCGCCTTTCGCGCGCCAACGGTGGTGAGCTCTTTCGCCTCGTGGTGGGGGGCTACGGGCTGTTCGGAGTTGTGACGGCGGTGGTGCTGCGGCTCGTCGAGCGCCGGGTGATGGAGCGGAGTGTCGCGTTGTGCGACGCGGAAGACGTGGAGAGCGAGGTCGACCGGCGCCGTTCCGCGGGCGCGGTCTACGGGGACTTCCAGTTTGCGATCGATCCTCGGTCGCCGGAGTTCCTGCGGCGCGGTGTGCTCTCCACCTACCACCCGGCGCCGCTCGGCGAACGTCCTCCGCCGGGGCAGCGCGAGTTGAGCGCGGCGGATTGGTGCGAACTCCTCGCCCTCGCGCACCGCGCGAAGAGCGAAGCCTTCCGCCGCTACGCCGCACACTACCTCGCGACCCACGGACAGCGCTACTGGAGCGACTGCATGCAGCTCGGTGTCTACGTCGACGGCTATCACGGCGAGATCGACCGCTGTCTTGGGCACGCGGGCTCGGAGAAGATCTGCGAGCTGTACGTGCCCCGCGGCGAACTCGCGCGGTTCCTCCACGGGGCCCGCGGCATTCTGCGCAACGCCGATGTGGTCTACGGCACCGTGCGTTGGATCGAGCGCGATCCCCTCACTGTGCTGGCCTGGGCGCGGGAGCCGTGGGTGTGCGTCGTGTTCAACCTGCACACGTCCCACGACGCGGCGGGACGCGCCGACACCTCGCGCACCATGGGCGCTCTGTACGACCTGGCCCTGCGCATGGGCGGCAGCTTCTACCTCACCTACGGCGCCGATGCATCGCTGGCGCAGGTGCGCGCGGCGTACCCCGGGTTCGATGCCTTTGCAGCGGCGAAGGCCGAACACGATCCCGAAGGCCGCTTCGCGAGCGATTGGTCGAAGCGGTACCGACTGCACGGCGGCCGCGCCGCGAGGATGGTGCGCAGTTGAGCGCTTCGCCTGGCCAGCACCGACGGGCGCGTTGGATGTTCGTGTTGGCGATCCTGTTCGTGCTTCGGGTACCTGGACAGTTGTTCGCCCTAGTCGCGGAACCAACTTGGTGGCCCCACTTCGATCGTTGGCACTCCGGGTACATGCCCTACCCCCTGTTGCTCGGATTCCAGGTGCTGATCTCGGTGTTGCTGGTGCGCTCTTCCCTGCGTCTTGGACGCGGAATCGAGCCGTTCGGCGCACGCGCGGCACAACGCGTCGCGCTGTTCGCGGCCTGCTACGCCGCGGGGATGGGGGTGAGGTACGTCGTGACGATGGCCTACTGGCCGGACGAACGCTGGACCGGACCGCTCATCCCGATCCTGTTCCACTGGGTGCTCGCGCTTTGGTTGCGTGTGGCGGCGGCGCGGCCGCATCAGCGCAGCTCCCTTGCCGCGGCGAGCCAGGCGTCGACGAGGCCATCGGCGGAGTTGTCCCACGAGTAGTGCGCGGCCCGTGCCCTTGCTGCGGCGGCGCGTTGCTCGGGGGCCGAAAGTGCGGCGGCGCAGGCCCGTGCGCACGCGGACGCGTCGCCGCATGGGAAGTACCAGGCCGCGTCGCCGGCGACTTCGCGGTGCACGGCGATGTCACTCGCGACGAGAGGCACGCCGGCGGCCAGCGCTTCGAGCGCGGGCAGCGAAAAACCCTCCAGCCGCGACGGCACGACCACGGCGGCCGCGCCCCGGTAGAGCTCGGCCAGTGCGCTGTCCGGCACGGCTCCGAGGAAACGCACACGTCCCGCGCAAGCTGGCGCCTCGGCGATCTGCTGCAACCGCCGCCGTTCGCGATGCCCCGCTCGCCCGTGCGTGCCGCCGACCACGAGGAGGGGCGGCAGACTCGGGTCGAGCGCGACGGCGGCGATGGCGGTATCCCAGGACTTGCGCGGTTCGAGATGCCCCACTCCGAGCAGGTACGGTTTCGAGTTGGGCGCGCGCGGTCCCGCGCTCTGGCCGTGGTCCGCTGCGTTCGGGACCACGTGCAGACGGCCGCGGAGGGCGGGAAAACGCTGGGCCAGCGCGTCGCGCACGGACTCCGACACCACGAGGACCGCGCCCGCCTGCCGCGCGGTACGCGCCATCGCCCAACTCGCGAACGCGCGTTGCGGGAGCGCGCCTTGGTGAAGCCGGCGCAGGTCGTGCACGAGCCAGACGGGGACCGCGCCGGCGCGTCGAACGGCCCCTGTGGCGAAGGGTTGGTGCCCCTGGTGCACCAGCTGGAAGGGGCGGCCATCGCGGCGCGCTTCCTCGAGTGCCGCGACGATCGCACGGCGCTCCGCGAAGAAGCGTTTGTGCGCCGGACCCGGCGGCACCCCGCACGACTTGCGCGCCACACCTTCGATGCCGGGAAGCGGCACAGCTCCCTCCAGCAGCACCAGCTCGCCGCCGAGTGTGCCGAGTCGTGCCGCCGCGCGCGGCAGGATTTGCGCGGCCTGGCGCTGCACGCCGCTGGGGCCGAGGCCCAGCACCGTCGCGACCACCAGCACCCGCGGCGCGCTCAACGGAGTTCGCTCCAAACGTCCACGAGGCCACGCGCCGTCCGCGACCACGGGTAGAGCCGCGCGTGCTCGCGACCGCGCCGGCGGGCGGTTCCGTCGGCCTCGAGCGCGCGCCCGATGGCCGCTGCGAGTTCGGCCGTGTCCTCCGGATCGGCGCTTTCGCCGTGTGGGCCGGCCAAGTCCTTGGCTTGGCCTTCGGCGGCGGTCACGGGCACCACACCGGACGCGAGGGCCTCGATCACGGGCAGGCAAAAGCCCTCGCTCCTCGCCAAGGCCAGCACCGCGCCCGCGCCTGCAAGCAATCCGGGCCAGTGTGCATCGGGCAGGTCGCCGGGTGTGACGAGCCGGACGCCGAGTTCACGCGCGCGGAGGTGGCTGGTTTCGAGGTGCGCGCTGGGGGGGCCGCTCGCCACCACCGCGAGACGATCGCCTCGCTCCGCGGCCGCGCGCAAGACGGCGTCGAGTCGCTTCTTCGGCCGATTGCCGCCGGGCACCAGGAGGAAGCCTGGCTCGAGGCCGAGGCCCTCCAGTAGACGAGCATCGGGCGCGGCCGTGAAGAACGGCTCGGCGACGCCCCACGGCACGAGGCGGGCGGTCGTTGCCGCCCGCGGGTGTCGTTTCGCCAGTTCGGCCAGTGTGAACGCGCTGGCGGTGACCGTGCGCGCGGCGCGGCGCCAACCGTGCTGGGCCCAGAGCCGGTGCGCGGGGCCGCTGTTCTCGGATTCGCCCTGCAGCCAGGGCAGCTCGTGCACGGTGTGGGTGCGCCAACCGGGGCCGAAGAGCGAGAAGCCGCTCGTGAACGCGTGCACACCGTCGAGGCGTAGCTCGTGCGCCCGCCTCGGCAGCGCACGCCAGCGCCACTGCCGCGGCGAGAGGTCGGGCGGGGGTGCGAGCGGGACCAGTTCGATGCGCGGGTCTGCGGCCGCTTCGAGTGCCCGCTGGGTTTCCTCCGCGAGCCGCCGCAGGCCCGGCGAGTGCAGCCACACGAGCGGCGCGAGGTCGAGCCCGACGCGGATGGGTGGTGCGGAGCGGGGGCGGGCGGGATCGCGCGGCGGCACGGAGAGAGCGTACGCAGGCCGAGGGGGCGGACGCGCACCTGAGCGCGCGGAGAGCCCCCACACCCACGGGACCAACCGACCCACGGGACGCGCCGACCCACGGGACGCGCCGACCCACGGGACGCGCCGACCCACGGGACGCGCCGATGCACGGAACCACCGACCCACGGGACCCTCCACCCCCGCCCAGCCGCCCCAAGACCTCGGCGGACCGCCCGCGGTTGCGCGGAAGTTCGGATTCCCGGCCCAGGCGGGGGCGCGAAGCCGGTCGCGGGTGCGGGGCTCCCCGCGGGCCGCGCGGGCGCTAGGCTCGCGGCCCCATGCAGCCCCGGCCCCGCATCGTCTTCCTGTGTGTGGGCAACGCCTGCCGCAGCCCCATGGCCCAGGGCTGGTTGCGGCACCTGGGCGGCGACCGCTTCGAGAGCCTGTCCGGCGGCGTGCACCCGATCGGTGTGCAGCCCGAGGCGATCGAGGTGATGGCCGAGCGCGGCGTGGACATCACCGACCTCCGCTCCCAGTACGTTCACCGGGTGCTCGACCCGGCGCCGGCCGCGCTCGTCGCCCTCTCCCTCGATGCTCTTGCCGAGGTGCCGGCCGTGCCGCGGGGCACACGCGTCCTGCGCTGGCCGGTGCCCGATCCCTACGGGGTGCGCGGGGATCGGGAGCGGCGCCTCGCGGTGTTCCGCGCCACACGCGACGAACTCGAGGAGCGCATCCGGGAGTGGCTCGCGCGCGGCGCGCCACTCACCTGAGACCTCACTGGCCTACTGCATCACTGGCGCAGGCGCACACCGCTCGCGTAGAGCGTGTACTCGGTCACACCCTCGGTGACCTTCTTGGCCTCCTCGTGTTTGCCCTCGTCCTCGAGGTAGTGCGCGATCTGCTCGGCGGACATCTCCTTCACTTCGAACTTCGCGTGCACGAGCGCCACGCGACCGTCCGCGTCCTTCGGCATGAAGAAGGCGTAGTCCTTGAACTTCACCCGCACCTGCTTGCCGTTGCCGTCGAACGTCATCCAGCAGCCCTTCTTGAGGCACACGGCCTGGATGGGCGCCTCGACGAGCACCTCCTTGCCGCGGTAGGTCTCGGCGTTGGCCAGCAGCGTCTCGACCGACATCGCCTTGCCCTCGGGAACGTCCGCACCGAAAACGTCCCAGCCCTCGACCGGCTGGGCGCTGATGAGGCCGTACTCGGGGTGGTGGATCGGAGCGCGCGCCTGGGCCGCGGCTTCGTTGGTGCGGGGCGCGCTGCAGGCGGCGGCGAGCACGAGGGCTGCGATCGAGATCGTTTTCATGGGTTCTGGCTCCGTTGGGTGGGGCCGCGCGCGGGGCGGGCCGAGTCGCGGGGATTCTAACCAGTCCGTGTGTACCCTTGGCACATGCGCACGGACCTCGATGGCCTGACCCTCTTCTTGACCGGTGCCAGCGGCGGCATCGGGCGCGAAATCGCCCGGGCCTTCGCCGCGGAGGGCTGCCACCTGGCCCTGGCGGGGCATACACGGACCGACGAACTGGCGCAGTTGGCCCGCGCGGAGGGCTGGGGGCACGACGCGCTGTTCCTCGCATTCGACGCCGCGGACCCGGGGGAAACGGAGCGCGCCTTCGCCGCCGCGCGCGAGCGTTTCGGGCGCATCGACCTCGTGGTGCCCTGCGCAGGTGCCTGGCCGCCGGGGGACCTACATCTGCACGAGATCCCGCTCGAGCGCCTGCAGCGCACCTTGGCCGCGAATCTCCTCGGACCGACCTACACGATGCGCGCGTTCCTCCGCGCGCTCGAAGCGGACGGCCCGCGCGCCGATGGCCGCGGCGCCGCGGCGGTGTTGATCGGCTCGACCGCGGCGCGTTTCGGCGAGCGCGGCCACGCGGACTACGCGCTGGCGAAGGCCGGGCTCTACGGCCTCCTGCAGACGCTCAAGAACGAGCTGCCGCGGCTCGATCCGTTCGCGCGCATCAACCTGGTCGAGCCCGGCTGGACCGTGACCGAAATGGCGCGCCCGGCGCTCGCCGACGACAGCACCGTGCGCCGTGTGGTGCGCACGATGGCCCTCCGCCAACTCGCGGCCGCCGAGGACATCGCGCGCGCGGTACTCACCCTCGCGAGCCCCGCCCTCTCGCGCCACGTGACGGGCCAAGTGCTGACCGTGGCGGGCGGCATGGAAGGCCGCCTCCTCTGGGAAAGCGACGCCATCGACCCCGCGCGCGTGCGCCGCCGCTCGCAGCACGGCCGCGCGGGACCTTGATCGCGGGTGACTTCGGTGTCGCTGTGACGATCCGGTGACGCAAGGAACTGCATTGCGCCCGTCGATGGGGCGTTTGGCGGAGGCGGCCGCCGTTGCAAGGCCGTGACCCCGTTCGGGCGGCTTCGGCCCTAGCCTTCGTTCACTGCCCGGGGCGTTGTGCCCGGGCGGCGGCCCGAAGGAGAGTCCCCATGCGCCACCACTCGAAGCTCGCACCCTACGTCGTCCACCTGATCGCTCTTGTGCTCGGCCTCATCGTCTACGCGAGGGCTGGCGCGGCCCAGGGCGTCAGCGAATGGAGCGGGAGCGGTCAGGTGGTCGTGCCCCAGCTCGGCGGTTTTCCCCTCGACGGCGGTGCGAATCTCTTCGTCACGGCCACGGACTGGCGCGTGCGCATCGATGGACCGCTCGCCGTGGTGACGCTCGAGGTGGGCATCGAGAACCGCAGCATGCGCGCGGCCGAGGCGGAGATGCTGCTGCCCGTGCCGCGCGGCGCCGCGGTGCGCAGCTTCGACTTCTTGGGCGAGGGCGCCGAACCCAGCGCGCGGTTGATCCACGGCGAGGAGGCGCGCCGCAGCTACAACGCGATCGTCGCGCGCGCGATCGATCCGGCGCTGCTCGAGTTCCAAGGCGCGGCGTCGATCCGCACCAGCGTGTTCCCCGTGCCGCCGCGCGGCGCGCAGCGCGTCAAGATCACCTACGAACAGATCCTCGAGGGCGATGGCGCGCGGTTCGACTTCGCGCTGCCGCGCAGCGAGGCCTGGCGCAAGCTGGGCCCGCCCCTCTCCCTCGACCTGGAGGTCCGCGGCCTGGGGGCCCTGTCGGCGGTGTGGTCGTCGAGCCACGAACTCGAGGTGCAAGAGCACAGCGAACACGTCTACACCGCGCGGCTCGCCAAGGGAGCCGCCGAACAACCGGGCAGTTTTCGCCTGAGCCTGCTGCGCGGTTCGGGTGAGCCCGGTGCGACGCTGTTTGCCCACGGCGACCCGCGGGGCGAGGGCGGCACGTTCCTCTTGCTCGGCGCACTGCCCGCGTCGCAGAAACCGCCCCGCGCCCGCGAACTCGCTCTCGTGCTCGACCGCTCGGGCTCGATGGCCGGCGAGAAGTTCGAGCAGGCCCGCACAGCCGCGATCGGCGTGCTTGAATCGCTGCGCCCCGAGGATCGTTTCCAATTGGTGGCGTTCTCAGGGGATGTGAGCTCCTTCACACGCGGCGCAGCGCTCGCGGACACGAATTCCATCCAAGCGGCCGTCGAGTGGCTGCGCGCGCTCAAACCGGGCGGCGGCACCAACATCAGCGACGCACTGGCGGCGGTGCTGGCGCCGGCGCCAGAGGACGGTGTACTGCCGCTCGTTCTGCTGATGACCGACGGGCAGCCGACGGTCGGATTGACGACCGAAGCGGAGTTGAATGCATCCGTCGAGCGCCTCAACACCCACGGTCGGCGTGTGCACCTGCTCGGTGTCGGCCACGACGTCAACGCGCCGCTGCTCGATCGCATCGCGCGGGACAGCCGCGGCAGCACCCAGTACGCGCATCCGATGGAGGACGTGGGGCTCGCGCTCGGTCGACTCGCGGCGCGCCTCGCGGAACCGCGGCTGACCCACATCGAGTACGAGCTCATCGACGGAGAAGGCAAACCCGATCCGAGCCTGGCGCAACAACTTGCGCCGGCTCGGCTCGAGGACCTGTTCGAGGGCGAGCAGTTGACGCTGCTGGGCCGCTACAACCGCGGCGTCGAGCGCATCGGCATCCGCCTCTCGGGGCAGCTCGACGGCGAGCGCGCGGCGTTCCGCTGGATCTTCGACCTCACGACGGCCAGCCCCGAGAACGCCTTCGTTTCGCGTCTCTGGGCCCAACGGCGCATCGCTAGTTTGGTGGACGAGGTGCGCCACGGCGGCGCCGTGGCGGGCAGCACCGTCGCGAAGGAGTTGGTGGAGGAGATCCGCTCCCTCTCGCAGACCTGGGGGGTGCTCAGCGAATACACCGCGTTCCTCGCGCTCGAAGGGACGGACCTCGCGAATGCGGACGCCAACCGCAGCGCGCTGGCCGCTGGTTTGGTGCAGCGCGCACAGCGCACACGCACGGGCGCGGGCGGCGTCGTGCAGTCCGTGAACCAGAACCGCTGGCGGCGCGGGCAGCGCTTCGACCGACTCAACCGCTTCTTGGACGAACAACTGCGCGAGGTCGGTCCCCGCGAAGTGCAGCACGTGGGCGAGCGCGCGTTCTTCCTGCGCGGCGGCAAGTGGGTCGATGCGCGGCTGTTCGAGGGCGGCCCGGACGCAGTGGCACAAATGAGCATGCTCGCGGCCGTGAACTTCGGCTCCGAAGCCTACGTAAAGTTCAGCGAGTGGCTCGCGGAACGCGGTTTGGGCGGGGTCCTTGCGTTGCCGGGCGACGTGTTCGTCGAGGTGGAGGGCCGCGCCGTCTGGTTGCCGCGGCCCCAGCGCCAACTGGCCAAAGCGACACCCGCGTCGGTCCCGCAAGCGGAGCCGGCGGCCGAAGTTGCGCCGTCAACCCCCGCTGGGCCGCCGATGCCCGCTCCCGCGAGCGGCGCCTGAACCGGGCGCAGGGGGCACGCGGCGCCAGGATTCGAGTAGAGCAGCGGCCGCGCGGTCCCACGTGAACAACGCGGCCTGCGCACGACCGCGCTCTTCCCAGGCGGCGCGCTGCGAGGGATCGTGCCACAGGCGATCGATCGCGTCGGCCCACGCGGCGGGATCCTCGGGCGGCAGCAGCACGGCGCCCTCGGCCAACACTTCACCCAGGCTGCCTGCGGGGCTTGCAAGCGTCGCCGTGCCCAAACCCATGGCTTCGAGGGGCGGCAGCCCAAAGCCCTCGCCCAGACTGGGGAACACGAACAGGCGCGCTGCCCGGTAGTGCGCCGCGAGGTCCGCCTCCGAGAGCGCCCCCGCGAGCTGTACGGAACGTCGCACGGGCGAAGCGTCGAGCGCGCGCAGGAAAGGCTCCGCGCCGTGACCGCTCGGTCCGGCGACCACCCAGGGAACGTGGGTGCCCGCGCGCGCGAGCCGTTCGAGGGCCCGCAGCACGGTGACGTGGTTCTTCCTCGCGTCCACACGCGCCGCGGTGAACAGGAACGGTGTGCCCGGAGCCGCGCCCGGAGCGACGCGGAGCAAGTGGTCCGCCCCGAGCGGCACCACGTCGAGCCGCGCGGGATCGATCCCAAGCGTCGCGACGAGATCGTGTGCCGCCGCCGCACTCGGCGCCTGGATGCGCGCGCAACGCCGGACGAGTGTGCGCGCGTCGGCCGCCATGCGGCCCGCGGCGTCGGCGCCGATCCACGGGGCGGCGGCATCGTTCCAAAGTATGTCGTAAAGCACCGCGCACTGCGGCGCTCGCCGCACGGAAAGGTGGCGCAACTGCAGGTGCTGCACGAGCGCGGCATCGCCCGCGAGATCGTCGATGCCGCGCCGCGCGATCCTGAGCGCGCGCGACACGAGTGTGTGGGGCAAGCGCCGCCGCAGCATCCGCACGCGGCCCGCGGCGACGGCTGCTTCGAGCCCGAGCTCTGCCTCGGAGACCGCGGCGCGCGCCCACGTCCACGCGAACAGGCGCAGCTCCGGACAGTCCTCGCGCGCCGCCAGGGCGCGCACCCACTCCCGCGCGGCGCGGCCAGTGCCCTCGCGGTTGACGAGCGCGCTGCGGAAGTCGAGCAACACGGGGCCGTTCATGGTCCTGCCCAGGGAAGTTCCGCACCCGGCATCCACTGTCCGACGAGAAGGCCGGCGCCGAACGCCAGCGGGCCGAGCGCCCAGGCCCAAGGCCGCTCGCCCAACAACACGGCCCCGTGGCGCGACAGGGCAAGCGCCGCGCCGATCGTCACGAACAGCTCCGTCGCGAGTGTCGCCGCCGCGGCGCCCGCGATGCCGAAGCGGGGCACCGCCAGCCAGTTGAGCGCCCCGTTCCAGGCGAGCGCGGTCAACGCGATGGCGAGCACCGAACGTGTCGCTCCAAAGGCCACCGCCGCCGTCACGAAGACCGCTCCGACGTGCACGACCGCAACCGCGCCGAGCAGCCACACGAGGGCCGGCCCGGCCCCGCGGAACTCGTCGCCAAAACCGAGGCCCAAGAGACCTGCCGCGTGCGGCGCGAGGATGCCCATCGCGAAACACGCGCCCGCAAACAGCGGTTGCGCCAAGCGCACGGCCGCGGCCCCGTCGCCGGCCGCGCGCCGCCGCGTGAGCCACGGCAGCGCGGCCAGGGACGCGTACTGCGCGCCGAGCAGCAGGAACGACATGAGCCGGACGGCGCCGTTGTAGTGGCCCAGCTCGACTTCACCCGCGAACGCGCGCACGAAGAGGTTGTCGAGATAGAAATAACCCTGCTGGCAAACCGCGGCGATTCCGAGCGGCCACGCCAGGCGCAGCAGTTCGGCGGATTCGCTGGCGGTGGGTACCTCGGGCGTCGGCAGGTGGCGCCGCGCGGCCAGGTGCAACATGCCGTTGGCGAGCGAACTGCCGAGCGCGGTCGCCACGAGGTGCAACCCCGCGCTCGTCACCCCGAGGCCCAGCAGCGCCGCGACGAACACGAGGCGCGCGAGGGCCGCGGCGCAGCGCGCCAGCACCGGCACCTTCCAGCGCACCGCGTTCTTGTAGACCGTGGCCGACAGTTCGAGGCCGTGGGTGAACTGGTAGAGCGTCGCGAGCAGCACGAACGGCCAGTCCGGCTCGTCCAGGAAGACGAGGGCCACCGCAACCGCGAGCGCGCCGAACCCGGCCATGCGCCGCCTCAGGCGCCTGGCCGTCACCAGGGTGGTCGCCATGCGCTCGGGTTGGGTGCTCGAACGCTGCACCGCCGCCGCGCCGGTGCCGAAGTCCGTCAGCGCGTCGAGCAGCGCGAACACGGCCAGGTAGAACGTGTACCGCCCAAAGGACGCGGGCTCCAACTGGCGCGCCAGCAGCGCGAGCGTCGCGAAGGTGCAGGCCGCGGCGAAGAGGCGCCCTCCTGATTGCAGCAGGGCCCCGCCCCACACCCTCCGCGGGACGGCGCGGCCCTCCGTGGGTTCGGGAACCGGGAGCGGTGCGATCTCTTCGGCGGCCGGCATGTACGTTGGTGGCGCGCCACCCTAACACCGCGGCCCGCGACCCACGTCCCCTCCATGTGCATCCCGGCCCTCTGCCTGCTCCTCTTCCAGGGAGCCGACCAACCCCCCGAGGCCACCCTCGCCCTCGACGTGCTCGACGGGGGGGACTTTTCCCTCGGCGTCGATCCCGAGCTGAACCGCGTTCCGTGGTGGCGCACCCGAAGTGGTGTGCCGCGGGTCGAGCCCAGCAAGGGCGGAGGCATCCTCGTGCTCGAGGCCGGGTGCGCGGTGGAACAGCCGTTCGCGCTGCACGGCAACGCGCCGTTCGTGTTCGCGGGCGAACTGACGGGTCGCGGGGCGGTCGAAATCGAAGACGGCGCCGGCGGTGTTGCGCGCGCCGAACTCGAGTTCGCGGAGCCCACCAGAGTGGAGCTGGATCGGGTCTGGCTGGAGCGCGAACTCGGCCGCGCCAGCACACCCAGGTACACCCTCAGGCTCTTCGGTACCGACACGGAGGCGCCGGCCCGCTGGCGCGGCCTCTCCGTCACCACGCCGGCGCCGGAACCCACACTCCCCGAGATGCGCATCGACGTGCTCGCGCGCATCGATCACATCGTTCTGCCCTACCTCGAGCACGGCCTCGACCGTGTGGGGCCGCGCGCGACGCAGTTCGTCACGCAGCTCTTCGACACGGACACGGCCGCGCCGTCGGGTGCGCCGCTCTCGCGTGTCGGCTACAGCCCGCTCTTCGACAACCTGCTCTTTGCGTACCACCGGGAGCCGCGCGAGGAGTGGGGCGTCGCCCTCACCGCGCACCTCAACGACTTCCTCGAGCTCTGCCTGCATCCGACGACGGGATTGCCGCGCACGTGGGACCCCGTCGCGGACCAACCCGTCGACGGCGAGCCGATCGAGATCGCCATCCACCTGCGCTTCCTGATCGATGCGGCGGAGCGCGGCCCCGAGGCGCTGCGCCAGCGCTGCCTGGAGGCGGCGCGGCGCATCGGCGAGTGGGTGCTGGCGTACGGCGTGCTCCCCACGGGGGAAGTGGCGCCCAAGTACCGCCCGGGCGATGGTCGGCCCTACACGGAGACCGCGCCGCTGCGGCGTCTCGACGTACCCGCGCAGTTGGCGCGCCTGGGCGCGAGGATCGGCGACGAACGGCACCTCCGCACCGCGCGCGAGGCCGTGCGCGTGCTCGAATACGCGCACCACTGGCCCGGAACCTGGGACCGCATCGATCCGGGCTTCGACGACGACTACGGGCACTACGGCGAGCGCGCCGTGACCATGTGGGAGGCCTGGCCGGACGAACCGGCGTTCCGCGACCTCGCTCTGTCGGGCTGGCACACGTACGCGCCGCTCTGGCGCGACGCCGTGCGCCACGGCGGCAACATCGCCGCGGACCAGGTGCGCTGCTGGCGCATCGCCGAGCGCATCGCGCGGCTCGAGCCGGAGCTCGCGCCCTCCATCGCGTCCCTCGTCGACGAGGCCGCGCGCCTGCACTACAAGGGCGGCCAGGGCACGGACGGTGTGTGGGTCGACGTCACGATCTTCGGCTTCGATCCGCAGCGCCTCCCCGTGGGCGATACCGCCGGCGTGCCCCACAACCTGCTCGAGGGCCTCGCCGTCGCCCACGACGACAAACTGGGCCTGGCCACGCCCGACACCAGGGCGCGTTTCCTGCTGGCGATGGCCGCGACCGATTTGGCCTTCGGCGGACGCTACGGATACATCACCGGCACACGTCGCGCGGTGGGGCAGGGCGCGACGAACCCCGCGATCGGCTCCCTGCGGCTGCTGCCGGCCCTCGTGGACCTACTAGAGCGCCTGCCCGGCTGACCCGGGCTGCCGCGGATTTCCGCGCCACCCTTCGCCAACGCCGGTGCCGCCGGCGCGTAGACCTCTTCGGAAGACAGATTTGACCCAACGCGTGAATCCCGATGCCCGCCCCGAGCCGGGGGCGGGGCCTGGCGAGCCGGACCCTGCCGGCTCGCTGGGGCGGGGGGCCGGCTCGCCGGGGCGTCGGGCCGGCGCCCTGGGGACACCCCCAGGGTCGCCGAAGCCGGGTCAAGGTCCCCTCGGGCCCCCCGACGGGTTGGGATGCGGGTCCCACTCGCCGGGGGGCAGCCCCTTGCCGTCCGCCTTCGACGACGTTTCGCCGCGTCAGGAGCACACCCTTCCGGAGGTCTCCGCCGAGGATCCCGGTCTGGCGTTGGGCCTGAAACGAGGGCCGGGTTGGCGGCCTTGGGTCCGGCCGCTCCTGGGGCTTGGGCTCGTGATTCTCGGGTTGATCCTCTGGATCCTGCCGGTGGTGCCGGGTTTCGTGTTGTCCATCGTCGGGGCGCCGATGCTGCTTTCGCTGTGGCCGCGGCGGGAAGCGCGCTTCAAACGCGGCATGCACGCGTGGCTCGTGCAGACGCGCTGGGGCAAGGCGCTGGCGGAGCGTCTCAACCGCCGTCGCGCGCGCCCGCCGACGGGCGACGTCGCGCCGCGCCGCTGATCGGCTTGCCCTTGTTTGGTTTGCCGTCGGCCGCGGCAGTCCGCATCAGCGCGGCGCTTCGCTCAGCACCGTCGTCAGGTCGTCGCTGAATGCGTTGACGGCTACGAGATCGAGCCAACCGTCGCCGGTGAGATCGCCGAGCGCGGCGGCCATGGGGCCGAGGCCGACGCCGACTTCGAGTTGGGGTTCGAGCACCACGCCCTCAGGCCGGGGCCGCGCCAGCCACAGGTGCACCACGTGGCGGTTCTGCGCGGCGACGGCGACGTCCGCGCGGCCGTCGCGATCGATGTCGCCGAGCGCGATGCGGTGCGCTGCGGCGCCCGCGGTGGCGCGCGCCGCGGGCACGAGTTTGCCCTCGCGCGCGAGGAACACGCGGATCTCGCCGGCCATCGCGCCCTCGTGTTCGCGCAGCAGCACCACCACGTCCGCGGCTCCGTCGCCGTCGAGGTCCGCCGAGGCCACGTCCACGGGGAAACCGGCGAGGGGATAACGCGCGCGCTCGACCAGCGCGCCGCCCTGCCATTCCACGCGCACCAGCGCGGGTGTCTGCCCGGCCAACACCACCGCCAGCGCGCCGCCCGGCCAAGCGGCGAGGGCCTCGGGACGCGGACTGAGCGCCAACTCGGCGGCGGGCGCTCCGGTGCCCGGCTTGGGCAGGCCGCGCAGCAACCCGCGTGTGGGATCGGCGGCGAGGAGCCACGGCTGGTCACCGAGTTCGGCAAACGCGATGCGCGCGGCGCCGCCGCCGAGTTCGAGCGCCACTTCGCGCACCAAGGGGCCGCCGGCGCCGCCGAACCACCCGACCGTCCGCGAGCCCGACGCGGGGCGCGCGAGCAGGAACAGATCGACCGCTCCATCGCCGTCGCCATCGCCCACGGCCAACTCCGCGGGCGACGCTCCCACCTCCCACTTGCGCAGGAACTCGAGCCGCCCGCCCGCATTCGCGAACAGGCTGAGGGTGCCCTCTGCACCCGCGATCGAGGCCGCGCCGAGCCGTCCGTCGCCGCGCACATCGAGCAGCGCCACGTCCAAGGGATTGCGCCCCGCCGGCGTGCGCGCGGCGCCGTGGAACAGCCCGCCCGCCGCCGGCCCGCGCCCGTAGAGCAAGGCCAGCGCGTGGGACTCGCGGTTCGCGACCAAAAGGTCGGGCACACCGTCGCCGTCCACGTCGCCGCCGGCGATGGCGCCCGACCCTTGGCCCGAATACTCGCTGAAGCTGGCGCGGAACTGGCCCTGTTCCGGGCGGCCGAGCACCACGTAACTCGAGTCGGCCTTGCTGAGGGCGATCAGCTCTTCGCGACCGTCGCCGTCCACGTCGAGGGCCAGCGCGTCGAGGGGCAGTTCCGCCGGCAGGTGCAGCGGCGTGAGCTCACCCCCCGCATCCTTGGGGTCGGGCACGGCGAAGAGATCGTCCGTGCCGCCGAGCAACAGCAACGTCGGTGCGCCCTCGCCGTCGAAGTCCACGTGCACCAGGGCGCGCGGGATGCCGGGCGTCCCGTGGGTGCGCGCCGGCACCAGTGCTCCGCCCTCCGCCGCGAACTGGGCCGCCGGCACGAAACCCACCGAAGTGGGGGATTGGGAGCCGAACCAGAGCCCCGATCCGTCGTGCGCGAAGGCGAGCGCGGTGGAGCGCTCCGTCGGCAACTCGAACACCGCCGACAGCGTGTTCCCGCGCAGGAGCACGAGGCCCCGCGGACCCACCGAGACGGCGAGCACATCGCCCGCCGCGCCCAGGCGCCCCGCGGCCAACCGGCGCGGCACATCGGCCAGGCGGTGCTGCTCCAGGGTCGCGCGGCTCGGGCGGCGCGGATCGAAGAGCGTCAACGTGCGCTCGGCCATGCTCGCCGCGGCGATGCGCCCGCCGCCCGCGTCGATCGGGCCGATCGGAAACCCGCCCACGGGCACACGCAACACGCGGTTCGGGTCGCCGAGTTGCACCGCCGGCCACAGCACCACCTCGCCGGTCTGTTCGAGCGAAACACCCACGAGGGCCTCGGCTCCGGCCGTGCGCGGCAGGTAGAGCACTCCGGCGGGCCGCGCCCCGAGATCGAGTTCGCGCCGGGTCAAGAGCCGCGGGACCGGCGCGCGCGGGGCCGCCTCGGCGGCGGCAGCAGTCGCATTCCCCGCGGCGGCCGGCGCCGCGGATTCGGCGGGCTGCGGCGCGGTGGCTTGCGGCGCAGTGACTTGCGACGCAGTGACTTGCGGCGCAGTGACTTGCGACGCAGTGGCGGCCTCGCGTTCGCGCGGACTGCAAGCCGCGAGTCCAGCGGCCAAGGCGAGCGCGGTAAGGGTCCGGCCCAGGGCGTTCGTCGGGCGTTGCATGGCGCCAGGATGGCGGGGACGTCCGCGAAAGGCGAGGGCGGGCCGCCGGCGGAGCGCCCCGCGGCCCGCCGGGGCGCTGGAAGGCCCGCGGGCGCTGGAACCAACGCCCCCGGGACACCTAGAGCCCTCCGTCCCGACCGCCAGTTCGCAGGACGCCCCCTGCGTCCGTACGCTCCCAGGAATGCCCGCGCGATCCAACTCCACCCTCTTGCTGCTCGCCGCATCGCTCGCGGTGCTCGTGCTCGGCGGTCTGTTCTGGTTCAGCGGAGAGCAGGCCGCGGACCCCGGCCCCGTCGCCGCCACGGACCGCGCGCCGGATGCGAACCCCTCGCCGGGCCCCGCGTCCGAGCTGCGGCCCGCGGAACAACCGGGCGGAGCGGCTCGGGATGCGGAAGCGGGGCCGACCACGGTGCTGTTCCCGCTGCGCGTCGAACTGGACCTCCTCGAGTCCAAGGAGATGCCCGCGGTTTCCGGCGGTCCGAGCCTTGGCAGCGGCCGCCGGGCGCGCCTCGCGGGCCGCATTGCGGACGCCAACGGCGTGCCAGCCGTCGCCGAAGTGCGCTTCGTCGCCGGCCCCAACGAGGGGCGCACGTTCCGCACCGATAGCACCGGCTCCTTCGGCGCCGCGGACCTCTATCCCGGCATCGACGTCGTCGAGGTGGAGGGCCCCGCGATCCAGGGCTCGCGCAGGGAGCTGCGCTTCGCGGCCGGGAAGGAGACACTCTTCCACGTCGGTTACGGCCGACCCTCGACGGTGGCGGGGCGCGTCGTGAACGAACAGGGCGAGCCCGTCGCCGGCGCGCGCATCCGCGTGGACGGCCAACCGGGCGAATCGGGCGAGAACGGGTTCTTCCAGGTCGGCAACGTGGCGCCGGGGCCGGGACTGCTCGAGGTGCGCGCCGCGGGGTACGCGCCGCATCGCCAGGAGATGGCGGTGCTCCCCAACGTCTCGTTGCCCGCGTCGAGCCTGACGGTGGTGCTCGCGCGCGGCGCGTCCCTCGAACTGCGCATCGCCACCGACGTCGGCGGGCCCGGCCCCGCGACCGTGTACCTCGAACCGGCGCTGACCGAGTTCCACCGGCGCTTCGACTGGGCGGCGGTGGGGCCATTCTCGGTGGGCAGCGAACCTGTGGTCGTCCAGGACCTGCCTCCGGGACCCACGTTCCTGCGCGCCTTCCGGCCGGGGGCCGTCGCCGTCCCGGCGGTGCGCCAACTCAACCTGGCGAGCGGCGGCAACGAGCGGGTGGCCCTCGAGTTCCAAGTGGCGCCCCGCGTCCAGGGTCGGGTCGTCGCCGGCGGTCAGGTGGTGCAGGGCGCCCGCGTCCGGCTCCTGGCCGCGGACGTGCCCCAGGCGCTGACCGACGGCACCGGTCAATCGCGGCCGCACTTCGACGACGAGGTGCGCCGGCCCATGCCCCTCGCGAGCCAGGAGGCGATCACGGACGGCGCCGGCCGGTTCGAGTTCACCAGTTTCGAGTCGGTCTCCCCCTGGCGCCTCCTCGAGGTGACCGGCCCCGACCGCAAGACTCGGGTGCGGCGCGCGGTCGGGCCCGGGGAAGGCGAGATCGAGGTCGACCTCGGCGTCGCGGGTGGGGGCGATGGCTCGCTGGTCCTGGACCTCGCCGACCGCTTCCAGGGCCTCCCGATCGAACTCGTGGTCGCCGGATCGCCGCGGGAACCCCAGGTCCTGCCCCCGGACGAGGACCTCGTCGTCGAGGGGCTCGAACGGGGTCGCTGGGCCCTCCGCGTCACTTGGTGGGGTGAACCCGTGCACACGGAGGCCGACCTGACCATCGCCGGACGGGTCGAGCGCGCGCTCACCCTCCCCTCCGGAGCGATCCTGGGCCAGGACGAGGAGACCTGGCTGCGGGCGGGGGAGACCTACCCCCTCCGTTGAGAGGGGGCGGAGGGGGAGGGCCCCGCGGCGGTCCGGCGCCCCTACAATCCCGCGCCCATGTCCCCCGCGAAGCTGATCCTGGACGGTTCCTCCCTGAAGCTCGAGCACTTCCGCCCCCTCCTGGAGGGTGCGGACGTGACCCTTTCCCTCGGCGCGGGGGCCAAGACCTCCGTGCGGCGCGCGCGTGCCCAGGTGGAGCGCACCGTGAAGAGCGGCGCCGTCGTCTACGGTCTGACCACGGGTTTCGGTCGCCTCAAGAACGTCGCGATCGAGACCAAGGACCTGGTCGAGCTGCAGCGCAACCTGGTGCTTTCGCATTGCTGCGGTGTCGGCGAACCCATGCCGCCCGGCGAAGTGCGCGCGATGCAGGTGCTGCGCCTCAACGGGCTGGCGCGCGGGCACTCGGGTGTGCGCCTCGAGACCCTCGAACACGGTGTGCGCCTCTTCAACGCGGGCTTCGTGCCGATGGTGCCGCAGCAGGGTTCCGTCGGCGCGAGCGGCGATCTGGCGCCCCTCGCGCACCTCGCGGCTGCCTCGATGGGGCACGGCCGGGTGTGGCTCGGCGGCAAGGAAATGACCGCACGGGCAGCGCTGCGCCGGTTGGGCGAGAGCCCGCTCGAGCTGGAAGCGAAGGAGGGGCTGGCGCTCATCAACGGCACCGAGTGCATGAAGGCGACGGGCGCACTGCTCGCACTGCGCGCTGCCAATCTGTCGAAGGCGGCGGACATCGTCGCGTCGCTCTCGCTGGAGGGCCTGTTCGGCAGCGTCAAGCCGTTCGACGCGCGCCTCGCGGACTTGAAGGGCCACGCGGGCCATGCCCGCACCTCGGCCAACGTGCGCGCGTTGCTCGCGGAATCGCAAGTGCTCGCCAGCCACGCGGATTGCGCACGTGTGCAGGATCCCTACAGCCTGCGCTGCGTGCCGCAGATCCACGGGGCGTACAAGGCCGCCCTCGAACACGTGCTTGCCGTGCTTTCCGGCGAAATCAACGCGGTGACGGACAACCCGATCCTGTTCCCCGACACCGACGAAGTGGTTTCCGCGGGCCAGTTCCACGGGCAGCCGGTTTCGATGGTGCTCGACTACTTGGGTTTGGCGCTCTGCACACTTGCCAACGTCTCGGAGCGCCGCATCGAGCAGCTCGTCAACCCGGACCTGTCGCACTTGCCAGCGTTCCTCACCCCGAAGCCGGGCCTCAACTCCGGCCTGATGATCGCGCAGGTGACGGCGGCCGCCCTGGCCAGCGAGAACAAGGTCTACGCCCACCCCGCGTCCGTCGACACCGTGCCGACTAGCGCCAACCAGGAGGACCACGTCTCCATGGGTGTGACCGCCGCGCGCAAGGCTCGCCTGATCTGCGACAACGTCGAGCGTGTGCTCGCCATCGAATGGGTCGCCGCGGCGCAGGCGCGCGAGTTCCACCGCGAGTTCAAGGCCGGGCGAGGTGCGGAGGCCGCCTACCAACTGCTGCGGACACGTGTGCGGCCGCTCGCGCAGGACCGTTACCTCGCGGACGACCTCGAGGCCGCGCGGGAACTGCTCGCCGGTGGCGCCCTGGTGCAGTCCGTCGAGCGGGAACTCGGGCGGGAACTGGAAGCGTGAGCGGGGTCGGGTGCTGGCTCCCGCTCGCCGCGGCGGTTGCGTTCGTCGCGTGCGGCTGCAGGAGCGCCGCGCCCGCGGGACCGACCCTGGACGACGAGTCCTTCGAATCGTGGCGCGCGCGCAAGGACCCGAGCTACGGCTGGAACGAGCGGGTCGCGCTGCACCTCGGCGCCCGCAGCATGGACGATGAGTTCCTGCCGGGCACCTCCAACGACACCGTTGTGGGCCTCGAGATCTCCGGGGCGCCGCGCGGCTCGCCCCTCGAGTTCGTGCTCGGCCTCTTCGGCTCGGGCGGTTGGAGCAGCACCTTCGAGGAGGACGAGGGTGTCGGCTTCGGCGCCGGCGAGACACTTTCGACGGGGGCCGCCGAAATCTCCTTCGGTCTGCGCCTCGCGCCGCACTTCGAGGGCGTTCCGATCGTGCCCCACGCGGGCCTCGGCGTCGCGGGGATCCGCGTGCAGCGCGAAGAGCTGTTCGGCGGGGAGGAGGTGCGCCGCAGCGACTCGTCGGGGGCGGTCTACGCCCACGCCGGCCTGACGTGGTTGGGCCAGGGGGGTTGGACGCTGACGGTCGAATACCGCGAGCTCTTTGCCTCGGACCTGCGCCTCGGCGACGAGGTGGGGGACGGGGACTACTCCCAGGTCTCGGTTGCGCTCGGGGTCTGGCTGTGAGCGACGGCCCCCCGGCGGGTGTGCGGCGCTAGACTCCGGCTTCCTCGGCAAGCCCGCTCCCGCCCCGCCGCCCGGCCCGACCGCGGGCGGCCCCACCCCCCGGCGACCATGACCCACCGCGACCCCAGCGAGCGTCCGGAACACGATCCGGAGGCAACAGTGCCCGCCGGCGAACTCCGCGGGGATGGCGGGACGGTGCCGGCGAGGAGCGTTCCCCGCGGCCACGTGCCAGCGACGCTGGCGAGCGCAGCCCACGCGGCGCCCGGCGGCGGGGATCGGGACGCGGATGCCCTAGCGCAGATCGCACCCGTGGGCGGCCTCTTCGGCGGGCGGTTCGAGATCGTGGAGGAGTTGGGCCGCGGCGGCATGGGCGCCGTGTACCGCGCGCGCGACCGCCAGGTGAACGGGCGCGAACTGGCCCTGAAGGTGCTGCTCGAGCGGTACTCGCGCGACACACGCTTCCGCGAGTTGTTCTTCCAGGAGATCCACGCGGCGCAGAAGTTCGTCTCCGAGAACGTCGTGCAGGTGCGCGACACGGGGCAGGCGCCCGACGGCACGCTCTTCCTGACCATGGATTTGGTCCAGGGCGAGTCGCTGCGTTCGCTCTTGGACCGCGAGCACGTGCTGAACCCGCGCCAGGCGCTCGAGATCACGCGGCAGGTGCTGGAGGGATTGGCCAGCGGACACGAAGCCGGCTTCGTGCACCGCGACATCAAACCCAGCAACGTGATGCTGGCCGCGCGCGTGCCGAAGACCGACGCCAATCCGTTTGGCATCGGGGTGCGCCTCTTGGACTTCGGCATCGCGGGATTGGCCGCACAAATCGACACGGGCACGTTGACCGGCACGCCCAAGTACATGTCGCCGGAGCAGGTGCAGGCGCAGCGTCTCGACGCGCGTTCGGACCTCTTTGCGGTCGGGGTGCTGCTCTACGAGATGATGTCCGGGGCGCGGCCCTTCGAGGGCGAGACCCTGGAGGAGATCACCACATCGGTGATCGAAACGGATCTGGCGCCGATGATCGCGCGTATGGAGGAACTCAGCCCTCCCATGCGGAAGATCCTGCGACGCGCCCTGCAAAAGGACCGCGAGAAGCGCTTCCAGAACGCCGCGGAGTTCATCCGCGCGATCGAACGTTCCAGTGCGTTCCGCATCCCCAAGGTGATGCCGACCTGGGCGCTTTTTGTGTTCGTGCTGGTGGTGATCGCGGCTGGCGTGCAGGCAAAGGTGCTCGTCGACCAGCAGAGCACGCTCAAGGCCTACGAAGAGCGACTGACTTCTGCGTCGGGCGACGAGGCGCGCGCCGTGCAGCTCGCGCAGAGCGCCGCGCAGGAGAAGATCCAACTGCTCGAGTCCCAACTGGCCGAGCGCGAGGCGCTCCTGGGCCAGCGCGGCGACGAGGTCTCGGCGCTGCGCGCGCAGATCGCGCGGACGTCGGACGATTTGACGCTGAAGGACAGCGTCCGCTACACGGACGAGACGGAACGCAAGCGGCTCGAGGAAAAAGTCGCGGAGCTCGAGGTGCGCCAACGGCGCTCCGAGGACGAGGCGGAGAAGGTCCGGCAGGACAACGAGATGCTGCGCCAAAAGCTCGCGGAGCGCGAGCGCCAGGCGTCGTTGACGGGACGCCTGGCGGAGGGGTTCGACGACATCTTGGCCCGTGTCGTGCGCGGATCCGGGCGCAGCGCACGCGCCGCCCTCACGCTGCGCCAGAGCGAGGGACTCTTCGACAAACTCGACCTCGACGGGGTCGACTTCCTCGAGCACCTGACCCGCGCCTCCGCGCGCCTCCATGACGCGGGGGAGCAGCGCACGCTCGGCAAACCTGTCGACGCGATCGAGTTGGAGGGCATCGAAAGTGAACTCGCGGCGGCGGAAGGCGCGCTCTCGGCCCTGGAAGTGCAGGGCCGCGCTTGGCTCGATTTCCGCCTGCGCGATGGGGATCCCGACCCCATGCGTATGGACGCTGCCCGCGCGGCCCTGGCGTTCGCGATGGGCCAATGGACGGATCTCCGCGCGAACCTCGGCGCTGCGGCCGAGGATCGCTGGTCGTCGATCGAGGCGCGGGGCCCGTTGCAGGACCCGGCCGAGGCGCTCGCGTACGCGAAGGAGCACGGCCCGGCGCGCCCGTCCCAACTGCTGCAGAGCCTGGCCGCCGCCCTCGAACGCGACTTCGTGGATGGCGCCGAACTCGACTTCGATCGGCTCAGCGCGCTGTCGGCCCTCGAGTCCTGGGATGCGCATCTCGCCAGCGGGCAGAAGGGGTTCGATGCGGCGGCGTGGGGAACGGTCGCATTGTTCGCCCACGCGCGGCGTGTGCACCTCGGGCAGGAGGGCCGCGCATTCGACTGGTCGCCCTATCCGTGGGCGGCCGTGGACGCACCAACGCGGGACTGGCGCCTGGAGCTGCGCCTGCTCGACGAGTGCTGGCGCGGCGGCGCGCTCTGGCCCACCCAAACGAGGGGGCGCGCCGTGTACCACAACACCCGCGGCTCGACGCTGCGCTGGCTCAGCGCGCTCTGGCACGCGCGAACGTCGGACGGTTGGCAGTGCCGCCAGCGCCAGTTCAAGCTCGACGGCGAAACCGTCGGCGGCGAAGTCACCGTCAGTTTCCAGGGCAAGTCGCGGGTGCTGCTGCGCGCGACGAGCGCCAGCGCGGAGCCGTGGTTGCCCCTGACCCTTGGTTCCGACATCGTCGGTGTTGCGCCCCTGCCCCCGCTCGACGACGTGCAGCCGCCCTCGCAGTTGGGTCTGCGCGCCTCCGATCTGGACGCGTTCCGCGCCGAGTACACCGCCTCGTCCGAACCCTGTTTGGTCGTGCGCGGACCGACGAGCACCCTCTGGCTCTCGCCCTCGTACGGTGTCGTGCGGGAAGAACCCTCCGCGCCCGGTGTGCCCGCCTGGAACCTGGTGTACGCGCCTCCCCCGCGCTGAACACCGCACACTGCCCCGATCCCCCGTCCGCTCAGTTTCCACTTGGAGCCCCCCATGCAAATGCGCCAACCGCGTCGCAGGCCCACCTTGGGTTCTTCCGCCTTGGTCCTCTGTTGCACGCTCGCGCTGGCCTGTTCTGGGCCCGCCAAACGCGCCGGTGTGGCGGGCCTCGGAGCGCCGCCGGCCACCACGTGGTCGTTCGACTCGAGCGGTTTGGCCGCGGGTGTGAAGTACTCGGCGTCCTACATCGCCGACCACGCCAAGGTGTTCGACGAGGACCTCATTGCCGAGGCGCGCGTCCTGCCCATCGCCATCCGCGTGGGCATGGACCAGCGCGCCAGCGCGCCCGCTCGTTGGCCCGAGAACGCCAACCTGCGGCTCTACTTGCCGGACGGCACCGTGTGTGTGGCCCTCGATCCGAACCAGGTCCGCCCGAACGATCGGGAAGTGCACGAGCGGGTGACGCGGCACGCCCTGCGGCGCGGTTGGCTCGAGGACTACGAGGATGCCACGATGGGCTTCGCCTACTTCCGCCTGCCGGAGTTCTCGGAGTACTCCTCGTCCGCCGGCACCATCACGCTGGGCAAGGAAGGGGATCAGCGCACTTTCGCGCTCTCGAAGAGCCTGCTGGGCTTCCGGCTCAGTCTCGAGGACGAGGACCGCACGCTCTACGTCGGCCTCAGCTCCGACCGTTGGGTGGCCGCCCGATGAAACCCACGCGCACACACACGATGGCACCGCAACACCGCATCGCTCGTTCCACGTTCGTCCGGGTCTCGATCGGCTTGGCGCTCGCGCTCGGCGCGTCGGCCTGTGCCTCTAAGCGCAACTACGGGGACGAGTTCCGCGGGCGGCTCGAGGTGGCCCACGGGGACCTCGTCGCCGGGCGGTTGGAAGCGGCGCGGGACCGCGCCACGGACATCCTCGGCTCGACTGCGGCCCTCGAGAAGGACGCGGGCGACTTCCGGCTGCAACGGCTGTACGCGGTCTGGATCCTGACCCAAGCGCACGCGGTGGCGTCGTCCGGTGCTGGTTTCCTGCCGGCCCCGGAGGAAAAGGGGCTCGTGAGCGCGGCCCAGGTCTCGGGCACGCCGTCGCGCACCCAGTCGGTCGCGCACCTCGTCGCGACGTCGACGTTCTCCAGCTACGCCGCCGCGTGGTCGCGCGGTTTGGAAAGCGCTCCCAGCGTCGCCGGCGACACCCAGTTGTTGCCGGACGACCTGCGCGGACTCGCGGTGGTGGACCTCGCCGCGGGGATGGTGCTCTGCCAGTTGGCCGTGCACACACGCTTGGGTTTCCAAAGCACTGCCAACGGGCTGATCCAGTCCCTTCCGCCCGAGTGGATGCGGTACCAATCGCTCGATGAGCAAATGGACCGCGCGCGCCTCCCCGAGGGCCTGCGCGCGTGGGTGCACTACGGTTACTTTCGGTACCTGAGCCGGCGCGCCACGGACCACGATCGCGCGTTCCGCTTCGGCGTGCGGGCGCTCGAACTCGCCGAGGCCGCCGCGGGTACCTTCGACACCCGGTTGGTGGACGAGATCCAGGATTGGTACTTGGGGGTGGGCCCGAATGCGTCGGCCTACCGATTCGTCTGTCCGCGCACGGACGAAGCGCCGGAGCGGGGCCTGCTGCACGGAGTGCAGGATCCCACCAGCCGCCTGATCGATTACCTGGGCGTCAAGCGCTCGGACTGAACCCAACGCCACGATCCAACGAGCCATGCACGTGAAAGAATCCCGCAGCGACCGCTCCCTGCAAATCCGGCCCGGAGCCCAGCGGGCCCCGCGCGGCGCCCAGATGCTCACCAAGAGCTGGAAGGCGGAGGCCGCCTTGCGCTGCCTGCTCAACAACCTCGATGCCGAGGTCGCCGAAGACCCGGCGAAACTCGTGGTGTACGGCGGCAGCGGCAAGGCCGCGCGCGATTGGGAGAGCCTGTCGGCCATCGTCGCGACCCTGCAGCGCCTCGAACCGGATGAGACGATGTTGGTGCAGTCGGGCCGCCCGGTCGGGGTGTTCCGCACGCAGGAGGCTGCGCCGCGGGTGCTGATCGCCAACTCCAACCTCGTCGGTCACTGGGCGACGTGGGAGCACTTCCGCAAGCTCGAGGCCGAGGGAAAGATGATGTACGGCCAGATGACGGCCGGCTCGTGGATCTACATCGGCACCCAGGGCATCCTGCAGGGCACGTACGAGACGTTCGCCGCCGCCGCCGCGCGCCACTTCGGTGGAACCCTCGCAGGACGCCTCGTCGTGACCGGCGGGTTGGGCGGCATGGGCGGCGCCCAGCCCCTCGCAGCGACCATGAACGAGGGCACCTTCCTCGGCGCGGATGTCGACCCGGCCCGCATCGAGAAGCGCCTCGCGACGCGCTACATCGACGAGATCGAGCACGACCTCGACCGGGCGATCGATCGGGCCCTCGAATACAAGTCCAAGCGCATCGCGCGCTCCATCGGCGTGGTCGCCAACGCGTTGGATCTGCTGGAGCGCCTGCTTGCGCGCGGTGTCACGCCCGACGTGTTGACCGACCAGACCAGCGCCCACGATCCCCTGGGCGGTTACGTGCCGGCGGGCTGCACACTCGCGGAGGCGTTCGCCCTGCGCGAGCGCGACCCGGCGCAATACCAGCAGCGCTCCCTCGACACGATGGTGGCGCACTGCAAGGCCATGATCGCGCTGCAGGAGCGCGGCGCGGACACCTTCGACTATGGCAACAACCTGCGCGGGTTTGCCAAGGAACACGGCCTCTCCAACGCGTTTGCCTTCGAGGGTTTTGTGCCCAAGTACATCCGCCCGCTGTTCTGCGAGGGCAAGGGGCCGTTCCGGTGGGTCGCCCTGTCGGGCGATCCGCGCGACATCGCGGTGACGGACCAGATCGTGCGCGACCTGTTCCCCGAGGACCAGGCCCTCCACCGTTGGCTGACGATGGCCGCTGAGCGTGTGGCGTTCCAGGGACTTCCCGCGCGCATCTGTTGGCTGGGCTACGGCGATCGCGCCAAGGCCGGCTTGGCCTTCAACGAAGCCGTGCGCGACGGGCGGCTCTCGGCTCCGATCGCGATCGGCCGCGACCACCTGGACTGCGGCAGTGTGGCCAGCCCCAACCGCGAAACGGAAGCCATGCGCGACGGCACGGACGCCGTCGCCGACTGGCCTATCCTCAATGCCATGTTGAACGTGGCCTCGGGCGCGGCGTGGGTTTCGTTCCACCATGGCGGTGGTGTGGGCATGGGCTACTCGCTGCACTCCGGCCAAGTGTCGGTCGCCGACGGCACGGACGAAGCCGCCCGGGCCGTCGAAGCCGTGCTGACGAACGACCCGGGCACCGGAGTCATGCGCCACGCCGACGCCGGGTACCCCGAGGCCCTGGCGTGCGCCCGCGAGCGCGGCCTGGACCTGCCGATGCAGCGCGGTTAGCGCTTCAGGCGCCGCACCAGGCCGATCATGACCCCGCGCACTTCCACTTCGGGGAGGTGCAGGGGTTTGAGCGCCGCGTTTGCGGGTTCGAGGCGCACGCCGCCCGGCTCGCGGTAGAAACGCTTCAGAGTGGCTTCTTCGCCGGGCAGTACGGCCACGACGGTTTCTCCGTCGCGCGGATCCGTCCGGCGTTCGATCAGGACTAGGTCGCCGTCGAAAATGCCGTCCTCGATCATCGAGTTGCCCCGCACTTCCAGGGCGTAGACCTCGGCCTGGTGGGGGACCAACTCGTTCCAGTCCACCAGTTCCGGATCCTCGAGGGTCTCGATGGGCTGCCCGGCCGCGATGCGGCCCAACAGGCGCACTCGGGGTGCGCTGACCGCATCCTCGTCCGGCTGCACAACACGAAGTCCGCGGCTGATGCCCTTCTGGGCCCGCTCGATCATGCCCTTGCGTTCGAGTTCGGCCACGTGACCGAACACGGTGACCTTGTTGAGCCCGAAGTTCTGCGCGACCTCTTCCAGGGTCGGGCTGATGCCGTGGGCCTCACCGTACTCCGTGTAGAAGTCGAGGATCTGCCTCTGGCGCCGGGTGAGCGGCGGCAGCGGCACGGCGCGGGAGGACTGCGAGGGACCCTGGTCTGAGTGGTGCTTGGGGGAAGCGGCGTTCATCGCGTTCGGTTGGGGGGTAGTGGCCGGCGTGGCATCGCCACTGGAGGGCGTTTCGCTGTTGTGTGCGTGTTCTGGAAGTCGGCTCCCGGCGGTGTTCGCAACCGGCATCGTGGCGACAGCTGCCCCGGGCGACGCGGTCGGAGTTGCGCAGTTGGGGCAGGCTGTCCGATCTTCAGGACGGATTGGTGCCCTGCCGTCGGATTCCGCGGCGTCCCCCGTGTGCTCCGTGTCTTCCGTGTCCTCCGTGTCCTCCGTGTGTCCGGGGGCGCAGGCGACTTCGGAGACCACGATCAGGACGAGGGGAAGCTGTGGCGCGGGCGCCGGGGACGGAGCGTGTTGTTCAGAAGAGAAAGGAGCAGCTCGCCAGCACCGCGAAGAAGGCGTAGGTGAGCACCTCCTGGCGAGCTTCGAAGAGGGATTTCGGCATGGCTTGGACCGGTTGGGGAAAGGCGGGTGGGTGGAGAGCGCGACCCCACCGCCACCGACGTGTCCAGGTGGGACGCGCCTACCTGGATCCGTCGGAGGGGTGGGGGCTCGCGGAAAGAGACTCTCGGAGCCGCCCGGGGTGTCAGCCGATGCCGCAACCCGAACGGTTCGCGAATCCTGCGCGATGGGCTCCACCCGAACAACCGGCGAACGGCAAAATCTGCGGCGCTGTCCCCCGAACGGAACCCGAAGATCTGCAGAGGGGCCCCGCGGGGGCCCGATCGGGGGCACCTGTGGCGCGCGCGGGCCGGGGACTACAATCTCGCCCCCGCGCGGGGTCCCTTGGGACCGGCGCACCATCGCTTTGCAGAGCCGCTCCGACCTCGTCCTCGACCGCGCCCTCGTGGCGTTCGAACCCCAGGACGTCCCGTTCTACCGCTTCGATGTGCTGGTGCTGGGGGGCGGCGCGGCCGGCTGCACGGCCGCCCTCGCCGCGGCGCAGGCGGGCTGCTCGGTGGCGCTCCTCAGCAAGGCCGAACTGGAGGAGAGCAACACCCTCTACGCCCAGGGCGGCGTGGCTGCGGTTTTCGGGCCGAAGGACAGTTTCGCCTCGCACGCGGCGGACACGCTGGAGCTTGGTTGCGGCCTCTGCGATCCCGCGGTGGTGGAGCGGGTCGTGCGCGGCGGCCCCGACGCGGTGCAGCAGTTGCTCGCCCTCGGAGCCGAGTTCGACCGGGACGGCGAGGGCAAGCTGGCACTCTCGCTGGAAGGTGGCCACGAGCATGCCCGGGTGCTGCACGCCCGGGGCGACTCCACCGGCCAGGAGATCCAGCGCGCCCTGGTGCGCGGCGTGCACGGTCACCCGGGCATCCACCTGTTTCCGCGCACGTTTGCGATCGACCTCCTGCGCGACGGCGACGGCAGGGTGTGTGGCTTGCTGGCGTTGACCGCGCGCGCGGAACGTGTGGGATTCCTCGCCCCCGAGGTGGTGCTCGCGACGGGGGGAGCCGGCCAGATCTACCGCGAGACGACCAATCCCTCGATCGCCACCGGCGACGGGGTGGCCTTGGCCTTCCGCGCGGGCGCGACACTGCGCGACCTCGAGTTCTTCCAGTTCCACCCCACGTGCCTGTACATCGCCGGCGCGGCTCGGGTGTTGATCAGCGAGATCGTGCGCGGCGCAGGCGGTGTGCTCCGGGATCGCCACGGCCGGCGCTTCATGCCCGACTTCCATCGCGACGGCGAACTCGCCCCGCGCGACGTCGTGAGCCGGGCCGTGTTCGCCACGATGGTGGCGACCGACGACACCAGCGTCTACCTGGACCTGTCGCACATCGAGTCCGACGTGCACACGATGTTCCCGAGCATCAGCCGCATCTGCGGCTTCTTTGGCATCGACATCGCGCGCGACCCGGTGCCCGTGCGCCCCGGCCAACACTACATGGTCGGTGGCATCCGCGTGGATGCCGATGGCCGGACCGATGTGCCCGGCCTTTGGGCGGTGGGGGAATGTGCGAGCAGTGGCCTGCACGGAGCCAACCGCATGGGCTCCAACTCACTGCTCGAGGGTCTGGTCCTGGGCCAGTCCACTGGCACCGCGGCGGCCGCGGCCGCGTCCATGCCGCGCCGCGACTTGCAGCCCATGCCACACGTCCACGTGCGCGCGCTCAACGACGGGCTGCGGGTCAACGTCGAGGACCTGACCTACTCGCTGAAGTCGCTGATGTGGCGCCAGATGGGTGTGGTGCGGGACCGCGCCAAACTCGAGGACGCGTTCACGAAGATCGCGCTCTGGACGCGGGCCGTGCGCGAACTGGCCCCCGAGGACGTGCGCACCTACGAACTGCTCAACATGTTGACGGTGTCCCGCCTGGCGGTCCTCGGAGCGCTGGGGCGCGAGGAATCGCGCGGTGTGCACTTCCGTTCCGATTTCCCCCAGAGCGCCGAGGCCTGGCGCGCCCACACGGACGTGCGCGGCCGCGGCGATGGACTCAAGTTCGAATCCCTGGAGTTGCTGCGCGCGCCAGTCGGCGACAGCCGCCCGGTGGATGCCGCGATCCCCGCACTGCGCCCCTGATGTCTCGTCTAGCCCAAGAAACCAAACGCCCGACGGAGCGCGCCCTGCTGACGGGGGTGCTCCTGCCCGACCAGCCGGTCGAATCCGCCGGCCCGCTGAGCGAGGCCCAGGGCCTCGTGGAAGCCGCGGGAAGCGAAGTGGTGGGTGAGGGTGTCGTGCAGCGGCGCGAGCGGCCCGATGCGTCCACGCTGCTCGGCAAGGGCAAGGTCTCCGAGATCAAACAGGCGATCGAGCAGCACCGGCCGGACCTGGTCGTCGTGGACAACGACCTCACACCCGCGCAGGTGCGCAACCTGGAGAAGGCCTGGGGCCTGCGGGTGGTGGATCGCTCGGAGCTGATCCTGGACATCTTCGCGCGCCGGGCCCAGACCCGCCAGGCGAGGTTGCAGGTCGAGCTGGCCCAGACCGAATACCTCATGCCGCGCCTGCGCCGCATGTGGACGCACTTGGAGCGCATGGAGGGTGCGATCGGCACACGCGGGCCGGGTGAAACGCAGCTCGAAACCGACCGGCGACTCATCAAGCGCCGCATCCAGGACCTGCGCGAGGAGCTGGTCGAAATCGAGGAGCGCAAGCGACGCGAAGTTCAGACCCGCGCCGAGGCGTTCACGATCGGTCTGGTCGGGTACACCAACGCGGGCAAGTCCACGCTGCTGAACCAATTGACGGGTTCAACGGTTCTGGCCGCCGACATGCTGTTTGCGACGCTCGACACCCGCACGCGCAAGTGGAAGCTCAGCGACGGCCGCGAGGTGCTCCTGTCCGATACGGTGGGTTTCCTGCAGCGGCTGCCGCACCATCTGGTGGCAAGTTTCCACGCGACCCTCGAAGAAGCGCTCGCGGTCGACGTGCTGTTGCACGTCGTCGACGCATCCCACCCGGACGCGGCGGGCCAGATGGTCGCGGTGGACAAGGTGCTGGGTGAGGTGGGGGCGGAGCGCCGCACCGAGATCCTCGTTTTGAACAAGATCGACCGCATCGACGATCCGATCCGCGCCCAGCTCCTGGTGCAGGGCCGGCCCGGTGACGTCGTGTTCCTGTCGGCGGCGACCGGGGAAGGGGTGCCCGAACTGGACCGCCTGGTGCGCGCCAAACTCGACGAGCGGTCCGCTCGCGTGCGTTTCACCGTGCCGTTCCGCGAAGGCGCGACGCTCGCCGCGCTCAAGCGCACGGCGGTGATCCTCGAGGAATCCCACGACGCGGAGTCCGGCACCACGCTGGTTGCGCGCATCGGGGACCGCGAACTCGGCGCCCTGCGGCGCAGCGTGCCGTCGACGGTCGGGATCGACGTGCTCGAGCCTGCCGCAATGCGCTACTCGAGCGCCGAAGGCGCTACCGCATGAGCGGGGCGAGCACCTCGAGGCTGGGCAGCTCGAGCTCGCTGCCGGCACGCACTTTGTCGGGACTCGAGAGCCCGTTGTAACGGGCCACGGCGCTCGCCAGTTTCGGCCCCTGGCGCCCGTAGTGTTCGTACAGAATCTCGCTCAGCGTCAGGCCGGCCTCGACCCGGCGGCGCACCGCCGCGTCCGGGGCGCCCGCGGCGCCGACCTCGGGCGCTAGCGCGGTGGGCAGCTCCTCCAACTCCCCGAGCGGTTCGTCCAGTTGGCCTTCTTCGTCCGGAGGGGACGCGGCGGCCGTGCTGGCCGCGGGTGCGGTCGGCCAGGGTTCGATGCGCGCGGCGCCCGACGACGCACCCGCGCGGACCCGCGCCCACGAGGGGCCGGGCAGGGGAAGCTCGCCCGCCGCGGCTAGGGCGCCGGCGCCGCCGTCCCCCGGGGAGCCCAGCTCCAAGTCGAGGACCGCCGCCACCTCCGGCAGGAACCGGTCGGCCTGCCCGCTGCGGAGCAGCAGATAGCCGACTGCCAGCCCGGCGGCGAGGAAGAGGCTCCAACGAGCGGCGACACCCATGGCTCCCAAACTACCAGGGCCCTGCCGAGCGCGGCTCGGCGGGGCCCTGGTACGGCCGGATGTCAGCCCGCGGGCGGGATCACGCCGGCTGGGTCTGGCGTTGGGGCGAGTCCTTCGCCGCGGCCATGCGCGCGATGCGCCGGTTCTCGAAGAACAAGAGCGCCGGCGACGCGATGTAGATCGAGGAGTAGGTGCCCACGCCGACCCCGATCATCATCGCGAAGGCGAAGCTCTCGAGGGCGTTGCCCGTGCCTGCGTTGAACACGAACAGGATCAGGACCGCGAGCAAGGTCGTGCCCGACGTCATGATCGTTCGAGAGAGTGTCTGGTTGATGGAGAGGTTCAGCACCTCGGGCAGGGGCTTCTCGACGCGCGGCAGGTTTTCGCGCACGCGGTCGAACACGATGATCGTGTCGTTGAGCGAGTACCCGATGATCGTCAGGAACGCGGCGATGGAGGTCAGGGTGATCTCCGTGCGCAGAATCCCCAGGTAGGCCATCAGGGCCATGGCGCCCATGGCGATGATCACGTCGTGCACCAAGGACAGCACGGCGGCGAAGCCGTAGCTGTACTCGGCGAAGCGCAGCCGGATGTACATGACCACCGCGAACAGGCTCAAGAACACGGCCAGGATGGCCTTGTCGCGGAGCTCACCCACCACCTGGTTGCCCACCAGGGTGGACTCGGGGATGGGGTTCGCGAGGGCGAACTCCACACCGCGCGAATCCGTGCCCTGCAGTGCGTTCTGCAGGCGGTCCTGCAGGGCCTGGGGCGATTGGCCGGCGGGAACCGTGCCCGTGGCGCGGTACGAGCCGGTGCGGCTGCCGTCGACGACCGTGGCGTCGGCGAGGCCGGCCGTGGCGACGGCGGCCACGATGTCGGGCTTGTCGTGCGCCTCGGTGAAGTAGAGGCCGATCGTCGCCGTGTTGCCCTCCACGGCAACGTCGATGGGGCCCCGTTGCAGCAGGTCCCCGAGGCCCCGGCGGATCTCGGCTTGGAAGCTGCTCTCGAGCTCCTCCGAACCGGCGGCGCCCGCGTCCTCGAGTTTGAACTCGATACGGAAGTCGCTGAACTTGCCGTCGCCCTCGGCGGACGCGAGCAACGGCGTCACCGTGGCCTGGGAGAGGTCGCCACCCAGGCCTGCGACGCGCTCCCGCACCACCGCGACCTCGACGGGCTGCTCCGTGCGCACCTGCAGGGTCGCGCCGCCGAGGAAGTCGATGCCGAACTTCGACTTCGTGGGTACCGCCACGAAGATGCCAGCGAACAGGATCACTGCCGCGATGGACGCGGGTACGGCGATGTGGCGCTTGCCCATCCAGTCGTAGCTGGCGGTCACGAGCCACGTGCCCATCTTGAACTCCTTCACACCCCGCTCGAGCGCGAAGTGCACGAGGACGCGCGTGATGACGAGGGAGCAGAACAGCGTCCCGAGGATGCCGATGGTCAGGGTGACGGCAAATCCCTTGACCGGTCCGGTGCCTTCCACATAGAGGATGATGGCCGTGATCAGCGTCGTGAGGTTGGCGTCGATGATCGTGACAAACGCCTTCTGGAAGCCCGACTTCGCGGCCTGTTTGATGTTCCTGCCGTTGTCCCGTTCCTCGCGGATCCGGTCGAAGATCAGGATGTTCGCGTCCACCGCCATGCCGACGGTCAGCACGATGCCCGCCAATCCCGGCAGGGTCAGGGTGGACTTCATGAACGCCATGCCGCCCAGGAGGAACAGCATGTTGGCCAGCAGGGTGACTACGGAGAAGAGTCCAAGACGGCGGTAGTAGGCCACCATGAAGCCCAGCACGGCGACGATCCCGACCAGGCCGCTGAGCGCGCCGCGGCGCACGTAGTCGGCGCCCAGCGTCGGACCGATGCGCTCTTCGGCTTCCAGGATCGGCTTGAGGCGCAGCGAACCCGAGCGCAGCACCGTGACGAGTTCCTGCACGTCGTCGGAGGTGTAGCGCCCCTCGATCACCCCGCCGCCCGGCAGCTCCGAACGGATCACAGGGCTCGTCTCGACCTGGCCGTTCAAGACGATCGCCATCTGGCGCTGCTTGAAGTTGTTCGTGAAGCGGGCGAACTCGATCTTCGACGATTCCTGGAACTCGAAACCCACGGCGGGAAGGCCGAGGTTGTCCTGGGACTGGCTGGCGCGCGCGAGGTGGGCGCCGGTGAAGAGCCAGTCGCGATCCTTGTAGTCCGGCATCTCGCGCAGACGCAGGAGGGGGGTGGCGCGGGCGAGCTCGTCGGAGGTGTCGAGTTCGCTCGCCGGCTTCGCGGGGACCCAGCGCACGTAGGGGTGCGGGCCGCCCTCGGCGGTGGGCACGCGGTTGAAGTCGGAGAGCTTGGCGTCCGGGCGCGTGGCCATCCACTCCGCGAGCTTGGAGCGCTGTTCGACGAGGTCCGTGCCCGTGCCCGTGAAGTCCTGGGCCTCGGCGACGATTTCGAACGAAAGCTCGCCCAGGTTCTCGATGCGGGCCCGGATGGCGTCGTCGCTGACGAGTTCGACCGCGGCACCGGCCGGATGGTCCGCGCGGGCGCTGCTCTGCGCGCCGCGGGACAGCGACAGGAGGCGTGTGCCCTGGCGTTCCTCGTAGCGCACGCGCTCGTCGCCGATCCGCACCACGCCGCCGGTCACGGGGAACTGGCCGGCCGTCTCCTCGTCCGCCAAGGTCAGCGAGCTGTCGCCGGCCCCCAGGTCCGCCTCGAGGGCGCTGACCAAGCGCACCCCCTGGATCTCACCCAAGCCGGGGAGTTCGATCACGATGCGATCTTCTCCCTCCTGCACGATGCGGGGCTCCACGACGCCGGAGGGGTCCACCCGCTCGCGGATGATGCCGACCGTCTGGCGCAGGATCTCTTGGCGCGATTCGTTCGCGTCGAGGTTGCCCTTCGCGATCTCCTCGTCGAAGTCGAAGCGGTAGACCAGCCGCGTTCCGCCCTGCAGGTCGAGCCCCAGGCGGAACTGGAATCGCGGCAGCGCCAGGAACAGCGCTGCGAGGCCTAGCACGGCGCCGATCAGGATCAGCTTGCGGTGGACGTTTTCGACCATGGTGTTGCAGGGGGGCGCGCGGGTGGGGGCGCGTCCCGGGGGGACTCGATAAGGTCTGGAAGTTGCGCGCCGCCCCGGTGGCGGCCGGCCCCGTTTGTGGGAGCCGGCGACGCTGCCGGGGCGGCGCTGTCGGTGGCCGCTGGGACCACTCGCTGGTAGGCCCGCGGCGCGGGGCCTCGCTCAGGCGTCCGCGGTCGGCGCGGCGTCGCTGTCGCCGCCCATGGCGGCGCGCGTCTCGAGGTCGCGTTGCTTCTCGCGCTTGGCCTTGTCGCCGAGCAGTTCGCCCACGCGCGTGCCCTTGCCCACGCGGTCGCGCAGGTAGTAGAGCTTCGCGCGGCGCACGGTGCCGCGGCGGGTCACGGTGATGTCGCGCACGCGGGGGCTGTGCAGCGGGAACGTGCGTTCGACGCCCTCGCCTTGGACGATGCGGCGCACGATCACGGTCTTCGCAATGCCGCGGCCCTGCACGCCGATCACGAGGCCCACGAAGAGCTGCACGCGCTCCTTGTCGCCCTCGCGGATCAGGTAGTGGACCTGCACGGTGTCGCCGACCCGGACGGGCGGCGGGACCTTCTTGCCGAGCTCCTGCTCGATCTCCTGGATGAGGTTCATGGCTGTTCTTCTCGGGCGCGGCGCCGACAGGCGCCTTGGCTGGATCCGCGGGGGCGGAGTTCTAGTCGGACGGGCTTCGCCGCTTGGCGGCTTGGAGATCGGTGGGGAGGGGGCGTTGCAGAAGATCCGGCCGTGCGGCCCGCGTGCGCGCGCGCGACTGGGCGAGCCGCCAGGCGGCGATCGCCGCGTGGTTGCCGCCGAGCAGCACGTCGGGCACTTCGCGCCCGCGCCACACACGGGGGCGTGTGTAGTGCGGATGGTCGAGCACCGCGTCCGGATCGGATCTTTGTTCGAAGGATTCTTGCTCGGCCGACTGTTCGTGTCCGAGCACCCCTGGAACCAGGCGCACGACCGCTTCCGCGATGCACAGCGCCGGCAGTTCGCCGCCCGCCAGCACGAAGTCGCCGATCGAGACCAGGTCCCACTCCAACTCCTCCCGAATCCGCTCGTCGAAGCCTTCGTAGCGGCTGGCCAGGATCAGGAGTCGCTCCTCGCGGAAGTACTCCCGTGCCTGACCCTGCGTGAAGGTGCGGCCCCCGGGGGTGAGCAAGATCCGGCGAAAGGGCCCCTCGCGCCGTTCGAGCCACTCCACGCAATCGAGGATGGGCTCGGGCTTGAGGACCATGCCGGGTCCGCCCCCGAAGGGTCGGTCGTCAACGGTGCGGTGTCGGTCCCGAGTGAAGTCCCGAAAATCAATCAGCCGGATGGTGGCCAGACCTTTCTCCTGTGCAATCCCGAGGATGCTCGTGCCGACGTACGGTTCGAGCGCCTCCGGGAACAGGGTCAGGATGGCAATCAGCACGGAGGACCGGTTCCAGGAAAGGGGCGAGCAGCCTACGGGCGCCCCCGGGTAGGGTCAAGGGCGGCTGGTGGCGGCGCTCCCCTTGGGCTACCCTCCCGCCCCATGTTCACCGGTTTGGTGGAGGCCCAAGTGCCCGTGCTCGCGTTCGAACCCCGGGGCACGGGGGCCCGCCTGGTCCTGCCGCGGCCCGGGCCCGACTTCGATTCCGCCCTGGGGGACAGCATCGCGGTCAGCGGGACCTGCCTGACCGTGGCGGCCTACGGGGGGGATGGGGAGCTTTGCTTCGACCTTTCGAAGGAGACCATCGATCGCACCTGGTTCCGGGAACTGGCGCCCGGACGCCCGGTCAACCTGGAACGGTCCCTGCGCCTCGGGGACCGCCTGGGGGGGCACCTCGTCAGCGGCCACGTGGACGGGGGCGCGGCGGTCGCCTATCTCGAGGATTCCGGCGACGGCGGGGTGCGCTTCGGCGTCGAGGTCGACCCGGGACTCGAACGCTACCTGGTCGAGAAGGGCTCGGTCACGCTCGACGGTGTGAGCCTCACCGTCGTGGAGCCACGCGGGCGGCGCTTCTGGGTCGCGTTGATCCCGGTCACGCTCGAGCAAACCTCCCTCGGCGCTGCCCGGGTGGGCCAGCGGCTCAACGTCGAGGCCGACGCGGTGGGGAAGTGGATCGAGCGTTTGATGCCCGAGCGGCGACCGTAAACCGGACCGGTCAGAACGCGCTGAAGAGGAGCGACGTGAACGTGCTGACCGGCGCGGCTTCGCGCAGGTCCTCGAGCGTGCGGTTCAGGGTCTTCATGGCCAGCTCGATCTCCGTGTAGAGACCCTCTTCCATGATGATGCGGCCCAGGGTGCCGCGGCCCTCGGCCAGTTGGGACGAGACCTGCGCCAGATCGGCGCTGATCTGGTTGATGCTGGTGTAGATCTCGTCGCTGCTGAAGAGGCGCTGCAAGGTGCCCTCTTCGTTCGAGAGCGACGCGGTGAACCCGCCCACGTCGTCGACGATGGTCTCGAACTTCTGCGCCAGTTCGGCGTCGTTGATCAAGCGCGGCACCAATCCCTCGCCCTCGCGCACGGAAGTCGTGAACTCGGCGACGCCGTCGAACGCCGTCTCCGCCCGGTTGATCGCGCGGCGCACCTCTTCGGCCAACTCGGGATCGTTGAAGAGCCGCGGCAGCAGGCCGTCGCCTTCCCGGGCGGATCGCGCGGTGTTCTCGACTTCGCGGCCGGCTCCGAGCCACGTGTCGTAGAGCTCGGTCGATTCTTCGCTCAGGAGGGCCCCAAGGGCGCCCTTTCCGGCGCGCAGGTCGTCGCTGACCACGGCGACGTTGTCCGCCGCCCGCGCCAAGTCGTCGAGCGCCTGGTTCAAGTCCGAGGCCGCGCCGCCCTCGCGCAGCTCGGCGACGGTGGCGGAGAGGTCCTCGAACAGGCTGTCGATGCGATCGCCGTTGCGCTCGAACAGTTCGCCCACGTCCTCCAGCACCGCAAAGGGATCGCCCTGGATCGTCCCCACCAGATCGTCGAAGCGCGCGGGATCCAGGACGGCGCTGCCCTGGGGCCCGGGTTCGATCGCGACCACACGCCCGCCGAGCAGCGTCGCGTCGCGGATGACGATCGAGTAGGTCTCGCGCAACTCGACCTCGTTGTCGAGCAGAAGCGTGACGGTGATGCGCCGGTCGTCGGCCGCGGCGGGATCGTAGGTCAAGGAGCGCACCCGGCCGATGCGCATGCCGGCGAGCTGCACGCTGTCGCCCTCGCGCAGGCCCTTGGCCGCCGGGAAGTGCACGACGAGCCGCGTCGAGTCGCCGAAGAGCTTCACGTCGCTGAGGAAGAGCGTGTAGAAGCCCAACACCGAGAGGGCGATGAGCAGGAACATCCCGAGCAGGAGTTGGCGTTGGCTGGTCATCGCTAATCGTCGGAATCGCCGAGGAATTGGAGCAGGCGAGGGTGTTTGCTGGCCAAGAACTCGTCCTTCTTGCCTTCGAGCACGACCTTGCCCTTCTCGAGCAGCACCACCCGATTCGCCACGGTGCGCACGCAGCTAAGGAGGTGGGTGATCACCACGGAGGTGATCTCGAGTTGTTTCTGGATGTCGCGGATCAGTGCGTTGATCGAAGCCGAAATCTCAGGGTCGAGTCCGGCGTTGGGCTCGTCGTAGAGGATCAGCTTGGGCTCCGTGATCAAGGCGCGCGCGAGCCCCACGCGCTTGCGCATGCCGCCGGACAGTTCCGAGGGCATCTTGTCGAGGATGTCCGGCAGGTGCACGAGATCGAGCTTGGCCTCGACGCGCTGGAGGATCTCGTCTTCCTCCATGTCCGTATTCTCGCGCAGCGGCAGGGCCACGTTGTCGCGCACGTTGAGCCAGTTGATCAGGGCCGCGTCCTGGAACAGATAACCCATGTTGCGGCGCAGCTCGGCGAGCTCCTTCGGCCGGATCTTGCCCATGTCGTGCCCCTCGACGGTCACACGACCCGAATCGGGCTTCATCAAGCCGATCACGTGGCGCAAGGTCACCGACTTGCCCGTGCCCGACGGACCCATGATGACGAGGGTCTCGCCGCGGAACACTTCGAGGTTCAACCCGTCCAGCACGACCTTCGAGCCGAACCGCTTGCTGACGTTCTCGAAGCGGATCACCACGTCGCGTTCGGCCGCCGGGGCGGAACGGTCGACCGTCTCCGTACGGGTTTCCATGGCGATCAGGCCTGGTACAAGAGCCAGGTGAGGAAGTAGTTCGACACGATGATCGCGATGATGGAGTCGCGCACCGCCTGGCGCGTCGCCTGTCCCACGCCGAGCGCGCCGCCGCGGGCGTGCATCCCGGCCGAGCACGAGATCACCGCGATCAGGATCCCGAACACGAACGACTTCAGCAGACCCGCGTAGACGTCCTTGGGCAGCGGGATCAAGAGGCCGGGGTCCTGCAGGGCCTCCACCGCGGTCTTGAAGTAGAGCTCGAGCTCCACGCTGAGTTGCGCGCTCGCCACCAGTCCGCCGCCGGCGACGCCGATCAGATCGCACAGCACGGTCAGCAGCGGGCAAGCGATCGCCAGGGCCACCAGCCGGGGCAGCACCAGGAAATCGACGCGGTCCACCGAGAGCACCTCGAGCGCGGCCAACTCGTCGGACACCGACATGGTGCCGAGCTCGGCCGCCAGCGCGCTGCCGGCCGTCGCCGCCAAGATGATGCCGGTGATGAACGGGCCCATCTCGCGGGCCATGGAAAGCGCCACCAGCGTGCCGATCTGGTCCTGTTGGCCCAACTGGGCGAGGTACAGGCCGGACTGCAGCGCGAGGATCATGCCCGCGAAGAGGCCCACGAGCAGGACCACGTGCACCACCTGCACGCCGCCCACGTAGAGCTGGTCCGCGACCATCGCCCGGCGCTTCCACGCGCTGGGCAGGCGGACGACTGCCTCGAACAGCAGTTCGAGTTGCACTCCAAACTGCCGGCAGGTGGTGAGGAAGGACTTCAGCACGTGGGGACTCGGACGGCGAGGGGATCGCTGGGCGGCGATGCTACCAGCGGAGAAGGGGGCATTCGCCTTTGTCGTCGCTGCGGAACGACAGGGCTCCCCGACCTGGGCGAAAAGGGCGAATGGTCCCGCTCACGGCTTCGAACCGCCGAACAGCGGTGCCTCGGGCTCGTCGGCGAGCGGGTCGTCGTTCCAGAGGGCGGGCCAGCCCGGTCCGGGCAGCGCGGGGGCGAGCAGGCCTGGACGCGACTCGGCCGGACCGCTGCGCCAGCGCACCAGGCCGAAGAACAGCGAGGTCTCGGCGACCCGCGCCTCGGCGGGCCCGTAGCTGCGCCGACTCCAGAGCCCCGCGACGCTGGTGCGGTGCTCGTCCCCCTGCGACTCGGCGCGCCACAGTCCGGCCCACGTGCGCTGGGCCGTGCGCGGGCCGTCGGTTTCGCGAGTATAGAGCTCCCAGAGCCACGCGTAGTGGAACTCGAGCAGCGGCAGCCGCTGGAACGGATTGAGGGCGGGGAAGGCCGTGCGGCTTCGGTCGCCGGCACTGTAGCTCTGGTAGAGGGGCCAGAGCTTGCGGTACGACTCCTCCGAACCGGTTTCCAGCCGCGTGAGGTCGAACGCCTGCCAGAAGGGCAACACGTAGAAGCTGGCGCGCTCGAAGTCCGGCACCGTCTCCTGACGCACACGCACGATCGGCCACGCGTAACTCTGCTCCTCGAGCCCGTCGCCCTTGAAGTGCGAATAGAGGGGCCAGAGGCGCGTGCGCTCCTCGGCGAGCGGATCGCGTCCGCCGCCCTGCAGTCGCACGAGGAACCACGGCCCGTCCCAAGCCCAGAAGCCACTCTCGCGGTCGTACGCGTACCCGAAGAAGGGCCACAACACCGTCCACGCGCGGTAACTCGCGACCTTCGTGCGGCCGAGCAGCGGCCACACCATCCACTTCGTCTCCTGGCGCTCGGGCTCGCGGTGCAGGTGGTTTCGATGCCAGTGCACGATGGGCCAGAGGTAGAAGTGGCGCTCGTAGCGGCCGGGCTTCTTCGAAACGCCGGCCAGCGGGAACACACGCCAGGTGCGCTCCTCGGAACGGCCGTCCGAGGTCCACGCGAAGATCGGGAACAACACGTGGTGCCCGATCGAATCCCCGCGCTGGGTGCGCGTGTAGAGCGGGAACAGGACGAAGCGGACGTTGTCCCAGGTCAGGAAGCCGTCCAGGTCGCCCCAGAAGGGGAACCAGCCCAACTTGGACTTGCCGCGCGCGTTCTTCGACCAGATCCAGCCGGGCAGGGAGACGAGGTCGTACTCGCGGCCCGTCCCGGGTTCTGGCCCCGGCCGCGAACGCCAGTAGTAGAACGGGAAGAAGACCGACGTCACGTGGTCGCCGTCGCGCTCGCGGTACCCGAAGGGCGGCAGGAAATCGGTGCGCGAGCCCTCGATGCCCGCGGTGTACCGCTGGTCCTGCCAGCCAAACAGCGGGCGCAGGGCGCGCGAACGCACAGCTTCGTCCCACAGGCCGCGCTCCGAGACGTAGGCGCCGCCGAGGGCCTCGGTGCGCACCAATCGGTCCGGCCCCGTGGACCGGGTGTAGAGCGGCGCCAGGTGCACGTCGGCGCCCGGCGCCACGCAGCCCGCGGCGAGGGCGGCGAGCGCCCACACGAGGACCACCAGGCGGGCGGTCCTGGCGCCCCTCGTTGCACGTGCTCCCACGGGCAAGAGGTGTAGGGGAGCAGGGCCCCGGAGACAAGCGCGCGCCCACTTCCGCCGCCATTTCCGTTCCGCGCAGGGGTCGCCGCGGGACGGTCGAACGCGTCGCGGCGCCGACGCGCGGGACGCGGGGAGCTCCGCTTTCTCACGGCCGTCCGCCCCGCACCTGCGTACCATCTTGGGCCCAATCGCCAGCCCAAGGCTCCCATGACGACCTTCCTCAGCGGCATCCAGCCGAGCGGCCGCCCGCACCTCGGCAACTACTTCGGCGCCCTGCGCCAACACGTGGCCGCCACCCTCGAGCCCGGCACGCACTTCTACTTCATCGCCGACTACCACGCGCTCACCACGTCCGAGGGTCCCGAAACGCTGCGCGAGTCGGTGCGCGACGTGGCCGTCACCTACTTGGCGCTCGGGCTCGACCCCGAGCGCGCGTGCCTCTTCCGCCAGAGCGACGTGCCGGAAGTCACCGAGCTGGCGTGGCTGTTGGCCTGCGTCACGGGCATGGGGCTCTTGGAGCGCGCCCACTCCTACAAGGACAAGTTGGCCCACGGCATCAAACCCAGCGTCGGGCTCTTCACGTACCCGATCCTGATGGCGGCGGACATCCTGGCCTACGACTCCGATTTGGTTCCCGTCGGCAAGGACCAGGTGCAACACGTCGAGATGGCGCAGGACATGGCCGGCTACTTCAACGGCAAGTACGGGGAGGTGTTCCACCGTCCCGAGTGCCGCCTGCCCGCGGTCGAGCGCTTCCAGAAGGTGCCCGGTCTCGACGGCCAGAAGATGAGCAAGAGCTACGGCAACGCCGTCTGGATCTTCGAGTCCGGCAAGGGCCTGGCGAAGGCGGTCGGCCGCATTCCGACGGACAGCCGGCCGCCGGAGGAGCCCAAGGACCCCGCGTCGGTGCTGCTGATGGACTTCCTCGCTCTGTTCCTCGAGCCGGAGGAGCTCGCCGACTGGCAGCGCCGGGTGCGCGAGGGCGGCGCCGGCGCGCCCGGCTACGGCCACCTCAAACAGCGCCTCGTGGCGGCCATGGACGAGCACTTCGCCCCCGCCCGGGCCCGCCGCGACGAGTTGCTCGCGGATCCGGCCGAGGTGGACCGCATCCTGGCGCGCGGTGCGGAGAAGGCCCGCGCCCGGGCCGCGGCGGTCACCGAACGGGCCCGGCGGGCCTGTGGACTGCGCTGATCTTCGGAGCGCCTGATCCCGGGCCCGGCCCCGCGGGCCGACCCGGGTCCGCGGCGGCCTTGGTGGCGGGCGGCGGCGCTGTCAGACTTGCCTTTCCGCCATGGAACTCTCCCTCCGCATCCTCCGGCCCTTGGGCGGCGCTTCGCTCTACGCCCTGGTGTCGCTCGCCGCCTGCAAGACGCCGGAGGGCACGGGCCCCGAGTCCGCAACCCCCGCCGCGCCGAGCGCCCCCCTGCCCTGGACCACCCGCTTCGTGGAAGAGGGCTGGCTCGTCGCGCGATCCGTCGAGATCGAGGGCCCGAACGGCCTCTTGCTGCACGTGGCCGCGACGCAGGATCCCGACCAGTTCCGCTACCGCTCCGAGGCGGTGGAAGGCGGGCTCCGCCAGGTCTGGGAGCGCTCCGCGCCGGGCGCCACCACCCTGCGTGTGCAACTCGACAAGTGGGAGGTCTACGCGACCGACCGCGTGGTGATCGTGGAGCGCCTCGACGAGGTGCCTGTCACGCTGCGCGCCAAGGGCGACGTGTCGTGGTTCGACGCGCAGCGCGCAGACCAGGGCAGTGGCGCCTCGGAGCACGTGGTCCAGGGGCTGCGCCCGGCCCAGCCGTGATCCGACCGGAGCGCCGGCGCGCGTCACTCGCCGCGCCGATCGTCTTCGCGCTGTCGCTGGCCTGCCGCGGCCCCAGCGCGCCGGATTGGAGCGCGGAGCCGCTGACGGACTCGGGTGCAACGCTGGTCGCGAGCGGCGAGCGCGAACGGGCGGGCGACTGGGCCGAGGCCCATCGGATCCTGACCGAGGGCCTGCTCCGGCATCCAGGCGACTTCGACCTCGCGGCGCGTCTGCAGGACGTGGAGCTGCGTCTCTTGGAGCGCGGCGAGGTTCCAGAGGACTTTCCGCCCGGCGAGGGCACGGCGAACGAACGTGCGCGCCGCGCGTACCGGGCCCGGGCCGAGCGCGTCGGCGACGCCCGGTCCCTGCTCTTGGCCGCGCGCGTCGAGGACGACTTGCTCGCGGCCCTCTACCTGGTGCAGATGGCGGCGGGGAAGGACGACGCGGACGCCGCGGTGCACTACGGCCACGCGCACGTGCTCTTCGCCCTCGGGCGCCTCGGGGAAGCGCGCCAGGCGCTCGGGCGGGTGTTTGCGACGCGCCCCGGCTTCTTGCGGGCCCGGCGCCTCGAAGCGCGCGTGCTCGCCGCGCAGGGCGAGGAGCGCGAGGCGCTGGTGGCGCTCGACGCGTGGCTCGAGCGCAGCGGCCGCGATCCGCGGCTGTCGCCCGCGCAGCGCGCGGACGCGCAGTTGGAGGCCGCCGGGCTCGAACTCGGCCTGGACCAGGCCGGGGCTGCGCTCGAGCGATTGGAGTCGCTCGGGCCCTACGAGGGCAAACGGGGCGCACGGCTCGAGTTGTTGCGCGCCGCAGCGCTCGAGGGCCGGCGCGACCTCGAGGGGGCTCTCTTGGCCGCGCGGCGGGCGGCCCAGTTGGATCCCTCGGATCCCTTGCCCCTCCTCTACGAAGCGCTGCTGCACGGCCGCCGCCGCGGCGAACCGATCGCCGCGCGCAGGGCTTGGGTCGCGCTCCTCGAGCGCCTTTCCGCCCAGGAGGGCGAGTTCGATCCGGCCGCGGTCCTGGTCGCCCTGCGGGCCCGGGTCGAGTTGGCGCAACTGGAACGCGGCCGGCGCACGACGGCCGCGGAACGCCCGTGATGGCGGTGGTCCAGCGCGTCGCGCGCGCCGAGGTGCGAGTGGCGGGCGAGGTCGTGGGGCGCACCGGACCGGGCATGGTGGTGCTGCTGGGAGTGCTGGTGGGGGACGAGGGCGCCCATGCGGACCGACTGGCGGAGCGGGTCGGGGGCCTGCGCTTTTTCGCCGACGCCGCCGGGCGCATGAACCTAGCCGCGGCCGAGGTCGGGGCGGGGGCGCTCGTGGTCAGCCAGTTCACGCTGGCCGCCGACGGTCGGCGGGGCCGGCGGCCCTCATTCGACCGGGCCATGGCCCCCGCGGAGGCCGAGGTCCTCTACCGCCGCTTCTGCATGGCCCTGGCGGCGCTCGGGATCCCCGTGGAGACCGGTCGATTCGGTGCGGCGATGGAAGTCGAGCTGGTCGGGGACGGGCCGGTGACCTTCGTGCTGGAAGAACCGGCGCCGCCGCGGGGCTGAGTGCAAACGCCCTGGGGCGCGCGGGCGGCGGGCGCCCGTCAGCGCGCGCAAGGCCTTGCTTGACCGGGAGATAGCGCGCGGCTCCAATCCTGCGCACGGGGTTGCGACGGGCGCTTCGCCCCCGGGCCCACGTCGTCCGCTACCCCCCTGGTACTCGCCTCCCGGCACCTCGGCTCGCCATGAGCGATTCGGAAGTTCGCACCACCACAAAGAAGGACCTGGTGAACCGCATCGCGGATCGCACGGGCCAGACCAAGGCGGTCGTTCGGGATGTGGTGCAACACTTCCTGGACGAGATCGTGGTCGAGCTGTCGAAGGGCCAGCGCATCGAGTTCCGCGAGTTCGGAGTGTTCGAGGTCAAGGAGCGCGCCGCGCGCCAGGCCCAGAACCCGCGCACCCTCGAGCGCGTCGAAGTGCCCGGCAAACGGGTCGTGAAGTTCAAAGTGGGCCGCACCATGCGCGCCCGGGTCTGCGACGGCCCGGCGCCCCTGCCCGCGGAACCGGTGCGGACGGCGGCTCCCCAGCCGCCGCCCCAACCGCCCCAGCCGCCGCCGCGGCGGCCGGGCAGCCCGTTCTAGGGCCCCGCCATCCCATTCGCCGCCCCCGTGGGGGCGCGGCGAGCGGGATGCGACCCGGGACGTTTTTCAGCGGCGCGCCGCGGCGCCGCTGACCTTCTTGGCCGCCGCCAGTCCGCGCTCCACGTCTTCGATCAGGTCGTCGACGTGCTCGATGCCGACGGAGAGGCGCACGAGGCCGTCCGACAGGCCCGCCGCGCGACGGGTTTCGGCCGGAATCGCCGCGTGGGTCATGATCGGCGGTACCTCGACGAGGGATTCCACTCCGCCCAGGGACTCGGCCAAGGTGAAGACCCGCGTGGCGCTGGAGAAGGCCACGCCGGCGTCCACACCGCCGACCAACTCGAAGGACAGCATGCCGCCGCCCATGCTCATCTGGCTCTTCGCCAGCGCCGCTTGGGGGTGCGAGGCGAGCCCCGGATACACCACACGCTGCACGAGGTCGGACGCTTCCAAGTGCCGCGCCACGGCCATCGCGTTCGACGAGTGGCGCTCCATCCGCACGTGCAGCGTCTTGATGCCGCGCAGCACCAAGAACGCGTCCATGGGGCCGAACTGCGCGCCGACCGCGTTCTGGTGGAACGCCAGTTCCTCGCGCAGTTTGAGGTCGTTGCCGATCAGCGCACCGCCGACGACGTCCGAGTGCCCACCCAGGTACTTCGTCAACGAGTGGATCACGACATCCGCGCCCAACTCGAGCGGGCGCTGCAGGTACGGCGTCGCGAATGTGTTGTCGACGACGCAGCGCGCTCCCTTCGCCTTGGCCAACTTGGCGCACGCAGCGATGTCCGCCAGCTTGAGCAGCGGGTTGGTGGGGGTCTCGAGGTAGAGGTAGGCGGTGCGCTTCGCGAGCGCGCGCTCGACCGCCGCTGGGTCGCTCGTGTCGACGAACTCGAACTCGAGGCCGAAGTGCGCGAAGCACTTGAGGAACAGGCGGTGTGTGCCGCCGTAGAGGTCGTTGCCGGCCACCACACGGTCCCCGGGGCGCAGACGCTGGAGCAGCGTCGCGATGGCCGCGAGACCCGACGCGAAGCACAGCCCCCAGGCACCCGATTCGAGGGAGGCCAGGTTGAGTTCGAGCGCCGTGCGCGTGGGATTCGTGGTGCGCGAGTACTCGTACCCGAGGCGCGGCACCCCGGGAGCGTCCTGCTGGTAGGTGCTGTTGAAGTAGACCGGCGTCATCAGCGCGCCGTTTTCCGGATTCGCGACCTGGCCCGCGTGGATGGCGCGGGTTTCGATGCGGCCGTGGTTGTGGGGGATGGGGTTGGGCTGGGACGGCTCGGCCATGGGACCTTGGGCGGATGGGCCGGCTGGGCCGGCGGGGGACGGGAATGGGTTCAGGCGCGCGGCCGAGGGGAGACGGGCTGCGCCAGGGGAGTGTAGGGCGCGGGGGCTCCGGGGCGCGCGCCGCTCCCACCCACCTGACGATTGGTTGGAGGGCCCCCACCGCCCGCCCTAGACCACCCCCGACGCCTCCCGGTTGCAGCGACCGATGCAGCGCCCGTTGCAGCGGCCAGTGCAGCGCCGGCGCGGGCCGGGCGCCGGGACGTCTAGAATCCGCGGCCCATGGAGGCCCCCGCGACCCAGGATCCGCTGCGCACCAGGGCGCGGGGTCTCGGGTGGGTGCCCCTTTTGCTGCTGCTCGTCGCCCTTCCCTGGGTCGTCGGGGTCTCGCGGGACCACGCCATGGGGTGGGACGAGTCGATGCACGCCGGCCTGCCCGCGGCGCGCATGGCGTTGGCGATGCGCGCGGGCGACGCGGTCGAGGTGGCGCAGCTCGCGGTCGGTTGCCAGCAGTACCCGTTCGTGTTTCCGCTCTGGCTCGGCGCGGCGCAGGCGCTGTTCGGTGTGGAGGAAGAAGTCGCGCGCGTCGCGAGCCGCGCCCTCTGGCCCCTCTGCCTCGTCGCCCTGTGGTGGCTGGGCCTCGGACTGGAGCGCCGCACGGCACGCCCGGGCGATCGCGCGGCGCGGCGTTGGGTCGTGCCGACGACCCTGGTGGCGCTCGGTGCCACGTCGCCGCTCCTGTTGGCGTTCAGCGGCGCGCTGTTCCTCGAAGCGCCGTCGTTCCTTGTCGGGACGCTCGCCCTCGGGGCCTGGGTCCGGCGCGACGGGGAGCGACGGCGCGAGATCGTCGCGGGCGCGCTGATCGCGCTCGCGGTCTTCACCAAGTTCAACTACGGCCTGCTGCTCGGCGCGGGCCTGTTCCTCGACCTCGTGTTCGAGGGCGCCGCAGCCCTTCGCCGCGGCGCTGGCCGAGCGTGGCTCGTGCGTTTGGGCTGGTTGGCCCTCGTGCCGCTCGCGAGCTTCGCGTGGTGGTTCGTCTGGCCCTGGCCCGGCGGGCTCGAGCTCGGAACCAGCCACTGGAACGCGTTCTGGAGTTTCCTCGACGGCAACCGCGGGGGCAACTACACCCCAGTCGGCGTGCGACTTTGGGAGTTGGGCACGTTCCTGGCCGCGGGCCCGGTGGCGCTCCTGCTGCTGCTCGTCGGGCTGCTCGCCGCACTGCCGCGGGCGGGCAGCCGCGCAGCCCGGGCGGCCCTCGCCGTGCTGGCGGTCAGCGCGTTGGCGATCGGCGAGCACGAGTTCTTCCTCGATCGATTCCTGCTGGCCGTCGCGCTCGGCGCTTGGCCGTTGGCGGCGCTCGGCCTGTCGACGCTGGTGTTGGCGCTGCCGTGGCGCGGGGCTGCGACGGGCGGAGGTCTGGTCGCGCTGCTGTTGCTGGCGCCGCTCGTCGCACAGCCGTTGGCGGCTCCTTACTGCGACTGGATCGGTGTGCGCACGGACGCGAATGCGGCGGTGCTCGACACCTACCATCGCCAGAAGCTCGATCTGTCGCCGGGGCGCGCGCTGCCCACGGCAGGCCTCGCGCGCGCGGAGTTCGACGCCGTGCTCGACCTCGTCGCCGCGGCCGCGGGGCCCGATGGCCGTGTGGCCTGGATCGGCGGCAGCAGCGAACTCTCGCCGGCCGCCGTGCACCTTGGCCTCTTGGAACGCGGCGGCAGCCAAGCTCGGTTCCTGCGCGACAGTTCGACCTACCGACCCGGCGGTGAGCCGGATTTCGACGTGACGTGGAGCTCCATCGACCCGAACTGGTCGAAGGACCAACTGCTGGAGTTCGCGCGCCGCTTCGACATGATCTTCACCACCGAGCCCATCGACTTGCGCCGGCGCCCGGGCCGCAACTTCATGGCCAACTACCGCGCGATGTTGCTCGAGGACGGCCACTTCGCGCACGAGCGCCTCGGCGCGGTCACCATCAGCTCGTCCTTCGGCGATCCCTATTCCGTGGAGCTCTTCGTGTGTCGTCCCGCGCCGCGTTGACCCGCGCCGAGGAGGACGCCCGGGCGCGCGCCGCGCGTCTCGCGGAGTTTTCCTGCGAGGTGCTCGACTGGAGCGCCGTATTGGCGCTGTTCCGGCCGTTCGCGCGCTCGGCGCTGGGGCGACGCGCGCTCGAACTGCGAGTGCCGCTTCCCGAGGCGGAGGCGCGTGCCGCGATCGAACGACTGCTCGAGTGGGAGACGGCCGGTTCGGACCTCGGCGAACCGCCGCTCGGCGGGCTCTGCGACGCGCCGGGCCGCCTGGCGCGCGCGGCGGAGGAATCGCGGGCGCTCCTGGGTGAGGAACTGGTAGCGATCGCGGGCTTCCTGCGCTGCTCCGCCGCCCTGCGCGAATGGCTGGGCGAACGCCGCGCGCAACTGCCCTTCAACGGCCGGCTGGGCCAACGCCTGCCCGACCTGAGCGCCCTTCGTTCCGAACTCGAAGCCGGCCTCGACGGCGCCGGTGCGCCGCGGGACGAGGCGTCGCCCGTGCTCGGGCGCCTGCGCGCGGAACTGCGCGTGTTGACGCGGCAGCTCGAATCGGCGCTGAAGGAGTTGGCCCATCGACCCAGCGCCCGCACGGCGCTCTCGGACGGGCACGTGGGTCAGGTGCACCAGCGCCACGGGCGTTGGGTGCTCGCGATCAAGTCCACGCACTTGGGGCAGGTGCCCGGCGCGGTGCTCGACCGCTCGGCGAGTGGCGAGACTCTCTACGTGGAACCGCGCGAGTTCGCCGACCTCGGCAACCGCATGGTCGAGCTGCGCGCCGACGAGGCCCGCGAGTCGAGCCGCCTGTTCGTGCAGTGGACCCGCGCGGTGCTAGCCAAACGCAGCGCGATCGAGACCGCCGCGGCCGCGCTGGCCGACTTCGAGCTCGGCTTGGTCGGCCGCGACATGGCGCGGGCCTACGGCGGGCGTGCTCCGCTGTTGCCGGGCATGTCGGGGGCGGCCGACGAGCTCGTGCTGCGCGGCGCAAGACACCCGCTGCTCGTCGAACAGGAGCGCGCGGGGCGCATTCCGCGCTGTGTGCCCCTCGACCTGCGCCTCGGAGGAAGTTTCGACCAACTGTTGATCACGGGGCCGAACACCGGCGGCAAGACGCTCGTGCTCAAGACCGCCGGGGTGTGTGTGCTGCTCGCGAGTTCGGGCCTGCCGATCCTGGCCGACGCGGGCAGCACCGTGCCGCTCTACCGCGCCGTCGCCGCGGACATCGGCGACGAGCAGGAGGTCGAGCAGAGCCTCTCCACGTTCGCATCCCACGTGGCGCGCATCGCCGCCGGGCTGAAACGCGCCGGCCGCGACGTGTTGCTCCTGCTCGACGAAGTGGGCGGCGCGACGGATCCCGAAGAGGGCGCGGCGCTCGGCGAGTCGCTGCTCGAGCATCTCCTGGAGCGCCGCGTGCCGACACTTGCCACCACGCACTTGGCCAGCCTGGTCGAATACGCGTGGCGCCACGCCCGCGTCGAGAACGCGAGTGTGGAGTTCGACTTCGAGCGCCTCGCTCCGACGTACCGTCTCCTCGTGGGCACACCCGGTGCGAGCCAGGCCCTCGACATCGCACTCCGGCTCGGGCTGCCCGCCGCGCTCGTCCAGCGCGCGCGCCAACGCATGGTGCGCCAGGACGACCGCGCGGCGGCGCTGATCCGCGATCTGGGCGAAGCGCGGCTGGCCGCCGAGCGCGCGCGGGCCGACGCGGACGAACGCCTCTCCCAGGTGGTCGAACGCCAGCGGATCCTGGAGCACGGCGAAGCGGAGTTGGAGCGCCGCCGCGGCGAACTGGCGGCCGAACTCGAGGGCGAGCTGGAGCGGCGCCTCGCTCCCTCCGCTGGCGCCCTCGAGCGGCTCGCGAACCTGCTCGACCAGGTATCCCAACCCCAGCGGCAGGCCCTCGCGGAGCCGGTGGCGGCGCTCGGCGCCGCCGTGGGGGCCGCGCGGCTTTCCGACTACCGGGAGAGTTTCCTGGCGCGCCTGGCGAAGGGTTCGCCCGTCTGGTTGCCGCGCTACGGCCGCCGCTGCCCGGTTTTGCAGGTGGACCGCACCCGCCGCCGCCTGCGCGTGCGCCTCGGCCAGCGCGACGTCGACGTTTCTTTCGACGACGTCGCGGCCTTCGAGGCCCTTTGACGCCGACCTTCGGTCCCTGCGGCGCGGCCCGCGGAACCGCGCCGACTCCGGTCGGTTGCAGCTTGGGGCTAGGCTGGCGTCCGCGGCCAAAGGCCGCGCGCCTTGGCCGTCTGCCCCGCTCCCGGTCCCCTAGGAACCTCCCCATGTCGATCTCCCGAACCACGCGCATCGCCGTTCTCGGCGCTCCCCTGATCCTGGTCGCCGGCGCCCTCGCCGCGCCCCGCAACCCCGCCGGGCATCTGCTCGCCAGCGAGTACAAGGCGGGTGCCGCGATCGAGGTGCTCATGGAGAGCAGTTCGACGATGGAGCTGCTCGCCAGTCGCGTCGAGCGCGACGGCGAAGTCATGGAAGCGCCGACCACCGGCGCCGGCTCGTCCGACTCCTGGAGCGCCACGTGGACCGACAAGCTCGAGGCCGTCGAGGACAACCGCCCGACGGCGCTGCTGCGCACGTTTGGCGAGGTGGCGGGCAGCCGCGGCGGGCGCGATGGGGCCGTCGACATGGAATCGCCCTTCGACGAAGCCGTCGTGCGGTTGACGGTGGAGGGTGAGGAAGTCACGGCGACCGCGGTGGAGGGCTCCGATCTGCCCCAGGAGCAGCTCGACACACTCACGGTCCTGCACCCGCTCGAGGGACTGCTCCCCGGCGGCGAGGTCGACGTGGAGGGCACGTTCGAAGTGCGCGGGGAGGCGCTCGAAGAAGCCCTGGGCCTGCGGATGTCGCGGACGCTGTTCGCGCCGCCCGCGCGCGCCCAAGCGGAGGGCGGTGAGGGCCGGGGCCGCGGCGGACGGGGAGGTCGCGGCGGCCGCGGCATGCGGCAGAGCGCGGAGATGTTCGCGGGTCTCGAGTGGGAACTCGAGGGCAAACTCGTCGCCGTCGAAGAGGGTATCGCCCGCATTGCGATCGAAGGCGAAGGCAACGCCAGCCGCACCAACCAGATGGGCGGAGGCGAGAGCAACACCGAGATCGCCGCCGAGGTGAAGGGCGAACTGCTCTTCCACCTTGCCGAGCGACGCGTCGTGTCCTTCGAGGCCAAACTCGAAGCCCAGGTCGAGCAGAGTTCCACCTTCACGCGCGGGGAGTCCTCCGGTTCCATGGAGACATCCCTCGCCGGCACGCTGGAGGTTTCGGTGGGTGTGGCGCGCACCGCGGCCGCCGACTGAATCGCGGCCCGTTGCGGAGCCGCGCCGACGCGACTTCGCAACGGGCCCCGCCCGCGCCTAGAATCCGTGCATGGGGCGCCGCGGAGCGAAACGAAGGGGTTGAAGGGTCTCAGGTACACCACGGCGGGGGAGTCCCACGGCCCGCGCCTGGTCGGCATCCTGGAGGGTCTGCCGGCGGGACTCGAACTTTCGCTCGAACGCATCGATGCCGAGCTGGCCCGGCGGCAGGGCGGTTACGGCCGCAGCGCGCGCCAGACGATCGAGCGGGACCGTGTGGAGGTGCTCGGCGGCATCCGCGCGGGGCTGACTTTGGGCGCGCCGCTCGCACTCTCCCTCGCCAACCGCGACGCGTCGATCGAAAGCCTTCCCGTGCCGGGCAACGCGCGGCCGGGCCACGCGGATCTGGCCGGTTGCCAGAAGCTGGGGCAGCGGGATCCGCGCGCGGTGCTCGAACGCGCGAGTGCGCGCGAGACCGCGATGCGCGTGGCCCTCGGCAGCGCGGCGCGGCAACTCCTCGAGGCGTTCGGTGTGGAGATCTTCGCGCACGTGGTGGAACTCGGCGGTGTCCGCGCGCGCGCCGACGCGTTCGATGCGGCCGGCGCGCGACGCGGCGAACTGCGTGGGCTAAGCGCGTTCCAATGCGTGGATCCCGATGCGGAAGCGGGATTCCGCGCGGCCGTGGATCGGGCCATGGAGGAGCGCGACAGCCTCGGCGGGGTGTTCGAGTTGCAGGTGCTCGGCCTGCCACCGGGCCTCGGCGGCTACGCAAATCCGAGCGAGCGCCTCACCGCGCGGCTGGGCGGCGCACTGCTCTCCATCCCGGCCATGAAGGGTGTGGAGTTCGGCCTCGGCTTCGAAGCGGCGCGTCGGCCCGGCTCGGCGGTCCACGATCCGATCGTGCTCGCCGACAAGGCGCCGCCGCTCCCGCACCCCTGGCGCTACGGCCGACTGCGACGCGCATCGAACCGCGCGGGAGGCCTCGAAGGCGGCATGAGCACGGGTGAACCGCTGGTGGCGCGTGTCGCGATGAAACCGATCCCCACCCTGCGGCGCGGGGTGGAAAGTGTGGACTTCGCGAGCGGCGACGCGGTGCGCGCGACGTACCAGCGCTCGGACGTCACCTCGGTGCCGGCGGCCAGCGTGGTGGGGGAGGCGGTGGCCGCCCTCGAGCTGGCGGGTGCGTTCCTCGAGAAGTTCGCCGGGGACCACCTCGCGCACACTCGGGCGGCGTTCGCGGCTTGGTGCGCCGAGGTCGAGGGGCTGTAGCCTGGCCGGATGAGGGCCCCCTAAGGCCCCCAAACTCGGGGCCGGCGAGAAAATCTCCGCTGACCCGTTGCATCCCGGGGCGCCAACCGTATCCTCTCCGCTCCCCATCGCCGCCGGCCCCCCAGCCGAACGGCCGATGCCCGGCGCGAAGCCCGTCCCGAATCCGTCGGGCCCCCTGTCCTCGGACGGGTGCGGCCCCCAGGGTGAAGGTCGTTCGCGGCGGGGCCAACCGTCGGGAAGATGCGGCGCCCATCCGGTGGCTGGAACACCAGCTCCTGGGCGCCTCGCCTTCGCGAAGGCCTGCCAGCGTGGCTCAATTGGCAGAGCTCCTGATTTGTAATCAGGCGGTTGCGGGTTCGAGTCCCGCCGCTGGCTCCAAACACCTCTCGCCGACCGCCCGAACGGCCTCCCCGCACGGGCTGGCTGACCCGGCTGGAGGGCGGGGCGCGACGCAACTTCCTCCCTGTACACGCCGCTCGGTTGCACATCCGGACGGCGCTCCCTCAGTCCCACCCTCCACGGGGGTGGGCGCCGGCGGCGACGCTGGTCCGCTCCCTCTCAACACGAAGGTTTCTGGAAGCAAGCGGGAGCCCTCCCGCCCGCGCGGTTCGCCGCGGTGGGCGCGCGGGCGTCGGAACCGATCTCCAGAGCATCGAGCATCGCGCCCTCCGGTGGGGCCCGCACGCGCTCGGTCGCCCGCGTGGCGCCCGTGCGTTGGGGTCCCGATGGGAGGCGTCCGGTACCCGGGCGGATTCCCGAGCGGCCAAAGGGGTCAGACTGTAAATCTGATGGCATAGCCTTCGCAGGTTCGAATCCTGCTCCGCCCACCGCCACTGCCCACCGCCACTGCCCGCGGCCTGCGCCCGTGACCACGGCTGTCGGTCCAACCGACCGCTCTTCAGGGGTTCGGTCGCCGGTCCGGGCCGCAGCTACCGCGTCGACGCTCGTTGTGGGAGAGGGGGACACTGGTCCGCCCGACAGGCGGCCGTTCCCCGAAGGGCCGCCGTCGCGTGATCGACGGCACAGGGCTGATCGCGCGTGATCGACGGCAGATGGCGGATCGACAGCAGAGGGCCGCGCGGAAGCAAAGCGCCTGGCCGCGCATCGACGCAGGGCCGCGCGAGTCACCGCCGCCGACACGGCGAGCATCGAATCCCAAGCGGCTGGTTCCGCCGCGTGGCCACCCCGGCCGGGCGCGGAAAGCACCGCCGCGAGGGCCTCTGCGGGCGTAGTTCAATGGTAGAACGTCAGCCTTCCAAGCTGAACGCGTGGGTTCGATTCCCATCGCCCGCTCCACTTCCCATGCCGCGCGCCATGCGCTGCGCTGCGCCGGTTCCCGTCTGCTCGCCTCGGCGATCGACGGACGGGCGCTGCGGACCGCGGGCGGCTGCGTGTTCCAGACCTTCGGCCAAGACCACCCGCGGCTCGTGCGCCCCGTGCGCCACGGCCATGGGCGGGCCGCGCTGCTGTAGCTCAGTGGTAGAGCACTTCCTTGGTAAGGAAGAGGTCGCGGGTTCAAGTCCCGCCAGCAGCTCCACGTTCCGCAGTCCCGCTCTTCCAAAAATCCAACAGCCGTTCGAACACGCCCTCGGGCGAGCGCAGTCCCTGCGCTCCCTTGGGCTGTGCCCGAACGACCCCCATCGACCTGTGCGTCCGCACGGGCCTTCGATCCCGATGCATGGGCAGCGGGGCGAGGCCCAGTGGGCGCGCTGATCCTCCTCTTCTTCGATCTCCTAGACCTTGCGGGCGTTGCCCGCGCCAACCCACACCCGTACAGATGGCCAAGGAAGTCTTCCAACGGACGAAGCCGCACTGCAACGTCGGCACCATCGGGCACGTCGACCACGGCAAGACGACGCTCACGTCGGTCATCTGCCGGGTCCAGGCGCTCAAGGGCCTCGCAAAGGCCCTCAACTACGACAACATCGACAAGGCGCCCGAGGAAAAGGCGCGCGGCATCACGATCTCCACGACCCACGTGGAGTACGAGACCGCCAAGCGCCACTACGCCCACGTGGACTGCCCCGGTCACGCCGACTACATCAAGAACATGATCACCGGTGCCGCCCAGATGGACGGCGCGATCCTGGTGGTCTCCGCCGCCGACGGTCCCATGCCCCAGACGCGCGAGCACATCCTGCTCGCCCGCCAGGTGAACGTGCCCGCGGTCGTGGTGTTCATGAACAAGGTCGACCAGGTCGACGACGCCGAGCTGCTGGACCTGGTGGACATGGAAGTCCGCGAACTGCTCTCGAAGTACAACTTCCCGGGCGACGACACCCCGATCATCCGCGGCTCGGGCCTCAAGGCCCAAGAAGCCCTCGACTCGGGCGCGGGCATCGACCACCCGGCGGTCCTGCCGATCCACGAACTGATGGACGCGGTCGACTCGTTCATCCCGCAGCCGACGCGCGACGTCGACAAGCCCTTCCTGATGCCGATCGAGGACGTGTTCTCGATCAAGGGTCGCGGCACGGTCGGCACGGGCCGCATCGAGCGCGGCATGGTGAAGACGGGCGACAACCTCGACATCGTCGGCATGGGACCGGAGATCCTCAAGACGACCTGCACCGGCGTCGAGATGTTCCAGAAGACGCTCAACGAAGGCCAGGCCGGCGAAAACGTCGGTCTGCTCGTGCGCGGTATCGAGAAGAACCAACTGCGCCGCGGCATGGTGCTCGCTGCGCCGGGTTCCATCACCCCGCACACCGAGTTCGAGTGCGAGGTGTACATCCTCACCAAGGAAGAGGGTGGCCGCCACACGCCGTTCTTCTCCGGCTACCGCCCCCAGTTCTACTTCCGCACGACCGACGTGACCGGCTCCGCAGACCTGATGGGCGACGCCGAGATGGTCATGCCCGGTGACAACGTCAAGCTGAAGGTCAAGCTGGGCACCCCGGTCGCCATGGACGAGCAACTGCGCTTCGCTATCCGCGAAGGCGGTCGCACGGTCGGCGCCGGCGTCGTGACCAAGATCCTCGCCTGATTCGAAGTCGCCCCGAGTTCGCCCGCCCACCCGGTGCATTCACCGGATGGGCGGGCGGCCGGGCTGGGCGCATCCTCTCACACCCTCCTCCACCCCCAACGACCATGGCAGTAGCACGGGAAGAACAGGGCCGCATGGCGCGCGCGTTCGCGTTCTGGTCCCTCGTGTTCTTCGCCTACTTCGGATCGAGCTTCCTGCACACGCAGCTCTCGTCCCGAGTGGAGGCCCTGCGCGAACCGTTGGGCGGGCTCCGGCTGCCGATCGTCGCCGTCGACGTCAGCGGCGCCTTCTTGATCTCGCTGATCCTGTTCATCGGGCTGGTGCTCCTGATCCACCGCTGGCAGCAGAAGCCGCAAGTGGCGGACCTCCTGACCGAGACGGAGGGTGAGCTCAAGAAGGTGACCTGGCCCACCATGCCCGAGGTGGTCAACTCGTCCATCGTCGTCGTCGTGTTCGTGGTGACGGTGATGGGTTTCCTCGCGGGCGTCGACTGGTTCCTCGGCCGTTTCTTCCGGGTCATCCTCCTCTGACCACAACCGGCTGAATCCCCTCACGCGTCAACCCAATGGGAAACTCCTGGTATTTCGTGCGCTGCCAATCCGGTCGAGAAGACTCGGTGCGCAAGCAGCTCGAGACGCGGCTCAAGGTGGCCGGTCTGCAGGACGTGATTCCCCAGGTCCTGGTGCCCTTCGAGCGCGTCACCGACCTGAAGAACGGCAAGAAGCGTGTGGTCTCGCGCAAGCTGTACCCCGGCTACCTGATGGTCCAGGCGAACCTGGAACCAACGGAGCTGCCGGACGGCGAGGAGCGCATCTTGAAGGCGCGCGCCACGATGCGCGACACGCCTGGTTTTGGAGATTTCCTGGGGTCCAAGGACAGCGGGCCTACGCCGCTGACCGACGTCCAGGTCACGGGCATCCTTTCGCGGATGTCCGACAGCGAGCAGCGCCCGCAGGTGAGTATCAACCTGCACAAGGGCGACATGGTCAAAATCAAGTCCGGCGCGTTCGACGGCTTCGATGGGCAGGTCGATGAGATCAACCCGGACAAGGGCACCGTCAAGGTCATCGTGACCATCTTCGGAAGACCGACGCCGGTCGAACTCGAATACTGGGAAGTGGAGGCCGTCTAGGTCCATGGCCAAGGTTCTCACAGCAAAAGTCAAACTGCAGTGCCCCGCGGGGCAGGCTACGCCTGCGCCCCCGGTCGGCCCCGCCCTCGGCGCGCACGGCGTGAACATCGCCGCGTTCGTCAAGGAGTTCAACGATCGGACCCGCGACCAGATGGGTCTGATCATTCCTGTCGAGATCTCGGTCTACAAGGACCGCAGCTTCGACTTCATTCTCAAATCCCCGCCCGCGGCCGTGCTGCTCAAGAAGTACGCCAAGATCGAGAGTGGGGCCAAGATGGTGGGCCACGAAATCGCGGGCAGTGTCACGCGAGCGCAGGTCGAGGAGATCGCGAAGATCAAAATCAAGGACCTGAACGCTCGGGACATGCAGCACGCGTGCCGCATCATCGAAGGCACTGCCCGTTCGGCCGGCATCGCGATCAAGGACTGAACCATGGCGAAGCGCAGCAAACGTTACCAGGCGGCTGAGAAGCGCGTCGACCGCGACAAGCAGTACCAGGCCCTCGAGGCCCTCGAACTGCTGAAGAGCTTGCCGCACCCGAAGTTCGACGAAACGGTCGATGTCGTGGTGAAGCTCGGGGTGGACCCGCGCAAGTCGGACCAGCTCGTGCGCGGCGCCGTCTCCCTGCCGAAGGGCTTGGGCAAGACGGTGCGTGTGGTCGTGTTCGCCGAGGGCGACAAGGCAGACGCGGCCCGCGCCGCTGGCGCCGATGAAGTGGGGGCCGGAGATCTGGCCGACCGCATCCTCGGCGGCTGGCTCGACTTCGACATCGTCATCGCCAGCCCCGACATGATGAAACACGTCGGCAAGCTCGGAAAGGTGCTCGGTCCGCAGGGCAAGATGCCCAGCCCGAAGAGCGGCACCGTGACTCCCGACGTGGCGAAGGCCGTGCAGGAGTTCAAGGCGGGCAAGGTCGAGTTCCGCACCGACGCCGGTGGCAACGTGCACGCCCCGGTCGGCAAGCGTTCCTTCTCCGCGGAGGACCTCCTTGCCAACCTCACCGCGTTCCTCGATCACCTGGCCGGCATGCGTCCCGCTGCGGTCAAGGGCACCTACATGCGCAAGATCTCCGTCAGCACGACGATGGGACCGGGCGCCTTTATCTCGTACGGGAGCTGAGTCATGCCGAGCGTCGTGAACGAGATGGCGGTGCAAGAACTGACCGCCGACTTCAAGAAGGCCGAAGGCCTCGTCGTCCTGGCCATGCCGGGTCTGACCATGGTCGAGAACGAAGCCATGCGCGGCAACCTCGCCAAACGGGGTGTGCAGGTGCGCATGGTTGCGAACAAACTCGCCTTCCTTGCGCTGAAGAACTGCGGCCACGAGTTCCCGAAGGACATGTTCAAGGGGGTCGTGGGCGTGGCCTACGGCTCCACGGAGCAGACCATCGAAGCGGCCAAGTTCCTGGTCAACGATGCGGACCTCACCAAGGCCGGAAAGGTCGCGGTGCGGGGCGGGTTGCTCGAGGGCAACGTGCTCGGCGCCGACGACGCGCGCGCCATGGCCGACGTGCCCAGCAAGGACGAACTGCGAGCCAAGTTGCTCGGCCTCTTGAGCGGCCCCGCCCGCGCCCTTGTCACCCTTACCGCCGCACCCGGCAGTTCCTTCGCGCGCGCCCTGCAGGCCAAGTGCGACAAGTCCCCGGAGGCCGAAGCGTCCTGAGGCGCCGCCCCGCTGGGGCACGACCTCGACAGGACCTCCGGTCCCCAACAAAGAACGCGCGTCGACGGGCCCCGCCCGGATGACGCGCAACGACCAGGGTCGGCGAGGTTTCGCCGGCCCCCAACTCACCCGAAACGAACCCCTCCCTAGGAGACTCTCCCATGTCGGATTCCGCCGTCGCCGAGCTCGAGCCCGCGCTGCAAGGGCTTGTGGACCAACTCGACAAACTTACCCTCCTCCAGGCCTCCAAACTGGTCAAGCACCTGGAAGGCCACTGGGGCGTCAGCGCGGCTGCGCCGATCGCCGTTGCCGCCGCCGGTGGCGGTGCCGCCGCGGCCGCCCCCGCCGAGGAGAAGACCGCCTTCGACGTGATCCTCGTCGACGGTGGTGACAAGAAGATCAACGTGATCAAGGAAGTCCGCGCCATCACGGGCCTCGGTCTCAAGGAGGCCAAGGACCTGGTGGAAGGAGCGCCCAAGCCCGTCAAGGAAGGCGTTGCCAAGGACGAGGCCGAGAAGATCAAGGCCCAGATCGAAGCCGCGGGCGGCAAAGTCAAGATCGACTGACCCCAACTCGGTTGCAACGCCCCTCCGCAATCGACTGCCCGAGCGGTCGTCGCCCTGGTGGCGGCCGCCGCTGGGCGTTTAAGCCGATCGGCGCGGCGGCGAGTCCGAGTGTTTTCCGCGCGTGGCCAGCTCTTCCGAGAGGGGGAGCGGGTCACGCCCGCGGCGGCCAGACGCTCGGCCGGCGGCCCACGCCGCGGCCGGGCGCTTCCGCTCCCATTCGCGGCGTTCGTCCCTAAGGGGCGAAGCCCGTTCTCGGACTGGCGGCTCCCGCCTGGGTGCCCTCCGGCTCCGACCCGTCCTACAGGGCTCTATTCGACCTACAGGGCCTAACCCGTTTTCGAAGGGCCCGTTCCCGATGGGCCCCTTCTCGATGCGCCCGCGCCCTTCGGCAGCGGGCCCTGGGTGTCCGCCGCCGCGGGCACCTGCAACGCGAATCGACGTCCACAGCGAGCGGTGCGTTCCAGCTCCCGCGCGGTCCCCGACGGGGCGCGCGGCACGAACCGAAGAAGAGCGACCCCGATGAGACCCAAGAACCCGCCCATTCGCAAGTTCGCCCGCTACTCGGACCTGGTCGAGGTGCCCGACCTGGTCGAGATCCAGCGCCGTGCGTACGAACGCTTCCTGCTGGCCGACGAAGCTCAAGGAGCGCGTCCCGACGAGGGCCTGGAGAACCTCCTGCGCGAGGTGTTCCCGATCTACTCGTACGACAAGACCATGTGTCTCGAGTACGTCGGGTACGAACTCGGGCGCCCGCGGTACACCATCGACGAGTGCCGCAAGCTCCGCCTCACGTTCGGCTACCCGTTCAAGGTGCGCCTGCGCCTGATCAAGCCGGAGCCGATCGAGGAAGAGGTGTATCTGGGCGAGATCCCGATCATGAGCGGGGGCGGCGAGTTCGTGATCAACGGGTCCGAACGTGTGATCGTCAGCCAGTTGCACCGCTCCCCCGGTGTGGACTTCTCGGTGGACCTCTCGACGGCCGAGAAGAAGCTGCACTCGTGCTGGATCATCCCCGAGCGCGGCTCCTGGATCGAGCTGAACGTCACGAAGAAGGACGTCCTCACGGTCCGCATCGACCAGTCGGGCAAGTTCTCCGCGGTCACGCTGCTGCGCGCCCTGGACGAGAACCTCAGCACCGACCAGGACATCCTGCGCCACTTCTACACGACCAAGATCGTGAAGAAGGGCAAGAACCAGACCGAGGCCGCCTTCGCGAAGGGCATCACCGGTCGCTACTCGGTCGGGGACATCGTCGTCCTGAAGACCGGCGAGATCCTGGTGCCCTCCGGCACGCAGATCTCCGAGTCGGCGGCCCTCGAGATCGGCGCCAGCGACCTGGGTGAAGTCGAGATCATCGACGAAAAGCCCGAAGAGCTCGACTCCCTGATCCTCAACTCCATGCAGGAGGATCAGTGCAAGAGCCACGGCGATGCTCTCCTGCGCATCTACAGCCGCCTGCGCCCGGGCAACCCGCCCCAACTCGAGAAGGCGCGCGAGCTGTTCCACGAGAAGTTCTTCGATCCCCAGCGCTACCGTCTGGGCCGCGTCGGCCGCTTCCGCCTGAACCGCAAGTTCACCCAGGACATCCCCGAGGACGTCCAGGTGTTGCAGCCCCGCGACATCGTCAACTCGATCAAGTACATCATCACGCTGCGCAACGGCGGCGGTGAGCTCGACGACATCGACAACCTGGGCAACCGCCGCGTGCGCACCATCGCGGAGCTGGCCGGCGAGGAGTTCCGCAAGGGCCTGCTCAAGCTGCGCCGCACCGCCCAGGAGCGCATGAACCTGGAGAACCCCGAGACGGTCAGCCCGCGCAACCTGATCAACTCGAAGACGTTTTCCAGCGCGGTCGAGTACTTCTTCGGCCGCGGCGAACTCAGCCAGGTCGTCGACCAGACCAACCCGTTGAGCCAACTGACCCACGAGCGCCGCCTGTCGGCGCTTGGACCGGGTGGACTCAACCGCAAGCGCGCCGGCTTCGACGTGCGCGACGTGCACCTGTCCCACTACGGCCGACTGTGCCCGATCGAAACCCCGGAAGGTTCGAACATCGGTCTCATCTCGTCCCTCGCGCTGTACTCGAAGTTGGACGCGTACGGCTTCCTCTGCACGCCGTACCGGCGCGTGAAGGGTGGTCGTCTGACCGACGACGTGGTGTACCTGCGCGCCGACGAAGAGGCGGGTAAGGTCATCGCGCCGGCGGACTCGGCGATCGACGACAAACGGCACCTGGTCGGCCCCCGCGTGCTGGTGCGCCGCGACGGCGACAACTACGAGGTGGCGCCTTCGGAAATCGACTACGTCGACGTCTCGCCGAAGCAGATCGTCGGCGTTTCGGCAGCGCTCATCCCGTTCCTCGAGCACGACGACGCCAACCGCGCGCTGATGGGCTCGAACATGCAGCGCCAGGCCGTGCCGCTCCTCAAGGCGGAAACACCGCTCGTCGGCACCGGCATGGAGGTCGTGGTCGCGCGCAACACAGACATGGTGCTGCGGGCGAAGAAGGCCGGGACGGTGCGCTACGTCGACAGCCAGGTGATCCTGGTGGACGACGAGGAGTACCGCCTGACCAAGTACCGTGGCCTGAACGAGCGCACGTGCCAGAACCACGTGCCGCGCGTGGAAGAGGGCGACGTGGTCGAGCAGGGGCAGCTTCTCGCCGACGGAGCCTCGACCTTCATGGGCGAGCTCGCGCTCGGTCGCAACCTGGTCGTGGCCTTCATGGCCTGGGACGGTTTCAACTACGAGGACGCCATCCTGCTCAGCGAGCGGTTGGTGCACAACGACACGTTCACCTCGATCCACATCGAGGAGTACGAGGTCGAGATCCGCGAGACCAAGCTGGGCAAGGAAGAGTTCACGCGGGACATCCCGAACGTGGGCGAGAAGGCCCTGGCCAGCCTGGACGAGAGCGGCATCGTGCGCATCGGCACGTACGTGGAAGCCGGCGACATCCTGGTCGGCAAGGTCGCGCCGAAGAGCAAGAGCGAGCTGACCCCGGAAGAGAAGCTGCTGCACGCGATCTTCGGCCGGGCCGGCGTGGACGTGAAGAACGCCTCGTTGACCATGCCGCCCGGCACCACCGGGGTGGTCATCGACGCGCAGAAGTTCTCCCGCCGGGTGAACCTCACCGACGCGGAGCGCAACAAGGTCCTGGTCCAGATCCGCGACGCGGAGAAGGACTTCTTGAAGGCGTTCGGGGACTACACCGCCCTGATGCTGAAGGAAGTGCAGAAGGCGCTCGGCGGCGACGTGCTCGACACCCAGTCCGGCAAACCGGTCGAGTTTGACCAAACCGCGACCTTCGACGAGCTACGCCGCATCAAGCTGCTCTGCATCAGCGCGGCCGAGGAGTCGGGCTCGAAGGAGCGCCGCGAGAAGGCCCTGCGCGTGGTCAACGAGTACCAACAGCGTATCGAGAACAAGGAAAGCGAGAAAAACAAGGTTGTCAACCGGCTCAGCCGGGGCGACGAGTTGCCCACGGGCGTGCTCGAGATGGTCAAGGTCTACGTCGCCACTCGCCGGCAGCTGTCGGTCGGTGACAAGATGGCCGGTCGCCACGGCAACAAGGGTGTGATCAGCAAGATCATGCCGATCGAGGACATGCCGTACCTGGAAGACGGCACCCCGGTCGACATCGTGCTGAATCCGCTCGGTGTGCCCAGCCGCATGAACGTCGGTCAGATCCTCGAGACACACCTCGGGCTCGCCGCACTCAAACTCGGCTGCCGTTTCCATACGCCGCCCTTCGACGGGGCGACCGAAGAGGACATCGAGGAGGCCCTGGAAGAGGCCGGACTGCCGCGCAGCGGCAAGTTCACCCTCTACGACGGCCGCACCGGCGCCCGCTTCGAACAGGACGTCACCGTCGGTGTGATGTACATGCTGAAGCTGCACCACCTCGTCGACGAGAAGGTCCACGCGCGTGCCACGGGCCCCTACAGCCTGATCACGCAGCAACCCCTCGGCGGCAAGGCCCGCTTCGGCGGTCAGCGTTTCGGCGAGATGGAAGTTTGGGCCCTCGAGGCCTACGGCGCCGCCGCCATCTTGCAGGAGCTCCTGACCGTCAAATCGGACGACGTCGACGGCCGCACCAAGATCTACGAGTCGATGGTGAAGGGCCTCAACATCCTCGAGCCGGGCACACCGGTGTCCTTCGAGGTGTTGTGCAACGAGATCAAGGGTCTCGGACTGAACATCGAACTGCAGAAGAAAGCCGCTCTCTAAGGGGATCCCGCCATGGTCGAGCACGTCTACAACCGCATCAACGACTACGGGAGCGTAAAGATCAGTCTGGCTTCGCCGGAGGACATCCGCTCCTGGTCCTACGGCGAGGTGAAGAAGCCGGAGACGATCAACTACCGGACCTACCGTCCGGAGCGCGACGGCCTCTTCTGCGAACGCATCTTCGGACCCGAACGGGACTGGGAGTGCGCCTGCGGCAAGTACAAGGGCATCAAGCACAAGGGCATCGTCTGCGACAAGTGCGGCGTGATGGTCACGCACAGCCGCGTGCGCCGAAAGCGCATGGGGCACATCAACCTGGCCGCCCCGGTCGCGCACATCTGGTTCTTCAAGGCCATGCCGAGCCGTCTTGGGACGTTGCTCGACATGAAGACCTCGAACCTGGAGCGCGTGATCTACTTCCAGGACTACATCGTCATCGATCCGGGCGGCACGCCCCTCGAGGAGAAACAACTCCTCACCGAGGACGAGTTCCGCCAGGCGCGGGCGAAGTACGGCACGGACTTCGAAGCCGACATGGGTGCGGAGGCGGTCAAGAAGCTGCTGAAGCGACTCGACATGCAGAAGCTGAGCCACGAGCTGCGCGAAGAGCTCTTGGCGACCCGCTCCAAGCAGCGCCAAAAGGACATCATCAAGCGGCTGAAGACCGTCGAGATGCTGCGCGACTCCGGCAACAGCGCCGATTGGATCGTGCTCGAAGTGATCCCGGTGATCCCGCCGGACCTGCGCCCGTTGGTGCTGCTCGATTCGGGCAACTTCGCCACCAGCGACCTCAACGACCTCTACCGCCGGCTCATCAACCGGAACAACCGTCTCAAGAAGCTGCTCGACCTCAACGCCCCCGAGGTCATCATCCGCAACGAGAAGCGGATGTTGCAGCAGTCGGTGGACGCGCTGTTCGACAACGGCCGCTGCCGTCGTCCGGTGCTGGGTTCGTCGAACCGCCCGCTCAAGTCCCTGACGGACATGATCAAGGGCAAGCAGGGCCGGTTCCGCGAGAACCTGCTCGGCAAGCGGGTCGACTACTCGGCGCGTTCCGTGATCGTCGTCGGTCCGGAGCTGCGCCTGCACCAATGCGGTCTGCCCAAGAAGGTGGCCCTCGAGCTGTTCCAGCCGTTCATCATCCGGCGCCTCAAGGAGCTGAGCCTCGCGGACACGATCAAGTCCGCGAAGCGCATGCTGGAGCGGCGCGATGAAGAGGTCTGGGACATCCTCGACGAGGTGATCCGCGACCACCCGGTGCTGCTGAACCGCGCGCCGACACTGCACCGTGTCGGCATCCAGGCCTTCGAGCCGGTGCTGATCGAGGGCAACGCGATCCGCCTCCACCCGCTCGTCTGCGGCGGTTTCAACGCCGACTTCGACGGCGACCAGATGGCGGTGCACTTGCCGCTCTCGTTCGAGGCCCAGATCGAGGCTTCGACGCTGATGTTGTCCACCAACAACATCTTCTCGCCCGCCAACGGCCAGCCGATCATCGCCCCGTCCCAGGACATGGTGCTCGGCATCTTCTACCTTTCGAAGGACCCGCACGTCGTCGAGGAGAACCCGCGCCGGTTCTCGTCGCTGAACGAGTTGTTCCTCGCCTTCGGTCACGGCTTGACCCAGACCCACCGCATGGTGGGGGTGCGGTTGGATCCCGGCACCCTGGTGAAGCAAGGCCGCGGCGATGTGCCCGTCGAGGTGGACAAGGACGGCAAGGTCACCGACCCGCGCGACCCGAGCAAGCGCACGTACCTGCGCACGACCATCGGCCGGGCGATCTTCAACGACGTGCTGCCCCCGGGCATGCCGTTCTACAACTACCAGCTCGACAAGAAGGGCATCGCCGGCCTCATCAGCGATTGCCACCGTCTGCTGGGCCGCGATGCAACCTTGGCGTTGCTCGACGACCTGAAGGACCTCGGCTTCAAAGCCGCGACTCGCGCCGGTCTGTCGTTCGCCAAGGACGACATGCGCGTGCCGGACACCAAGGCCAAGATCCTCGAGGAGACGCAGGCTGAGATCGACAAGGTCGAGAAGGCGTTCCAGCGCGGTGTGATCACCGACGGCGAGCGTTATCTCAAGATCATCGACATGTGGACACACGCGCGTGAACGCGTGGGCCAGGACCTGATGCAGCTCCTCGCCCGCGACCAGCGCGGCGAGGTCTACGTCAACCCGATCTTCTGCATGGTGACCTCCGGCGCGCGGGGTTCGATCGACCAGATCCGCCAGCTCGCTGGTATGCGCGGTTTGATGGCCAAGCCCTCGGGCAAGATCATCGAAACGCCCATCAAGGCGAACTTCCGCGAGGGCCTGAAGGTGCTGGAGTACTTCTCCTCCACCCACGGCGCGCGCAAGGGTCTGGCGGACACGGCGCTCAAGACCGCCGACGCCGGTTACCTGACGCGGAAGCTGACCGACGTGGCCCAGAACGTCGTGGTTTCCAGCGAGGACTGCAGCACACCCAACGGCATCTACAAGGCCGCCATCTACAAGGGTGAGAAGATCGTCGTCAGTTTGGCACAGGCCATCCGTGGTCGGGCCGCGCGGGACACGATCATGGACGTGATCACCGACGAGGTGGTCGTGCGCGAGAACGAGCTGATCTCGGAAGAGGCGGCCGCGCGCATCGAGGCCCTCGGCTACGAGAAGATCCGCGTGCGCAGCCCGCTGACCTGCGAAGCGGGTCTGGGTGTCTGTGCGCGTTGTTACGGCATGGACCTGTCGCGCGGCACGCTCGCCGAGCGCGGTCTGGCCGTCGGCATCATCGCGGCCCAGTCGATCGGCGAGCCGGGCACCCAGCTCACGATGCGGACGTTCCACATCGGCGGCACGGCGAGCCGGTCGGTCGAGCAGTCGGAAGTGCGTGTGCGCCGCGACGGTGTGGTGCGCTTCCAGAACCTCAAAGTCGTGCAGAACCTGCAGGGCGAACAGGTCGCGTTGAACCGCAACGGCGAGGTCCTACTCGTCGATGCGCGGGATCGCGAGCTCGACCGCTACGTGGTTCCGATCGGCGCGGTCATGCTGCGTGTCGACGGCGACAAGCTGAAGGCGGGCGACGTGCTCTGCCGTTGGGACCCGCACCACGTGCCGATCCTCGCGGAGTTCCGCGGGCGCATCCGGTACGAGGACCTGATCGAGGGCAAGACCCTCAAGATCGAACGGGACTCGCGGCGCGACAACGTGCGCAAGCAGGTCATGGAGCACAAGGGTGACTTGCACCCGCAGCTCGTGCTCGAAGACACGAAGGGGCAGGTGCTCGCCATCTACCCGATCCCCGAGCGGGCCTACATCGAGGTCGACGACGGTTCGGAGATCAACCCCGGCGACCTGGTCGCAAAGAGCGGCCGCGAAGTCGGCGGTACGCAGGACATCACCGGCGGTCTGCCGCGGGTCACGGAGCTCTTCGAAGCCCGTCGTCCCAAGGACCCGGCGGTGATCTCCGAGATCGACGGTGTGGTCGAGCTCGGCGAGAAGAAGCGCGGCAAGCGCACGATCATGGTCCGCGCGCTCGACGAGGCCGGTGCCGTGATCGAGGAACAGGAACACGCCGTTCCCCAGGGCAAGCACTTGCGCGTGCACAAGGGCAACGAAGTGCGCGCGGGCGACCCGCTCGTGGACGGTCCGTTGGTGCCCCAGGACATCCTGCGCATCAGCGGCGAGGACAAGTTGCAGGAGTACCTCCTGAACGAGATCCAGAACGTGTACCGCTCCCAAGGCGTGCCCATCGACGACAAGCACATCGAGATCATCGTCGGTCAGATGATGCGCAAGGTGCAGATCAGCGATCCGGGCGACAGCGACTTCCTGCCGGGCGCGGTGGTCGACAAGTTCCGCTTCAAGCGCGAGAACGACCGCCTCCGCAAGGAGCGCAAGAAGCCCGCCACGGGCCAGACCCTGCTCTTGGGTGTGACCAAGGCGTCCTTGTCCTCCGAGTCGTTCATCTCGGCGGCGAGTTTCCAGGAGACGACGAAGGTCCTGACCGAAGCGGCGATGGCCGGCAAGCGGGACTTCCTCGTGGGCCTCAAGGAGAACGTCATCCTCGGACACATGGTTCCGACGGGCACGGGCTTCCGGGACCACTACCGCACGCGCGTCAAGAAGAACATCGACTTCGGCGAGATCGGCCGCGGATTCGGTGCGCCGGCGACGGCCGCCGACGCGGAGATCGAAGCCCTGCTCGGTGGGGGACTCGACGGCCTGTGGAGCTCCGACGGCGACGCCGGCGGCCTGCCGCCCACGGGGACCGACCCCCTGTCCCCGGCGCCCTCGAAGCCGCTGGCCGGACTCGGTGTGCTGGCCGATGACGACGACGACGACGACGACTCGGACGCCTGATCGGACCCCCGCCGCCCGGCGGGGGGCCCAAGAGCCCTCACCCAGCGGGCCGCGCCGCGGCCCGCTTGACGAACGCCCCTGACTCCGTAGACTATTCGCCCCTCCTGGAACGGCTGGCTGCAGCCGGGCCGCGGGCTATCCGTGACTCCCCCTGGCGTCGCCTTTCGGCTTCGTCGGCTGGCGGTCCGCCCACGGCCCCTCCCCAAGACGATCCAGACCTTCTCCGACGATCATGCCGACCATCAACCAACTCGTCCGCAAGGGACGCACGCCGGTGAAGCGGCGCTCGAAGTCGCCCGTCTTGGATTCCTGCCCCCAAAAGCGCGGGGTGTGCCTCCAGGTCAAGACCCAGACGCCCAAGAAGCCGAACTCCGCTCTGCGCAAGATCGCGCGGGTGCGGCTCTCGAACGGCAAGGAAATCACCGCCTACGTCCCGGGCGAAGGCCACAACCTGCAGGAGCACTCGATCGTGCTCATCCGCGGGGGCCGCGTCCGCGACCTTCCCGGTGTGCGCTACCACGTGTTGCGCGGAACGCTCGACGCCTCGGGTGTCGACGGTCGCAAGCGCAGCCGCTCCAAGTACGGCACGAAGCGTCCCAAGAAGTGAACTGACCGCTCGTCGTCGCCCCAGACCGCCAGAACGCGCTCCCGAACACTCCCATGCCCCGCAACTACAAGTCGACCGCCGACCTGCTCGACCCGGACCCCCGGTTCGGTTCGATGCTGGCCACCAAGATCATCAACAAGATCATGCTGGACGGCAAAAAATCGACCGCCCAGACGATCTTCTACCAGGCCATCGACATGGCCTCGAAGAAGCTGCCCGAGGTCGAGGATCTGACCGAGATCTTCACCCGCGCCATCGACAACGTGCGCCCCACGGTCGAAGTGCGCTCGAAGCGCGTCGGCGGTGCGAACTACCAGGTTCCGCGCGAAGTGCGCCGCAACCGCCAGCAGAGCTTGGCGATCCGCTGGTTGGTCGACAACTCCCGCAAGAAGAAGGGCAAGCCCATGTCCCAACGCCTCTCCGAGGAGTTCGTGGACGCCTTCAACGGCCAGGGTGCGTCGGTCTCCCAGAAGGAGACGTTGCACAAGATGGCGGAGGCGAACAAAGCCTATAGCCATTTCGCGCGCTAACGCGCGCTCTTCTGGCGCGCGGAACGCGCGCGGGGCATTTTGCTCGCTAACGCGAGCAAGCTGGCGCGCGGAACGCGCGCGGGGCACTTTGCTCGCTGATGCGGGCAAGCTGGCGCGCGGAACTCGAGGGGGGGCATTTCGCGCGACGATGTGCTTAGTGCTCCCGACACCGGAAGCGGCGGTTGCAGCGGTGCTGCGCCGCCGCTTCTGTTTTGGTGGTCCGTGTGGCCGGGGCGGTTGGCCACGGTTGTTGTGTGCGGTAGAAGACCCGCATGGAGCGCGACATCTTGGTTCTGCGCGATCCGCGTGAGTCGTGGAAGCGCTGTTCGCTGGCCCCGTTGCGCGGGCTCGCGGGGGTGCGTTTTGAATCCTACGACCCGGATCGGCTCGTGCCGGTGGAGGGGCGCCTCCTGCTCGATCCGGACGGGGAGCCGCTTGGCCCTGCGGACCTCGGTGCGCCGCTTCTGTTGCTCGACTCGTCCTGGCGGCGGCAGCCGCAGCTTCGCGCCCGGCTGGTGGGGGACTTCCGTCCGCGCCGGTTGCCAACGCTCGTGACGGCCTACCCCCGGCGCAGCTCCACGTTCGTGGATCCCGCGGAGGGTTTGGCCTCGGTGGAGGCCCTCTACGCCTTCAGCGCGTTGACGGGGCGGCCGGACCCTGAGTTGCTCGTCGGGTACCGCTTCCACGCGGAGTTCCTCGCGGCCAACCGCGGGCGACTCGATCCCCTACGGCCTTGAACCCCATACGCTCCGAGCCCCGTGCGCCCCGATCCACGCACGCCCCGGTCCCCGTGCGCCCCGATCCACGTACGGGAGTCCCGGACCGACCGCCCTCGTCGGCCGGGGCCCGGACCGCGGCTCGGCCTACAATCACCCCGTGGTCGAGCTCCATGAGATGCGCAACGTGGGCATCGTCGCCCACATCGACGCGGGGAAGACGACGCTCTCCGAGCGCATCCTCCTGAAGTCGGGTGTCGAGCGCCGCATGGGCGCCGTGCACGAGGGCACCACCGTGCTCGATTGGATGCCCGAGGAGCGGCGCCGCGGCATCTCGATCGGCGCAGCCACGACCAACGTGCCGTGGCGCGGGCACGAGATCCATTTGATCGACACACCGGGGCACGTCGACTTCACGGTGGAAGTGGAGCGATCCCTGCGTGTCCTCGACGGCGCGGTGCTCGTCATCAGCGCCCTGGCTGGTGTGCAGGCGCAGTCCGAGGCCGTATGGCGCCAGGCGCGCCGACACCGTGTTCCCGGCATCGCGTTCGTGAACCAATGCGACCGCCAGGGTTCGGACTTCCTGCGCGCGCTCGGCGATTTGCGCGAGCGTCTCGGCATGGCGGCCGTGGCCGTGTCGTACCCGATCGCGGAGGGCCCCGACCTCGTCGGCGTGGTGGATCTCGTCACGCGCCAGGCGCAGCGAACCGAAGCCGGCGCGACGCACACGGCCGGTGCACCCGACGGACTGTCCGACGAAGTCGAGCTCCTCCGCCAGGAGTTGGTCGAAGTGCTCGCGGAACACGACGAGTCCCTGGTCGAGTATGCCCTCGGCGATCGCGACGCTCCCGCCGATGTGTTGGGTGCCGCACTGCGGCGGGCGACGCTCGAAGGGCGAGTGACACCGGTGCTCTGCGGTTCCGCGTTGGTGGACGTGGGCGTCGACGCGCTGCTGGACGCCGTGGTTGCGTACCTGCCGAGTCCGCTCGACCGCGGCGCCGTCGAAGGTGCGCAACCGGGCGGTGGGCGCGCCCGACGCGAACCAAGCGTCGCCGAGCCGCTATGTGCGCTTGCCTTCAAGTTCCTGCGCACACGCCGCGCGGAAATGGTGCTCGTGCGGCTCTACTCCGGTTGGCTGCGGCCGGGCGACGAGTTGGTCAATCCTCGCAACGGCGCGCGCGAACGTGTGGAAGCGGTCTACCGTGTGCACGCGGATTCGATCGAGCCCCTATCCGCCGCGAAGGCGGGAGACATCGTCGCGCTTTCCGGTTGCCGCGCCACCGGCACCGGAGACAGCCTCTGCGCACCTGGCCACGAGGTGGCCCTCGAGGGACTCGTCCTGCCCGAGCCCGTCGTAAGCCTCGTCGCAGAACCCGTGGCCGAGGCCCAACGGCCCGCCCTCGCCGCCGCGCTCGCACAGTTCGCCCGGGAAGATCCGACACTCCACCTGCGCGAGGACCCCGAAACGGGCCAATGGATCGTCGCGGGGATGGGGGAGTTGCACCTCGACGTGCTCGCCCACCGCATGGAGGACGAGTTTGGCGTCGCCGCGCGGTTTGGCCGGCCGCGGGTCAACTACCGCGAGGCGCCCCTGGGCGCGGGGCGGGGTGCTGCGAAGCTCGAGCGCGAGTTCGACGGCGAACTCGTCAGCGCCGAGGTCGAAGTCGAGCTCGGCCCCGACCCCAACCACGAAGGTGTCGAGATCCACCTCGGGCCGACGGCCGACCTCGGCGAGGCCCTGTGGGCCGACACGGAGGCAGCCCTGCGGCACGGGGCGGAGAACGGCCCCCTCCGCGGGGCGGCGTTGGGCCGGGCGTGGATCGCGCTGGGGGAGGTGCGGCTCAGCGGAACCGGTGCGCACGAACTGCTGCCCGTCGCGGCCCGCTTGGCGCTCGAAGCGGCGCTCGAGGACACCCCCATGGAGCTGCGCGAACCCGTCATGCAGTTCGAGGTCGACACGTCCGCGGACACCCTCTCCCAGGTGATGGCGAGCCTGCTCGGGCACCGGGCCGAGGTTTCGGAGGTGCGCACCGAGGGCAACCAGGCGTCCGTCCGGGGCATCGTGCCCCTGGCGGGACTGTTCGGTTATGCGAGCCTCCTGCGCTCGGCGTCCCAGGGCCGCGCCGTCTGCTCCCTCTCTCCCGCCGGCAGCCGCGCGGTGCCGGATCGGCCGGAGGGGCGCGCGGCGGCCCGCGGATCGGGGCGCGGATCGGGCTGAACAGCGGGGCTCGGGGGGGCTCGACCCGGCTCTGCGGTGGCGCTGACGTCGCCGAGCGCGCCAGACCCCCTTCCCGCGGGCCCGCCAATGGGGTTTTGCCCGCCGGAGTCGCCCCCGGCGCAGGTCGGGAGCTTTGGCGGCATCGACGGGGGGCGACCCTGGTTTCCCGGGGCCGCGCGGCCCACCGGGGGATGGCGGCGGAGCCCCCCGCCGCGGATGGGGGACCGTCGGTCGGAAATCCCTACAGCCAGAGCATTGACGGTGCCGCGGGGCACTGCTATCCTCCTCGCCCTTTCCGCGGGAAGTTCACCCTCTGGGGTGCACCGGCCACGTCGCGTGGCAACCGACTGCGGAGAGTGCGACCGCTCCGACAGGGGCCCGTCGTGCGCAAGATCCGGGCCCATCCCGGTCGCGCGCGCCCGGGTCGACGGGACGGTCGCGTTGGTTGTGCGGACCGAGGCCAGCGGGCTCCCCAGGGGACCACTGCCCGCCGAACAGCCGCATCCTCCGACACGCCCGCACCCGTATCCCGCCGCACCCCTATCCCACCGCGCCCTCCGCCCTCCCCATGAAAGACCGGATCCAGATCCGCATGGAGGCCTACGACCACGAGGCCCTCGACCAATCGGCGGCCGACATCGTCGAGACCGCCAAGCGCACGGGCGCGGTCGTCAACGGTCCGATCCCGCTGCCTACGCGGGTCGAGCGGTACACGGTGCTGCGTTCGCCGTTCATCGACAAGAAGTCGCGCGAGCAGTTCGAGATCCGCACGCACAAGCGGCTGATCTACATCTCGGAGCCGACCAGCCAAACGGTGGACGCGCTCAGCAGCTTGAACATGCCCGCCGGCGTCGACATCCGCATCAAGGCCTGAGCTTCGGCTCCGCGCCGGTGGAACCCCCAGGGAGCCCCCCCAGGGAGCCCCCCGGAGAACCACTCGCGGAACCACTCGGACCTTCGCCTCTTTCCCCCCTTCCTTCGCTCTCTCCTGCCCCTGGGGTCGCCGCGGCCATCTGCCGCGACGCTCAACGGGGTGGGCAGCAACAACAACGCCGCGTGGCCAAGCGTCGCGGGGCCCGACTGCTCGATGTTCGTCCGACCGTTTGATGTTGGGGCGGGACGTCGCGGGGTGCGGGCCCCACTTGGTCGAACCGGCGCATCTCTTCACCTTCTTCTCCTCCCCCTACCCTTTCTCCGTTCAGAGGACTCATGACGCTGATCCTGGGACGCAAGCGCGGAATGACCCAACTCTTCGATGGGGACGGTGCCGTTGTGCCCGTTACCGTCGTCGAGGCGGGCCCCTGTGTGGTCACGCAGGTCAAGAGCCGCGAAAAGCACGGCTACGACGCCCTGCAGCTCGGCTTCGAGGACGTGCCCGATAGCCGTGTGGCGAAGCCCCAGCGGGGCCACTTCAAGGCCGTCGGCGTCGCGCCGAAGCGCTTCCTGCGGGAAGAGCGCCTCGCCGCGCCCGCCACGCTCGAGGCCGGCGCCGCGGTCGGCATCGACATCTTCACCGTGGGCCAGTTGGTCGACGTGATTGGCACCAGCAAGGGCCGCGGCTTCGCGGGCACGATCAAGCGCCACGGCTTCTCGCGCGGTTCGGAGACCCACGGCTGCATGAACGTGCGCCAGCCGGGGTCGATCGGCACCAAGCGCACGGGCAAGCTGTTCCCCGGCAAGCGCATGAGCGGCCACTTCGGCTCCGAGCGCATCACCACCAAGAACCTCAAGCTGGTGCGGGTCGACGCCGAGCGCAACCTGCTCTTCATCAAGGGCTCGGTGCCCGGGCCGAACGGCTCCTTCGTCCAAGTCCAGACCGCGAAGACGGGCACGGCTAAGGCCTGATCCCAAAGCCCTGACCCCCACGTCGAGCGCAACCATGAAGGTCAAGAGTTACACGCAGAGCTCCAAGGCGGGATCACTCGCCACCCAGGAGTACGACGCCTCGCCGTTCGGCGAGAAGGTGCTGTTCCGCACGCTGAAGGACGCGGTGGTCATGTACCAGGCGAACCAGCGCCAGGGCACCTTGAACACCCGCGGCCGCGCGGAAGTCGCGGGCTCGCACAAGAAGCCCTGGAAGCAGAAGCACACGGGCCGCGCCCGCGCCGGCGACCGCAAGTCGCCCATCTGGCGCGGCGGCGGCACGGTCTTCGGACCGAAGGCCCGGGACTACAGCTACCACATGCCCGCGAAGGCGCGCCGTGTGGCGCTGCGCACCGCCCTGGCTGGCAAGTTCGCCGACGCCGAAGTTGTGCTCGCGGACCTCTCCACCTTCACGGCTCCCTCGGCCAAGGCCGCGCGCCAAGTGCTCAGCGCCGTGGGTTCCCCGCGCCGGGCCGTGGTGGTGTTGTCCGAGCCCAAGGACGCCGTTTGGCGCTCCTTCCGCAACTTCCCCGGCGTGGAGGTTCGCTCCGCTGCGGATCTGTGTGCCCACGACGTGGCCGTGGCCGGTGTGGTGATCGCCGAAGCCGCTGCCCTCGACGCCCTGGCCCAACGTGTGGGCAAGACCGACGGAGGTGACGCGTGAGCGCTCTCGACCGTTCCTACCTGATCCTGCAGAAGCCGGTCATCACGGAGAAGACCTCCGGCGCGATGGCCGACCGCAACGCCTACACCTTCCGGGTGCCGGTCGATGCGAACAAGGTCGAGATCCGTCAGGCCGTGCAGGCGATCTTCGCCGTGAACGTGGTCGCGGTGAACACCTTGCGCGTGCGGCCCCGCATCAAGCGGCGCGGCTACGTGGCGGGTGCCACCCCGGCTTGGAAAAAGGCCATCGTGCAACTGAAGGAGGGGCAGACGATCGACGTGGTCTGACCCGTCCGATCCGCTGAATCCACATGGGTATCAAACACTACGGCCCGACCTCGGCGGGACGCCGGCACGGCAACGTGCTGGACTTCTCCGAGATCACGCGGCGCACTCCGGAAAAGGCCCTGCTCGAGCCGCTGCGCAAGACGGGCGGCCGGAACAACCACGGCCACATGACCTCCCGCCGCCGCGGCGGTGGTCACAAGCGGATGTACCGGCTGATCGACTTCCGCCGGAACAAGGACGGCGTGCCCGCCACGGTGAAAACGGTCGAGTACGACCCCAACCGCTCGGCGAACATCGCGCTCCTGGCCTACGCGGACGGCGAGAAGCGGTACATCCTGGCCCCGGTCGGCCTCACCGTCGGTCAGAAGGTTCAGTCCGGTCCGGGTTCCGACCCGTCCCCGGGCAACTCGATGAAGCTGGCCGACATCCCCGTCGGTCTGACCATCCACAACATCGAGCTGATCCCCGGACGGGGCGGTCAGGTCTGCCGCAGCGCAGGCTGTGCGGCCCAGCTCACCGCCCGCGATGGTGACTACGCCATCGTGCAAATGCCCTCGGGCGAACTGCGTCGGGTGCACACCCAGTGCCGCGCGACCATTGGTCGCCTCGGCAACATGGACCACCAGAACGTCAAGCTCGGCAAGGCCGGCCGCAAGCGCCACATGGGACGCCGTCCCGAGGTGCGCGGTACCGCCCAGAACCCGGTCGACCACCCCATGGGCGGTGGTGAAGGCCGCACGGCCGGTGGCCGTCACCCCTGTTCGCCCTCGGGCGTTCTCGCCAAGGGCGGCAAAACGCGCCGCCGCAACCACCCGACCAACAAGTTCATCCTGCGCCGCAGGAAGTGACGGAGACGCAACGTGGGACGTAGCACGAAGAAGGGGCCCTATGTGGACCCGAAACTCGCCCGGAAGGTGTCGGCCCAGTCGGGCAAGGGCGACCGCAGCCCGATCACGACTTGGGCGCGGGCCTGCACGATCACGCCGGACTTCATCGGTGTGACGTTCATGATCCACAACGGCAAGACCCACACGAAGCTGCAGGTGACGGAGGACATGGTCGGGCACAAGCTCGGCGAGTTCGCGCCCACCCGCCAGTTCCGCGGTCACACGAACAAGAAAGAGACGGCGAAGAAGCCGGGAGGCAAGTGATGGGACCCGCCACACAAAAGCACGGAGCGCAAAAGCACGTGGCGCAGGTCGGCCCGACGGCAGCCGGCACCGGTTACCAGGCGCGCCACCGCTTCGCGAGCATCACCGCCCGCAAAGCGCGGCTCATCGCCGACGCCATCCGCGGTCGCACGGCCAACCAGGCCCTCGAGTTTCTCCAGTTCGCGCCCCAGCGCGCGGCCGCCTTCTACCTGAAGGTGCTGAAGTCCGCGATCGCCAACGCCTCCCAGAACGAAGGCGTGAACGTCAACCGCCTCTACATCAGCGATTGCCGCGCCGACGGCGGCCCGCTGCTCAACAATCGACTGCGCTTTCGCCCGGGCCCCCAAGGCCGTGCGATGCCGATCCGCAAGCGTACGGCGCACCTCATCGTCGAGGTTCGCGAGCTGCCCCAGGCCTGAGCGAAACGCAACAAGGGAACACACCATGGGCCAAAAGGTTCACCCCACAGGCTTCCGCATCGCCGTCATCGAACCGTGGCGGTCGCGCTGGTACGCCAACAAGAAAGAGTTCGCGCGCTTGCTCCAACAGGACCAGGCGATGCGCACCTACGTGCACAAGGAGTTCAAGGCCGCCGGGATCCCGCGCATCGAGATCGAGCGCACCAGCGAAGCGGTGAACGTGATCGTTCACGCGGCGCGACCCGGTGTGCTCGTCGGCCGCAAGGGCGCCCGCGTGGAAGAGCTCAAGAAGGAGCTGCAGACGATCACCGGCATGACCTGCCACTTGACCGTGCGCGAGGTGAAACGTCCGGAACTCGAGTCCACGTTGGTGGCCGAAGTGATCGCCGAAGCCCTCGAGAAGCGCATGGCTTTCCGCCGCGCCATCAAGAAGGCCATCCAAACGACGGTGCAAGCTGGCGCCAAGGGTGTGAAGGTCGAGCTGAACGGTCGTCTGGGCGGCGCCGAAATGGCCCGCACGGCGAAGGAGCGCGAGGGCCGCGTGCCCCTCTCCACGCTGCGCAGCTACGTCGACTATGGCACCGCCGAGGCCCGCACCACCTACGGTGTGATCGGCGTGAAAGTGTGGATCTACAAGGGCGACGTGGATGTGGGCGAGAAGCTCGACTACCGCTTCCCCTTGGGTGGGATTTCCCGCTCCGATCGCGGCATGGAGCCGGTCGGCGGTGGGCGTGGTGGACCGCGTCGCGGCGAGCGCCGCAACTGACCTCTAGAACCCCAACGCACGCGCTAACCAGCCCAGGAGTTGAGTCATGGCACTGATGCCCAAGAGGTCCAAGTTCCGCAAGTCGTTCCGCGGCCGCATTCGCGGCGTCGCGTCGAGCGGCAACCGGGTTTCGTTCGGCGAGTACGGGTTGCAGGCGCTCGATGCGGCCTGGATCACCGGCCGTCAGATCGAAGCCGGCCGTATTGCTGCCAACCGCGCCACCGGCGGCAGCGCCAAGGTTTGGATTCGCATCTTCCCGCACAAGCCGATCTCGGGCAAACCGGCCGAGACGCGCATGGGTAAGGGCAAGGGCGACGTCGAGTACTGGGCCGCGGTCGTGAAGCCGGGCACGGTGCTGTACGAGATCGGTGGTGTGACGGAAGAGAAGGCCAAGCTGGCCTTCAAGCGCGTCGCTCACAAAATGCCCATCAAGGTCAAGATGGTCCGCCGCGTTCCGAGGACCTGAGAATCGTCATGAAGATCGAGGACTGTAGAGCCAAGACCGATTCGGAGCTCCGTTACGACATGAACGGGCTCAAGAAGGAGCTGTTCGGACTGCGCTTCCGCTCGGTGGGGGAGTCCAACCAGAACCCCAGCCGTATCCGCGAAGCGCGCCGCGCCATCGCGCGCATCAACACCGTGCTCCATGAGCGCGCCACCGGGATCCGAGGACAGAACTCGCGCTGATCATGGAAGCGAACCGCAACTCACGGCGACTGCTGCAAGGCATCGTCAGCAGCAACAAGATGGCCAAGACGATCACCGTCCGGGTGGAGCGCACGTACGCGCACCCGAAGTACGGCAAGTTCGTCCGTCGGCACAAGCAGTACGCGGCCCACGACGAACTCGGGACCGCGAAGGTCGGCGACGTGGTCGAGATCTGCGCCACCCGCCCGATCAGCAAGACCAAGCGCTGGCGCCTGGTCAACGTGCTGGCGAAGGCAAACCTGGCCGAGGCCTCGGCACTCGAGACCTCTGGCGTTGAGATCGGTGCCGGCGCGTCCGGCAAGGAGGAAGGGGTCCAATGATCCAGATGCAAACCATGCTCGACGTCGCCGACAACACCGGCGCAAAGCGGGCCATGTGCATCAAGGTGCTGGGCGGCACCCACCGCCGGTACGCCGGCCTGGGTGACATCGTCATCTGCACGGTCAAGCGCGCGATCCCCGGCTCGGAACTGAAGGCCGGAACGGTGGTCCGCGGTGTCGTGGTGCGGGTGCGCAAGAACACCCGCCGCAAGGACGGCTCGTACGTGCGTTTCGACAAGAACGCGCTCGTGATCATCGACGCCGAGGGCAATCCGAAGGGCACCCGCATCTTCGGAGCCGTCGCGCGCGAGCTGCGCGACCGCAACTTCATGAAGATCGTCTCGCTGGCCCAGGAGGTCGTCTGATGAAACAACGACTCAAGAAAGGCGACACGGTCCTCGTGATCGCCGGCAACGACAAGGGCCAGTCCGGCACGGTCGAGCGGGTCCTCGTGGAGAGCGACCGCGTGATCATCGAGGGCATCAACATGCGTTGGAAGCACAAGAAGCCCAACCAGAAGAGCCCCAAGGGCGAGCGGGTGCGTGAAGCCTGCTCGATCCACGCATCCAACGTGATGCACGTCGACCCCCAATCAGGAAAGGGCCTGCGCAAGCGCCCGAACCAGGAGCGCTGAGCCGTGACGCCCCGTCTCAAGCAAAAGTACAACGACGAAATCCTCCCGAAGCTCGCCGCCGAGTTCGGAGAGCCGAACCGGCTTGCGCTCCCGCGCCTGCTCAAAATCTCGATCAACATGGGCTGCAAGGGAGCCGTCGAGAACAAGGGCCGGGTGGAAGCTGCCGCCAAGGACCTGGCCCAGATCTGCGGCCAGAAGCCCACGATCCGCAAGGCCCGGGTGTCCGTCGCCGGCTTCAAGCTGCGCGAGGGCATGCCGATCGGTGTGGCCGTGACCCTGCGCCGCGACCACATGTGGGAGTTCGCCGACCGCCTCATCAACATCGTGCTGCCCCGGATCCGCGACTTCCGCGGGGTGCGCACCAAGTTGGACGGCCGGGGCAACTACTCCCTGGGTCTGACGGACCAGGCGGTGTTCCCGGAGATCGACTTCGATCGCATCGAGTTCACCCAAGGCATGGACATCACCTTCGTCACTTCGGCCGGCAGCGACGAGCGCGGGTACTTCCTGCTCAAGGAACTCGGCATGCCCTTCCAGCAGCAAACGGCGAAAGCCGGTACCTGAGCACCGCGAGCAGCAACAGGATATCCAGCCATGATGACCGATCCGATCGCGGACATGCTCACACGCATCCGCAACGCCAACGCGATCAAGCGCAAGACGGTGGAAATGCCGGCTTCCAAGCTCAAGGTGGCCATCGCCGAGGCTCTCAAGCAAGAGGGCTTCGTGCAGGGCTACGAGGTGCTGGCCGGCGAGCCGACCAGCACGCTGAAGTTGACCCTCAAGTACGGCCCCGAGGGGCAGCGGGTCATCCGCAGCATCGATCGTGTCAGCAAGCCCGGTCGCCGCGTGTACAGCGGCTCCCAGGACCTCCCGCGCGTCGTGCGCGGCCAAGGCATCTACGTCCTTTCCACCCCGAAGGGGGTCGTCTCGGATCGCACCGCACGCAAAGAGCGCGTCGGCGGTGAGGTCCTCTGCAAGGTGTTCTGATCCATGTCGCGCATCGGAAAGCAGCCCATCGACCTTCCCGCCGGTGTCACCGTCGAGGAAGCCGCGCCGCGTCGTCTGCGCGTGAAGGGACCCAAGGGCCAGCTCGAGCTCGGGTTGCGTCCCGAGGTCGAGGTGAAGATCGAATCGAAGCAGATCAAGGTCTCCCGCACGGGGCAGGGCCCCGCCCGCCAGGCGGGTGCCTACCACGGCATGACCCGGGCGCTGCTCGGGAACATGGTGCTCGGGGTGACCAAGGGCTTCGAGAAGGTGCTCGAGATCCAGGGCATCGGTTGGAACGCCGCAGCCCAGGGTCGCAAGATCACCTTCAACATCGGCTTCTGTCACCAAGTCCACGTCGACCTGCCCAAGGGCATCGACGCCGCGACGCCCAACGCGACGACCATCGTCCTGACCGGCATCGACCTGCAGGCCCTGGGTCAACTGGCCGCGCAGATCCGCGCCATCCGTCCGCCCGAGCCGTACAAGGGCAAGGGCATCCGGTACCGCGGCGAGTTCGTGCGCCGGAAGGTCGGCAAGAGCACCGGCAAGTGACCTCTTTGAACGAGTAGCGAGCGAGTACAGCGAGAAGCACGGGCAGACTGCCACGCGGGCCGAGGGCCACGGCGGGGCGGCGCCAACAGAAGAACCGGTCCAGCATCATGAACGAAGCCAGAATCAAGGTCGTACGAGAGGAGCGCCGCAAGAAGTCGGTGCGCGCGACCATTCGCCGCACGTCCCAGCGGCCCCGCCTTTCCGTGTTCCGCTCCTCGAAGCACATCTACGCCCAGGTGATCGACGACGCCACGGGTCGCACCGTGGCCGCGGCGTCCACCGCCGGGAAGGCCTTCGCCGGCGAGAGCGGCGCCAAGACCAAGACCGAGCGCGCCGCTCTGGTCGGAGCCGAGGTGGCCAAGCGCGCCATCGGCGCTGGCGTGGAAACGGTGGTCTTCGACCGGGGCAGTGCCCGCTACCACGGGCGCGTGCGCGCCCTGGCCGACGCCGCCCGGGAAGCCGGCCTCAAGTTCTGATCCCAAAAGCCCGCTCGATTCCTCCCAGCGAAGCCACCTCCGCGAACCGCCACTTTCACGAAACCCGGGCGCACCCAGCACACTCAGCCATGAACGATTCCATCCAATACCTCGATCTCGCGGAGAGCGCCGAGTTCTCCGAGATGAAGGACCTGCTCGTCAAGATCAACCGCTCCGCAGCGGTTGTGAAGGGCGGGCGGCGCTTCTCGTTCTCGGCCCTGTCGGTCACCGGCAACAGCGCGGGTGTGGTGGGCCATGGCTACGGCAAGGCCCGTCAAGTCCCCAACGCGATCGAGAAGGCGGGCAAGGATGCGCGCAAACACCTGATCCGCGTGCCGATCACCGCTCCGAACGGCTCGATCCCGCACGAAGTGACGGGCGAGTTCTGCGGTTCGATGGTGCGCCTGCTCCCTGCCGCGGAAGGCACGGGCCTCATCGCCGGTGCCGCGGTGCGCGCCGTCTGCGAGATGGCGGGCATCCGGAACGTGTTGAGCAAGGCGTACGGGTCGACGAACCCCATCAACCTGATCAAGGCCACATTCGATGCCCTGGCGCGCCTGCGCACCCAGGAGCAGGTCGCCAGTCTGCGCGGCGTGGAACTCTGAGAGCGGCTGGAGAGCACAACTGATATGGAACTTCGCACAATCCTGGCCAAGGGCACCAAGTACGAACGCCGCCACCGCGTCGGTCGTGGACCCGGTTCGGGCAACGGCAAGACGAGCGGCCGCGGTCACAAGGGCTGGGGGCAGCGCTCCGGCGCCCGTCGCCGTCCCGGTTACGAAGGCGGCCAGATGCCGATCTACCGCCGTGTGCCCAAGCGCGGCTTCAAGAACGCCCGCTTCCGCACGGACTACACCGTGCTGAACGTCGGTCGGCTCGACTCCTTCGAGGCGGGCTCCGTCGTGACCCTGGAGAGTGTGATCGAGCGCGGCCTGGCCAGCTTGGACACCAACCTCTTCAAGGTGCTCGGCCAAGGCGAACTGACCCGCGCCCTCACGGTGCGCGCCCAGAAGTTCAGCCAGAGCGCCGCGGAGAAAATCCGCGCCGCCGGTGGAACCGTGGTGCTGCTCGACGAGAAGGGCCGCGAAGTCGAGGAACAGGCCTAATCCCGTGAACGCCGTCCTGCAACTCCTCAAGACGCCCGAGACGCGTGCGCGGATCCTCGCCACGCTGGGGTTGCTCTTTGCCTACCGCATCGGGTTCCAGATCCCGGTGCCCGGCATGAGCGTGGAGTACCTGCGGCGGGTCACCGAGGGGGCTGGCAGTTCCGCCTTCGGACTCCTGAGCGCGTTCTCGGGCGGTGCGATCGGGCAGACGACGATTTTCGCCCTGGGAATCATGCCGTACATCTCGGCATCGATCATCTTCAGCATCCTCGGCAAGGTGTCGCCGCGCATCGAGGCGATCCAGAAGGAAGGCGCGTCCGGTCAGAAGAAGATCAACCAGTGGACCCGACTGTCCACCGTGCCGATCGCCGTGCTGCAGTCCTTCTTCATCTGGTTCGGCATCTTCACCCAGGAAGAGGGCCTCATCGCGGGCGAGCCCACGGTCGGCTTGATGCTGGTGGTCGTGCTGGCACTCACCGCGGGCGCCCTGATCGTGATGTGGCTGGGTGAGCTGATCACCGAACACGGCATCGGCAACGGCGCGTCGCTGATCATCATGGCGGGCATCATCGCGACGATGCCCCAGAGCCTCGGCCAGGTATTCTCGAACGACGAGGACGCCTACGGCACGACGCTCAAACTGGTCGGCCTGTGGGTGTTGATCGTGCTCGTGATCGTGTTCATCCAGAAGGGCGAACGACGCATCCCGATCCAGTACGCGCGGCTCACCCGCGGTCGGCGCGTCTACGGCGGCCAGAAGCACTACCTGCCCCTCAAGGTGAACATGGCCGGCGTCATGCCGATCATCTTCGCCTCGGCCCTCTTCGTCATCCCGACGATGATCTTCGGGTCGCTCGGCTGGACGACGCTGGAGACCATCTTCAAGGAGTCGGACGGCTTCGTGCACGTCACGGGCTACGTGGTTCTGGTGTTCTTCTTCTGCTTCTTCTGGAACAACCTGATGTTCCAGCCGGACGACGTCGCCAACAACCTGCGCGAGCACGGATCGTTCGTTCCCGGCATCCGCCCCGGCGCGAAAACGGCCGAGCACATCAAGGCCGTGCTGACGCGGATCACCCTCGCGGGCGCCGTGTTCCTCGCGATCATCGCCGTGCTGCCGAACTTCGTGACCGCGCAGATCCCCGGCCTCCAGGGCGACCTCGCCTACTTCCTCGGTGGCACCTCGGTGCTGATCGTCGTCGGTGTGGCCCTGGACGTCGTCGACAAGCTGAATGCTCAGCTCGTCATGCGGAACTACAAGGGCTTCATGGAAAGTGGCGCGGGCACCGGCTGGAGCAAGCGGCGCTAGACCATGACCGGCTCGATCGTCATCCTGCTGGGGGCACCCGGCGCTGGCAAGGGCACCCAGGCGAAGCGCCTGTGTGACTCGACCGGCCTCGTGCACGTGTCCACCGGCGATCTCTTCCGCGAGAACCAATCCAAGGGCACGCCCCTTGGCCTGGAGGCGAAGGGATACATGGAGAAGGGCCAGCTCGTGCCCGACGACCTCGTGCTCCGCATGTTGTTCGACCGGGTCTCCCGGCCCGACACGCGCCGGGGCTACGTCCTGGACGGCTTTCCCCGCACCGAGCCCCAGGCGGAGGCCCTGACGAAGGCGCTCGAAGCGCAGGGCGCGGCCAAACCCATGGTCGTGCAACTGGACCTCGACGACGACCTGATCGTCGAGCGCGCCGCCGGTCGGCTCATCTGCGCTGCCTGCGGCCATATCCAGCACCTCAAGTTTTCTCCGCCCAAACGGGCCGGGGTCTGCGACGTCTGCGGCGGCGAACTGCGCCAACGCAAGGACGACCAGCCCGACGTCGTGCGGGAGCGCCTCGCGGTGTACCATCGCCAGACTGCCCCCCTTGTGGCCTACTACGAACGCCAGGGTGTGCTGGAGCGTGTCGACGGCTCGTTGGAGCCGGACGACGTGTTTGCGCAACTGGTCGAGCTCGTCCGCCCCAGTCTCGTACGAGGGGAGAACTGAGCCATGGCCAAGGAAGAACCGATCACAGTGGAGGCCATCGTCACTGAGTCCCTGCCGAACGCGAGGTTTCGCGCCAAGCTGGACTCCGGTCACGAGATCCTCGCCCACGTCAGCGGCAAGATGCGGATGCGTTACATCCGCATCCTGCCGGGCGATACCATCACCGTAGAAATGTCCCCCTACGATCTGTCCAAAGGGCGGATCGTATGGCGTGGAGACCGCAGAGCCCCGAGGAACCCCAGAACCAGATGAAAGTCCGCAGTAGTGTCCGGAGGATTTGCCTCCACTGCAAGATCGTCAAGCGTCGGGGTGTCCTGCGCGTGATCTGCAAGGCCGATCCCAACCACAAGCAGAGGCAGGGCAAGTAAGCCCGTCAGAGGACTAACGCATATGCCCCGCGTCCTAGGTGTCGACATTCCCGCAAACAAGCGGCTCGAAGTCTCCCTCACGTACCTGTACGGAGTGGGGCGGAGCACCGCTTCCATGTTGTGCTCCCGCCTCGCGGTGGATCCCGGCCTGAAGGCCCGGGACCTGTCCGAGGAGAAGGTGACCGAGCTGACCGCGCTGCTCCAGGAAGAGCTGATCGTGGAAGGTGCGCTGCGCCGTCAGATCGCTACTTCCATCGGCCGCCTGCGGGACATCGGCTGTTACCGCGGCATGCGGCACCGCCGCGGCCTTCCCGTGCGCGGTCAACGCACGCGTACCAACGCGCGCACGCGCAAGGGCCCGCGCAAGACCGTCGCAGGCAAGAAGTCCGTGAAAGGGATGAAGTGACAGAGACATGGCGACCAAGACAACGACCAAGCGCAAAGTACGCAAGAACGTCGCCCGTGGAGTGGCGCACGTGAAGGCGTCCTTCAACAACACGCACATCACCATCGCCACGCCCACGGGCGAGACGATCTCGTGGGGCACTGCCGGTACGGTGGGCTTCAAGGGGACTCGCAAGAGCACCCCCTACGCCGCCCAACGGGCCGCCGATCGCGCCGCGGCGGCTGCCATGCGCAACGGAATGAAAGAGATCGACGTGCGGGTCAAGGGCGTCGGCTCCGGCCGCGAGTCCGCCGTGCGTGCCCTGGCCAACGCTGGCCTGCGCATCCTCACCATCGAGGATGTGACGCCCCTTCCCCACAACGGCTGCCGCGCGCGCAAGCGTCGCCGCGTCTGATCCACACCCTGCGCTCCGACCATGGCACGATACACCGACGCTAAGTGCAAGCTCTGCCGGCGCGAAGGCATGAAGCTGTTCCTGAAAGGGCAGCGCTGCTTCTCCGACAAGTGCGCCATCACCCGCCGCAACTACCCGCCGGGCCAACACGCCCAGCGCCGCAGCAAGGCGACCGACTACGGTCTTCGCCTGCGCGAGAAACAGAAACTGAAGCGGATCTACGGTCTGCTCGACCGCCAGTTCCGCCTGTACTTCCAGGAAGCCGAGCGTCTGCCCGGCAACACCGGGGAGAACTTGGTTTCGCTGCTCGAGCGTCGTTTGGACTCGGTCGTGATCGCGAGCGGCTTTGCGCTCTCGCGTCCCCACGCCCGCCACCTGATCGCCCACGGCCACTTCCGCGTGAACGGCAAGCGGGTCGACATCGCGTCCTACCAGGTGCGCGCCGGTGACAAAATCACCCTGCGCGACTCGGACAAGACGCGCAAGGTTGTGGGGGAGGCGATCGAGTTCAGCCGCTCCCAGGTGCTGCCGGATTGGCTCAGCGTGGACCGCGCGGCCTCCGTGGTCACCGTGGCGGCCCTGCCGCGCATGGAGCACTTCCTGCACCCGATCCAACTGCAGATGATCATCGAGATCAGCTCCCGCTGATCGCGGGCGCCGGGGCCCACATGGATCGGGCCCCGGCTCCCCACGAACTTCCACAGGGATCCCGTCGACGCCCCCGAGGGTCACAGGGCGCCCACACAATTTTTCTGTCGCGGCAAATCCCCTCGGACCCGGTGGCGCACCGGCGGCACCTTGGGGCGACCGACTTCTGAGACGAACAACCGATGAGAATTCGCTGGCGTAACTTCGAACTTCCCAGCCGTGTGCAGGCTGATCGGGACTCCCTGAACACGGAGTACGGCCGCTTCGTAGTCGAGCCGTTCGAACGCGGCTTTGCCCACACGATCGGCAACGGCCTGCGCCGGGTGCTCCTCTCCTCGATCGAGAGCTCGGCCGTCACCGCCGTGCGCATCGAGGGGGCCCAGCACGAGTTCGACTCCCTCGAGGGTGTCTACGAGGACGTCACCGACATCATCCTCAACGTGAAACGCCTGCGCATCCAGAACCCCGGTCAGGGGCGGATCCAGTGTGTGATCGAGAAGAGTGGCAAGGGCCCGGTGACCGGCGCGGACGTGAAGTGCGAGGGCGATGCCCGCGTGATCAACACGGACCTGCACATCGCGCTGCTGAGCCTCGACCGCGACCTGCGCATCGAACTCGAAGTCGACAAGGGCCGCGGGTACGTGCCGGCCGAGGAGAACCGCCGCGAGGATCAGCCGCTTGGCACGATCCCCGTCGACTCGGTGTACTCGCCCGTGCACCGCGTGCGCTATGCGGTCGAGGCCACCCGCGTCGGCAAATTCACGAACTACGACCGCCTGGTCCTCGAGATCTGGACCGACGGGACGATCTCGCCGGAACTGGCTCTGACCGAGGCCGCGAAGATCTACCGCAAGCACCTCAACCCCTTCGTGCTGTTCGAGCCGATGCGGGAAGACGCACCCCTGGCGGGGGATCCCAGCCAATCGGAGCTGGCCCGCCGCAGCCGCATGGGCGATGGCATGGACGGCTTGCTCCAGCGTCCCCTCGCGGACCTGGAACTGTCGGTCCGCGCGCGCAACTGCCTCGACAGCGCCAACCTGCGCACCCTGGGCGAGCTGGTCGCTCTCAGCGAGCCGGAAGTCATGAAACTGAAGAACCTCGGCAAGACCAGCTTGACCGAGATCAAGAACAAGCTCGCTGAGTTCGGCCTCGAACTCGGCATGTGAGAGAAGGAACACGAGATGCGACACAAGGTATCGGGCAAAAAACTGGGCCGCACGGCGAGCCATCGCGTGGCGATGACGCGCAACATGGCCAACTCGCTCATCGATCACGAGCGCATCATCACGACGGTGCAGAAGGCCAAACACCTGAAGCCCTTCGTGGAGAAGCTCGTCACACTGTCGAAGGACGCGTCCTTGCACCACCGCCGGCTGGCGTTCGCCCGCCTGCGCGATGAGGATGCGGTCTCCAAGCTGTTCGAGGTCCTCGGGCCGCGCTTCAAGGAGCGTCCCGGCGGCTACTGCCGCATCCTCAAGCTTTCGAAGAACCGCCTCGGCGACAACGGCCAACGGGCCCTGATCGAGTTCGTCGAACGCAGCCAAGGTGCGGGCGACGCGACCGCCGAAAGCGCCTGAGATCGGCTTGTAGCGCGGCAACACCCCGCGCGAGCTCTCCAAGGCATCCCCAAGGCACACGGCCCATCCCGAGACGCTCGGGGTGGGCCGTGTGTCGTACACCCGCTGCCGGACGATGGGCCGGGCCTTCAGCCCGGAGCCTGTTCTTGCCGGAACCTGGGGCGTTGCCCCAGGCTACGATCGGGCGGGGCGTTGCCCCTCCCAGAGCCCCGAGCGTGCCCGTGCAGTCAGGCAGTCAGGCGGCGGCACGCGTGGGCACGCGGCACAGGCACCCACGCGGACGTGGCACGCGTACGCGCACGGCCCCCACGCGCACTTCGCACCCACGCGCACTTGTCGCCCGCGCGCAGACGGCACCCGTGCGCACATGGCACCGGCACCCGCCCGCACGTAGCACCCGCGCTCACGTGGCACCCGAGCGCGCGTGGCACCCGAGCGCGCGTGGCACCCGAGCGCGCGTGGCACCGCCGCGCACACCGCAATGGCACGCACGCGGACCGGCGCGCACATGCCACCCGGCACACCGCGCCCGCGCGGACTTGGCGCGTGCGCGCTGACGGCACCGGTGCGCGAGTGGCGCTGGAGGGCACGTTTCACACGTTGGCACCGCGCACACGTTGGCACCGCGCACACGTTGGCACGGCGCACACGTTGGCACCGCGCACACGTTGGCACCGCGCACACGTTGGCACCGCGCACACGTTGGCACCGCGCACACGTTGGCACCGCGCACACGTTGGCACGGCGCACACGTTGGCACCGGGCGCGCGTTGGCTCGGGGCGCGCGTTGGCACGGGGCGCACGCATGGCCCTCCTGAGCGCCAACGGCGCGGCCGATCGTAGCCTGGGGCAACGCCCCAGGTCCCCGGTAGAGCGAGGCAAGGGCTGAAAGCCCGCTCCATTTGCGAATCGCCGATGGATGCGCCTGGCCGTCGGCCTGGGCCCCTAGGTTGCCGGCACCGGGTGGCGATGCACTGGGTACCTCGTGAGGGCGGGGCAAGTGCTGATGGCCGGCCCCGTGACTCACTGCTCGACACCGTCGGAACGCCCGTGCGACTGAGCGGTGCGACTGAGCGGTGCGCCATCGGGCTGCGGCGCGACAATAGAACACGCGGGGCAGGCCCCTCGCTTCAGATGCGCGCCAGGCGCACCCGGCCCGGGCCCAGCAGCGACTCGACCTCGCGCAGGAAGCTGGGCTCCAGCTTCACGGACAGTTCCTTGGGGCAGCGCACGCGGCGCAGGCGGCCGTCCTGGCCCTCGACATCGAGGAAGAGCGGGCTGGTGCCCTTCATGCCGCGCACAAGGTTCGCCAGCTCGGCCAGCTTCTGTTCGTCCCGTCCGTCGACCCCGATCACGAGCGCGCCGCGGAAACGGGCGACGGCCGCCTCCACGGGCAGCAGCTCCTCGAGGATGAGCGCCGGCTGTTCACCGCGGTCCTCGAGCTTGGCTTGCACCACGACGATCGAGTCCTCGGCCAGGCGGTCCTTCACCTGTTCGAACGTGCGTGGGAACACGGTCACCTGCACCGAGCCCTCGAGGTCCTCGAGCTGGAAACGCGCCATCTTCTGGCCGGCGTAGTTGCCCGTCTTGACCACGGTCGTACTCAGGCTGACCACCAAGCCGGCAAGGGTTACCTCCGCGCCGGAACCCAGCGTCCCGAGGCGCGTGGTGGAGGTGGAGGACAGCAGGCTGAGCAGGCCGGCGTTTTCCTCGAGCGGGTGGCCCGACAGGTAGAACCCGAGCACCTCCCGTTCCGCCCGCAGGGTGTCGGCCTCGGAGAGGGCCTTGGTGTCGTCGATGGGGGCCACTTGGCTCACCGCGGCCGCCTCCTCGAACACCTCGAACATCGACGCCTGCCCGCTCTTGCGGTCGGCCGCGGCGCGCGCGCCGTCGATCAGCGCGCGGTCAAGGGCGGCCAGAACGGCGCCGCGGTTGTGGCCCGTCCAGTCGAAGGCTCCGGCCTTGATCAGGGCCTCCCAGGTGAGGCGGGTGACCTCGCTCGGGTCTACCTTGGCGCAGAGGGTGTGCAGGTCGGCGTTGTCGCCCACCTCGGCGCGGCAGCCGAGGATCGCCTCGATCGCCTTCTGACCGGTGCCCTTGATCGCGCCGAAACCGAACCGGATGTGTTCGCCCTCGGGTTCGAACTCCCACGTCGAGCGCCGCGAGTCCGGCGGCAGCAGTTTGGTGCGGCCGCGTTTGCAGTCGTCGAGGAAGGCCTTGATCTTGTCGGAGTCGTGCATTTCGCACGACATGTTCGCCGCGAGGAACGCCACGCGGTGGTTGGCCTTCAAGTACGCGGTCTGGTACGTGATCATCGCGTAGGCGGTCGAGTGCGACTTGTTGAAGCCGTACCCGCCGAACTTGACGATGTTGTCCCAGGTTTCCTGCGCCGCACCGCGACTGCAGCCGTTCTTCTCCGCGCCCGTCACGAACTGGGCGGAGTACTTCTCCATGATCTCGGGCTTCTTCTTGCCCATCGCCTTGCGGAGGTTGTCCGCTTCGTTCAGCGAGAAGTTGCCGAGCACGTTGGAGATGAGCATGACCTGCTCCTGGTACACGAGGCAGCCGTAGGTGTCGCGCAGGATCGGCTCGAGGCTCGGGTGCTGGTAGCTGATCGGCTCCAACTTGTGCTTGCGCCGGCTGAACATCTCGTCCATGCCCGACTCGAGAGGCCCCGGTCGGTACAGCGCCAGAACGGCGATCAGGTCCTCGAAGCAGTCGGGTTTGAGGCGCGCCAGCAGTTTGCGCATGCCCTCCGATTCGAGCTGGAACACGCCGAGGGTGTCGCCGCTCATCAGCATGCGGTAGGTTGCGGGGTCGCCGGGGGGCAGGTTGTCGAGGTCTGGCGGTGTGCCGCCCTGCTTGGCGATGTTCTTGAGCGCGCGGTCGAGGATCGTAAGCGTGCGCAGCCCCAGGTAGTCCATCTTGAGGAGGCCGAGCTCTTCCAGTTGGCCTGCCGGCCACTGGGTCGAGACGTCCTCGCCCTGCACGCAGAGCGGCACGTAGTCCGTGATGGGGCGGTCCGCGATGACCACACCCGCGGCGTGCGTGGAGATGTGGCGCACCTGGCCCTCGAGCTCGACGGAGAGCCCGAACAGCTCCTCGAGGCCCGGCATCTCGCGGCGCAGGACGGCGAGGTCCTCGTCCGACTCCAGCGCCTTCCTCAGGCTGGGCGCGCCTGGACCCGCGGGGATCTTTTTGGCGACGCGGTCGACGTCGCGCAGCGGGATGTCGAGTGCCCGGCCCACGTCCCGCACCACCGTGCGCGACGCCATGGTTCCGAACGTGACGATCTGGGCCACGTAGTCGTTGCCGTAGCGCTCGCGTGTGTACTGCATCACCCGCTCGCGCCCCTCCTTGCAGAAGTCGATGTCGATATCCGGCATCGACACCCGGGCGCTGTTCAGGAAGCGCTCGAAGAGCAAGTCGTACTTCAGCGGGCAGACCTTGGTGATGCCCAGGAGGTACGCGACCATGGACCCGGCCGCCGATCCGCGCCCCGGGCCCACCGGAATGCCGTTGTCGCGGGCCCAGCGGATGATGTCCCACACGATCAGGAAGTAGGACACGAAGCCCAGCTCGCGGATGACGCGTTTTTCGTACTCGAGCCGCTCGCGCGCCGCGGTGTGCGCGCCGCCGTAAAGCCGCTCGAGGCCCTCCTCGAGGAGGCGGTCGAACAGCGTTTCGGGCGAGCTGTTGTCGTCGGGCGAGTAGACGGGGACGTGGTACTTGCCGAACTCGATCTCGAGCTCGACCTGGTCGGCCACGTCCATCGTGGCGCGCACGGCGTCGGGCAGGTCGCGGAACTCGTGGGCCATCTCCTCGCGCGTGCGGAAGAAGAGTGTGTTCGTGTCCATGCGGAAGCGCTTCTCGTCCGTGCGCTTCGCACCCGTGTTGATGCAGAGCAGCACGTCCTGGACCGCGCAGTCCTCGTGCCGCAGGTAGTGGATGTCGTTGGTGGCGACCAGCGGGATCCCCATGCGCTGGTGCAGGCGGTGCATGGCGACGTTGCAGTCCTCTTGGATCTGGATGCCGTTCCTCTGCAGCTCCAGCCAGAAGTGCTCCGGACCGAAGAGGTCGCGGAGCTCCATCGCGACCTTCTCTGCCTCGGCTTCCTTGCCGCGGCGGAAGAGTTTGTTCATCTCGCTCGACAGGCAGCCCGAGAGGCAGGTGATGCCCCGGGCGTACTGGGCGAGCAACTCACGGTCCACGCGCGGGCGCACGTGCATGCCCTCGGTGTAGGCGAGGGACGTGAGCTTGATGAGGTTCTTGTAGCCCTCGTGGGTGCGGGCCAGCAGCGTCAGGTGCGAGTACGGGTTGTCCTCGCGGTGGTGCGGCTTCTTGCGCGAGGCTTGAGCAATGTAGACCTCACAACCGAGGATCGGTTTCACGCCCGCCGCGCGGCAGCTCTTGTAGAGCTCGATGGCGCCGAACATGTTTCCATGGTCGGTCAGCGCGAGGGCCTTCTGCCCGTCGCGGACACAGGCTTCCACCAGCGCGGGGATGCGGTTGGCGCCATCCAGCAGGCTGTACTCCGAGTGCACGTGGAGGTGGGCGAAGTCGGGTGCGCTCATGACGGGTGGTGGCCTGGCGGCCGTTGGCGGCGGAAAGAAACGAGTTCCGAGTTCGCCCCGGGGAGGCGAACCGTGGGACGGCGCGGCGAGCGCCGTCGGGCGACGGACCGGCGGGCAGCGCGACGCGCAACACCCCACCCGGGCCGTGCGGGGCGCGCCGCTGCTCTCAGAGTGTGGGAAAAAATCGGCCCGCGGCCGATGGTTTTCCGCACTCTGCCGCTCCAGCGCCGCAAGGCGATGGGCCAAACGGCACCTGAGAGGCCATTGACTTGGGCCGTGCCTATTTTTTCCCAGCCTCTCAGAGAGAGGGAAAAAATCGGGGCCTTGGCCGATTTTTGCGCTCGAACGGGCTCCAGCGCCGCCAGGCGATGGGCCAAACATCATCTGAGAGGTACTTCGGTCGGGCCGTGCCGATTTTTTCTCAACCTCTCAGTGTCGCAGCAGCATCGTCAAGAGAGCCTTGGCCGAGTGCAAGCGGTTCTCGGCCTGCAGATGGACCAAACTGCGGGGCCCATCCAAGACCTCGTCGGTCACCTCGACGTTGCGCCGTATCGGCATGGCGTGCATCAGTCGCGCGTCGTCCCCGCGGGCCATCAGGCGCTCGTCGATGCGCCAATCCTTGAAGCGCGCGCGCCGACTCGCCGACAGCGTGGCATTGTCGTAGTCGCCGAGCGACTGCCACGAACGCGCGTAGACCACGTGGGCACCCTCGACGGCGGACTCCAGCTCTTCCTGCTGCTCCAACTCCGCGCCGGTGGTGCCGGCCACACGGCGCACGTCCGTGAGCACCCCCTCGTCCAACTCGTACCCGGCGGGGTGCGCGACGCGGATGTGCATGCCGGCGAGCGCCGCCGCGAAGAGCAGCGAATGGGCGACGGCGGCGCTGGCCGGCTGAGGCGAGTGCACCCACGCCAGGGTCAGGCGTTTGCCGCGCAACGAGCCGACGTGCTCGCGCAACGTCATCAGGTCGGCAAGTCCCTGCAGCGGGTGCCACAGGGCGCTTTCCATGTTGATGACGGGCACCTTCGCGTAACGCGCCCACGCGCGGATGTGGGCGTCCTGGCGGTCGACTTCCCAGCTCTGCCCTTCCACCGGCGGGCGCACCGCGAGGGCGCTGACATAGCTGGAGAGCACCGCCGCCGCGTCGCGGATGTGTTCGGGCGCCTTGCCGTCCATCACGCGGCCCTCGCGCACTTCGAGGTCCCAGAAATCGCTCGCCGCCGCCAGGGCGATCGTGCGACCGCCGAGTTGGTTCATGGCCGCCTCGAAGGAGCTGCGTGTGCGCAGGGAAGGGCGGAAGAACAACATGCCCACCGAGCGCCCGGCCAGGTCCGGCCGCGCCGGTTTGTGTTTGAGCCTCCGGGCGAGGTCGAGCAGGTCTTCGATCTGCTGGGGCGTGAAATCGTCGAGGCGGGTGAAGTGCCGCACCCCGTCACCAGAACCGTCCGCGTGGGCCATGCGCCTACCTTAGCGCCGCTGCGCTCGAGGCCGGAAGGCGCGATTCGCCCCGAGACCCGAGGGTCGGAGAAGGCGCGCCGCCGGGCGGGGGAGGGGCGCCCCGTGTCGGGGGCGGATTCTCGAGGGGACCTCGCTTGACACGCCCTTGCGCCGATGGCTATACCGTTCGCCCTCTAGGCACCCATAGCTCAATTGGATAGAGCATCTGACTACGGATCAGAAGGTTAGAGGTTCGAGTCCTCTTGGGTGTACCACCTCCAACCGGGGCGCTCCGCCGCCCCGGTCCCCGTGGCCCGCTCCGCCCGTGCACGGCACTCCCGACAGCCCGAGCCCGGCCGAAGAATCCGCCCCCGGCCCGATGGCCTTCGGAGCCGAGGACTGCGCCGGCATGGAAGCAGCCCTCGCGGAAGCGCGCCGGGCCCTTCGCGAGGAAGAGGTGCCCATCGGCGCCGCGGTGCTGCTCGACGGCAAGGTGGTGGGCCTGGGCCACAACCGCACACGCGCGGACATCGACCCCACGGGCCACGCCGAGATCTTGGCCCTGCGTGCCGCGTGCGCCGCGGTAGGGGCCAACCGCCTGGTGGGGGCGACGGTCTACACGACGGTCGAGCCGTGTTTCATGTGCGCCGGCGCCCTCATGCACGCCCGGGTCGCGCGGGTGGTCTGGGCGGTGCGCGACCCCAAGTTCGGAGCGTGCGCGTCGCTCGCCGAAGTGCTGCGGCACCCGGGCCTGAACCATCGGGTCGACCAGGCGGAGGGCCTGATGGCCGACGAAGCGCGGGCCCTGCTCCAAGGTTTCTTCCGGGCGATCCGCGCCGCGCGTCGGGACCCCGGCGGAGTCGGCGGCGCCTCCGCTGGCGAGCCAAACGATGCCGCGGAACGCCACGGAGGCTGACCCCAGGATCCCCGGAGCACACCCGCCCGGGCCGCTTCCGTTTTCTCGCTTGGCGCGCGGCCCCGAAGAGGAGAGAATGTTCGACCGATCCGCGAGCGCGCCCGCCTGGGCCACCCGCGGCTTAACAACGCACAGGTCGCGTCCCGCCCCCCAACGTGGGACGCGCCCAACGGAGAGGTGCCGGAGCGGCTGAACGGGCTGGTTTCGAAAACCAGAGTGTCCTAACGGGCATCGGGGGTTCGAATCCCTCCCTCTCCGCCATTCCACAGCCCATCTTCGGATCGCAGCGGTCGAGGCCGCGCCCGCTGCCCGCGCCCGCTGCCCGCGCCGCGGCCGCGAGCTGCGACGATCCGGGGAGGGAACGCACAAAGGGAGAGGTGTCCGAGTGGCTTAAGGAGCACGCTTGGAAAGCGTGTGTGTCGGTATTCCCGGCACCGTGGGTTCAAATCCCACCCTCTCCGCCATGCTGCGCGCCTGTTGGTCCCCGAACGTCCGGGGCCGACGGGAGCGCTCGAGTGGGTCCGGTCCACCGCGATGGGGGCAGTTCGAACCGGGTCAGGCCGGGAACGGAGCAGCCCTAAGGACCCGTTTCCATGCGCGGCCGGCCCGGATCCACTCGGGCGCTCCCGTCGGCACGGACCCTTTTCCCGGGGCCCCTGCGACGGCGGCCCCTTCCCAACCGGTCGTCACCCACCTGGCCGTACACTCCGGACGCGATGAGCTACTTGGTACTGGCGCGCAAGTACCGCCCCCGTCGTTTCGAGGACGTCGTCGGGCAGGAGGTGATCACCCGCGTGTTGCGCGGCGCGATCTCCGAGGGCCGCATCGGCCACGCGTACCTCTTCTCTGGCCCGCGCGGCACGGGCAAGACGACCACCGCGCGCATCTTCGCAAAGGCGCTGAACTGCGAGCAGGGGCCGACGGGCCACCCGTGCGGCACGTGCGCGCGCTGCGTCGCCAGCGACGCGGGCCAGGAGTTCGACGTCATCGAGATCGACGCGGCGTCGAACACCAGCGTCAACGACGTGCGCGAACTGCGCGATCAGGTGGCGTACGCGCCGCTCGAAGCGCGCTACAAGATCTACATCGTGGACGAGGTCCACATGCTCTCCAAGGCGGCGTTCAACGCGCTGCTCAAGACGCTGGAGGAGCCGCCGCCGCATGTGATCTTCCTCTTCGCGACCACCGAACTGCACAAGGTGCTCGACACGATCCTGTCGCGCTGCCAGGTGCTGCGACTCGCGCCGATCCGCGAGGAGGAGATCGCGAATCGCCTGACCGCCGTGTTCGCGGCGGAGAACGTCCGCGCGGGCGACGGGCTGGTCGAGGAGTTGGCGCGCCGCGCGCGCGGCGGCATGCGCGACGCGCTCTCCCTGGCCGATCAACTCCTGGCGCTCGCGGGGGATGCGCCGCAACTGGCGGACCTCTCGCGTCTCGCCGGCGCCGGCGGGCCGAAGGAGAGCGAGGAGCTACTCGAGCGCTTGCTGGAGAACGACCGCGCCAGGATCTTCGACGCCGTCGCGTCCTACGCGGGCCGGGAGGCGGAGCTCGCGACGGGCCTTCTGGAGGTGGTCCGCGGTGCGCTCGTGGCGGCTTTGTGCGGCGAGAACTCTCCGCTGGTCGAGGGCGGTGCGGAGGCGGGGGCGCGGCTCGCGGCGCTGGCGCGCCGCTTGGGCGCGGAGCGGGCCGAGCTGTGGCTCGCCGAACTGCTTCGCGCGCGCGAGCGCATGCGCGGCCTCGCCGGCCAAGAGCGCATCGTGCTCGAGTCGACGCTCCTGGACCTGGCGCGCCCCGAATCGGGCATGCCGCTCTTGCCCCTCGTCGCGCGGCTCGAGGCGCTCGAAGCGCGTCTTTCCGGCGCGGTGGTCGCGCCTCCGGTCGCCAGCCGCGCGCCCGCCGCGACGCCGCCGCCGGCAGCTCCCAGAGCCGCGCCAGCCGTCGCTCCGCCCGCCGCTCCGCGCCGCTCGGCCGCACCCGCCGCTCCCGCCGCACCCACTTCGGAAGCGGACGCCCCCGTGGAGGTCCCGCGCCCGCCCCAGCGCCCAACCGCGGCGGCCGCGCCCGCGCGTGCCCCGGTCGAAACCGCCCCGGCCGCTGTCGGCCCCGAGGTCCTCGACCGCGCCGCCGCGCTGCTGCGCCCGCGCCAGCCGGCCCTGGCCGAGCTGCTCGCGCGCAAGGGGCGCGTCGACGGCATCGAGGGCGGCACTCTTCGCCTTGGACTCACCAACCTCGCCGAGGCCGATCGGCGCCTCGTCGAGGACCGCCGCAACCAACGTGTGATCGAGCGCGCGCTCTCCGACGCCGCAGGCCAGGAGCTGGTGCTCGAACTCGCCCTCGGAACGCCGGCGCCGCGCCAGGCAGCGCCCGAGGACACCTTCACCCGCGGCGTCGCCGACCTGTTCGGCGGCCGCATCGAGGAGCTTTGACCATGGCCGGATCCTTCGGAGAGATGGGCAACCTGCTGAAGCAGGCCCAGGAAATGCAACGCCAGATGGAGCGCGCCCGCGCGGAGCTGGCCGCCACGTTGGTGCACGGGTCCGCCGGCGGCGGGGCCGTGCGTGTGGAGTTCAGCGGCGACCGCAAACTGCAAAAAGTCACGATCTCCGACGAAGTCGTCGCGAGCGGCGACCGCGCGCTGCTCGAGGAGCTCGTGTTCACCGCCACGTGCGACGGACTCGACCGCGCGCAGCGCCTGCACGACGAGACCTTCGCCAAACTGACCGGCGGCCTCATGCCGCCCGGCGGCATCTGATTCCGGGGGTGGAGCTGAGGCTCCCTTCCGCGCCATGGCGTACCCGGAACCCCTCGAACGATTGGTGGCCGCTTTCGAGTGTTTTCCCGGCGTGGGAAGGCGAAGTGCGGAGCGCCTCGCGTTCCACGTCCTGCGCGATCCCAAGGCGCGCGAACTGGCCCGCGCGATCGAAGGCGCGCTCAGCAACCTGGTGCGCTGTTCCGTGTGCGGCAACCCCGCGGCGAAGGACCCCTGCGAACTGTGCGCCGATCCCGAGCGCGACGGGGCGCAGCTCTTGGTGGTCGAGGAGCCCCGCGACGTGGAGGCCCTCGAACGCGCGCGTGTCTTCCGCGGGCGTTACCACGTGCTGCTCGGCGCCATGAATCCCGCGCAGGGTGTGGACGCGCGCCACTTGGCCCTGGGTCGGCTCGTCGAGCGCATCCGGCGCGGCGGCATCGAGGAGGTGATCCTCGGCACCGACCCGGACCAGGAGGGTGAGGCCACCGCGCGCCTCGTTCTGGAGGCCATCGAAGACGCGCGGCTCTCCGTGCGTGTGACACGCCTCGCCCGGGGCCTCCCCGCGGGCAGCGCGATCGAGTACCTGCACCGCGGTGTGTTGGAGGACGCGCTCGAGGGGCGGGTACCCCTGCGCCGGCGGGCGCCCCCGGCCGGCAAGACGGCGCCCGGCCGGGACGACACCCCGGCCTGACCGCCGTCCGGGGCTTTCGCGCGCCCGTTCCCAACCGGCGCGCTCGGGGCGGCCCGCGGGGAAGGGCGGCCTCAGGTCGACGCCGGGGCCCGACGATACGCCGACCTGTGTCCGGCCCCTCACCCCGCTCCCAACTCAGCTTCTCTCTCGGCCAGCAGCAGCGCCTCGCCGCGCGGCAACTGGCGTCGCTCGAGGTGCTGGCGCTGCCAGCGGCGGAGCTCGACGCCCACCTTCGCTCCGCCTACGAGGGCAACGAGGCCCTGGTGCTCGCCGACCCCGCACGCGCGAACCCCAGCGGCCGCCAACGCGATCGCCGCCGGGCCCAGGGCGGTGGGGACGAACACGCGGCCTGGTTGGCGAGCGTGGCGGCCCCCGGGACACCTTGGCGCGAGGCCCTCGGCGAGGGCTGTCCGGAGGGCGCCTCGCGGGAATGGCTGGAGCTTCTCTTCGAGCACCTCGACGACGACGGATGGCTGCGCGCGTCGGACGAACTGCTGCTCGAGCGGGCCGCCGAGCGCGGCCTCGACGGGGGCGCCGCGGAGCTCGGACGGGCGCTCGGCAGCTTGCAGGCCCTGGAGCCGCGCGGCATCGGCGGTCGCTGCCTCGAGGAGGTCCTGCTGCTGCAGCTCGATCCCGAGGATCCCGACTACAAGGACCTCTGCGCGCTGATCGAACACCACCTCGCGGACCTGGCGCACAATCGCCTGCCGCGCATCGCGCGCGCGCTGGGTGTGGCACTGGCGCGGCTCGAACACCTGCGCGGGCGGCTCGCGCGCCTCGACCCGCGGCCGGCGCGCGCGCTGTCGGGAACCGAGGCCCAGGTCCTGCGACCGGACCTGCGGCTCGTGTGGAGCGGCGAGACGATGGAACTCGAGGTCGCGGGGGACAGCCTGCCGGCGTTGACCCTCGATCCGCGTGTCGCGGTGCTCGTGAAGGACACGACCCAGAGCCGGGCGGATCGCCAGCGGCTGCAGGAATCGCTCGTGCGGGCCCGCGCGCTGCTCAGCGCCTTGGAACAGCGGGCCGCGACCCTGCGGCGTGTCGCCGAATGTGCGTTGCGGCGCCAGCCGGGCTTCCTCGCCGGGGGGCCGAGCCAACTGGTGCCCTTGCAGCAGGCCGAGGTGGCCGAGGAACTCGGTTTGCACCCCAGTACCGTGAGCCGCGCCATCGCCGGCAAGAGCATCGAAACACCGTTCGGAGTGTTGCGCCTCGCGCAGCTCTTCCCGGCGAGCGCGCCCGGGGGCGAGGCCAGCGCCGAAACCCTGCGCGAAGCCCTGCGCCAACGGATCGCGGCCGAGGACCAACGCGCGCCGCTGTCGGACGAGGAGTTGGCCGCGGAGCTGGCCCGCGGCGGGTTGCCCGTGGCGCGCCGCACCGTGGCGAAACTGCGCGACGAGCTGGGCATCGCCAGCTCCTACTTGCGCCGCCGTTTCGCGGCCTGAGTCCGCCGCCGCTCCGCCGCTGGGCGCGCTTCGATCGGCCGCTCTGGCCGCAGGGGGCGCTATCCTCATCTCCCATGCGCAACGTGCGGATGCTCATCGCCTACGACGGGGCGCGGTTCTTCGGCTGGCAGCGCCAGGACGGTTTCGACTCGGTCCAAGAATCCCTGGAGGACGCGCTGCTCGGCATCTTCTCGAAACACATCGTCGTGCACGGCGCCGGCCGCACGGACACCGGAGTGCACGCGCTCGGTCAGGTGGCGAACTTCCACGTCGATACGGTCCTCGACGACCACCGCCTCCAGCGCGCGATCAACGCGCACCTGCCGCCCGAGGTGGTGGTGCGACGCCTCGAAACCTGCCGGGCCGATTTCCACGCGCGTTTCGACGCCAAGGGCAAGCGCTACCTCTACCTGATCTGGAACGAGGCAGAGCGCTCGCCGTTCGCGCGCCACCATGCGCACTTCGTGCGCGAGCGCCTCGACACCGCCGCGATGGCGGCGGCCGCGCGCCACCTCGTGGGCACACACGACTTCACCTCCCTGGCGAGTTCGGGCAGTCCGCGCAGCACCAACGTGCGCACGATCCGCGCGGCGCGTCTGGTGGTGCGCCGCAACCGTTTGGCCATCGTCGTGCAGGGGGACGGCTTTCTCTACAACATGGTGCGCACCATCGCCGGTTCCCTGATCGACGTGGGACGCGGCCGCACCACTCCCTCGCGTTTCGCCGAGGTGCTCGCCGCCCGGGACCGGACCCAAGCGGGGCCCACCGCACCGGCGGCGGGGCTCTACCTGCTGGGTGTGCGCTACGCCGAGCCCTGTTTCGGTGGCCGGGCCCCCGGTCGGTCTTGACCCGCGCCGCCCGGGGCTCCATGCTGAATCGGCGCGGGTCGACGCCTGTTGTGGACCTCTGCGCGGGTAACGAAGAGCTTGGAACACGAAGCCGCCGCCAGTGCGGCCGAGGGGCATCGCCACATGAAAATCGAAGTCTCCATACCGCGCCACGACTACCCCGCTGAAGTTCGTGGGCAAGTGGAGGAGAAGTTGCAGCGCCTCGCCCGCTACTTCGACCGTACGGAGTCCATCCGCGCCCTGCTCGAACAACAGCAGCACGTGCACCGGGTGGAACTCGTGGCCAGCGCGCGCCCCGGTGTGGTGTTGGTCGTGGATTCGCGCGCCGATTCGCTCTCGAAAGCCCTCGACGAGTCGGTGGACCGCATGTCCAACGTGCTTTCCCGCCACAAGCAGAAGCTCGCGAAGGCGGCGCGGAGGCGGGAGAAGGGCGTGTGAGAGGTTGAGAAAAATCTGCACGGCCCGATCGAAGTACCTCTCAGGTGATGCTTTGCCCATCGCCTGGCGGCGCTGGAGCGGCGGACCGTTCGTCGCGGGGCGGGGTTGGGGACGGTGCGTAACGAAAGCTCAGGCATTCGGCAGCCGGCCTGGCCTGGCAGATCGGGGGAGGTGTTTCGGGCGGATCGACTTGCGGAGCGATCTTGCTAGGATCCCCGATTCCTGGTGCCCGCATCCTCGCACCCAGCTTTGGCCCGCGCGACCCAACCGCGTTTGCGGGTCCGACGCGGAGCGCGGCGCCGGAACCTGAAGGAACCCGATGAAAACCGACAGCCAAGCTTTCTGGAAGCTGTTCCGGCCCGCCGCTTGCAGCGTTCGACTCAAGGGGTTGAACCCCGACGAGGTCTTTGCGGAAGTGGTCGACAACCTGGTCAAGGGCGGCCAACTGCCCGCGGAGTTGACGGCGCCCGCACTCGCGGCGCTCACCGACCGGGAGCGCATGGCTTCGACCGGCGTGGGCATGGGCGTGGCGGTGCCCCACGTGAAGCTGGCGGGCCTCGAACGCGCCGCGGTCAGCTTCTCGGTGCAGCCCGATGGACTCGACTGGCGCGCGATCGACGGCGAGCCTGTCTACCTCTTCTTCACGGTGCTGCGGCCCGTGGAGGCCGGCGGCGAGCACGATCCGGACCGCCACCTCGAGATGATGCGTTGGATCGCGCGCCTCTGCCGCCACGAGGATTTCCGCCGCTTCGCGTGCAACGCCAAGACGCGCACCGAACTCGTCGATCTCCTGCGCGAGATGGCCGCGCTCTGACGGTCTCCGTGGGCCGCGGCCCGCGAGTTCCTGCGACCCCAGTCTTCCTACGACGCTTCCCTTGGAATTGCGCAGCAAGGTGCTTGTGGCCAACAGCCAGGGTCTGCACGCCCGGCCTTGCCACGCCGTGGTCTCGACCGCCCTCCGCTACCAGAGCGATCTGCGCATCAACTTCGACGGGCGCTCGGTCAACGGCAAGAGCATCCTCGAGCTCATGACACTGAACGCGGCCTGCGGCTCCGAGCTGGAACTCTGCGCGCGCGGGGCCGACGCGAAGCCGCTGATCGAAGAGGTCGCGGCGCTCTTCCAGGACCGCTTCGGCGAGCGCGAGTAGGCGCCCCGGGCCCGCCGGGGATCGCGGCGGGTACCAAGGGTTGCGAGCGGGCGGGTGCCCGTGTGGGTCTGGCCGCGGCCGGCTCGATGCGTTGGGGTTCGGGCCTCGGGCCCGCGCCCCCTCGTACGGGACGCCCGTCGGGGGCGAACGGGCGCATCCGCCGGGCCAATGGGCGCATCCTTGGGCCGCGCCCGCGGGTCGGCCGAAGCGCGCCGTTCCCGTCCCGTTTCCGCCCCGTGTCCGGCGCCTTTCGGTGTCCCGACTCAACCCTGCGCGCCGGGCCCGCCGAAGGACACGCCGAAGGCCGCCAAGAGGGTGGCCACCCCCCGCCCCGCGGCCCCCCAAGGCCACCACCAGGGAGACAGGCGTTGTTCCGCAAACAGAAGAGCCTCATCGGTCTGGACCTCGGCTCCCAGACGCTCAAGGCCATCGAGATCAGCTTGGACGGCGCGGAACCGGTGATCACCGGTTTCGCCAGGGTGGAAATCCCCGCCGGTTCCGAGCGCTCCGTGGCCCTCGGCCAGCTCTGCGAGCAGGGCAAGTTCCGCTCCAAGGCGGTGGTGACCGGCGTCGCCGGCCAGAACGTGGTCGTGCGCTACATCTCGATGGTGCCGATGTCCGACGCCGAGCTGCGCCAGGCCATCCGCTTCGAGTCGGACAAGTACCTGCCCTTCGACGCCCAGGACGTGGTGCTCGACTGCCAACGTCTGGAGCGGCGCACGGCGGGTGAGGGCGAGGCGGCCAACGAAGAACAGATCAGCGTCGTTCTGGTGGCCTGCCAGAAGAGCGTGATCCACAGCCAACTGCAGGAAGTCATCCTGCACGGCCTGCAGCCGTCCGCGGTCGACGTGGATGTGTTCGCCCTGGCCAACGCGTGGGAGCTCTCCTCGGCCGGAGCCTCCGTCGCCGAGGACGGCACGCCGGTCGGTGTGGCCCTGGTCGACGTCGGCGCTCTGCGCACCCAGATCAACGTGCTGCTCGGCGCGGAAACGTGCTTCAGCCGCGAGATCGGCATCGCCGGTGGCGACATGACCCAGGCGATCGCGCGCCGGCTCGGTCTCGAACTGTTCGAGGCCGAAGCCGTGAAACGCACCCCGGGCGAACGGGAAGTCGAGGTGGCGCGGGCGATTTCGCCGGTGCTCGAGGACCTGGTCAGCGAGATCTCGCTCTCCCTCGACTACGTGGAGAACCGCGAGGGTGTGCGTGTGGAGGAAGTGCTCCTCTCCGGCGGCGGTGCCCTGGCGCCCGGCGCCGTCGATTTCATCGAACAGGCTCTGGGGCGTCCGACGCGCGTCTGGAATCCCCTGGAGGGTCTGCGTGTGGACGCGGATCGAGTGAACATCGAGGAACTGGAGGCCAGTGCGGCCAGTCTCGCAGTCGCCATCGGCCTCGCTTCCAGGGTGCGTGCAGCATGATCACGATCAACCTGCTTCCCGACGAGTACAAGAAGTCCAAACGCTCGTCCTTGAAGGCCCTCGCGGCCGTGGCGGCTTTCGTCGCCATCGACGGAACTCTCGTGGCCTGGTGGGCCTGGACGGCCTTCGGCGTGCAAGCCGAGGTCGAGAGCCGCTTGGCCGTTCTGCAGTCCGACGTGGACGCGCAGAAACCCCAGGTCGAGTACTACCGAGCGCTCGAGAAGGAGAACAAGGAGTTTCTCTCGCGCGAATCGACGCTCAGCGAGATCACCACGATGCGCATCTCGTGGACCGAGAAACTCGACCAGTTCGTCGACGTGGTCAACCGCGGCGGCGACGGCGAGAAGTACCTCGTGTGGTTCGACGACCTGAACGTCGTCCAGCGTGTGGATGCCAAGGCCGGCACCCTCGGCACCCTGCGTGCCGACGGCTACTCGGGCTCCGCGAGCATCACCCACATGGCGAACTTTCTGGACGATCTCGCCCAGTCGGACTTCGCGAAGGGGTTCCTGCCGCCGAAACCGCCTCAAGGCAAGTTGAGCGACACGGATCCCGAGCGGGTGCCCGCCGAGGTGTGGAGCTTCCCCCTGGAGTTCCAGATCAAGACGCCGGAGAAGAAAGAAGTGAAATCGGCTCCCAAGCCCAAGAAAAACGCCAAGGGGGCGAAGTCCTGATGGAACCCCGCAAGAAGGTCCTGCTCAGCCTCGGCGCCGGAGTGGCGGTGACGCTGGGACTTTGCGGACTGGTCTACAGCCAGTACGCCAACCTCGAGAAGTTGCAAGGGGACGCCGAGCGGCTTTCGGCCGAGATCGACACCAACCGCACCATGCTGGCGAAGTCGCCGGACCTGGAGCGCGAGGTGATCTTGCAGCGCGAAACCGACGAGGTCGTGCGCACGATCCTGCCCAACTCGAAGGACATGCCCAACTTCACGCGCTCGCTGCACAGTTTCGCCCAAGAGGCGAAGGTGCGCATCAACTCGCTGCAGGAGAAGAACGCCACCCGTTCCGCCAAGGCGGCGAAGACGGACTTCGAGAAGGCGGCCTACACCGTGCAGTTCGAGGGGGATGCTTTCCAGATCCTCTCGTTCTTCAACCTGGTGGAGAGCAGCCCGCGGTTCATGTCGGTTCCCTCGTTCCAGCTCAGCGCCGCCAAGAAGCGCCGCATGTCATCGGAGGGTGGGCCGCAGTTGCATGCGGTCACGCTCGAGGTGGAAACCTACGTCTACGACGAGAAGGGCACCCCCCAACGTGTGCAAGTCGACGGCTACGAGCGCAAGCGCGAGGCGCTCTTGCCCGACATCGCCAAGCGCACCAGCGACCTCGTGCTGCCCAAGTTCGCCTACAAGGGCGCCCGCAACCGCCGCGATCCTTGGATCGATCCGCGTGTGATGGCCACCGACGTGGGCGAGCTGGTCCCGATCCCCGAGCAACTCGCCTACGTGGACGTGCTCGCCGAGCGCACCCGTGTCGCCGTTGTCTCGTGGGAGGAATACGACATGGCGGAAACGCTCGTTGCGCAGATCAAGGTGCGCAGCGAACTCGAGGGGCACCTGGCTGCCATCGAGTCCGAGATCCGTCGTGTGGAGCAGGAGAGCTTCCTGACCTACGAACCCGCCCGGCGCCGTTACCTGGTGGAAGTGGTGGACGAAGTCGCGCTCATCCGCCACCGCCTGGCGGAGACGGAACAGAAGACGCCCTCGATCGCGCACCTCGAACAAACCATCCAGTCGATGGAAGGCCACCTGTCGCTGGATGAGTTTGTACTCGCCCTGCAGGTCTTCGAGGCGATCAAGCCGCGGCTCGAGGCGGTGCTCCCCGGTGAGGCGCGCATCGATGAGCTGGTCGAGCGCATTCGCTTCTACGAGCGGATCGCGCGCACGGCAATCAAGTTCAACCAAATGGACCTCACGATCGGGGGTGTAGGTGGCGGCGAAGGCCACTACATCGCTCTCATCAACAAGAGGTCTTATGCGGTGAAGGAAATGGTCGGTCCGGACCTGCAAGTCCTCGAAATCACTCCCGAGTACGTGGAGTTCCTTTTCGAGGGTGTCGTACTGCGGAAGGCCATCGGCAACTAACTCAGGTAGGAAGCCCCGGGATACATCCACGGGGGAGGCACGAATTGAAGACAGTGATCCGTACGGTGGCCGCGTTGTTGGCCATCGGGTTCTCTGCGCCCCTCGTGGACGCGCAGGTTCCCAACCAAGGTGCGCGGGTTTCCCTGCGCGTGGAGAACCGGCAGTTGCGCGAGGTGGTCGAATACCTCCGTCAACAATCCGGAGCAAACGTGGTCATCGTCGAGGGCGCGGAGACCCCGATTTCGCTCGAGCTGAGCGACGTGCCCTGGCGCGAAGCGCTTCAGCTCGCGGCCGAACTCGCTGGTTGTGTCGTCGAGCAGCGCACGGCGGGGGTCTTGACCCTCACCACGCCGCCGCGCGTGACGTTCCAGTTCACCAACGCGTCCATCACGGAGGTGATCGACGTCATCGCCGCCACCAGCGGCGCGAACGTCGTGGTGGCGCCCGAGGTGACCGGGACGATCTCGCTGCGCCTGCAGAAAGTGCCCTGGCGCGACGCCTTGGACGTGGCCGTGCGCACCCTGGGTTACGTCATCGTCGAGGAGACCCGCGGCATCCTGCGTGTGGTGGACCCCGTTAGCCTGCAGGCCCAGATGGAGGCCAAGGGTTACCAACTGCGATTCCTCCGGCCGCGCGGGCACTACGTGCCGGTGCTCAACTCCGAGTTCGTGGCCGGTGAGATCAAACCCCCGTCCGGCGACCTCGACAAGGACTTCCCGGTGATCACCGCACTGCGTCGGGCCCTGAGCCCGGGCGGCGAGATCAACTACGTGGCCGACAAGAACGTGCTGATCGTGCGCGACACGGCCCGCGTGCATGCCGAGATCTCGGACATGCTCGAGCGCCTCGACGTCGAGCCCGCGCAGGTCTTCGTGGACGTCAAGTTCGTCTCGACGTCGAACTCCGACCTCTTCGATCTCGGTGTCGACTACGGCGAGAACGGCCCGCGCGTCTCCATGAGCATGGGCCAGATCCCGATCAAACTGCCCTTCGACCTGGGCGATGGCGGTTGGGATGACAACATCATCGCCAACGATTCGGGCACGGGGCCGTTCACGGACCCGACCCTGAACGGGGGCTCGACCTTCGTGCCGACGACGATCTTTGGATCGCTCAACTTCACGGGGGTGACCGCGACGTTGCGCATGCTGCAGCGCGACACCAAGTCCCAGGTGGTGCAGGCCCCCAAGATCATCGCCCTGGACGGCCGGGAAGCGACGATCTTCGTCGGTGAGACCATCCGTTACGCCGAGGCGAAGACCGAACAGGGTCAGGCCGGTGGCCTCAGCCTGTCGGTGCAAGAAGCCGACGGCTCGCCGGTGGAAGTCGGTTTCCAACTGCTGATCGTGCCGAACATCATCCCCGGCACGAACACGTTGACGATGGACGTGATCCCGAAGGAGACCAGCCTCTCGGGCAGCGGCCAGACGGCCCTCGCTCCGGCGGGTTTCGACGTGTTCACGGTCGGTGCGGCGGGCGCCGAGGGCTCCATCGCGCTGCCGCGTGTGCGCTCCTCGACGATCGTGACCAGCATGTTGCTCGAGAGCGGCCAGACGGCCGTGATCGGCGGCCTGACCACGGACATCGAAACCGAGCGCGTCTCGCGCATCCCCTACATCAGCCGCATCCCGGTGGTGGGGGAGCTCTTCAAGCACCGCGAGCGCAACAAGGAGAAGCGCAGCCTGATGGTGTTCGTCACGCCGACCATCGTGCGCTCGGCCCGCGACACGGACGCCATGTTGCAGCGCGAGCTGGATCGCCGCCGCAAGTTGTACGAGGGCGAGTTGGGTCGCCTGGTCTTCGGTGAAGGTGGCATTCCCGCGCCCCGTCCGGAGCCCGAGGCCGCCCCGGTGACCGGTGGATCGGCGGTGGAACTCAACACCTTCGTCGAGCCGGGCGCCGACGGCTGATCGAGTCGCCTCGGTGGGGCGGGATGCCCCCCTTGGGCAAGAACGCGGGTCGTCGGGCAGGTCCCGGCGGCCCGCGTGCCGTGGCGGCCGCGGCTTTGCCACTGGCTGGCGCACTGGCCGGTGCACTGGCCGGCGGGCCGCCCTCGGCCCGCGGGGTTGGGGAGGGCACCCGCGCCGGGCCGCGGGAGGGGCATGCGGGGCCGCCGGACCCGAATCCGATCCGGCGGCGCTGCTTTTGGGACCTCCCCCGTCGACAGGGCCTCCCCGGATCGGCCACCATGCCGGTCAACCGCTGCGGCAGGCCCCCGATCCGAAGGGAGTCGCGCACCGGCTTGCGTGCGCGACGCAGCGCTCCGGATCGTCCGGGGACCGGGGCGCCCGCCAGAACCACGAACACGCGTGTCCCCGAGCTGGGGATGCGGGCCGTCGCGAACCCAGAGGAGCCCCCTCGGGCCGTGCCGGATGCGCCGGGCGGCGAGGCCGCCCCGGCCACGGCAGGATCCCGGGCGGGCGCCCCCGCGCCACGACGGCCGCAACGGCGACCCTTTGGTCGGCCCCTCGCCCGAATCCGCGCAGCGGTTTCCGGCCCGGCGGTCGCGGCGGGACGCCAACCCGGCTCGACGTCGCGCGATGGGGCGGCCCCTGCGGCCGGCCGGGTCCCTCGGGACCGGGCCTCCGCCCACCCGCCCCGTCGCAGCTCCGTCCGCGAGGGCACGTGGAAACCGCGTTCCTTCGCGAAATCCACCGATGAACCAAGTCCCCCTGCCGCGTGACCACGGGTCGCGGGCGCCGGGCGAGCCGGACCTACACGGCGACTCGCACCACGAACTTCCCCACGACAGCGGCGACGGGATCTCTCCGCCCCTCGACGAAGAACCGCTCGCCGACGGCGCGGACGGGAGCGAAGCCGCGGAGCCCGCCGCCGCCGCACCCGCGAAACGCCGCCGCCGGGGGCGCAGGGGCCGCCGCGGCGGAACGCGCCATGCGAACGAGGACGGCGAAACAGCCCCCGAGGGGGACGAGGACGGCGAAGCGCCCGCGTTCGTCGCCAGCTCGCCCGCGGATGGATCCCAGGACGCCGACGAGGTCGATGGTGAGTCCCACGGCGAACCGTTCGACTCCGATGCGGTCGACGCCGTCGACGTGGAGGCTCCCGTCGCGCGCAAGAAACGCCGCCGCCGCAGCCGCCGCGGGAAACGTGTGGGGGATGGGGAGGAAGTCGTGCGCGAATCGCGCGTCGACGACAGCGACGACGATGTGGACGCCCGCGATGCGAGCCCCGAGGACGAGCCCGCCGAGGACGCCCGGACCGACCAAATCGAAGAAGACGGCGCCACACCCGAAGCGAACGAGGTTGGCACCGGACGCAAGAAGCGCTCCCGCCGCCGTCGCCGCCGGACGGGCGCGGGCCGCCGGGCGGACGGCACCGAAGGGAACGACGGCGCCGCTTCGTCGGAGCACGACCGCGATGCCGACGACGAACCCGCGGCAGCCGTCGCCGCCGCACCCGCGCGCGGCGGTCGCGCCGCGAAGGCGCAGCGGGACGAGGGCCGTGGCGGCTCCCGGTCCGGCTCCAAGAAACGCGGCGGCCGACGCCGCAAGGGTCGCGGCGCACCGGAGGAGGCTCCCGAGCCCGAACCGGGGGCCGTCGGCATCGAGGCGATCCCCGGGGAAGAGGACGACCTCGCCGAACTGGGGCCGCCCGTGCGCCAGGGCCGCTCCCGCGGCGCCAGGGCGGAATCGGACGACGACGCGCCGCACCAGGTGGAAGTGCCCCGCGACCAGCGCATCCTGGTCAACGCGGCCGACCCCGAAGAGACCCGCGTGGTCGTCGTGGAGGGCACGAAGATCGTCGACCTGCAGATGACCGTGCGGGACAAGGAGTCCTACGTCAACGACATCTACCGCGGCCGTGTCGTCAACCTCGAAACGGCGATTGGCGCCGCATTCGTGGACTTCGGCCAGGGGCGCAATGGCTTTCTGCACGTTTCGGACGTGATGGAGGTCTACGGCGAGGAGAAGTGGTCCCTCGACAAGTTGCTCACCGCGCGCACGGACCCGGAGGATTGGGGCGACGGCGCGAAGGCCGACGAGATCGAGGGTGAGGAAAAGCGCGACGAGGGCAAGGGCAAACGCTCGAAACAAAAGCCGCGCGCGCGCCAACGCAAGCGCTACGCCATCAGCGATCTGCTGCAGAAGGGGCAGACGGTGGCCGTGCAGATCACGAAGGACGCGATCGGCGACAAGGGCCCGACGCTGACGACGTTCATCTCGATTCCCGGCCGCTACCTCGTGCTGATGCCGTCCCTCGAGCGCACCGGTGTCAGCCGCAAGATCGAGGACGACAAGGAGCGCCGCCGCCTCAAGCGCATCCTGCAGAGCCTCGACATCCCCGACGGCATGGGGGTCATCGTGCGCACCGCCGGTGTAGGGCGCACGAAGGCCGACATCAAACGCGACCTCGACTACCTGATCGCCGTTTGGGAGGAATTCTCGAAGAAGCTGGTGCTCGGGCGCAACCCGGCGCCGCTCTACCAGGAATCCGACGTGGCGATCCGCACCATGCGCGACCTATTCTCGGCGCGCACGGACACGGTCGTCGTGGACTCGCCGTCGGTGTTCGAACACATGCGCGGCTTCACCGAGAAGCTGATGCCCGAACACGTCGACCGCATCGTGTTGCACGAGGCCGCGAAGCCGCTGTTCCACCAGCACGGCATCGAGCCGGACTTCGAGCGCATCTTCGCGCGCCGCGTGGAACTGCCCTCGGGCGGCTCCATCGTCATCGACCAGACCGAAGCGCTCGTCGCCATCGACGTGAACTCGGGCCGCACCCGCGACGAGGGCGCCGACTTCGAGGACATCGCCCTGAAGACGAACCTCGAGGCCGCCCCCGAGATCGCGCGCCAGATCCGGCTGCGCGACCTCGGCGGGATCCTGGTGCTCGACTTCATCGACATGATGCGGCAGTCGAGTCGTAAGTTGGTCGAACGCGCCCTGCGCGACGCGCTGGACACGGATCGGGCGCGCTCCAAGGTGGGGCGCATCTCGCAGTTCGGCCTCCTGGAGCTGACCCGCCAGCGCCTCGGCCCGGGCCTGTCGCGGCTCGTCTACGACACGTGCCCGAGCTGCAAGGGCTCCGGCCGCCGCCGCACGGCCCAGTCCCGCGCGCAGGCCGTCCTGCGGCGGCTGTCGTCGGCCCTCAGCCAGAAGGGTTTCACCAAGATCGAGGTGCTCTGCCACCACGACACCGTGGACTGGCTCAAGAAGCGCAATTCCGCCGAACTGGACGAGCTGATGGAGCGCGGCAAACGCGAGATCGCCCTCCGCGGCGTGGACGAGCAGGCGGAGGAGAGCATCTTCCATTACCTGCGCGCCGACGGTAGGGAAGTGCGCCCGGGCGGCCGCCGCAAGCGCTGAACCGGCTCGAGCTGCCTCTACCCCCCCGGACAGCGGCCGGGCGGGGGGGGTGGAGGAGGTCGTCCCGCCCGGCGCCCTCCCCCCTGGTCCTCGAAGGTCCCCCTTCCCCTTTGCCTCCCGTCCCGCTAGGATTCTCGCCCCCTGTGGGACTCGAGTCCCGCCCTGGGCCCGCGCTTTTGCACCCAGACCCTTTCTCCTGCCCCCCGGTCGCCCCGCGCGGCCCCTCCCAACCGTGTACGCAGTCATCTCCGATCGCGGTCGCCAGTCCCGAGTGCGCGTGGGCGACATCGTGGACGTCGACCTTCTCCAGAAGGCAGCCCCGGGCGAGGCGCTCGAGTTCTCCCAGGTCCTGCTCGTCGGCAACGACGACGGTGTGCGCGTCGGAGCTCCGACCATCGCCGGCGCCAAGGTCACCGCGGAAGTCCTGGGCCAATCCCACGACAAGAAGCTGGTGGTCTTCCGCTTCAAGCGCCGCAAGAACGTGCGCGTGAAGAACGGCCACCGTCAAAAGCACACCCGCATCAAGATCACCGGCATCGTCGCCTGAGCGCGCGACCCATCGTTAACCTTCTATGGCACACAAAAAAGGCCAAGGCTCGACGCGCAACGGACGCGATTCGAACCCCCAGTTCCGCGGAGTGAAGCGCTACGGCGGCCAAGTGGTCACCGCCGGCACCATTTTGGTCCGCCAGTGCGGCACCCTCTTCCACGCCGGCCGCAACGTCGGCGTGGGCAGCGACTACACCCTCTTCGCGCTGGTGCCCGGCACCGTGCGGTTCCAAGCGAACCGCAAGGTGCACGTGGACACGGCCGCGAACTGATTCGCCCACCATTCCGCTGCGGCGAGTCCAAGCCGCGACACGAGCGCGGCGGTGACGCACGCCGCGCGGCTCTTTTCGATCTCCCCCTGCCCGCTTCCCGATGCTGCTGCGCGACGAATGCGAGATCCAGGTCCAAGGGGGCAAGGGCGGCGACGGCCTGGTGTCGTTCTGGCGTGAGAAGTACATCACGAAGGGCGGTCCCGACGGCGGCGATGGAGGCGACGGCGGCAGCGTCGTGCTGGTCGCCACGTCGCGCGTCAACTCGCTGTTGATCCTGGGGCGCAGCCCGCGCTACGAAGCGATTTCGGGCGGTCCGGGCGGACCCAACAACCGGGCCGGTCGCGACGGCGACGATGTGCGCCTCGAGGTGCCGCTCGGCACCCAGGTCTTCGACGCGCGCCGCGGCAACCTGCTGCGCGACCTGGTCGAAGAGGGGCAGACGCTGGTCGTCGCCCAGGGTGGTCGGGGCGGGCGCGGCAACCCGCACTTCGCCACCGCCGTGCGCCAGGCGCCTCGCCGCGCCGAACCGGGCCGCCCCGGCGAAGCGCGCCGCCTGCGGCTCGAGCTGAAACTGTTCGCCGAGGTGGGTCTCGTCGGTCTGCCCAACGCGGGCAAGTCGACCTTCCTGGCATCCGTCAGCCGTGCCACGCCGAAGATCGCCGACTACCCGTTCACGACGCTCGAACCTCAGGTCGGCATCGCCGCGGTGGGGGACTACGACACCCTCGTCGTCGCGGACCTGCCGGGTCTGATCGAGGGCGCCTCGGAGGGCCACGGTCTCGGCTACCGCTTCCTCAAACACGTCGAGCGTTGCCGTGTGCTGCTTCACCTCGTCGACGTGTCGGAGATGGCGTTGGAGGCGCCGGCCGACGCGCTGGCCGTGATCGAGCGCGAGTTGGAACTCTATTCGGCGACGCTGTTCGCGCGGCCGCGCCTGCTCGTCGCCACGAAGGTCGAAGGCGAAGTCGGCGAGCGGCGCGCGGCGGAGTTGGCCGAAGCGGCCGGTCGACCGGTGCACGCGATCAGCTCCCACACGGGCCGCGGGGTGCGCGAGCTGCTGGACGCGGCCCAGAAGCTCGTGCGGGCCCCCGGCGCGGCGCCCGCGCGCCGCTGACGCAGCGCGCAACTGACGGCGTGCGGCCAGCGGTGCGCGGCATGCGGCCCCTGTCCCCGCGCGGTTTGCGGCCGCATCCGCTTGGATTCGGGGCCGCGGACTCAAGCCCACCCCCGCGGACTCCCGATGCTGACCCGCGGGACCGGGCGCATCGCCCGTCCCCAGGAGTTCGGGCCTTGCAGCAGTACCGCGATCCCAGTCTTCCGCCGGAACGCCCCCTTCGGGAACCCGCGGCACCCCTCCCCGTCCAGCGCCAAACCGGCGGACCGGCCCCCGTGCCGTCCCACCCGGCCGCGCCCGGCGCGTCCCAGTCCAGTGCCCCCGCGCGCTCGCAGCCCACGTCGTTCGTGGCCGCGCCTAAGTTGCAGCCGGAGCGCTCCGCCGCGGTCGAGCGCGCGTCGCAAGGGGTGGCGTCCGCCTCCACGCTGGGGGACGCCGATGCCGAGGATGCCGCCTCCGACGCGCTGCCGGAAGAGCATCCCGCCGCAACCTCGGAAGCGGCGGCAACGCCGACGGGGCCCGGCGCGACGCCGCGCACCCCGCCGATGGGCGGCTCCCCGAACGGCGGCGCCGGCATTGTGGGCCACGCCCACGCAGCCAGCGCCACATCCGCAAACGCGGGGTCGGGCCTGTCGCCGCGCCACCAACTGGAGTCGTGGCTCGCGGAGATGGTCAAGTGTTCCGCCAGCGACTTGATCCTGCGCGCCGGCGGCCGGCCGTCGTGCCGCGTCGACGGCCGCATCCTCTTCCTGCCCGGCCGCGTGCCCCACGCGGGCGCGCTAGCGGAGGTGCTCGAGGGCATCGTCGGTGCGACGCGCATGGCGAATTGGCGCGAGGGCGGCTCCTGCGACGTCGCGCTGCAACTCGACGGCCTGGGGCGTTTCCGCCTCAACGCGTACAAACAGATGGGCGAACCCGCCCTCGTGCTGCGCCGTGTTTCGGACAAACCGCCGCGCCTCGAGAACCTGTGCCTGCCGACGGGGGAACTGCAGAAGATCGGCGCCAAGAAGCGCGGCATCGTGCTCGTGACGGGCATCGCCGGTTCGGGCAAGTCCACGACGCTGGCGGGCATGATCCAGTACATGAACCAGCACACCGAGCGCCACGTGATCACGCTCGAGGACCCGGTCGAGTTGATTTTCACCGAGGACCGCTGTGTCATCAGCCAGCGCGAAGTCGGCACCGACGTGCCGACGTTCAGCGCTGGGTTGCGCCACGCGTTGCGCCAGAGTCCGGACGTGATCCTGATCGGCGAGATGCGCGACGGCGAGACCGTGCAGGCGGCGCTCGACGCCACCGAGACGGGGCACCTCGTGATGAGCACGCTGCACACCGTCAACGCGGCGCAATCGGTGGAGCGCATCATCAGCTTCTTCCCGAACGAGCAACACCAGCAGGTGCGCGACCGCCTCGCGGACAACCTGGTGGCGGTGCTCAGCCAGCGCCTCTTGCCGCGCCGCTCGGGCCACGGGATGGTGCCGGCCCTCGAATTGATGGTGTCCACCCCGCGCGTGCGCGAGCTCCTGTCCGAGGGCCGCACCAACGAGTTGGGGCGGGCGATCGAGCAGGGCGGCGACACGGGTCTCATCAGCTTCAACCAGTCCCTCCGCCAGTTGGTGGAGGCCGGTTTGATCGAGCTCGAGGTAGCCCTCGCCGCCAGCGACCGCCCGGACGAGCTGATGCTCGCCCTGCGCGGCTTCACGAGCGGCGGCGACCGCCAGAAACAACACCTGCGGCTCAACCCCACCGTGGAGTGAGCCGGAGCCGCCCCGCCCGGCACTGGGCCGAGGCGGGGGCGGTGCGCTGGACCTGCGAGCTCGGGCAGCGGCTCGGGCAGGGGCTCGGGCAGCGGCTGCGGACCGAGGAGCGCCCGCGGTTCTGGGCGGGAAGTTACCGGCGCATGGGGCGTCCTAGCCCCAGGGCCGGAGCCCCGCGGCGTCCACAGGGGCTCGGCGGCTCGACGAAGCTGCCCCTCGGGCTAGAGTGACTCCTCCCCGCGGAAAACTCTTGGGGGGGCACCCTCCGCCTCCCTACCCCTCGATGAACCTCTCCACCGTCAAGGCTCTGATCTGGGTGCTGTCCCTGGCCGTGCTCGGGTACCTCGGGTACTTCGTGTACACCTGGGCGATCGCCGGTCAGCGCCACGAGCTGACCCGCACCCTGGCCCCCCGGGAGACCATGAAGCGCGTCCTCGACGACGTGCCGGAACCCGAGCCCCCGCGTGTGGCTCTCGTCGACTACGAGCGGGTGATCGCGACGTTCCGCGAGATGAACTGGACCGGGCGCGAGGCGCCGCCGCCGCCGCCGCCGCCGGAGCCCGTGGTGCAGGCGCCCACCGAAGTGACACGCCCGTCGGTGGCCAACAAGTTGCGGGTGCTGTACGTCGAGGTGGACACGGATGCACCTGCGGACAGCGTGGCCGTCCTCCTCTACACCGACTCCCAACTCTCCAGCAAAAAACCCGGCCCGTTCGACCGCAAGGTCGGCGAGAACTTGCACGGCGCGCTCGCGGCGGTGCGTGTGCACGCCGTGCGGCCCGAGGGTGTGGAGTTTGCGACCGCGGGCTTCGAGGAGATGGAGCCGGAGCTGGTCAGCCTGGTCGACGCCTTCGGACCGGGCATCGTGATGGTGGGCGAGGGCGGGGCGGTTCTGCCTTCGGTGACGCCGATTCCCCCGGGCTCGGTCCGCGTCGTCGGTCGCCCGGACCGCACGCTGCAGCGCCGGCCGAACACGTTCTTGCTCGGCTCGCAGGACCTGGAGCGGTTCGAAGAGGACCACCTCGCGATCCTCACGAACGAGGTGCGCCACCGCCAGTACCGCGACCCGCGCACGGGCCAGTGGTCCGGCGTGCAGGTGCTCGACGTCGCGCCCGATTCGATCGTCGCGCAACACGGAGTCAAGACCGGCGACGTGATCAAGAGCATCAACGGCACGCCCGTGTCCAGCGTGTCGCAGGCGATCAGCTACGTGAAGAACAACGCCGAGCTCTACACGGTGTGGGAAGTCATCGTGGAGAACGCCGGGAAGCAGCGCACCCTGGTGTTCGAGTCCCCGTGAGTTCGGACTCTGGTCCCGCTGGGCCGTTCTGCGCCCTTTGGACCGGCGACCTGGGCAACAGTGCGCTCAAACTGGCCCTTTGGGGCGATTCCGGTGCGGGCGTGCGACCGCGATTGCTGGCGCGCACCACACTGGCGCGGGACGGCGACCTGGTCGCGCGTTTCGAGGCGTGGTTGCGCCAGTCGGTGGCGGAACAGCACCTGCGACCCGAAGCGCTCCGCGGCGGCCTCTCGAGCGTCGCGTCGGATGCGGAGTCCGAGCGCCTCGGCGCGGCGGCGCGCGGGCTCCTCGGCGACGCTTGTTTCGAGGTCGTCGGGCACGGCGCCCTGAACACCTGCGAACAGCCGCACACCGTCGGGCAAGACCGGCTTTTCGCGGCGCGCGGTGCCGCCGAGTTGGTCGGCGGCTCGGCGGTGGTCATCGACGTGGGCACGGCCATGACCGTCGACGCCGTGCGTTGGGCGGGACCTGGCGGGGGGGCACCTGCGTTCCTCGGGGGGGCCATCGCGCCGGGACCCGCGCTGCTCGCGCGCTCGCTCAGCCTTGCCGCGCGTCTGCACGAGGTGCAACTCGACCCGCGCGCGCCCGCGCTCGGGCGGCACACGTCCGAGGCCTTGCGCGCTGGTGTGTTGCACGGCCTGCGCGGTGCGGCCGAAGAACTGAGCCGTCGCGTTGGAGCGGAAGCGGGCCTCGCGGCCGCGCCCCGTGTGTTGACGGGCGGCGCGCGCGAGTTGCTCCTCGAACCCTGGGCCTTCTGGAGCGGCACCCTCGTCGTCGAGCCGGACCTCGTGCACCTGGGTCTGCTCGCTGGCCTCTTGGACGCACGGTCCGAAGTGGTGTCGCCGGCCGCGCAGCCTGGACCCGCGGTAGAGCGGCCGTGAGCACCGCGCGGCCCGAACTCGAGGTCGCCCTCGAGACCGGCGCGGGCGCGGGCGCCGTCGCGGTGGTGTCGCTCCGCGGCCCGGCCGTGGGGGAGGCGCTCTCGGCGCTCGCTCCCAAACTGGGTGCCCTGGGCCTGGGCGTGCCGCGGCTCGCGGCTCTCGCGTCGGAGGGCATGCCGCTCGACGAGGCCCTCGTCCTGCTGCGCGGCGACGACCGGGCGGAGCTGCACCTGCACGGCAGTCCCGCGGTGGTCGACGCGGTGCTCCGCGCACTGTCGCCCTGGAGGACCGGCGCGGGCCTGCCGCCCAACGCCGAGGAGCGCGCCGCGAGCGCCCTTGCGGAGGCACGCGGTGCGTTCGCGGCGCGGGTGCTGCTCGACCAGGCGGAGGGCGCCCTGCGCCGGGGGATCGACGCGGCGCTGGCGCTCGGACCGACGCAGCGGGCCGCGGCGCTGCTCGCGCTCGTCGAGCGCGGGCGGCGCTTCCTCGCGCTCGCGCGGCCGCCGCGTGTGGTGCTCGCGGGTCCCGTCAATGCGGGCAAGTCCACACTCTTCAACGCGCTCGTGGGCCGCGACCGGGCGCTGGTGTCGCCCGTGCCCGGGACGACGCGGGACGCACTCACGGCGCCCGCGCAGTTCGGTGAACTGTCCGTGGAACTCGTGGACACGGCGGGCGAGCGCGAGGCCGAGGGGCCCGTGGCGGAGCTGGAACGCGCCGGGCAGGAGCTCGCGCGCCGCATGGGCGCCGGGGCCGACATCATCTTGTGGCTCAGTCCGCTCGACAACATGGTTCCGCCGCCGGAGTTCGCGCGGTCGAGCGGTGCTCGCGGCGGCGCGCCCGTGCTGTGGGTGGCGACCCACGGGGACCGGGGAGCGGCGGCGGGGGCTCGCACCATCCGCGCCCGCGACGACGCCGACGGGGCCCGGCGCCTGGTCGGGCAGTGGGTGCTCGAAGCGCTCGCTTTCCGGAGCGAGGACTGGCCCCCGGGCGCCGCGGTGCCGTTCGAGCCCGCGCTCGTCGCCGCACTCGAGGTCTGGGCGAAGGCGCCGCCTGGCGGGGCCCAGCCGGGCCGCGCGGACGACACGTCCCCGGAGCGGATCCTCGGCCGTCCTCGGCCGAACTGGTGGGATTGATCCCCACGGGATCGGTCCCTAAGCTCCCCCTTTCGGAACCCGAGCGTCCGCACCGCCGCACGAGGCGTTGCGCCGCACCGCGCGCGGGCCCCGAAACATGACCGAAGCCAGGACAGGGCCGCTCCGCCACCTCGTCTCCATCGACGACCTTTCCCTCGCGGAAATCCGCACCCTGTTCGAGCGCGCGGCCGAGTTCGCCGCCGATCCGCGCGCCTGGTCCCACCTCGGACGCGGCCGCATCTCCGCCAGCCTCTTCTACGAGCCGTCCACACGCACGCGGCTCTCCTTCGAGTCGGCGATGCTGCGTCTCGGCGGCGGTGTGCTGACGGCGGCGGACATGAAGACGTCCAGCGCGACCAAGGGCGAGTCGCTGGCGGACACCGTGCGTGTGGTCGAGGGCTACGCGGACCTGATCGTCCTGCGCCACCCGAGCGAAGGCGCGGCACGCCTCGCCTCCCAGTACTCCGCGGTGCCCGTGATCAACGCCGGCGACGGCAGCCACGAACACCCGACGCAGACCCTGTGCGACCTCTACACCCTGTGGATCGAGCGCGGCAGGCTGGAGGGCATCGACGTCGTGCTCGCGGGGGACCTGCGCTACAGCCGCACGATCCACTCGTTCATCTACGCGCTGGCGCGGTTCGGCGCGAACATCGTGTGTGTGCCGCACCACGGACTCGAACTGCCCGACTACGTGCTGCAGCGCCTGCGCGAGGAATACGGCGCGGAACCCGTGCGCGCGGATGCGTCGCGGCTGGGCGATTTGGCGGCCCAATCGGACGCGGTCTACATCACGCCGCAAAAACCCCACCAACTCAGCCTCTTCACCGAGGCCAGCGGTTTGAAGGTCGAACACGTGGACGCGGTCTACATGACGCGGCCCCAGACCGAGCGCCACACGCCGGAGGAGACGACCGCGGATTACCTGCGGCTCGGGCACGCGACGCTCAAGGCCGACGTGCTGCGCGACGCCGTCGTGATGCACCCGCTGCCGCGCCGCGATGAGATCTCCCAGGAGCTCGATGCGGACCCTCGCAGCATCTACTTCAAGCAGGCGGCGCGCGGAGTGCCCATCCGCATGGCGCTGCTCGCGGCGCTGCTCGGCCAAATCGAGTTGGGGGATGCCCACCCCCCGGTCGGGCCCAAGCTCTACCCCGCGCCGCTCGCGAATCCCTGTGCGAATCCCACCTGCATCTCGCGCACGGAAACCCGCCACGTGCAGCCGGCCACCAAACTGCTCTCGCGCCACCCGCTGCGGGCGGCCTGCGGGTACTGCAGCCAGGAGCTGACCTTCGGTTTCGTCGGGTGCGCGGAGGACCGTGTGTACTGGCCCAAGGAGTCCGGCGAAGCCCGTCGCCTGCGGCCCGAGCGCATGGTTTTCCTGCGCGACGCGCCCCTCGCCGAGGCCGCCGGGTTCCGAGCGCCCGTCACGGCCGCCGTGGTGCCGCCGTCCTGAGCGGCACGGGATCCGCCCGACGCCCGCTCGCGCCCCGGATGCACGGCTCGGCTACACAGCGCCAGTACACAGCGCCAGTACAGAGCGCCAGTACAGAGCGCCGGCACAGAGCGCCGGTACACCGCTGCGGCGATCCGCGACCACTTCCGTGCGCTTCCGCACAAAGTTCCGGTATCCCCGGCACGTGGGTGGAGCTAGTGGAGCTGCCCCGAGCGGTGGGATGCGGCCCCGGCCCCCCCAGGAGAGGCCCTGGCCGGTACCTCGGCCGACGGCAAGGCCCGACGGTGCCGATTCGCCGTGCGGGGTACGGTTCTTGCTGCATTCCACTGGGCCGTGCCAGGGCGCACGGCTCCCAGGCCCCGCCTGGCGCTCCTTGACCCTTTCCCTCGGGATCCCGACAATCCCGCCGCCCGTTTCCCGGCCGTTCCCCTGCTGCCGCGCGCGACCTCGCCGCACGACACCGGGGTGGACGCCCCCGCGATCCGGACCGTTCCCCTGGCGCCGCTCGTCGGACCACGGGCGCACGTTCGTTTCCGGCCCTCCGTTCCCTGTTCTCGCGCCGCGGCGCACCCTCCCGGGATCCCCTGGCCGTGCGACTTCCGTCGCACGCGGCAAGGGGCCCGGGCCCGTTTCCTCCCCCGTTCTTCACGACGGCAGATCCTGTTCCGCACGACGACCATGACAAACCACTTCCGACGCGCTTGCACGCGCGACCAGGCGACTGGCCCGGCGATTGGCCGCGGCTCCCTCCTTCGGGCGAGCCGCAGGGGCTCCATGGGTCCCGGCACGGGTGGCCTTGCAGCGGGCGGACTGTTGTTGATGCTCGCGGCCTGCGGCGGTTCGCCCGATGCGGACCTTTCGGACCAGGCGCCCGGGCAACTCGGAAAGCCGTCCCAGAAACCCGGCGGCGGCTTCTATCTGGTGGATCCGCACTCGGGCGGGCAGTCGCCCGACTTCGCGCTGGTGGGGGCCTCATGGGGCCGTCTCGTCGACATCTGGGATTTCGACTCCCAGCTCGATGAGTCGAGCGAGGTCTACCGGGACATCGTCATCGGGCAGGACGTCCGCACGGAACCGGGCAAGTGGACGCTCGAGACCAACCCGGTGACGGGTGTGGTGCGGCTCACGATCCTCTCCGCGAACACCGACGATCCCGCGGATGTGTTCGACCTGCGAGTCGAAGAGGCGCGCTCCAACCTGAGCCCCGTGCAGCCCAAGGGCGTGCAGCCGGGTGAGTTGCCCCCGTTCCCGCTCATCGCGCGCAACTCGACGCTCGAACTGCGGTTCAACGATCTGATCGACGCCAGCACGATCCTGCCGGACGACACGATCCGCCTGCTGGTCGGCAACCCGCCGACCCAGCCCTTCTCCGCGCGCATCGTCCCGTCGTCGGTCTTCGGCGGCCTGACGTCGGGTGGCGGCTCGTTCCAGAGCACCCGGATCCTCGTCGACCTGACGGTGTCGGAGTTCGAAGTGGAAGGCCTGGCCTCCGCCGTGCCGCTGAACGGCCTCGGGCTGCCGGCGAGCAACTCGCCGACCATCGCCAACGTCGCGGTGCGGATTCCCTCGGTGGCGTCGGCCTCCGTCGGTCAGTTCCAGTTGCTGCGCAACCTGAACGGAGCTCCGCTCTCCATCCAGGACAGCGGCCCGGTCGACACGACCTCGCCGACCCTGGACGTGGTGCGCGCCCTGCGCTCTGGCGGCACGATCGACCCGAACAACGGGTTCCTCCTCGACCTGGAGGCGCCGCGCATCCTTTCTCAACAGGGCGTGAACATCATCTCGGCGAACCAAGTCGCCGGCACGGACGAGTTCGTGCTGTCCCTCTCGTTCGACACCCCCGCGTGTGCGTTCAACCCGATCCCCGGCGACGTGATCCGCATCAACAACCAGTTGGTGCTGGAAGCGACGCAGGCGGCCTCGGCCAACCCGGCCGGCGTGGTCAGCGGCCTCCGCGTGACTCAGATCGGACTCGAAGGGGCGTCGGCCTCCTCGCTGATCGGCTCCGCGACCTACCTGACGGGCTTCCGCAGCGAGTTGACGGCGCTCGGCAAGGGGAACTGCTTCGTGCGCTTCTCGCCCGCGGCCAAGGCCGCGCCGACGACCCAGGTGCCGCCGACGGCGGGTGTCGTACTGCGTTTCAGCGAGCCGATGGATCCCGCGTCCGTGCGCGCCTTCGACAGCATGCGCGTCCTGCGTGTGCCCTCGGGCACGGTCGGCATCAAGGACTACGTGGTCGCTGAGATCTTCGCCACGGGTGACCTGCGCGAGTTCCGCTTCCAGCCGTCGCTGCCGTTCGAACACCAGAACAACGAGCAGCCCTACTACCTCAACCTGGTGGCCGGTGCGCAGCGCCTGACGGACCTGGCGGGGAACACCGTGGCGGCTGTCCCGCCCCAGGTGGAGTTCCGCATCGAGCCGACCGGAACCGCCGTGAATTCGAAGGGCTTCGTGCTGCGCTTCAACAGCGCCAACCTCGACGAGGTGGCACCGAACCTCACCCCGGCCCAGCGCGACGTGCGGGGCCAGTTCCTCTACGACACCGGCGGGTTCCTTCGCCCCCGTTCCCCCGCCCGTTTCCCGGGTGTCGCCGACCGGTCCCAGGCCTTGCTCGGTGTGATGGCTCCCGTGGCCGGGGGCGTGGTGACGCCCCTCAGCGCGCTCGGCAGCAAGTTGCAGCACATCTGGCGTTACGCCGACTTCGGCTACGTCGTCAACAACGACGACGCGTCGTTGCTCGACCTCGACGTGGAAGGCACCGCGCTGGCACCGCTCAGTGGTCAGGTGGTCGCGGCGAACTACCCCCAGTTCGAGATCCGGTTGGCGCACTCGCGATTCCTCCCGGACGAGATCGTCGATATGACGTCGCTGTTGCCCACGGCCGCCAACTCCGGATTGCGCGGTTCGGCGGATCCGTTCACGACCAACATCTTCCAGGACCCGTCGATGACCACGGCGCAGCTCGAGGGCACGGTGGTGCACGAGCGCTCGAAGGGCTTCTTCGTGTCGCAGTCGGACGTCTTCCAGAACCCCAACGGTGTGCCGATGATGCGCACCCCGCTGAACAAGGGCCTGGTCACGGACGCCGAGAAGTCGTTCTACACCTGGCGCGACACGTCGCTGATCGCCCGAGGCGGACTGGCCCCTTCCGGTCTGGACCACACTCCTTCGCTGCCCTTCGAGCAAGAGATCGGCGTCGTCTTCGGGGGGACCGCGCCTGCGGGTGCGCCGTTCCTGGGCAGCGGCGGCTTTCCGCAGGCCAACCAACCCTTCGGTCCGACAGGCCTTCCCTCCGCCGGCCTCCCGTTGCTGATGGAGTACCGCTGCTACCCGGCGGAGACCTCCAGCTTGAACGTGTTCGACATCTCGATCGCGGTCACGTCTTCGTCGCTGCCGGCCTTCCGCGCGTTCTCCACGGGTGGAATCGCGGCAGGGCAGGTGGTCGTGCAGAAGAACCCCGACACCCAGCCGAATCCCACCGGTGGCTTCCAGGCCACCCCGGGAGGGCAGGTGCCGCAGTTCGCGCCGACCTTTGCCAATGAGTGCACGGTCTACATGGGGCAGGCGGACTTCGTGCTGCGCGTCAGCCGCGTCTTCACCCGCGTGATCGACGTGGCCCAGGGCGCGCGGTACCGGGCGCTGGTCGTCGAGCCCAGGCCGGAAGCCCAGCCGACCGGCACTTCGCTGCAGTTCGCCTGGCGCGGCCTCAACGGCGGCACGCTGCTCAACGCGGCGCGGAACGCCGACAACATGGACGTCTACGGCAACGTCTACCGGGAACTGAACGCGCAGGGTGGCAGCGCGGTGCAGACCTACCAGGCCCTGCAGAACCAGGCCTGGATCAACGGCTTCCAGAACCTCAGCCAGTTCGGCCCGATCCAGTTCCTGCAGACCCGGGTCACCTTCATCAGCAACACGCAGACCCAGTTGTCGCCGCGTCTGGACAGCTACGCGCTGGCCTACACGACGAACTGATCCGTCGGCGGGACCCCGCCGCTTCGCGCGGCGGGGCACCCACTCGATCCATTCGAGTCCCACTCCACTGCATTCGAGTCCACTGCCCCGTCCCTTCCGCTCCCTACCCGTCGCGGCCAACCGAACACGATGTTGCACCAGCAATTCCTGACCCGAGCTCTCACCTTCGGCTGCGTGGCTGCTTTGTTGGCCGCCTGCAGCAGTTCCTCGGAAGAGTCGTCCGGGCCCGGCGGCACGGCCGGCGGTTTCCAACTGACGTCGATCTCCGTGCCGAACAACGCCGTCTGGCAGTTGAACCGGCGCGTCGAGTTCGTCTTCAACCAGGCCGTGGACTTCTCGTCCATCAACGCCAGCTCGATCTACGTGTCGAGCCTGGCCGGCAAACCGGCCCTCGGCGACTTCTTCGTCAAGTCCACCGTGAACCAGGGCGTCGTGACGACGGAGCCGAACGTGGTCGTGTGGCAACCCCGCTGCCCGACCCTGCCCGACCTCAGCGACGCGGGATTGGACGCTGGGGGCGTGACGTACCAGATCTTGGTGCAGGGGCAGGATTCCGGAGGCATCGCGGTGAAATCGGCATCCGGCAAACCCCTGGCGACCTCCCAGGCGCGCTTCTTCTCGACGCCGACTTCGACGGATCCCACCGCGGTCTTCTTCGACCCGGTGTCCGGTGGTCCGAGCCTGGTCGTCCGCCTGCCGGGCTCCACGTCGACGGACGCGAGTTACCTCGAGATCGGAGAGGACGCGAACCAGATCCAGTTCTTCGAATTGGAGTTCGACCAGTCCACTGGGGACGTGATTCCCATCGAGGACGCGCCGATCAACCTCCTGAGTGACGCTGAGCAGTCCGTCGAGGTGGTGCTCGAGTTCAACCAGCCCCTGAGCCCGCTGGCGGGCAACATTTCGCTCGCGAACCTGGGGATCCAGGTCCAGGACGCCGGCACGCTCCAGTGGTCGGACATCCCGGTCGAAATCGAGCTCGAGGCGAACTGCACCAAGGCCGGTGCGCGCGTGCGCCTTTCGCCGATCGGCATCCTGGCCCAGGACTCCGTGTTCCGCGTGCGGGTGGGTTCGGGTTTGCAGGACCTCGTGGGTGAAGCGCCGTCGAACGAGCAGAACAACGCCGCGCGGTTCGCGACGGGCCTCTTCTCGGTGCCCGGCCTCGAGCCGGCCGGCGACCTCGCCGACGAGCTGTTCGAGCCCTTCCTCATCAACGGTGTGGCCCCCGGTTCGCTCGAGGACACGACCAGCGTGTTCGCGGAGCCCCGCGCCCTTTGGGGTGCGGGCCAGTTGGCCCCCAACTTCAACTTCCTCGGGACCGGCGGCCCCGGTGGCAACTTCGACCTCGAAATCACCGGCACCTTCAGCTTCAACACCGTCAGCCAGTTGATCACCGGGGGACCGGGATTCACGCCGACCACCACCCAGACGGCCACCAACGGCCTCCTGAACGTGCGCAACTTGCGCATCGCGCAGGGCGCGGTGCTGCAAGTGCAGGGCGCGAACCCGCTGCGCATCTTCGCGACGGGCACCGTCGAGATCCTCGGCACCATCAACGTGGACGGCATCAGCGCGGTCGGTGTGAACCAACTCAACGTGCCGAACATCCCCGACCCCGGTGCGCCCGGGCGTGCTGGCGGCGGCCGCGGTGGCGCGGGTAGCCCCGTGACCACAGCCTCCAGTCCGAAGGGCGAGGACGGTGTCGGTCCCTTCGGCGCCGCGGGCCTCGGCGGCAAGGGTGGTGAGACCAGCTTCGGCGCCCTCGCCGATACGGCCCGCAGGGGCGCGGGCGGCGGCGGCGGTCGCTTCGCCGCCGACGTGAACGCAACCAAGGGCTTCCCGACCGGCAACGCCACGGCCGGCAACAACGGCACGACCGGCGCGACCGGCGCGATCTCGAAGTCGGGGGCCGCGGCGGGCGGTCAGCCCGGTCCCTCGGCGTTCTTCGACAGCAACAACGACAACGACTTCTTCGGCGTGCGTCAGGTCGATGAAACCACCCTCGTCCAGGGCGAGCTGTCGTTGCCCCTCGCGGGTTCGGGCGGCGGCGGCGGCGGCGACTCGATCGACAGCGCCGAGTTCCCCCAGCCGGGCTGGCCGACCCTGGCTGCCTTCGCCAACGAGTTCAAAGGCGCGGGCGGCGGCGGCGGCGGTGGCCAGTTGCAGGTGTTCGCCATCGGCAACATCACCATCGGCACCGGCGGACGCATCTTCGCCCGCGGGGGCGACGGCGGTCGCGGTGAGAACACCGGGGGCAGCAACTCGATCGGCGGCTCCTCGGGCGGCGCCGCGGGCGGTCACGTCATCCTGCAGACCGCGGCCAACTTCGTGAACTTGGGTGCGCCCGCAGCCGCGATCAGCACGGCCGGTGGGGCCGGCGGTCCCAACCAATCGGGGTCGGTGGGCCTCGGCGGTCGCGGCGGCGCGGGGATCATCCAGATCCACACACAATCCCAGGCCAACATCGTCGGCCCGGGCGATGTGCCCCTGACCCTGACGGCGATCAACAACCTCTGCCGTCCGCATCCCTGGCTGCTCCTGCCCGACTTCGGGCGCATCTCCAAGGCGCGCTCCAAGTTCGTGGCGCTGGGCGGGGCGAACCAGAACCCGGGCTCGAGCCAGGACCAGGTGCTCTTCCGTTTCGAAGGCACGGATTCCGACCCGATGTCGCCCACGGCCGGTCAGGTCCTGCGCAACGGCGCCACCGTGCAGCCCGTGGCGCCGATCCTTGGGATCCTGACCGACGACGACCCCCAGGATCCGGACTTCGTGTCGCCGCTCTCGATCGACACGGTCGCGCGCCGGATCGTGCTGGACGCCAGCGGTCTCGTCGACGACGACAATGACCCCCAGACGCCGTTCTTCAACGACATCTACCTGCGCAACCCGGCGCTCCTGCGGGAGTTCGGTGTGCGACTCTCCGAGCCCCTCGGTGCGGGCCTGTCCCTGACGCGCACGTTCACCGTGGCCCAGGCGAGCTACGACCCGAACTTGGTGCAACTGACCCTGGACGTAGACTCCACGGGTGGTCCGCTGACCGGTTTCACCCCGGGTGTGGCGAGCTTGGCGCTCGTGCCGCGGTTCTTCCGCGTCATCACCGGCGGTGTGCTCGACAGCCTGCCGCTCAACTCGGCCGTGAGCATCCGGTTCGAGGCGCGCGCTGCGGGCCCGGACGGCCAGCCCGATCTGACCGGCGACGCGCTCGTCGATTGGACCAGCGACATCGAGGAGTTCAACAGCCAGAGCCTCGGCGGCGACGTGGGCTTCTTCCGCTTCGAGGTGGAGTTCAACCTCGATGTGCAGGGGTCGGGAATTTCCGCGAACAGCCCCCGACCCTCCCTGCGCTTCCTGCGCGTTCCGTTCCGGTTCTAGGACCGAAGGGCGTGCGCCTGTGCGCCCCGAGACCCGAGCCCCGGGACCCGAGACCCTAGGTCCGGTCCCGGGGAACGGCGGCGGCTCGGGAGCCCCGGGTTGTCCGCGCGCGCCCGGCGCCGTGGTCTGATGCCGCGATGGAGCGTGGCTCGAGCTGGGGGCGGCGGCTGTTGGCAGCCGCGAGCGGAGGTCTGATCGTCGCCGTGGCGGCGTGCGCGCCGCCGCCACCCAAGCCCGCCACACTCGAGCTGATGAGTTTCCGGCAGGCCGGCGTCGACGGCGTGTTGCTCAACGAGTCGTTGCTCTGGATCTTCGACCGCGAACTCGACCGCATGTCCGTGACACGCGAGAGCGTGCGCATCGAGGACGGCGACGGTGTGCCCGCGCGCGGTCGGCTCTGGGTGGAGGGCCGGCGGCTGCAGTTCCTGCCGGAGCTGCCGCGCGCCCCCGGCCTGGGGGACGGCAGCTTCCGCCCCGGCGCCGTCTACCAGGTGGCCCTCGCCGGATTTCCGCGACCGGACGCGTTGCGCGCGCGCGACGGCGCACCCCTCGGGAGTTCCGTGAGCTCGAGCTTCCGGGTCGCCGCCGCGGGCCGAGGCACGCGCGTGTTCGAGGACCCGGAACTCGGTCCGCCGCTCCCCTTGGAGCTGGTGCGCGGCCGCATCGCCGCGGACGAGCCGATCGAGCTGCGCCTCGGCGAACCGGTGGACCCCGCGTCGATCGTCGCGGACGACTTCGAGCTGTCGACGGTGGCCCCCGGCCCGGACGGCCGACCGGCGGTGTCGCGCCTGCCGCTCGCCGTGGTGCTCGCGGAGAATCGCCAAGACGGCGCGCGGCTCGAGCTGCGTCCGTCCCGTGGCGGCGCGTTCCCACCGGCCACCTACCACCTCTGGATCGATCCGGAGCGCTCGCGGCTCGCCGACCTGTCGGGCCAACGCTTCCCCGTGCTCTGGCAACGGAACACCGGGCGCGCCGCCGAGATCGCCGTGCGCACGCCCGAGCTGGGCCAACCCGCCGGACGCCTGGTGGAGGACTTCGTCGGTCCCGAGGCCCTGTCCGCCCAACCCGCACCCGGGAGCGACGGCACGCTGGTCGTGCGGAACGGCGTGCTCTCGTACTTGTGGCCGACCGCCGCGGGCCACGGCGGCGACGGTCCCGTGTCGTTGGGCGCGGACCTCGCATCGGCGGACGTGCACGCGACGTCGCTGCAGCTCCCCGCCGGAGTGCGGCTCGACCTGCCGGCCGAGGGCCTGGTCGTGCTGCGGGCCCAGGGCAAACTCGAGATCGACGGGGTCCTCCGCAGGCGCGTCGAGTCCGGCGCGCGCAGTTTCGGCGACGGCGAGACGCCGCTCGAATGGCTCGCACGCCTTCGCGGCGCGCACCTCTTGGAGCCGAGCGCGCCCCTCGAGGCCGTGCCCCTCGGAACCCTCAGCGCCTTCCTCGCGCGCGCGGCGGAGGAGCGCCGCCCGTGGACGGTGCTCGTTGCCGGCGGCGACCTCGTCGTGCGCGGGGACCTGTGGGTCGACGGGGGGCTGGTGCTCGTGGCCGGCGGTTGGATTCGCGCCTCGGGGGCGGTGACCGCGCGCCAGATCTGGAAGAGCGAACGCGGTGGGGGGGTGGAGATGCGGCCCGAGCCCGTCACACTGCCGCTCGTGATCGACGAACCGGAGTACAAGAGGCTCGCCGCGCCGCTGACGTACGGGGCCCTGACCGCGCCGCTCCTGCCGCCCGGCGGGCTCGATCGGTGGCGCGGTGCCGAGGCCAGCGCCGTGGGCCCCGGCGTCCGGCTGCGTTACCTCGGCGAGCGCGATCCGTCGACCGGCGCCGCGGATGCGGCGAGTTCGGGCCCCTTCGACGATCCGGCGAGTCTTCCGCCCCACTCTGCGGCGCGAGTCTGGGTCGAGATCACTGTGGAGCCCGGGGACACCGCGGCCCCGTGGCGGCGCAGCTTCCTCGACCGGGTCGAGCTGCTGTTCGATCCCGTCGCGGAGCGCCCGAGGGGTGGCGAAGGGCAGTGACGGCGGCGGCCCTCAGCCTCGCCCAGGCAGCGGCCGGTTTCGACGGCGAGTCCACCGCGGCGGGCCTGTTCGCGCCCTTCGAGGTGCCCGTCGCGCTCGAACTCTCGCTGGTGGGGGTCCTCGGTCTGTGCGTGGGGTCGTTCCTGGGCGCGGCCGCATACCGGCTGCCCAACGGCCTGTCCCTGGCGAAGCCGGTGCGCTCCTTTTGCCCCGGCTGCAAACGCACCCTCACCGCGGCGGAGAACGTGCCCGTGCTGTCGTGGTTGGTGCAGGGTGGCCGCTGCCGGGGGTGCAAGATGCGCATCCCCGTCCGCTACCCGGCGATGGAGCTCTGCACCGGCGCGCTGTTCGTGCTGGCCGCGTGGTTGGGCCGGGACCTCGGGCCCGCGCTGGTAGCGGTACACGCCCTTGTGCTCGCCGCGCTGGTGCTCGCATCGGCCGTCGACTTCGAGCGATTCGAGATCCCCGACGAGGTCTCCATCGGCGGCATGGTGCTCGGGCCCATCTTGTCGTTCGCCTTGCCGGCGCTGCACGACGCGTCCCCGGTGGCCCAGGCACTCACCGACGGGTGGAGCCCGGGCCTCTCCGTGGACCGCTTCGGGGCGCTGGTCGCGTCGCTCGCGGGGCTCGTGGCCGGGGGCGGGATCCTGTTGGCGATCGGCTGGATCGGCAAGCGGGTCTACGGACGCGACGCCATGGGGCTGGGCGACGTGAAATTGCTGGCGGCCGGCGGTGCGTTCGTCGGAGCCGGGGGGGCGCTCGCGGCCCTCGTGATCGGTGCCCTCGTGGCCTCGATCGCCGGCCTGGTCAACGTCCTGCGGTTCACCTGCTTCGTGCGCGCCCGGGCCCGCCAGAGGGGCGGCCGCCGGCCGCTCCTGCGCGCCCTGGCGGTCGGGCGGATCGCCGGCCGCTATCTCCCTTTCGGCCCCTACCTCGGAATGGGAATTGGAATCTCGTTGCTGGCTTGGGACCATGTGAAGACGGTCTTGGGCTGAAGCCCGGGACCAGGGTTCCCAAGGCCCCCTCGACCGGGCGGATCCGTGCCGCCCGCACCTCCGCCGCACCCCGTTCCGACCCCCCGATCCCACACCGCTTGGGCCTCCACGCTTGGGCGGATGAGCCAAGCGCCCACCGCGCAGCCCGCGCGGATTGGACGTGTCCCTGGCCCGACGCCCTCGCAGCCCCCTACTGAGCACCGACATGACCAACGCATTCACCCGAGTGGGCCTTTTGGCCCTCCTGCTGCTGCCCTTCACCGCCGGCTGCGTGTCCCAGCAGCGCTACATGGAACTGGAGAGCGAGAACGTGCGGCTGCGCGAAGAGCGCACGCGCGTGAACCGCACCAACGACCAGCTCAGCCGCCAAATCGCGTCCTACGAGGCCCAACTGCAGGCGGCGAACCAGCGCATCGACGAGGCGCCGGCGCTGAGCGACATGTCGGACCTGGAAGGTCAGGGTGTGAGCGTGTTCCGCCGCGGCAACTCGGTGGTGTTCTCGGTGCCCGCCGAGATCAGCTTCGGGTCGGGCAAGGCCGAGCTGTCCGCCAGCGGCCGCGCCGCCCTCAAGTCCGTGGCCAACAAGCTGAAGAGCGACTTCCCCGACGGCGTCTATTGGATCGAGGGCCACACGGACAACGATCCGATTCGCAAGTCTGGTTTTGGCTCCAACCGCGACCTCTCGCTGGCGCGCGCCATGAGCGTGCTGCGCGGGCTCGTCGACGACAACGGGATCCCGGACGAGAAGTGTGTGGTCGCGGGTTACGGCCAGTACTGGCCCGACGTCCCCAACGACTCCGCGGCGAACAAGGCCAAGAACCGTCGCGTCGAGGTGATCGTGCACCAGGCGCGCGGCGACGCGTGACGCCGCGGGCCTAGCCTCTGCCCGGGGTCGCCACACCCGGCAAGGACGAGTACCGACCGCGCCCCTCCGCTGCCCATCACGGGCGGTGGGGGGGCGCGGGTCGTTCTGGGGGGGGCGGAACGATTGGGGCGGGGGTAGCGCTCCCGAGCGATCGGCGTAGGCTGGGGTCCTCCCCCGATTCCACCACCCAGGGGCGGCGCTCGGGCCGCCGACGCCCGCGGTTGGGCCGCGGACGCCGGGGGTCGACGGCGGCGGCGCTCCTCGAAGCCGAAGGAGCCACCCCATGAGCCGCGCTGTCCCCGCCTTTCGCAACATCTGTTTTGTCGGCCACACGGGTGCCGGCAAAACGTCGTTGGTGGATGCTTTGGCCTTTGCCGCGGGGGCCGTGGAGCGCCGCGGCAGCGTGGCCGACGGCACGAGCGTGATCGACACCGAGCCCGAGGCGCAGGAGAAGGGGCACACGCTGCAGCTCGGCTTGGTGCACGCCGAACACGGCGCGTGCACATGGAACTGGATCGACACGCCGGGCAACCCGGACTTCGAAGCCGAGGCGCGCTGCGGCATGTTCGCGGCGGACCTCGTGGTCGGCGTGGTCAGCGCGCAGGGCGGGGTGAACACCGCGCTCGTGCGGCTGATGGAGCTCGCGGCGGAACTCGATCGGCCGCGTGCGCTGATCGTGACGCACGTCGATTCGGAACACGCGGACTTCGAGACCCTGGTGCTCGAGCTGCGCGAGGCCATCGGGGAAGTGTGTGTGCCCGTGCTCCTGCCCGAGGGAGAACGCGGCCGGTTGAGCGGCGTGCACCGCACGTACCTCGACCGCACGACCGAGTGGCGCAAACGCATGCTCGACCGGGTCGTCGATGGGGTGGACGACGAGGCATTGATCGAGCATTACCTCGAGTCCGACGACCTGACGGAGGAGGAACTCAAGTCCTGCCTCCCGGTCTCCATCAGCGCGAACTGCCTGATTCCGGTGCTCGTCGCCAACCCGGTGGACGGTGTCGGCATCCCCGAGGTGCTCGATTTCCTGCGCCGCGCGGGTCCCACACCCAACCACCACCGACATTTCGTCGCGGGCGATGGGCCCGTCGATCCCGATCCCGACGCCGCGCTGCTCGGGGTCGTCTTCGCCGTGCGAGCGGATCCCCACGTGGGCCGGGTCTGTCTGGCGCGCATCCTCTCGGGCACCCTCTCGGCCCACGAGCCCGTGGGGCCCGTGGGGGCGGGCACGGCCGAGAAGGTCGGCGGGCTGTTTGCGCCGGTGGGCGGCAAACGCCGGCACCCGCTCGACACCGCCGTTGCGGGAGCGATCGTCGCGTTCACGAAGGTCGAGGGCCTGGGCATCGGGCAGACCTTCACACGCGACGGCGGCGCCGGCCCCGAGGTGGAGTTCCCCGAACTTCCCGAGCCGATGGTGTCGCTCGCCCTGCAGCCCAAGAGCCGCGCGGACGAACAGAAGATCGCGCAGGCGCTGCACAAGCTCGAGGCCGAGGACCCGGCCCTCAAGGTGCACGTGGATTCGCTGACCCACGAGCTCGTCGTGACCGGCGCCAGTGAGTTGCACCTAGGCCTCGTCGAAGCCCGCCTCGGGCGGCGCTTCCACGTGGGAGTGACGACCCGTGCGCCGCGCATCGCGTACCGCGAGACCATCACGCGGCCGGCGGAGGCGACCTACCGCCACAAGAAACAAAGCGGCGGTCGGGGGCAGTTCGGCGAGTGCTCCCTGCGTCTGCGCCCGGCGCCCGAGGGCGCCGGCATCGTGTTCGTCGACAAGGTGGTGGGCGGCTCGATCCCGCGCAACCTGATCCCCGCCGTGGAGCGCGGTGTGCGCGAACTGGCGGACCAGGGTGTGCTCACCCACAGCCGCGTGGTGGACGTGGAGGTCGAGGTGTTCGACGGGAAGTTCCACGCGGTGGACTCCGACGAGGCCAGCTTCCGCACGGCCGCGGCCCACGCGTTCCGTCAGGCGTTCGAGGCGGCGGGGCCCGCGCTCCTCGAGCCGATCGTGCACCTCGACGTGCACGTGCCCACGGACTGCGCGGGGGCGGTGTTCTCCGACCTGACGAGCCAGCGGCGCGGGCATGTGCTCTCCCAGGAGAGCGAGGGGCGCGGAGACTGGACACACATCCAGGCCGAGGTGCCGCTGTCGCGGCTCGCGACCTATGCGCGGGACCTCAAGTCCCAGACCGCGGGGCAGGGGCACTACCGCCTGACGCCGCGGGGGTACGCGCCCATGCCGGCGCCCGAGCAGAAGCGGGTGGTCGCCGAGGAAGGACGCACCCACGCCCAGGAGGCGTAGGGCGGCGATGGGAGCGCCTTGGGGGGCGCTCCGCCTGTCCGCCGACCCCGCGGCCGCCCCCAGGGGCACAGGCCGCCCCCTGGCCGCGCGGGCGGGCCCAGCGGGAGGCGCGCTCCCCCCTGGGAGCTCCCCCCCAGCCCGTTCCGGAACGGGCTTCAGGGCCGCGGCCCCGCGGCCCGATGCATGACCTCGGCACCCCAAGAGGCTCGACGAGGACAGGCATGATCACGATGGAAGATCTCCTTGCGCTGATGGTGCGCAAGGGCGGTTCGGACTTGCACATTTCGGTGAACACCCCGCCGCGCATCCGCGTGGACGGTCACCTGATCCCGGTCGAATCCGACAACCTGCGGCCCGAGGACACACGCCGTCTAGCCACGAGCGTGCTCAACTCCGAACAGATCGCCAAACTCGATCGCGAGTTCGAGCTGGACTGTTCGTTCGAGTTGGAGGGCGCGGGCCGCTTCCGCGCCAACGTGTTCTACCAACGCGGCGCCGTGGCGTGTGTGCTGCGTCTCGTACCGCACAAGATCGCGACGTTCGAGCAGCTCGGCCTGCCGAAGGCCGTTTGCGAGCGCATCTGCGGCCTGCGCGCCGGCCTCGTCTTGGTGTGCGGCGCCACGGGATCGGGCAAGTCGACGTCGTTGGCGTCGATGATCGACTACATCAACCACCAGCGCCAGGGTCACATCATCACGATCGAGGACCCGGTCGAGTTCTCGCACCAGTCCCACTCGTGCCTGGTCACCCAGCGGGAGATCGGCGGGGACTCGCAAAGCTTCGGCAAGGCGCTGCGCAGCGTGCTGCGCCAGGACCCCGACATCGTGCTGGTGGGTGAGTTGCGCGACCTCGAGACGATCGAGGCGGCGCTGACCCTTGCCGAAACCGGTCACCTGACCTTCGGCACGCTGCACACGTCGGACGCGGTGCAGACGATCAACCGCATCGTCGACGTGTTCCCGTCGCACCAGCAGCAGCAGGTGATGACGCAGCTCTCCTTCAGCTTGGAGGCGGTCTTCTGCCAGCAGCTCCTGCCCAGGGCCTCGGGCCGCGGGCGCGCGCTGGCCTCCGAGGTGATGGTGGCGACACCGGCCATCCGCGCGCTGATCCGCGAGGGCAAGGGCCACCAGATGTACTCCCAACTGCAGACGGGGTCGCGCATGGGCATGCGCACCATGGCCACGTCCCTCGCCGAACTGGTGCGCTCGGGTGTCGTGCGCCTCGAGGACGCCGAGCACGCCCTCAGCAACCCGGCCGAACTCCACAGCCTCGTGCGGGCAGCCTGATGGTACGCACCAGCGGGAAGATCCGCCGGCTCCTCATCGATGCCGGCCTGGTGAGTTCGGAGGCCTGGAACGCCGCGCGCGCTTCCGGGCGACCGATCGTCGACGACCTCCTGCGTTCGGGGTCCATCGGAGAGAGCCGACTCTACGCGACACTCGGGCTCGCGGCGGGCATCGCACCCATCGACGTGTCGCGGGTGCGCCCGGACCCGGCGGCGGTCGAATCGCTGCCCAAGGAGACGTGCCTCGAGCACCTCGTACTGCCGATCGCGCGCAACGGGGACCAGCTCACGCTGGCGGTCAGCGATCCCTTCGATCTCCTGCTGCTCGATGACTTGAACATGCTGTCGGGCTGCAAGGTGCGCCCGATGTTGAGCCACCCGGCGGCCATCAAGCAGGCCCTGGAGACGGTGTTCGACAACGGACGCCAACAGGTCGAGGACCTGCTCGGGGAGGTCAGCACCAACGCCATCGAGGTCAAGGAGGACGCCGCCGACGAGCGCGACATCGACCTCTCCGCCTCGGGCTCGGACGACGACGTTCCGGCGGTCAAGCTGGTGAACTTGCTCCTCGTGCGCGCGCTGCGCGACAAGGCGAGCGACATCCACATCGAGCCGGGCGACACCGCCGTGCGCGTGCGCTTCCGCGTGGACGGCCGCCTGATCGAGATCATGCGGCCGCCCAAGAGCATGCTGGCGGCGCTGACCTCGCGCCTCAAGATCATGGCCAACCTGGACATCGCCGAGCGCATGGCGCCCCAGGACGGCAAGTTCCAGATCCGCTACGAGAACCGCACCATCGACTTCCGCCTCTCGACGCTGCCCGTCGTAGGCGGGGAGAAGGCGGTCATGCGGATCCTCGACCAATCCGGCGCGGCGGCCAGTTTGGAGAAGCTGGGTTACGAACCGCGCTGTCTCGAGGACATGAAACGCGCCGTGGATTCGTCCTACGGCATGGTGCTGGTGACCGGGCCCACGGGTTCGGGCAAGTCGACGACCCTTTACGCGTCGGTCAAGGAAGTCGCCACGCCCGACATCAACGTCGTCACGGTCGAGGATCCGGTCGAGTACCGCATGGACGGCATCAACCAGGTGCCCGTCAATCCCAAACGCGGCCTGACCTTCGCCGGCGCGTTGCGCTCGATCCTGCGGCAAGACCCGGACGTCGTGCTGGTGGGGGAGATCCGCGACACGGAAACGGCCGAGATCGCGGTCAAGGCCGCGCTCACCGGTCACCTCGTACTCTCCACCCTGCACACCAACGACGCTCCGGGCGCCGTCACACGTTTGATCGACATGGGCATCGACCCCTTCATGGTGTCGAGTTCGCTCATCTGCGTGGCGGCCCAGCGTCTCGCGCGCATTCTGTGTCCGCACTGCCGACGCCCCGCGGAGGTTCCGCCGAAGGAACTGCTCGCCATGGGCTTCCGCGAGGAGGAGCTCGAAGGCATCAGCCTCTTCCAGGCGAACATGGACGGCTGCCCGCGCTGCAAGGGCGGCTACAAGGGCCGCTTCGCGCTGCTCGAAACGCTGTTCCTCGACCACACGCTGAAGCGCATGGTCGTCGAGGGCAAGTCCGTGCACGAGATCAAGGCCGAGGCCATCCGCCAGGGCATGTTGACCCTGCGTCGTGTGGGCCTTCTGAACGCCATGCGCGGCAAGACTTCGCTCGAAGAAGTCCTGCGCGTGACCATGCCCGATTGATTTCTCCCCCCTCCCAACGCCAACACGCACAGGTGACGCCGTGATCCGCTTCCACTACGCAGCCAAGAATCAGACTGGAAAGACCGTGGACGGTCACCTGGATGCCGAGGACCGCGGCGCGGCCCTGGCCGAACTCCGGCGGCTGAACCTGACTCCGGTCAAGATCGAGGAGGGCAAGTCGCCCAAAACCGTGAAGGCGGCGAAGGCCGCCGCGGCGGGCGGTGGCGCCGGAGGCTCCGGTGCGCCCAAGAAGGGTCTCAACTTGAACCTGAGCTTTGGCAAGGCCCAGGCCAAGACCTCGCGCCAGGACCTGGTCATGTTCACGCGCCAGTTGGCGACGATGATCGGGGCTGGCCTGTCGCTGATGGAGTCCTTGGACGTGCTGGGTGCCCAGGCGGAAAGCCCGGGGCTCAAGGCCACCTGCGAGCGGCTGATCGAGGAACTGCGCGGCGGTTCGGACCTCTCCGCGGCCATGGAGACCTGCCCGAAGGCGTTCAGCCCGCTCTACATCTCCATGGTGCGGGCCGGCGAGGCGTCGGGCCAGATGGACGTGATCCTCGAACGCCTCGCGGACTACACCGAGGCGGCCGATGAGCTGCGTCGGGAAGTGAAGTCGGCGATGACCTACCCGGTCATTTCGTTGGTGCTCGTGCTCGGCATCACGGCGTTCTTGATGCTGGGTGTGGTGCCTACGTTCCGTCAGGTGTTCGACTCCCTGGGCACCGAACTGCCCGGGATCACGCAGTTCGTGCTGGGTGCGTCGGACTGGATGCGAGGGAACTGGCCCATCATGATCGGTGCGATCTTCGGCGTGTTCACGGCGGTCTGGGCCTTCAAGCGCACCGAAGTGGGGGCGCTCACGTTCGACATCCTGGCCCTGCGCCTCCCCGTGTTCGGGCCGCTCGCGCGCAAGATCGCCCTCTCGCGCTTCTCGCGCACCTTCGCGACCCTGATCCGCTCGGGTGTGCCGATCATGGGAACCTTGGACATCGTCGCGGACACCGCGGGCAACCGCGTGGTTTCGAACGCCGTGCGGCTTTCGCGCGAGAGCGTGAAGAACGGCAACATGCTCAGCGAGCCTCTGGCCGAAGCGCCGGTCTTCCCGCCCATGGTGGTGCGCATGATCGCGATCGGCGAGCGCTCCGGCGCGCTCGAGCAGTTGCTCGAGAAGATCGCCGAGTTCTACGACAGCCAGGTCAAGGCGCAGATCAAGTCGTTGACCAGCCTGATCGAGCCGATGCTGATCAGCTTCATGGGTGTGATCGTCGGCGGCGTGGTGCTCTCGGTGTTCCTGCCGATCCTCGACATCGTCGGTCAGCTGGGCAAGAGCGGCTGATCCACTGCGCGGACGCATCGTTGGAAGCGCGGCCCTTCGCCACAGAGTTGGCGAAGGGCCGCGCGGCGTTCGTGCAGCCCGTACTTCTGGCCCGCGTTCCCGCGGTGGCGAAGGCTGCGGGCAGCAAAGTTGGATTTGCCTTCAAGGGCGCTGCGTCGGGAGGTCGATGCATCACGCGTCCGGGGAGAACTCCCCATCCGCGCGCACCCAGGTGCAAAGGGATGGGGTGACCCTCGGTGATGTGCATCGTTCGCATAGCGCGTTCCGCCAGCGCGGATCCCACCTGGGCCCACAATCCCGGGAGGGCCGCTGGGGTGGGGACTCCGCCCGGTGGGGAAGGCAAGAGGTGCCTTCCGTCGCGCGCTATGCGGCAAGGGAATCCCTAGAAGGCAAACAAGAGGCAATCCAAGCGTGAAGCTTACCAACACCAGAAACGCGGGTTTCACCCTGATCGAGTTGATGATCGTCGTGGCGATCATCGCGATCATCGCATCCGTGGCCATCCCGAAGCTGCTCTCGGCTCGCCTCGCGGCGAACGAGTCCGCGGCGATCTCGACGCTGCGGTCCATTTCCTCCGCCCAAGCCCAACTGCAGTCCTCGTCGGCGATCGACACGGACTCGGACGGCGGCGGTGAGTACGGCTTCTTCGCGGAGCTCGCCGGTACCGGCGACCTGCGCGTGGACGACGGCGCTGGCGCCCCCGAAGTCGAAGACGGCACCCTGCTGCGCCCCTCCATGCTCTCCAGCGCCTTCGGCAACGTGGTTGCCGGCGGTGCGGGCGGCGTGGTCGTGCGCTCGGGCTACGTCTTCCAGATGTGGCTGCCGGGCGACACCTCCACCCCCGCGGGTGTGGCGGAAGCCGACGCGGGTGGCATGGACGCCGCCACCGACCCCGACAACTGCGAGATCCTGTGGGCCTGCTACGCCTGGCCGCTTCAGGTCAACAGCAGCGGCAACCGGGTGTTCTTCATCAACCAGGACGGCGACATCCTGCAGTACAACAACCGCGGCACGACCATCTACGAAGGTCTTGAAGATGGCCCGGCCGCCACGGCCGCCTTCAGCGAAGACCACATCGGCTCGGCCATCGCCAACGCCGGTGCGGGCCTCGACGCCCAAGACGCCGAAACCTGGACCGTGCTCCAGTGATTCGCTGCTCCCCGTGAGGGGCACGGAGCGGGCCGTTTCGGCGGCCTAGCCACACGGGCCGGGGATTCCCTTCGCGGGGGATCCCCGGCTCGCTGCATTCAGCGCGGCGCGTTCTTGGAGAGTTCCGGCAGGCCGAAGAGCGCCGCGGCGTTGCTGCTCGTCTGCCAGGCCAGTTCGTCCGCGGCGACACCGCGCTCCTTCGCCAGGAGTTCGAGCACGTCGCGCGCCGACGCCGGTTCGTTGCGCCGCCCGCGTTTGCCCTGGGGCGCGAGGAACGGCGCATCCGTCTCCACCAGCAGGCGCTCTGCGGGCACGACGCGCGCGGCCTCGCGGTTGCGCGTGTTCTTGGGGTAGGTGACCACACCGGAGAAGGAGATGTGGAAGCCGAGCTCCAAGTAGCCGGGCAGTTCCTCCGCACCCATGGAATAACAATGCATGACACCGCGCACGCCCGGCACCGCGGCGAGCGCGCTGAGGGTCGCTTCGTGGGCGTCGCGGCAATGCACCACGACCGGCTTGTCGAGGCGCCGCGCGAGTTCGAGGTGCCAGCCGAAAGCCTCGAACTGCACGGCGGGATCGCTGAATCCCTTGAAGTGGTCCAGTCCCGTTTCGCCCACGCCGTGGCAGTCCGGGCGCCGGCAGAGCTCCTCGATGCCGTGCCGTGTCTCGGCGTCCAAACCAGCGGCGTCGTGGGGATGCACGCCAGCCGTTGCGAACAACCCTTCGTGGGAGGCCGCCATGTCGAGGGCCGCATGCGAACTCTTGAGGTCCGTTCCGACCACCACCATGCGCCGCACGCCCTGCCCGCGCGCGCGTTCGAGCACGGCGGACAACTCGCCGTCGAAGTCCGGCCAAAAGAGATGGCAGTGCGTGTCGGTGACGATCACCGGCAGTTGCGCTCCACGGCGTTGCTCAAGAAGTTGATGATTTCCGGGCTGCTCTCGCGCTCGAGCACCCGTTCGAAGATGGGGCACACTCGTTCCGGCGGGGCGGCGCGGAGCAATCCCTGTGCGGCGAGGATGCGCAGGTAACCGTTGCCGCCGGATTCGACGAGCAGTTCCTCGAGCACCGCGAGGCTGAGCGGTGTGGGCCGTTCCGCCAACTGGCGCACGGCGAGGTGGCGCGTGCCCATGTCCTGGTGCAGATCCGCCGCCAGCAGGTTGAGCACCGGCACCGCGTCCACGGACAGTTGGTCGGCCGCGTCCAGGTAGGCGTTGAGGAGGCTCTCCGTCGGCGGCAGCGTCTGGCGCGGACGCACGCGCAGGATCGGCTCGAGCACCGCCAGCGCGCGTTTTGGATCGGCCTTTGGAAGCGCCCGGACCGCGGCGTCGCGCAGTTCCATCGCGGGGCCGTACTGGAGGGTCAGGTTCTCGAGGAGCTCGCCGGCGGCCGGCCCGGCGGCGGCCGCCGCGGCTTCGATGCCGTGGCGGCGGGCGGACATGGGGGCGGCCTCGTCGACCACGGACCGCGCCAGCAACGCGAGGCCGACGGATTGCCCCGCGCGGGACACGTCGTCGGGCACGAGGCGCATGTCCTCGATCCAACGGTCGTGCACGTCGGAAGTGGCCGTTTCCGGGGGCGCGACCAGCCGCGCGAACAGCGCCCGGGCGGTCTCGCGGTCCTGTTCGCTGTAGTCGCCGCCGACGACCTTCGTGGCGGTCGGGTCCGCGGCGGGCACGTTGCCCGCGCCCTTTGCGGTGGCGGCGGGTTCCGCGCCCCGATCGCAGGCGAGGGCGAGCGCCGCCGCGGCGAGCAGCGCCAGCGGGCGAAGGGCGGGGAGCGGGGACGCCGAGCGGCGCTGGGAGCAGGTGGCTTGGGACGTGGCTTGGGACGTTGCTTGGGACATCGGGCAGATGGTTTGCCCCGCGAGGGAGCGGAGCGTGGGCCCGAGGTCGGGGCCCGGGGTGGAAAACGGGTTCGGCCCAGACGGGTGACGGGCGCTGGCCCCCTTACGGCGCGGCCTCCGTTTCGAGGAACCCGAAACGGTACGAAACCCGCGCGTCCCTGGACTAGTCTCACTGGGGAACCCGGTCGCGGGGCAACCGGCGCAGGTTCCCGCGGCGGACCAACGTCGGGGCGGTCGCCGCGCCGGGCGTTCGACTCGCTGGGCGTTCGACTCGCTGGGCGTTCGACTCGCTGGGCGTTCGACTCGCCGGGCGTTCGACTCGCCGGGGCCTGGGACGCTGCCCACCACGAGGTCCAACGCCCGGCCGTCTGCACGTGCCCGGCGTCCCGCAAGTACCGGGGCCACACGGCTCTCTCCGCAGCCCACGAGGCGCTATCCTCTTCGATCCATGTCGTTCCACCGTTCCCCCGGTGCCCACGCGCGGCCGTCGCGCGGCGGGCTGAACCCGACCCTCCAAGTGCTCCTGCCTGCCCCGTCTCGCGCGCGCGCGGGCTTGGGAGTTCCCGTGGCCCTCGGCCTGGGGCTGCTCGCGGGCTGCGGCAGCGACTCCGACTCGGGGGGCGGCGCGCCCGCGTTCTCGGGCCCGATGGCGGTACTGTCGTGCTCGCTCGGATGCTCGGGCACGCCGGCGACGGGCCTCGGCTGCAGTGTCAGCGAAGTCTTCGTCAACCAAGACGTGTGGGTCGAGTTCAGCCAAGCCGTGGACGCGGCTAGCGTGAACAAGAACACGTTCCAGGTCATCGACGCGGTCACCGGCGCGACGCCGGCGGGGATCTACTTGGTGGATCCGAACAACCCGCGACGCGTCGCCTTCCGACCGCAGTTGGGTTTCGACTCGAGCGGCAACCCGACCTTTGGATTGGCGCCGGGTTCGAGCTATCGCATCAGCCTGCCGGCCAGCAGCGGACTTGCGATCCAGTCGGTGTCGGGGCAGGCCAACCAGTCGCCTCTGCAGTGTTTCGTGCAGGCGTCCCTCGGCGTGAACGACGTGGTTCCCGGCGCGCCCAGCGTCGAGGCGTTCCTGGACACGGAGGTGGGGGGTACGCCGATGGCGATCTCCGCCAACGGAGCCCAGGACGTGCCCCTCGAAACGGGTTTGCGGCTCGAGTTCGACGACTTGATGAACCCGGCCACGTTGGTGAACCCGGCCACCGGCCAAAGCGACACACTCGCGGTGCTCATCGACCTGGACGGGCAGTTGGAGAGCGAGGGCGATCGCATCCCGCTGCAAGGGGATTTCCAGATCCTGCTCGACAGCGATCTCAATCGCACGACCGTGCTGTTCCAACCGACCAACGGATTTCCCTCGGCGGGCAACCAGTTGGACGGCTTGGGCAACGCCGCGCCGCGCCGCATCGTGGTCGAGATTCCCTCGCTCGTCTCCGACATCGCGGGCAACAGCCTGGCCAATGCCGGTGACGTGGTCTTCACGACCATCTCGCTGGTCTTCCCGCCGCTCGATCTGCCCTACGGGGACGGCGAGGACTTCTCGAGCACCGAACTGATCGACTCCCAGCGCACCGGCGCGATCGTGGAGATCACCCAGACGGGGCCGGGGCAGCTCGAGGGCCGCGCGCTCCCCGGTTTGGGCGGAGGTTCGGGCCGGTTCGGCGACGTGCGCGTGCCCGGGGGCGAAACCCTGGTGCTCGGCGTGGACGCGCTCGGTTCGTCGTTCGGACCCGGCGTCACCACCGATCTCAGTCAGGGCGACATCCAGGGTTACGTCGTGGACAACTACGACTCCGCCCTCGGTGAACTCCCCGGTGAGGTCGACTTCACCGCCGCGGACGGGCTCTACGAGTTCAGCTCGCTCGTCATGGATCCGGGTTCCGTGCTGCGTTTTGCCGGGCCGCTGTCGCCCCGCATCTACGTGCGCGGCGACCTGCGGCTCGACGGTGTTGCGTTCCTGACTGGAACGACCCCCGCGGACCAGGTTTCGTCCGACGGCTTCGCGGATGAGCCGCCCGCGGGCGCGGCCGGATCCGGCGGCGGTGGCCGCGGCGCCGACCGTTCGAACCAGACGGGCACTGGTTTGCAGGCCCTGGGCGGCTTCGCCCACGGCATTGGCGTGCCGGTGGAACTGGACGGTGCCGCGGGTGAGGGCCGCGGTGGTCTCCCCAATGCGGGTGAAGGTCAGGGCGGCAGCCGCTGGCCCCTCGTCTTCCCCGGACCCACACCGCAGGACCTCGGCGGGTTCATCCCGTCGTTCGCGATCGTCTGCGAATCCAAACAAGTCGGCGCACCGGGTGGCGGTGGCTCTTTCGGTACGCAGGGCGGACCGGGCGCCTGGGCCAACCTGTCGTCGGGCCCAGCGGCTCAGCCGCCGCCGCCGCCGACGGCCCTCGGCGGCGCGAGTGTGTTGCGCGCGGACTCCACCACGCTCGATCCCGATGCAGGCCTGCTGGTCGGCGGAGCGGGCGGCGGCGGCGGCGGCGCGGGCATCGGACTCTCGCGGCTCTTGGCGATCCCCAACAACTGCTCCGTCGCCGTCGGCACGCAGCCGATCGGCCTGCTCAACTTCGTCGACCACTCAGGCTCGGCGGGTGGCAGTGGCGGCGGCGCCATGCAGTTCCAGGTCGGCGGAACGGCCGCCATCGCGGGGAACATCGATCTCTCGGGGGGCCGCGGCGGACGCTCGATTCCGGTCTCGGGCTTGGCCCAGAACGGAGTGCAGGCAGCGCCGGGCGGAGGAGGCTCGGGCGGCGCCCTCCTGTTGCAGGCCTACGACCTGAACTTGGCCCAGATTCCTGGACTGATCGACGTCCGCGGCGGCGCGGGTGGTGCGACCGTGTTGACGACTTCGCGGGGCGGCGACGGCGGCGCGGGTGTGGTGCGCATCGAGACACGCGCGGACACGCCGTTCTCGGCGGCATCTGAGGCCGCCAAGGTGCTGCCCGTCACTGGCGGTCCGGACCAGCCGGCCCTCGGTGAGGTGCTCTTCCTGACCGAGTGGAACGCCAAGGACACCGGCGTCGGCGCGCGCAGCGGGTTGCAGTCCTGCTGGCTGATCCCCGACGGATCGGTTTTCGAAGTCGACTACGACGAGGACGACCTGGCCGCCCCCGGCGGGCCGATCTTCGGTTGGAACATGGAGCTCGAACTCGCGGGTGGGATCATCGCCCAGTTCCGCGGCGAGAGCCCGTCCCTGCCCCAGTTGGGCACGGATCTCGAAACGCTGTTCGGCGGGGACCTCGGCAGCTCGCCGGTGGTGGTGCGCTTCCAGGGCGCGCGGGTGCTGGCTGGCCTGGCGGACCCCTGCTTCGACTCGTCGCTGCAGCCCGGCAGCGAGTTCCTCGCTGGCTCGCTCACCCCGTGGGTGCGCCACCCGGCGGAACTGAACGGATACTGGGACCTCGTGCTGCCCCAGGATCCCGGACTGGCGGCCCAGCGCAAACCGAACGTGATCCGGTACCAGGTGATCTTCGACCGCTCGATCGTGATCGACAACCTGCCCGTGGTGGCCCTGCGCAGCCTGCGCATCGGCTGCCAGCCGGACTGAAGTTCCGAGCGAGCGGAGCCAGCACCTGTAGACGTCGGCGGCGCGGGCACTAGTGGGGGAGGCCGCGGCCAGCGCGGCGCCCCTGCACCCGTGCCGCCGCCGGCCACGCGCTCCCGGGGGGGAGTCAGCCGAGTCGGCGCCGGACCCGGCGCGGCGCACTTTCAGCGCTCGTTTCGGGGCATCCCGCGCGCCCGGCGGCGGGAATCGGTCTCGGACGGGAATCTGTCTCAAGCGGGAAGGGCGCGCCCGCCCCGCGCGGGAAATTGGCGCCGACCCTGGCCGGGGTCCCTGGCCCGGTCGCTACCCTGTGCTCCCCGCATCCATCGAGGATCCCCTTCGGGCTCCCAGCGCTTCTCGGTACGTCATGAATCGGATCGCCCGACGACTCTCACTGGCCCTCACCCTGCTTCCCCTGGCCGCCTGCAACTCAGGCGACGACAGCTCCGGTACGAGCGTCGGCGGCAGCGGTGGAATGTCCCTGCTCTCGTGCAGCTTGGGTTGCGCCGCCAGCGGCTCCGGACCGGCGAACTGCTCGATCTCGTCGATTTTCGTCAACCAGGACATCTGGCTCGAGTTCTCCCAGCCAGTCGACGTGGCGACGGTGTCGAGCAGCAGCTTCTCGGTGGTGAACGCGACGACGGGCGAGACGCCGCTCGGCTTCTACCAGCTCGACCCCTCGAATCCGCGCCGGGTGGCTTTCCGCCCGCAGCTCTCGTTCGATTCCGCTGGCAATCCCACCTTCGGATTGGTGGCGGGACAGTCCTACCGCGTGCGGGTCCCCGCGGGTGGAGCGGGGCCGGTGCTGACCAGCGTGAGCGGACAGGCCAACAGCACGTTGCTCGAGTGCTTCGTGCAGGCCAATCTGGGTGTCAACGACCCGGTCCCCGGACCGCCCCTCGTGGAGGTGTTCCTCGAGCAGGTCGTCGGCGGTGTCGTCGTCTCCAGCGAGCCGGCCCAAGGCGCCACCGAAGTGCCCCCGAACACACGGGTGCGCATGGTGTTCGACGACATCATGAACCCGGCGACCCTGGTCAACCCGGCCACGGGTCAGTCGAACTTCATCGGTGTGGCCGTCGACCTGAACGGCGACTTGGCCGACAACACGGACCAGCTCGACCTCAGCGGCCAGTACACCATCGCGATCGACGACATCGCGCGCACGACCACGGTCACCTTCACGCCGTCGCCCGCGTTCCCGTCGTCCGGCACGAAGGTCGACCCCCAAACCCAAGAGCCCGTGCCGCGGCGCATCGTCGTCGACCTCCCGCCGACGATTCTGGACCTGGGTGGCAACAGCTTGGCCAACGCGGGCCAGACCGTGTTCACGACCCAGTCGCTTTCCTTCCCCCCGACGGTGTTGCCGGGCGGCACCGGCGAGGACTTCACGACGGCGTCGCGCATCGACCTGCCGCGCACGGGCGCGATCCTCGACGTGGCGGACCAGGGCGGCGGCCAACTGCTCGGGCGGGTATTGCCGGGCTTCGGCGGCGGCTCCGGTCGCCTTGGTGACCTCCGCATTCGCTCAGGCGAGGTGGTGGTGCTCAACACCGAAGCATCGGGCTCGAGCTTCGGCCCCGGCGTCACCACGGACTTTGCCGCGGGCAACTTGAAGACCTTCGTCATCGACAACTACGACATCGGGCTGGGCGAGGAACCGGGTCAGGTGGACATCACCGCCGAGAACGGCCTGTTCGAGTTCGCCTCGTTGGTGGTGGACCCGGGCGGTGTGCTCCGCGCCGTGGGCGAGTTCCCGCCGCGGCTCTTGGTGCGCGGTGAAGCCTCCGTGCGCGGCGTGCTGGACTTGGCGGGCCGCGCCCCCGCGGGCAGCGTGGTCGGGACGTTCCAACTGCCGATCGGCCAACACGCGGCGGACCTCGGGTTCGGCCAAACGGGCGGACTTCCCGGCCCCGGCGGCGGCCAAGGTGGCGACGGCGGGGACCGCCAGAACACGACGGGCACGCCCCTCGCCGGATCCACGGGCGGCTTTGCGCACGGGGTGGGTGTCGTCGTGCAAACCAGTGGCCAGCCAGGCGAAGGCCGAGGCGGCCAGCCGAACGCCGGTGGTGGCGGCGGCGGTGTGCAGTGGCCCGCCGTACTTCCCGGTCCGGCGCTCACCGATCTCGGCACGATGCTGTTGACCGGCCTGTGCCTCTCGACGCAGGTGGGTGCCGTCGGCGCGGGGGGCACGTTCGCCACCTTCGGCGCCCCCGGCACGTGGGGCTCGCCCCTGACGCTGTTCGGCGTCATCACGGCGCCCCCCGTGGCGTCTGGCGGGCCCGAGATCCTGCGCGCCTTCGAGACGGACCTGGACCCCGAGGCCGGTGAGCTCGTCGGCGGCGCCGGTGGCGGCGGCGGCGGCACGGGTGTGGCTGGCTCCCAGACCAACGGCGCGTTCTTCAACTGCGGTGTTCCGCTGTTCGGTCCAATCCTACAATTGCTCGCCTACCGCGACGGCAGCGGAGCGGGCGGTGGTGGCGGCGGCGGCGCGGTGCAGATCCAGGCCGGGCGGCGTCTGTTCGTCGACGGCTCCATCGACCTCCGCGGTGGCGGGGGCGGCAACGCCGTCCCGCCGCTCGAAGTGTCGGGCAACACCGTGCACCCGCCGGCGATGACAGCCCCCGGCGGCGGCGGTTCGGGTGGCGCCGCGCTCCTCCAGTCGCTCGATCTGGCGCTCGCGTCGCTGGCTGGCGTGGTCGACGTGACGGGAGGCGCTGGCGGCGTCAACCCGAACGGTCCGGCGATCACCGCGCCCCAACGCAACCCCTCCACCGGCGGCCCGGGCGGCGCGGGCATGATGCGCCTCGAGAACTCGCCGCTCGTGCCGCTCTCCCTCGCAAACGAGGCCTTCAAACTGCTGCCGGCGAACGGCGGACCGGGCCAACCGGCGTCGGCCGACCTGGTGTCCGTCGGATCGTGGGCGCCAGCGGCCAGCGGGCCCTCGGCGCAAAGCGGTTTGCAATCCTGTTGGCTGATGCCCGCCGGCAGCGTGTTCGACGTGGACTACCAGGAGGACGATCTGACCGATCCGCTGAACCCGGACCTCGGTTGGAACATGGAGATCGAGCTGCCCGGCGGGCTGGTCGCGCCGTACCGCGGACCGAGTTTCATCCAGGCCATCTTCGGCGTGGACACCGAAACCCTGCTGGGCACGGCCCTCGGCACCGCCCCGATCCTGGTGCGGTTCCAGGGCGCCCGCGTCGTCGGTGCACTGGATGCGCCGTGCCTCGACGAACCGTCGGATCCCGAAGGCCCGTTCCTGGTCGGTTCGCTGACCCCGTGGGTCCAACATCCGGCGGAGCTCAACACCTACTGGGAGTCCGTGTTCCCCGATGACCTGGGATTGGCGGCGACGTTGAAGCCCAACGCGATCCGCTACCAGATCATCTTCGACCGCGGTGCCCCGCAGTTCGGCGGTGTGATCCAGGCGGTGCGCTCCCTGTCGGTGCGCGCGCAACCCGATTGACCACACCGAAGCGGCAGCCCGCGGGCAGCGTCACGCTGCCCAGAGAGGCCGTCCGGCACACGGACGTCACACCCTGATCCCGTGGCGCGCCCTCCGGAAACAGGCGCGGGACGGTTCGGCGGGGCGCGGGGCGCGGCCCGCGCCCGCGTGCTCCAGGCGGCGTGGATCTTCGACGGCGAGCGCCGCTGGATCGAAGGGGGCGGGCTGCTGCTCGCCGGCACACGGATCGAGCGTGTGCTCGAATCGCCCGCGGCCGTCGCGCGGGCGCATCGCGATGTCGCGCGGGCGCATCGCGATGTCGCGCGGGCGCATCGCGATGTCGCCTCCGTCGAGGACCTGGGGGCGCGGTTGCTCACACCGGGGCTCGTCGTTGCCCACGCGCACCTCGAACTCTCGGCGCTGGCCGGCGCCGTCCCCAGGGGACCCGACCTGACGTCGTGGATCGCGTCGCTCGTGGCCCAACGCGGCGCCATCGCGAGGCCTGAGTTGTTGCGCGCCCGCGGTCGGGCCCTCGAGCAACTCCTGACTTCCGGTGCTACGACGATCGCCGACGTGGACAGCATGGACCTGCCCGCGCCGCTCGATCCCCGCGGACCACGGGTGTTGGTGCAGCGCGAGGTGCTCGACCTCTCGGATCCCGCGCGGCGGGCGGCCGCGATCGAGCGCGTCCGTCGGCGGCTGCGAACGAACGTGCGCCGCTTCGAGGGGATCAGCCCGCATGCGCCGTACACGGTGAGCGACGAGTTGTTCCAGGCCGTGGCCGCCGTCGCGCGCCAACGCAACCTCCCCGTGGCGGTGCACTTCCACGAGACCCCGGAGGAACGCGAGTGGAATGAGCTCGGCACCGGTCCCTTCGAGCGCCTCGTCGGGCCGAACCGAAACCGCGGGCCGGCCCTCGACCGGCTGGACCGAACGGGCCTACTCGGCCCCGCGACGTCGCTCGTGCACGCCAACGACGTCACCGCGGCGGAGCGGCGGCGCATCGCCGCGTCTGGAGCGGCGGTTGTGCACTGCCCCGGTGCCCACGAGTTCTTCGGGCGGCCGACATTCCCCCTCGCGGACTGGCTCGAAGCCGGTGTGCCAGTGGGGCTGGGGACGGACTCCGCCGCGGGCAACCAGACGCTCGACGCGCAGCGGGAAGTCGTCTTGGCCTGCGCCGCGGCGCCGGACGTTCCGCCGGAGCGCCTCTTGGCGATGGCGACATGGGGCTCGGCCCGGGCCATCGGCCTCGGAGAGCGACACGGGCGGCTGGTGCCGGGCGCCCTCGCGGATCTAGCTGCGTGGGACGTGGAGGGGGCGAACCCCGACGACCTCAGCGCGAGTTTCGCGGCCGCGAGGCGCCAACCGCGGGCCGTGTGGGTCGGCGGCCGACAGGTGCGCGGCGCCCCGGCGCCGCGCCGATAGACTGGGCCACCCGTGCAGGAACCGCTCCAATCCCATTCCGACGCCCAGCGAGCGGTAGACGTGCTGAAGGCCGGCCGGCGATTCCTCCTTGTGGGGCACGAGCGGCCCGACGCGGACGTGCTGGGCTCCCAACTGGCTCTGGCGCGGGTTCTGGAGCAGTTGGGCGCCGCGGTCACGATCACGAACCCCCACGGACCGCCGCCGTACCTCGCGTTCCTCGCGCGGCCCGGCGAGTACGGGGCATACGCGGGTGGCCCACTGCCAGGGCACGATGCGGTGGTGCTGCTCGACACGGCGGAGCTGGGCCGCACCGGCGCCATGGCCGAGGCGATCGGCGCGTCGCCCGCTCCCAAGTTGGTGTTCGACCACCACGTCTACGAGGGGCCGCCGTGGTGGCACGGAGCGTACCGCGACCCCACCGCGGCGGCGACCGGTGTGCTGGTGGCGCGCGCGGCCAAGGAGCTGGGTGTGCCCCTCGAACGGGACGCGGCGCGGGCGCTGTTCGTCTCCCTGGGCAGCGACACCGGTTGGTTCCGCCACGAGAACACGAACGCCGAGGTCCTGCGACTCGCCGCGGAGCTGGTGGAGCGCGGCGCCGAACCCAGCGCGCTGCACGCCGAGCTGTACCAGCGCCGCGAGGCGGGGGAGCTCCACGCGCTGGCCCTGCAACTCGACCGCCTCGACTACCGCTTGGACGGCCGCCTCGCGCTGGTGGACTTGCCACTCGGCGCGGGACCCGACGGCGACCCGCCGGATGGCGACGGGGTGCTCGACCTGGCGCGCAGCGTCGAGGGTGTGGAGCTGGCCCTTTATCTGGTGGAACGCACACCCGAGAACTGGCGCCTCTCGGCGCGCTCGAAGGGCCGCGCGAGCGCCCGCCGCGTGGCCCTCCAGTTCGGCGGCGGCGGCCACGAGAAGGCCGCGGGCGCGAGTCTCGAGGGACCGCACCGCGACGTGCGCGAACGTGTGCTGGTCGCCGCGGAACGGGAGTTGGCCCGCGATCCGGGGGCCCTCACTTGAAACTCGCGCTGATCAGCGACCTGCACTCGAACCGCGAGGCGCTCGAAGCCGTGTGGTCCCACGTGCAAAGCCAGTCGGTGGACGAGTTGGCGTGCCTCGGCGACGTGGTGGGATACGGGCCCGAACCCGAGTTCTGCATCGACTTCGTGCGCGAACACGCCAGTTGGTGCCTGATGGGCAACCACGACGAGGCCATCTTCCGCGACGCCTCGGACTTCAACTCCTACGCGCGCACGGCCATCGACTTCACGCGCCGGCGCCTCGAACCGCGCTGGTTCGGTTCGGCGGCGCGGCGCGCGCGCTGGCGTTGGTTGCAGGGGCTCGAGCTGACTCACCATCAGGGCCGTTTCCACTTCTACCACGGCTCGCCGCGCGACCCGGTGCGCGAGTACGTGCTGAGCACCGACGGCATCCTCAACCCCGCCAAGTTGCAGGCGATCTTCGAGTGTTTCGAGGGCGTCGGCCTCGCCGGCCACACCCACCAGCCGGGCATGCACGACAGCGACTTCAAATGGCACGGACTGCAGGGCCAGCAGCAGCTCACCCTGCCGATCCCTGAGCGCGGCAAGTGCTTCCTCAACGTCGGCTCGACGGGCCAGCCCCGGGACGGCGATCCACGGGCGTGTTACGCGATCTTGGAGGAGCACCAGATCACGTGGCACCGCGTCGAGTACGACTTCCGCCGCACGCAGGCGAAGATCGCCGCCACGGGCGTTCTGCCCGACCTCCTGGCGCGGCGGTTGGAAGTCGGCCGCTAGCCCGGATTATCCACCACGTTTCCGATCGGACGGCCCAACCGGCGGCCTTCGGCCGCCTTTCGCCGCCTGGCGGCACTTTGGGGCCGCGGCCGTCCTCGACGACCTGTTCAAGGTCGACTGTGGATGCCACGGCCCCAAAGCACCACCAGACAGCGACTTGGGCTCGTCGGATCGGAAACCTGATGA
>WGMC01000016.1 GCA_016125265.1 Planctomycetaceae bacterium
CAACCTGGGGCGTTGCCCCAGGCTACTATGGGGCGCGCCGTTGGCGCGCGAGAGCGTCTCGCGACGCGCAATGCGTCCGATATTCGGTGCGCGCCAACGTTCCGCACCGCGCCAACGTTCCGCGCGCGCCGACATTCCGCGCGCGCCGACATTCCGCGCGGGCCGACGTTCCGTGTGCGCCGTTGGTGCGCTAGGCGGTCACTCGGTCGGTGCGGACGGTGCGGCGGCGGCTTCGGCGGCAGCCTTGGCGGCCTCCTCTTCTTCCTGGGTGATGCGCACGTTGTAGCGCTCGCGCACCTTCTCGAAGTCGAAAGGATTGCCGCCGAGCAGCCAGTCGAACTCCGTGCGCTGGCGCGCGTCGGAGAGGATCGCGGTGAAGTCCTTCGGCTGCATGCGCTCGAGCGGCACGTCGCGTTTGCCCGCGAGGCGCGCCAGCAGCACGTGTTTGCCGTCGGCGGAAGCCAACGGCTCGGAGACACCGTCCACCTCGAGGCGCGCGAACGACGCGCGGGTGCGCAGGATCGCGTGGGCCGGCGTCGCCGACAGGGGATCGGCGTCCACCGGCGCGCCGCTGTCGAGCCAATCGCGGCGGCCCACTTCGAGCCCAGCCTGGCCCGCGAGTTCCGCGAACCGCTCCGCGGTGACGGCGGTGGCGGGCTCCGCGGGCTCGACCGGCTCTTCGCCCTCGGCCACCTCCGGCACTTCGGGGGCGGGCAGCATGAGCGCGCGGAGGTCGCTGAGTTCCTCGGTCGCTAGTTCCTTCGCCCGCTGGTCGGCCCAGTCGGACAGCACACGCTCTCGGATCTCCGCGAAGGCGGGAACGCTGGGCGGCAACTGTTCGATGGCCCGGGCCACGCCGAAGCCGCCCTTCTCGACGATCACACCACTCGACAGGGCACCCTCCGCGAGCCGCGCGATCTGACCCGCCGCGTAGGTGCCGGACAGTCCGTCGCGCTCGCGCCATTCGAGTTGGGTCAAGGCATTCTCGGGTGCCTCGAGAACGAGGCCGAGCCGCTCGGCTTCGGCCGCGAGATCGATGGTCTCCCCCGCCGCGACGCGCGTGTCGAGGTCGGCCTTGAACGCGCGCATCGCCGCCAGGACGCGAGCCTCGGCGGCGGCCTGCTCGGCCACCTCCTCGTAGGCGCGGTAGATCACGTCCGTGGAGCCCTCGGGTGCCGGGAAGCGCACGTACGCGTAGTCCCCGTAGTACTTGGTAGCACGCGCCTCGACGTCCACGTCGGCGGGGTCCGGGTAGGCGGCGAGCAGCGTTTCCGCATCGGCCGTTCCGCCGACGGGCAGCAGCACACCGACCAACTCCGCTCGGGTGCGCGCGGGGCCCTCGTACTTGCGCCGATCCGCCTCGGGTTGTTCGGCGAGCCAAGCCTCGAGCGTCGCGTCGTCGGGCGCCTCCGCGAGCGCGGCGTCGCGGTAATCCGCTGCCGCGACCAGCACGTACTCGTACGCCGTCTCGCTGCGGCGTTCGTTCCAGAGTTCCTGGATGGCGGAGGCCTTGGGCTGCGCCGCGACGAGCCCCATCAACGACGTCAGGCGTTCGACACGCATCAGGCGGCGCAACGTAGCTTCGAACTCGGCGACGCTGAGGTTGCGCAGATTGCGCACACGCGCCTCGTAAGCGGACTTGCCGCCCACGGCGGACGCGAACGAGACGAGCTGGCTCTTCAGTTCGCCGTCCGTGACACGCAGGCCCGCGTCCTGGGCCAGGGTGTCCATGATCAAGAACGACGCCACTTCGGAGTCCTCGATGTTGGTGCCGCCGCCGCGCAGGAAGTCGATCGTCAGACCGAGTGTCCGCTTCTCGCGCCACCATTCGCGCGTCATGTACTCGACCCGCCCCACACCGGGGCGGTCCCACGACATCTCGACGACGGACCGGCCAGCGCCGCCGCGGTTGGGCAGGTAGTCCAGCACGACGAACACCGCCGTCAGGAAGATCAGGAGGAAGATCAGCAGCGCGTAGGTCGCCTTGCTGCGCCCGCGCGGGATCTTCAGCAGCTCTTCCGCGTCCTGGAAGTCTTTCGCCGTCGGTTCGGCGTGTTCGATGTCCGCCGGTGCGTGGGCGCCGCTCTGGGCAGCGGTGCTGGCGCCGGGGGCCACCGGGTGGGCCGGGGGAGGGGTGTTCTTCTTCGACTTGGACGACATCGAGGGATCGTGGAGGGAGCTCGTTGCAGCGATGCGGGTGGGCGGTCTGCGCGGGCGGTGCTATGCATCGCCGCCGCCGCATGTGAATGTGGCGCACCACCGTGCGGGGTGGCGGTGCTCAGGTGGCGAAGCAGCGCATTGCCTTCCGGTGCCCCGGACCACGCCGGCCCCTTCGAGAGCGAGGCGAGGCGGCTAGGGCGGCTTGGGGGGGAGGATTGTAGCGGCGGGCGGCCTCAGTCGCGGGCCAGTTCGCCGTCGCGCGGCAGGTCCTCGAGCCGCGCCAGGCCGAAGCGGTCCAGGAACTCGCGGGTGGTGCCGTAGAGGAGGGGCGCCCCGGGCTGGTCCGCGCGGCCCGCGACCCGCACCAGGCCGCGGTCGACCAGGGTGCGCAGGATCGGACCGGCCTGGACACCGCGGATGGCCTCGATCTCGCCCTTCGTCACCGGTTGGCGGTAGGCGACGATCGCCAGGGTCTCGAGGCCGGCGGGGCTGATGCGCTCGGTCCGGCGCGAGGCGAAGAGCTGGCCGACCAGCTCGCCCAGCGCCGCTTCGGTCGCGTAGCGCCAGCCCCCCGCGATCTCCGCCAGCACGATGCCGAGCCCGCCGTCGGCCAGGCGCTCGCCCAGCACCTCGAGCGCCGCGCGCACCCGCGCCTGGCTGGATTCGCCGACCAGGGCCGAGAGCCGGGCCGTCGACAGCGGTTCCGGGGCAGCCAGCACGAGGGCCGAAAGGGCTCGCAGGAGCGTGGCGTCGTCGAGGCCGTCGTCCTCGGTCGGCGCGGCGTCCGCCTCGGCCTTGGCCGCTTCGGGGTCGGCGGTTTCCGGGAGAGCCCCGTGCACGTCGGCGAGATCGGCGTCGTCCGCGTCCGCCGCTTCGGAGGCGAGGAGCGCGTCGTCGAGGTCCTCGGGTCCCTCCTCGAGCGGCCCGACCTCCGCCTCGGCGGCGGCATCGTCTTCCGGCGGCTCCGGCTGGGTTTCGGACTCGGCCGCGGGGCTCTCCAGCACGTCGCTTGCGTCCACCGGGGGAGCGTCGGACGCGGTACCCAGGATCGCCGCCTCGGCCTCGGCCCACGGGTCGACGGGCTGCTCGATTTGGGCGGGTGGACGGGCGGCGGGCGGAGTGGGCGGAGCCACAGGTTTTTTGTCCCCGTGCACCGCGGCCTCGGCCTCGGCCCAGGGGTCGTGGGAATCCCCGCCTTCGATCGCACCCGTCATCGGCGCAGCATCGCGCCCGGGACCCCGCGCGGTCAAGCGCGCGACGTCCTCAGCCGTTCGACGGCGCGGCGGAAACTGCCGCGGCCGAGGCGCGCGGGGTCGCCTCGGGGGGCGAGGCCGGCTCCGGCGCGGGCTCGCGACCGGGCTCCGCTCCGGGGCCGAAGTCGGGCTCCGAGGGCGGCGGCGGCTCGCCGAGCAGATCGAGCAGCGGCCCCACGTCCACCGGCCAGCGGCGCTCGGCCTCGACCTGCCACGCGACGAACTCCGACTCCCCCACCGGATCCAGTGCCAGCGACGCGAGCACTTCTTCGCCGTGCTCGGGCCAGTCGCCGTCCCGCGCTTCCAGCCTGCCGTGCACGAGCAGCAGCACGTGACGCCCGCCGAGTACGAACGGCCCGTCGACCCTGCCGACCCGCGCCGCGAACGCGCGCCGCACGAGGGGCGCATCCTGGTTGTAGGTCAAGTCCGGCAGGCGTCCGCCGCGTTCGGCCGAGGGGTCGATGCTGTGCGCCTTCGCGAGCGCGGCGAAGTCCTCGCCCTGTCGCACGCGTTCGGCGAGCGCCTGCGCGGTATCGGCGTCCTTGGCAGCGAGCACCGACAGACTGACGCGCCGGCTGGTGAGTGTGTGCAGTCGCACGACGCGTTCGCTGACCAACTCGCGAGCGGTTTCGTCGCGCAAGCGCTGGCGGAAACGCTGGGGATCCATTTGCAACCGATCGCGCAGCACCGCGTCGAACGACTGGCCGGGGTAGCGCTCGAGCCACAGGGCGCGGAGCGCGCCGAGGTGCGCGGCGAGGCGACGCTCCACCTCGAGGGGGTCGATCTCGACCTTGCGGCGCTCGGCTTCCAAGCGCGCCAGTTCGCCGGCGATCAGCAGGTTGAGCTGGTTCCAGAGCGACGGGCTGTCGCGCTGCAACCACTGGGCCAAAAGATCCGCGGCGTCGATGTCGCGCGAGCCGACGCGGACCAAGAGCGCTTTGGGTTCGGCGCGCTCCGCGGTCGCCGGCGCGGGGCGCGGCGCGAGGGGCCTGGTCCGCGATGTGCCGCCGCCATCCGCCGCACAGCCGACGAACAAGGGCGCCGCCACGAGAGCCGCGAGCAGCGCAATCCCGGGCCGCGCCGCCCGACCCAACGGGGTCCTGTTCACCGGTAGTGCACCCGCCGCACCAGACCCACCTGCCGGCAGAGCGGGCACGGAGTGAGGCGTGTGCCCGAGTCGGCGCCGGAGGCCGCGCTGCCGGTGCTCAGCACCTCGAGCACCCCCACGCCGCCGCACGTGCGGCAGTTCGCGAAGCCGACACGCTCCAGCTTCATGTCGCCGCCGTTCTCCGCGTAGTAGGCGAGCATCCACTGGGCGCGCACGTTGCTGCCGAAGTCCTTCCAGATCAGCTCCATGTCCTCCGGATCGGCGCTCGTATTGCTGGAGCGGCTGGCCTGTTCCTGGTTCTTCAGGTAGCGCTTGACTCGCTCCTCGATCGCGTTGCGCTCCGCGTCCTTCTCGCCGGCCTCCTCCGGTTTCTCGGCCTCCGGGTCCGCGAGGCCCGCGCGCGCCTTCTCGGGTCCGAGGAGCCACGTGGCGTTGCCGTAGGTCGCGCTGTGGGGGCGGCCCTTTGGCCGCGCTGCCCAGCGCGCGCGAACGTCCGCGGCGCCGAGACCGGGCGCCAGTTCCTGCACCTCTTCGACGACGTTGGCGACGACCTCTTCGGAGAGGCCCTCATCGAGCCAAGTGAGGGACTCCTGGTAACCGCGTGTGCGCGCCGCGTCGCGGATCAGGCGCTGCGTCCAGAAGTGCCAGCGCTGCGGCACCAGTTTGTCGAGGGCGCGGCCGAGATCCTTCTCGACCTTGGTGGCGAGTTTCGCGCGGTCCTCGAGAAGCGGACTGCGCGGGTACCGCGTGAGGAACGAATCGAGGCCCAACTTGGCCTCGGCGTACTTGCCGCGGGCGCGCAGCGTGTCGATGGCGTCGAGCTGATCCACCTGTTCTTGCACCGCGGCCTTTCGTTCGGCCTGCGCGAGGCGCGAGGACAGATCGGCACGCTCGAGGCCCAGCTCCGACGCGGCGCGCCAGTGTTCCAGCGCGCGCACGAAGTCGTAGAGCTGCTCGCTGAAGAGCGCCAACGATTCGTGCGCCTTGGCGGCCTTCGCGCCGCCCTCGGAAAGCGCCTCGGTCCAGTCCGCGAGGCGCGATTGGTACAACTCGTCGCGCGTGAAGATCTCGCGCGCCGGCACCTCGATGTCGGTCGCGCCGCCGCTGATGCGCGTGAGGGGCAAAACGAGCAGCGACCCAGCGGTCTTGAGGTGCAGGGCCTCGTCGGTGCGCTCCACGATCAGGCCGATCGTGTCGCGGCCGCCGACGAGGGGTACACGTTGCGCGGTGACGAACAACTCCTCGGAATCGATGTCCAAGAGGCCGTAACGCAGGCGCAGGTCGCGTTCCACGGCGGGCGCGAGCATCCGCCACGGCAGCGTCACACGACCGCCCTGGTCCAAGCGGCGCAGTTCGAGCCCCGCGTCCGTCCCCTCGACGAGTTCCGCCCAAAGAAGTCGCCCGTCGGAGAGCTGCAGGAGCTCGACGGCGGTCGGATCCTCGGGCGCGACACCCATCGGGCCGCCGCGGCCGGGCACCACGCCGCCGCCCTGGCCCGCAACGGCCGGCGCGTTCGCGAACCGGACCGCCGTCGGAAGAGCGAGAGCCGCGGCCAGGGGCAGAAGCAGCGCGGGGGCGAGCAAACGGAAAAGTCGGCGGTTCATCGGCGGGCCTCGTCGGAGGGTGGAGTGTTCGGTGGGGCGGCGGGCGGCTGCGGGGCGGCGGGCGGCGGCGAAGCCGGTGGCGCTCCGAGGGCAGCCCGGCGCAGGCGCTCGCCGAGCGGCACGGCCCGGGGCATCAGGGTGCGAAAGTCCAGGCTGCGGCGCGCGCCGCGGCCGCGCCACTCGATGGACACGTCGACGGCCCACAGTTCCGGCGCCCCGGGAACAGCATGGGCCAACTCGGCGCGCACGGAATGGGTGTAGCGCGGAAAGTTCGGCACGGGGCGGCCCTCGAACACCTCCGGCGGCCCCGCGGTGCCGTCTTCCAGCAGGGGGAAGAGGCGCTCCTCCAGGTCGGGCAACACCGCTCCCAGGGCCGCCGCAGCACCCGCGCGGCGTTCGGCCTGGGACGAGAGCGCGGCACCAAACGCGAGCATCGACAGGATCGAACCCATGCCGAGGGCCAGGATGCCGAGGGCGAGCACCACTTCGAGCAGCGTCATGCCGCGCTGCTTGCCGCGGCGAGTCTTCCAGGTCGCGTTCATCGGCGCCAGTCCTCCCGGCGCAGGGCCGGCGCGAACTCGCGCGCGAAGCCCTGGCCCCACTGCAGACGTTCGCCGGGCCGGTGCACCGCCGCGCGTGTGCCGCGTTGCGCCCGATTGACCTGGGCGCCGCTCGAACCCGCGCTGAGCAGTTCGACCCACTCCTCGCCGAGCAGGAGCAGCGTCCCCGGCTCGGGCAAACGCGTGGGTGCGTCGAGCGGCAGGAACCGCGCCTCGGCGTCGATCTCCGCCGTCAACTTGGGCCGCCGTTCGCGCTCGCGCGGCGGTTCGAACTCGAACTCGATGCGCATGCGGCGGGGCAGCCGCAGGGACTCGTCGCCGGTCGTGGGCCGCGGCAGGGTTCGGTTGAAGTTGTGGCGCTCCGTGTCCGGCCGGCCGAGGCCCCAACCGTCCCACGCGCGCGCCACGTCGCCCGACTCGGATCCCGGTTGCCACTCGCCGTAGAGGAGGCTCGTTTCGTCCGCGAGCAGGAGGTCGAACCAGAGCAACCCGCGCGCCAGTTCCTGGGCGGCCGCGCCCGGAGGAGCACCCGCCCCGTCGAAGAAGTCCGCGGCAAAGAACGAGTCCTCCGGCGCGCCTGCGAGCACCCGTTCGCCGCGCAGCAAGAGGCCGTCCCCGCGCGAGGGTTCGCCCGCCTCGCGCGGCGCCGGTTGCACACACCACACCACCTCGACCAGGGCGTCGCTGTCCAGCAAACGACCTACACCCAGCTCCTGCTCCACTTCGTCGGCGGAGTCCTGGCGGAGGCCGAGACGCAGCAGGTCCCGCGGAGCCGCGCTGCGCACCAGCCGCAGGCGCGGCCACGGGCGCGACGCGATGCCGTCACCGTTCTGGTCGAACGTCCACCAGTCGACGAGGAGGTCGCCATCGTCGCCGCTCGCGAGGCCGGCCAGGTCGCCGAGCAGCCACTCGCTGGTGACGAGTTCGAGTGCGAGACGGTCCCGTTGCCCTTCGCTTTCGCCGAGCACCCGCAGGCTGCCGTCGACGAGGCGCACCACCGCCAGCACCAGCAGGCTGAAGAGCGCGAGGGCGACCAGGAGCTCCACGAGTGTGAAACCGCGGCGCGATGTGTTCTGGGGAGTCGCCATCAGCGGTCCTGCGCGCTCAACACGCGGCCGGGGGCCAAGAACTCGACACCCAGCATCGGCAACCTCGGCACACGTTTCCAGCCGTGCGGCAGGCCGGTCGACGCGTCGAACGAACCGCTTGGGTACTCGGTGTAGACTCGCCACTCGGCCTTCGATGTCTGCACCGCAAGTCGCACACCGCCGCGTGCCAGGCCCGGCGCGGTCAATCGCATGAGTCCGCTGTTGGCGCGTGGCTCGCTGTCCCAAGGCACGCTTGGATCGGTGCGCAGCAGCACCGCGAGGGTCGCGCCGCCCTCCGGCGGGTCGTCGCGCTCGAACCACGTGCGCAGCAAGAACGCGTCGGGCTCGTGCAGCGCGAAGCCGAAGTAGTGCAGCTCGGGCGCGTCGGCCTCTTCCGCGAAGCGGTCCCAGTAGCGGTGCGGGAAGAGCACGACCGGTGTGCCGGCCGGGTGGGAGTTCGCCGCCGTGCCAAAGCGGCCGCGGAAGAGCCCCGCACCCTTGTGGTCGTCGAGACCGGGCGCCGAAGCGCGCCGCGGCATGGTCAACGCGCCGTTGCGCCGCGCGGTGAAGTGCACCAACTCGTCGCCGACCAGAACGGTGCCGGAGCTCGGGAACTCGGTCAAATCCTCGAGGGCCAGGTCCGCGTCGTCGACCGTCGCCGCGGCGGTGAGCTCCCCTACGGTCACGTGCGATTGGAACTGCACGGCCTCGCCGCCGCCGTGGGGTTGCGGTTCGCTGGCCAGCATGCCGCGGCCGCCCGGCGCCACGGTGACCAGGCCGGAGGTGACATCGAGCGACGAATACGCGATCCACTCCTCGCCGATGCGCAGGAGACCCGCGTCCTGGGGCAGCGCCCCGAGGACCGGCGACAGTGTGGCCAAGTTGCCGAGGGCCGTGCGGACGGTGCTGGGCGCGACGCGAAACTCCTGGTCGGAGGGCCCCATCGCTGTGGTCAGCACCATGTTCGCGCCCTCGGCCGCCGGGCCGAGGCCAAACGATCCGCCGAAGTCCGTGCCGCCGAAGACGACCTCGTCGAGCACCACGGGCAGGCCGGTGCCCCCGCCGTCGAACTCGGAGCCAAACGCCAGCCGGTCGACGACGCGGGGCCGCTCGCCCGAGGGGAAGAGCACGAGGCGTCCGATGGTGCGTGTTTCCGTGGGCAGCCCGAGCGCGCCCGACGCGATCGGCACGGAGATGGCCTCGTCCATCGCCACGTAGACACGCTCCAAGTCGAACCTCGCCTCGAGCGTGGTGACGGTCGCGGCGGCGGTCGAGGTCAGGGCCGGCCCCGGCTGCCAAGCGTGGTTCAAGTGGTTGTTCGGGCGGTACGCGCGGTGCACCACCACCGGCCAACCGGGATCGGAGCGATCGGCATCCACGAGGAACGCGTGGTCGAGTCGGCCCGGGCGGCCCTGGCTCGGATCGAGTCCCTGGTCGTCCTCCAGCGCGAAAACCGGCAGGATCGGTGTGCCCGCGGGGTGCGAGTGGCTGTAGGTGCCGAGCACCCCGCGGAACTGGAACGCCGTGCGCGCCGACCGGGTCAGCGGGAAGTCGTCGTCCGAGGGCACACCGACGTCCGGTTGCCAATAGGCGCCGGCGACCGCCGGGGCCGCGGGTGCTGCGGAGTTCGCCGGTGCGGCGGCTGCCGCGGGAACGGCGGGAAGCGGCTGGAACGTCGGCTGGAAGGCCGGCGCGGTCATACCCTGTCCCGAGCCGTCACCCTCCTCGTCCTCGTCGTCGGGATCCGTGTCCACGAGGATGCCGAGTCCACCCGTGGCGGCCAGCCACAGTGCCTCGAGCGCGTTGGGATCGTCGCGCACCAACTGGTCGTTGACGAGGGCGTCGTAGCGCACCCACTCGGTGAACTCCGCGTCGTCACGGCGCGTGAGCTGGGCGAACTGCGAGTCACCGGACTGGGCAGGCAGGAAACCCGTGCCGGAGTTGGGCGCGGGCACCGAGATCGGCACCACGAGCACACGCGTCGAAAGGTCCCCCAAGAGAGCGCCCGGATTCACCAGGTTTCCGCCCCACTCGACCACGAAACCCCGGCCGCCGCCGATCGTGCCGAGCGTCGGCGCGTCGTTGGCGAGGTTCGGCAACGTGGTGCTGTCGATGCCCCACTGGGCGATCCGCAAGGTGTTCCCGTCGACGCCGGAGTAGCGCACGATCTCCACCTCGAACAGCGGCGTGCCCGTGTCGGTCGCAGGGTTGGTCAACGTCTCGCCCGAGAACGTCGAGATGAACGTGAGTCGCTGCTGCAGGATCGCGGCAAAACCGCCGGTTGACGCAAAGGCGGCCATCACCTGCTCGGGCGTGTGGCCCGGGTCCGCAGGTGTCAGGACGAGACCCTGGATCCCGTCCGTGCCGCCCTCGAATCCGCGGCCCGGCGACGCAGTGCCGGCCTGCGGGAAGCGGATCAGGATCTCCTTGCCGAGCGGATGGTTCGCGCCCTCCACGGCGGCCACACGACCGACGGCGAACGCGCCGAGGTCCGCCTGCAGCGAACTCGACCCCGGCGGCGCGTTGGTGGCCAGCGGCAAGCTGTAGCCATAAAGCGCAACGGGCGCCCCCACGTCGTGACTGTCGGGTTTGACGAGCCCCAGATTGATGGCGGCCGCGGGTTCGAAGTTGAATCGCTCCCGCGCGATGCGCCCGCCAAAACCCGCGTCGGGTCCGGCGAGGGAGTGGTTCCCGTCGAACGTGGTCGCCGACGTGCGCCGCACTTCGATCAACTCCGACCCGATGCGCAGCACGCAGGTGTCGGGGAAACCCTCCGTCGACTCGACGATGATCTGCGAATCGCCGCTCGAGAGGGCCGCGGCGAGGCGCGTCAGACCGGGCGTGCGCGCGGTCGATAGGCCGTCGACGCGCAGGCCCATCTGTTCGGGCCGGTTGCCGCGCACGTCGAGCTCCACATGGCTCCAAGTGTCCGCGACCATTCCCGGAGTCTCGCCGGGGTTCAGTGCAAAGCGCACCTCGGCGCGCTCGACGAAACTGGAGCGCGGGTGGTCCCCCACCGCGTCCAGCACACGCAGCACCAGATCCTCGCCGTCGAAGAGCAGCGAGACGCGGTCCGACTCGCGGCTGGTGCCACCGAGGTCGAAGAGGTGCCCGCCGACCGGGAAGGCGCCCGGCTGCATCCAGAAGGACACCGAGAGCGGCCGCGTGAGTCCGACGTCGTCGAGCCAACGCACGCGGGCATCGGCGGCGCCGAGCGCGACGAAGCCATCGCTCAGCAGGCGGCCTTCGGGGTGGCTGTCCTCGCGATCGAAGTGCAGCACACGGCCCGCGCGCTGGCCCTCTTCGTCGACACGCGACACCCAGGGTTGCACCCAGGCGGGATTCTCCGCATCGGGCAGGATCGGCGTGCGCGCCGTCGGCACGCCGTTCGCATCGTCCGCCGGGCGCGGGAAGTGGGCCGGCCGGCGGGGCGGGGGCGACGCGCCGAAGCGCGTGTCGTACACGGACGTCGACGCGGGGCCGCTGCTCCACCCGGGTGCGTCGCGGGTCACCCGCAGCTCTTCGTCGAAGTCCGTCTGCCGCGTCCAAAGGCGCAGGAGCGGGCCCACCGGCGCCACGCGTTCGGCGCCCTCGCGCTCGGCGAAGGCGCGCTGCAGGCCGCTCGGGGCGTTGTGCGAGGAGCGCAGTTCGAACTCGAACACGTCGCGCGAAACGAAGGCCAGGGGCGCGGTCGCATAGCGCAGCTCCGCGTCGTTCGAGTGTTCGAAGTTGTGGTACAGCGCGAGCGCGTCGTCCACGGAGAGGAACGGCGCCGCGCCCGGATCGGCGCTGCTGCCGGAGGCACCCGCCGAGCTGCCCGCGCGCCCGTACCCCGCACCCTCCTTCGCCCCCACGGCCAAACCCGCGGCGGGCAGGACGAGGCGCTCGAGCAGGTCACCAAAACCGGTCCAGGGGCGGCCGAGCACGACACGCGTCGCCAGCTCCTTCGCTTCGCTCGCGGTCACACGCTCGTTCCGCCCGGCGAGCGCGACGTTCTCGAACAGCGCGCGCAGCACCTCCGCACGCGCCGTGTTCGCGTTGACGGGCCGCGCGACCAGGACCCGCACCTGCGCCTTGCCGCCCTCGAAACTGTTCGACACGGGGTCGAGCAGCACCACGGCGCCGCTGCCTTCGACACGCCTCACGAGGGCAAGCTCGCGCCGTGTGCCTTGGGTGAGCAGCAGCGTGGAACCGGTGGCGACGAATCGCGGTTCGTCGACACGCAGCACGCAGTCGGTGCCGCCGTCGACGTTCTCCAGAAGGCGCAGCGCGCGTTGCCACGGACCGGGCGCGGCCACGTCGCCGAAGAAAGTTCCCAGTTCGAGCAGCCGCGCGGTTTGCCGCGCCGAAAGCTTGCCAGCGAGGGCCAGGGCCCCCGCTTCTTCGAGGGCCCCGCTGCCCATGCTGCCCGGATCGCGATCGAGGCCGCGCTGCACGCGCCACATGGCGAGCGCCCACGCCTCCTGCGCCATCACCGGCGTGCCAATGGCGTGGTTGCGCGCTTCGCTGGGGCCGCACGGGTTCTCGGGCTTGAACAGGAGGCCGCGGGTCAGCTCGCGAAACGTGCGTTCCGTGCGCGACCCGTAGCGCACCAGTTCGCCGTCGATCCAGAGGTACCCCGCCGGTTCGAACCCTCCGGCGTCGGCGACGGTGATCTCCTCCGCCTTCGCCTCGAGGGCCACGAGCAAGAAGCTCGATGCGCCGAGCAAGTTGGCGACCATCTGCGGCGACGCGCTCGAGAGGTCCACTCGACCGGCCAGGTCCTCCGCACGGCCTTGCCACAGGGCGCCCTGTTCGTCGAGGGACCGGAGCGCGTCACGGCGCTCGGGATCCAAGTCGAACTCCGCCGTCTCGTCGAAGTCGAGTGTGCGGTCGAGGGACGGGTGCGAGTGCGAAAGCCGGTGGCGCAGTTCTCGGGCCGCGGTGTCGAGACCGTGGCGCGCGAGCGCCGCGGATTCGACCCGCGCGGCGGATTCGTCGACCTTGTTCGCCGTCCAGAGGAACGGGGCGCACAGGATCAAGAGGGCGAGCAGCGCAAGCAGCACCACCAGCAGCGCAAAACCGTCGCGCCCACCATGCCGTTGCAGCCGCCTCATTGCACCGCTCCGTAGGGCGTCACACGCACTTCGACCCGCGCCCCGTCGGGCAGTTCGAGTCCGATGTCGAGCCCCGTCGGGTGGCGGGCGCGGTCGAGGGCCCCATCCGCCTCGAAACGCACCGCGCGCGGGCCGTCCGCGGGCCACAGGGTGCCTTCGGGCAGTACGAGCGGTTCGCCGACCTCGGATTGGCGCACCACGACGGTGTCGACGCGGCCCACGAACGCGCGCGGCGTTCCGCCGAGCACGATCGCGCCCTTCGCGCGGCTGAGCGGCGCGACCTCGGACACGATCGACGCGGGAAAGCCGTCGGCGGTGATGCGCAGCTCCACCCGATCGTAGGAAAGCCCCACACGCACCCAGCGCCCTGGCATGAGGACACCGGCGGGCAACTCGGCCACACGTTTTGCCCCGACCACCTCGATGCCCGACTCGTCGAGGCGCGCGGGCAGGATCCAGCCGCTGAGCGCCCCGCCGTCCTGCACGTCCAGACCGGCGACACCGGCCACGTCGAGCAGCCGCCCCGGCGACAGGTCGTCGAGGCACACGGCCAGTTCGATCGCCAAACCCGCCGTGGGATCGAAGGAGCCGCCTGCCACCAGCCCCAACTCGGCGTAGGCGTCGCGCCGCTTGCCGGTGAAGACGAGGCCGCTGCCCATGTGGCCCTCGTCCGTGTTCGCGGCCCCGAACAGCGCCGTCTGCAGGCCGCGCGCTCCCTGGCCGTCGTCGCGCTCGAAGTGCCACGTGCCGAGGGTGCGCGGCGCGATCACGAAGAGCGACGTGCGGTCGGCTGAGACCTCGAGGCGCGCGGGCGCGCCCTCGCGCAGGGCCGCGCCGGACGCCGAGGCGAGCGCCGAGCGCACCAGCCCCGCCGACTGCCCCGACGTCAGGTCGAGCGACGTCAGGATGCCCACCCCCGCGCCGAAGACGATGCCGAGGATCCCCATCGTGAGGATCAACTCGAGCAGCGTCAGGCCGGCCTTTGCCGTCCAACCGGCCGTCGCGCGGGCCGCTTCGTGTGTGGGGTGGGGCGCGGTCACCATCGAATCAGCGGCCGAAGTTCCCGATGTCGTCGTCGGTGCCGAACACGCCGTCCGCGCCGGCCGAAAGCAGTTGGTAGCGGCCCGGTTGGTAGTGCAGCCGAGTCGTCGGATTGACGAGCGCGCGCACCTCGGCCTCGGAGATTTCGCCGGTTTGGTTGTCGAACGTCTGGTAGCGGTCCACACGGCCGTAGTCGGCGTGGTGGAAGTAGGCGAGCGGGTTCTCCCACAGGTCGACCAGCTCGAAGAGGTCGTTGGTCGGCAAATCCGTCAGCGTCTTCGTCGACTGGTCGCCGTCGGTGTTGCGCAGGTCGTCGGCCGAGATGCCCAGGCCGTTTCGCCCCTTCGACCAGAGCGTCGCGACCAGCACCTCCACACCGAGGTTGAGCGCGTTCGGCGGCACACCCTGTTCCGGCGTCAACGCACTGGGCGGATAGTCGCCCTGGCTGCGCTCGTAGGAGTCGATCAGGGCCGACAGCTCCGCGAGTTTCGTGCGTGTCAGTCGCTCCTTCGCCGTGTCCTCGCTGCGGCCCAGTTGGGTCACGAGGAACGCCACCAGGATGCCCAGGATGAGCATCACGGCCAGCATCTCGATCAGCGTGAAACCCGCCCGTTGGCTGTTCTTGTGCGCCATGTCCCGATTCAGCGCGCCAAACGGCGCACGACCTCCACGTTGTCCACGAGGAGGCGCACGGGTCGGCCCGTATCCCCCTCGGCGAAGACACCCACACGCAGCGGCGTCGACGCGCGCCCCATGCCCGGCACACGCACCCGCTCGAGCACGGGGATTCCATCCAGGGCCACTCCGACACTCGAGTCGGAGCCCTCCCCGCTGCGCTCGATGCGCACCCGCACCCAACGGTCGGCGGGGAACTCGGCGGCCGACAGGTCGAGCCATTCGTCCGCGCCGGTCGAGCCCCGCACGATGCGGGCCTGTGTGGCCCCGTCGCGGTTGCGCGCGATCGCCACCTGCGCCTGGATCTGGCGCGGGCCCGCGCGCGCGCTCTCGCGGCCGAGGAACACCCCCACCCGCGCCGAACCGGCGGATTCGAAGAAGAGGTCCAGCTCGACGGACACGAACTCCTCCGCCGGGTACTCGCGCCAAAGGCGTGTTTCCCCCGCGCGGCTGAACGCACCTTCGATCAACACCTGGCCGTCCTCCAGGCTGACGAGCGGGCCGACGTTGTCCTCCTGCGTCCATTGGTTCGCAAGGGTGGAGCGCTCGAACTCGTCGCGCCACGCCACCATGCGCCGGTGTTCGTCGACTCGCGCGATCTGCGCGGCGGTGTAGCCGCGGCGCGCGTCGTCCTCGGGCGCGGAGCGCAGCGAATCCTCGAGTTCGCCGAGGCGCACCAGGGCCTCCTCGGGACCCTCGATCCGGTAGGCGCACCAGGCGCTTACGGCGCGCGCGGCAAAACGCTCCGGCTCCGCGGCAAGGGCCGCTTCCGCCAGGTCGCGCGCGTCGAGGAACGCGTCCATCTGCACCAGGCAGAGCGCGCGCAGTTCGAGCAAATCGGCGCGCTCGGGCGCCAGGATGAGCGCGCGTTCCAGGTACAGGTCGCCGTTTTCGAAGTCGGCGCGGCGCCAGGCCAGTTCCCCAAGGAGCGCGAGCGCGTCCGCGAAGTCCGCCTCGACGGCGAGCGCCGCCGCGAGGTCCCGCGCGGCACCGTCCGGGTCGCCGCGGTCGACGCTGAGGCGCGCGCGTTGGTACAGCGACCACGCGTCGTAGGGATCGGCCTCGAGGGCGCGCTCGAGGAAACCCAGGGCCTGGTCCTCGTACCCGTTGTCGACGGCCAGTTGGACCAGCCGGCGCAACGGCGCCGGGGTGCGGAGGGGATCCGACTCGAGCGCGCGCAGGTACGCGTCGCGCGCACTGACCCCATCGCCCTTTGTTTCGTACCACGCGCCGCTCGCGAGCAGCAGCTCGAAACCCAAGGACGGCGCTCCGGCGTCGGCTCCGCCAGCGAGCCAAGCCGGCTGTTCGAAAGTGTCCGCGCCCTCGGCGCGGAAACGCTCGAGCGCGAGGGCCCCGGCCAACGCTTCACCTGAGTCCGGCGCGCCGCGCAGCGCCAACACGTGTTGATCGAAACTCTCTGCGAGGCGGCCCTCGGCGGCGAGGGCCGACGCCAGGGCCAAGCGCAGTTCGAGCCGCGCATCCCGCGCGTCCGGCCCTTGGGGCGCGTTGCGCACGGCCACCTCGAGCACGTTCGCGGCCTCCTCGGTGCGGCCCCGGGAAATCAGGAACTGCCCGAAGGCAAGGCGCGGCGCATAACCGCTGTCGCGCTCGAGCGCCGCCCGGAACGACGCCTCGGCGGCCTCGTCGAGCAGGAGCCGCGCCTCCAGTTGCGCGCGCGCCACGTGCAGGGGCGCGCGGTGCGAGTAACGCGTCGCGAGCGACTCGTACTCCGCCATCGCGCGGTCGAGTTCGAACGCCAACTCGTGGCGGCGCGCAAGACCGAGGCGCGGCTCCAACTCGTCGGGCTGCTCGGCGCTGCACTGGCTGTAGAGCGACTCGGCGAGTTCGAGCGCGCGCGGCACCTCGAACGCCGCGTCCAGGCAATCGGCGGCGACGGCCATCGCGTCCGCGTAGTTGGACGCGCTGACGTTGCCGTCGAGCGCGCGGAACGCCAGTTCCAGTTGGTTCTCGAGGGTGTCCGCGAACCCAAACTCCAGCACCCGCTCGCGCTCGAACGTCACGGGCCCCTGGCCGGGGTACCGCGAGCGCCCCGTCGCCGGCACCATCTCCTCGAAGCGCACCGCTTCGCCCGCGCGGTTCACCTCGCGGAGACCGTAGCGATCGCCGTTGACGATACGCCCGAAGATCGGGCGGCCGGGCTGCAGTTCGATCCAATCGAACACACGGCGGTAGCCCTCCTCGAGGGCAGCGCGCTCGGCGGGGCCCGGCGCGGGCATCTCGGAACCGTTGGCGACGACCTCCGGCTCCAAGTCCTCCACGTCCGCGAACTCGGCCTCGGCGTCGTCGAAAAGCCCGCTCGGTTCCACCGAGGCCGGCGCCCGCCAGAGGTGCGGCGCGAAGTGGCGCGCGCGCGGCCCGGGGTAGGGCGGTGCGGCCAGCGTGAGGAGCGCGCCGCGCGGCGGTTCCTGGAAACGAAGCGGCGCGAGCGGGCGTGTGTCCGAAGGCGGCTCGAACAGCGTGCGCTCGACGCCCTGCTTTCCGTCCGCGGCGGGCCGCGCCACGTCGGCGCTCGGCGCGCCGATGCGCTCGAGTTCCATCGTCGTCGCGCGGGAACGTGCGCGCGACGCGACGCCGCTCCCCATACCGCTCCAGAGCAGCCAGCCGAGCAATGCGGCGACGGCGACAAAGACCCAAACTTCCTGGCGCAACTTCACGGGCGGGTCTCCGGGGTCTTCGCGCTGCGCGCCACGCGCGGCGCCAGCAATACCAACTCGAGGCGCGCTTCGTCGGCGCGCTGGCGCGAGGCCTCGAGGGCCGCGCTGTCGACGAAAAGCGGCTGGCCGGGAAGGCGCGCCAGCCGCTGCGTCAGTTCGAGGAGCGGCGCGCTGCGGCCGGACGCCGACAGCTCGATCTTCGTGCGTTCGACGTAACCGAGGCCCTCTCGGCCAAAGAGGCCCGGATCCAGGCGGATGCGCACCTTCTCGATGCGCTCGACACCCAACTCCACGGCCAAGCGCACCAGGCGGTCCACCACGTCGAGGCCGTCGAGGTAGCGCGCCAGTTCCTCCTCGCGCGTCGGCGACTGCTCCGGCAGACCGAGCGTCGGGTCGAGCACCATGCCGCGGCGCCGGGCCAGCGGCAAGAGGCCCTCGCGCACGTTGGCGACCGCGTCGAGGTAACGACCGGCGGTGACCGGCGCGTCCGTGGGCCGGAAACCTTCGCGCGGAGCGAAGTCGACGCGCTGCTCCAGCTCCGCGAGGAGCTCCACCAGCGCGCGGTTGTCCTCGCGCGCCATCTGTTCGTCCGCAGACGTGAAGCTGGGTTGGTTGAGCTTCGTCTGGGCCGCGGTGACGAGGCGGCGTTGGCTCGACACGGCGCTGCCCACGGTGGCGTCGATGATCGCCAGCGCGATCAAGAACACCACGAACCCGCCAGCCACGCGCAGCACGAAGGTGCGGTTCTCCTGCCAGTAGGCTTCGAGGTTCATTGTCCTGCCTCCGCGTCGACGGTGTCCTGCGCGACGGGCGCGGGGCTGAAGCCGCTGACCGCCAGGGTGAAGCGCGCCCCGTCGGGACTCAAGGTGTGCACGAGGGACAATCCGTCGAGCTCCTCACCCAGCGCCGCGGTGAACTCCTGGAACACGGCGCTGCGGTCGCGCACACCTTCGCGCGCGCGGCCCTCGGCGAACACCACCGGCGCCTCGGCGCCGCGCGCGAGGCCGAGGCTGCCCTCCGCCGCGCGGCGGGCCACGAGCGACGTCAGCCAGAAGTTCTGCGGCAAGGTGGCGTCGAGGCCCTCCACGAGACGTGCCAATTGCTCGCCGTTGCCCGCGAGCGAGCGCAGCTCCTCGACCTGCTCCGCGATCTCGCGGTTCTGGCGGAGAAGGTCCTGCGTGCGACCGTGGGTGCGGGAGCGCTGCGCCACTTCCGATTCGAGGCGCGACGCGTCGCGCCGGTACTGCTCGGCGGCGCCGCGTTGGGTCGTGTAGTCGAAGACCAGGTAACCGAGGGCCAGCACACCGGCGCCGATCAGGAAGAGCGTGCCTCCCAAGAACTGCCGACGGCGTTCGATGGCCGCGGGCAGGACGTCGATCGCGTACGCGTCCGGATCCGAACCCGCCGTCGCGAGGCCCAGGGCGACCACCGACTCGGCGCGGTGCTGTTCCAGTTCGGCCGCGCTCTCCGCGTCCAAGCCCGACGTGTCGACCACCCGGAACGGGTCGAACCGCTCGACGGGCACCGACAGCGCGCTGGACAAGTACCGCTCGATTCCGCGCACACCCGCGCCGTGACCGCTCAAGAACACCCGGTCGAGCTTGAGCGTCGACAGCTTCACCTGGGTGCGCGCGAACATCGTGACCGACTGCAGGAGCCCGAGCAGTTGGCCCGCCGCCGAGAGCGCCGCGCGGCTGGCCTTCTCGGCTTCGCCCGGTTCGAGGCGCGCGCCGGGGGTCAGGTCGACCAGGCGCTCGAGGGCTTGCGCGGCCTTGGGCGCACTGAGTCCCATGCGCTCGGCGATCGCGGTTTCGAACAGTTGGGTACCGCCGCCCAGGTTGCGCGCGAAGACCAGGTCCGCGCCGCGCACCAGCACCACGTCGGTGCTGTCGTACCCGACGTGGGCCAGGAGCACCGTATCGTCGAGCACGACGCCAAAACGCAGCCACGCGTTGTAGAGCCCGATCGAGTTGGGCGAGAACGACTCGAGTTTGCCGCCCGCGGCGGCCACTGCCTCGAGCGGGCCCTCGAGTGCGCTCTCGCGCACCATCGCGAGCAGGACCACGTCCTCGCCCTCGATCTCCGGCAGCTCGGGCAGCACGTTGTAGTCCGCCGCCACGGCGCCGCCGGAGTTGTCCCCCACCTCGGCGACCTCGAAGCGCATCAGCTTCTCGAGTTGCCAGTCGGGCAGGCGCGGCACCCGCGTGTAGCGCAGGTTCACGTCCTTGCCCGTGACACCGACCCGCGCCCGCTTGGGCGCAAAACCCGGCTCCACGGCGGCCCACGCCGCGACCGAGTCCGCGGCCAGGAGCGGCTGGAACGTGTACTGGGTGATCGCGAAGGTGTTGCCCTTCACGTGGCCGCTGAGGAACACGGCCGCGCGCGGGCCGACCTCGATGCCTGTGGCTCGTTTGGCCATGTGGTTGGGATCAGGGCTCGTCGTGCGGGGCTCGCCATGGGCGCGGCGCCGCGTCGGGTTCGTGCGGCCAGGGCGCCGCGGGGCAGGACAACAGGGGCAACGTTATTGCGAATCGCCGGAGGGTGATGGTTCCCGGTCGAGCACCGCACCGACGCGGGAGCGCAGTCCCTCCAACTCGGCGCGTTCGAAGTACGCGCCCATGGCTTGGAGCGCCGCGCGGCGGTCGCGGTTCCCGTCGCCTCGCAGCGTCTCGCGTTCGGCGGCGAGGGACTCCGCGAGGGACTCGGCACGCTCGGCGGCCTGACCGCCGCCGGCGCGCGCCGCGAGTTCGCGCGCACCGCGTTCCACGCGCGCGAGGAGCGGATCCAATCGGAAGAACCGCGCGCGCATCGCGTCCGCTTCCAGCGCGCGCAGGTCGCTGAGCGCCGCGGCCTGGGCGGCCGTCAACGCGGCCTCCGCTTCGCGCACCAACTCGGCCTCGAACGGGAAACGCGCGAGCAGCTCGCGCCAGGTTTCGAGCGCCTTCGGATCGTCCGCGAGCCCGCGCGCCAGCTCGGCCAACCGGCGGGCCTCCACTCGCTCGGCCTGGAACGCGAGTTGCAACTCGATCGAACCCTGCCGCGGAATGGGGCCGGCGCGCGCAATCCACCAGCCGTCCTCGGGATTGGCGGCCAGCGCGATCGCGCCGGGGAGCGCGAGCCGCATCTGCTCCAGCCCTTCGCCGAGCAGCAGACCCTCGACGCCGTCGCGCTCGAAACGCGGCGCGTGGGTGCGAAAACCGCCCTGTTCGGCGGACGCCAGGGTCGCCACACCCTTCTGGAAGAGGGAGGGAGCCGCGGCGAACTCGAGCCGCGCGCCGTCGCCCGCGCCGTCGTACTGGATGTCGAGCCCGCGTTCGTCGGTTCGCAGCGCGGTGCTGAAGAAGCGGGCACCGTCGCCGAGCGGAGTGCCCCCGCCCACGAGTCGCAGCCGGCCAAGCACACGGTCGAAGCGCAGCAACAGCAGTTCGTCGGGCGCCGTCTGCACGAGCCGCCAATCGGCCAGCGCCAAAACGAGCGGCGGCGCCGAGTTGGCCGCGGCGCGCACCTGCGCGTCGTCGAGAGCCGCCAGTCCGTCGCCCACTTCGTCCGACGTCGAACCGGCGCGGGCCACGCCACCGTCCGCATGCACGAGCAGACGCACGCGGTCGTAGTCGGCGGGTACGGGCACGGACAACGCAAGTGTCGCCGATCCCCCGGCCTCCGCCGGCGGGCCGAGGAGCGCGAGCGTCGGGGCGGCGTCGGTCGAGCTCGAGAACTCGAGCCCAAGGCGCAGCCGGTGCGAGCCCTCCACACGCACGTCGGCCTTGGCTTCCGCGACTTGCCCCGCGCGCAGCGTCACGGGCGCCGAGCGGGCGCCGGCCCACTCGCCGGGCAGCGCGCCCGCGAGCCCGAGGCCGTACTCGCCGGTTGCCGCGAACACGCGGTCGAGCTCGAGGGCGAGCGGCGAACCCTCCACACCCTCGAACGGGTTGGTGCCCTCGAACTGGCCGGCGGCGCCGAGCAAACTGCCCGACAGATCCGCGGTCGGCAGGCGCGGTCCCGCGCCGTCCTCGCCGTCCTCGCGGGTGAGGAACCAGGCCGCGCCCGCACCCGCCGCCAGAACGAGGAGCCCGAGACCGATGATGGCCGAGCGCCCGCCGCCGCGGGTCGCGCGGGCGAGGTCGGCGTCGCTGAGTTCGACCACACCGCCGCCGGCGGCCGCTTCGAGGTCGGCATCGGGCGGCGCGGAGGCCGCACGCGCGTCGGGCCGGGGCGCGCCGCCCGCGGACCGCGCGGGAACCGGAGCCTGCGCGCGCGCCGGAGCGACGCGTGCTGCCGGCATCGCGCGGGCCGGGACGGGTTCCGCGTCCGCGCCCTCGAGTTCGAGCTCCAACTCGTCGCCGTCGCCCGAGAACGCGCCAGCGGGCGCGGCGGCGGGCACCCGCGCCGGCGTCGGTTCGGCCGCGCCGGCTGCCACCACGGTGCACTCGACCGAGCCGAAGAGCACACGGTCGCCCTCCGCCAGCTCGGTGCGGCCCACGGAGCGCCCCGCCAGCTTCGTGCCGTTGGTGCTGCCGAGGTCCTCGAGCCAGACCTGGCCGCGGTCCCATTTCAGTGCCGCGTGCCGTCCGGACACGGACGGGTCGGCGAGCACCAGGTCGTTCTCCGGCCTGCGGCCGACCGTGAGTCCAGCTTCGGGGATAGGGACGGTCTCCCCGCGACGCTCCCCGGTCTCGAGGCGCAGGGCGAGTCGGGCGGTGGGTTGGGTCAAAGGGGAGGAATCGGGAACGGGCGTCGAAGGGGACGGGTCCGCGGGACCCAGGGGCATTACTCCTGGGCCGCCGCCGGGTCACGAAGGCCGTGGGTCAAAGAGGCTACCCCGCGCGCGCCGCGAGCCGCAACGCGCGCCCTCGGGAGCTCCCCGGCGCGCCGACGGCTAGCCACGGCGCCCAGCGACCGTCACCATGCTCGCCATGGGAGCGCGCGCGGCATCCTCGGCACAGTTGCGCCGCTTCTTCGCGGAGGGGTCGCTCGACGGCGCGAGCATCCGTTTCGCGGACGGCGAAGAGGCCCACGCGCGCCGAGTGTTGCGGCTCGCGCCGGGGGACCGCGCCCTGGCGATCGACGGAAAGGGCTGCGAGCGGCCCTGCCTCTTGGTGGCCGAGGGCCGCGGCCTGGCGCTCGTGCCCGATGGCCCCGCCCAGCACCACCCCGCGCCCGGACAGGCGGGTTCGCCCCTGCCCCACATCACGGTCGCGGTGCCCTGGCCCCGAGGCGACCGGGGTGAGGCCATGTTGGAGCGGCTCGTGCAGTGGGGTGTCGCGCGGGTGCGACCGCTGCTGACCGCGTTCACCGGACCGGGCGAGCGCTGGCGCCCGGAGCGGCTCGAACGCATCGCGCGCGAGTCCCTCAAACAGTGCCGGGGAACGCACCTCCCCGAGTTGCTCGACCCCGCACCCCTGAGCGCGGCGCTCCCCGGCGCCCGCGGCCGGGCCTATTGGCTGGACCCGGGCGCCGACCGGTCCCTAGCGCGGGAACTCGCGGCGGCGGTCCCGCCCCTGGCGCCCGGACCGGGCGAGGCGTGGCCGAGTCCGATCGCGATCGTCGTGGGCCCCGAGGGCGGGTTCCGCGACGACGAGCGGGCGCTCCTCGCCGGGGCCGGAGCCATCCCCGCGGCCCTCGCGCCCCAGATCCTGCGGATCGAGACGGCGGCGGAGGGCGCGGTGGCCCTCGTCGTGGGAACCGTCCTTGCGGTCGGGGCGGCGGACGCGCGACCCCGCGACCCTGCCTGAGGCGACGCAAATCGGCCGCCCACAACGAGATGGGGCCGGCGCCCCCCCGGGCGCCGGCCCCCAATCACGTCCCAAACCCACAACAAGGAGGTGGGAGACTTCGGCAGAGCCGCACTCTCACCGGGGTTGTGAGCCAGGAGGGGATACGGACCGAACGGACGGCCATGGGGAAATCCGCGAAAAACCGATTCGGGGGTTCCGGGACTCGCGTCCAGATCCGGGAAGGGCCCTTCACCCGAAATCCATGCGCGTTCGCAGGGAGAGGTAGGCCTCGTCGGTGACGATCACGTGGTCCAGAACCGGCACCCCGACCAGACGCCCGGCGGCGATCAGCCGCCGGGTGACCTCCAAGTCGTCGGCGCTGGGCTCCACGTCGCCGCTCGGGTGGTTGTGCACGGCGATCAGGGCCGCGGCGCGGGCCACCAGGGCGGGCGCAAAAACCTCCCGGGGGTGCACCAGCGATGAGGTGAGCGTGCCGACGCTGACCGTCTGGACCCGCTCGAGACGGTGTTTGCCGTCGAGGAGCAGCACCAAGAACGTCTCCCGGACCAGACCCCTGAGCTGGGGTTGCAGGAGCCGATGGACACGCTCCGGGCTGCGCAGCGCCGGTCGCGGGGGCCGCCGGGCCGCCTCCACCCGGCGCCCGAGTTCGAAGGCGGCCGCCAGGCGCGCGGCCCCGGCGGGGGCCAGGCCGAGCGCCACCAAGTCCCCCAGCGAGGCGCGCGACAGGCGCGCGAGGTCCGTCGGGGGGCCGCAAGACACGCCCTCGGCCCCCGCCGCCGGGTCGCTGGCGGCGAACGCGGAGTTTTCCGATCCAGAGGATCTGGCCGTCCCGTCGCCAGCCCCGAACGCCGCCAATCGACGGGTCGCCGCCCGACCGAGGACCCGGTCCACGAGGGCACCGAGGGGCAACGCCGCCAGCCCGGCCCCTTCCTCGGCGGTGCCCTCCTCGGCGGCCACAACGCCGCGTACCCGGGGCCGCGGGGCCCCACCTGTGCTGCTGGTCTCCACGCGCCCAAAGACCGCCGTCGCGGCAGACGGGTTGCGCTCGCTACGCACATGCCCCGAGGGGCCGCGGGCGCGGGGCGCTCCCAGCCGGGAGAACCGAGCCGCCTCGGCCACGAACCCCGCAACCTTTCGCCGCCGGTCCGGTCGATGGAGGTGAGTAGGGGGAAACCGGTAGGTCCGGCTTCCCGACGACGAGGACGAACGGCCTGGAACGGGCCACACCCCTATGCGGATGGCGGGTGCGGCGCGCGAGGCCCTGCTCGAATCCCATGGCCACCTCGATCTCGATCGCCGCCCTGGCACTGCTGGGGCTCTGGATGGCGGAGACCCTGATGCTCCTGGTCGGCTACCGCGCGAACACCCGAGCCGAGCTCGCCCGCGCGCGCAGTGGGCCCCCCCACCGCTGACCGCCCCGGAAACAAGGGCCCCCACCAAACCGGCGGGCGCACGCGGCCGATGCGTGCGCCCACCTTCGTTGTGCCCCCGCGAATCGGCGCCGGATACGTCGCACGGGCTCTCGTGCCATGAAAATGTGCGATCGAGTTGAGCAGATTCCAAATCGAATCTTGAATCTGCCAGCCTCCGGTGTACGGTCGTTGCGATGATCGGTCGCGATCTGGAGGACCGCCTGCGGGCGGCGGCCGGGGCCTTCCCGGTGGTCACGGTCACGGGGCCGAGGCAGAGCGGCAAGTCGACCCTGTGCCGGAGCGTCTTCCCGGACAGGCCCCTCGCCAACTTGGAGCTGCCGGACGTGCGGCGTTTTGCCCTGGAAGATCCGCGAGCGTTCTTGGCGCAGTTTCCGCGCGGAGCGGTCCTGGACGAGGTGCAGCGGGCGCCGGAGCTCGCTTCGTACCTGCAGCCGATGGTGGACGCCGATCGGACGCCGGGCCGCTGGATCCTGACCGGATCCCAGAACTTCGCGCTGCTGGAGTCGGTGAACCAGTCCCTCGCCGGCCGCGCGGCCGTCTTGCACCTACTTCCGTGCGGCTACGGGGAACTCAAACGGGCGGCGTGCGCGCCCGCGTCGCTCGACCAGGCCCTGTTCGGAGGCGGCTACCCGGCCATCCACGACCGCGGTATCGACCCTAGCGAGTGGCTGTCCGCCTACGTGGCGACGTATGTGGAGCGCGACGTGCGCACACTGACCCGCGTGGGCGACCTCTTGGCCTTCCAGCGTTTCGTGGAGCTGTGCGCGGGGCGCGTGGGCCAACTTCTGAACCTGTCGGCTTTGGCAGCGGACGCGGGGATCTCGCAACCAACGGCCAAGGCCTGGCTCTCGGTGCTCGAAGCCTCGTTCCTCGTCTTCCGCCTGCCCGCCTGGAGCGCCAACCTGCGCAAGCGTCTGACGAAATCGCCCAAGCTGCACTTCTACGACACGGGGCTGGTCTGCTGGCTTCTTGGCCTGCGCAGCGTGCAGCACCTCAAGAGCCACCCGCTGCGCGGCGCCATCTTCGAATCCTGGGTGGTCTCGGAAGTCGCGAAGTTCCGCCAGCACCGCGGCGAGCGCGGCGGCCTCTACCACTTTCGCACCAGCGACGGAAACGAAGTGGATCTGATCATCCAAGACGCGCGCGGCCCGGTTCTCGTGGAGGTCAAGGCCTCGAGCACCATCGCCGCGGACAACCTTGGCGGCCTAACCCGTGCCGCCGACCTGCTCGGCGCCGAAGCCAGCGAGCGCCGACTGCTCGTCTACGGCGGCGACGAATCCCAGACGCGCTCCCAAGCCCAGGTGATTCCCTGGCGAGCGTTGCACGGCCGTCTGGACGCCTTGGCCTGAACCAACGCCGCCGGGAAGCTGGCGCTTAGAAGTTGCCGCGGAACTGTTCGTGGGCGTCGTCTAGCTCGATGCCCGAGAGTTCGCGGAAGCTCGCTTCCACGGACTCGCCGCGGCCGGAGCGCTCCAGCAACTGCAGGACCAGCCACTCGCCGTGGTGCTCCATCAGGTGCGCCACGAACAAGAGCGACTGTTGGTACGCGAGTTGGATGCGCTCGGGCTCGGAGAGGCGCGCCAGCGGAGCGGCGAGGTCCGCCAGGGACAGCAGCTCGCGGCCGGCCAGGGCGCGGCGCGCGCGCTGCAGTTCTGCCGGGCGCGTTTCTTCGACCCATTGGGCCAGGCCCTCGTTCAGCCAGCCGGGAACCTTCGGTCCGCCCAGTTCGTGCACGAAAAGGTGCGCGAGTTCGTGGCGCAGCACTTGGCTCCAGCCGTCGCGGCCACCTTCGAAGTCCTCGATCGGCAGGCGCAGCGTGCCGTCGAACGCGCCGCCGGCCCAGTGGCCGAGGCCGGTGGAGTGCTCGAACTCCGCGCGCGTCGTGAGCACGACGCGGATGCGCCGCCCGGTGCCGAGCAGCGGGTCGCGCTGGAACAGGGTCACGAACTCGCCGTAGGCGCGCTCGAGCACGTCGATCGCGCCCTGGGCGCCGCGCAGGATCTCGCCGCGCTCGCCGTCGAAGGTCAGCTCGAAGTGGGTCGAGCCGTAGGCCGCAAAGTTCGCTTCCACCTCCGCCGCGGCGCGCCAGCGCTCGAGGAGCAAAGCGAGGTCCGCGCGCTCGGGGTCCAGCTCCACCGCGCGCGCCAAGTCGAGGAGCGCGCTCTTGCGCTCGGGACCCGCACTGGCGTGGTCGCGCACGGCCCGCCGCGCCAGGGCCTCGGCCAGGTTCGCGGCGAACACACGTTCGCCGGGGGCCCTGGCCACGCAGGATTCGAGCAGCGCGATCGCCCGCTCCAAATCGCCCGCCTCGAGCGCCTCGACGGCCTCGTTGTTGGCACGGGAGATCTCCGCGTTGTTCTCGGTCGCGCTCGCGCTCGGGCCCACGGCCACACGCCGCGGGGCGCTGGCCGTAGGGAGGGGCTCGTCGAGCAACGTCTCCGTTGGCACATGGACCGGTCCCGCGAACGTCCGCCACGCCAACACTCCGAGCGCCGCTCCCACCACGAGCGCGAGAAACCCGCCCATCACGCCCCTCACGGCGCCACCTCGCGGTCCGCAACCTGCCCCACGCCGCGGACGGCGAGTTGTGCCGGGAAGGGCGCGTAACTTGCGGGCAGCCCGAACTCCCGTTCGATCGCGCGGATGCGCCGCAGGAAGAACTCGTGCGCCTCCTGCAGCGTCTCCTCGGGGCCCGCATCGCAGAAGTACGTGCGGCAGCCCAAAGGACGCGCTTCGCGGGCCGTGCACCGGCCGCCCACGTGGTAGGGACAGCGGCCGTGAGCGGCGGGCGGCGGCGCGTCGGGACGCACACTCGCGGCGTAGTCCGCCTCCAACGCAGTCGCGTAGAGCAGATGCCCGGCCTCCTCGAACCGGCAGCAGAGGCCGCGCACCAGACACACGGCGCGGGAGCGCTCCACCAGCGCATCGACTTCGCGGTAGAGCGCCTCCAGTGCGCGGAACGCGCGGGCCCGCTGCTCTTCCTCGGTCACTGGCCGGATGCCGGGGCAAACGGCGCGGGCGCGTTCGAATCCCTCGCCGCCCGACATCACGCTGTCCCAGTAGGGAAAGCTACGGCAGTGGGCGGGCCGCGCGTCGTACACACCGCAGTGGTTCGTGCCCTCGAGCAAACTGCAGCGGCCGTTGCCCGGCGGCAGCTCGGCGGACTCGGTCAACGCGAGACGCAACTCGCCGCGCCGCGGATCGAGGACCGTGCGCACGTGGCGCGCGCGGAACGCCGTTTCGTCCATGACCTTCGCGGCGGCGAGGGCCGCGACTTCGCCGGGCTCGACCCACACGTACCCCTCGCCGTGGGTGCAGCAATGGCCCGAACGCTGGCACTGGAACGTGAACGGGACCGCGGCGCGGAGCCCCGGATCGTCGGCCGCGCGCGCACTCATCGCCGGGGCCGACGCGGCGGCGGCGGTGTACGGCTCTTGAAGTCGAGTCCCTGCCGGCCCGCCAGTGCCCCTTTCACCTCGCCGATCCACTCGGCGAAGGACTGGAACCGCTGGCCAGCGTCCTTGGCGGTCATCTTCTCGACGAAGTAGTGCAAGTGCGGCGAAATGCCCCGGCGGCGCAGTTCCGGCGACGCGAGTTCGCGCTCGATGTGCTGGCGCAGGAGCTCTTGCGTTTCCTGCGCTTCGAACGGCAAACGCCCGACGACGAGTTGGAAGAGCGAGACACCCAAGGAGTAGATGTCCGAGCGCGCGTCCGCCGACGCACCGCCGCGCGCCTGTTCGGGCGAGAGGTACGCGGCCGTGCCCACCGCCGATTCCGCGCCGCGGTCGCGTTCCCCCTGCTGCGCGGCAAACCCCAAGTCGATCAGCACGGTGCGGCCCGACGTCGTGCGCATGATGTTGCCGGGTTTCACGTCGCGGTGCACCAAACCCTGGCTCTCCAAGTAGGCCAGCACCTCGCCGACCGCGAGGACGATTGCGAGCGCATCCTCTTCCCCAAAACGCACGCCGTCGTCGAACAGTTCGAGCGCCGTGTGTCCATCGAGGCGCTCGAGGCGCGAGAGGTAGAGGTCCCCCGCCTTCGCCACGCCGTACCCGCGCACGAGGCCGGGGTGATCGAGGCGCTCGAGCAACTTGCCCTCCTGCACGAACGCGCGCAGGGTCGGCGCGTGGGCCGCCGCCTCGGGGCGCAGCACCTTGAGCGCCAGCTCGCGACCGGTCTTGCGCTCGCGGGCCGCCCACACGTCCGCGGTGCCGCCGGTGCCAAGCAGCGTGGTGAGGTCGTGGCCGGGCACCTGGGGCCGGGCCGTGCCGCCCGTGGCGCGCAGTTCGGCGACCCGCTCGGGGCTCCAGCCGGGTTCGGCGGCCAGCAGGATGTCCAGCCGCTCGCCCTGGCCGAGGGCGGCGAGCAGGGCTCCTGCCCGCTCCCGCCCGAGGTGCCCCCGGTGCACCAGCAGGGCCAAGAACGCCGGGTCCCCGCCCGCGCCGGCCCCCCCACGACCCGCTGCTCCCACCTCCGTCATCCACAGAAGCTAGCAGTCTTCGCCTCCCGGGTCGCGGCCCGGCCTTCGGGCGGTAGGATCCCGGGTCACCATGTTGCCCGGATCCGCCATCGCCGCAGTGCTGCTCGCCCCCCTCCTGGCCGCGCCCTCCCAGGCGCCCGCCGAGGCCCCCCAACCGGTCGCGGCCCAGGCGCCGGGCGCCGCGGTCGGGTCCGAACTCGCCGCGCGGGCCGGGGTGGACCGGGTCAGCTTCGCGGAGCTCGACACCCTCCTCCTCGAGCGCTTTGGCACGTCGGAGCGGGGCCGCGAGATCGCGGGGTACCTCGCCCAGCGCGCGCTCATCGCCCACCTGGCCGCCGAGGCGGGCCTGAGTGTCAGCGACGCCGAGCTGGAGGCACGGGTGCTCCAGCTCGATGCCGAGATGCAAAAGGGCGGCGTCGAGGGCGGCCTGGCGGGGCAACTCGCGGAGCAGGGCATCGAACCCGCCGAGTTCCGCGCGACGCTGCGCCTCGCGATCCTGCACGAGAAGCTGACCCGCCGCGCCCTCGGTCTGCCCGAGAGCGAGGCGGTCAGCGGCGACCAACAGCAGATCTGGATCGATGCCCAGTTGGAGCGCTTCGGACTCGAACTCGCCGCCCCGCCCTTCGAGGACGGCATCGCGGCCCGCGTGGGGCCCGTTTCCGTGCGCGCGGCCGATCTGGCCCTCTTGCTGCGCCAGGGCCTCGAAATGAAAGAGCTGCGCGAGGCGTTGATGCAGCTCCTCCTGCTCCGCCGCGTGGAAGCGCGACTGCCCGGGCTGACGGCGGAGGCCTACGCGAAGCTCGTCGGCGAAGAACTCGCCCGCCGCCGCACCGAGGCCGAATCCGATCCGCGTTTCCAGGGTGCGTCGTTCGAGAGCCTCCTCGCCGCTCAAGGGTCGACGATCGAGCGCCTCGCGCTCGACCCGGCGGTGCGCATCGCGGCCCTCTCGACCCACTGGATCGAACGCGAGTACGACGACACGGCCGTGCGCGCCGCGTACGAGAAGGACCGCACGTTCTACGAGGACCACTTCGGCGCCGCCGTGCACGTGCGCGCGATCTTCCTGGCCGCCGCCGAAAGCGCCGGACCCCTGGTCAAGCGCACCGTCGCGGAAGCCGACCGCACGCTGCTCGAGCTGACCGAGGGCTGCGACAGCCCCGAGGCGTTTGCCGTGCTCGCGGCGCAGCACTCCGAGGACAGCGCGTCCCGCGGCCGGGGCGGCGAGCTCGGGCATCTGGTGCGCGCGACCCGCACGCTTCCCAAGGAACTGACCGCCGAGCTGTTCGAGGCCGAAGAGGGCCTGTTCGGTCCGAGGCGGGTCGGCAACGGCGTCGTGATGCTGTGGGTCGGCGCCAAACGCCCGAGTCCCCCGTGGGAAACGATGGAGCCCCACGTCCGGCGGGAACTTCGCCGGCGCTTCCTGATGGAGTGCCTGCCGCCGACCGAGATCCAGACGTACCTCGATCCCGGCGGGCTCAACCCCGCCCGTTTGCCCGCGACGCCGGAAAAGCCGGCCCCGCGCGGGGAGGGCTGAAACGACCCCTCGACCCCTTGCGGTATGCTCCAGCTCCCCGTGGGCGCAAGGGCTCCGGGGACCAAGGAGTTTTGCGAGCATGTTGATCGGCAAAGTCGTGGGCAGCGTGGTCGCCACGCGCAAGGACGCCAAGCTGGGCGGCGCGAAACTGCTCGTCGTGCAGGTCTTCGACCAGCAGAACAAGCCCAAGGACCAGTACGTCGTGGCGATCGACGCGGTCGAGGCCGGTGTCGGCGACATGGTGCTCTACGCCACGGGCTCGAGCGCGCGGCAGACGGACCGGACCGAAGGCAAACCCTGCGACGCCGTGATCATGGCCGTGGTCGATTCCTGGGACCTCGGTGGCAAGAACGTCTACGAGAAGTGGGCCTGATGCACCTCGCACGAGTACTCGGCCGCGTGGTGGCGACAGCGAAGTACCCGGGGCTCGAGGGAGTGCCGCTGCTTTGGATCCAGCCCCTCGACGAAAACGGCGCGGCGGCGGGCGATGCGCTCGTCGCGACCAGCGCGATCTCGAGCGGCCCGGGCGACGTCGTCAGTTGGATCGACGGCCGCGAGGCAGCGCTGACCTGCCCGGTGCACTTCGTGCCCGTGGACGCGGCCATCCTGGGTTTTGTCGAGCAGGCGGCGCGCCTCGGCGAAGTGGTCGCGCGCCAGGAGTCGTGACGTGTTCCTCGCGGACGTGATCGGATCGGTGGTGACCCCGGTCGCCGTGCCCTTCCTCGCGGGCAGGGTGCAGCTCCTCGTGCGCCCGCTCACCGGTCCCGGAAAGCCCCAGGGCCGCGTGCGCATCGCGCTCGACCTCGTCGGCGCTGGGCCGGGCGACCGTGTGCTGGTGATGGACGAGGGCAACAGCGGGCGCCAGCTCTGCGAGGTCGCGGACGCGCCCGTCAAGACGGTGGTCGTGGCCGTCGTGGATTCGCTCGACATCGACGGTGCGACCGTCTACAGCCACACGGATCGACCGGAACTCGAAACACTTCCCGCGAAGGGCGGAGCGCTGCGATGAGCTACAGCTACGAAGGCGAAGCGGTGCGCGGCCCCTGGAGCGACGAGGAAACGCGCTTGCGCCAGGCACTGTGCCGCATCGGCGCGCTCTGTTACCAACGCAACTACATCGTCGGCGCCGACGGCAACCTCTCGGCGCGCATGTCCGACGGCACGGTGCTGATCACGCCGGCCGGCGCGATGAAGGGTTTCCTCGAGCCGCATCATTTGGCGCACATCGACATGCAGGGTCAGGTGCTCGACGACGGCCCGCGCTGCTCGTCCGAAACGGGCATCCACCTCGTGGCGTACACCGAGCGCCCCGACGTGCGCGCCGTGGTGCACGCACACCCGCCGCACGCCGTCGCCATGACCATCGCCGGGATCGATCTGCAGATGCCGATCATCCCCGAGATCGTGGTGACGATCGGCGGCATCCCCACGACACCGATGGCAACGCCGGGCACGTTGGAGCTGCCCGAATCGATCCGCGCGACCGTGCGCTGCTCGGACGCGCTGATCATGAAGAACCACGGCTCGGTGTGTGTCGGCGCCAACCTCTTGGACGCCTACAAGAAACTCGACATGGTCGAGCACACCGCCAAGATCCTGTGGCTCGCGCACATGGTGAAGGGCGGGCTCGAGCCGCTGTCGCCGGACGCCGTGCAAAAGCTCTTGGCCACACGGCAACTCTTGGGCCTGACGGGCCGCAACACGCTCGAGAACTCCTGCGGCCGCTGACAGGAGCGATGGACCGGGCCTTCAGCCCGGACACGTCCCGGCCCCTACCTGGGGCGTTGCCCCAGGCTACGATCGGTCGGGGCGTTGCCCCTCTCGAGCGCGCACGGGCGTCGCCCCGCTCAAACGCACTGGGGCGTTGACCCGCTCAAACGCACTGGGGCGTTGACCCGCTCAGTCGCTCAGAGGCGTCGCCCCGCTCAAACGCGCCGGGGCGTTGCCCCAGGCTACGATCGGTCGGGGCGTTGCCCCTCTCGAGCGCGCACGGGCGTCGCCCCGCTCAAACGCACTGGGGCGTTGACCCGCTCAAACGCACTGAGGCGTTGACCCGATCGAACGCGCCGGGGCGTTGCCCCAGGCTACGATCGGTCGGGGCGTTGCCCCTCTCGAGCGCGCACGGACGTCCCCCCGCTCAAACGCACTGGGGCGTTGACCCGCTCAGTCGCTCAGGGGCGTTGCCGCGCGCGAAACGCGCCTTCCGGAGCGCCAACGGCGCGACTCCATAGTAGCCTGGGGCAACGCCCCAGGTCCGTGGTGGAACGGAGGCAAGGGCTGAAAGCCCGCTCCATCCGTCGAGCTCGACCAACACACTAGCGATGGCCTGGATGTCCGAACGACTGCCGTGAGCTGCATGGCCGCAACTCGAACGCCCGCGTTCCGGTGGCGGAACGGAGCGATCGCCGTAACGATGGCGCTTGCCGGGTCGGGCTACGCAAAGCCACACGAAACCGGTCCCACGTTCCATGAGTTGGCCGCAGTGTGGGGCCACGGAGATCCGGCGGCCCTTGCGGTGTCGCCGGACGAACGCACGCTCTACTCCGCCGAGGGCCAAGGTGTGCGGGTGTACTCGCTGGCCCGGTTCCCGCTCGACCGCGAAACCGAACTCGGCTGGATCTCGGTCGATGCGGCCATCGTGCACATGGCGGCGACGGATGGTCGGCTCTACATCGCCGGCGGCAGCCAGGGGGTGTTCGCCGTCGACGTCTCCGGCGAGACCGCGCCCGCGGAGTGGCCGCTCCGTCGGGTCGCCGCGCGCGGCGCAAGCGTCGCCACGGCGGTCGCCGTATCGGAAGGGCACCTTTGGGCGCTGTTCGGCGCGCGCGATCGTTCCCTCGTGTGCCTATTCGACGCAGGCACCCTCGAGCTGACAGCGGAGCGGGAGCTCGGACCGGGCACCGCGTGGGCCCTCGCCACCAAAGGCGACACGGCGTACGTCGCGATGGGCCACGGCGGTTTGGTGCGCGTGCGGCGCGACGCGGAGGGCCTGCACGTCGACGCCGGCCCCCGTGGCGCCGCGGTCTTCCCGCCGCAGCGCGGCTTTGCACTCGAACCTGGCTGCGTGCGCGACGTCGCGCTCGACGGAGGCCGGCTCTACGCCGCGGCGGATGCGGGGCTGGCCGAAATCGACCTCGCGCAGGACTGGCGACCCGACATGCCGGTGCAACTGCACGGATTCGAAGCGGGCGGTTTGCCGACCTACGGCCGACGGGTCGCGGCGCGCGGCGGCCGGGTCGTGTTCGGATCGAACGCGGGCCCGAACGAGCTCATCGACGGCGCGCCCTACAACGCGTTTGGCGCGATGGGCCGCGCGGTGCGCCTCGCCGACATCGATCCCAAGGCCTTCGTGCGCGGCAACGCGCAGCAGCTCTTCGCTGCGGAGCGGGTGGACGGACAGCTCCGTCTGCGGACGCAACTGCAACCCGGCGGTGGTTGGCGTGGGCTGGTTCTGGGCGAGCGGCGCATCTACGAACAACACCTGCGCGTGGGCCTCGTCGTGCGCGAGTGGCGGGACGGCCGCTACGAGCTCGTGCACCAAGGTCAGCCACGCGGCTACCCGAGCGCCCACGGCACCTTCAGCGCCAGCCGGCCGGAGCGCCTGCTGTTCGGGGTCGATTCAGCGGGCGCCCAGTTCGAGGGGTTCCTCGCGTTCGACGGCGAGGCCCTGCGGCTGCTCCCACTCGAGAGCGCCGCGCCCTTCACACCCGGTCTGATGCCCGGGCCACCCTGGCGCGACGAGGATCCCGACGTCGAGTGGTTGCTCGATGGCCTCGGATTCGACCTGCGTCTCGTGCGCCTGACCCACGGCGAGGGCGTGCGCGCGGAGCACTGGATCGTGCCCCAACCGGGGGCGGAGCAAGGCCGCGGCGGCCACACGTACTTCCACTCCGTGCACATCGGCGACATGGCGCTCGTCTCGCGCACGGGGACCTCCCATGGCCTGGTGGGCTATTCCCGCGACGCACTGGTCGCCGCGGCGCGGCGCACGGAACCGGGCAAGCTGCTCGCGACGGAAGCGCTCTTCGAGCTGGAGACCAGCGCCGTCCTCGGGCCAGACCACCACGTGCGCTCGAAGCGTGCCACGAAACTCGCCCTCGGCGAGCGGCCCGACGGCCGCACGTTGTTGGCCCTGGCCGCGGGTTTCGACGCAGAAACCGACCGCTCGCTCGTGCTGCTCTACGAACTCGGGCGTGGTGCGAAGGCCGCGCCGCGTCCTGTCGCGGCCCTCTGGGGCGATTCCGCGGAGGGCAATGCCATCACTGCCGCGTTCCTCCGCCGCGGCGAACGGCTGTTCCTGGCCGTCGCCGACGTGGCGCGCGGTGTGCAGTGTTACGACGTCACCGATCCGGAGGCGCCCGTCGTGGGTGCCCACTGGTCGCCCGGCCCGAACGAGTTCGACGGCCGGCAGGATTCCCTCCTCGACCTCGTCGCCGAGGGAGCGCGCTTGCACCTCGCCTACGGACGGCTCGGCTGGGTGACGTTGGATGCGACGTCGCCTGCAAAAGCCCTGGTGCCGATCGGAGCCGTGGACACACCGGGCCTCGCCTACGGAGTGGCGCTTGGGCACGTCGACGGGCGTAGCTACCTGGCCCTTGGCGACCACCAGGCGGGGGTGCGGCTCTACCGGCTCGCCGGGCCTTGACTCACGGCGCGCGGAAGAGCGGCGCCAACCGATCCGCGAGGAACAACCCTCGAAAGTGCAGATGCCTGCGTTTGCCACTCGACGTCTTGGTCAACGCGCCCTTCTCCATCAACCACAACACGTCGATCGTGAGGCCGTGCCCCACCGCCACCGCGCGGCGCACACGCGCGGCCACGTCGGGGAGTTCCGCGGGCGGCATCGGAACGACCTCGGCGAGCAACACCAACCCTTCGGTGCCGCGCGGGGGGTCCTCCCTGCCAAACGCAACGAAACAGCCCGGCCGTATTCCGGCCACGGCGTCGAGGGTGCGTTCGAACTCGCTTGGGTCGTACTTGCGTCCCTGTAGGTTGATGCGTTCCTTGCGCCGGCCCGTCCAGAACAACTCGCCGTCGCGCAAGTAGCCCTCGTCGCCGGTCAATACGAAAGCGCCGGCACGCGCATCCCGCGACGCGTCGTCATCGCCCCAATACCCGCTGAACGTGCCGGCCGCACACACGCCGATCGCACCCACGTGCCCCTCGGCCAGGCGCTCCCCCGATTCGTCGAAAACAGCCAGTTCCGCACCCGGGTACGCGGGGCCCAGGCCGACGATCGACTGCACACGTGCGCCTTCGACGCCGTCGTCGAGGGTGCGAACCACCGCGCCCACTCCGAGCTGTTTCAGGTCGACACGCTCAGCGCGGAGCGAGGTACGCGCGGCGCTGAACGTCACACCTCCGATGGTCTCGACACAGCCGAAGTTCGTGCGCAGCGCCTCGCGCTTCAAACCGAGTGGCCCGAACCGCGCCAAGAAGCGCTCCATCGTCGCGAGGTGCACCCGTTCCGCCGCGTTCCAGATGCCGCGCACGTGGTCGAGGCGCACACCTTCGAGGTCCGCCTCCTGCACACGCTCGGCCGCCAGTGCGAATCCAAAGTTCGGCGACCAGGTCGTGGTGGCGCGGGTTGTTGCGAGCGCCTGGACCCAGAGCGCCGGCCGCTTCACCACGTCCAGGGGTGAGAGCAAAGCGAGGGGAACGCCGAGCGCCTGGCACAGGAGGAAGTTGTTGACGAGCCCCATGTCGTGGTAGAGCGGCGTCCAATTGAGGTAGACGTCGTCTTCGCGCAGTCCCATGCCCGCCGCCATGCCATCGAGTGCCGAGAGCAGCGCATCGTGTCGCCAAGTGGCGATGCGCGGAAATCCCGTGGTGCCAGAGGTGAGTTGCAGCAGGCCGATGTCGGTGTCGAGTGGCGGTACCGGGTCGGGGGGCGTTTGCCTGGGTCCCTCCGCGGCCCGCCCCGCGAGGAGCTGCTCTGCGCCCAGGACCAACCGTGTCCCGGGGCACGTGGTCGTGAGCTCGCCGACGAGGTGGTGGAGGTTCGGCGGCAAGACCGCGACGTCCGCGCGGGTGCGCTCCAGGACGTTGCGAAGGATCGCCGTCAGGCTCGACTGAACACCCTGGATCGACGGCGGTGCGACGAGGAGCGGCCGCGCGCCGGCGAACAGTGCGGCCAATACGAGCGTCGCGCATTCCCTGGGATCGACGGAGACCAGGAGCAACACCCCGCCCTCGCGCAGACCCGAGTGGCACAACGCCCCTTCCGCGACGCGCGCGGCGGCGACGAAACTCTGCCGATCGATCCAATCGAAGGCACCGTTTGCATCGACGAAGGCGATGCATGGCCGGGCCGGGTCCGCGTCGGCCAGGTCGAGAACACGCCCGACGACACCACCCGCCCCCATTAGCCGAGTTTCCCCGCGATCGTGTGGGCGATCAGCTCCACCGAGTCGAGGTAGTCCACACTCATCTCGTGGGCCTCGAAGCTGACACCGAACACACGCTCCAGTTCGCCGATCAGCGTCACCGTGCGCACCGAGTCCAGCAGTCCGCCGGTCAGGAGCGGCGTCGAGTCCGTCAGCAACTTCGGGTCTTCGTTCGCAAGAACCGTGCGCAGGAGTGCGCTGCGCACACCTTCTGTGATCTTGGACAGGTCGTGCGTCATGGGGAGTCGCAGGGGCGAGAGGGCGGAAGGCGCGCTGCGGGGGGCGCGGGCGGGACGGATCTGACCAGATGCGGCCAAAGCCCGCGGGAGTCTAAACCAGGGTCCGCGGCGGCGCAGCGTTGGAGCGGAGCGCGGCAACTGCGCTGGGCAGCGCGGGCGCGTGCGTGTGCCGGAGTGGGTGCCCGAGTGGGGGCACGGGGGACGTATCCTCGCCCCACAACCGGCGAGCTCGGCCACAAACGGTTAGGCTCAGGAGCGCCGCGGCACCCCTGGGGGCTCCGCGGTGTTGCCCCCCGCCCGGAGCTCCACATGAAAAAGCGCGCCATCGTCGTTCACCTGAACGGCATCGTCGGAGTTGTGCCGCTCGTCGGCGGCTACCTGAAGGCCTACGCGGTCGCGGATCCCGTGGTTCGCGCGACGTGGGACATCGAACTCTTCAGCCGGCACTGCCAGGTGAAGGCGTCGGAGGTGATCCTCGAGTTGGTGCGGCGCGAGCCCGACCTCGTGGCCTTCAGTGTGTACACCTGGAATGCGGGGCTGGTGCGCCGCCTGCTGCCAGCGTTGCGCGGACTGCTTCCCGGCTGCCACTTCGCGCTGGGGGGAGTCGAGGTCGTCGACGGCGCGCATCGCTTCGCGGCGGCGGATTGGGAGAACCTGATCGTCTGCAACGGCGAGGGCGAAAAGAGCTTCCGGCAACTTCTGCTGGAGCTCACGGAGGCCCGCCCGAACTTCGCCGGTGTCGGTGGCATCAGCTACGCGCAGGACGGCCAGTGGCACTCGACCGCGGGACACCCACGCATCCAGGACCTGACCGAGTTGCCATCCCCGTGGCTCGAGGGCGCCTTCGACGGAATCGACGGCCTCGAAGTCGCGCTCTTCGAGACGAACCGGGGCTGTCCGTTTGCGTGCGAGTTCTGCTACTGGGGTGGCGCGATCGGCCAAAAGATCTACCAGCAGGAAACCCAACGACTCAAGGACGAGCTCACCTGGATCGCCCGCCGCGGCATCCGCGCCATTTCCATCTGCGACGCCAACTTCGGCATCTTGCCGCGCGACGTTGAGTTGGCCGAACACCTCGTCGCGATACGCCGCGCCCACGGCGGACCGGAACGGGTGGTGTTCAACAGCTCCAAGGTCAAGCCTGAGCGGGTCGAACAGATCTCCGAGATCTTCGCGGGCGCACAGATGCTGACGCGGCACGTGTTTTCGCTGCAGTCGATGAGTCCGGCGGTGTTGCAGACGGCCAAACGCACCGGACTCGACCGCGGGCCGTACCAGGAGATCCAGCGCCGGCTCAACCGACGCCGCCTTTCGTCCCTGATCGAGCTCCTGTGGCCCATGCCCGGCGAAACCCTGGATTCGTTCCAGGCGGGTGTCGACGAGTTGATGGGGCTCGGCGCCCAGACCTTCTTGATCTACCCGCTCGTGTGGCTCAACAGCACGGGATATAGCGAGCACACCGAAGAGTACGGCGTGATTGCCCTCCCCGAGGACGACTCCGCGGGCGGCGGGCAGCTCGTCGTCCGCACCAAGGAGGTCGATTTCGAAGAGTACCTCGCGGGCCTGCGCTTCATCCTCGCGGTGTTCCTGCTGCACGACTGCCGGGGGCTCTACACGACCATGCAGGTGCTCCACGCGACCGGCGTGGCGCGGCACCGGGACGTGTTGTCGCGGTTCGTCGACTACATGCAGACCGAGGCGCAGGGGCACATCGCGAAGCTGTGGAAGGAACGTATGGCCGCCTTCGAGGACATGAGCAAGTACGTGTGGCGCGGCATGCTGGCGAGTGCGGTGCTCCACAGCCACCGCAAGGAGTTCGACCGGTTGTTGTGCGATTTCGTCGGGCGCCAGACCGACTGGCTGTCGCATCCGAACGCGGCGCCCTTGCAGGCCGCGAAGGAGTACGACCTGCTGACGCGTCCCTACGTGTTCTTGCAGACGAAGTGCGAGCTTGGCGTCGACCTCGAGCACACGGAGCTGCTGCCCAGTCGCCCGCGTGTGTGGCACGCGGTGCTGGCGTGGGACTTTCCGACGGTGGTCGAGTCCCTGCGGGCAGGGCGGGGCCTCGAGGAAACGGACCTGGCGCAAGCGCGCCACCCGCGCCGGATCGACCACCGCACGAACCAGATCTTCCTCTTGCCCACACGCAGTCCCGAGGAGCACAACTGGCTCTGCACGCTCGCGGTGCAGGAGCTGGCGCGCATCGAGCCCATCACTGCGCTGCTACCCCAGTCCGAACACGAGGTCGCGACCGCGGGCCCGAACTAGTCCGTCGCATCCGGTTCGACCGGATAGCCGAAGTGCGCCAATACCCGCGTCGGCAAGCCGCGAAATCGCGCGAGTTGTTCGCTGTCGTAGACGTCGCGCCACTCCCCCACCCGTCCCTTGCGCATGACGCGCGCGGTTCCGCCACCGGCACCCTCGTCCTCGCGGCGGCGCATCGCGTCGTAACTGGACGCGTCGATGGCGCGCCGCAACTCCTCCTGCGTCCGCTCGACGCCGAGGAACGCGAGCAGCCGCCCAAAACACCCTTCCGGGTCGGCACGTGCGTCCTCGAAGCGCAGGGCGAAGAGCCTCGAGCTCGGAATGGCGCCGACCCAGCTCCACGTCGATACTCCCCAACTGAACGCGGGCGGCGGCCAGGCGCCCCGGTTCCCCTCGAGGAACGTGCCGAAGTCGCACTCCAAACCGCCAAACGAACGCAGGTGGTGGTAGAGCGAGAGCAGCGCGTCGCGGCCATCGCGCACGAGCAACACGACGGGCTGCTCGACCGCCTGCCCAAGCGCGCTGTGGTTCGTGAGCACTACCCGCAGGGGCTCGCGGAAGGATACGGACGCCGCACCGTCCCGGGCCAGTTGGGGCAGGCGGCGCCGGCGCTCGATTGGATCCAGTCCTGGGCGGCTGAGCCCACTGCCCGCCGGTGTTGCGTCCGAGCTCGGACCCTGCCACCCACCGGTCCGTTGGGTACTGCGGTCCAGCAGCAGCTCGTCGTGCCCGGACGCGTAAAAAATGCCCAGTTCGACCAGGAGCGTGGCGATCCAGTGGGTTCCCGAACCCGGATGGCTCGCCAGGACCACGTCGTTCGCGCCGAGCCGCGCACGGTTCTCGGGCCTCATGCGAGCCCCTCCCGCCGCACGATCTCCTCGGCGACCAAGAGGTCGTTGGCGGTATCGATCTCGCACCACCACGAATCGTACGCCACCGCACCGATGGTCGCGCCCGCGGCCAGAAGCCGCCGCAGCACACCCGTCATGTCGAGACTGTCCCGGCGCACGGGATCCAGCGCCGCGTGCTCGGCAATGATGCGCGCGGATCCCGCTGGTGTGAGTCGCAGTAGCCCCATGTACTGCCCCTCGATCCCGTCGAGGTCGGCCGCACGCGCACCGATTTCCACGAGCGTGTGACCGTCTGACCCCAGACGGAACGTCTCGGCATCGCTCCTTGGATCGGTGAAGCGACGCTGCCACAGTTCGCGCCATGCCGGATCGTAGAGCACCGCAATGTCCGGCCACGGGCGCGCCTCGACAGCCCGCTGCGACGCACGCGGCGCTGCGAGCCGTTCGATCGCGCGCGCCGGGTACACGAGGTCCGCGTAACTGACCACGGTGTCCGCGCCCGCCAGCCATTCTGCGGCGCAGCGCAACGATGTGACCATGTTGGTGACCTCCCAACGCGGGTTCTCGAGGTAGGTCGCTGCCATTCTGAGCGCATCGCCCGCAAAACCGCGCACGATGGCGATGTCTCGGATGCCGGCCCGTCGGAACGCCTCCATCTGCCAGTGCAACAGGGGTCGTCCGCCCACCGGCACCATGCACTTCGGCCGGTTCGCGCCCAACGGCCCAAGCCGACGCCCGCGCCCCGCCGCCAGGATCAACCCGCGCACGATGCGCTCCCCCGCCCATCGGCGGGCCCCGAGCCGAAGTGCCGCGCGAAGAGCGTGAGATCGTCCTTGTGCGCGGGGGCGAGGCGCTCGGGGTGCCACATGATGCCCACGAGCGGCAGCGCGCGGTGGCGGATGCCCTCGACTACCCCATCGGGTGCCTGCGCCCACGTTTCGAGCGGGTCCGAAACCGACGTACTTCCGTAACGGTGGTAGCTGTTGACGCTGCGCTCCCGGCCGCTGCACACGATGCTGTGCGCGTGGCCCGCGTGCCCTCGCACGGGCACGAGCCGCGCCCCAAATCGCTGGAGCAGCACCTGCATGCCGCGGCAGACCCCAAGCACGGGCCTGTCGCACCCGAGCGCTTCCTCCAGGAGCCACGACTCGACGGCATCGCGCTCACCGGCGTTGCCGCCCAAGGACACGAGGTCGTTGCCGCCGGTCAACAACAGGCCGTGCCACGGCAACCCGGCGGCGATGGCCTGCGCCGCGGCCAAATCGTTCGGAACCGCCACGGCCAAGAGCCCCGCGGCGGCCAGGAAACGCGGCCAGTCCTGCGCCAGTGCATCGCGGCGCTCGCCGTGCGGACCAGCCACCTCCACACGCTGGCTGACCAGAATGGGCCTCATCGGCGCGCCACCACCGTTCGGTTCTGGCAGTCGATGGCGAGCACCGCGGCGCGGCACCACGCGGCGTAGTTCGTTTCGCCTGCGCCGATCACGGCGGGTACCCCGAGTTCGTTCGCGCGGATCGCCATGTGCGAGTTGTGGCCCCCGTACATGGTTGCGAAGCCGGCAATGCCTGCGGAGAAGATCCAATCGAACCCCGGATCCGCGTTGGGGATCATGAGGATTGCACCCGCCAGGCTGGGGCGCTCGTCCGTCACCTGGGCCACCGGCCCCTCGGTCGTGCCCAGCGTCACGAAGTTCGGTTCGCTGGAGGGCAGCGCGAAGGAGAGGATCTCCGCGGGATCGACAAGCAGGGTCGGCAGACTCAACACCCGGGTGCGCCGGTGCGCGGCGCGACCCGCGGCGATGGAGTCCGCCAGCAACGCGGCCACGTCGACACTGCTCGCGTAGGCGCCGCGCAGGGTCGCGATGTCGCAGTGGGCCATGTCGTCGCGCCCGTGACCGAGGGTTGCGCCCCAACCGGTCAAGGTGCGCAACGCGTCGCTCAGGTTGCGAGTGAAGACGAACTTGGCGTGTTCGCGGCCCTCGAGCGCCGTGCGCAAGAACACCAGGAGATCCGCAGCGTCGAGTTCGAGGCCCAACTCGGCCAACCGGCGGTCGACGGCGCTGTTCTGCTGCGGCGACGGCACAAAAGGCGCCGCGTGCAAAACCTTGGTGCGCGCTGTCCCCCAGTCGAAGTAGTGGTCGGGTGCCTCGTCGTAGCGCGGGGACAAGAGATCGTACGTCCCTGGCCGCAGGTGCCCGTAACGCTCGAGGAACTGGTTCCTATCGAGTTCCACGAGATCCCGCTGCATGCGCGCGCTGACCGTGTCGAGCGACGCCAGGAAACACTGCCGATCCGCCGGGGACCAGAGGCCGGTGGTCACCAGGGAATCGAGCATCTGGCGCGCCATGAACGCCGCGCGCGCGATGCCGGCAAAGGGCAGTGTGCCGTAGCGTTTGGTGTCCTCGAGCAACCAGTAGACCTGGTCCAAGGGCGCGAGCGCCGCCAACGCTGGGCCGTATTCCGATTGGCGTTGCTCCAAGACCCTGACCTTGGCGAGATCCTTGGCCAACAGGGAGTCCGGACCACTCGCGACGCGGTTGGTCAGCGCGCGCAGCGCCTCGGTCAACAGCGCACACGCCACGGCGGAAAACCCATCCCGTCGCAGGGCGGCGAGCCGCATGTCTTGGTCCAACGCCAGGCACGACACCACGACGCGAAACTCGACTTTGTCGTGGGCTTCGGGCGCAGCGAGCAGGCGGTCGAGGTACAGATCGACGAGTTGGCGCGCCCATTCCTCGGGGATCGCCGCGGGCACGAACGATTCGAAGCTGACACGCACATCCACGTAGGGCAACCCGGTGAACGACACCACCAGCGGAAAGCTGCGCAAGTTGCGGTAGCCGTAGTTGTGGCGCTGGTAGGCCCAGATGCTGTCGGTGACGAGTTCGCGGTAGAGCGACAGCGCGAGCGGCCGCGGGCGGGCTCCCAGGATCTCGGCGGGATTCCAATCCGGCATGCGGCCAAACAGGGCCCGGGACCCCAGCAACCGAGGGTGTGGACGCGACAGCTCGAGGGCGCGCCGCTGCGCGTTCTCCAGTGCAGCGCACTCCTCGCCGTAGGCGAGGGATGGCCCCGAGGGCTCTTGCACACACAGTGGCCGCACCTGCAGGAGGTACAGCACGCCGTCCTCGCCGCGCGCGTACTCGAAGTCGAGGTTGTCGTCACCCAGAAGCTGCGTCAGCTCGTCCGCAACCTCTAACAGGGCGGCCAGCTCGGCATCCTCGCACGCCGGCGCCATCCGGTGCACGTAGTGGGTGCGGTGGGAGCGCGCGTGCCCGGAGGTGATCGCACCGGTCGGCCCGCCGTCGCGGTCCTCGCTGACGATGCGGTAGTGCGCTCCACCGGCCGGATCGCGCGTGAACACCACACCGCTCGCGCGCACGGAGCCGAGGTCCGGTTGTGCGAAGATCTGGTCGCGGCCCTCGGGGTCGGGCATGGCCGCAGCGAGCTCGTCGATCGCAGCCTGCACTTGGATCCGGCCCAAACAGCCAGCGCGCGAGGGAAAGTGCCCGGCGAGCGAGCCACTTGCGCGATCCTCGCCGATCGCGCTGGAACGCACGATCAACGGCGCGCGAAACCATCCTCGACGCTCGAGACGCGAGAGCACCGCGTCGCGGTCCCGGCGCCACTCGCGGACATCGAAGCGTTCCTGCGGCAACACCCGCGCCCCCACCACGCGGTGCTCCAGGCGCTCAAGCGTTTCCGCCTTGCTACCGAAGGCGACGGCGTGTGGACCGGGGGCGCGCGCGCCGGGGTGTGGCGTACGACGCCGACTGCACTGCCAGACGGCCTCGGCCAGCGCGTCGAGATCGCTCGCGCCGTCGTTCCAGAGCACGAGATCGGGATCGGGCGGCTCCGGCGCCTCGAGTTCGCGCCCCACCGAAGGACCGCGGGTGCTGTCCCGAGGATCTCCGTAGAGCTCGGGACGTCGCGTCGCCAGAACGGATTCGGGAGCCCGCAGCAGCACTTCGACGTACCGCGGCAGTCGGCGGTTTCGCTCCCAGATCTCCGGGAACAGCGAAATGGTCGCGCACACGACGTCGAAACCCTGCCGCGAGATCAGCTCCGCGAGGGCCGCGTAGTGCCGCGCAAGGCGCAGGCGTTCCGCGCGGCCGTAACCGACGTCGCGAAAGATGTGACGGCGCAAGTCGTCGCCGTCCAGCAGCACAGGACGGCCTCCATTCCGGCGCAACCGGTCCACGAGCCGGCCGGCGAGGGACGTCTTGCCGACGCCGGCCAACCCCGTCAGCCAATACACCGTGCCCGCCGCCGCTATCGTGTCGCGGGAGGCCGCATCCGCCCGGGAGGACTCGGTCTCCGTCACGCTCGCACTCCCGCAGGTCGGTCCCGCGGCGCGTCGCCGATACGCGCAACCCAGACGCGGGTGCGGTAGGCAGCGTCCACGGAATCCACGCCGCCGAGACGCGATTCGATCCACCGCAGGAAGGATCCGAAGTCGTCGTCGGAGAGTTGCGCGCGCAGGTTGTTGGCGGAGCGCCAAAGTCCGAGGTACCGCGCTTTGCTCTGCTGTTCGACGTGGTGGCCCTCGATGTAGGTCACACCGCGAACATCCCGTTGCGCGCCAAGCCTTTGCGACAGCGATTCGCAGAAGGAAGAGCGCCCGCTGGAGCCGCGGTCGAGGCCGGGAAACCTGCGTTCGAGCTCGTGTTCGATTTCGAGGAGCAACGGATTGGAGGCGAACTCACGTGTGTTCCAAAGGGCCGCGAAGAGCCCGCCGGGCCGCAGGATGCGCCGCAGCTCCGCCATGGCGCTGTCGAGGTCGGTCCAGTGCAACGCCGACGCCATGGTGACGACGTCGCAGCACCGATCCGCGAGGCCCGTTGCCTCCGCGCGTCCCGCGACCCAGCGCACGAGCGACACGTCCGTCTTTGCCGCGCCCAGCCTGCGCATGGCGTCGTTCGGCTCGACCGCCGCGATCCGCAGGCCGAGGGAAGACAGTTGGCGGGTCCAGATGCCCGTGCCCGCGCCCAGGTCGACACCGTCGAGTTCCGCGATCGCACAGCGCCGCAGGGCCGCTGACCATCCCAAGAGGAGGGTCGGCAGTTCGGGCGCGTACCCGGCCCGATGGGCCGCGTAGTCGTCGGCCAGTTGGGAGTAGTCGCCGGCGTGGATCGTCATGGGAGCCCGACGAGAGTGGACCGAGCGCGCTGCGCAAGGCCCACATTCTATCGCGATTGGAAACGACTGGCTAGACTGAGCGGGAGACCGCCGATGCGACGCTTGCAGTCCGCCCATGGGCATCGCTCCTTTTCGCAGGCCCAGACCGGGTCGGTGATCCTGCCCGGTGCCGCGCCTTTCACGGAGGCGGCCACAGATTCGGCGATCATGGCCGATGACGCTTTGCGTCCGCTGCCAAGCGCTTTGCGCCCGCCTCCAAGTGCCCTGCGCCCGCTTCCGTTCGCGCTGACGGTCGTGCAGCTCCTGATGCTGCTCGGAGCGGTGCACCTGTTCGCGATCGAACGGGGATTCGGCTTGCTGGCGCTCACGCCGGTGATCCTGCTGGGCTTTTTCGTGCACGCGTGGTCGCCGAGGGCGTGGCAACCGGCAGCGTTCCTCGCGATCTCCCTCACCGGCTTCGCCGTGGTGCTCGGCCCCGCGGTCGCGGCGGTCGTCGTGACATTGGGCTTGGTGCTCGTTGCGATCGCGCACCTCCCCATCCCTTACGTCGCGCGGGTGCTGCTGCTGTTGGCCGCGGGTGTGTCGTTGACCGCGATGCGCGCCGATTGGATCGATGTGCCCCTGCATCCTTTGGTGCTCCCGGTGCTGGGCTCACTGTTCATGTTCCGCCTGGCGATCTACGTCTACGACCGGCACAAAGGAGCCCCACCCGCACCGCTGGCGACCCGGCTCTCCTACTTCTTCCTGTTGCCCAACGCCTGTTTCCTGCTGTTCCCGGTCGTCGACTACCGCGCGTTCTGCCGCGGCCAAGGGCCAGGGGATCCCCACAAGAACCACCAGCGCGGAATCCAGTGGATGCTGCGCGGTTTGGTGCACCTCCTCTTGTACCGGTTCATCTACCTCTACTTCTCGCCCGACGAAGTCGAAGCGAACGGCCCCTTCGGCGTGTTGCGCTTCGTGCTGTCGGGCTACCTGCTGTTCCTGCGCATCTCGGGGCACTTCCACTTCTCGATCGGTCTCCTCCACCTGTTCGGGTTCCGGCTGCCCGAGACCAACCACCGCTACCTACTCGCGTCGAGCTTCACGGACTGTTGGCGTCGCATCAATCTGTACTGGACCGAGTTCATGAAGAAGTTGGTCTACTTCCCCGTGTTCATGGGTATGCGCCAACTCGGCGCCGTGCGCGCGATGGTCGTCGCGACGGGCACGGTGTTCCTCGCCACCTGGTTGTTGCACGCGTACCAGTGGTTCTGGCTCCAAGGCGCGCTTCCGCTCGCCGCCGACGGGATGTTCTGGGGGCTCGCGGGTGTCCTGGCGGTGGTCACGGCCCTCGCGGAGGCGCGCGGCAAGTGGGCACCGGTCCTCAGCCGCACGCAACCCAGTTGGAGCCAAGCCCTATCGCTCAGTTTGCGCACGCTCGGTGTGCTCTTGGTGATCTCGCTGGTCTGGTCGCTTTGGTGCAGCCCCAGCCCCGACGACTGGCTCGCCGTGCTGTCGCGGTTCACCGAGGGCCCCCCACGGCGGTTCTTCGAGTTGGCGGCGCTCCTCGTTGCGCTCGTAGTCGTCGCATCGTGGCTGCAACGTGTCGTCCACTCCGCGGGTTGGCAGGCGTTGCAGCCCGGACCCCGCGCGCGGACCGGATGGCGCACGGCGGGTTGTGCGCTGCTCGTCGTTGCGGGTTGCGAACCCGTGTACCGGGCGGTGGACGGCGAACTAGCCGAAGCCGTCCGGCCGTGGATCGAGGACCAACTCAACCGGCGCGACCTTGAGCGGCTGCAGGCCGGTTATTACGACCGGCTCATCGACCGCGAAGGGTTTGGGGGACGGGCGTGGGAGCACAACCAACGGGGCGCTGGCGGCATCGACCAGGGCAACCCGCTGGTGCACCGGGTTCCTAAGCCTTGGCTGACCGAGCTGGAGCCCGACCTCGACGTCGAAATCCTCGGCGAGCGCTACCTGACCAACCGGCACGGCATGCGCGACCGGGACTATCCCCTCGCGAAACCGCCCGGCACCTACCGCATCGCGCTCCTCGGCACCTGCAACGAACTGGGCCCGGGTGTGCCCCAGGGTGAGGTGTGGAAGGCGCTCGTCGAAGATGCGCTCGAACGCCAGCGCAGCGGCCCCGACACGCCGCGTGTCGAGATTCTGAACTTCGCCGTGCACGAGCACTCCCTGCTCCAATACGAAGCGCGCTTGCGCGAGGACGTGCTGCGGTTCGAGCCGGATTTGGTGCTCGTGTCGAACCACATCGGATCGTCGACAAAGTACTTGGTCCAGGCGGCCCTCGAGCTCTCCCCCTGGCCCGCAAACGTTGCCCGGGTCCTCGAGCGGGTCAAGATCACCTCGGACATGGGCGAGCGCGAAATCCGCCAGCGCGTCGGCCCCACTCGCACCTGGGTCGATGGGTTCGCGCTGCAGCGGCTGGCGGCGACGTGCCGCAACGCCGGGATCCCCCTCGTGGTCCTGGGGCTGCCCTACTTGACCCACGACCGCCGGTACCGCAGCCCGGAGAGCGAGGAGTTTCGCGAACTCCTCCACCTCCACGCGGGCAACCTCGGGTACGTGTTCCTCGATTGGGGGAACCTCTTCGACGGGCTGGAATTCGACGAGGTCGCCTTCGCGGAGACACACCTCCAGTACCAGCCCACCGCCCTCGCCCACCGGCGCATCGCGGACAGCTTCCTCCGGGCGTGGAGCGCCGGGGAAGTGCCGCGATGAGCCTCGGGGCGTGGGGTCACCGGTTCGAGTTCATGTACTGGAGGATCAGGTACACGAGCTGGGCGATCGACGACGCGGCGGCGGCTACGTAGGTCATGGCGGCGGCGCCGAGCACACTCTCCACCCCGCGGGCTTCCTCCTGGGAGGTGACGATGCCCGAACTCGCGAGCACCAACTTGGCACGGCGGGAGGCATCGAACTCGACCGGCAGGGTCACGACCTGCAGCAGCACGAGGGCCCCGAACATGCCGATGGCGGCCAGCATCAAGGTGCTGCCCATCGCCGGCGCGGTTGCGTTGAGCAGCGCACCGATCATGAACACGATCCACCAAAGGCGCGACCCCACCACCGCCACGGGCACCATCTTCGAGCGGAAGCCCAGCCAGGCGTAGGCGTCGGCGTGCTGGATCGCGTGGCCGGCCTCGTGGGCGGCAACGGCCACGGAAGAAACCGAACGCCCGTCGTACACGTCCGGCGAGAGCCGCAGGGTGCGTGTCGTCGGGTCGTAGTGGTCGCTCAGGAAACCATCCACACGCTCGATCGTGACGTCGGTCACGCCGGCCGCGCGGCACACGGCGTGGGCCGCCTGCACACCGCTCATGCCGCTGCGCAGGGGGACCTCGGACCAGCGTTGGAAGGTGCTGCGCACGCGCATGGCCGCCAGGCCCGACAGGGCCATACCGACGAGCGTGATGACGATCCAAACCGGGTCAAACATCATGGTGGCAAAGGCGCTCCTTAGCGCCCGGCGGGAAGGGGGTGCGAGTCGCGTTTGCGTCCCGTCCGAAAACGCGTGCCCCCTTCTACGACGAAGGGACCCGGAATTGCAGTGCGATCCGCGATCCCCGGGCGACGGGGCGCGCCCAGGCCCCGTCCCCCTACACGCCGCTTGCGGACCGCGCCCGGACGCCCGTCAGTTCGCGCCGGACCAGCGGCGGGTCACCTGGACCAGGTCGGGCTCCGGATCGGCGCCCTCGGCGAAGAAGTGGCGCTCCAGGCGGTCGATCTCGAGCGCCAGCTCGCGGGACTCCGGCGCGGGATGGCCGTTGTGTTCCTTCAACGCGCGCAGGTAGGCGAGCACCGTGAAGGGCGTCAGCCGCTCCGGCGGCCGCAGGGACGAGACGGCAACCGGTGCTGTCTGTGTGCGCCGACGGCGCATCCAGAGGCCGGCTCCGATCAGGGCGACCGGCACCAGTGCGAGCCACCAGAGCGACGGCCCGGAGACCTCCCCGTAGCGCCGCTCGAGGTCCACCGTGGCTCCGACGGGCACCAGGTCGGCGTCCTCGTAGCGGAAGCGCTCAACCTCGGCGCCCTCGACCGCCACGGCCGGGAACGTGAACCGCGTGGGCAGGGCCTCGAGCCCCTCGGCGGCGCGGTATTGGAGGGTGAACGTGCGCTCGCTGAGCACACCTTCCCCCTCCGGATCGAACTGCGTGACGGCGACGCCGTTGTCCTGCCGCTCGACCAGTTCGAATCCCTCGATTTGTGGGTCGAGCAACCCCTCGAGCCCCGGCGCTAGGCCGACGGCCGTGGCCTTCAACTCGAGCAGCAGCTTGCCCGAGCGCGCCTGGCGCTCGTCGAGCAACTGCGTCAGCGCCAAGCGCTCGAAGGGCCGCGCCGTGCCACCCGGTTGTTTGCAGTCGATGGGCAGCACCGCACTTTCCACGGGCAACACCGCGTATCCCGTGGTGTCGAGGAAGTCGAGATCGAGCCGCAAACTGGGGATCGCGTCGACCTCGGGCCCGCGCGGTTCCAAGAGCACGTAGGCGTAGGTTGTGCGGCGCCAGCCGTAGCGCTCCGTGGCGACGGAGTGGGCCTTGGGATCGTTGAACGTGACGCTGAGCACACGGAAGTGCTCGCCCAGGGTCTCGCGCGCGGCCGCTTCGAACTTGTCGCGGTAGTCCTCGGTGGGCCGGCCGTAGTTGAATCCGAAGTTGCCCGCGTTCTGGTTCGCGAGGTACTTGGCAAAGCCACCCGACTCACGCTCGATCGCAGCCGTGTGGTGCAGCGACAGCCAAAGGCCGAAGGGCGCGCCGTGGCCGATCTCGTCGGAACCGTCGATCTCTGCGAGGAGTTCGATCTCGGTGACGAGGTCGGCGTAGTACTCGTAGAGGTCCCGCGCCTCGCGCGCGAGCTCATGGTCCCCCACCAGACCAAGGGCCTCGCGCACGAAGCGGAACTTCACCCCCGGGTTGAGGGCGCTCATGCGCGCGAAGAGTTGGCTCGCGATGCGGTCGACGTGCCGCTGTCGCGCCTCTTCGGGCAAACCGAAGAGGGCCGCTCGCACGGCCTCGACCTGGGCCTTCACCAACACGTGTTTGGGATCGATTTCCTTGAGATCGCAGGCGCCGAGGGCCGCCTGGAACCACGTGTCGTAGACGTCGACGGACTCGTCGTCGCGCTGGAGCGAGTCCAGGGCCTCGGCGTAGAGCTGCGCGGCGCGCTCGAAGTGCCCGAAGGCCTCGGTGCGGCGCGCGCTGAAGCCCGAATCCGGCCCCAGCTCCTGGCGGAAGTTGTTCTCGTCGTGGGCGAGCGCGGCGAAGGCCAAGGTCAACTCGTGCGACTTGGGATGGTCCGCGAGCGCGGTCGAAACCGTCTCGCGGGCCAGCTCGTACCCGCGCAGCACCTCGGCCTGGATGTCGCGCTGGCGCCGGTTCGTGCCGGAGTTCTCCTGCATCGCGGGATCGCGCCAGATCGTCGCCAGGTTCTGGCGCATCTGCTGCATCAGCGAGGCGAGGGTGGCGGGTTCGAGCTGGTCCAGCGAACCGAAGATGCGTTCGAGCGTCTCGACGCGGTAGACCTCGGCGGTGCTGTGGGCGGCGCGGAACGCTTCGACGACCAGCGTGTCGTCCAACTCGACGGGCAGCCCGCGGAGGCGCGCAACCCAGCCGGCCAGGTCCTCGAGGTTGCGCTCCTGCTTGGAGCGTGTGAGCGGGATGCCACTCGCGCGCTCTTCGAAGCCGAAGAAGAACACGTACTGGTTCGCGCGGCGCCCCATTTCGTTGGGGTTGTGGTTACGCGCCCACACGCGCAGGAACTCGTCGACCAAGACCTTGGCGGAACGCGGATCGCTCGTCGCCACACGCTCGATGTGCGGGAACGCCTCGGTTTCCTCCGACACCTTCAAGAGCAGTTGCGCCATCACCATGTGGAGGCGAGGACGCAGCGTTTCGCCGACACAATCCAGCCAGTTGTCACCGGGCCGCAGCTCCAGCACCTTGCCGGTCGGGATCGCCTGCACCTGGTTCTGGCGCGACGAGAAGCCGCCGCCGTCGAAGTAGAAAACGTTGCCGTAGACGTCGCGCTGCATGCCCGGGCCGCGGCGTGTGGATTGGTCGAGCTGGTACGTGACGACCGCCTCGCGCAGCCAGTTGGATGCCAAGAGGTCCAGTTCGCGGGCCCAGGCCGCGGCGCGCTCCGGGGCGGCCTCGAGCAGCGCCTCGGCCGAGGTGCTCTGCAACCCCAGCAGCGCCAGCCGACCGGCGGAGTCCATCGGCTGCTTGGAGAGGGCTTGCGCCGTCGACGCGCCAATGGCTGCGACGATCTCCATGCCGCGTTCGGGCCGAGACGTGAAACTCTCCTCGAGCCAGGCCTGGCCCAGGTCTTCGCGCAACTTCGGCGCGAGTTCGACGGCGCGTTTGAGCGCCTCCTCCTTCGTCTCGGCTGCCACGTCGCCCGCCGCAAGTGCCGCCAACGTGACCGTCCACGCGGACTCGAGCCACTCGCTGTTGCCGTCGTCCGCGTGGCGCGCCAAGACGTGCCGCGCGATCAGGTTGAGGGCTTCGCGGTCGTCCTCCGCGATGGCGGCTTCCGCGGTGGGCAGAAGTCCATCCAGGTGCAGCGGCTGGTTCGCGGCGACGAGCACACGCGCCAGGTCGCGGCGCGACAGGGGCGCCTCCGCTTCGTCGAGCCGCGGACGGTACGCGCCGAGGAACGACTCGATCTGGTGCCCCGCGTCGAACGCCTGGGCCAGCAGCGTGCCGAGCAGCGCGCTGCTCGCCTTGGCGAGGGAGCCGTCCTCCTCCCGCGGTGCCGCCGCCGCGATGCCCAGCACGTCGGCTGGCGAGACGCGGTTCTTCTCCAGGTAGGCCATGCCCTGGGGCGGCACCTGGGGACGGTCGGAGGGACCGCGCGAAAGCGACGTCAGCAACTGCGTGTAGCCCGCCTTGTGCTCCTCCGGCGCGAGCGCGGCGAAGTAGCTGCGCACCGCGTCCCATTCCCCGAGCGTGACCGAACGGCGCAGGGACGTCAGCTCCTTCTCGAGGGCCGCAGCTTCACGCGCGGCCGCCTCGGCTGCTTCCGTGGCCTTGGCCGCGGCCTCGGCAGCCGCGGCTGCGGGATCGGGGGCCGGGGCCTCGGGCGCCGCCTCCGCCGCGGACGCAGGCGGCACGACGCCGCCGGCGGCGCCCAGGGCGAGCAGGGCCGCAAACGGATTGGTTGTCGCCGGTTCCGCAGTGGGCGGCGGCACCGCGTCACCACTCGACGCCGGCGCTGCCGGCTCCCCCGGCACCGCGCCCGGCACCGCGCCCGGCACCGCGGCCGGCTCCTCGACCGTCTCCTCGACGGGCGGCGTGGACCACGCCGCAAGGATCGCCGACGGCCGGCGGTCGTACTCCAGAGTCTTCAACCGGTTGAGCCGTTCCGACGGCGTCGCAGCCGCCGGCGCGTCTGTCGCCACTGGCGCTCCCGGGAACCCGGGGGGGAACACCAGGTCCCCCATGTCCATGTCCCCGTCCATGGAGAACGTCACGCCACCTGACGTGATCACGACCTGCGCGGGGGCAAGGGCCGCGCAGAGCAGCACGGCCGGAAGCAGAAGGGAGGTGCGCGTGTTCATGGGCGAGAAGGCGAGGGAGAAACGAGGGAACGAGGTGGGCGTGGGGGTACGCCGCCGGGACCGGAGCGGCGAGGGCTCCGGTCCATTCGGTCCGCGCCGCGACGCGCGGACTCCGCGGGAAGTGCTGGGCCGGGCGCCTGGCGCCAGGCACAGCCCCGGTCAGGAACCGCCGCCGTCCGGAGGCGGGCCAGAACCGGCGCCGCGCGCATCCTTCGGTACTTTGCCCTTGGGGCCAGGTTTGTTGCCGACGCGACCGCGTCCGCTTCCACAACCCTGTCAGACAGACGGCAGGGGCAGGCCCTGCAACTCCGTCAGGTCCATGCGCGCGAGGCGCAGCGCGGACTCCAAACTGCGGTTCCACTCGGCGGCGCGTTCGACCTCGCCGCGCGATTCGGCGCGTTCAGCGCCGAGGCGGAAGTTCTGGCGCGCGGCCTCGATCTCGGGCTCCCACACGTCGCGGGGTTCGCCCTCGAGCCGCAACAACCACGTGTTGTAGTACTGCGCGTTGGCGAGCGTCTCGCGCGCGTCGTCGAGCACGGCGTCGTCGGCCCCCGCCAACTCGAGGTCGCGCAGGATGCCGTCGAGTTCCCCGCGCGCGGTGGGCAGCTTCGAAATGTTGAGCTGCGCCTTCGCGCGCTCGAGCCGCAACTTGGCGAGGGTGAGCTCGTTGCCGTTCGGGAGGTGCTGGAGCGCCTCGTCGAAGGCGCGCTCGGCCTCCGCCCAGAGCGGCCGCGCCGCATCTTCGCCGGACTCCCGCGCCGTGCGCCGCGCTTCCTCGGCGCGCGCGAGTCCAAGTTCGCTCGCCCGCGCCACGCGGTCCTCGGCCAGGCGGTCCTGGCCCGGCCCGAAGTGGTAGGCCGCGCCGCCCAGCGGCAGCAAGAGCCACAGCAACAAGAACAACCGTCTCATGGAACCAGCTCCTCCCGAGATCGCCAGCGGCGCCCGGGTTCCATCCTAGGGTCCGATCCGAATCCCGTGGGGAATCGGCCGCCTTGGCCCCGGCCGGGCCTCCAGGCGGTGCCAAAGTACTCGAGCAGAAGCGGCAACAGGCCGAGCGCGGCCGCGCCCAACGCCGCGGCCAGAAGCGCGTATTCCCGGCGCGTCAGGCGCTGGAACACCGACTCGGCCTCGAATCCGGAGAGTTCGGCGATGAGGCCCGAGGCCAGGTGGCGTTCGTTGCCGTCGTGGAAGGCGCCGCCGAGGCGGGCGGCCACCTGCTTCAACGTCGCCACTTCCTGGCGCGACTGGCGACCGTCGATGAAGGAACCCGCCTTCGAGTCCCCGACGCCGACCACGATCACACCGCCGACGGATGCGGGCATCGACGGCATGCCCGTCGCGGGCACCGTATCCCCATCGGTCAGAACGAGCAGCGTGGCGCTGCCCGGATTCCACGGCGCCGCGACCTTCGCCGCCTCCTTCAAACCGTCGAAGAGCTGGGTGCGCCCCGTCGCAAAGGCGTAGTGCATCGGCAGGTCGCCGAGGATGTTGCGCACGACTTCGAAGTCCTGCGTCTCGACGACCACCGGTTTCGCGCCCGTGTAGAACGCGACCACGCTGACCCGGTAGCGCTCGAGCGGAACACGGTCGAAGAACGACTCCACGATCGCGCGGGCGCGCTCCATGCGCGACTGGTCACCCTTGGGCCCGGCGTCCACGAGCCGCATGCTGGGCGAAACGTCGAGCGCGATCAGGGCGTGACGCACGTCCCCGGGACGGGTCGGGCCCGACTGGTCCGCGGAATAGGTGCGCGGCGGAATGACGACGAGCGTGGCCAGGCCCCAGGCGAGTGCCGCCGACGCCGCGGGCACGAGCACCGGCACCGCCCGTGCCCAGGGTGCGGGGCGGCCCGTCGGGCCAAAGGCGAGCCGCGCGACGGCGCGCACACGTCGCCGGTGCCAAGCCTCCGCCAGCACGCTGACCACCAACACCAGCGCCGCGAGCCACTCCGGCCCGTAGCTGTGCCCGAGGAGCTCTACCACGGCGTCGGCCTCAGGGCGAAGGACGCCAGCAGGAACAGCCCGAGCACACCCAGGCCGCCGAGCGCGAAGGGCTCGAAGTGGTCGATCGCTTCGGGCCGCGTCTTTTCGAGGCGTGTCTTCTGCATCTGGTCGATGCGCTGGAACACACGCGCCAGGCCGTCGCGATCCTCGGGTTTGAAGGCTTCGCCGCCCGTGAGGCTGGCGAGGCGCACCACCTGGTCGGGAATCCCGCCAGGTGCGATGTGCACGGCATACACGACGATGCCGTCCTCGACCAGTTGGCGCGCGATCTCCTCGTCCCTGCCGCCCCACAGGTCGGCGCTCTGACCGTCCGAGATGAGCAGCACCATGCGGTCCCCCTCCTCGCGCTCGACCAGTTCCTTGCGGCACGCCAGGAGCGCCTTGCCGATGAGCGTGCCGTTGAACCAGGGCGGGATCTTGCCCGGCTCCATGAACGGTGGCGCGCAGCGGAAGGCCGACACGTCGCTCGTCAGCGGAACCCAGTGCAGCACGTTGTGGCCAAAGAACGTGAGGCCGAAAGCGTCGCCCTCGCGGTAGTCGAGGAAGCCGTTGATGGCCGCCATCGCGGCGTCGTAGCGGTTGCCACCCTCGAAGGGCGCGGTCATGCTGCCCGACACGTCGACGCAGAACTGGATGTTGGTCAGGACCCGCTTGGAGCGCGGCGCGCCGAACCGCTGCGGCTCGGCGAGCAGCAGCACCGCAGCGCCCAGCAACAGGGCCGGCAAAAGGCCCGCGGCCGTCACCGCGCGCGACCAGCCGGGGCGCGGGCGCGCTCCGCCGCCATCGACGGGCACCGCCACACCGCGCCGCGCCGCGACCAGATGCCACACGACGAGGCCGATCGGCACGACGAGCAGCACCAGCGCCTCGGGACGGCGGAAGAGCGACAGGGTGTCCATCAGGCAGGTGCCTCCGCGCCGCGCACCGACGCGCCGTCACCGGGATGCCATTCGCTCGCCGTCAGCTCCCGGTAGGGCGCAAGCAGCGCCTCCAGGTCCACGGCGCCGCGTTCGGAGGGCGGCCGGTGCAACCAGGATTCGAGGGCGCCGAGCAGCGCGCCCGCTTCGGGGTGCCCGCGCAGAAGGCCCAGGACCCGCTCGGGGCGCTCGCCCTCCAGGCCGAGGCGCCGGCGCCACAGGGCGAGCAGACCCAACTCGAGCCGCGCGCGCTCCATCGGCGCCAACTCGCCGTCCATCGCGCGGCGCACGAGGGGCCGCAGCACGTCGGCGAGGGTGATCGGCGCGCGTTCCGCCGCTTCGCCCTGGGCGCGGCGACGGCCGATCCAGAACCAGGCGACGAGGCCGACGGCCCAGAGAACGCCGAGGGCCCCGAGCAACAGCCGGTAACCGCCCAGCTCCAGCGCTTGCGCGCCCTCCGGCGCCCGCGGCAACACTTGCCCCGGCGGCAGCACACTGCGCACCTCGACGGGGATCGGGCCCACGGCGTGCTCGCCGACCAGGAGGTCGCTGCCGTCCACGCGCCGCAGGTAGTGGCGCAGGTCGAAGGAGCCGGCCTCGCGCCCCCAGTATTCGAGGTCGTAGCGAAAGCGGTCCCCGTGGGGCCGCGCGGCGACGATGCGCAGCACCAGGGGCGACAGGCTATTCGCGGGCAGCACCTCGAGTTCCGGGCCGGGCAGCACCAGGTCGTTGAGACGCGCGGGTCGTCCGACGGGAGGCGCTTCGGTCGACGCGCCAGGCCCTTGGGACCGCACCGCAAACGACGATGCCGCAGACGACCATGCCGCCGTCGCCGACGCGAGCGAGAAGACGACCAGCGCGCACAGCGCCGCGAACAGGGCCCTCATCGTGTGCCCCTCCCGAGGATCCCGCGAGCCTTGAAGAGGCGGCGCAGGTCCTGCACGAACGGCCGGTCGGTGCGGATCAGGAGATGGTCCACCTTCGCGCGGCGCAGCGCGAGGGCCGCGCCCTGGGAGCGCACGTGGGCCTGCGCGGCGCGCAGCAGCGTGAGGCGCCCCGTTTCGGCCTCCCGCGCGCGCAGGAATCCGGCGCCGGGAATGCCCTCCTCCGCCGGATCGCGCAGTTCGAGCACCACCACGTCGTGCAACTGGGCCAGGCGGCGCAGGGCCCCGAGGGCACTGGGGTCGTGCAGGTCCGACAGCACGATGACCAGCGAGCGCTGCCCGAGGCGCGGCCCCAGCTCGCCGATGCGCGCCGCAAGGTGGGTGCCCTCGTCGAAGTGGTACGTGCGCAGTTGGTGCAGCCACTCCAGCACCCGCGACTGGGACAGGCTGGGCTCGAACCGCAGCGCGCGGTCCCCCACGGTCACGAGGCCCACGGGACTGATGCGGTCCAAACTCGCGAGCGCCAGGCCGCCGGCCGCGAACAGCGCCACGTGGTACTTCGAACGGGCGGTCGACGACACGACCATGGACGCCGACGTGTCGACCAGGAAGTAGGTCGGCATGGACTTCGGCGTCTCGTACTCCTTCACGTGGGTGCGGCCGGTGCGCGCGGTCACACGCCAATCGATGGAGCGGATCGGATCGCCGTCCTGGTAGACCCTGGATTGCACGTATTCGACGCCGGAGCCGACGAAGGGCGAGCGCTCGACACCGTAGAGCAGCGCGTTGGCGAGGCCCCGCACGAGCATCGCGAACTGGCGCGAGTCCAGCGTCTCGAGCTCGCCGACGTATCCCTGCATGCGTGCCATTGGTGTGCGTGGATCGGCCTTTGCGGGGTTCGCCGGTGCTCAGACCAACTGGCCGTTCTGCGCCGTTTCGACGCCGTTGTTCGCAGGCGCTGGGGTTTCGGGCACGCCGCCCAGGGCGCGCAGCAGCTCCTCGAGCACCATGCGTCCGTCGACACCGTCGGCGATGGCCTCGTACCGAAGGCGCATGCGGTGCAACATCACGTCCTCGGCCAGGGCGAAGAGGTCGTCCGGCACGGCGTAGTGGCGGCCGTGCATCAGGGCGCGCGCGCGCGACGCTTTCACGAGGGCGATGCCCGCACGCGGGCTGCAGCCGAGTTCGACCGCCGGGTGGTGGCGCGAGCGGTCGACCAGGTCCACCACGTGCTCCAAGAAGGTCTCCGACACGTGCACGCGGTTGACGGCCTCCATGGCGCGCACGAGATCGTCCACGGTGCCGACGGGTTCCTTCGCGAGCACGTCGAACTCCGTCTCCACCACGGCGCCGCGGTCGCGCTTCGCGATGCCGAGCGCCGCGTTGCGCGCGAGGATCTGGTGCTCCTCCGCGCGGGTCGGGTACTTCAGCCGGTGCACCAGGAGGAAACGGTCGAGCTGGGCTTCCGGCAGCTCGAACGTGCCGGCCTGCTCGACCGGGTTCTGCGTCGCGATCACGAGGAACGGCGCCGGCAGGTCGTGGGTCTGGTTGCCCAACGTCACCCGACGCTCCTGCATCGCTTCGAGCAGCGCGCCCTGCACCTTGGGCGCCGCGCGGTTGATCTCGTCGGCCAGGAGCAGGTTCGTGAAGATCGGTCCCTTGCGCGTGCGGAAGTCGCCGCTCTTTTGGTCGAGGATTTCCGACCCGAGGATGTCCGAGGGCAGGAGGTCGATGGTGAACTGCACCCGCGCGAAGTGCAGATCGATGCACTTGGCGAGGGAGGAAACGAGCAGTGTCTTCGCCAGCCCGGGCACACCTTGTAGCAGGAGGTGCCCGCCGGTGAACAGCGCGATCAACAGGCGCTCGACCACCAAGTCCTGGCCCACGACCACGGTGCCGACGCGCTCCCGGACGGCGCGCAGGAAGTTCTCGGTGCGGCGAAAATCCTCAGGCGAGAGAGCGACGCGGCTATCGGACATGGCGAGTCAGCGCGGGGACGACGGCGGACAGGGGGGGAGGGCGCGGGGGGCGAACGCGGGGGCAGTGCTCTCGAAAACGGAGGGTGCGCGGACCGGAATCCGCGCGGACGAAGCACTGGCGTCGGCGAGGGGACGCGCCAGATCGACCCATCTTCCCCGACTCGCGCCCGAGGGCAAGGCCGGGAAGAGGCCGTGACCTTGGCGTTGTACACCCCGCGCGCGGCGGGGATACCGCCGGCGGCGCAAAAGGCCGCGCGGGGCCGCGCTCGGGCCCGGCCGTAGGACGGCCGCGGTCCGCGACGCGGGTTTCGCCGGAGGAGACGCGGGGCTCTCCGACCGCAGTGCGGGGCTCTCCGACCGCGGTGCGGGGCGCCTCGGACCCGGCGTTCAGATGCCGACGATATTGCCCTGCGCGTCCACGTCGATGCCGCGGTAGGCCGGCGTGCGGCCCATGCCAGGCATTGTCAGGATCTGGCCCGCCAGAGGCACGACGAAACCCGCCCCGGCGTAGACACGCAGCTCGCGGATCGGGAACTCGTAGCCCGTCGGAGCGCCCAGTTGTTTGGGGTCGTGGGAGCGGCTGTACTGCGTCTTGGCGATGCAGAGCGGCAGCAGGCCGAATCCCTGCGCCTCGATGCGGCCGAGCTGCTCGACGGCCCGCGGCTCGAAGACCACCGAACCGGCGCCGTAGTGCAGCTCGGCGACGGCGCGCACCTTGTCGGCGATGGAAGCCTCGTCGGGGTAGGTGAGCCGCACCTTGGCTTCGCCGGACTCGGCCGCCGCGACCACGGCTTCCGCCAGTTCGATGCCCCCGGCGCCGCCCTTCGCGAACACCTCGCTGGTGGCGGCGGCGCGCGCGCCGGCAGCCAGCGCGAGCCGTTTCGCCAGCGCGATCTCCGCCTCCGTGTCCGTCGGGAAGCGATTGATCGCCACCACGCACGGAATGCCGGCCTTGCGCAACGTCGCGAGGTGCGCCGCCAGGTTGGAGGAACCCTGCTCCAACGCCTCCAAGTTCTCCTCGCCGAGATCCGCCGGCAGGGGCGAACCCGGCTTCACCGCAAACCGCCCCGAGTGGAACTTCAGCGCACGCACCGTGGTCACCACGACCGCGACGTCGGGGCGCATCCCCGAGATGCGGCACTTGACGTTCAAGTACTTCTCCGCGCCCATGTCCGCGCCGAAACCGGCCTCGGTCACGATGTATTCGCCGTATTGAGCCGCGATGCGATCGGCGACGATCGAGCAGTTGCCCTGGGCGATGTTCGCAAACGGACCCGCGTGCATCAGGACGGGTGTGCCCTCGCTGGTCTGCACCAACGTGGGATCGATGGCGTCGCGCAGCACCGCGCACATGGCGCCCGCGACACCGAGGTCCTCCGCGCGCACCAGCGCCCCGCCGAAACTCGTGCCTACGGCGATGGCTCCGAGGCGCTTGCGCAGGTCGCCGAGATCGCGCGCGAGCGCGAGGATCGCCATGATCTCGCTGGCGGCGGTGATGTCGAACGCGCCGTCGCGCGGGATGCCGTTGGCCGTGCCGCCGAGTCCGGTGCGCCCCTCGCGGAGGGCTCGGTCGTTGACATCGAGCACGCGTCGCCACGTCACGCGCTCGGGGTCGAGTTGGAGCGGGTTGTCGAGCACCATCGAAGTATCGATGGCCGCCGCCAGCAGGTTGTTCGCCGCCGCCACCGCGTGGAAGTCGCCCGTCAGGTGCAAGTTGACCTCGTCGCGCGGCAACACCTGCGCCGCACCGCCGCCACTGCCGCCGCCCTTGATGCCGAAGATCGGGCCCATCGAGGGTTGGCGCAGCGTCGCAATGGCGCGTTTGCCGATGCGGCAGAGGGCCATGGAAAGCCCGATGGTGTGCACCGTCTTGCCCTCCCCGGCCGGGGTCGGGTTCACGGCCGTGACCAACACCGTCCGCACGCCCGGCCTGGGGTCCTTGGCCCCCAGGCGGTGGTCCAGCTTGGCCTTGTGGCGGCCATACGGGACGAGGGCTTCCTGGGGTAGGTCGAGGGCGGCGGCGACGTCCTGGATGGGGCGCGGGAGGGTGGCGGGGCTCATGGGGCGCAGTCTGACCGCCGGACAGGGGCCCGGGAAGCCTCTCCCTTGGGACAGGAGCGGCACGGGTCGGCAGTTCGCGTTAGAGTGACAAAGGGTTTCCTGTCCGAACTGGACGACCTCCGCCCGGCCGCGCTCGGCTCCCCGCGCCCGCTCCCATGCCCAAGCCCGATCCCACGCCCTTTGCCCCGGACCGCCTGCTGAAGATCGGCGACTTCGCGCGCCTGGCGGGCACGAATCTGCGCACCCTGCGCTACTACGAGGAGTTGGGTCTCCTGATCCCCGCGTCGCGCAGCGACGGCGGGTTCCGGTACTACCGGCCAACCGACCTGAACCGGCTGGAGATGATCAAGAATCTCCAGGACCTCGGGTTGCCCCTCGAGCGCATCGGCGAGCTGATGGCCACCCGCGATGCCGGGCTCGGCCGCTCGTCCCTGCTGTCCCGAGTGGCCGAGGCGCTCTCCGAGCAGGACCGCCTGATCGAAGAGCGGATCCAACTGCTCGAGGGCCAGCGAGCCAAACTGTCCGCAGCCGCCCGCAAACTGTCCCAATGTGCCGATTGCCCGCACACGCCGGGCACGGTCAACAACTTCTGCGAGCCGTGCGTGAACACCGGCGAAGTGCTCCCCGAGCACCTCTCCGCCCTCTTCTAAACCCGTCGGGAGCCGCGGCCGGGCCGCACCCGTCGGCGGCGACCCGTGGTACCCTTCCCACGATGGTTTCCCCGCGCCCCGTCTATCTGGACAACAACGCCACCACGCGCCTCGACGACCGGGTCCTCGAGGGCATGCTCCCCTGGCTGCGCGAGGGGTACGGCAACCCCTCCAGCGCCCACTTCATGGGCCAGCCGGCGGCGATGGCGATCGCGAAGGCCCGCGGGCAGGTCGCCCGACTGGTGGGCGCCAAGAGCCCCCGCGAGATCGTTTTCACTTCGGGTGGCACCGAGAGCATCAACGCGGCCATCCACGGGGCCCTGGCCCTGAACGGCGCGCGACCTCGCCTGGTGACCAGTCGGGTCGAGCACTCGGCCGCCTTCAACCCGATCGTGCGCCTCGGCCAACAGCCCGGCCGCCAAAGCGTGCTACTGGACGTGGACCGGGAGGGCCGCCTGGACCTGGACGCGGCCCTCGCGAGCATCGACGAGAACACCGCCCTGGTCACCCTGATCTGGGGCAACAACGAAACCGGGGTGTTGATCGACCCCGACAGCCTGGTCGCCATCGGCGAACGATGTCGCCAAAGCGGCACGTTCTTCCACTTGGATGCAGTCCAAGTGGCCGGCAAAGTGCAGATCAAGGCGGCCGAGTTGCCGGTCGACTTCCTTTCGGTCAGCGCGCACAAGTTCCACGGTCCCAAGGGCGCCGGAGCCCTCTACGTCCGCTCCGGACTGCAACTTGCCCCCCACGTGGAGGGCGGCACACAGGAAGAAGGGCGCCGAGGCGGCACCCTCAACACGCCCGGCATCGTCGGGCTGGGCCTGGCGGCCGAGCTGGCGGGCGCCCACGCGGCCGACGCGGAGGCGCTGGCCCACCTCGCGGCCTTGCGGGACCGGCTGGAGAGCGGCCTGGTGGCCGCCATACCGGAGGCCCTGGTGCACGGTGCGGGTGCCATGCGGGTCGCCAACACGACGAACATCGCCTTCCCGGGCCTGCGCGGGGAGGCGCTCTTGATGCTGCTGTCGGAGCTCGGCGTCTGTGTGTCGACGGGCTCGGCGTGCAGCACCCTGAAGCGCACCCCGAGTCGGGTGTTGTCCTCCATGGGATGCTGTGAGGAGGAGGCCGGGGCGTCCCTGCGGTTCTCCTTGTCGCGGTTCTCCACCCAGGAGGACGTCGAACTGGCCCTCGAGCGGGTGCCCGACGCCGTAGCCCAACTGCGCGCCCTCGCCCCCGGTTCCGCGGCCGTCTGACCGGCTCCGCCGCCGTCCACCCCGCTCCCCCTGGACGAGCTTCACCCCCCCACGGGGCCGGTCCGAAACTGGCCCTGGCCCTTCCGTGGGGTAGGCTACCCCTAGCCAGCCCGCCCGCCCTCCCACGCCCTTCGCAATGTCCTCCACTCCCATCCAGGTCTACGACTCCAAGTGGTCGGGGCTGCTCAGTCCCCGTCACGTGATCACTTCCGAAGGCGCCCCCGTGGGCGTGCTGGAGGTGAAACGCCAGCGGGGCCTGATCGTCGGAGGCGAGTTCCGCCCCGAGAAGGGCGAGGTGCTGTTCATCCGCCGAGATCCGGGTCTGGCGCGCAGCCAATTCTCCCTTTGGACGGACGGGCGCGAGTGGCTCGGCTCGAGCCTGCGCTGGACCTCGTTCGCCCGTGAAGTGGCCATCTCGAACGGCAACAAACCCTTCCGACTCCTGCCCGTAGAGGGCTGGGGTTTCGGCTGGAGCCTCTACGCGCCCAAGTCCGGCGAGAACGCGCGCATCGTCGCTCAGCCCCTGCGCGGCACGGCCCGCCTCGAGGTCTACCGCCGGCTCGACTTCCCCCTGCTGCTGTTCTCCTACTTCCTCGGCGCCCAGATCCTGTGGGAGTCGTTCCTGCCGGGCCCGGAGCCGGAGAAGGTCAAGAGCTCCGCCGCGGCGACCGCGGTCTGAAGTCGCCCCTCACGGGCGGCCCGGCGCGGATGGTCCCAGCCGACCGCCTCCGCGAGCGGGGCCGGCTCCGTCGGGCCGCGGGGGAAGGATCCGCGGCTCCGGTCGTCACTCCCACGGGGGGCCGTGGTTCTCCACGCCGCCCCCGCGCCACTCCCGAACCGTACATCCGTTCCCATGCGACCCGCCATCGTTCTGCCCCTCGTACTGCTCGCCGTCGCGGCTCTGGTGGCCGCCCTCTTCCTCACCGATGACAAGGGGGACGATGGGGACCGCGGCTCGGTGGTCGGTCCGGAGCCCGTGCAGGTCGAGCCGGCGACGTCCGGCACCACACCGCTCGCCCCCGCCCAGCCGCGCGCGATCGCAGAGGTCACGGAGCCGGCGGTCCAAGCCAGCGGCGCGGGCGATAGCGGTCGCTCCGCGGTGACGGGCGGCTCGGAAGGCGCCTACTCGAACGGGCTGGCCCTCGTGGTACAGGATCCCACCGGCGCGCCGCTCGAGGGCGCGCGCATCGACCTGCGCGACGACTCCGGCGGGGTGGCCCTCGGGGAGATCGCGTTGCTGCTGTCGCCGAGCCAGCCGCGCAGCCAGGTGCGGCGCACGACCACGGACGCGAAGGGCGAGGCCACCTACGAAAACCTGCCGCCGGGCCGCTACGCGGTGGCCGCCACGCACGACGAGTTCGCGCGCCAGGAGATTGGCGGCATCTTGGTGGAGGAGACCGGCATGGCCAACGTGTCGATCAAGCTGAGCGCGGGTCTGGTGCTCGAGGGTCGCGTCACCGCCAAGGACGGGATGCCGATCCCCGGCGCGACGGTGACGCTGGTGCCCGTGCTGTTCGCGGCCCTGCCCGACGACCACCCGGCGATCCGCCGCAACACCACGACCACCGACGATCAGGGGTACTACCGCCTGGACAAACTCGACGGCGGCGCCCGCAACGCCACCGCGTCGGCCAAGGGATTTGGCAGCCGCACCCAAAGCAACCTGTTGATCTCCGAGCGCCCCGACGGCCCCATCGTGCAGGACTTCCAACTCGACCTCGGGTTCACCATCGCGGGACAGGTGGTCGGCTCCGACCGCAGCCCGATCGAGGGAGCGGAGGTGCAGGCGCTGAACTACACGGCCACGCAGAGTTCCATCGGGCGCACACGCACGGGCCCCGACGGGCGTTTCGAACTGCTCGACATGGCGCCGGGGAGCTACCAAGTGCGGGCCAGCGCCGACGGGTGGAAAGCGGAGAGTCAGCCCCGAGTCGAGGCCGGCACCACCGACGTGCTGATCGTGCTGCCCGAGCTCGGCGGCGCCCTCGGCAAGGTCAGCTCGGCCGTCACTGGAGACCCGCTGACGAACTTCGTGCTGTTCGTGCGCCGCGTGAATGTGCAGAACGGCCAACTGGGCCGTGTCGAGCGCCGCGAAGCCTTTGCCAGCCGCGACGGCACCTACCGCCTCGGTGGACTGGACGAAGGCGACTACGTGATCGAAGCCGAAGCGGCGGGCCACGCGCGCACGGCGTCGGGCCGGTTCCGCGTGGAGCAGGCGATCTTCACCCCCGGTGTGGACGTGGCGCTGACACTCGGCGGCCGTCTGCGCGGCGTGGTGGTCAGCGCGGCCACCGGCGAACCGATCGAAGGCGCCCGCATCATCACCCAAGACCAGGGCTTCGTGCGCAACCCCTTGACCGAGATGCTCGGCACCTTCGCTTCGCGCAGCACGACCGAACGCGCCGGCAAGACCAACAACAAGGGTGAGTTCGAGCTGGACCTCCTGACGGCCCACACCTACCAGATCGAGATCTCGCACCCGAAGTACGTCACCCAATCGGTGACCAACCTGACGGTCAACGACACTCCCGAGGGCACCGATGCGGGCGTGATCCGCCTGAACACCGGCGGCTTGATGCGCGGCACAGTCACTGGCCCCGCGGGCGAACCCCTGGTGGGCGCCACGGTCTCGATGACCGGCTCGCGGCCGGGCGAGACCTACACCGAGCGCACGGGTACCGACGGCCGCTTCACCATCCCGCGTGTGGCCCCCGGGCAGTACACGGTCAACGCGATGCGCAACACGACCGGCGGCAACCCATTCGAGGCGATGCTCGACATCGAAGCGACCAAACGCCAGGTCTTCATCACCGAGAACGGCGAACAGGTGGTCGACTTCCGGATCGGCGGCTGACCCGGGCCAAGCTCAGACGAGCGCGGCCGGCGCCCCGGCGCCCCGGCGCCCCGGGGATCGGGGGATCGGGGGATCGGGGGATCGGGGGATCGGGGGATCGGGGGATCGGGGGATCGGGGCGCCGGCCGCGCGGCTTCTTGCGGGACGTCGCGCGCGATCAGAAGAGCACGAACATCTCCGCGGACAGGTCGAAGGCCGGTGTCACCGTTTGGGGCGCGCCGGTCGTCAGGATGCGGCGGCCCCCGTCGATCAGAACGGCGGCGCCCAGGGGGCGGGGCGCAAGTTGCACGCCGACGGTGCTCCAACCGCCACCCGGCAAGTTGGCCGATGCGATGGTCGCCGCCGCGCTGCCGCCGCCGCTCGCCAGATCGACGGTGGCGACCCCCGAGGAGAGCACGACCCGTTGGCCGTCGCCGGACACCGACAACTGGCCGTAGGCCCGCGCCTCCGGGAAGCTCCCGAAACCCGTCCAGTTGTTGCCCGCGGGGTTGTAGACCAGGGCGTCGGAGCGGGTGTTGAACACCTGCGTGACGACGTCCCCGTCCGCCCCGCCGGCCACCAACACTCGGCCGTCGGGCAACAGGGTCTGCGCGTGGAAGGCCCGCGCTCCGATCAGACCGGCCGCGGACCCCATGGTGTTGTTCGTGGGGTTGTAGACGCGGCAGTCCGTGGAGATCGAGGGCAGCGGAATCCCGAGGAACACCGTCACGACGAGGCCGCCACTGAGCAACACGTTGCCATTCGGGAGGCGCGTCGCCGCGTGGGCCAGCCGGCGCGCGGGCAGGTTCGCTCCGGCCGTCCACAGCCCCGTGGCCGGGTTCCAGACCCGCGTCGACTGCAGCACGTCCAGCAGACCGGCCAGGGGATCGGAGAAGTCGAAGTTCTGCGTGCCGCCCGCAACGAACACGCGGCCGTCGGCGAGCAGGGTCGCGGTGTGGGCCACGCGGGGCTCGGGCAGCACACCGGTTGCGGCGCTGGTGCCCGTCGTGGGGTTCACGACTTCGGCGCTGGCGAGCGCCACACCGGTCGCGTCCGTGCCGCCCACGACCAACACACGTCCGTCGGCGAGCAGCGTGGCGGTGTGTGCCACGCGCTCGGCGACGAGGGTGCCGGGCAGCGTGCTGAACGCGCCGGCTTGCGGGTCGAAGAGGTACAGGCCGTTGGCGGGCAGTGTGTTGCCCGCGCCGTCGTAGGCGGTGCCGCCGGCGATCAGGACACGCCCGTCGGGCAGTGTGGTCGCGGTGTGGCCGGCCCAGCCGGCGGGCGCGGCGGCCGGGGTCGCGACGGAGCTGTTCACCGCGCCGAGCGTCACGGCTGTGCCGTTCGAGAGGTCCGCCACCAACGTCGCGACGCCGGGGAAGGTCAGGGCTTGGGCGTAGAGCGGTACGCCCGAGAGCGACGCCAGCACCGGCAGCGGAAACGCGACCGTGCGCTGCCCCAAACCGTCGAGCACACCGAAACTCCACACGCTGGAGAGTTCGATGCCCACCGACAGGACACGCGGGTCCAAGGGGTCGAGCAGCGCGAGCGGCGTGGGGCCCGCCGACAGCGACGGCAGAAGGCCGCACAGGGCGCCGGGGGCCCCCGTGATCTGGTACGCGAGGGTCTGGCCGAGGGTGCCGCCGGTGCGCACCAACGAGACCTGCGCGTCGGCGTTCGGCAGCGGGCCGAGGGCGCCCAGCAGTGCGGCGGAGAGGGTGAAGGACGTGAGCGATTGGGTCGACATGGGGCGGGGGGCTCGGGGGCCGAGGGGGACCCGAGCGATGCTACCGGAGCGCCGCCAAGTCCGCTGGCCCTCCGCCTCAAAGCAGGTCCAGATCGCCCTGGCTCGGCCGCCAGGCGCGCACCAGCGAGCCAAAGGGCAACTCGCCGCAACGCGAACGCCCCGTGGGCACCAAGTGCGTGCGTGTGCGCCGCGCGCCCCGCCCGACGAGCCACGGCGCCATCGGATCGCGCCGCGCACACCAGAACGTCAGGTACTCGAGGCCCCGCTCGCGGGCTTCCTCAGCCACGACCTGCAACGTGCACTCGCGCGCCTCCGCATCCCTTGGATCCATCAACCACTCGAGCACGTGCAGACAATCGGACGCGAGGCCGCCCGGTTGGAACACCGCCGCCGCGCGCGACGGGAGGGCGACCCAAGCGTACGACGAGCGCGGGCGGCGTTGGTAGCGCCAAGCCAGGTATTCGTTGCTCCGCGTGAGCCGGAACGCTCCGGCTTCGAGTTGCAGCGATCCGCACCAGTCGGGCAGCGCATCGCCGCCAACGCCGCGCATTGGAGCCAAGTCGACCACACTGCGCTCGACACTCGCCACGGGCAGCACGAGGCAGAGTGTGCCGCCGAGATCGCCATAACCCACGTACTTCGCACCGACGACGCGGTTCGCCGCGGAGGGCACACCCCACGCCACGATGCGGCGCCCCGCCGTGCAGTGCTGTTCGGTCCAGTGCAACATCAGCGACAGGAACAGCCGCCCGCGCACCAGCCCGCCTTCGAAACGCGGATCCACCATGTGGTCCGTGCACTGCACCGCGAGGAATCGCTCGTCGCCCCACTCCGCGTCGGCGCAGATGCCGCCGACGTGCGCCAACACGGCGCCGGATTCGACGTCCTCCACCACGCTGGAGCAGGACGGCGGCGTCGCGCCGTACTTCCAGTTCCAATCGTCGAGGGAAAGCGGCGGCTGGCGCCCGGGTGCGGGCGGGAAGCAGTGGGCAAAGAGCTCGACCAGCGCCGGTCGATCGGCCGGCACCACATCGCGGATGCGATGGCGGCCAGCGCGGAAGGAACGAGCGAGCAGGTGAGACTCCGGCAAGGAGGGATTCACACCAAGAGGCTATACGGGCGCCTCCAAACCCGCCAGTCGCGCGCGATCCAATCGCTGGGCCTCGCGCCCGCCCCGTTGGGGCCAGTCGGCGCCGGTCAGCCCGCGCCGCCGCGGGGCGCGGGTGCGCCGAGGACACACACCCCCAGCACGTTGCCGCCCGTGGTCTCGAGCAGCCGCTGGGTCTCCTCGACCAGGTGGCGCTCCGTGGTCCCAAGGCGCACGACCATCAGGATGCCGTCGGTTGCGGCGCCCAGCACGCTGGGGTCCGTCAGCACGTAGGCCGGCGGCGAGTCGATCAGCACGTAGTCGTAGCGCTGTTTCCACTGGTGCAGCAGGGAGCGCATGCGGTCGACGTTGAGGGCCCGGGGCCGATCCGGCGAACCTCCCGCGGCGATGACGTCGAGGCCGCGCGCGGCCGTGCGGCGGATGGCCTGGTCGAGGCCCAGTTGGCCATCGAGCACCTCGGAAAGGCCCTGCCGGCGCGGCAGCCCGAGGTAGTGCTCGACCCCCGGCCGACGCAGGTCTGCGTCGACCACCAGAATGCGCGAGCGAGGACGCTCCGCCAGTGCCAGCCCCAGGTTGAGCGTCGCCACGGTTTTGCCCTCGCCCTCCACGGCGCTCGTCACCAGGATCGTGCGCGGCGCTCCGTCGGGATTGAGGGCCACCAGCGAACTGCGCAGGCGCCGGTACTGTTCCGCTGGCGCCGACAGGGGCTGCGTGTAGACCACCAACTCCTCGTGGCGGATCGGCAGGTCCAGGCCCTCGTCCACCTGGGGCGGATCGAAGGCGGCGGGCGGGAGTGTGGGGTCTTTGGCCATCGGACTCGAGGAGAGGATCGGGAGCGGGGGCGCCGCTAGCCAACAAAAAGGAGCGCGACTCCACGGGTTGGGGCCAGGACCGGGGACGGCGCGCCGAAAAGGGCACGCGCCCCCCGCGACTACCTAACCGACCGGAGCACCCCGAACCAGTCACGTCACGGTGACATCGCCGTCCGGAAAGGGCGCGGGTTCACCGCACGAGCCCCGCCTCCTCGCGCCCCAGATCCAACAGCGGACGCACCAGGCCGTCCGCCCGCCCGATCGAAAGGAGCGCCGCGCCCAGCGCCGTTTCGCGGCCGGTGCGGGAGAGTGTGCTGAGCGCGAAGCGCAACTCCGCCAGCTCCCCATCCAGCCCGGCCGCTGTAAGCCGCCGCTCGGCCGCGATGACCGCCGACGCCAGGACACGGGCCTCGGCCGGGGTCGCGGTTTCGAGCGCGTCGCGCATCCTTCCCACCAAGACCACCCGGGCGCGGACCCCCATCGGGCCCGCCACGAGCTGCGCGAGCCGCACGGGGTGCGGCGTCTCGGAGGCGAGCAAGCGGTCGAGGACCGCACGGTGGCGCTCCTCCGGCAGGAGACCCAGGGCGAGCGCGAGGTCGTCGAGGAGCACCGCGTCGACGGCGGGCGCACCCTCCGCGGGTTGCCGGAGCACCGCGAGCAGCGCCGCCAGCCGGTCCCCGTCCCCGCCCACGCGCCAAGGCTCCAAATGGGCCGCAAGTGGGTCCAGATTGCCCGCATCTTCCATCAATACGGTCAGGTGGGCAGCCGCTGCGGGTAGGTCGCCCGCCCCGAGCCACTGCTGCAGGACCGCGATCTTGGCGCCGCGCGAGAGGTCCGCCGGGAGCGCGGCCGGATCGCGCCAGCCTTCGGGCGGCAATAGCTCGGCCTCGACGAGCCAACGGCCCAACTCGACGGCCGAGGCCCCGCCGGCCCCACCGACCGCCCTCAGGAGCGTCCGCGGCGCCCCGACGCGCTCGACCCCACCGCCCCGCGGCTCGAAAAGGCCCGCGCGGACCCGCAGCGCCTCCTTCAGGGTCTGCGGGTCGTACACGCCCTCCTCCGCCCCGAGCACTCGCGCGACGAGGGCCCGCACGGGATCCGTGCCCGCGCCCGTGTGCACGAGGGCGGCGAGGCGCGCCCGCTGCGCCCGCGGGGGGGCGGCATCGAAGTCGGCCGCAAGCACGGCGCCGAGGTCCGCGCCCGACGGTGCGCGGGCGGGCAGGCCGGCCAGCGCGACGCCGAGTTCGGCCCCGGAAGCGCCGTCCGACCCGGCGAGCGCCCGGTCGAGGCGCGCGACCAGCTCGGCCACGGCGCCCTCGGTCAAGAGCACGCCGTGGGGCCGCCCGACCGAGGCCGCCGCGAGGAGCCCCGCCTCGGCCGCCGGGTCGCGCCGGGCCAACCAGCGCTCGGCCAGGAGGTCGAGGGCCGCTGGCCAACCCGAAAGGGCCAGCGCCTGGGCCGAAGCCCGCGCCACGGCCGGTGTCCCACCGTCGAGGGCCCCGAGCCACGTCAGCAGTTGTTCGGCGCCGCTGCCGCGCCCCTGCGCCGGCGCGCGCACGAGCCGCAGCCACAGCAGCGCGGGCGGGTCGTTCTCGCGCTCCGGTTTTGCCTGGGCGGCGTCGAGCGCGAGCCCCCGCGCGCCCGCAATCGCGCGCAGGAGGTCGACGGCACTGCCGTCGAGCGGCTCGGCGGCGATGGGCAGGAACGGCGCCGCGCGCGCCAGTTCCGGGTCCACGATCAGGGGCAAGCCAAAGTCCGCCCGGCGTCCCATTAGTTCGAGCGCCGCCCGCGGCTCGAGGTCCGCCGGCAGCCGCAGGCGCTTCGACCGCCGGTCGTCCGCCCAGCGGTCGAGCCGCGCGTCCAACTCGCGGCGGGCCAGCAGCGGGAGGTCGACGCCCTCCTCCCACGCCGCGATGTGCCCCAGCAACGCCTGCTGCCCGACCTCCGCCGCCGGCCCGTCCTGCCGTGCGAGCGCGAGGGCCAGCCCCAGGTGCCGCGGCGCGTGCACGAGCGCGGAGGCGAGCCGCGCCCGCGTCTCGCTGTCCCCGGCAAGCGCCCATTCGGCGAGCAGCGGCGCGTGCTCCGGCCCGAGGCTCTGCCCGAGCCGGCGCTCGGCCAGGGCCCGGACCTGTGCGTCCGGGTGGGCCAGTTCGGCCCACAGCGCGCGCAGGTCCTCGCGCGCGGTCGCCGGTGCCGCGAGCAGGGAGACCAGGCAAAGGAGCAGCACGAGGCTGCGCGGAGTCGGATTCAGCATGGGTCGTGGGCGCCGCTTCGCACGGCGGCGTGAGCCCCTGGCGTGGGCGCGCCCCCGATCGTAGGCTCGCGCGCGTGTTCCACCGACTCCTGATCGCAAATCGCGGCGAAGTGGCCGCCCGGCTGGCGCGGGCCGCGCGCAGTCTGGGCATTTCTCCCGTCGGCATCGCCAGCGAGGCGGACCTGTCGGCCTCCTGGCTCGAGCAGATGGACCAGGTGGTCTGCCTGGGGCCGGCGTCGGCGAAGGAGAGTTACCTGGATCCCGAGCGGGTCCTGCAAGCGGCCCTCGACACCCGCTGTTCGGCCCTGCATCCGGGCTGGGGGTTTCTCTCCGAAGTGCCGCGGTTCGCGGCCATGGTGCGCCAGCACGGCATCGCCTTCGTGGGGCCCTCGGCGTCGATCCTCGCGCGGATGGGTGTCAAGTCCCCCGCCAAGGAGGCGATGCGCGCCGCGGGTGTGCCAGTGGTACCCGGCTCCGTCGGTCTGGTGGCGAGCCCCGAAGAGGCTCTCGATGTCGCGCGGAAGGTCGGATTCCCGATCCTCCTGAAGGCCGACTCGGGCGGCGGCGGCCGCGGCATGCGCCGCTGCAACGACGAGTCCGAGCTCACCGAGGCCTTCGTGTCCGCGCGCCAGGAGGCGGAAGCTGCGTTTGGATCGGGGCTCTTGTACTTGGAGCGCTACCTCACGGGCGGGCGGCACATCGAAGTGCAGTTGCTCGGCGACGGGTACGGCCACGCGATCCACTTGGGCGAACGCGAGTGTTCGGTGCAGCGCAAACACCAAAAGCTGATCGAAGAAACACCGTCGCCGGCGCTCACCCCCGCCCAGCGCGCGGAGCTCGGCGCGATGGCCGCCAACGCCGCGCGCACGCTGGGTTATGAAAACGCCGGCACGATCGAGTTCCTGCGCGCGCCCACCGGCGAACTCTACTTCATGGAGATGAACACACGCCTGCAAGTCGAACACCCCGTGACCGAGATGGTCACAGGGCTCGACATCGCCGCGTGGCAACTGCGCATCGCCGCCGGCGAGCGGCTGAACCTCCAGCAGTCGGAAATCGCCTTCGGCGGCGCCGCCATCGAAGTGCGCATCAACGCCGAGGACCCGACCCAGGACTTCCGCCCCAGTCCGGGCAAACTCACCGCATTCGAGTTCCCCCTGGACCTGGGCCCCGGCACCGTGCGCGTCGACACGCACCTGGTCGTCGGCGATCGGGTCACGCCGCACTACGACTCCCTGCTGGCGAAGGTGATCGCCCACGGCGCGACCCGCGACGAGGCCATCGAAACACTGCTGCGCACCCTGCGCGCGTCGAAGGTCGAGGGGGTGCACACGACGATCCCACTGCACCTCGCCGTGCTCGACTCCAAGGAGTTCCGCTCCGGCAACTACGACACCGCGTCGATCCCCGGCTGGCCCCCGCGCTAGCGCCGCGGAGGCTCCGCGCTAACGCCGCGCGGCCCCCCGCGCTAACGCCTCAGTGCCTCCGCGTGGGCGCCCTCGCGGATCGCCACGACTTGGTTCGCATCCACGTCGAGCAACACGTCCGTGAGGCCAGTCGTCGGCCAGAACACCTCGAGCCGCTGGATGCGCTGCGCCGCGCCCAGGCCGATGTGCAGCTCCAGCGGGTTGGCGCCGAAGCTGCCGCCGCCGCCCACGAAACGGACGAGGGTGCGGGGCGCCCCGCCGTCCTCGAACCGCGCGGTGACACGCGCGCCGATGCCGGAGCGGTTGGAGCGCACGCCGACCGCGCGCACGGCGATCCAGTTGGTCCCGAAACCGGGGTTCTCGAAGTACGCGTCGTGGAAGGCATCGCCCTGGAACGCGCCGCCCATCTGCTCGAACACGTCCTGGTCACCGTCGCGGTCGAAGTCGGCAAAGACCACAGCGTGACCCTTCTGCAGGTGCCCAAAACCGCCCGCTGCGGAAACGTCGACGAACTTGCCACCGTCGTTGCGGTACATCACGTTGGGCACGAGCGCCTCGTAGGCCGGCCAGCCCGTGCCGAGGTACATGTCGAGCCAACCGTCGTTGTCGAGGTCGCCGAAGTTGGCTCCCATGGCGGCAACGTGGTCCGTCAGGCCAACGGCCTCGTGTTGGTCCACGAAGCCAAAGGCACCATCGCCCTTGTAGAGCCGACTGGGTTCTCCCTGGCGCGGCAAACCCAAGAAGCTCGCCGCGGTTTCGGCGACTTCCTCGACGTAGCTCGAAACGAACAGATCCAGATGGCCGTCGTTGTCCGCGTCGAAGAACCAAGCCGGAAAGGAGAGCAACGGCAGCTCCACCCCGACTTCTTCCGCGATGTCGGTGAACGTGCCGTCGCCCAGGTTCCTGTAGAGGCGGTTCTTGCCCTTGTAGTTCGACACGTAGAGGTCGGGCCACGTGTCTCCGTCCACGTCCGCGAACTGCACGGCCTTGGCGTAACGGCGGTTCTCGACACCCGCGGCTGCGGCGACGTCGACGAACGTGCCATCGCCCTGGTTCGCAAAGAGCTGGGAGGCGTAGTCCTCGTTGCCGACGTAGAGATCGAGATCCCCGTCGTTGTCGTAGTCCGAAAGCGCAGCCGTCTGCGTCGGGAAGGCCTCCCCGTCGAGGCCGGCCAGGATCGTGACGTCGCGGAAGCGGCCGCGTCCGTCGTTCGCGAGCAGCGAGTTGGGCTGGCGCCCCACCTCCGCCAGCCACGCTCCGCGCAACACGTAGACGTCGGTGTCGCCGTCGTTGTCCACGTCGCCGGTGATCATGTTGAGCCCACCGGGGTAACCGGCGAGCCCACTCGCGGACGTTTTGTCCTCGAAGTTGCCGCGCCCGTCCCCCGCGAAGTAGCGCAACGTGCTCCGCAACTCGAAGCCGGCGCTCAAGAGGTCGAAGTCGCCGTCCCCGTCGAAGTCCTCCGCGGCGGCGGCGCCGCTGCAGGACAACGTGTCGACGCCCTTGTCGGCCGCGACCTGGCGGAACCGCGGAAACTCGGCGTCGCTCGCGAACGCCGCCGGTGGGATCCTGTGCCTCTCATCGACCCCGTTCGGATATTGCCCCAGGGTCATCGCGGCAACCGTCAGCAACCAACGCGCCCGCAGCCGGGTCGGCTCGTCCGCGGCCGGGTGCGCCAGCAGCGCTTCGAGGTGCGCCTTCGCCGCCTGGGAACCGGCGGGTTCGTCGTGCACGCCGCCCGGCGCGATCGGGAACAGGCAGCCGAGGCCGTGGGTGCAGTGCACGCAGTTGTCGTTCTCGCCGCGGCGCAACTGAGCCACGGCCAGCTCCCAGTGAAGGAGAGCCTCGGCCGCCGGGCGCGCGGCGGCAGCGAGTTGTGGCACGAGCAGCGCCGCGGCTTCGAACTGTTCGATCGAGCGCTGCACTTGGCCCAGGCGCAGTTCGATGCGCGCGATGTCGACGGTCAGCCCAAAACGCTGTTCGGCAGGCGCGCCCGCGCCCAGACCCGCCAACCGCTGCTGCAAGAAGCGCAACTGCCCGTCGCCAGAGAAGCGATTGTCCGCCGCTCCCCTGCGCTGCACCTCGGCGAGGCGCTCCACCATGGCAGCGTGGGCCGCGTCGGCCGCGGCGCCGCCGTAGTCCACCGCGTCCCGAGGTCCGCCGCCGCAGGAAACCGCGCAGCCGAGCACCAGTCCGCCCCAAACACGCCAGTCGAAAAGCGCCCTCACCTCAGTCAGCGTACACCGCCAAGGGCTGGAGCTGCACGTCCCGCTCGCCCTCGACGAAGAGGGCCAGGTGCCCGAGGGGAGGCCCGTCGAAAACCTGTTCCTTGCCCCACGGCCAATGCACGCGGATCCGGCGGACCGTTTCGCCCCGCGGCACACCCAACACGATGCGCCGGCACGACGCCGATTGGAAGGAACCGCCCCCGCACACGTGCCGCACGATGCGCCGTCCGCTCTTCAGTTCCACCTCGACTTTCGCCCCAACGGCGCGGGCGCCGGAGCGCTCGCCGCGCAGTTCGAGCACAAGGCCGGGCGGCGTCGGTGTCGTGTTGCGCAACACGGTCGCGGGGCCGTTCAGGTTGGTCACCACCAGGTCCTCGCGCCCATCGCCGTCGAGGTCGCCGCGGGCCAGACCGCGGGACACCAGCGTCGCGTGGCCGGGTCCCACCCACGGCGCGGGAACCTCGCGGAACTCGCCGTCGTTCAGATTCTCGAACACCTGGTTGACCTGCGCGTAGGTGGTGTTGAGCGGTGTGTCGTCGAGCACGGCGAACACGTGCCCGTTCGCGACGACCAGGTCCAGATCGCCGTCGAGATCCGCGTCGGTGAACGTGCATCCAAAACCCAGGTGCAGGTACGAGGGCTGGAACAAGCCGGCGCGGCGGCTCATGTCCGAGAACCGACCGGGCCCGTGCTGTTCGTAGTAGGTGTTGTGGTCGTGGCTGAAGTTGGTGACGAAGAGGTCGAGATCGCCATCGCCGTCCGCGTCGCCCGCGTCCACGCCCATCCCCGCCTGGGCCTGTCCAGTGGCGTCGAGGGCCGAGCCCGACACCACGCCGACGTCGACGAAGCGCATGCCGCCTTGGTTCTCGAACAGCGAGTTCGGCTCCGAATCGTTCGCCACGTAGAGATCCACGCGCCCGTCTCCGGTCACGTCCGCGGCGACGGCACCGAGAGCGAACGAGCGGGACTCACCGAGCCCAGCGCTCTCGGTCACATCGCGGAAACGGGCGCCTTCCGGCCCGTCACCGACGTTCTCGAAGAGCACATCGGCCGCCCCGTGCAACCCGCGCGGACCCGCGATCACCATGTGGCCGCGGTAGTTGCCGCCCTCCGCCGAGAACTCGAGGGCGTGTTCGTTCCACTCGACGTAGTTCCCGACGAAGAGATCGAGGTCCCCATCGCCGTCGAAGTCCGCGAACAGCACCGCGGACGCGTACCCCGGGTGGTCGACTCCCGCCTCTGGTGCCACATCGACCAGGGTGCTGCCGCGGTTCTCGAGCAACGCATTCACCCCGTACGCGCCCACGTAGAGGTCCTCGTCACCGTCGTCGTCCACGTCGCCCACCGCCAAACCCGTTGCGTCGCGGCGCAGATCGAGGGCCAGGGCCTCCGTGACGTCGTCGAACCGCGCATCGCCGCGGTTCGCGAACAAGCGGCTCGGAGCCGGACCCGTGCCGTCCTGGGGGTCGCCGCCGGCGAGGAACACGTCCAGATCCCCGTCGCCGTCCTGATCCAGCAGCGCCACACCGCCGCCGATCGTCTCGAAGAGGTAGCGCTTGTCCGTGCCCGAGCGCCCGTGGGTGTCGAGGAACCGCACGCCGGATTCCTCGGTGACGTCGCGGTAGGAGATCTGCGACGCGGGCGCTTCGTCGGGCGTGCTCGGAGTGGTGCCCGCTCCCCCGCAGGCCAGCGAGGCCGCCATCACCAAGGCGAACAAGCCGCCCCGCCTCGGCACCGTCACGGGCCCTCGCCCGCCGCCACCTGCGCGGCCTCTTCGGTGCGCCCAAGCCGCTCCAGCACACGTGTCAGGGCGTAACGCAGCGTTTCGTCGGTGGGCGACAGCGCGAGCCCCGAGCGGAAGTGCGCCGCCGCCTGCTCGTCCTGCCCTTCGGTTTCGTCCATTTGCCCGAGGAGGAAGTGGGGTCGGTGGTCCGTCGGACGCAGTTCGATCGAGCGCTCCAACTGCAGCCGCGCCTCCTCGGGCCGATGCATCAGGTGCAGCAGTTGGCCGGCGTTGTACGCGTACGCACCCGCGCGCGGATCGCGCTGGACGGCCAGTTCGAACTGCGCGAGAGCAGCGTCGTGGTCGCCGCGTTTCACGAGCACGGCGCCGACCATGTTCGCCGCCTGCGCGCCGACGTCGCCCGAATCGCCCGCGGCCGCGGCGGTCCAATCGGCCATCGCCTTTTCCTCGTCGCCCAACTGCCCGTAGACGATGCCGCGGTAGAGCCGCGCCTCGGCTAGGTCCGGAACCCGCTCGAGCAGGTCGTCGAAGCCAGCGCGGGCCGCGGACAGGTCCCCGGCAGCCGCGTGCAACTTGGCCAGCGCCAGCGGTGCCTCGACGCGTTCGGGCGCCTCGCGGGCGGCGCGTCCGAACCACATGCGTGCCGGATCGTCGTGGCCGAACGCGTGGGCCAGGTGGCCGAGCGCCAGGTAGGGCGAATAGAGCGAATCCCGCTTCGCCGTCGTCCATTCGACCAGCGGTTGGCGCGCCGCCAGGAGGTCCGCCGCGTTGGCGAGGGCCAGGGTGGTGTTCACCAAGAGGCGCGGGTCGGCCTGCTCCGGCGGCAGCGGCAGAAGCAGGGTCTGGAGCCGCGCCAGGAGGACCGCGTCCGTGGGCTGCACACCGGTCTCGCGCACCTCGTCGAAGGCAGCCGAGACCTGGTCGACCGCCTCCGGCCCGGCGGCGCGCTCCAACGCAGCCGCGGCGGCGCGCAGGCGCTCGTCGGGGTCGACCGCCCGGACCTCCGGAGCCTTCGGCTCGGAACAGGCGAAGAGGGCGAGTGCCAGGGCCAGCAGCGGGAGTACGGATCGGGTCATGGAGAGGGCCCCGCGGGACCGGCGGATTGTGCCAGGGGGCCCCGCGATCGGCAATCTCCCCCGGGCTGCGGGCGAGCCTTGGGCGCCCGTGGGCGCTACGATCCCGCCCCCATGGCCAAGGTACCCCTCGTTCCCATCGGTCGGCCCCTGGAGCAGATCCTCGACGCGACCACGCGCAACGCCAACCAGAAGGCCAGCGCCGAACGCGCCGGGACCTTGACGGAGCGCCGCGAAACCGTGCACTCAGGGTGGGGCGAGAAGTACGCCGAGCGCGTGCGCCAGAAGGGCAAGTGGACCGCGCGCGAGCGCCTGGCGAAGTTGATCGACGCGGGCACCACACCGTTCGAGGTCGGCACGTTCGTGCACTGGGGCAAAACCTTTGGCGAGCTCACCAGTCCGGCCGCGGGTGTGATCACGGCGTTCGCGCGCGTCGAGGGCCGCTGGACCATCGTGATCGCCAACGACAACACGGTGGCGTCGGGATCGTGGTGGCCGCTCACTCCCGAGAAGATCGAACGCGCGCAGGAGATGGCGCTGCGGCTGCGGCTGCCGGTGGTCTACCTGGTCGACTGCTCGGGACTCTACCTGCCCGAACAGTCGCGTTCCTTTCCCGGCGCCACGGGCGCGGGCCACATCTTCAAGAAGAACGCGCTCCTCGCCGCGGCCGGCGTGCCCCAGATCGCCGGGGTCTTCGGCGATTGCATCGCGGGCGGCGGGTACATGCCGATCATCTCCGATCGTGTGTACATGACCGAGCAGGCGTACATGGTCATCGCCGGCGCGGCGCTGATCAAAGGCGCGAAGAGCCAGAAGCTGTCGAGCCTCGACATCGGCGGACCCGAGGTGCACGTGGCTCAATCGGGCTGCGCCGATGTGCGTGTGCCCGACGACGAAACGGCGATTGCGCAGATCCGGCGCGAGGTTTCGCGGCTCTCCACACCGGCCGTCGATTTCTACCGCTACGGCGCCGAGGCGGCCCCGCCCAGCTTCGAGCCGCGCGAGCTGGCCGCGCTGCTGCCGCCCGACCACCGCCACGCGTACGACGTGGATCAGGTGCTGGCGCGTCTCGTCGACCACAGCCTGTTCTGGGAGCTGTGGCCCGAACGCGGCCGTGAGATGGTGGTCGGGGTCGGGCGCGTGAACGGCCTCTACATGGGCTTCGTGATCAACCGCCAGGGCCTGATCGACGACCCCGAGCGCCGCGGCGGCCTCAAGCCGTCGGGCATCCTCTACCGCGAGGGCATCGCCAAGGTTTCCGCGTTCAGCCGCGCCTGCAATGACGACGGCATCCCGCTCGTTTGGCTGCAGGACATCTCGGGGTTCGACATCGGCGTCGAAGCGGAGCGCCTCGGCCTTTTGGGTTACGGCTCCAGCCTGATCTACACCAACAGCACGAACACGACGCCGATGTTCACGGTGCTGCTGCGCAAGGCCAGCGGCGCCGGCTACTACGCGATGGCGGGTCGTCCGTACGATCCTGTCGTGCAACTCTCGACGCCGCTCACGCGCCTCTCCGTGATGGAGGGCCGCACCCTGGCGATCGCGGCCTTCAATACGAAGCTCGACGACAACTTCGAGATCGCGTCGAAGGATCCCGCCGAGCGACAGAAGATCGAAGCCGGCATGCGCAGCACCGAGGAGCGCATCGAGGAGGACATGGACCCCTACCGCGCCGCGGCGCAGATGGACACGGACGAGATCGTGGCGGTGGGCGAGCTGCGCGCCTGGCTCGAGGTGCTCGCCGAGTGCGCGTGGCAATCCGCAGGGTACCGTCGCACCAAGAACCCGCGCATCTGGTCCCTGCACGACTTTGCGGCCCTCTCCGAACCGCGTTGATCCCATGACGAGCACCAGAGGAATCGAACTGATCCTGCGCCGCGACGGCGAGCGCACGGTGCTCTGTGCGCCGCTCGTCGGCCGTCTGCAGGCGGCCGCCCCGAAGGGCAGTGTCCTGGTCGCCGGCCAGGGTGCGGGTTGGCTGCTGGTCCTCGGCCGCGCGCGCCAACTGCTCGTACCCCAAGGGGTGGAAGGGCGCATCGTGTCGACGCCACCCGCGGAACTGTCCGCGCCGGTGGGCTACGGCGAGGTCGTCTACCAACTCGAAGCGCTGGAACCGGGCGCCGCCGTCGTCGAAACCGAGGCGCCGACCGCCCACGGCAACTTGTGTGTGCGCGCGCCCCACGCCGGTCGATTCTGGTCGCGCCCCGCGCCCGACGCGCCGGCCTACGCCGCCGCCGGAACGCTGCTGACCGCGGGCTCCGCGTTGGGTCTGATCGAGGTGATGAAAACCTTCGGGCAGGTGGCCTACCGTCCGGGCGGCGCGTTGCCAGAACGCGCCAAAGTGCTACGTGTGCTGGTGTCGGACGGCATGGAAGTGGACGAGGGCACGGACCTCGTCGAGATCGAACCGGCCTGAGGTCCATGGTCCGTCAGCGCACCCGTCCCGCGCGCGGCGCACTCGCGCTGCTTGTGGCCCTTGTGTCCCTGGCGGCGCTCGAGTTCGGACTGCGCATCGTCACGGATGCGCCCGAGGAGGTCCCTGCGGAGCTCGATGGCCAAGGCGCGGATTCCCAACCCGCGCGGTTCGTGCTCGTGGTCCCATTCGGCTTCCGCCCGGTGCTCGGCGGGCCCGACTACGGCCCGGACGGCGCCCTCTACAACAGTTACCCGCGCGAGAAGGGCCCGGACACCGAGCGCATCCTCTTCATCGGCGATTCCGTGACCGCCCGCGGCCGCATCGTGCGCGCCCTGCAACAACGCGCCGACGCTGCAACCCGAGAGTGGTGGAACGGCGGCGTGGAGAGTTTCGACCTCGAACAGGCCGTGCGCTACTTCGAGCACCACACCCTCGCGCTCGACCCCGACCACGTGGTGCTCACGTTCCACGTCAACGACTACCAGTCGACGCCGGTCGAGTTCACCGACCCCTTCGGCCAGCGGGTCTACTACAGCGAGCCACCGTGGCGCGCCACACGCTGGACCTACGGCTACGACCACATCCTCGTCTGGCGCTACACGATGGACGCGCTGTTCGAGCGCGCCGACGAGCGCAGCCGTGCAAAGGCCAACGAACGCGCCCTCGCGCACCTGGCCGACCTGTGCCGCGAGCGCGGCATCGAGTTGGACGTCCTGGTGCTCCCCGCACTCCAGCCCGAAGCCGACACCTCCCCCACCCTGCGCCGCTGGCACCAACTCGCGCTAGCCGCCTGCCGCAGCGCCAACGTGCGCCACCACGACCTGCTCGAGCCCCTGCAAGCGGCTCTCTCGCGCGGCATCGACATCCAAGAATCCCCCGGCGACTGGGCCCATCCCTCCCAAGCGGCCGCCGACGCGATTGCCGAGCACCTGCTCGCCGCCGACCTTTTCGGTTGAGGGCGGCCGGGCGGCCTCGCGCGGTGTCCGTCGCCGTACCTGGCCGCCAGGGTCAGAGGTCGATGCGCGCGCCCTGTGTGAGCGGGAGTGGCGTGCCGGAACGCCCGCCCGCGGAGAGCAAAAGACCGTCCGCGGGCGCGTTCAAGCGCACCGCCCTACCGTCGCCGCGGGGCGCACGACCAAAGTCGACTTCCAGTTCCCCCCAGCGCAGCAGCATGCGTCCATTGCCGGCGCGTTCGTCGCCCGCGTACACCCAGCACTCAAGCGAGGACGACGGGACCTCTCGCCAGAGATCGCCATCCCGCTGCAGCCAACGCCAGCCCGATCCTCCCTGGGTCAACGCGAGTCTCCGGGAGCTCTTCAGCTCGCGCAGCGTCTCCGCATCCTCCTCGCCCTCGACGAACAGTGCCCATGCTCCGCTCGTGTCGACGGTTACGTGCACGTCTACGGTGCGCGCGTGACCGAAGCCGCCGAAGTGCAACCTCGCGTCGCCCACCTTCGCCACCTCGTCGGACACGTCCACGACACGCAGGTCCGGTTCCAGAGGGCGCAGCTCGATCGTCCCCAGGTCACAGGTATCGGGACCGGCCGTTGGCGCGAGCAACTCGATCCACGCGGTGTGGTATCCGGCCACGGACACCGAAGCGCGCCCGCGCGGCGGGGGCGGCCAGGCTGCATCCGAGATGAGGCGCACGTGTTGCAGGCTGGCGAACTCCAGGGAACCCTCCGAGTCCGACCTTGCATTCGTGTAACCATTCCACACGCACAGCCCGTCGCGACACTCGTCATCGCCAAACTTGAAGTCGAGTCGCACGGCCGTGTCCGTCAGCAACAGGGAGCTTCGCGCATCGACAAGTTGTGCGCGGAAGCCGGGCACGGCGACGGGCACGAGTGCCACGAACTGACCTTCGAATCGGAACGCCGACCGCGCGACGGCATTGCCATCGTGCGCTACTGCGTAGAGCTGGTATTGGCGTCCAATCGGCACGCCGGAGATCCGGTAAAGACCTTCGCCGAGGAACTGCGGATCGGCGAACTCGATTCGCTCGGTGAGCCGCAGGCGACCATTCGCCAGGCTCACTTCCAGCGCCGCGGGCAAATCGAGCGGCTCGAGAAGTAGCTCGATCTGCCATGCGTCGCCCATCCGACGGTCGTCGACCAGGAACTCGAGGTCCGCGTCCGCGAGCGGCGTCCCCAGGGCCTCGGAAAGCAGCCATTCGTCGCGCGCGCCCGCTTGGGGCCACCATTCGGCCTCCGCCTGGAAGCCGCCCGCGAGTTGGAACGAGAAATGGATGCCGGCACCGGGATCGGCCAAGACGACGACCTCGCCTAGGCGTCGCGTCACTCGTGCGCCCAGGGTCCCCCTTGCGAAGGCGAAGGACTCTGTCGCGACGGGCAGCGCGGAGGCACTGTTCTCGGCGCGCAACGTCAGCATCGCGCGCGGCTCCAGCAAAACCTCCCGCGCATCCCTGGAGAGCACGTGCGGTGCGTGCATGGGTTCGCGGAGTTCGACAGGAAGTCGTTCGAGTGGCAGCAGCCACTCACCGCCGCGGTACGGCACCGCGCGCCATTCGTCGCTCGGAGCCCCCTGGGCGTCGATCGTTCGCCATCGCAGCTCCTCGAGCGACACGCCCGCCGCGGATCGAATGCGGCACGTTTGGCCCTGCTCGGCCCGACTGAGGGAGTTCCCCGTGGCCGGAACCCCGACGACGCCTTCGACGTCGGTCGCCAGCATCGCAAAGGGCGGCGTCGACTCCACTTCGTCGGCCCGGGCGACGGGTGCGTCTGCCCTGTGCGGCCCGATCTCTTCACCGCCCAGAGTCGCGTAGACGAATACCGCGGTCAGGACCAAGAACGACGCCACGGCGATGCGAAGCATGAGCACAGCGAGCGGTTTGTGTTGCATGGCAGGTGGCGGATGGTCCTGGATCGGGTTCGCGCGGCGACAACGTGCCTGGTGGGGCATCCAAGGCGAGGTCCCGCCGCACGATGAAGAGCGGCGGGACTCGCACTGGCAAGCAGCTCGGTGTTCGAGCTCAAAGACCGCCCATCACCAATCGAGCTTGCCCTCGTGCTCCTTGTCGCCGTCCTTCGTGGTGCCGTAGACGCAGACCTTCGCGCCCTTGGCGGGGGCACCGGGTGTCGGGTTGTGGAACACAACTTCGGGCGACGTCGTGTTCTGGTCGTTGACCGTGTACTGGCTCGGGGGGATCGTCACGCCATTGATAGTGACGCTCGTGACCTTGATGTTGCCAGGTGCGGTCCCACCCTTCTTGATCTCCACGGACGGATCTCCGCCGGGCGCGTCGCCGCAGGCTTCGATCGTGCCTGCGCCGGGCACTTCTTCTTCCGGCTCCTCCACCGGCTCTTCTTCGTCGCCTTCGGCGAACATGGACTTCGGAGCCGCTCCGAAGTCTGCGGCGTTCGAGGCGCGCAGGGTGTGACCGAAGGCAAGGAACAGACCGGTGACCGCGACGAGAGACAGTGCGAGTTTCTTCATGGTTCTACTTCTGGTGCATGGCCCGAAGGCCCACTGGGACGAACGGAGTGTGTCGAGCACGGCCTCGTGACCGGCCGACATCGGGCCCACTGCGGGCCCACACACTCACGGCGCAAGTCCCCCTCGGCTCCGTCGGAGATTCCCGATTTGGCAGCCGAACGAGCACGGCGCGCTGCCGGAGCGCGACATCTTCCGCGGTCGCTAGCGAAACGTCACGCCGCCGGCGAAACCGAGCGACGCGGCTTCGGCCCACTCGGGCACAGGCACGATGCGCTCCCCCTCGTTCGAACCCGGTGCGGGCGGAACGAGAATCTCGTCCGGACGCACCTCCGCAAAGATCGCACCCCACACGTCCGTGCGGCCGGCATAGTGCGACCGGATGGCGCGAAGAGTGCTGCCCGCGGATAGCAGCTCGAACTCGTCCAGCCACCAACGCGGCACACCCCGCGGCACGTCGATCAGTTCGAGCGTGAATCCACCCGGAATCTCCACTTCGATTTCCGACGCACCCGACGGCACGGCGGCGGCGCCGATTCGGGGCCCAGCCCCGGCATCCAGGAGGAAATGCACGTGCCCGGTTGGCATCGCTAAGGACAACTCGGCCTTGCCCCGCAGCATCGTTCCCGATTCGGGCAGCATCGTCTTCGTGTGCTCCGCAAGTCCGCCGGCGATCGCAGTCCAACGGACCCACTTTGGCGCGACCGGGTCGCCTGTGCGCCGATCCACGAAACGCAAAACGCGCGGATGGCTGTCCTGAAGGGCCACCGTCAGGTCGCCGTCCCCAAGCGTCAGGTCCACGGGGTAAAGGACCCCGTTGGGGAGCTTCACGAGATGGACCGCCGGCGAGAGTCGCTCCCAGCGCAGCTCCCAACCGAACGGCGCGGCCTCGACGTGCGGCGCCGCGTCGACCTCGATGGTTCCCCCGGAGCCCTCACGCCAGAGGTCCAATCGATGAAGTTCCGCGCTGCGCACATCGTCGAAACCGCGCGCGCGGACCCACAGCCGTCTCGCACCGCGGGCACAGTCGAACGACACCGAGAGCGAACCCGCGGGCACGTCCACATCCCGATCGACGGAACACTCGACCTCGTGGGCGATCCACGAGGCACGGACCGACCATCTGCCGGCGCGCAGGGCCGGACCCGGTGTCCCCGGCACCGCCGACCACGTTTCGCGGGTACCCAGTTCGCGGTCCACGGCTGTTAGCTCCAGTTCGTGGGTTCCGCAATCACAGCTCGCGACGATCGCCCCGAGCGGCTGCAACGGCACCACGTGCCCCAGGTACGTTCGCCGGTCCCACTCGAACGCGGCCCACGCGTACCCCTCGCTGCGCAGCCAGTACACGCGACCCGGGGTGCCCCGCAACGCGAGCGGTGCCTCCGATCGCGCCGCGGTGGATCCCTCGACCGGCGGTTCCGGCGGCGTGGGCAACTGCGCCGCCGTCCGATCGACGTGCACGACTTCCACCACCGGCACGTCTGCCTTCGTGAGCGCATCGATGACCCGCACGGTCCAAGGCTCCTCGACGACGATAGGCAAATCCTCCTTCCTGGCCGGCCCGCCGGCGGCAGCCCCGACCGCTCGACGTTCCGCAGCGCCATCGGCTGATGCTTCCGCGTGGCTCGCGGCAGCGAGCGAGGTCCCACTTGCCTGGTTCGCGTCTGGCCGCGAAGCAGGAGCGACGTCCCCAGCGTCCCCCACGAGAGCGCTCCTCGTCGCCAAGAGGCCGAGCCCCAGCGCAAGAGCTGCGAGCGCGAGGACCCAACGCATTGTCCTGTGCTTACCTTCCGGGATCTGCATCGCGCGAGTCTCGTCCGGGGACGCTAGCCGCCGGACCGCGCGGTGGCTACCAACGCGCGCCGCTTCGCGCAGGAGCCGGGTCGGCGGTCCATCGATCGGGTTCCCGCGTGTCGGAACGAAGTTGCGCGCCCCCGCGGTCGAACGTACCTTCGTACCCTCGGCTAGGATCGCACGCACGTCCATGGAAGGAAGGTCCGTCGGATGCTCCACCACCTCGCTTCGCTCATCCTCTTGTCCGCGGTTCCGAGTTTCTCGACGGAAGCAGTGCCTCGAGACGGCTCGGCACGGATCGAGAGTGTCCCCCTGGCGGACGCGTGGATCGGCGCCAGTCCCACTGCAAGCCAAGCGGAGAGCAATGGGCCGCTGTTTCCGCTGCCGTTCACCCCGGACTTCACCCGCGGCGGCGGTTGGGGTTTTGCCCTCGGTTTGGGCGTCGAATACGAGAACGCCTATTCGGGCTCGGACGAATACGAGTTCGAAGTCGATCCGGCCGTTTCCATCCAGTGGAGAACGGGCAACCACCTCTTCTCTTGGGAGGGTCTGGAGCTCTCCTGGACGACGCGCCAGATGGATCGATGGTACTTCCAGGTCGATCTGGGCTTGGATGGCGAACGCGAGGAGGGTGATTCCGATGACGGCAATCTCGACGGCCTCGAGGAGCGCGACGATGAGTTCGCGGCCACGGGCGAGGTGCGGTACTTCTTCGACAGCGAGTGGCGCAACTACATCGGCACTCGGATTTCGGTGGGGAACAGCGACTTCGGCACGTTGGGCTTCCTCTTTGCCGGACACCGGTTCGGAGCCCGTCAGGATGGCGGTGGAACCGAAGTGTTCCTCTACTCGACCTTTGCCGACAGCAGCAACTTGAACCGAGACTTCGGAATCAACTCATCCGAGGCGGCCGCCTCAGGACTGGCGGCGACGGACCTGGATGGCGGATACCGCTCGTCCGGCCTGCGCGTCGTCGACCGTCGCTTCCTGGGCAAGCACTTCCAGATCGTCTCCGGCTTCGAAGTCCAACTCTTTGGCAGCGACGTGCAAGACAGTCCCATCGCCCGCGAGGACTTCTCGGTCGAAGTAGAGTTGGGTGTGCTCTACCACTTCTGACCTGCCTCGCCGAGCGCGGCGGCTGGACCGCTCCGCACCGGCTTGCCAGCAACCTGCGGCCACGTTCGTTGGCGACGCGCTTCCCGTCGTCACCACGCTCGAGGACAACGGCGAGACGCACACGCTCCTCAGGTACCGAGAAGGAACTTCGGTGTCACCGTTCCGGTGACGAGGATGCCGACGAACCCGACGATCGCAAGGATGGCGCCGGTCCAGATGAGGCCGGACCGGGAGCCGGTCGTGCCGACGGCCGCTAGAACCAGGGCGTACACGATGCCGCCCCAAGCGCACACCACGCTCGCGAAGTAGATCCCGGTCTCCGCGTCCGCCGCGCCCTGACCGCCGTAGCGATGCACCGCGAGGAACGCGAGTAGAAGCGCGAGCTGGACAAGGGCAAAGCCCCTCCCAACGCGCGCGAGCCAACCGAAAGGACGTCCGGATCGCGCCGATCGACTCACAGTCCTAAGCTCGCCTAGCGTTTGCACGGGAATCCTTCGGTGCTGGGTGGCCTTGGTGCGGGCAGGGGCGCCCGTTCGACGTGCACATCGTAACCCGTACCGCCCCGTCCGCCACCCCGTCCCCTCAGGGGGCGGCCGCGGGTACGTTTCGGTGGCACCTACGGCAGCTCGAAACGATGCAGTGTGAACTTCCCGCCTGCCGCGTGGAGGCTCAAGAGCCGTTTGCCATCCGCGGAAAAACCATGGGTCCAGTTCTCGTCGTCCCCCGCGGCGGGCGGACGAAATCGCAGAGCCGCTCCCGTCGAACGGCGAACAAGGAATACGTGAGGCCGCGCTTCCGAAAGCAGTAGCCAGTCGCCTCGTGTTTGCATGCCTTGGCCCTCTGGTTCGACGGGGACGGGGATCGAACGTAGTGGCTCGCCGCTGGCGGAGTAGATGAACACGTGCGTGCCGGACAGTACTGCGAGTTCGCCTGAGTCCAAGAAGACAGCGCTCTGGATCCCGCGGAGCCAACGGTTGTCTGGCTGCCGTGCGACGCGCACGAGTTCCGCACCACTCTCCTCCCGCAGGCTGAGTCCCCAGTGCCGCCCCCAGGTCCACACGTGATCGCCAGTGGGTGGGAACAAAGGGTGGAGGTCGAAGGAGCAGAACCCAAGGCGCGCACCTTGCTGATCCCACCCGAGGTACTGATCGTCGCGAGCCTCGGCCCACAGACTGCCATCCGGAGCAGCGGCGACACGGCCAAGCCACTGCACGGACTGCGGATCCTCGGGTTCGACCTCGCCGATCCACACAAGGGCGCCATCCTCGTGCCACACATGCAGCGCGGCAGTGGAACGGTCCTGGATGCAGATGCGACCGTCGACGATGGCACGGTTCGCGGACGCGTCCAGTGGTCGAGCGGAGGCCGGGACCAGTTGTACGGAGTCGATCGGTGCAAGTACCACCGCCGGCGCAATTGCGATTGGCTCTGCCGACGGCGTGGGCGGGATGAACGGCTTTCGTTCCACCTCCCCGACGGCCCATCCTGGCTCGCTCTCGGAACTGCGTTGCACAGCAAACGTCACCTCCGCAGACTCGCGCACGAACCAGACAACAAAGTGCCCCCCGTTCCCCGTGTGGCGTATGGCGCCGAGTTTTTGCACGAGCCGCTCGAGGTTTTCGGCGGCCTTCCCATCCCCATCCACCGTGTAGTCGAGGGGCAGATCTCGGCGCCAAACCATTTTGCCGTCGGGAGCCATCAGCGTGAATACGCCGCCGTCGCCGAAGAGTCCGCGCGAGCGGTCCGCGAAGTTGTGGTGCCACCAGTGCAGGAGATAAAGGTCCGTGCCGGGCACCGCTCGGGCGTCCATGAGACGTAGTTGCTCGTTGTCCTTGAGTCCCATCGCCTCGAGGGGACGCAGCTCTTCGAGCCGTGTGCCGTCGGGGAGCGCGTACCGCCACCAGCGCTCCACTCCGCGGTTGAGGTCAGGGTCGGCGATCCGCACGGAGAACTTCTTCTGATCCGCGTCGAGCACGAGCCCCTGCGGAGCTGGTTTGGAAAGGGCGTCAAAGAACGGGCTCTCCGTCATCCTCGTGCGCTCGCGGAGGACAACATCGCCCGTCGAAGCGATCACTGCGACGACGACCTGCCCGCGGAGGCTGTCGCCATTGGTGAGGCCGTACCCCACCGTGAACCCCGCGTCCGTTACCCCGAGTTCGCGCAGGGTGAAGGGCAGTTCGGTGTCCCACAGGACGGCGCCGCGGTGCGACAATCGGTACTGCGCCGGCCCTGCCCCGTCGGGCGTGCTCGGGTTGAGGTAGAGGACGTACTCGCCGCTCGGCGCCCGGTGTTCGGCCGGGTCCAGGAACGTCGCCTCGATGATGAACTGACCCCCAGCGATTGGGGCGAACCAAAGCAGCGAGGCGACGATCATCGGGAACCTCGGAGGTGTAGGGAGCGCGCGATGTCCTGTCGAACGCAGGCCAGGGCCCGGCGGTTCGCGAGGAACTCGCCGTGGCGTGGATGCGACTCGCGTCGGCGCAACTTCCGCGCACCCACGACCTTGGGACACACGTCAGCCGCTGCCGAGCATAGCCCGCAGTGCGGGTTCGAGTTCGGGCCAGCGCCAGCGGTGGCCGCGTTCGAGCAGGCGGGCGGGTACGACGCGGCCGCTCGACAGCAAGAGGGCGTCGGCCAGTTCGCCCAGGGCGAGGCGCAGAGCGAAGGCGGGGGTGGGCACGAAGGAGGGGCGCGATAGAGCGCGACCCAGAGCGCGCGCGAAGTCGGCTTGGCGCACTGGCTCGGGAGCAACGGCGTTGTACGGACCCGAGAAGCTGGTGTCCGTGAGCGCCGCGAGCACCAACTCGAGCACGTCGTCCAGGGCAATCCAGCTCCACCACTGTTTGCCCGAACCGAGTGGTCCGCCTAGTCCTAGTTTCGCGGGCAGCAGCATCTCCTTGAGCGCGCCGCCACGCGGGTCGAGCACGATGCCGAACCGCAAATGCACCAGCCGGATGCCCGCATCGCGCACGGGGCGCGCGGCGTCTTCCCATTCGGCGGCCACTTCCGCCCGGAAGCCGTTGCCAACCGCGCTTTCCTCGGTCAGGACCTCTTCGCCGCGTTCGTCGTAGTAACCCGCCGCGGACGCGCCGACGAACACCGACGGCGGACGGTCCAGCCCCACGAGCGCTTCCGCCAAGAGGCGAGTGCCCTGCACACGGCTCTCGCGGATCGCGCGTTTTTTGCGCGCGCTCCAGCGGCCGCCCGCGATGCTCTCGCCGGCAAGGTGCACGACTCCGTCGAACCCCTCGAGTGCCGCCCGGTCGATGGTGCCCGCCGCGGGGTCCCAGGTGGGTCCGCGACCGCCGGAGCGCGACAACGGTGCGACGGTGTGGCCGCCGGTGGTGAGGAACGCGCTGAGGCTCGAACCCACGAGCCCGCTCGCGCCGGTGATGAGGATGCGCATGGTGCTTTGCCCTCGCGAGGAGAGTGCCTTTGCGGCCCTTTGGTGGGCCAAGAGATCGAAAACCGTGGTGGCGTGGCGCCATTCGAACATGCGGTCCAGCTTGCTGCGCACGAAAGAACCGGCGAAGAAACCGCCCAGGGGCGCCGCGGGAAGCGCGTACTCGACACGGTCAGTGAGGCGCGAACGCCCCGAGCCCGCTTCCTCGAAGATGTGTTGGTGGTGCCAATGCGCAAAGGGACCGCGCTCTTGCACGTCCTCGAAACGCGCGGGTGGCTCGCACACCGTGTGGCGCGCGAGCCACGAAAGCGCGAGCGGCGGCTTGCCCGTCACCAGTTCCACGGTGGCACCTGCTTCGATGCCGTCGCCGGTGCGCGCGCGCACGGAAACGGGCTCGAAGGGCGGCACCAATCGCTCGAACGCGCCCTCGCGGCCGTGCCACGCAAAGGCCTCTTCCCGCGGCACGGGCAGATCCACGCCGCGCTCGAACACCTGATGCCCCATGGAGGCAGCCTAACGCGCGCGGGCGCCCGATAGACCACCATCGACACCCAGGATCTGTCCGGTGACCCAATCGTTGGTGGGATCCAGCAACCAAATCACGGCGCTGGCCACGTCCTCCGGGCGCCCCACACGGCCCAGGGGGTGCATCGATTCGCTGGCCTTGCGGCCCGCTTCGCTGGCGAGGATGCGCGCCGCAAGGAGTGTTTCGACGAGTCCCGGCGCCACCGCGTTCACACGCAGTCCTTTGGATGCGTAGGTGGCCGCGGCCGAGCGCACCAAGCCGATCACGCCGGCTTTGGCGGCGGAAATCGCCTCGTGGTTCGCGAGCCCCGTCTGCGCGGCGGCCGAGCTCATCAGCACCAGCGAACCGCCCTCCTTGGTCATGAGCCGCCCCGCCGCGCGCGCCGCGTGGAAGGCGGTGTGCAGATTCTGCCGCAGCACCTCCTGCCATTCGTCGAGTTTGGTCAGGTGCGCCGGTTTGAGCAGGATCGAGCCCGCCAGGCACACGATGCCGTCCAACTTGCCCAGCTCCTCCTGGGCCTGGGTCGCCACACGGTCGAAGGCGTCGCCATCTCCCGCGTCGAAGGTCGCCATCGGCGCGCCCCATCGGCTGGCCAGGGGCTCGAGCCGCGCCCCGTCCCGGGCTGCCACGAACAGCTTGGCGCCACGCGACCAGAGCCGCTCACCGACCACCTTGCCAATGCCACCGCTCGCACCCACCAATAGGTAGGCACGCCCTTCGAATGCGTCGCCGCTTTCCATGCGCGCTTTTGGTCCGCGCGCGGCCCGCGCACCAGGGGCGCAGGCCGAAGTCCCGCCCGGCCGTCCGGTTCTGGGGCTCCCCGTCAACCCTGTGGACCGAGGGCACCGGCGCGCCTTAGGCTTCCGCCCCATGCCCGCCCTCGACACCCTGCACCGCGGCTTCCGAAGCGAATACCTGTCCTACGCCGAGCTGACCGCCCAACTGGAGGCATGGGCCGCGGCCTACCCGCAGTGCACGCGCCTCAAGAGCATCGGCACGACGCCGCAAGGCCGCCAGATCTGGATGTTCAGCATCGGCGCGGACCTCAGCGCGCCCAAACCCGCGGCTTGGGTCGACGGCAACATGCACGCGGCCGAGTTGGCGGGTTCGTCGGTGGCGCTCGCCATTGCCGAGGATGTGCTGCGTGTGCACCTCCGCGAGCCGGTGCCGCACGTGGCTGGCCCCGTGCAAGAGGCGCTGCGCCACATCCACATGCACGTGGTGCCGCGCATGTCGCCCGATGGAGCGGAAGCGGTGCTGACGACGGGAGCGTACGTGCGCTCGGTGCCGCGGGAAGCGCGCGCGAACCGCGAGGCTCCGCGCTGGCTCGCACACGACATGGACGGCGATGGGTTGGCGCTGGTGATGCGCCAAGAGGATCCCACGGGCGAGTTCGTCGCGTCCAAGGTGCACCCGAACCTCTTGGTACCGCGGCGCATCGACGACGTGGGCCCCTTCTACCGGCTGTACCCCGAAGGCACGATCGAGAACTTCGACGGCCACCACATCCCCGATCCCTACTTCCTTTCGGACAACGAGCCCGACCTCAACCGCAACTTCCCCTACCACTGGGCGCCGGAACCCGCCCAAGCCGGCGCTGGCCGTTACCCGTTGAGCGAGCCCGAATCGCGGGCCGTGGTGGAAGCCGCGACGGCGTTGCCGAACCTCTTCACGTGGCTCAATCTGCACACCTTCGGCGGTGTGCTGATTCGGCCCCTCGGCGCGGCACCGGACACGAAGTTGGCGCCCTTCGACCGCGCGCTCTTCCAACAACTGGAAGAGTGGGCGACGGAGTTGACCGGCTACCCGACGGTCAGCGGCTTCCACCAGTTCCTGTACGAGCCCGAGAAGCCGCTGCACGGGGACCTTTCGGACTTCGCGTACCACCAGCGGGGTGCCTTCGCGTGGGTCTGCGAGCTGTGGGACATCTTCGAGCAGGCCGGCCTGCCCAAGCGCGAGCGTTTTGTGGACCGCTACACGCAACTCGATCGCGAGCACCTCGAGCAGCTCGCGGCCTGGGACAAACAACACAACCACAGCAACATCGTGTTGCCCTGGCGCGCCTTCGAGCACCCGCAGCTCGGCAAGGTGGAAGTGGGAGGTGTGGACCCGCGTTTTGGCATCTGGAACCCGCCGCGCGACCGTTTGGCGGAGATCTGCCGGAGCCAAAGTGCGCTGTACCTGCGTGTGGCATCGCTGTGCCCGCGCGTCGAACTCGCCGAGCCCACGGTGGAACTACTCGCGCCGGGTGTGCACCGCGTGACACTCGACGTGGTCAACCTCGGCTACCTGGCCACATACGGCCTCGAATCGTCCAAGCCGCTGTCTTGGAACGAACCGCTGCACCTGGAAGCGGGTGGCAGGGGGCTGAAGGTGGAAGGCAACGACGTGCGCAAGAACCTCGGGCACCTCGAAGGCTGGGGCCGCGGTCGTTGGAGCGGCTCCCACGCACTCTTCTTCCCGCGCAGCCGCGGCAACTCGACCCGCACGCGTGTCAGCTTGGTGGTGCGCGGTTCGGGCGAACTGCGTGTGGTGGTGCGAAGCTGCCGCACGGGCGAGGTCGAACGCACGGTCCGGCTCTAGGTCGCGGCGGCGGCCGATGGTTCGGCGTGGACCTTGCGGTGCTCCAATCGGTGGGCCACCAGGTCCGTCGCGGTTTTGAGCACGACGAGCAGGGCCAACGCGGCGATGGGTTCACCGAGGGCGAGCACCAGACCGCCACCCGCGAGGATCACCACGTGCAGCACCACCACACGGCCGTAGGGCCGGAACATCAGGAGCTGGGCCGTTGCGCGGCGGCGCTCGCCGCCCCGGAACCAGTGCACCACCAGCGAAATCAGGTGGCTCGCCGCCAATCCCACCAACGCGAGCAAGGACACATCGGCGAGCGCGGGCACCGATAGCCCGCCCGAGGACCCGCCCCCCAAGACGGAGTCGCGGGAGAACAGCGACACCACGAACGTGCCGTGCACAAAGGTGAAGAGCCCATAGTGCACACAGAAGAACGGCACCAGGAAGAGTTTCGCGGGAAGAGGGACCTTGTCCGTGGGCGCGACGGTCAGGAGGCGCACGACGTTGATCGCACCGAGGATCAAGTTCTCGAACCAGAACAGCGCCATCAGCTCGTAGACGCTCCAGTCGAGGAACAGGGCGCCAAAAAGCGGCACGAGGTTCGCAACGACGAGAGCAGCCGCCGTGACACGCAGGTTGGGGGCGCGGAACCGTTCGCCGGCGGATTGCATGGCGGGAGTAGAACGCCCGCCCCCCCCAGAGTGTGGGAAAAAGTTCGGCCTCCGGCCGAGGACTTCCCGCACTCTGCCGCACCAGCACCGCTAGGCGCTGGGCCAGGCGGCACCGGACAGGGCCGTCGCTCCAGCCAAGCCGATTTTTTCTCGGCCTGTCAGACTAGATCGCAGCGCCGGTAGTAGCGCGAAAGGACGACGGCGAGCAGCGAGAAGCCCAATACCAGGGCTCCGATCAGGCAGAGGCTCACCTGCCACCAGGAGTTCCATAGGTCTGCATCGGCCCAATGCTGGAGGCTGCCTGCGCTCGCGAACAGCAGAACCATGCCCAAGACCAGCAGGCCAAAACTCGTCCAGCGCCGACCGCGCCTCAACCGGTCCCGTGTCCACAGAGAGAGCAAGAGGTAGGGCACGAAGAGGGCGCACTGCACGAGGAACAGCCTCAGGATGGGCGGTACTCCAGGCGCCGAATCCACGCCCAAGAGCGGCAAGATCCAGACCCTGGCGAGCAGCGCCACCCCTGCGAACAGCGCTAGGTAGACGGCGAGCGTGCGCGCCGCCACGAGCATCGTCAGGGAAGCGCGCTGCCGCCGTGCAATCGGGTACGGAAAGCGTCCAAGCAGCGGCGCCGAGGCTTGCAGGGCGACCACGACGACGCTGCCGCCGACGATCAAGAGCGCCCCACGCAGGGCGGATTCAAACGCAAGGTCGAGCCCACCCCTCACTCCGCCAAGCAGGTCGCGCGCCGTACTTCCGGTCGCTTCGATCCCAAGGACGGAAATCGTCCCTTCCACCCCGAACAGAGTCTTCAAACTCGATTCCACGAAGCAGGCTGCAAACGCGCCAGCGGCCAACCAGAAAAGCCCAGAGTCCTTGCCTAGGGAGCGCCGCAGCGTGTGCTGCTCGAAGCGGTGGGCCGTCCACCAGCCGCGCACGCTGCCGCCACTTGCGCCGGCAGGCAGTCGGAGTCCCCCGTCCCCCAAGAGTTCCACTTTGGCTCCGCGGCCGCCGGTGAGTCCGGAAAGGAACTGAAACGTGGTGGGCATGCCGAGCTTCGCCACACGCTCGCACAGGCGCGGATGGAATCGAGTCCAGGTCCCGGCCGAGCCGAGCATGGCGATCGCAGTCCCGGCGACTGCGGAGTCACTCGCCAGGTTCAAGATCGGGAGGGCCACATAGGCGAGCCCCAGGAACAGCGCAAAGAACACGAGCCCTAAGAACCGCGGGCCGAGTTGGGCACGCAGCCAGGCTCCCGCGGGATACCCGAGCAGAGCCAAAGCCACAAAGCCGAGCAACGTCGGGCGCGTGCCCTCGGTTGGCCCGAGCAGCAGACTCTGTGGCGAACTGACGAAGTACCCCAACACGCCGAGCACGACGGCCACGAGCAGCGCAAGGGTCGAAGCCGCTGCACCGGTGCGCTGGGCGATCGCCGGCAATCGATTCGTCAACGGGCGGCGTAGCAGCTCTTGGATCGCCTCGGAGACGACCACTCCACACATAGCAGGCAGCGCGAAGACCACGAGGGCGACCACCAGCCCATTGAAATAGCGCTGTTCCTCGGCATTGCCGTAGCCTCCGGAACCGAAGCGCACCATCGCTGCCATCCAGCCTGCGCCCAACGTCCAGGCCGCCGCGCCCAGCACGACGACGAGGGTGCGCGGGGAGGCGACCAAGCGGACCAGCGAGAGGGTATCCGCGGTGGAGAGCCGCGGAATCCACGTGGAGTTCGATGGGCCGCTCACGGCCGACGTTCCCCCACGAGCAGGGGAAAGATGTGTTCCAGGTCCAAGTGCTTCGTTTCCACATCGGCGCCGTAGCGGCGCGCGAACTCCTGCCGGTCGCGCTCCCCCGCGCGCACGGCCAACCGCGCCCGTCGGCCTTCGCCCTCGCGCACGAGCACGAAGGTTTCGGGGAACTCGCGCGGGAGGTCACTCTCGCGGGCGGTGACCACCCACTCGGCGTAGGACTCCTTCAGGTCATCGAGCGCCGCATCCGCGACGACCTTGCCGCGGTCGAGGCACAGCACACGGTCCACGATTTTCTCCACGTCGAAGAGGCCGTGGCTCGAGATCACCACAGTGGTGCCGTCCTCGACGACACGCTCGAGAATCAGATCCAGGGCTTCGATGCGCGCCAGGGGATCGAGCGCGGACACGGGCTCGTCCAGCAACAACAATCTGGGCCGATGGCACACGGCCAGCAACAACGCGAGTCGCTGCTGCATGCCCTTCGACAAGCTGCCCACACGCTTGTTGTCGGTCAGTTCGAGGCGTTGGCGCAGGTCTCGCTCCAACGCGCGATCCCAACGCGGTTGGAACGACGCCACATAGCGCACGTGCTGCTCGACGGTTAGCCAGTCGAGCAGTTCTGCCGCCTGATCGACGTAGCCGAGGTGCGCGAGTTCGCCGGCGCCCAGTTCGTGTGCCCGGACTCCCAACGTGTGGCAGGTGCCTGCGGTCGGCACCACCAGGCCCGCCGCGATCTGCAACAAGGTGGTCTTTCCCGCGCCGTTGGTGCCGACGAGGCCCGTGCTGGAGCCGGCGGGCGGCTCGAAGCGCACCGCGGCCAACGCGCGAGTGTCGCCGTAATCCTTGGTCAATCCTTCGGCAAGCAGGGGTGCTGCCGTGTCCGCTTGGTTGTTCATCGACGCGGCTCCTCGGTCGAACGGGTCGTTTGGCTGCGGGCCTGCAACAGGAGGCGCGCGTAGAGCGCGAGGGCCTCCGCATCGCCGAGCCCGAGTTGCAGCGCTCCCAAGGCAGCTGGCTCCAAAAGTCCCGCGAGGGCGCGCTCCTTCGCCTCGGCCTCGCGCTCCGCTGCGCGCGTTGCGACCACGTGGTTGAGACCAAGGCGCCGTTCGAGCACCCCCTCCCGCTCCAGTTCCGCGTAGGCCTTGCTGATCGTCATGGGATTGATGCCTTGCTGGGCAGCCAGGGTCCGTGTGGAGGGCAGCTCCGCCCCCTCCGCCAGTACCCCCGTCGCCACCTGGAAACGGATCTGGTCCACCAGTTGGCGGTAGACCGGCGTGCCGGAGTTGCGGTCGATGAGGAGGAGGAGGTCCACGTGGGGGTCGACAGGGCTGGCGCCTGGTGTATTGCCACCGATATACACCAATGCGCCCCGTTCCCGGGGGCATTTCCGGCCGGTGTGGATTCCCGGGGTCCCGCGCCTCTGGCGCGCCCGTTACCGACGGTCCGGAATGTCGGCGCTAGGCTCGCCCGGCAAGGGCCTCCGACCCGGCCGTCGCCCCCATGCACGAACGCGCCATGCCCCAACGCGCCATGCACGAACGCGCCATGACCCAACGCAGCGTGCTCCTCGCGCTACTCGCCCTGGCGCTGGCCGGGGGCGCTTGGTTGGGCTGCAGATGGATTGGCACTCCGGGCCCGCGAGCGGTGGACCCAGAGGCGGCCGCGGGCGCCGGGGAAAAAAATCCGGTCGAGTTTGCAACCGCGCCACCGCTGATCGAGTCCGCGCGCGGGCCCACCACCCCCACCCTCCACCCCCAGGACCTACCCCAGCGCGCGCAGGTTGCAGCCGCCGCCGAGCCCGGGTCCGCGGAAGAAGCCCACGGCCGCGCGCCGGTGCGGGTGCGGGGTCGGCTCTTCACGGGCACGGGCACGGTCGCCGCGGGCGCCGAGTTGGTGGCGCGCTCGACCGCGGCGCGACCCGAGTCGTGGGAACTACGCGGGGCGCCGGATGCGGAGGGCCGTTTCGAGCTCGCCCTTCCCGTCGCGCCGGGCCAAGGCGCCGCGCTGCATGCCGTCTTGGAGGGGCACGTGCGCGCGTCGTGGGATTGGTTCGAGCCGCCCGCCGGCGCGCTGATCGAACTCGGCGATGTGCATCTGGTCCGCGGCGCGCGAGTGCGCGGGCGCCTGGTCGATCGCCGCGGCGGCGCCCCGGGCAGCGGCTGGCAACTCGTCGCCGAGAGCACGTGGCGCACCGAGGGCGATGGCGGAAACGGCTACGTCGACAGCGCGCCCATCGCGGAGGACGGCGCGTTCGTGCTCGACGGTGTGCCCCCCGGCGCGCTCACACTTTGGGCCACATTCTCGAGCCTTGCTCAGTCGGAGCGGGAGACGGTCCAGGCGCGCGAGGGGGAAGAGTTCGGCGTGACCCTGACCCACACGGGCGCGGATCCCCGCCGCAGCCTAGGCCTGCATGTGCGCACCGAGCCGGTCGAGCTCTTCCACCACGGCGGCCTTCCACTCGTCCCCGGCTCCCTGCGGCTGGATGGGCCCACCGAGTCCCTCGACTTGGTGCTGCCGGACGGCAGGATCGACCGCGCCGCACTCGAAGACCTGCCAACCGGCCCCTACTCCGTGACGTTCGAGGATCCGCGCTTCGAATCCGTGCGCCGCGATGGTTTGGAGCCGGGGCGCAGTTGGACCTTGACCACACGGGGGCGCGGCGCGGTGCGCCTCGCGGTGCGCGACCGCGCGACGCAGGAGCCCGTGCCCGAAGTGCGTGTGCAGGTGGAGCTCGAAGACTGGCCCAGCACCCACAATCGAGGCCTCCTGCACGCCCACGGCCCGCTGCCGGACGACGGCGTGCTCTGGGGCCTGCCGCCGTGGCCCGTGCGCCTCGTCGTCGATGCGCCGGGGTACGGGATGACCGTGGTTTCGCTCGGACTCGTGCAAACGGGCGAAGTCCGCGAGGTCGATGTCGAACTCGGTGCGCCGACGCGCCTCGAGGTGCGTGTCGTCGCCGCGGGCGCAGCCGTGTCCCACGCCCAGGTGGTGCTCGCGGCGGTGCCGGACTCACCCGGGGTCGTGTTCTTCCCCTCGACTTCCGCGGGCTCGACGGACTCGCAGGGCGAGCTGGTCTTCGCCGACGTGAAGCCCGGCCTGTACCAGCTCTTCGCGCAACACGGCGTCGGCCGTGTGGCGCAGGCCGGACCGGCGCGACTCGTGGCGGGCGAGGACAAGCAGGTGGTGCTCGACGTGGGCGCCGCTGCGTACCTCGGCGTGCGCGTCGGCGCGCCGACGGAGGAGCTGCTCGCGCGGTACCGCGTGTCCGCGGAACTTCTGGGGCGCCACGGTTCGTTCCCCGGGGAGTTCGAAACGACGGCGACGAGCGCAGCTCCCGTCGGCGATCGATTTGCGGTGGTGCCCTTGGGGGCAGGGAGCTACCGCCTGAGCTTGCTCTCCGACGGATCGGTGCTCGCCGGCGGTCTCTGGCTGGCAGCGAAACCCAACGGATTGACGTTGGGCGACGTCACCCTCCAGGCCGGTGAACGGCGCGAAGTGTTCTTCGACCTTCGCGAGAACTTCCCCGGCTCCGCCGCCCTGACGATTCGGATCAACGACGTACCCGCCGCCGGGTCCGTGGTGCACCTCTTGCGTCTCGAGCCTAGGGCCAGCGCCGAAGCGCGCGTCGACAACTTTGGTGTCGCGCGGTTTGACGGCCTGGGCGAGGGCCGCTGGTGGCCCGTGCTCGTCCACATGACCGCAGCCGATAGGTGGGCCGTGCCCCTGGAACCGGCGTTCGACGTGGTCCGCGCCGGCGAAACGCGCGCGGAGTATGCGGTGCGGACGGCGCCGGGGACGTTGCGCCTCGTCGACGCGAGCGGCGCACCCTGGGCCTCGAAGCAGTGCCTCCTGTTGCCTAGCCCCGAGTGGGAAGTCCCGCGGCGCGTGCGCGTGACGTCGTTCCGCCAAACGGACGAGCAGGGGGAGCTCTCCCTCACCCTGCCGCACGGCGAGTACGTGCTGTTCACCGGCTCGCTCGACCACACGGTGGTCGATGGCGACCGCCTTGGGGGCCAACGGGTGACCTGGCCGCCCGCAGGGGCGCCGCTCGTGCTGGAAGTGGCCCCCCACTGATCGAGGACCCGGCGGGCTGGCCGGTTCCCGGCGATCACGCTCCGCTGCCCCCTGCGCGCTCCCCGCCGCGGCACACCGCACCCCCGTTACCCACGTCGTCCCCCGGCTCCGGTAGGCTCGCAGTTCCCCCCTAGGTAGGTCCTCCAACCATGCCCAAGACCTTCCCCGCCCTGCTGCTCCTCCTGGTGGCCGTCTCCGCCACGTCGATCCTGGTCGATCGCTGGATCCGCGCGCCGCGGCCACAGCCCGCGGACCCCGTCGCGACGACCGCTCCGGCGACGGTCGAGCCAAATCGCGACGAACTTGCAACCGAGGGCGCCTCGGACGAGTCCGCGCGCGGGCCCACCACCCCCGCCCTCCACCCCCAAGACCGCGCCGGCGCGGCCGCGGTTGCAGCGGCTTCGGCTTCCACCCAGGCCGCGGTCGCCGGCAAGAGCGACGTCGTTCGTCTGCGCGGGCGTTTCCTCGATGTGCATGGCGCGGGACTCGGGGGCACCACCATCACTGCTCGGGGAGCGTGGGGCCGGAAATGGCAGTTGCAAGACGTGGCGGACGCGGACGGCCGCTTCGATCTGGCCCTGCCCGACGAGCGCGTGTCCGGCATCGTGCTCCAAGCGTTCCGCGCGGGTTACGTCGACTCGGAATGGCGGTTCGACGCACCGTCGCCCGCCGCCAACTTCGACGTGGGCGACCTCTTGCTCGCGCCGGGCGCCGCGGTGACCGGACGGCTCGCCTACGAGGACGGTCGTGACCCATGCGCGGGTTGGCTCCTTCGTGTGCGCAGCCCGCACACTACGCGCGACGGGGGGGCCGGATCGGCGATACGTGTCGACCCCATCGACATCGCCGCGGACGGCAGTTTCGTGTTGGACGGAATGCCGGCGGGCAGAACGAGTTTCTGGGCGGAGTACGGATCGCTGGCGCGCACTGAGGAGGTGCGCGTCGATCTGGTCGCGGGCGAGACTACCGCGCTCCAACTCGAGCACCTCGGACCCGACCCCGGACGACAGCTCGACCTCCACCTCTTCGTCGGTTCGCAGCCCGCCGATGCGATCTTCCAAGAGGGCGGCCTCAGCCTCCCGCCGCGGTCCCTGCGGCTGGAGGGCCCCGCCACCGTCGACCTCGTGAACGAGCGCGGCTTCTTCGACCGCGACCTGTTCGACGACATGGAACCAGGCCCCTACACGCTCGTCCTCGACGACCCGCGCTTCGAGCCCATCCGGCTACAAGGAGTTCGACCGGGTCACCCACGGCGGCTCGAGCTCCGGGGACGCGGCGCGCTGCTCCTGCACGTGCGCGACGAAAACCAGCGGCCGATCTCGAACGCGAGCGTGATCGTCTCCGTCGAAGGCGCACCCGCGGAGCCGCCCGAGTACCTTCAAGTCCTCCGCGCCGAAATCCCCGACGACGGACGAATCGCGGGCCTGCTCCCGGTCCCGCTGCGCGTCGAAGTCGGGATGCCCGGGTACGAGCCCAGCACCGTACTCGTGGATCCGCTGGAGCCGGGGGAAGAACGCTCGCTGCACGTCGAACTCTCCAGCCGCTCACGGCTTGCGGTGCATGTCGTCGGCGACGGCGTGCCCGCTGGAGACGTGACCGTCGTCGTCGCCCCAACTCCTGAGACGCGCGACGCGCCGCGCTTCGGACGGCGGCAGCAGGCGGTCGAAGGGACGACGGACGCCGAGGGTCGGTTCGAGTACCTCGGCCTCTTCCCGGGGGACTACTACGTGTACGCATGGGACTCGCTGGGGCGCAGCGCCCACTCGGGTCCGTTCGCGGTGGATGTGGATGCGAAGCTGGAAACCGAGCTCGACCTGGGCGCGTCAGCGCACCTGGAAGTGCGTGTGGTCGGGCCCGGCGAGGGCGCGCTCGCGAACTACCGGTTGCAGGCGAGCCGGCGGGACCTTGCCGCCTCGGCCTTCCTCGAGAACCATCGGGACCCGTCTCCGCTCTACTTTCGGCTGGCAGGGAAGCCGAAACTCGCCACCGCCGAGGGCAATCGTTACTTCCTGGGCCCCGTCAGCACCGGCACATACGACTTGCAACTGGTGGTAAGCGGATCCGACGGGCCCCATCTGGGCTCGGTGATTCTCGAGTCCCATGCGTCGGGCTCGTTCGTGTTCGACCTGACGGACAACTTCCCCGGCTCCGCTGCCGTGACCATCGCCGTCGACGGACAGCCGGCGGAGGGGACCCTCGTGCAACTCGTGCGCTTCGAACCTCGGCAGGCGGTCGAGGCGAAGACCGATGCGGAGGGCGTGGCGCGTTTCGGCGGACTTGCGCCCGGTCAGTGGTGGCCGCTCGTGACCTCGACAACGACCGGAGGCGGCTGGAGTGTGCCCTTGGACTCGGCCATCGAGGTGGTCGCCGCCGAGTTGAGCGAAGCTGAGTTCGAACTCGAAACGTCGCCAGGGGTGCTGCGTCTGGTGGATGGCGCGGGAACGCCAATCCAGAACCTGCGCTGCCTGATCGCGCCAAGCGCGGAGTGGGACGAACCGCGGCGCATCACGTTCTTCCAAGGTCACCGCACGGACGAGCGCGGCGAGTTCGACCTCACCCTGCCCCACGGCGAGTACGTGCTGTTCACCGGCCCGCTCGACCACCCGGCGATCGATGGCGACCGCCTCGGGGGCCAACGGGTGACTTGGCCGCCCGCAACGACGCCGCTCGTGCTGGACGTGGACCCCCAGTAGGCCGAGGGCCCGACCGCGGGGGCTGTGGTCCCGAAGTGCGGATTCACGAGCCGCGCCGAAGGGCCCCACGCGGCCCCCGCACCCCCGTTACCCACGTTGTCGCCCGGGTCCGGTAGGCTCGCAGTTGCCCCCTAGGTAGGTCCTCCAACCATGCCCAAGACCTTCCCCGCCCTGCTGCTCCTCCTGGTGGCCGTCTCCGCCACGTCGATCCTGGTCGATCGCTGGATCCGCGCCCCGCGGCCACGGCCCGCGGACCCCGTCGCGACGACCGCTCCGACGACGGTCGAGCCAAATCGCGACGAACTTGCAACCGAGCGCGCCTCGGAGGAGTCCGCGCGCGGGCCCACCACCCCCGCCCTCCACCCCCAAGACCGCGCCGGCGCGGCCGCGGTTGCAGCGGCTTCGGCTTCCGCCCAGGCCGCAGTCGCCGGCAAGAGCGACGTCGTTCGTCTGCGCGGGCGCGTCCTGGACGCGGACGGCGTCGGGCTCGGTGGCAGCAGACTCGCCGTGCGGGGCGGCTGGGGCGTCGGCTGGCAGTTGCAGGGCGAGGCGGACAGCGACGGCCATTTCGACTTGGTGTTGCCCGACCAGCACATGTCAGGGATCGTGCTCGAGGCGTCCCACGACGGCCACGTCGGTAGGCGATGGCGCTTCGAGGCACCCGCACCTGCCGCGGACTTCGAAGTCGGCGACCTATCGCTGGCGCGGGGCACCCCGGTCCGCGGGCGGCTCGTGCGCGCGGACGGTTCGTCGCCCGGCGCGGGCTGGTTGCTGCGCGTCCAGGCCAGCCCCGTGCGTCAAGAGCAGACGAACTACCTGGCGCTTCGCGTCGATCCGGTCGAGATCGCGCCAGACGGCAGCTTCGAGGTCGAAGCCTTGCCCCCGGGCACAACTCGATTCTGGGCCGAGCACGGCTCCTTCGCCCGCACGGACGGGGTGCGGCGGGAGCTCGTCGTGGGCGAGCCGATCGAACTCGAGCTGCGGCACGACGGACCCGATCCCCAGCGGCGACTGGACCTCGAGCTCGCCGTGGGCGAGCACCCGGTCGAGCGGGTGTTCGGCCGGGACGGGCTCCAACTCGCGCCCGGGTCGCTCCGGCTCGAGAGCGCCGCCGGCGCGATCGATCTTCTCGACGCCGACGGAAGACTGGATCGAGAACGACTTCTCGACCTCGAGCCCGGCCGCTACACGGCGGTCCTCGACGACCCGCGTCTCGAGCCCATTCGGCAGGAGAACCTGAAGACCGGCAGCACCGCGCGCCTCTACCTCCGGGGAAGCGGCGCCCTCCGACTGCTAGTCGTCGACAGCGTCAGCCGCGAGCTCGTGCCCGACGCCCTGGCGTCCGTGTACATCGATCCGAACTTTCCCGGCGCGCGCGACCTCCCGACGGGCCCCGTGAGCCACGATCCTGAAGAGGGCCCCATCACGGGGATCCTGCCGCTGCCCCTGCGTGTCGAAATCCGCAGGGAGGGCTACCAAAGGGCCAAGGTCGAGCTGGCGGCGCTGGAGCCGGGCGAAGAGCGAGCGGTGGAAGTGGAACTGGTCAGCGATGCGCGACTGCGAGTTCGGGTCGCCGCGGGTGGCCGTCCCGCGCCCGACGCAAACGTCGTGGTGGTCCCAGCCCCGGGGCCCGAGGCAGACTCGCCGTGGAGCCGCCGCTCGGGCGCGAACGGCCAGACGGATGCCGAGGGACAAATCGAGTTCCGCGGGCTGCGCCTCGGCGACTACGTGATCCGCGCTTGGGACGAAGCGGGCCGAGTCGTCCAGTCCGGCCCCACGACGCTGGCGAAGGATGCGCTGGTCGACGCGGAGTTCGACCTCGGCCCGCTCGCCAGCCTGGATGTGCGCGTGGCCGGGCCACCGGCGAGCTCCTTGGCGAACTTCCAACTGCGGGTCACTCGGACCGACGCGACGGGACACATCGAAACCTCCGATCCGCGCCAACGCTTGGCCGCCCAGCGCTTCCCCGAGACGCGTACGAGCCTCGCGTCCGACGACGGACGCTTCTCGCTGGGTTCCATCAGCCCCGGCACCTACCGACTGCACCTCATGGACAGCACGGCCCGAGGGCTCGACTTGGGTACCGTGGCCCTCGCCCCAGGCGAGCGACGCGAGGTCAGCTTCGACGTCGCCGACAACTTCGCCGGTGCCGCCACGATGACACTCCGGGTCGACGGCGCGCCGACGGCCGGAGCCACCGTGCAGATCGTTTCGCTCGAGTCCGGCAAACGCGTCGAGGCCCGAACCGATGCCGACGGTGTGGTGCGCCTCGCGAACGTCGGCGCCGGCCGTTGGTGGCCCGTGGTCGTCTCCGCCACCGCGAAGGGTGGCTGGAGTGTGCCCCTCGAGCCAGCCATCGACATGGTTGCCGAGGCGACGACCCAGGTCGAGTTCTCGCTCGCCCTTGCGACCGGTGTGGTGCGCCTCGTCGACGCAGCCGGGGTGCCCCTGGCCCACCGAAGCTGCATGGTCGTGCCGAGCCCGACGTGGGACGATCCGCGCCGGGTTCAGTTCCACCAGGGCTACTTCACGGACTCGCGCGGAGAGCTGAAGCTCACCCTCCCCCATGGCGAGTACGCCTTGCTGGCGGGCGTCGTCGACACGTCCGTGCTCGACGGGGACCGCAGCGCACTGCCGAAGGTGAGTTGGCCTCCGGCCGCGGAGCCGATCGTGGTCACCGTGGGACAGCCCTAGGTCCGCGCACGGGTGAACGATCCGGACGACCTGCGCCGCCAACGTGTGCTCGCGACGATCGATGCGATCCCGCGCGGGCGCTTGGCGACCTACGGCGGCGTCGCTCTCGAAGCGGGCCTCCCGGGCCGCGCGCGCTACGTCGCGCGTGTGCTGCGCGAGCTGCCCGCAAACCACACCCTGCCCTGGCACCGCGTGGTAGGCGCCGGCGGCCACCTCCGAACGAGCGGCCCATCCGCCACGCTGCAAGCCCGCCTGCTGCGGGCCGAGGGCATCCCCGTGCGCGCGGGCCGCCTGGACCTGGCGAACCACGTCTGGCCGCGGGCCGGGGAGTGACTCTCCGCCCTGGCCGTGGCGTGGGCCGAACGCGCGGGCTGCCGGGTGCGCGGGCCGGGTGCGCGGGCCGGGTGCGCGGGCCGGGTGCGCGGGCCTCCAGGCCCGCCTTGGAGCGCGGGGCAGTTCCCTCGATGCGACACCCCTTGGGCGCGGACGGGGCCGCGCCCCTACAGAACGCAACGCAGGGTCAGGAACAAGGCGGGCCAGGAGGCCCGCGCACCCGGCAGCCCGCGCACCCGGCAGCCCGCACGCCCAGCTTCCCGCGCACCCAGCTTCCCGCGCACTCGGGCCGTGCACTCGGCTTGCTGGCACGTGGGGCCGGATCGTGTGGCAGGGTCGTCAGGGCAGAGCGCGTTGGCGGCGGCTCAGCGCCCAGGCCGCGGTCGAGAGCGCGGCTGCTGCCAGCGCAACCGCTGGGCCCAGCGGTTGGTCTAGGCGGAGCGAGACGACTAGGCCCGCCACCGCCGATGCGAGGCCGAGTGCGACGCTCCAGCGGAAGAAGCCGCGCTGGGAGCGGGACAGGGAGCGCGCGCCCAAGGGCGGGAGCACGAGCAGGGAGAAAAGCACCATCGGTCCCACGATCAGCGTGCCCGTTGCGACCACCAGGCCGAGCGCTCCGAGCAGCACCCACTCGTGCCGCACCAGCGACAGCCCCTGCACACGCGCGGTGTCGGGATCGAAGCCGCAGAGGAGCAGCGCGTTCTGGAAGCGCAGCAGCAACAGAACCGCCACGAGTCCGCCCGCGGCCAGCACTTCGAACTCGTGCACACCCACGGCGAGCACTTCGCCGCGCAGCAGCGAATCCACGTACTCGGCGCCCATCGGCGACAACTGCGACAGCAGCAACGTGGCCGCGCCCGCCACGGCGAACGCTCCGACGGCCCGAGCGCTCTCCGTGGCGCGCGCGCGGGCGAACGCGGCCTGCACCGCGAGGCCCACCGCGGTCGCCAGCGCCGCGAAGCCGAGCAGGACGTTCGACGCCGCGTGGGGATCCGCCAACGCCTCGTCCAGCGTCCGTCCGCCGAGGCCGAACACCGCGATCCACCACGGCAGCACCGCGTAGCCGAGCGCCACACCCGCGCTCGCGAACTGCGGCAACACGAGGCCGTAGAGCCCCGTGCGGCGCAGCAACAGGTGGCCGCCGAGCAACGGAGCGACGCCGCCGACCACCAGGGTGGCGAGCATGGCCCACAGGAAGAACTGGAAGGCTTCCGCGAAGCTCACGGGGAGTGTGCTCCCTCGCCGCGGAAGATGTGGAGGGCGCGATGCGGATCGTCCAGTTCCGACAGCGCTCCGCGTTCGACACGACCGCAGTGCACGAACAGCGCCCGGTCCGTGTGCGGTCGCAGGGCCGCCAAGTGGTGCGCGACCAGCACCACGGCGAGGCCGCGTTCGCGCACCAAGGACGTGACGAGCTCGAGAACCGCGCTAGCCGCCACCGGATCGGCGCCACTCGTGGGTTCGTCCATGAAAAGAACCAAGGGATCCATCAAAAGCGCCCGCGCGATCAGCGCGCGTTGGCGCTGGCCGCCGGAAAGCGCCGCGAACGGGCTGGACGCGCGGTCCGCCAGACCCACACGCTCGAGGGCCAAAACGGCGCCCCGGCGATCGCGGCGCCGCACGTGCCCGAACCGACCGAGGCGCGCGATCGCACCCTGCTCGACCAGCTCCCCCGTCGTCAGCGGATAGAGCGGGTCGAGGGCCTCTCGCTGCGGCACGTAGCCCACGCGCCGGCGGTCGCATTCGACTGCGCCCGCGAGCGGCGGCAGCAGTCCCAAGAGCCCGCGCAGGAGTGTCGTCTTGCCGGAGCCATTGGGTCCGACGACGGCGAACAGTTCACCGGCACGGAGTTCGACGTCCACGCCGGAGAGAAGCGCACGCCCGGCGTAGCCGAAGCTCGCCGAGCGCGCGCGCAAGAGCACAGGAGCTTGTTGCAGCTCAACCATCCTTCGGAGCGGGATCGAGCACTTCCGCCAGGCGTTCGTGCAACTCGTCCATCAAGGCGATCCACGAACTGGCCCGCTTGCTCCCCCCCACCATGCTGGGGAGCTCCACGACCGCCGCATCCGTGCGCTCGGCGAGGAAACGCACGTTCCGGTCGTTGGACCAGCCCGCGGTCGCCACCGCTCTCACGTCGTGCTCTTGGATCACCTTCACGAGCCCCGCGAGGTGGCTGGGAGTGGGAGGGAGACCGGGTTTCGGTTCCACCTCGCCCACCACCTCGATTCCGTAGGCGTCCGCGAAGTACGTGAACTCCCGGTGGTAGACCACCAACTTTTTGCCCCGCAGACGCTCACCCACCTTGGCCCAACGGGCCTCCGCCTTGGTGAGCGCCTCCAGGTAACGGCGGTGGTTCGCTTCGTAGACTTCGCGGCCTTCGGGATCCACCGCAACCAGCCCCGCGAGCACTCGCTCCGCCATGTGGCGTCCAGCGGCGGGCGAGAGGTTGATGTGCGGATTTCCCATGGGATGCACGTCCGCCGCGTCGCTGCGGCTGACGTCACCGGGCACCTCGAGGGCCGTGAATCCGTCGGAGACGGTCACGAATCCCGGTTTTCCCGGTTCGAGGCGCGGGTTGCGCGCCGCTTCGAGCAGGCCCGGCACGAAGGCGTGCTCGAGGGACAGCCCGACTTGCAAGAACAGCTCGGCGCGGCCGACGGCCACGAGACCCGACGGACGCAGCGCCACCCGGTGCACGTTCTCCGTGCCCTTCGCGAGGCTGAGGACGTCGACCCGATCGCCGCCGATCTGGCGCGCCAGATCGGCGAGGTCCGGGATCGTCGCCACCACCTCGACTTTGTCTTCGGCCCGCGCCAGCGGCGCGGCGAAAACAAACGAAGTGAGCGCGAGCAGGAACAACAGGATGTGTCGTGCCATGCGTATCACCAGTTGAGTCCGTGGCTGTGGCTGCCGAGGTACGCCGTGAACTGCAGGTAGACACGCAGGTCTTCGGCGCCGCCGTCCACGTCCAACTGGCTCACACCCAGGCGCAGACGGCGGTACTCGGTGAAGCTGTGGGTCCAGTACGCCTCGATCTCCGAGGCGTCGGTGCCGCCTTCCTCGGGCAGTTCCACCGCGCTGTACTGCACACCGACGTTGTTGCGCAGGTTGAAGCCGTAATCGGCGAAGACGAAGTACCCGCTGGCGTCATCGTCGTTGACGATCAGCGCGGTCGGGTTGAGCGGGTCGTCGATCTCCGCGGCCACGTCGCCCGTCAAGGTCAGCCATTCGAGCCCCACCGTGGCGTTGCGATTGCCCGTACTGTCGGCCCAACCCCAGGTCAGGTCGGCGCCGAACACCGTGTTGGAGAGCCCCGAGCTCTCCACGCCGGACTCCTCGTCCTCGAAGGTGAACTCGGGGATGAATCGCCCGCTGACCCCAAACTGCAGGTTCTGGGAGTCGCCCACCTCGGTCAACGCCGTGACGCGCGCCGTGAAGGAGAGCTCGTCGAGGGCCTTCAACTCGGGAGCCTCGGCGACGATGCCCTCCTCTTCCTCCTCGCCGTGTTCGTGGCCCGAAACCAGGGTGCCGAAGACGCCCAGGCTGGCCCGCAGCGGCGTCGCGTCGCCGAGCGGCGTCCACCAGTCGAGTTGGGCGCCCGCGCCCCCCAGTTCGTCGCCCAGAAGGGTGCGCAGCGCGAGGGGACGTTCGACGGTGCGCAGTTCCTCGACGTGCTGCTGCATCTGCTTGCCGAAGTCGACGAAGAACTGGCCGACCTTCAAGCTGGTGCGCTCGGCGAATCCGGTCAGCTCGATGGCCGCCTCCTCGACTTCCGGCGCTTCGAGTTCGTCGGACACGAACACGACGTAACCCCAGGCGTTGGGGTCGAGGTAGCCGGCCGCGTTGAACTCGAGCAGGCGCACCTTGATGTCGAAGCCGTCGTCCGTTTCGCCAGCGCCGTCGTCGCGGTCGAGCCAATCGGCAATCGTGTCGATCACGAAACCGAAGGCGGGGTTGAACTCGTTGGAGAAGCGGGTGGTCTGGCCCACCGTGGAGCGTTTGGGCAGACCGGGGGACTGGAAGGCCGGCCCCTGGGCCAAGGCCTCGGGCTGCGGCACGAAGGGCACGAGACCGAGGAATGCGCCGGCCATCGCGGCGCGCCGGAGGATGCGTGTGGAAACAGCGAACGTGTGCATGGGAGCGAAATGGAACGAGGGTCGAAGCGGTGCTCCGCCGTCGCCCGCGGTGCGGCTGGACACAACGTCCCCGCGTTCCCTCGATGCGGTGCATCGGGAAGCGCGAGGCCCGCGGCGGCGGCGACGTGGGCGCGCCCATCCCCGCGCGGAAACGCTCCGCGGCAAGGGGTCAGACTGCCCGGGGGAGCGCCGCTGGCGGCGAGCCCTTGGGCGCCAACCGGTAGCGCGGCTCGCGCTCGTCGACCGCCTGGAGCGGGGCTGCCGACCCCGCGCAGTGCCGGAGTTTGCCCCTGGTTCCAAAACGCGTGCCGCCGCTCGCATGCAGCGGCACCAAGAGGTCCACGACGGCGCAGACGTGCCCATGGCCCGCAAACTCCGCGGCGTGCAGTTCGCCGGCGGGATCGGGCTCGCGCTCGGACTCGCCGCCGCCGCGGTGCGCATCGCCTGCCCCGTGGTCGCAACACAGGTCCAGTTGGGCCGCGTCGCGGTGCACCCAAGCGTCGGTGCAGGCGTCGTGGTCGTGGGCCTCGAGGGCAAAGTGGAGCCCGGCCGCCAACCAACTGGCGAGCAGCAAGAGGAGCGACGCGCCCGCTGCGCGGCGCCGGTGCGCCTCGGGGCGCGGGATGCTTGCGGAGGGTCCCACGGCGCCGGGGATTCTGCGATCCCGCCCCGGTGCGGTCAAACCGGGCCGAACCTGGCAAGCTCTGGGCAATCCCCGCGCCGCCGCACCAAACCCGTGACCCGCCCCGTGACCAACCCACATCCCGCCGCCCGGGCCGACGACCGTCCCCGGAGGCTGCCCGGTGAGCTACTCGTCGGATTCACGGCCAAGTCCGACGCCGAAAGTTTCGTGGTGGAGGAGCGCCCCGCCTCGGAGCCCAGCGGCGAGCCCGGGCACGTTTGGCTGTGGGTCGAAAAGCGCGGCATCGCCACCGAGGAAGCCGCCCACGGTCTGGCGCGGGCCCTGGGTCGCCCGCCCCGCGCCGCCACGTGGGCCGGCCGCAAGGACGTGCACGCGACCACACGCCAGTGGATCGCGGTCGAGGGTGCGGACGAAGCCGCCGCGCGGGCGCTGGTGGAGCGCGGCGCCACCCAGGGGGCCGCCGACGACTCCGGCACCACCTACGTCCGGGTGCTCGACGCGCGCTCCCACCCCCGCGGCCTGCGCCTCGGCCAGATCCGCGGCAACCGGTTCCGCCTGGCGCTCGACGGACTGGACACAAAGGGTTGGTCCACCCTTTCGAGCGCCGTCGCCGAACTGACGCGCGTAGGTGTCCCAGCGTGGTACGGCGCGCAGCGCTACGGACACGGCGGCCGCGGCGCGCGTGTGGGGTTGGCGCTCGTGCGCGGACGACTAGACGAGTTCGCGCGGTTGCTCGTGGGCGAACCGCACACATCCGATTACGGCGCGGTGCGCGAGGCCCGCGAACTGGCGGCCGCGGGCGATTTCGACGGCGCCGCGCGGCGTTTCCCCGGCCGGTTCGCGCTGGAGCGCCGCGCGGCCCAGGCACTCGCCGCCGGTGTGCGGCCGGAGCGCCTGCCGGAGCAACTTGGCCGCACCGAGCTGCTCTTCCTGGCCAACGCAGCCCAGTCGTACCTCTTCGATCGGGTGCTCGAACGCCGCTTCCCCGAACTCGGTCGACTGCTCGCGGGCGATGTGGCCCATCTCCACACCACGCGCGGCTCGTTCCAGGTCGAGGATGCCGCGTTGGAACAACCCCGCGCGGACCGCTTCGAACTCTCGCCGACCGCGCCGCTGTTCGGCCGCCGGCTGCGCCCGAGCAGCGGCGGCGAGGCCCGCGCGATCGAGCTCGACGTGTTGGCCGAGGCGGGGCTCGACGAAGACCAGTTCGAGCTGCCCATCGGCTCGGCCCGGGGCCCCTGGCGACTCGAGGGCGCGCGCCGTCCCCTGCGCTGGCCCCTCGCGGCCGCGTCCCTGGAAACCCTCGTCGGCCAGCGTGCCTGGCTCTGCTTCGAACTGCCCGCGGGGGCCTACGCGACGGAGGTGCTCGCCGAACTCGGCGGCACACTCGCGCCGCCCGCGGGCCAAAATCGCGAGAGCGCTGGTGCGTAGCCTGCCGCTTCGAATCCCCCCGAGCCACCACCCCGAACAGCCATGGGAACCACGACCCGATCCTTGCTCCTCCTCGGCGCGCTCCTCGCAGGCGCCTGTCGCAGCGACTCCACAGTGCAGGTGGGACCCGGGGGCAACCGCTACCGCGCGGACGCCGAGCGCGAGGAGCGTTTCGACCTGGACCTCGGCGCCGGCGACCGGCTGCTGTTGCGCGGCGACCAAGCCTGGATCCGCGTGGAGAGCACACGCGATGGGCCGGGGCACGTGGTCGCGCGGCTGACCGCGGCGGGGCGCACGGACGAGGAGGCGGCGGCGGTGTTGGCGCGCTACCGCATCGAGTTCGCGGCGAGCGACGCCGGCGCCGACGTGCGCGTCGTCGGCGAACCGTTCGAAGTGCCGGGCAAGGGCGGCGAGAAGTTGATCCCGCGGGTCGAGTTCACGGCCTTCGTGCCGCCCGGCACGGCACTCGACGCGCGCACGGGCCTCGGCGACATCGAGGCGTCCGGGGACCTCGGCACGACGGAACTGCACACGGACTTCGGCACCGTCATCACGAGCGGGATCCGCGGCAGCCTACGCGCCAACTCGGGCAGCGGCTCCGTGGAGGCGGTCGACGTGGAGGGACCGTCGCTCGCGCTCTCCAGCCAGTTCGGCGGTGTGTACATCGCCCGGGGTCGGGCGGAAAGCATCTCGGCGCGCAGCGGCTCGGGCGCGGTGGTGGCCGAGGATCTGGTCGCGACGTCCATCGAGCTGACCACGGGGTTCGGATCGATCCGCGCCGCGGGGATCGCGGGGGCGCTCGAACTCGGTACCGGCAGCGGCGAGCTGAGCCTCGAGGGTTTCGAGGGCGATCTCGCCGCGAAGAGCCAGTTCGGCTCGCTCTCCCTCGAGGGTGTGTTCACGGGGTTGCACGCGGACAGCGGCGCTGGCTCCGTGCACGTGCGCGCGCTGCCGGGCAGCCGCGTCGGGTCGGAGTGGCGCATCAGCTCCGACTTCGGCGAAGTGCGAGTCGGTGTGCCAAAGGACCTGGGTGCGGAGCTCGAGGCGAGCACGAACTTCGGCCAGGTGCGCTGCAACGTCGGGTTGATGACCCCGGCCACCGATCGGGACCACCTCACGTCCGTGCGCGGCCGACTGGGCCAGGGCGGTGGGACACTCGCGATTTCCTCGGGCAGCGGCAACGTGACGGTCGAAGCGCTAAGGCCCTGATCGTCTCGAAACGGACGAGGTACGCGCCGGCCGAGTGCGCGGTGAGCCGGGTGCGCGGTGAGCCGGGTGCGCGGTGAGCCGGGTGCGCGGTGAGCCGGGTGCGCGGTGAGCCGGGTGCGCCGGGTGAGCCGGGTGAGCCGGGTGAGCCGGGTGCGCGGGCCTCCTGGCCCGCCTTGGAGCGAGCCCCGTTCTGCGGTCTGTAGGGGCGCGGCCCTGTCCGCGCCCAAGGGGAATCACACCGCGGGGAACAACCCCGCACTCCAAGGCGGGCCTGGAGGCCCGCGCACCCGGCTCACCCGGCTCACCCGGCTCACCCGGCCCCACCTATCCGTCCCACCGCGCAACCGGTTCACTTCCCACGCCGCGTGTATGCTCGGCGGCCATGGCGATCGTCGCGCTTGGCATGGACTTGACCCAGGTGGAGCGGGTGCGCGAGGTGCTCGAGCGCCGGGGCGCGCGTTTCGCGGCCCGCGTGTTCACGGAAGGCGAGCGCGCCTACTGCGACCGGCGCAAGGCCGCCGCGAACAGTTACGCGGGGCGATTTGCGGTCAAGGAAGCGGTGATGAAGGCCCTCGGCACGGGCTGGGCCCGGGGCGTGCGCTGGGTCGACATCGAGGTCGTGCGGCCCCCTGGCGAGGCACCCACCGTGGTCCTGCACGGGGCGTCCCTCGAACATGCCCGCCGCCGGGGCATCGTCCGCTGGCACATCACGATCACCCACGACGCCGGCCTGGCGGCGGCGGTGGCGGTGGCGGAGTCGTGACCCCGTTCCCATAGGGGAACAGCTTTGGCCGTGGCGCAGGACGGCCAGCCGCGCGGCGGCCCGTGGGCGCGGAGAATCGCGGGCGGGGGCGTCGGCACGAAGTTTGAACCTTGGGCACACCCGGCCCGTTCCCACCCAGCCACCATGAATAACAAGCTGCTCACGCTGCTCGCCGCCGCCTCCGCGCTGTTCCACGGCATCACCCACGCTGCCCCGCAGAACGCGCCGCCGGCGGACCTGGAGGACTTCGCGCTGGCCGAGGACCGCGGGCAAGTGGTCGAACGGTTCCTGCCAGGCACGGAATCGCGTTGGTACTACGGGGCCCTGCTGGCCCTCCAACAGGGGCGCTTCGCGGAGTTCGACCGACTGGCGGCGGAGTGGAGTGCCAGCGGTCAGGCATTGCCACTGCTCGCGCGCCTGCGCCTGCGCCGGGAACTCGTCGGGTTCGACGCGGACCCCGAACGGGCGTGGAAGTTCTGGATCAGGCACCTCGGCCTGTCGTTCGACCATCGCCCGCCGGGGGCCGCCGCCGAAACGGAGTGGCCCACCGCGATCGCGGCCGGCGCGCTCGAGGACAGCGCGTTCCTGGCGCGTTCGGTGGGGACGGGTGCGGGATTCGGGAGCTTCTCCCAGGCGGGGCTCCTGGCGGTCGATGCCGCGGCGCTATCGCCCGAACAGTTGGCGCGCTGGCTCGAGGAGCTGCAGTGGCCCAGCTACCCGGGACTCGCGGAGTGGGTCGTGCACGACCTGCGGGCGAAGCGCAACAGCCGCTTCGGCAGCCGCGCGATCCATCGGCGCCTCACCCTCGGGCAACTGGACGAGGTGCGCGCGGCGTGGCCCGAGGTGGCCGAGAGCGCGGAGTTCCGCGACACCTACGAGGCGCGCCTCGCGCCCTCGCCCGACGAATGGGCGGAACCGGGCAATGCCGCGGAGGAGGCGCACCTCCAGCGGCTGGAAGAGTTCGTGAAGTCCCTGCCCGCGGGCGATCCGACGCGGCGCGCGAGGGTGCTTCGCAAGCGGCTGGTGCACGACGCGGCGCGCGGTGTCTTCGACGAAGCGGTCCTCGTCGACTACCTCGAACTGCCGCACCTGGCGGAACGCACCCATCCCCAGCGCCTTGTCGGCATCAGCGGACCCGACGAGCGCATCGCGCCCGTCGACGGCGAACCGGAGCTCGTGCGTGAGCTGCTCTTGCAGGCGCTGCGCGGGCGGAAGGACCCCGGGCCCTACGGGGGGCTATTGGAACCCAACTACCTGGTGCGCCTCCTGGCCGAAGCCAATCTGTTGGCCGGCAGCGCCGATTTGGCGGATTGGCAAGCGCGGCTCGGGGAACCGCAGTTCCTCCTGGATCTCGAACGCCGGGTCGAGGTGCGGTTCCCAGCTTCGCGGCCGCGCGAGTTCCGACGGGACGAGACGTTGGCCTTCGACGTGCAGCTCAAGAACGTGCCGACGCTGCACGTCAAGGTCTACCGCTTGGACCCGTTGACGCGTTTTGCCGGCGGCGCGGGCGAGTTCCGCGCGGATCTCGACCTCGACGGTCTGGTGCCGCACTTCGAGCGGCGCCTCGACTTCGACGAACCACAGATCGTGCGCCACACCGAGCGCCTGCTGTTCCCCGAGTGCGCCGAACCCGGCTGGTATGCCATCGAACTGCTCGGCAACGGTGTGGCGAGCCGGGTGCTCGCGCAGAAGGGCGCCCTCGCCGCGGATGTGCGGCTTTCGGCGGCCGGCCACGTCGTGCGTGTGGTCAACGAGACCGGGATGCACCTCGCGGACGCGCGGGTGTGGCTCGACGGCACCGAGTTCGTCCCCGACCGAGCCGGTGAGGTGCTCGTGCCGTTTGCGTCCGATCGCGCCGCGCGGCATTTGGTACTCTCCCACGGCGCCCTCGCGCAGCGGGTGCCCTTCGATCACCGCGGCGAGGAGTACGAACTGACACTCGGCGCCCACGTGGAGCGCGAGACCCTGCTGCCGGGGGCGCGAGCGGCACTCTTGCTGCGCCCCGCGCTGCGTGTGCACGGCGCACCCGCCTCCCTGGCGCTGCTCGAGGACCCGGCGATCGAGATCGTCACCGTGCGGCACGACGGCGTGCGCTCCATGCGGCGCACGGAGAAACCCGCCCTGCGCTCCGACCGGGAGTTCGTCGCCGAGTTCGAGGTGCCCGCGAACCTGGCGGCGGTCGAGGTCCGTCTGCTGGGGCACGTGCGCCGCCTCGTCGACGGCGAGCGCCAGTCCCTCGTCGGTGCCGCGCCGCGTTTCGAACTGAACCGCTGTGTGGCCCGCGGCGACATCGGGTCCGTGTTGCTCGGCCGTGAAGGAGCCGCGCACTTCGCCGAACTGGTGGGCCGCAACGGGGAGCCGCTCGCCGCGCGCAAGGTGTCCGCGCACCTGCGGCACCGGGACTTCCCCACGCCATTGACGTTCCAACTCGCGAGCGACGCACGGGGCCGTGTGCAGCTCGGGGATCTCTCGTCCATCGCTTCGGTCACCTTCGGTGTGGCGGACCTCGGCAGTTACAACTTCGTGCTCGACACAGGTGCCGCGCCGTGGCCCCCGCGTGTGCACGGCGCCGCGGGCTCGGCTGTGCGGTTGCCCTTGCCCTTGGACTTCGAGAGCCGCGCCAACGATCTTGTGCTGCTGGCGCGGGGAGCGGGCAGCGGCTTCGTGCGCGACGAGTCCCCGCGCGCGCGCTTCGAAGCGGGCGCGCTGGTGGTCGAGGGCCTCCCCGCCGGCGACTACGACCTCGCCGTGCCGACGCTCGGGCTTTCGACGCTCGTCGCCATCGGTGACGGGACAAAAATCGAAGCGCACGTGCAGAACGAAGCGCGCCGCCTGCAACTCGCCGCAGCTCCCCTGCCGACGATCCGGCGTTTCGACGCCGAGTCGGAAGCGGTCGTGCTCGAGGTCGCGGACGCCGGCCCCGACACACGTGTGCACTTGGTGGCGCGTCGGCGGGTCGGGGTCTACGACGGCCGCGCGTCGTTGGCGGGGCCCGAGGCGCCTCCTCTCGATGCGGAGTCCACACCCCGCGGCGACGCGCAGTACCTGCTCGAACGGCGGCTCTCCGACGAGGAGCGGTACATCCTGGAGCGCCGCTTCGCGACGGCGTTCCTCGGCAATCCACTGGAGCGCGCCGGTCTGCTGTTGCAGCCCTGGTCCGCCGACGCGACCACGTCGACCGAGATCGGGATGGGTGGTGGTGGCGGTGGCGGTGTGCGCGGCGGGCGCCGATCGGGTCGTGTCAAGACGGGCGGCCCTTCGGCGGCCGACGGTGCGCAGGCCTCGTCGGGCGCACTGGACGCGGATCTCGATTTCCTGCCGAGTCCCGCCGTCGTGCTCGCAAACCTGCAACTCGACGCCAACGGCTCCCTGCGTGTGCCGCTCGCCGAACTGGGAGTGCCCTCCCGCGGCCTGCACCACCTCGAGGCCATCGTCGTGCACACACGCGGTGCGCTGTCCGCCGAGCACATCCTGCCCGAAGCCGCCTTCGAACCCCGCGACCGGCGCCTCGACGTGGCCCTTGACCCCACCGTGCCCGTGCACCAGGTGCGCGCCGTCGAGTTCGTGCGCGCGGGCGAAACCCTGCGCCTCGATCCGGAGCAGCCCGCCAACCACGCCCTCTACGGCTCGTTGAAGGACGTCTTCGACCTCTACGAGGTGCTCGGCGGCGACCGTGAGTTCTCGAAGTTCCGTTTCCTCGTCGATTGGCCCAGCCACGACCGGGCGCGCAAGTTGGAGCTCTACTCCGAGTTCGCGTGCCACGAGCTGCACGTATTCCTCCACGAGAAGGATCCCCAGTTCTTCGCGGAGGTCGTGCGGCCGTACCTAGCCAACAAGGGCCAAACGACGTTCCTCGACGATTGGTTGCTCGGGCGCGACCTGACACCGTACCTGGAGACGCGGCGCATGCGCGCGCTCAACACCGCGGAGCAGGTGCTGTTGCTGCGCCGCACCGGTCGGGACCTCGGCGACTTCGCGGGCGAGCTCGAACGCCGCTCGGAGGCCGAACCCGGCGACGAGGACTTGCGCCGCCTGCGCTTCGAAACGGCGCTGGCGCGGGCGTCCCTCGAACCGTCGGCCGCGACGTCCCTTGGGGAGTCCAGTGACTTCTTCCTGGGCCAAGGTGGCCATCGTGGTCCCGGTGACACTGCCGCTCCCAGTGGCGGCCCGGCCACCAGAGGACCGACTCGGCAAAGCGGCGCGCGTGGAATCACCGAGGACGCCGAGCGCTCGGCCGAAACCGAGACCTTGGCGGACGAAGTGGTCGAGTTCGTCGATCCGACGATCGAGGAGGACATGCCCTTCGACATGCCCGGCAACGCGAGCCCCGAAATCGGGCTGGCGGCGGACCTCGAGCGCCGCGCCACTGCCCCGCGGCTCTACCGCGAGTTGGGTCCCACCCGCGTGCTGCGCGAAACCCACTGGTGGAAGCGGCCACTCGCCGCGGGCAGCCCGCGGACCAATGCCCTGCGATTCTGGCGCGATCTCGCCATCGCGGACCCGGATCTGCCCTTCCACTCGCCGTACTTCGTCGACGCGACCTCGAGCGCGGGCGAAATGCTGCTCGCCCTCGCGTTCTTGGACTTGGGTTTCGCGCAGGATGCGGCGGCCGTGAACAGCGCGGAGGGCGAGGCCCCCACCGCGGATCGCGATCTGCTGCTCCTGCGCCGGGAACTCGTGCCGCTCGCGCCGGGCAGTTCGAACTTGGCTGTGGCCGCGGATTTGTTCGACCCGGCGGCTGCGACGTCCGGCGGCGCCGCGCCGGCGCCGGTGGACGGCCAACAACTCGTCGCGGGTGTGCCCTACGGCATGCGCGTCGTGCTGTCGAACCCCAGCAACGAGCCGCGCAGCGCGGAACTCCTCGTGCAGTTGCCCGCGGGTTCGTTCCCCTTGGACGGCGCGCCCGCGACACGCGCGGTCCCAGTCGAAGTCGAGCCGTTTGGCACCCTCGTCATCACGGCGAGTTTCTACTTCCCCTTTCCCGGCGAGTACGCACACACACCCGGCTTCGTCTCCGCCCGTTCCGAGACGCTCGCGAGTGTCGACAGCAAGGTGCTGCGTGTGCTCGGCACGTTGCCCGCGCCGCCCGACACGTTCCTGCAACTCGCCGCGCGCGGTTCGCTCGAGGAATTGCTGGCGCACCTCGAATCCTCGCCCCTCGAGAGCGTTCCGCTCTCGTCCCTGGCGTGGCGTATGGTCGAGCGCCCGGCCTTCGACGCGATCCTCGCTGTCCTGCGCCGAAGGTTCGTGTACGACAACACCCTGTGGAGCTACGGCATCCACCACAGGGACGTGGCGGCCACACGCGAGTACCTCGCGCGCCAGGCTTCGCTCGCCTCGTCGCTCCGCCCGTGGATCGAATCGCCGCTGCTCTCCCTGCATCCCGTGGACGACTTCGCCATCGAGACACTCGAGTTCGCGCCGCTCGTCAACGCGCGAGCCCACGCCAACCGACGGAGCCGCGCCATCGCCAACGTGGGCGCGGCGCAGCGCTACGTCGATTTCCTCGAACTGCTCGCCCTGCGGCCCGAACGGGAACCGCGCGACCAACTCGAACTCAGCTACCACATGCTGATTCAGGAGCGCGTCGAAGAAGCGCTCGCGGCGCTGTCGCGGGTGGACCGCAACCAGGTCGCGGAGAAGCTGCAATACGACTACCTGGCCGCCTACCTGGCGCTGACGGCAGGCGATACGGCCCGCGCGCGCGCGCTGTGCGAGCCCCACCGCGAGCATCCGGTGCTGCGCTGGCGCAAGCTGTTCGGCGCGGCCCTCGAGTACTTGGATCGCGCCGAGGGCAAGGCGGTCGATGCCGCGGACGGCGAGCGTCCCGCACTGCCGCCGCCCCTCGCGTTGGACCTCGAAGTCACGGGCACGTCGCTCCGCATCCAACACCGCGGCGCACGCGCGCTGACCCTGGCCTTCACGCCGGTGGACTTGGAGCTCAACTTCTCGAAGTCCCCGTTCCCCGGTGCCAGCGGTGTCGGCGCGTCCGGCATCCTGCCGCACCGGCTCCTCGAACTCGAGGCGGCACCGGAGGGGGCGACCCTCGACGTGCCGATTCCCGAGGACCTATTGGCGCGGCCCCTCGTCGTGGAGCTGCGCGCGGGTGCATCCGTGCGCAGGGCGCTCTTCCAACCCACCCAGTTGGCCGTGCACTTCGAAACGCAGCGCGGCCAGTTGGAGGCCCGCGACCGCACGAGCGGCGCGCCACTCCCCGGGGCCTACGTGAAGGTCTACTCCGACGACGGCCGCGGCAACGTGCGGTTCCACCGCGACGGTTATACCGACCTGTTGGGCCGCTTCGACTACACGTCGGTATCGACCCAAGCGCCGTGGCCCAAACGCTTCGCAGTTCTCGTGCTGCACGACGACAAAGGAGCACTCGTGCGAGAAGTCGCGTCCCCGACGCGTTGAGGGGAAAGCGCCCCGTGCCCGTCACGAAGAGGCAGCGCCCCGACCGATCGTAGAAGGCCCGGCCCATGGCGTTGGCGCGTCGCAATGGAGCGGGCCTTCAGCCCTTGCATCGATCTTCCGTCGGACCTGGGGCGTTGCCCCAGGCTACGATCGGTCGCGCCGTTGGCGCTTCAGAAGACTCCGCAATGCGCAACGCGCAGCGTCCTTGCAACCTCTTCGACGTACTCCGCGACGGGAAACGCGCAGCGTCGTTGTAACCTCTTCGACGTACGGCTGTCCGAACGGGGCAACGCCCCGTCCGATAGTAGCCTGGGGCAACGCCCCAGGTATTGGGATAGAACCGGCCCGGGCTGAAGGCCCGGCCCATGCCGTTGGCACGTTGCGATGGAGCGGGCTTTCAGCCCTTGTTTCCGATCACCGACCAACCTGGGGCGTTGCCCCAGGCTACGATCGGTCGCGCCGTTGGCGCTTCGGGCGAGGTGGACGCTCTATGCGTCGTTGGCGCTCTATGCGTCGTTGGCGCTCTATGCGTCGTTGGCGCTCTATGCGTCGTTGGCGCTCTATGCGTCGTTGGCGCTCGATCCGGCGTTGGCGTGGTGGGCGCGAGTGCCGCGCTTTCTGCGCGTCAACGGCGCAGCGGGGCGGGCGGCAGGAACGAGCGCAGGCCGTCGCCGTCGGCGACCCACAGGCGGCCTTCGGGAATCAGCGCGTTGGGAGCTTCCCACGCGACGTACGACCAATCACCGGTGCGGCGCACGCGGAACGTCTGTTCGCTGCCCGTGCGGCGCACGACCACCTCCTCGGGCAACACTTCCGCGCGCCACGTGGACCACGGGGAGGCCAGCTCGGGCTGACTGCCGCTCCCGCGGCGCAGGATCGAAAGTTTGGGATCCCGGTCCGCGCTGGCGGGCCCGGCGCGCGGCGACTCCTGCCAGCCGACACCGCCGGGCGCGAGGCGCGGTTCGGCGGAGTGTTCCCAGATGGCGACGGTCGAGTCGGCGTAGACCACGCCCAGCCCGCCACGCACGGGCATCGGCCCGTCGCGGGGCGGCGAGTTCACGCGGTAGCTGCCGTGCACGGTGCCGTCCGAGGCACCCACCAACCACGATTCGCCGTCCTCGCTGAGCACCAGCAAGACACCGGGACGCGACGGCAGGAACTGCGGTGTGCGCGCGATGCCACCCAGGGTTCCGAGTTCGAGCAGCCAAAGCTTCTCACCGGTCGGGCTGATGCGGGCCAGATTGCCGGCCCGGTCGGCCACCACGTGGTCTTCGCCCACCGGAACCGGCGCCGCCTGCACCACGTGACCCGTGGGCCAGTGGCGCTCGGGTGAGCGGTGCATCGACACCACCAGATCGCGCGGCTCCTTCACGATCATCCGGCGGGTTTCGCAGTGTTCGAGTTCGAAGGTCAGTTCGAGGGCGGAATCGCGGCTCGACTGCACCACGAACGGCGCTTTGCGCACGGTGCCGTCGCCGAGGCGCACCGTCGCGCCCGTGGGCGAGGTCTCGACTCGCCAGGGCAGGGCCAGGCGGCTCGGATCGAGGTTCGCGTCCTCGAGTTCCCGGAAGGCCTCGGTGTGGCGACCCGCGTTGGCCAGTTCGACGGCGCGCTCGTAGGTCTTGAGCTGCTGGCCCACACGATCGATCTCGTCCTGGATCAGCGGGATCAACTCGGCGGCACCCTCGAGCGCCGCCAGGTCCTTGTACGCCCGGACCGCGAGGTCGAGCTTCTGCGACTCCGCATGGGCACGCGCGGCCGCCAGCATCCAATCCTGGCGTTCCTCCATCTCGCGCGCGTACCGCTGTTCGATGGCCCGGGCGCGTTGTTCGCGGCGACCGAGCAGACCCTGGTGCAGGGTGCGCAGCCGGAACGCAAAGGCGTCGCGGGTGGGATCCATGGTCGCGACTTCGATCTGGGACACCAGCTCGCCAACGAGTTCCACCAGGCGGTCCTCGCTGTGGTACGCCTGGAGCGGATCGTCGAGGCCCGGATTGGCGCGGGCCGCGTCGCTTTCGAGGCGCTTGGCCAGTTCGTTGTAGAGCTCGGCCACGTTGGGCCAGATCTGGGTGGGTTGTGTGGTGAGCTGCGGGGCCGGCGGCAGTTCCAGTGTCTTGCGCAGGGCAGTGGCGGCGTCGCCGTCCTGCACCTCGCGCAGGAGCTGCTGGTAGCGGTCGAGCCACTGGTCGCGCAACGTGACCTCATCGTCCCGCAGGCGCTGTTGCAGCGCGCTGCGCAGCGCCACGACGCGCGGACTGGTGTCGTTGCCGAACAGCGCGTCGAGGCGCGCAAGGCCTTCGGCCGGGCGGCCGAGGAGGTCCGTCACCACGGCCAAACGGCGTTCGTGTTCGCGCTGTTGGTTGACTTGCACGAGTCCGATCGCACCGACGACGAGGATCAGCCCCAAGCCGATCAGCGATTGCCAGCGGCGGCGGCGGCCGCGGTGGATCTCGGCGCGGGACTGCAGCAGGAGGCCCTGGCCCTCGCGGTGCTGTGGAACGCCCTTCAACAGCGTGTGCAGGACGCTGATGGCGCGCTCCTGCTCGCCGTCCTGCAAAAGGTCCTTGGCGACCTGGTGCAAGAGCGTGGCGCCCTCGTCCTCCAGGCCAGCTTCGATCAGGCGCGAGCCGAGTTCGATGCGTGTGGTGACCTGGGAGGGCGGCCGGTTGTTCGCGATGCGCAGGGCGGTCGCCGCGCGGCTGCGGTGCCCCGCGTCCTGGAAGAAGCGCGCGAGGCGCAGCAGTTCGAGCGCCGGCGTCGGGCCGTCGTCCTCGTTCCAAAGGGCCCGCTGGGCCGCGGCGCGCAGTTTGGTCGCCGTGGCGTTCTTGTGGTGCTCGGCGAGGAGATCCCAGCGGGCGATGGCGTGCTCGCGGATCGGGTGCACCAGGTCCAAACGGCGCACGAGCGCGCGGGCTGCGGCCGGGGGCATGGTGACGAGCGCGTGCCCCAGCCGACCCGATTCCCACTCGCCGATCAGGAGCTCCGCATCACCGGGTCCCGGCGCCCCCGGTTGGCTGCGCACGAGCCAACCGGCGAACCGCGCCGCGGCGCGCTCCGGGCGACCGGCGTCGAGTTCGCGTTGCGCCAGGGCGAGCAGTTCGCGCGGTGGTGCGAGCCGCACTGCTCCCTGCTGCACCAGTTCGTTGATCGCGCCGCGGCACTGGCGCAGGGGCCAGCCCAGTCGGTCGGCGATTTCGCCGATGGAGCTCTGCCCGTCGCACTGGCTGAGGAACGCCTGCAGTTCCTGCGGCTTCGAGCCGGCGTCCATCGGCCGCGGCACGTCTTCGCGCTCGGGGCGCGCGCCGCCGGCGGAACTTTCGTCGCTGATGCGCGCGTGTTCGAGCAGTAGGTACTCGACCGGCATGCCCTGGCCCCAGACGCTGTCCTCGCCGCGACCGCCCAGGTTGGCGACGACCGCGGCGCCGCGGCGCACACGTTGGGCGCGCGGCATGGGCAGCGCGCCGGGTTCGAAGCGGAAGTGCAAGCTGGCCGCTTCGAGCATGCAGAAGACCACTTCGAGGCGCTCCGCGCGTGCGATCGCGTCGCGGCGCGCGTGGGCCAGGTTGGGGTCGGGGAAGTCCGCCCAGGCGCGGTCGCCGCGCAGCCGCCAGGTCTCCGGATCCTCCTCGGGCGACTCCAGCAGGTAGAGCAGCCCCTTCTTCACTCCGATGGCCGAGGCGATGCCCTTGCCGTAGAGCGTCAGCACCCCGTCCTTGCCACCGCGGGCCAGGCCCTGGAGTAGCTCGCCCAGGCCGATACCGGCTACGTCTCCCTGGAAGCTCATGGGTGGGGGTGGGGGTGCGCGTGCGCGCGGTGGCCCGCTGGCAACGCGCGCGGATCGGAATCGGGGGGTGGGTGGAGCGGCGACGGGGACGAAGGCGGTCCTCGGGTCCCGGACGGACAGCGGCCCGGACCGGATGGATCCGGGGCCTGGCGCACGGTCGGTATCGGCGGGGGGAGGACAACGGCTGGAGCCCGGCGCCGGGATCGTCGACCCTTTTTGCTTCAGGGCCCCGATTGGGGCGACCGAGGGGCGCGCAGCCTTTGGCGCAGGCGTTCGAGGTCCTCGGGGTTGTCCAAGTCGTCGAGCACGGCGGGGTCGTCCACGGGAAGAGTCCAGCGCGGCTCGGCGCGGTCGCGCAGGTGGCGCAGGGGCTCATCCGTGCCCATCGAGCCCAACGCCGCGGCCAACTCGGGGCCCAGGACGATCGGATGCCCCGCGCGCAAGGAGCCGCCGCGCTGGGCCGCCGGCGCGAGCCAGCCTCGCGGGGGCGAGCCCTTCGCGGCGAACTCCCGCGCGAGCGCGGCGAACACCGGCCCGCCCACGAGGGGCACGTCGACCGGCGCCACGCACAGCACCCGGCCGGGAAGTTGCGCCTGGGCCAGCGCCAACCCACCCGTACGACCCGTAGCCCAGGCCGGATGGAACAGCGCTCGCGCCCGCGGGCCACCGGTTGCCGCCAGCGCGTCGAGGTGCGACTGGATCGGCCCGTGGTGTCCGCCCGTCACGACGACGGGCAGCTCGCCAGGCGCCGCGCCGTCCCACAGCGCGTGCCCCGCACGGAGCAGCCGCGCCAGCGCGCTCTGGCCGTCGAGGTCGACGAGCGCCTTGGGCTCGCCCAATCGCGCGCTGGCGCCGGCCGCGAGCACCACCAGGGCGATGGGCCGCGTCGCGCCCACTCAGAATCCGATCGAAACGCCCAAGAAGGGACCGTCGAGTTCGAGGTCCGCGCGCACCCGGTCGTCGCCGTCGTCGTAACCGACGTCGATGCCGATCCAGCGGTAACCGCCGACGAGGTGGCCCTGCACACCGGCGCTGAAGAGCTGCACGCGGGCGAGCAACTCGACGTCCAAGTAATTCACGTCGACGTCGCCGATCTCCACATCCAGGAAACCGACGAGCAGATCCGCGTCCACGGGGCCGAAGGATGCACTCGCGCGCGCGGCGACGTAGGGCACCGGTGCGACCTCGCTCGTGGTCACCACTTCGTTGGTGTTCGTGTCCTCGAGCTCGGCTTCGAAGTCCGCCAGGGCGAGGCCGAGGCCCAAACCCAGGTCGACGAACGGCAGCGGCAACACGGTGAACGTCGCCGTCACGCGCGACAGCCCCAGATCCAACTGGGAGACGACGTCGGAGTTCTCGGAGATCGTCACGCCGCCCAAGGTGAAGTCGGCGTCGACCGTGCCCTCGCCGTCGTAGTCGACCAGCAGTCCGTCGACGGTGAGTCGCAGCGGACCGCCGACGAGATCGACCCGCGGGGAGACCGCCACCGGATCGTCGTCGAGTCCCAGTTGGGACGCACTGCTGGTCGCAACCGAGTTCGAGTCCGACGCGCCGACGTCGCCGCTCAGTTCGAGCTGCTGCGCGCGCAGGGCGACGTCGATGGAAGGCGTCGCACAGCCGTAGAGACCGAGGGCGGCCGAAGCGAGGGCGGCGGCGGCGAGGGGGCTAGGGAGCTTGCGCATGGCGTGTACCCGGGGGGTGGTGGGGGAGGCGCGGTTCCGCGCGATCATCGCGACCATCGGCCGCAGGGGTGCCCGTCGTTGGGGCCGAGACCGCGCGGCGTTCCGCGACGGGGACTCGGGACCTCGCGAGTCCGGCGGGGGAGCGCCACTCGGGGCCCGCGGCCGCGGCCGACGCACCCCCGCCGTTGACAAGGCCCCGTCCGACCTGGATCCTATTGCCCCCTCGCCGTCGGCCCGCCGACGACGAAGGTGCCTGCGGAGCGATCCGCCGGGCGGTTGGTGGGTGTAGCTCAGTCGGTTAGAGCACGAGATTGTGGTTCTCGGGGTCGGGGGTTCGATTCCCCTCACTCACCCCAACACTCCCCGCGAAGGCCTGCTCGACGCGGGCGTCCGCGCCGCGGGCGCCGCCCGGCCACGTCAGCGCGAGGCGGGGACCGAACATGACCGTTCCCGAGCCCGGCCGCGACATCGGGGCCACCCGATTCTCGAAGCAAGAGCGCTTCGCCCCGCTGGGCGTCGAGGGGCAAAAGCGCCTCCTCGCATCGCGCGTGGTGGTTGTCGGCACGGGCGCACTCGGCGGCAGCGCGGCGCAGAATCTGGTGCGGGCGGGGATCGGCCGGCTTCTCTTGCTGGATCGCGACGTGGTGGAGCCCTCCAACCTGCCGCGCCAGGTGCTGTTCGACGAACGCCACGCGCGGGACCGTGTTCCCAAGGTCGAAGCGGCCCGCGAAACGTTGGCGCGCATCGGCGGCCCCACGCGGGTCGACATCGCTGCGGTGCAACTCGACGGTTCCAACGCGGACGAGTGGCTCGGTGCGGCGGACCTGGTGATCGACGGCACCGACAACCTCGCCACGCGGTACCTGATCAACGATTGGTGCGTCCGCGCCGGTGTGCCCTGGATCTACGGCGGTGTCGTCGGAGCGGCGGGACTGGTGCTCGCCGTCCTGCCCGGACGCGGCCCCTGCCTGCGATGCCTGTTCCCCGAACCGGCGCCCCCGGGCAGCCTCGCCACCTGCGACACCGCCGGCGTGATCCTGCCCGCGGTAGCGGCGGTCGCGGCGCTGCAGTGCGGCCTGGCCCTCGCACTGCTCGGCGGCGATCCGGGCTCGCCGCCGACGCCGCGGCTGGTCGAGTTGGACGCGTGGGGTGGGGCGGTGCGGCAGATCGAACTCGCCGCGGATCCCGCGTGCCCAGCGTGCGCGGAGCGACGTTTCGATTTCCTGGAGCGCGCCGAAGCGGAGCAACCGCTCGTGCTCTGCGGCCGGATGGCGGTGCAACTGCCCAGCGCCGGCCGCGTGGACTTGCAGACGATGGAGCAGCGCCTCGTCGGCCTCGGCGGCGAAGTGCTCCGCACACGCTCGGCGCTCGTTTGGCGCCGCACGGGGCACACCGCGGGCGGCACCCCGTTGGAGCTGACCCTGTTCGCCGACGGCCGGGCCCTGGTGGAGGGCACGGAGGACCCGGCCCAGGCCCAGGCGTTCTTCGACCGCAACGTCGGTCGCTGATCGACCGGGCTCGGGCCCACCCACGCGGCGGGAACCGCGCGGCCGGGTGCGCCAGCGGACCTGGCGGTATCGCGGGGGCAGAGTTAGGGTTGCGCGAACGGCACCTGGCCCCCCTGCCCCCCCGGCGAACACTTCCGTGCGCCGGTCCGGTGCCCCAACGAGGTTCTCACCCATGCCGAACGTTCCCGTCGCTCCGTGCGCTCTCGCCCTTGCCCTCCTGGTTCCCACGACCACACCGGCTCGCGCCGACGTGCTCGTCGTGGACCCCGTGGGAGGGCCCGGTAGCTTCGCCACCATCCAAGCCGCCGTCGACGCCGCGTTCGATGGGGACGTGATCCTGGTCCGCCAGGGTGTCTACGGCGGATTCACGATCGACGCCAAGGCCGTGGCCGTCGTCGCGGCCGCGGGGACGTTCCCCAAGACGTCGGGCGAATCGCGCATCCTCAACCTACCCGTCGGCAAGTCCGTCCTGCTCTCGGGGTTGGACATGGCCGGGCTCACCTCGACTTCGCCCACGTTGGGCCGCGCGCTCACCGTCGCCGACAGTTGGGGCGCCGTCCGGATCCAGGACACACGCATGGTCGGCGCCAACAACCTGACGTCGCCATCCAACTGCCTCGGAGTCGGCGACGAGAACGGCTGGCCCGCGCTCGTCGCCGAGCGGAGCCCCGACGTGATGCTCGCGCACAGCGATCTGATCGGCGGGCGCGGTCTGCAACAAGCGAGTGCCCTTGGCTGCCCGAAGAAGACCCCCGGCGGCGATGGCGGCCCGGCGCTCACGACGCTGACCGCCCGCGTGGCGCTCTTTCAGTGTTACGCCCAGGGCGGTCTCGGCGGCATGGGAGGATCCGGAGGGCACGGAGCCGAAGCGCTGCGTGTGCTGAGCGGTTCGAACTGGATCTACGACAGCGAGTTGCTGGGGGGAAACGGCGGCGCCGGATTCGACTGGCTGTGGGGCCCCGGCGGGAATGGGGGCTACGGCGCCACCTTCCTCGGTGGCTCCAACCTCAACTTCTTCACGGACAGCACCGTGCTGGGTGGCGCCGGGGGCTCGAGCTTCATCGGCGTCCCGGGTTTCCCCGGCCAGCCGTTCCTCGGCTTCCCGCAGTTCGTCGAACACCCGACCGTCGACCTGCGTTTCGCGGGGACGACGGTGGGTCCCGCTCCCGTGCTGATGACCGTGCAGGGGCCCGCCCAAACCCTTCCGTTCCTGCTCGTCTCACCCGTGCAGGGTCGGTTCCCCTCGAGCCCGCCGCCGATCTTGCTGGCCGTTTCCGATCCCCTGATCCTGGGCTTGCCGCCGGTCGGTCCGAGTGGCTCGATGCAGGTGTCCGTGCCGACCGTTCCGGTTCCGCCGGGTGCAGGCGGTTGGGTGCTGCCGACCCAAGTCGCCGCCGTCACGCCGCAAGGCGAGCTCCTGCTGGGCACTCCCCGGAGCCTGGTGCTGCTGGCGCCGGGCTTCTGACGGGCCCGACTACGGGTGGCGTCCGGCCGACGATGGCCTGGCCAACGATGCTCTGGCCAAGAACGGTCCGGCGCAGATGGTGGCTCCCCGAGTAGGACTCGAACCTACAACCCTTCGGTTAACAGCCGAATGCTCTACCATTGAGCTATCGGGGATTGCGCTCTCACATCGTCCGCGCGAGCGGGGCCCGAGGGGCCCTGCCGCTTGGAAGGCCGGTGAGAGTACGGATGGCGGCGTGCGTGTCAAGTGCCGGGCCCTCCGGCGTGCTCGATCGGCGACGCTGGGCCCTCCGCAAGGTCCCTCATCCGGCCCGCACCGTTCCGGCCCAAACCGCTTCGGCCGGCACCGGCTGCCAGTGGCGCCGCGGCCATCCTCGCCACGGCCAGCCGCCTCAGGGGCCCGCGCGAAACCGTCCCTGTCCGGGCCGAGCCGCGACCGCGGCCGTGCCGTCGGGATGGACGAGTTCGAGGCGCCAGAAGACCGAGCCCTCGATCACGTCGGTCGGCCTGGCGCGCCGTGCCGCAAGGCCCAGCGCGAAGTCGCCGAACGACAGGCCGCCCGCGGGACCGAGGGGCGGAGACACGTGCTGCCCGACGCGGTCGAGGTGCACCTCGAACGGACCGGAGTCCGCACCCGGCTCGGCGCGCTCCGGCAACCGCCCGTGCAGGTAGAGCCGCACGGTCCCTCCCAACGCGGCGAACGCGAGTTCCGCGCGCACGTCCCGCGGCCAAACGGACCCCGGGGGAACGGCCACCTGGACGGTGGGACCGGGCGCGCCGGGCGCGATCGCCAACTCGGGCCAGTGGGAAACCTCGAGCTCGGGCGCGGCCCACCCGAGGCGCACACGCTGGGGTGCCCGCGACGCGGGTTGGAACACCAGACCCTCGATGGCGGTGGCTAGGCGCAAGCCCACATCGTGCGGCACCAGAACGTGAACGGAGGATCCCGCGGGACCGCCCGCGAGTGTCGGTTGTTGGCTTGCGGCTGGCGCGCCGTCCGCGAACCACAGGATGCCGAGTTCCCCGACCGGCACGGGTCCGTCGTAGACAAGTTCCAGGGCCGTCAGGCCCATCGGCGATGGGCGTTGTTCGAAGTTGGCGCGGGCAGCGCCGTCGTCGCCGAGCACCGCGTCGGCGGTCTGGGGCGGAGCCTGCGCGCCGAGGTACCGCAGCACCGGCAGTCGGGCCGCGCGGCGCTCCGCCGGGGGCCGACCGGAGTCCCCGAAGACCGCGGCGTCCGCTGGCCCCAGGAACCACGTGCGCGCGCCTTCGCGGCGCGGCTCCTCCAGCGCCTGCGCGAGGGAGTGCCTGTCTCTCACACTCCGCAGCTCATAGCCGTGCGCGGCGGCGAACGGCGGCGAAACGGCCCAGTCCAAGTGCGGGCCCAACTGCGAGATGCCAGCGAAGTCCGCCGGCGGTTCGATGAGGAACAGCCGGTCCCCGTGTTCCGGGGGGCGGTGCAGCAAGCTGTACGCCGTGCGCACGTACGCAACTCGCTCCTTCGACGCGAGGCGTTCCAACTGGCCGTTGCGCACACCCAACGGCACCGCCAGCGCGATCCAGAAGAGCGCAAGTGCCAGCTCGACGCGCCGTCTCCACACTGCTCTCGCCCCCGGGGCGATCGCAAGTCCCAGGGCCAAGCACACAAAGACCAGCGGGACGTAGAGCGTGCGCGCCAACCCGTTGTGGAGCGAGACGAAGCCCAGCAACCCGGCGGGAAGGGCGCAGCCCCACCCGAGCAAGAGGAGGACAACCGCCACCAGTCCGCGGCGCGGCGAGTGCGCCAACGCAAGTGCAAGGGCGGCGAGCGCGAACACACAGGCAAAGGGCAGCGGTCCGTACTGCGCGAGCAACGGCGTGAAGGGACCCGAGCCGAGGCCCGCGGCCGCCACGTCCGCCACGAGCGGATCCCCATTGAACGGAACGAGCGCCTTCGCGAGCAGCTCGAGCGACTGCCCCGGCGCGGCCAAGTACTGGGCGAGCTCTGGCTCGAAGCCCCCGTACCGCACGCCGAGTGAGCCGAGGTAGGCCCAACGCGTGAAGACCGCCAACACGAGGGGGACGAACACGGCGACCGCCTCCGCCCCGCGGGCGCGGCGCGCGGCGGTGGGCCTTGCGGCGCACTGGAGCCCGACCCAGAGGGCCGGTGCCAGCGGCAGCAGCGACTCCTTCGAGAGCAGCGCCAGGAGCAGCGCCGCTGCGCCCGCCAGGCGCGCCCGGCGCGCGCGCCGCGCTCCTGCGGTCCGCGCCGCGAGCAGTCGCTCCGCGGCCAGTAGACCGAAACAGCCGCCGAGGGCGTCGCCGAAGGCCGAGCTCCAAGTGAAGGCCTGCGCCGCTCCACCGCCGACGCCGAAGAGGAGCCCCGCGAAGAGCGCAGCCGCCGCGCCCGCGCCCGCGCGCATCGCCACACGGGCGAGGAGCACGGCGGCGGCGACGTGGATCCCAAGGCCGACGAGTCGATGGGCGAGTTCGTTGGGCGGGCCCGGCAGGAGGTCCAGGGCGGCGTAGAGCGCCCAGAGCACGAGCCGCACGGCCCACGGGGCGACGCCGTTCGGCGCCGCTTCGCGGGCGCCGAGGAACAGCTCCGCGGGGGCGCGCAGCACGTAGAAGTCGTCCAACTGGAACGACAGCACCAGGCTCTGGGCGTGGGCCGCGAACGCCGCGAGCAGCACCGTCCAAAGCACCGCCCGCTGCCGCCGTGCCCGCGTGATTGCGTCGCTTCCGAACGAGCCCGCGCGGTGTTCTCCGACGTCAGACAAGGTCCACCCCCGCCGCGCGCAGGACGGTTGCGAGGGGCACGGCCCCGGGTCCTTCCCCGTCGATCACCGCGGGCGCACGCGGCAGCCGCGCGAGGTCGAACGAGCCGAGCAGTTCGCGCGGTGCGACAGGTTCCGCACGCTCGAGAAGTCCCGCACTCGCCGCCAGGGCACCTACGAGGAACCGCGGGTCCACGCCGCGCTCGCGCAACTCTCCTAGCCCAAGGTCCCCGGCGCGTTTGGCCAGCCGTCGCCCCTCGCGGTCGACGACGAGGGGCACGTGGGCCCAGTGGGGGTGGGCGAGCCCGAGGGCGCCCTGGAGGTGGGCCTGGCGCACGGCGCTGGTCGCCAGGTCGTCCCCGCGCAACACCTCGGTCACACCCTGGCGCCCGTCGTCGACCACCACCGCGAAGTGGTAGCTGTAGACGCGGTCGCGCCGGAGCAGCAAGAGATCACCGGTGACTTCGGCGGTGTCCTCGTGCACCTCGCCCAACACACCGTCCACGACGGAGTGCACACCTGCCGGCACGAGCAGACGCACGCCCGCCGGACGCCCCGTGGCGCGCTCGGCCGCTTCCATCGAGTCGAAGCGTCCGCGGCACGTGCCGGGGTAATGGAGTTCGCCGTCGCCGGCGTGGGGCGCATCGACACGGGCCGCAATGTCGCTGCGCGAGCAAACGCAGGGATACGCGTGGCCCGCGCGCAGCAGCGCTTCGAGTGCGGCCGCGTAGGGCCCCTCGTCGGCGGACTGGACGAGTGGTTCGCCGTCCCAATCGAGCCCGAGCCACTCCAAGTCGACGCGGATCTGCTCGGCGTAGGCGGCCCGCACCCGCGAGCGGTCGAGGTCCTCGAGCCGCAACCACACGCGCCCACCCTCCGACCGGGCCTGCAGCCATGCGAGCAGGAAGGAGCGTCCGTGGCCGAGGTGCAAACGCCCGGTCGGACTGGGCGCGAGTCGCCCGGTGGGGGGGAGCACAACCGGCCCCGTCGTGGAACCCGCGGCGCGCCACCGCGCGTGGGGCTCAACCACGGACGCCCCCAACCGGCGCGCGCACCGCATCGGCGCACGGGGCAGCGGCTACCCGGGGCTGGGGGAGGATGGGCAGTTGGAACGGATCCACGCGCGGCACTTTGAACTTTTGGCGAGTTTCTCCGCAACCATCCCCGGCCGACGATCGTTTTTCTGGGGCCCACCCGGGGCGGGTGGGGGACGGGGGCGGAGGGCGCGGCGCGGCGGGCGCGCGGTCCGCATTCCGCGAGCGGCACGGGCGCACGCGGCACGACCGCGAGCGCCTAAGTTCGCACTCCACACGCCCAACCCGCGTTCCCCCCAACGGACAGGGGCGGGGATCCCCGAAGGAATCCCCGCCCCGATGGCGCTCGCTCGAGCACCGCCGTCGCAGGAACCGGCCGCCGCGCGCGGGCTGTTCCCGGGGCGAGTGCGGCGCGGACCGGTGCGGCTTAGTAGCGGTAGTGGCCCGGCTTGTAGGGGCCGTCGGCCGGCACGCCGATGTAGTCGGCCTGCTTCTTGGTCAGCTTGGTCAGCTTCGCACCCAGCTTGCCGAGGTGCAGGCGCGCCACCTTCTCGTCCAGGTCCTTCGGCAGCACGTAGACCGCCTTGTCGTACTTCTTCGTGTTGTTGAAGAGCTCGATCTGCGCCATCACTTGGTTGGTGAAGCTCGCGCTCATCACGAAGCTGGGGTGACCGGTGGCGCAGCCGAGGTTCAAGAGGCGGCCTTCGGCGAGCATCAGGATCGCGCGGCCGGTCGGGAACACCCACTGGTCGAGCTGGTTGTCGTGCTCGCGGGGGTTTTTGATGTTGATCTTCTTGATGCCGGGGAACTTGGCGAGGCCGGCGATGTCGATCTCGTTGTCGAAGTGACCGATGTTGCCCACGATCGCGCCGTGTTTCATGCGCTGCATGTGCTCGACCGTGATCACGTCGCGGTTGCCCGTGGCGGTGACGAAGACGTCGGCGGTTTCCAGCACGTCCTCGAGGGTCGTGACTTGGTAGCCCTCCATCGACGCCTGCAGGGCGCAGATCGGGTCGATCTCGGTGATGACGACGCGCGCGCCTTGGCCCTTCAAGCTCTGGGCGCAACCCTTGCCGACGTCCCCGTAACCGAGCACGACGGCGACCTTGCCGGCGAGCATGACGTCGGTGGCGCGCATGATGCCGTCGACGAGGCTGTGACGGCAGCCGTAGAGGTTGTCGAACTTGCTCTTCGTGACGGCGTCGTTGACGTTGATCGCCGGGAACAGGAGCTCACCGCGCTTTTGCATCTCGTAGAGACGGTGCACGCCGGTGGTGGTCTCTTCCGTCACACCCTGGATCGCGTCGGCGATCTTGGTCCACTTGTCCTTGGACTTGGCGAGGCTCTTCGTCAGCAAGTTGACGATGTGGTGCCACTCCTCGGGATCGTCCGAGGTGGCCGGGGGCACGGCGCCCTTGGCTTCGTACTCCTTGCCCTTGTGCACCAGCAGCGTCGCGTCGCCGCCGTCGTCGAGGATCATGTTGGCGTGGCCGCCGTCGGGCCAGGTCAACGCCTGCTCGGTGCACCACCAGTACTCCTCGAGGGTCTCGCCCTTCCACGCGTAGACGGGCACACCCTTGGGCTCGGCGACGGTGCCCTTCGGACCCACGGCGACGGCCGCCGCGGCCTGGTCCTGGGTCGAGAAGATGTTGCAGGAGGCCCAGCGCACCTGGGCGCCGAGGTCCACCAGCGTCTCGATCAAGACGGCGGTTTGGATCGTCATGTGGAGCGATCCGGTGATGCGCGCGCCCTTCAGGGGGAACTTGCCTTTGTACTCCTCGCGGAGCGCCATCAGGCCGGGCATCTCGTGCTCGGCCAGTTGGATCTCCTTGCGGCCGAAGTCGGCCAGCGCGATGTTCTTGACCTTGTAGTCGACCGCAGTCTTGGTTTGGGTGCTCATGTGCGTTGGCGCCGGGCGCCGGGGGGTTTCGGAATCGGATTCAGCGGCGCAGAGGACCGCCTCGGCCCGCTGCGTGTTCGTTGTGGGGGGGACGCGCGCTCGGCAGAAGCGGCTTCGACGCGCGCACCAGGTAGAGCGGCAGTTCGGCCGCGGCGGCGCCATCCGGATCGGCCAGACGGCGCGGGCGGTAGCGGTCGGAAAGTGTCTCGAGCGTCAGGCCCTCGAATCCCGCGCGCGAAAGGGCGCGCAACACGTCGCCGGGTTCGAGGCCGAGGTAACGGTCGCCGAGTTCGGCGCGCATCCACTCTTCGCGGTGGGGGAACAGCTCGAGCACCACCAGCGCGCCGCCGGGGCGAAGCACACGCAGCACCTCGGCCAACGCGCGATCGAGGCCCACCAGGTGGTGCAACACCATGCCAGCGACGGCACCGTCGGCCTCGCCGTCGTCCAGGGGCAGCGCTTCGATTTCGCCCACGCGCGTTTCGACGGACGAACCCGACGCGCGCGGCGCAAAACGGCGCTCGGCTTCGCGCAGCATCGCGGCGGACGAATCGACGAGGATCAGGCGCTCCACCAGACCGTCGAGCGCACCGGCCATGTAACCCGTGCCGCAGCCGACGTCGACGATCGTGCGAGGTGCGCTGAGGACCCGCGCGGCGGCGCGTTGGCGGCCCTGGCCGGTCTCGAACTCGCCGGCGATCTTGTTCCACTCGCCGGCCAAGTGGTCGAAAAACGCGGTGTCCTGGCCGCGGCGCTCGGCGAGCACCTGGGCCAGCCGCGCGAGGTCCGCGGAGCGCTCGGGCGCGCCCTCGAAGTCGCGCCGCAGCGTGGTCCAAAGGCGCGAAGCGAGGCCACTGCCGTCGCCGGTCGCGAGGCGCAGGTAGGTGCTGGCCCCGGCGTGGCGCTCCGCCAGCAGGCCCGCCTCGCGCAGGAGCCGCAGGTGGTTGCTCACCCGGCTCTGGGCCATGCCGAGGGCCCGGCTGAGTTCGCCCACGGACAGTTCCTCGGCCTCCAGCAGGGCGAGGATGCGCAGGCGCGTGCCGTCCGCCAACAGCTTGAGGGGCCCAAGGGGGTCCCGGTCGAGGGTCGATTCCACGCTCACCACGGGAAAGATCATCACATCATGACGACCTGATGTCAAGTCGGATCGGGCGTGATTTCCCACCCGCGGGGACGGAACCGGGCCGCCGGGTTCCAGACCAGGACGGGCGCGGGCATGGGATTGCGGGGGCCGGGGCAGTAGCCTCAGCCGCCCATGGCCCTCCTGCTCGAGAACCTGTCCGTCACCTACGGAAGCCGGAAGGTGGTCCAGGACCTCTGGCTGGAGGCCCCCAACGGCTGCTGCACGGGTTTCCTCGGGCACAACGGGGCCGGCAAGACCACCGCCATGCGCGCCGCCCTCGGCCTCGTGCGGCCCTCCTCCGGGCGGGTGCTCGTCGACGGCTTCGACGCCCTCGCCCGGAACCGCGAGGCGCGGGCCCGGACCGGGGCCCTGATCGAAGTGTGCCGCTTCCAGGAGTCCCTCGGCGGCTACGACAACCTCGTGGAGCTCGGCCGCCTCGCGGGCATGGACCGCGGCACGGCCCGCGCCGAGGCGAGCCGCCGCATCGAACAGGTCGGCCTCGGGCACGCGGCCGATCGGCCCGTCGAGAACTACAGCCAGGGCATGCGCCAGCGGCTGGGCCTGGCCCAGGCGCTCCTGGGATCGCCGACGACGTTGTTGCTCGACGAGCCGACCAACGGCCTCGATCCCGAGGGCATCCAGGACGTGCGCAACCTCGTGCGCGAGTTGGTGGAGCGGGAGAACCGCGCGGTGTTGCTGTCGAGCCACCTGCTGGCGGAACTCGCCGGTGTGTGCGACCGCGTGGCCGTGTTGCGCGAGGGCCGGCTCCTGGTGCAAGGCGAAACCGCCGCGCTGCTCGCGGGCGGTGCCGCGCGCTTCCGCGTGGAGGTCGAGGACGCCGCGCGCGCGCGCTCCGAGCTCGAACGCATCGAACTCCGTGTGCCGGGGGATCCCGCGGCGAAGGTGTTCTCGCTGGACCTCGGCGCCCAGCCCACCGCGCTCGTCTCCCAAAGCCTCGCCCGCGCCGGATTGCTCGAGTTCCACCGGGAAGCCCACGATCTGACGGCGTTCTACAGGCGCGCCTCCGCCGGCGAACTGCCGCCGCCGACCGAGCGCACCCCCGCGCCCCTGCGTGAACCTTCCGAACGGCGCGCGCCCAAGGGACCGCTCGCGCGCATGGTCGGGTACGAACACCGCCGTCTGGTGCGCGCGGGATTGCCGCTCCTGTTGCTGGTGCCCGCGCTCGTCGGCGCGGTCTCGATCTGGCGGCGCAGCGCGCGCGCGAAGTCCCTCGCGGGCGAAGTCGACGCGGGAACGCTTGCGACGACGACGGACGTGACCGCATTCGAGGCCCTGGGCCATGCGCTCGCCGCCGGCTTGCCCCTCGTCGCATTGATCGTGCTCGGAGTCTCCAGCCAACTGGTGTCCGCCGAACACGCGCGGGGCACGCTGCGCAACGTGCTGCTGCGGCCTGTCGAGCGTGTGCACGTCGCCCTCGGCAAGGCATTGGTCGCGGCGGGTGCCGCGCTCGTTTCGTACCTCGTGCTCCTCGCGACCGCGGCGGGGCTCGCGGCCCACTGGTTCGATTTCACCGACGTCAGCGAAATCCTGCCCAACGGGACGCGTTTTGCGATCGTGGGGGCGGAAGAGCTTTGGCCCGAGATGCGTTCGGCGCTGTTCGGCGCCGTGTGGCCGCTGCTCGCCTACGCCAGCCTTGGACTTTGTGTCGGCGCGCTCGTGCGCCAGGGGGCCGCGGCGCTGGGGGTGGCCCTGGCGCTGATGTTGGGGCTGGACCTGTCGCGCGCGTTCGTGCGGGAGGGCGGGATCGACGCGTGGTTGCCCAGTGCCTACCTGCCTTCGCCGCTCGGCGACAGCTCGGCGGTGCGCAGCTTCGCGATGTTGTCCGAGGGTGTCACCAACGCGCCGTTCCTGCACGCCACCACCGAGGTGGCCGTGCCCCTCGCCTGGTGCGTCGTCGCACTCGGGCTCGCCACCTGGTCCCTCGTGAGGAGGGCTGTCCCGTGATGCACCATCGGTACCGAATCGGCTGGCGCGCGTCCTCGAAGCTGGTGGCCGCGCTCCTGCCCCTACTGTGGCTCTCGGCCTGCGCCGGACCGTCGTTGCCCCAGAAGGCACCGCCGCTCGCGGACATGGAGGAACCCCCGGCGTGGTTGGTGGAGCCGGCCGACGAAGCGGCCCGATTGAAGCTGGCGCCCGGCAGTTTCTCCGGTGTGCGGGTGCGCGACGGCAGGCAGAGCCTCGACGCATTGGTGGGGGATCCCGAGGGTCTCGAAGTGGCCTCCGTCGTCGAGAACTCGCCGGCCGCGGCCGCCGGATTGGAGGCGGGGGACCTGCTGCTCGAGGTGCTCGAACCCGAGGCGGAGGTGGTCGAGCTGCTCGGCTCGGCGGCGCTCGCGTACCCGAGCCAGTGGCGCGCCCTGGAACTCGGATTCGAGCCGGGGACCGAGGTGGTGGTGCTCGTGGACCGCGCGGGCCGCGAGAGGCGCGCGCGTTTCACACTGACCGCGCGGGCCGCCCCACCCGAGCGTCAGCCGGCCGAGCGCCTGCGCGAGGAACTGCGTGTGGGCCTGGTGCTGCGCACCGCCACCGAAGTGGAGGCGCGTTCCGCCCAACTCAGCCCGGGCGCGGGCGCGGTGGTCGTGGGACTGTCGCGCTCCAGCCCGTGGCGCCGCGCGGGCATCGTGTTCGGCGACCTGATCGTGTCGATCGACGGCCGTCCGGTGCTTTCCCCGGGCGACGTGCTGGACGCAATCCGCCTCGCCGACGAGGAAGAGCCGCTCGTGCTGCTCGTCGCGCGCGGCGAGGAACGATTCACGATCGCGGCGCCCGTGGGCCAGCGCCGGCGCGAGACGAAGGAAGTCCGGATCCCGCTCCTGTTCCACTTCGAGCGGGCCCGCGAACAGGTGGCGTGGAGTGCGATCCTCGGCCTGGTGCGCTACGACGCGACCCCGGCCGCGTGGAAGATGCGGCTCTTGTGGTTCATTCGTTTTGGGCGCGGCGACGCGGATCGACTGGAGTCGCTCGACGGATGATGGACAAGGTCTGTCGGAGCGCCGCGAGCGCCCTTGGAATGGCGCTGTTTTGCGCGTTGGGGGCACCCCTCGCCGGGGCCGCCAACGACGGCGGCTTTGTGTCGCTGACGCTGCCGCTCGCCTCGGGGGCCGAGGCACTCGGCGCCGCCCTCGCGGATGTCGATGGCGACGGTCGCGACGACTTGGTGTTGGCCGTCGCCCGCGACGGCGCGCGCGAATTGCGCGCGCATCTCGGCGCGGCTGGCGCCACACCCTTCGCCGCCGAGCCCCATTGGCGCCTCGCGCTGCCCGGCGACGTGGTGGCGTTTGCCCTGGGCGACGTGCTCGTGACTCCCGGTGCCGAGCCCGTGCTGCTCTCCGCCAGTGGCGTGTTCGCGGCGGCGCCGCTCGCGCCGGAGGACCGCCGTTTCGAGCGCCTCGCCGCCGCGGCGGTGCTGTGGCAGTTGGGGCGCGCGGACCAGTTGCCGCACTACGACGGACTGCTCGGGGATCTCGATGGGGATGGTCTGCTCGACCTCGTGGTGCCGACGGCGGAAGGCTACAGCGCGTTCGTGCAGCGCCGGGAAGAGGACAAGAGCTCGTTCGAATCGGCCGGCGAGGCGGTGTTGCCGGACGCGGAGGCGCTCGCCGCGCAGCGGGGTGTGTTGACGCCCGAGGAGAGCCAGGCCGCACCGCGCGGAACCCTGCGCGCGCGCCTCGGTGTGACCACGGGCGGTGGCACGCTGCTCTCCGTGTCGGATGCCGTTCCGGCGCCATTTCTCGTGCCTTTCGCGGGGGCGGGCCAGCGCGCCCTGGTGGCCCTCGACGATCGATTCCTACACGTCTGGTCGGTGGGCGCGGGAGGCGCGCTCGGGGCGCGGCCCGATCACAGCCTGCTCTCGCCCGTGCAGATCGACCAGCGCCGGCGTCTCGACGTTTCCTACGCCGCCGTGATGGGGGACCTGGACCGGGACGGCCGCGAGGATCTCGTGCTCGTCGCCGGCGACCAGCGCTCCAGCGATGTGCGCACCCAAGTGCTCGTGTTCACGCACGGCGGCGCGCCCGCGGGGGAAGCGCCGCTGTTCGGCGACGCGGGCCGCCCGACGCAGGTGCTCGTGTTGGCGGGTTTCGTCGGCAACGTCCGATTGCTCGACGTCGACGGCGACAGGCACCTCGACCTCGTGGCAACCGCGGTGCGACCGGATCTGCTCGAGTCCCTACGCCAGGCGACGAGCGATCGGGTGGAGGCGGACCTCTACGTCTACCGCGGCGAGGGCAATGGCCGTTTCGCGCGCCGCCCGAACCTAACGCGCCGCCTGCGGTTCGCGGTGCAGGACGCGGATCCGATCGTGCGGTTCGCCGCGGGACCGGGCCCGCGGGGGCCGGCGCTGCTCGTGACCCGCGAGGAACCGACGTCCGTCGTGGGCAGTTGGGTGCGCGTCGCCCGGGACGGGGCGCTGGAAGTCCTGCCCGAGCCGCTGTGGCGGATGGGGCTCGATCCCAAGGCCCGTGTGCTGCTGCTCGGGCCCGCGGGTGGCGACACGGTGGTCGCCCTCGAATCGTCGCAGGTGCGTGTGGGAAGGTGGCGTTGATGGTGGTCGAACCCCTCGTGTGTGGGCTGGCGCTGGTGCTTTCCGGCCAGGAACTCGTGCGTGCGCCCCTTCCGCCCATGGCGTTCGAACCCGTGGCGTGGCGCGTGGTCGCGGCGGGCGAGGGGCGCCAGCGGTTGATGCTCGTCGGCGAGATGGGTGAGCTGTTGCTCTGCAGCGAGCGCGGCGGTTTGGCGGAGGGCAGCGCGGGCTCGTCGCTGCCGGCGCTTGCCGATCCTGCGCGCACGTTGCTCGACTTCGGCCAGCTCGGCCGCGCGTCGCTGGGCGATGGAAAGGGGGAACGGGGCGCGGATTGGCTGCTCGCGGTGGATCCGCGCGGTCTCTTCGCGCTCTCGCTCGAACCCATCGACGATGGCGCCGAACCGGCGGCTTGGATCGAGCTGGCCCGCCGCGCCAAGTTCGAACTGCGCCCCGGCGCGCCGCGTTTCGCGCCGTTCCTCTCGGACGTCAATGCGGACGGCGAGCGCGATGTCGTGCTTCCAGGCGACGGGGCGTGCGAGCTCTGGCTCGCCGGACGCGAGGACGCGGATGCGCTGCCGACGTTCCGCCGCTCGGGCCGCGTGCGCGTCGATGTGGCGGTGACGGCGGACACGGCCACCGAGACGATTGGCGATCGCCTGCGCGCCAGCTTCGTCATTCCGGGGCTCGAAACCGAGGATCTCGACAACGACGGCAAACCCGACCTCCTGGTCAGCGACGGCTCGCGCCGCGCCTACCACATGCAGGGCGACGACGGCGAGTTCCCCGCCGAACCGACGGTGGAGGTCGACCTTGCGCTCTACCGCGATCCTGCCGCGGACTCGAACGGGGGAATCCAGTTCGGCGCCACACTGGCTGCGGACGGCGAGGCCCAGATGACCCGGCGGGACCTCGATGGGGACGGGCGCGCAGACTTCGTGCTGAGCCACGGTCGCAAGGTGTGGGTCTTCCACGGCGGGCCGCAAGGGCCCCAGTTCCAGGAACCCAGTGCGATCCTCAAGACGGCCGACGACGTGACTGCGGTGGTGGTCTCGCGCCTCGACGACGACGGGTTCGCGGACCTCCTGCTCTTGCGTGTGGAGGTTCCGACCATCCCCACGCTGCTCATGGGGCTCTTCGTCGAGTGGGACGTGAAGACGCGGGTCAGCGGGTACAGGAATCTCGACGGGCGAAGTTTCGAGTTGCGGCCCTCGATGGTGAGGGACCTACGCCTGCGCCTGCCGCCGATCTTCGGCGCGCTGCGCGATCCGTTTGCAATCGTCCAGCGCTTCCGCGATGCGGGCTCCAAGTTCAAGAGCTCGCTGCGCGGGGATTTCGACGGCGACGGCAGCCAAGACCTCTTGCTCTTCAGCGAAGAGCAAGACCGCGTCGAGCTGTGGTGGGGCCGCGGCGAGTCGACCCTGGTGCTGGACGAGGCCGAGCTCGACCGCATCCTGCGCGAGGAGATCCTCGGCAGCGGCCCGGACGTGTGGGACCTCGATCGGCTCTTGGCGTGGGTCGAGGGTTTCGCCGCGGAGCGGGACCGGCGTTTGACGGCGGGCTCGAAACCAGACCTCAGTTTCCCGCTGCCCGCGCCCGGGGCGGAGCCGGACAGCAAACTGCCCCCGTTCACGGTTCGCCGCGCCGAAACCCTCCATCCGCCGGGCGAACCCGCGGCGAGCTTGCTGCTCGAATGGCGCCGACCGGGCGGCCCGCCGCTGTTCGAGCGGGTGTCGATCGCGCCGTAGGGACGCGGCCCTGTCCGCGCCCAAGGGGCGACGGGGTGGGGTCGTGCGGGTGGGGAGGGGGCGCGCGGGGAACGCACCTTGGGCGCGGACGGAGCCGCGCCCCTACAGAACGCGCGGCGGGGTCGGAGGCAGGGCGGGCCAGGAGGCCCGCGCACCCGGCCCGCGCGTAGGGCGGAGGAGACGTTGCTGCGTCGGTGGGAGGTCCCGGCGCGCGTGGTCAGCGGGGCGATCTGTAGGGGCGCGGCCCTGTCCGCGCCCGAGGGAACTCCTTCGTAGGGAGCAACCCCGCGCTCCAAGGCGGGCCAGGAGGCCCGCGCACCCGGCCCGCGCACCCGGCCCGCGCACCCGGCGCGCGCACCCGGCGCGCGCACCTCGCGCACGCGGGTACGACGCCGCCGGTCAGCCCGCCGCTAGGGCGCGGTGGCGCGCGCGGCTCAGCAGTTCGAGCACACGCGTGCGGTCGGGTCGTTCGATCACGCCGGCTTCGGTGATGATCGCGGTCACGAGTTCCGCAGGGGTCACGTCGAACGCGGGGTTGTACACGCGCACGCCGGTCGGCGCCGTGCGGCGGCCGAAACCCTCCGTCACTTCCTCGGGCTCGCGCTCTTCGATCGGGATCTCGGCGCCCGTCGGCACCGTCGGGTCGAAAGTCGAGGTCGGCGCGACCACGTAGAACGGCAGGTTGTGGTGGCGAGCGAGCACCGCCACGCCGAAGGTGCCGATCTTGTTGCACACGTCGCCGTTCGCCGCGATGCGGTCCGAGCCCACGAACACGGCGCCCACGCGGCCCTCGGACATCACACGCGCGGCCATGTTGTCCGTGATCAGCGTCACGGGCACACCGGCTTGGCTGAGCTCCCATGCGGTCAAGCGCGCGCCTTGCAGGAGCGGCCGCGTTTCGTCCGCATAGACCGACACCCGTTTGCCCTGGGAGTGGGCCACGTAGATCGGCGCCAACGCCGTGCCCATGCCCCCGGTCGCCAACGCGCCTGCGTTGCAGTGCGTCAGCACGGCCACGCCGTCGGGAACGTAAGGCGCGCCCAGTTCGCCCATGCGGCGGCACTGGTCGGCGTCCTCCCGGTGGATCGCCTCGGCTTCGGCGAAGAGTGTGTCGAGCGCGGCTGCGGCGTCGAGCCCACGCGCATGCGCGGCCTTGCCCGCCGACTCCATGCGCTCGAGGGCCCAGAACAAGTTCACGGCCGTCGGGCGCGCCGCCACCAGCGTGCGGCAATCCTCGACCAAACGCTGGACCAGCTCGGCCGTGCTCGCCCGGACCATGTGCTGGACGCCGAGCAGCGCGCCGTACCCCGCCGCGACCCCGATGGCCGGGGCGCCGCGCACGGCCAGCCGGCGGATCGCGTCCACCATCTGGGGCACCGTCTCGAGCTCCAGGAACCGGGTTTCGAGCGGCAGAAGCGTCTGCTCGAGCAGCCGCACGCGACCCGGACGCGCCCCCAGCCAGGCGACGGTGGCGGGGAGCAGGTCGGTGCCGTGGGAGGGTGAACTGTGCATGGGCGACGGATGCAGTCTACGCCGGTCCGGACGACGGGGCGTGGACACCCTCGGGGAGGTGGCCCAGGAGGCGCTCCGCGAGCTCTACGTAGCGCTGACCGAGCCGCGCGAGCACGTCGCGGGGCAGGGCCGGCGGCGGGGCCTTCTTGTTCCAGCCGCACTGCTCGAGGTAGTCGCGCAGGATCTGCTTGTCGTAGGACGGCGGGTTCTGGCCGGGGCACCAATCCGCCGCGGGCCAGAGGCGCGAGCTGTCCGGGGTCAACGCCTCGTCGATCAACAAGAGTTCGCCCGAGGGCAAGAGGCCGAACTCGAACTTGGTGTCCGCGAGCAACAGCCCGCGCGCGGCGAGTTCCGCGCTGGCGCGCTCGAACAGCGCGAACGAAGCGTCGCGCGCGCGCGCGAACACGGCCGGGCCCACACGTTCCTCCGCTTCGGCCAATGTCAGCGGCAGGTCCTTGTTGTCGTCCTTGGTCGTGGGGGTGAGCAGCGGCCGCGGCAACGCGCTGGCGAGTGCGAGCCCGGCCGGCAACTCCTGTCCCCACAGGTTGCCGCTGCGGCGGTATTCGGCGAGTCCCGAACCGGCGAGGTACGCGCGCACGACCCATTCGACCGGCGTGGGTTGGGTGCGTTTGACCACGAGCACCCGCCCGAGCAGTTGGCGCCGCAGGTCGCCGTGCAATCCCGGGATCCGGTCCACGTCGGTGCTGACCAGGTGGTTCGGCACCAGGTCGGCGGTGCGCCGGAACCAATGCGCCGCGATTGCGGTCAACACCCGGCCCTTGTGCGGCACCCCTTCGCCCATCACCACGTCGAAGGCCGAGACGCGGTCGGTGGTTACGAAGAGCAGGTGCTCGGCGTCGAGTTCGTAGAGGTCGCGCACCTTGCCCGCCGCCAGGGGGCGCAAACCGGCGAGCGGTGCCATGCCGCCCGCGCGCCCGCGTTGGCCCAGGTAGATCTCGTCGTTGTGCATGTTTTGTGGCTCGCTCGGGCGCCGGGACGCAGTATGGCGGGGCCCCGCGGCCCCTACAATGCGCGCGTCCATGGGCAAGAGCGACGGCCAACCCAGCTCCCACGCAGAGCCCTCGCCCGAGGCTCGCCAGCCCCTCGGGTTCGCGCCGGGGCCGCCGCTTGCGGGCGAGTTGCGCCCGCCGGGATCGAAGTCGCTGGCGCAGCGCTACCTGCTGGCTGCCTCCCTTGCCCACGGCCGCACCTCGATTGCGGGCGTGCCGCGCGGGAACGACGTGGTCGGCACCCTGGAGCTGTTGCGCGCGGTCGGTGTGTCCTGGCAGTTGGCCGGAGGTCCGGGGGCCGTGCGTGTCGTTGGGCGGCCGCCCGGCGGGAGCGCCGCCGGTTGGCTGCCGACCGCGACGGCCGAGGGCGCCGCGCTCGACGTCGGTGAGTCGGGCACACTGGCCCGCCTCGCGACGGCGCTGCTCGGTCTTTGCGGCCGGCCCGGCGCGAAGATCTGGCTCGGCGGCACGGGCAGCCTCCTCCGGCGGCGCAGTCCGGCGCTGTTCGGCGCCCTCGCGCGCGCCGGCGTCGGGCTGCGCTTCGAGCGCGACGCCGGGACCTGGCCCGTCGAACTGACCGCCATCGGGCCGCCGCCGCGGATGTACCTCGCGCATCCCAGTTCGAGCCAGGAGGCCAGCGCGTTGGCGCTGGCACTCTGCGCGTATCCCGGCGAGGGCGAACTCGCGATCGAAGGTGCCGTGCCGAGCGCTCCCTACCTCGAACTGACGCTCGCCGTCCTCCGCCGCTTCGGCGCGGCGGCGGAGTCGATCCCGACGTCGGACGGGCGCGGCTCGGTGCTGGCGCTGCGCGGCCCTCTGCTGGCGCCCGCGGAACCGCTGACGATCGAAGCGGACGCGTCGAGCGCGGCGGTGGCCCTGGTCGCGGCCTGCATCAGCGGTGGAACGGTCCGGACCACCGGCGTCGGCGGCGGATCGCCCCAGGGCGACCGGCGGATCGTCGAGCACCTCGCCGCATTCGGGTGCCGCGCCGAGGCGGGCGCGAGCCACGTGGAAGCCGAGGGGCGGCCGACCCGGCCCGCGACCCTCGACCTCGCCAACACCCCCGACCTGGCCCCGCCCCTCGCGGCCCTGGCGGGAGCCCGGGCGCTTGCCGCTCCGCCCGGCGAAGGCCCCACCGTCCTGCGCGGCCTCGGCACCCTGCCGGGCAAGGAGAGCTCGCGCATCGACGTGCTCGCCAACGGGCTCTTGTCCCTTGGGCTCGCCGTCGAGTGGGGCGCGGACTACCTCACGATCGCCAGGGGAAAGCCCCACACCCGGCCCGTGGACGTCGACGGCGCCGGCGACCACCGGATGGTGTTTGCGTTTGCGCTGCTCGGGCTCGCCCGCGCCGACCTCACCGTGCGCGGAACGGGGGCCGTGGCCAAGTCCTGGCCCGGTTTCTTCGCCGACCTGGCGCGCCTGGGCGCACGCGTGGCGTACGGTTCCGGTTGAGGGGCGCCGCGGCGACGCCGCGCGCGCTCGGGGCGGATATTCTTCCCGGCCATGAGTGCAGACAGGCCCCAAGGAACGCGAGCGGACCATCCGGACACACCCTCAGGACCGGTGCTGGTGGCCGGCGGCGCCGGATACATCGGCAGCCACACCGTGCGGCTTCTCATGGAGCGCGGCGTCGAGACGGTGGTGCTCGACAACCTGTCCACGGGCCACCTCGCCGCCGTGGAGCGCCTCGGTGTGCGCTGGGAGAAGGTGGACTTGGGCGACGCGGCCGCGCTCGCGGAGGTTTTTGCGCGCCACCGCCCGAAGGCCGTGATCCACTTCGCCGCGAAGTGCTACGTCGGCGAGTCCGTCGACCAGCCGGCGAAGTACTACCGCGAGAACGTCAGCTACACGCTCGAGTTGCTCGACGCGATGCGCAACGCGGAGTGCCGAGACATCGTGTTCAGCTCGACCTGCGCGACGTACGGCGAGCCGCAGAAGGTGCCGATCACCGAGGACCACCGCCAGGTCCCGATCAATCCCTACGGGCGCACGAAGCTGCACATGGAGCACATGATCGCCGACTACGCCCATGCCTACGGCATGCGCTACGCGGCCCTGCGTTACTTCAACGCCGCCGGTGCGTCCCCGAAGGGTGACCTCGGCGAGGACCACCGCCCCGAAACCCACCTGATCCCGCTCGTGTTGCAAGTTGCGCTCGGCCAGCGCGAGTCGATCCGCGTGTTCGGGGACGACTACCCGACACCCGACGGCACGTGCATCCGCGACTACATCCACGTCAACGACTTGGGCGACGCGCACCTGCGCGCGCTCGCGGCGCTGCAGCACGGCGCGCCGCGGATCGTCGCGAACCTCGGCACGGGAATGGGGTATTCGGTGCTCGAGTTGATCGAAGCGGCGCGGCGTGCGACGGGGCACAGGATCCCGCACGTGGTGGGGGAGCGGCGCCCCGGCGATCCCGCGCAGCTCGTCAGCGGCGGCACACAGGCGCGGGACACCTTGGGCTGGGTGCCAAAGCGCGCGGAGCTCGAGACGATCCTCGAGGATGCGTGGCGTTTCCACCGCGCGCATCCGAAGGGTTACGGGGGCTGAATCCGTGACTGGCGCCCGCTTGGCGGTGTTGGGGGCGGGGTCGATCCTGCCCCGACCCGGATACGGTTCGTCCGGTTACGCAGTTTGTCCCGCTGCGGGCGCGCCCTGGATGCTGTTCGACTGCGGGCCGGGGACATTGCGCGCGCTCGGGGCCCTGCACCTCGGCGTGGAGGACGTGGGGGCCGTGGTGCTCTCCCACTACCACCCGGACCACTGCCTCGACCTCGCCGCGCTGCTCTTCGCGCGGCGCAATCCGGAGCTCACGCGCAAACCGCCGCTCGAAGTGATCGGGCCGGTTGGACTGTTGGCGCTGCACGCGGGCCTCGGCACCACATTCGGGCGGTGGGTCGAGGACCCCTCGGTCACGTGGCGAGAGTTCGCGGTGGACGAGGACGGCCGCTGGAGCGGAGCGCTCGCGCTGGGGGACCACACGCTGCAACTCGCCGCGGCGGCGAACGGCCACACTCCGAACTCCGTGTCGTGGCGCGTGTCGCTGCCCTCGCACTTCGAACTGGGGTACACCGGCGACACCGGCGAAGTGGCCGCGGTGGCGGAGCTGTGCCGGGACGTGGACCTGTTCGTGGCCGAGTGCGCCTTTCCGGCGGGCCAAGAGGCCGAGCACCACCTCACACCCCATTCGGCCGCGCGCCTGGCGCTGGCGGCGCGGGCGAAGTCGCTGCTGCTGACGCACTTCTACCCATCCGTGGATCCCGCCGAGGCGGTGGCCCAAGCCCGCGCCCTGGGCGCCCCCGCATTCGCCGCCCACGACGGCCTGTGCGTCTCGCTCGTCGCTCGCTGAATCTCCAGCGACGCAGAGCTTTCCCCATCGCAGCGCTGGCCCGCCGGGTGCGCGGGCCTCCTGGCCCGCCTTGGAGCGCTCGGCTGTTCCCCGCGTGGTGATTCCCCTTGGGCGCGGACAGGGCCGCGCCCCTACAGAATCGAACCCCGCTCGCGGGATGCGGCGCCCGCTCCTCGGCCCCCAACCCGTCCGCGCCGCCCCTCCCTCATGCACAATGGGCCGATGGCACTACGCGCGACGGCACTGGCACTCCTCCTCGCTGGCGGATGGGCCTCGGACCCCGCCCCACAGAAGGGCGACGACAAGGGCGAGCACGGCAAAGGGCTCGGCTCCATCGAGACCAAGGACGCCAAGGACTACGTCGGCCAGCTCGCGAGCCCCTGGTTCGAGGGCCGCGACAGCCCCAGCCTCGGCCAGGACCGCGCGGCGGCCTGGATCGCCGCGAAGCTCGAAGCGATGGGAGTGCAGACAGTGCCCGGCGGCGAGGGCTACCTGCACAGTTTCCAGCGCACGGTGCGCGCGCCCGATGCGGACGCCTGCCGGCTCGAGCCCGCGGTCGGTGCCACGACAGGTGCCGACGCGGACTCCGACGAAGCGGGGTTCCAGATGGGTCGCGACTTCGTGCCGCTGCTCGACGCCGAGGGTGAGGCGAAGGGCCCGCTCGTGTTCGCGGGATTCGGGATCTCCGTTCCGGAGTACGACGACCTGAAGGGGCTCGACCTGAAGGACGCCATCGCGATCTTCTTCGAGGGCGAGCCGCGCCACAACAAAACCCTCGAGGGCCCCGAGGTTTCTCCTGCCGCGAACATCTACCGCAAGCTCACCGCCCTCAAGGCCAAGGGAGCCGTCGGCGCCCTCGTCGTGCGCCGCCCCGTACCCGGCGACCCGGACCGGCCCGACGGATTCCCGGAGGACGCCGGCCTCGCGTTCCGCCACACGTGGGCCACTTGGCAAGGGGAGCGCCCCGATCCCCTGGGTCCCGGCGACTTGCCGGCCCTGGAGCTGAGCCTGGCCGCGGCCGAACGGCTGACCGGCGCGCCGCTGGGCGAGTGGGCCGCCGAACTCGACAAACGCGGCCGACCCAAGGAACAGGAGCTGCCCGCTGGCGAGGACGGCGAGCCGCGGACCGTGCGCATCGTCGCGAGGCTGACCAGCCGCTCCATGCCCCACCCCAACGTCGTCGGCCTGGTGCCCGGGCGCGACCCCGCCCTGGCGGGGGAGTACTTGGTGCTGGGAGCGCACCTCGACCACGTCGGTGTGGACCCGCGCGGACGCATCGGTCTTGGCGCGGACGACAACGCGTCGGGCACCACGGCGGCGCTGCTCGTCGCACGCGCCCTCGCAACGGCGCGGCCCAAGCGGCCTGTGCTGGTGTGTTTTTTCTCCGCGGAGGAGGACGGCCTGCTCGGCGCCGCGGCGCTGCTCGACAGCCCGCCGATCCCGATTGCGGACATGGGGTTCATGTTGAACCTCGACATGGTGGGCCGCGGACCGAAGGATTCTCTCGTGGCCATCGGCGCGCGCAACGACACGAGCATCGAGAAGACGCTGGAGCGCGCGCGCAAGTTGGGCAACACAGGGATCAAGGACATCAACACACGCGGCGGTCAGGAACTGTGGGAGCGCTCGGACCACTTCGAGTTCGCCAAGAAGGGCCTGCCGGTCCTGTTCCTGTTCGAAGACGTGCCGATCGAAAAGAACCGCGACTACCACACGTGGCGCGACACGCCGGATCTGGTGGAGCCCGACAAGATCGCCCGTGCGGCGCGCCTCGCGTTCAACTTCCTCTGGCTGCTGGCGGAAGCCGACAGCTTGCCGGAGCGGCCGAAACGATGAAATCGAAAGCTACGCGGCGCGACGCGCCCCTCGTTCCGCGCAACGCGCACACGTCCCGCCGCGACGCGCCCATGCGGCGCGCCGAACTCTTGGTGGGCCTGTGCCTGTTGGCGGCCCTCGCGCTCATCCTGACGGCGCGGTTCGCCGTGACGGGTCCGTCGGCCAAGGCGGCCGAGGCGCAGGGCGAGGGACGGTTCGCGAACGCGGAGGACGCGTCCGCCGAGACACAACTGGCGGCCCTCGAGAGCCACGTGCGGCTCGACTCCGCGGCGTTGCAGGGGGACACGACCGCGGGCGACGCCTCGTTCGAGCGCGGGCGCGGTCCTTCTGGCGCCATCGGCCCGCGCCCGATGCGCATCGACCGCGCTCTCGCCGCGGGCGCCGACGTGCGCATCGGCGCGGCCCTCGAGGACGCACTCGCGCGCGGCAAGGGAAAGATCGCGCGGAACGACCTCGCCGTCGCCGCGCGTGTGATCGACCGCGCGACCGGCGCGGTGATCTACGAGCGCGACGCCCAATCGCTCTACGCACCCGCGTCGAACCTCAAACTGGTCACGACGCTCTCGGCGCTGGTGTTGCTGCCGCCGGACTGGCGGTTCACGACCGTGCTGGCCGCGGTGGAGCCGCCGGTCGAGGGAGTCCTGCGCGGTCCGCTCGTGGTGCGCGCCGGCGGGGACCCGCTCTACCACCACGACCGGCCCGCCGAGGCCGAGTTGCGGCTCGCCGAGCTCGCCAAGGGGCTCGCCGCGCGCGGCCTGCGTGCGATCGAAGGCGGTTTGTGGTTCGACATGGGCGACTTCGCCGACGAGGCGCCCGCAAAGGGTTGGCCCAAACCCAACGGCGACTTCACGGCGAGTTACGCCCTGGTGAGCGGTCTGTCGCTGCACGGCGGGTTGCTCGCAATGGCGGTGCGCCCCGGGGGCGTGGGCCAGCGCGCCGAGGTGGTGGTTTCGCCGCGCCCGACGGGCCTCAGCGAGTCGTTCCGCGTGGAGACGATTGCCAGCGGGCGGCCCGACGTGCGTGTCGGTGTGGTCGACGGGCGCCGCTCGCTGTCCGTGACCGGAACCGTGACCGCGCGCCAACCGGTGTTTCGGAGCGAGTTCCGCCACCCTGCTCCGCGCGAGCACTTCGCCGCGTGCCTGCGCGCGTCGCTGCAAGCGGCGGGCATCGAGGTGCGCGGCCCGAGCGAGTTCGTGCGCCACAAGGAGGCGCCGCACGAGTTGGCGCGCCTCGAAACCCCGTGGATCGACCTTTTGCCCCCGATCAACCGCCATTCGGTGAATGGCGTCGCGGACAGCCTGTTCCTGGCCCTGGGCGCGGCCCGCGGCGGGAGCCCGACACGCGAGAACGCACGCGCGGCCATCGCCGGCGCGCTGGAGCGGCTCGGCGTCGACACCCAGGGCCTCGTGACCATCGACGGCTCGGGGCTGTCTCGGGACAACCGCGTCACGGCGGAGCAACTGTCGGAGCTCCTGCTGGCGGGCCTCGGTCAGGGCGCCATGCAGTCCGCGCTGTTCCTCGCGTCGTTGGCGCACGGCGGCGAGGAGGGCACGCTGGAAGGGCGCATGGGCAAGGGTGTAACCGCGGGCCGCGTGCGCGCCAAAACCGGTTTCATCCGCGGCGCGAGCGCCCTTTCGGGTCTTGCCACCACCGTGGAGGGCCGCGAGTTGGTGTTCTCGATCCTCGTCCGCTACCCGCCGCTCGACGGGTACAACGACGCCTGCTGGAAACCGATGCAGGACGACCTGGTGACGTCGTTCGTCGAGTGGACACCCGGTGACGACTTCGCGGCGCCCCACGAGGCGACGGCCGCGCAGGACGGCGCGCACGACCGCGGCAGCACTCCGTGAGCGGGCCATCGATCCCGGCGCCGGAACACGCGCGCGCCCGGGACCTCGCCGCGGCTCTGGCGGTCGAGGCCGGCGAGATCCTTCTGACCCACGTGGGGCAGATCGCCGCGGCCAAGGTCGGGCGCAAGTCGTCGGTGCGGGATCTCGTGACCGCCGCGGACGTGGCCAGCGAGCGGCACCTGGTTTCGGTGCTTCGCCGGCACTTCCCCGACCATCGCATCGAAGCGGAGGAAGAGGCGAAGGACGCGCCCGCGCGCGGTGTGCCGCGCTGGTTCCTGGATCCGCTCGACGGCACGGTGAACTTCGTGCACGGGCTGCCGTTCTACGCGGTGTCGCTCGGACTGTGGCTCGACGACGAACCCCTCGTCGCCGTGGTGCACGCGCCGCGGCTCGGCGAGACGTTTTGCGCGGCCCGCGGCCACGGCGCGACGCTCAACGGCGTGCCCCTCGCGGTCAGCGGGGCGACGGAGCTCTCCGAAGCGCTGCTCGCGACCGGCTTTCCCTATCGCTTGGGGTCGCTCCCCAACGACAACCTCGGGAACTTCGCGCGCCTCGCGGCCGCGAGCCGGGGCCTCAGGCGCTGTGGTTCCGCGGCCCTCGACCTCGCGTACACCGCGGCGGGGCGTTTCGACGGCTTCTGGGAGCTGCACCTCGAGCCCCACGACGTCGCTGCGGGGGGCCTGCTGGTGCTGGAGGCCGGCGGCGCGGTTTCGGACCTCGCCGGCGGGCCCGACTGGCTGCGCGGGCGCAGCATCGCAGCGGCCGGTCCTGGGCTGCACGGGGCCCTCCTGGCGCTCCTGGACGGGCCCTAGGGAGCCCCCGGCGGGTCGCCCGGGAGGCGGGGCCGGGTTCCGGACCCGGTGGCCCCCGGGTGAACCCGTGCCGCCCGCCGGGTGGGGTGCTTTCCGGGGCCCCGCGGGTCTGCTAGTTTGGCTCATTCCGCCCATGGGTGCCGAAGTCTTCCGGCAGCCCCACGGGACGGTCCCGAGGCAGCCAGCCCCGCTCCCCGCGCCCTAACCGCCCCCGTGCCCCTACCCCGGCCCCACCGCCCGCCAGCCGCTCCATGTCCGGGGACCTGATCCAGATCCGCGGCGCGCGCCAGAACAACCTGAAGGGCGTCGACGTCGACGTGCCGCGGGGCAGGCTCGTGGCCATCACGGGGGTTTCGGGCTCGGGGAAGAGTTCGCTGGCCTTCGACACCCTGTTCCGCGAGGGGCAGCGGCGTTTCCTCGAGACCCTGTCGGCCTACGCCCGCCAGTTCCTCGGGCGCATGGAGAAGCCCGACGTGGACCACGTGGAGGGCCTCTCCCCGGCCATCGCGGTCGACCAGAAGGCGGTGCCGCGGGGGCCGCGCTCGACGGTTGGCACCCTGACCGAGATCCACGACCACTTGCGGGTCCTCTTTGCCCGGGCCGGCACGTCGCGCTGCCCGGAGCACGGCACACCCCTCGCAGGCCAGACTGCCGAAGCCATCGTGCAGGCGCTGCTCGTGCGTTTCGCGGGACAAGCGGTGCACGTGCTGGCGCCGATGGTGCGCGACAGGAAAGGGCAGCACCGCGCGCTGTTCGAGGACCTGGCGCGGCGCGGTTTTGTGCGCGTGCGCGTGGACAAAACGGTGCTGCGCATCGAAGAGGTGCCCGAACTCGAGCGCTACCAGCGCCACAGCATCGAGCTCGTGGTCGACCGGCTGAAGGCGACGCCGGAGTCGTTGGCGCGCCTGCGCGAGGCCGTGGGCCAGGCCCTCGAACACGGCAAGGGCGACCTCATCGTCGCCGGCGAGGACGGCGACGTGGGCTATTCCACGCTGCGCGCGTGTCCGACCTGTGGGGTCGAGGCTCCGCCGCTCGAACCGCGGCTCTTCTCGTTCAACTCGCCACACGGCGCCTGCGAGACCTGCGCTGGCCTCGGCACCCTGCGCCGGCCCAGCGAGTCCCAGGTCGTGCGCGATCCGTCCCTGTCGATCCGCGACGGGGCGCTCTCGGTCACACGCGCAAGCGGCGGAGCGCTGCTCTTCCCGCGTGTGGACTTTGCCTTCCTCGAGACCGTGGGCGAGGCGTTTGGCTTCGACCTCGACACGCCGTGGCAGGACCTTCCGGCGAAGGCGCGCAAGGTCGTGTTGCGCGGCAGCGGCGACGATCGGTTCGAGGACGAAGCGAAATGGAATGGCAAGCGCTACAAGGGCTCCGTGCGCTGGCAGCGGCGCTACAAGGGTGTCCTCACGGCGCTCGAGGAGGCGTGGGCGAAGGGCGGTCGGCGCAAGCAGCTCGAACGCTTCTTGGCCGCGGAAGTTTGCCCCGATTGTGAGGGCAGTCGCCTGCACGCGTTTGCGCGGGCCACCACGGTGGGGGAGGCAAAACTCGCCGAGTTGCTCGCCCTGCCGATCGAGCAGTTCACGCCGCAGCTCTTGGGACTCGCCCTCAGCAAACGCGAAGCCGCCATCGCCGCGCCCCTCCTCGGCGAGATCCGCCGGCGCGCCGAGTTCCTGGCCGGCGTGGGCCTCGGATACCTGACCCTCGACCGCTCCGCCGACAGCCTGTCGGGCGGGGAGGCCCAGCGCATCCGCCTCGCGGCCCAACTGGGCGCCGGCCTGCAGGGGGTCATGTACGTGCTCGACGAGCCGTCCATCGGCCTGCATCCGAGGGACCACGGAAGGCTGCTGAGCGCACTCGAAGCCCTGCGCGACCAGGGGAACACCGTGATCGTGGTCGAACACGACGAGGCCACGCTGCGCGCCGCGGACCACATCATCGACGTCGGCCCCGGGGCCGGCCGACACGGCGGCCGCATCGTCGCCGAGGGAACACCCGCCGACGTCGCCCGCGCCGATTCGCCCACGGGCCGGCTGCTGCGCGGCGAACTGGTGGTGCCGGCGCCGCCCGAGCGCCGCAAGGGCAACGGCACGTTCCTCACTCTGAAGGGCGCGCGCGGATTCAACCTCAAGAACATCGACGTGCGCATTCCCCTGGGCACGTTCACCGCGGTGAGCGGCGTCAGCGGCTCGGGCAAGTCGACGTTGATCGAGCGCACCCTCGTGCGCGCGCTCGAACGCCGCCTTGGCCGCGAGAGCGACGATCCCGCGCCGTTCGCGCGGCTCGAGGGCGCGGAGCACGTGGAGGATCTGGTGGTGATCGACGCGGCGCCGATCGGCCGCACGCCCCGCTCCAACCCCGCCACCTACACGGGCGCGTTCGGACCGATCCGCGAACTGTTCGCGGGCATGCCCGAATCGAAGCTGCGCGGCTGGGAGCCGGGCCGCTTTTCGTTCAACGTCGAGGGCGGGCGCTGCGAGGCCTGCCAGGGCGCCGGCGCCAAGTTGATCGAACTGCAGTTCCTGAGCCCCGTCACCGTGCCCTGCGAGGAGTGCGGCGGTCACCGTTTCCAGGCGCAGACGCTCGATGTCAAGTTCAAGGGCCTGGACATCGCGCAAGTGCTCGCGTTGACGGTCGAAGATGCCCTCGCCGTGTTCGCGGACCTGCCGAAGATCGCGCAGGGCCTGCGGGCGCTGGTGGAGGTCGGCGTCGGGTACCTGACCCTGGGTCAGCCCTCCACGACCCTTTCCGGCGGCGAGGCCCAGCGCGTCAAGCTCGCCAAGTTCCTGCAGAAGAACCCGCGCGCGCACACACTCTTCCTGCTCGACGAACCCACCACGGGATTGCACGGCCAGGATGTGGCGCGGCTCGTGGGCGCGTTGCAGCGGCTCGTCGAACGCGGTCACAGCGTGGTCGTGATCGAACACCACCTCGATGTGCTGCGCGCGGCGGACCACCTAATTGACCTCGGGCCCGAGGGCGGGCGCCTCGGCGGCGAGTTGATCGCCGCGGGCACGCCGGAAGCGATCATGGCCGAAAAGCGCTCGGCCACCGGCCAGGCGTTGCTCGCGGACCGCCAACTCAACGCGGGCGAGCTCGTGCCGCGCCCCCCCCCGAGTGGCCTCGCGCCGCCGGATGCGATCCGCGTGTTCGAGGCGCGCACCCACAACCTGAAGGGCATCGACGTGGTGATCCCGCGCGACCGCCTGACGGTGGTCACCGGGCCCAGTGGATCGGGCAAAACGAGCCTCGCCCTCGACACGATCTACACGGCGGGGCGCCAGCGCTTCGTCGAATCGCTCTCGACGTACGCGCGCCAGTTCCTGTCGTCCCGCGATCGTCCGCCCGTCGAGCGCATCGAAGGCCTCGGCCCCGCGGTGGCCGTGGAAGCCCGCACGTCGATGGGACATCCGCGCTCGACGGTGGCGACCACGACGGAGCTGCACGACCACCTCCGTGTGCTGTGGGCGCGCGCGGGACAGCGCCGCTGCCCCGAGCACGGCGAGAAGCTCGAGCGGCGCGACGCGAGCGCGCTCGCCAAACGCATCGTCGCGGACTTCCAAGGCCAAAAGGGCTGGCTGCTCGCCCCGTGGAGCGGCAAACCGACGGAGTTCGCGAGCAGCGTCGAGGCGTGGAAACGCGCCGGGTTCGCGCGCGCCATGCTCGACGGCGCGGAAACCCGGCTCGAGGACCTGCCGGCCTCGGCGGCGACCAGCGCCAAGCTCGAGCTGGTGATCGATCGCCTCACCTTCGATGCGGCCATGCGCTCGCGCCTCGCCGAGGCGATCGAACAGGCCGAAACGATTTCGGACGGGCGGGTCAGCGTGCTCGCGCGGAACGCGACGGGTGAGCGGCGCGAGTACAGCACCCGCGGCGCGTGCACCATCTGCGGCTTCCACATCGCCGACGAACTGGAACCGCGTCACTTCTCCTTCAACACGCACGTCGGTGCCTGCCCGTCGTGCGACGGACTCGGTGTCGGTTGGCAGTGTTCGGCGGAGCTCTTGATCGAGCACCCCGAACTGCCGCTCGTGACCGTGCCGGGTGAACCGTCGGCGATCGGGGGCAAACTCGGCCGTTACCTCACGAAGGGCAAGGGCTTCTACGAACAGCTCCTGCGCACGGTGGCGAAGTCCCACCGCATCGACCTGTCGAAGCCGTTCCAGAAGCTCAGTGAGGAACAGCGCGCGCTCCTGCTCGAGGGCAAAGGCGCGCGCGCGAGTTACGACGTGGTCGTCGAGAAGAGCGGCGAGACCTTCGAGATCACGGAGAACTTCTCGGGCGCGTGGCCCGGGTTGCTCGGCCACGTGGACCGCTGGCACCAGAAGTCCGAGGATCCCGAGTGGCGCGCGATCCTCGAGAAGGTGATGGCGCGCGAAGTGTGCCCGACGTGCCACGGCGAACGGCTCGCTCCGGCCGCACGTGCCGTGGTGCTGGGGCGCAAACGCCTGCCCGAGGTGCTCGCGTTCTCGGTCGGCAACGCGCGCCGTTGGCTCGGTGCGCTGGAGTTGCCCGCCGCCGTTTCGAAGGCCGTGTCGTCGGTCGTCGAGGAGTTGGCGTCGCGCCTCGAACTGCTCGACCGCGTGGGGCTCGATTACCTGACCCTCGACCGCTCGATGTCGACCCTTTCCGGCGGCGAGGCGCGACGTGTGCGCCTGTCGGCGGCGCTGGGTTCGCAGTTGGTCGGTGTCGTCTACGTGCTCGACGAACCCACCGTCGGCCTGCACCCGAGGGACATCGACCGTTTGACGGGTGCGCTCGAACAGCTCGCACGTCGCGGGAACACCGTGCTCGTGGTCGAACACGACGAGACCCTCATGCGACGCGCCGACCACCTGATCGACATGGGGCCCGGCGCCGGGCGCCTCGGCGGCACGGTTTGCGCCGCGGGCACCCCGGCCGAGGTGGAGAGGGCGGATTCGCCCACGGGCCGGGCGCTGCGCGGCGAGTACCAACTCGAACGCCCGCCGGCGCGCGAAGGTGCGGCACTGGAAGAGGTCGGCGTGGTGGGCGCCAAGGGGAACAACCTGAAGGGTGTGGACCTTTCGGTGCGCTACGGCGAGCTGACTGGCATCTGCGGCCCGAGCGGGTCGGGGAAGAGCACGTTGGTGCTCGACACGCTGGTGCCGGCCCTCAGCGGTGAGTCGCCGCGCGGGCGCTGGAAGAAGTTGCTCGGCGCTCCGGGTGGTTCGCGCCGGGTGGTGGTGGTCGACGCGGCACCCCTGGGACGCTCGCCCTCGAGCATCCCCGCGACCGCGGTGGGCCTGATGGAGCCCTTGCGCGACCTCTTCGTGCGCCTGCCCGAGGCGCGCATGCGCGGATTCACGCAGAGTTCATTCTCGTTCAACAGCCCCCGCGGCCGTTGCCCCGCATGCGAAGGCAAGGGACTCGTGCAGGTCGAGATGCAGTTCCTCTCGGACCTGTGGCTGACCTGCGAGGAGTGCGAGGGGCGGCGCTACCGGCCCGAAGTGCTCGAAGTGCGCTATCGCGGACAGTCGATCGCCGATGTCTTGAGCCTGGCCGCGGAAGACGCGCTGGCGCTGCTGGACGGTTTGCCCGGCCCGAGCAAGGTGCTGCGCACCCTGTGCGAGGTCGGCCTCGGGTACTTGCCGCTAGGGCAGAGCTCCACGACGCTATCCGGCGGGGAAGCTCAGCGTGTCAAGTTGGCCGCGGAGCTCATGAACGCGGAAGCCGCCGGCCGCACGGTCCTGGTGCTCGACGAACCCTCGACGGGCCTGCACGCGAGCGACGTGGTGCACCTCTACGGCGCGCTGCGCCGGCTCGTGGCACGGGGCGACGCGGTGGTGCTGATCGAACACCACACGGGGCTCCTGGCCGCCTGTGATCGGCTCGTCGAACTCGGCCCCGGTGGCGGCGAGGCCGGAGGCCGTGTGCTCGGCTCCGGCACGCCTCTGGAGTTGGCCGCGACGGCCGACTCGCCGACGGGCAGTTTCCTCGCCCCGCACCTCGCTTCGCAATCCGGCCGCGGCGCGGCCGCTGGCACTTCGGGCGCCAAGAAGCGCCGTACCAAGTCCTCCCTGGAGCCACGCGGATGAGTCTGCACCCCGACAATCCGCTCATCGTGCAATCCGACCGCAGTTTGTTGCTGCACACGGTGCGAGCCGTCGTCGGTGCGGACGGCCTGCCGGCGAAGGACGACGAGGGCCGGCCGCTGACCGAGGAGCACCCGCGCTACGCGGCCGCGCGGGACAGCCTGAGCACGTTCGCGGAACTGGAGAAGTCGCCGGACTACCTGCACTCCTACCGCATCACACCGATCTCGATCTGGAACGCCGCGGCCCTCGGCCTGTCGGCCGAGGACGTCGAGCGCGAGCTCGTCAGCTTCAGTTGTGTGCCGATCCCGCAATCCGTGCTTCGCGATGTGCGCGAGTGGATCGGACGTTACGGCCTACTGCGCATCGAGCGCCTCGAGGCCGGTCCGGAGGGCCGGTTCGAGCTGGTCAGCGACGACCGCGCGGCGCTCGCCGAAGTGCTGAAGTCGCGCTCCGTCGCGGACCTGGTGGAGCAGGACGGAGAGCGGGTGCTGCTCGGGGAACTCTCCCGCGGTCCACTCAAACAGGCGCTCATCCGCATCGGCTACCCGGTCGACGACCGCGGTGGGTACTTGGAGGGCGACAGTTTTGCGATCCCCCTCGACGAACGGGACGGCGAACGGCCGTTCCACCTGCGCGCGTACCAGCGCGCCGCGGCGGAGGCGTTCTACCGCGGCGGCAGTGTGCTCGGCGGCAGCGGAGTGGTCGTGCTGCCCTGCGGAGCGGGCAAGACGGTCGTGGCCCTCGCCGTCATGAACCTGGTGGGCACCAAGACGCTGATCCTGACCACGAATACGGTGGCCGTGCGCCAGTGGCGCGAAGAACTCCTCGACAAGACGACGCTCACGGCGGACGAAGTCGGCGAATACACCGGCGAATCCAAGTCCGTGCGACCGGTGACGATCAGCACCTACCAGATGCTGACCTGGCGGCGCTCGAAGGCGGACGACTTCGAACACTTCCGCCTGTTCCGCAGCGAGAACTGGGGCCTCGTGGTGTACGACGAAGTGCACCTCCTGCCCGCGCCGATCTTCCGCGTCACCGCCGAACTGCAGGCCCGCCGCCGCTTGGGTCTGACGGCGACTCTGGTGCGCGAGGACGGCAAGGAGGACGAGGTTTTCTGCCTGATCGGGCCCAAACGCTGCGACGTGCCGTGGAAGCTGCTCGAGTCCCAGGGGTTCATCGCGACGGCTCGCTGCGTCGAACTGCGTGTGCCGTTCCCCGCCGAAGTCAAACGGCGCTACGACGCCGCGGACGCGCGCGGCAAGTACCGCGTGGCCTCGGAAAACCCGGCCAAGATCGACGTGGTGGTCGAACTCCTCGAGCGCCACGACACGAGCCGCGTGCTGGTGATCGGGCAGTACCTCGACCAACTGCACGCCCTGAGCCAACGCCTGGGCGCGCCGCTGATCACCGGCAAAACACCCAACGCGGAGCGCGAGCGCCTGTACGCCGCCTTCCGCGCGGGCGATGTGCGCGTTTTGATCGTTTCCAAGGTCGGCAACTTCGCCGTGGATCTGCCAGACGCCAATGTGGCGATCCAGGTTTCGGGCACCTTCGGTTCGCGCCAAGAGGAGGCCCAGCGCTTGGGGCGCATCCTGCGGCCCAAATCCGACGGTTCGGCGGCCCTGTTCTATGCGGTCGTGACACTTGGGTCACGGGACCAGGAGTTCGCACAAAAACGCCAGTTGTTCCTCACGGAACAGGGGTACTCCTACGAAATCGTCGAATCCGAGATCGACGTCGAAGGGGCCTCGCGGGGTTCGATGCGATGAGAGACCATTCCCAGGGACTGCCCCCTGACTCCAGCAACCCGGTGGCCGGAAACGACACCACCGGGGCCACACGGCCCAGCCTGCGGGAGATCCTGTCTTCGCGCGGCGAAGCGGACCTGCGCGAACTGGTGCAGTTCTGGACCGCCAACCCGAAGTTGGAGGGGCTGGGTCCCATCGACCAGGCCCGCGCGCGGGTGCTCGACGTGACGTCCGTGGCCGCGTCCGTTCACGAACGGGTGCTCAGCCTCGGCCGGCGCCTCGCGACGGTCGTCGACGTGTTGCTCGAAGCGCCCGGCTACGTGCGCACCCTGCGCGAACTCGCCGAGGCCAAATCGCTCTCGTTCCTCTCCGAGTACGACCTCGAATCGTGTTTGACCGCGTTGGCGCGGCGCGCCGTGGTCGTGGAGACACGCAGCAACCGGGCCGACGCCCCTGCCCAGCGGGCGTTTGCTCTGGTGCGCGAGATCGGCGACGGGCTGCTCTTGCACCGGCGCACGCAGGAGAGTGGGCTGTGGGATGCCTTGACCCTGCGCGGGTATCTGGATCGCTCGCGCGCGGACCAAACCGCGGGGCCGCGCTCCACTCCCCAACGTGTGCGCGAGATGTACAAGCTGTACTCGACGGACTCCGCCGCCGTCGCGCGCATCGAACGCTTGCCCGACGGGGTGCGCGACTTGGTCGAAAAGGCGATCCTCGAGTTCGGCGGTCTTCTGCCGCGCAGCGTGTTCGAGCGCATGAAACTCGAACTTGCCCACTGGAACGGCAAACGCTGGGGAATGATCCTCGAGTCGTCGCTCGTCGGCACCGTGCAACGTCTGGACCTGACGCCCTACGGCATCAACCACGACGACGAGACGCTCATCGTGTTCACGGAGGTCGCGCTGGCCTGGCTGCGCAAGGTCGCCGTGCCGTCGGACCCGGACCGGCCGCACGAGGAGCTCTCCCTCGGCGTCGACCTCGTCAGCAACGTGTCGCGTTTCCTAGCCTTTGTGCACGAGAACGACGTGCGGTACACGGTGCGCGGGGAGATCTTCAAGACCACCGAGAAGAAGATCCTGCAGGAGCTGATCCCGAACCCCGGCCGCGAGCTTTCGCGCGAGGAGGTGCTCGAGTTCATCTTCGGGTATTGCCGCGCCACCGGCCTGGTCGAGGTCACGGGCGAACGCACCTTCGCCGTCGCGAGTGCGGGCCGCGCTTTCGAACAACTCAGCCTGCAGGACAAACTGCGCTCCCTGCTGGACTTCGCGCTCGACGAACGCGGACTCGCCGGGGACGACACCCACCAGTTGCGCATGCGGCCGATCCTGATGCGCTGGATGAAGCGCATCGAACAGGGCACCTGGTACGACCTCATGTACCTGCCATTCATCGCGCGCAACCAGTACCTCTCGAACCTCGACGAGGCCAGCGGCGAGGAGAATCCGGGTGAGCGCGGTGTGGTCTCCGCCGGCCCCATGGAAGACGCCCAGCGACTGGCGTGGAGCCTGGTGCGCTGGGCGCGCCAGCGCCTCTACCTCATCGGGGTCTTGGACCTCGGTTACGACAGCCAAAAACGCCCCGTCGCGCTGCGTCTCAGCCCCCAGGGCGCGCGCCTTCTCGGTGTGCCGGTCGCGAACACGAGCGGTGTACCGCGGCTCGGCACGTTGGTGGTCACACCCGACTTCGAAGTGGTGCTCTTCCCGTCGGGTGACGATTCGGAGCTGATGCACGACCTCGACCGCTTCTGCGCGCGGGAGAAGACCGACGAACTGCGCCACCTGCGCATCCAGGAGCGCACCGTGCGCCGCGCCCTGGTGCAGGGCATGCGCCTCGACGAGATCCTGCGCACGTTGGAACTGCACTCGCGCACACCCGTTCCGCAGAACGTGTCGTTCTCGATCCGCGACTGGGCCGTGCAGGCCGGCCTGATGGTGCTGTCGGACGACTTGGAGCTGCGCTCGGACAATCCGGAGATCCTGCGGCGGCTCAGCCAGGACCCGGGTGCCCGCAGCCACGTCGAGCGTGTGCTCTGCCCCAACTCTGTCAAACTGAAGGGCCGCATCACACCACGGCGCATGCGCGCACTCCTGCGCGAGTTGGGATACCTAGTCGAGCTGCGCTCGTCGAACGCCGCCTGAAGCCAGTGCTGGTACCTCCGCCCGTACTTGCCCTTTCGCCGGGCAACTTGACCCCGGTCGGAACGGCGGCCTTCGCGGCGGCCGCCGAAGCCGCCTACGACGGGGGACTCCGCGCATTGCTCCTGCGCGAGCCCGCGTTGGAAGACGGCGCGCTGCTTCGGCTCGCGCGGCAGTTGCGCGCAGTCTTCCGCCGCGGCGAGGCGTTCTTGGCGGTGCACGACCGCGTGCACGTGGCGCTCCTCGCCGAAGCCGACGGTGTGCACCTCGGTTGGCGTTCGCTCGTCGTCGCGGACACCCACGAGGTGTCCCGCCGCGCTGCGCCGGAGCAGCGCATCGCCGTGAGTGTCTCCACGCACGCGGGCGACACACGGGACCTCTACGGCGACGCGGATTGGGTGCTGCACGGTCCCATCGGCGACGTCCCGGACAAGCCCGTGGCGCTCCTCCCCATCGGCTTCGCCGGGCTGGCGCGGTTCGCCGCGGAGCACACCGTGCCGACGTTTGCCCTCGGTGGTCTCGGCCCCGGGGACGCGGAGGCGTGCCGCGCGGCGGGCGCGCGCGGCATCGCGGTGCGCCGCGCCCTGTGGCAGGGCCCCGCGGGTCCGCGCGCATCGGCGCGCGCACTGGTCGACGCATGGGGGGCCCCGTGAGGTTCTCGCCGCGTCGTGTGCAAGGCCTCACGCGCCGCGTGGTCCTGGTCGCGGTCGGTGCGCTGCTCGTGTACCTGGTGGCGCGCTACCGCGTGGAGGGCCTGCCCGATGCCGCCCTCTCGCCGATCTTCAACGTCTCCGGCGGCGAGCATCTGCTGTTCGACCGCTGGTTTCCCGCGCTCCAGGAGGGGGATACGGTGTTGTTCGAAGCGGGCGGCAGCCTCGGACTCGCGCGGGTGGCGCCGTTTCCCGCCGAAACCGAGCGCGCCGCTTGGCCTGCGGAATGGCGCAGCGCCGCGGCGGGCGGCGAGAGCCTGTGGCTCGTGGTGGACCGGCTGGACCATCCCGGGCCCTCCAGCGCCAAGTTGGGGCCCATTCCGACGTCCGCGGTGCGCGGGCGGCTCCTGCTCGTTTGGTAGTGGGGGTCCGGCGGGGCCCATACTGATCGGCGTGGCCAAGGTGAGCGGGGCAAAGGGCGGCTGGAGCGAAGCGAGTCTGCTCGCGTGGCTCGGCCGCCGCGGCGTGCCGACGGGCACGGTGGGATCGCCGATGCACGACGCGGCGGTGCTGCAGGGCCGCGGACGCACGGTGGTCTGCGTGGACCAGGTGCTCGTCGGTGTGCACGCGCGAGCCGACGTGCCCGCAGCGCAACTCGGCCGCAAGGGTGTCGACCGGGCGGCCAGCGACCTCGCCGCGACGGCCGCGGAGCCCGCCGGATTCCTGCTCGCCCTGCGCCTCGAGCCCAATGCGAGCGAAGCGTGGGCCAAGGCGCTGCTCCGCGGCGCGATCGCGCGGGCGCGTCAACTGGGAGCCGACGTCGTCGGCGGCGACATCGCGGGTGGCCCCGGGCCGAGCGGGCTCGCCGTCACCGGAATCGGGCACCTCGTCGGGCGCGCCGCGCCGCCGGGCAGGGACCGCGCCAAAGCCGGCGACCTGGTGCTCATCACCGGTCCTACCGGCGGCAGCGGCCTCGGCCGGCACCTGCGCATCGAACCGCGCCTCGCGGCCGGACAGCGCCTGTGGCGCGCGGGTGCGCGCGCGTTGATGGACGTGTCCGACGGGCTGGGGATCGATCTCTCGCGCTTGGCGCGCGCGTCGGATGTGGCCATCGAGCTCTCGCACGTGCCCGTGCACCGCGACGCGCGGCGGGCCGCGCGGACGAGTGACCGGACCGCGGAACAGCACGCGTTGGAGGACGGCGAGGACCACGAGTTGCTCGTGTGCCTGGCGCCGGCGGCGGCGCGGCGGTTGCTCGGCGCCGGACTCGATCGGCCGTTTCCCGAGGCCCCGGGCCTCGTGGTGATCGGGCGCGTGCGCCGCGGCGCGGGGCTTTGGGTTCCCGGTGCGACGGGCGCGCTGGAAGCGTGGCGCGGCGCGGGGTTTGTGCACGGCTCGCCACACGGCACGGCGAACGGCGGAGCGAGGCGGTGACACGGCGTTCCTTCGAATCACGGCGCTCCTTTGAAACACGGCGCTCCTTTGAAACACAGGGACCCGAGGCGACCGAAGAGCTCGCGCGGCGACTCAGCGCCGTGCTGCTGCCCGGCGCCGTCGTGACCCTGGACGGAGACCTGGGCGCGGGCAAAACCACGTTCGTGCGCGGGCTCGCAGCGGGGCTCGGCTGCCGCGACGCGGTCAGCAGCCCCACCTTCGCGCGCATGCACGTCTACGCCGCCGGCGCGCGCGAGCTGGAGCTCATCCACCTCGACGCGTGGTCCGCGCGGGCCGGGCTGGCGGTCCTCGGGGACGGGGCCCTCGAGGCGCTGGAGGGGGGCGCGGACGGGCGCTCCATCGCGGCCGTGGAATGGGCCGAACGCCTGGGGCCGTGGCTGCCCGCGCCGCGGATCGCGGTGCGGCTCGAACACGTGGCCGAGGAACTCCGCCGGGTCCGGATCGAGGTGGTGGCGGCCCCGGGGGCTCCCCCGGCCGCCGCGGACCTGCTCCCGGGACTGGAAGCCGCCGTCCGGGCCCTGCCGACCGAATTCGCGGGGGCACGGGAGCTCGCGTGAACCACCGGCCGATCCCTGCGTTGGGGGGTGTTGTGTGAGGGCCGAGTGGAACGGAGACCGGGATCCCCTGTCCGCCCTGGGGGCGGGGCGCGGGGACGGGCTGTTCGCGGACTTCGTGCGCATCGAGACCGACACTTTCCTGGGCTTTTTCCGCCGGCTCGGCGCCGGACGTGAGGAGGCCGAGGACCTGACCCAAGAGCTTTTTGTGCGCCTCTACCGCCATGCTCCCCGCTACCGGCCCTCGGAGCGTTTTGCGCCCCTCTGTTTCCGGGTGGCGCGCAACGCTTGGATCGACGCCCAGCGGCGGCGCGCCGTGCGGCCGCCGGACGCGGTGGGCGCGGGGGAATCCAGCGTGACGGGCGATGGCCGGGGTCCGGGGCGCGAGGCGGGGGATGTGGCCGGCGACGCGGGGGGTGGCAGCGGGGGCGGCAGGGGATTTGGCGCGCCGGGTCGGCCGCGGGGGGGCCGCTCCGACACGCCGGACGACGAGCATCGGGACCTGCGCGAACTGGCGCCCGACCGCGCCGCCGAGATCGGCGACGCCGCTGCGCACGTGGAGCGCGCCGTCGCCCAGCTCTCCGAGGGGCAGCGGGCCGTGTTCGAACTCGGCCTGGTGCAGGAACTGCCCTACCCGGAGATCGCCGCGGTGCTCGACATCCCCGTGGGCACGGTGAAGTCGCGCATGTTCCACGCGCTGCGGCGCCTGCGTGAGTTCCTGGGCGATTCGCTGGGCGAAGAGGACGGCCAGCCGCGCGGCGACAGCCAGCCGCACCGCGAAGCCGCGCGGCGCAGCGACACCGCCGACACGCACGCGTCCTTGCGCCCGCGCGCGGACGGGGGGAGCACACGATGAACCGCGGTCCGTCCGATGCCGCGCGCGGCGACGAGCAGCGCGACGAACTCGATCCGGCGCAACGGGCCGTTGCGGAGGCGCTCGCGGAAGCACTCGCAGCGGCACTCGACCGCTCGGAGCACGCGCCGTCGCAGCCGCCCCAACCGCAGCCTGCACCGGAGTCGGCAACGCAGGCGACACGGCACGCGCTGGAGCTCGCCGCGTGGGGCCGCCGCGCGGCCGGGCTGGTGCGCGCTCAGGACGGCGCCCACGCAGACGACGCCGCGGGCGACGGCGCGGGCGAACGCATGCTCGCGGCCGTGCGCGCGCGGCTCGCCGCGGAGCCGGGCGCGCTGCCGCCGCCTATCCCGCGCTTGACCGTGCTGCAGTTGGTGGCGCGTTCGCCGCTCCTGCGCCTCGTCGCAGCCAGCTTGGTCGCGCACCTCGCCGCACTGCCCGTGTTGGCGTGGTTCACGTTCCGCCCGGAGCCGGAGCGCCGCCTCACGGTGTACATCGAGCCGCCCGAAGACCCGGCGGAGGTCTTTGCGCCCCGGCGCGAAGTGCTCGACCCCGCCAACGCGAGCTGGGAGTGGGAGCAGCGCCGGCGCCTGGAGCGTTTCGCCCTGACCCGAGCCAACCGCGGCGGCGCCCTGGAGATCCTGCGACCCCTGGCGGACGAGCGCTCCCAGGCCGTGGCGGCCGGGGATTGGCACGCGGCGCTCGCGGCGCGCATCGACCTGTGGCTCGGGGGCGGCGCCGATGCGGCGGAGGGCGCGGGCGCCGTGCTGCCCACAGGCGCCGAAATGGCCACGCTGGCCGAGATGGACGGCGAGAGCGCCTCGCTGTGGCTGGGGCTGGCCCTGGATCGGGCACTCCTGGCTCGGGACGACGCGGCCCTTGTGGCCCTCGAAACCGAGCTCGACGCCCTGGCGGCGCGCCCCGATCCCCGTCCGCTCGCTGCCGCGTTGGTTTCCCGGGCGCGCGCCCTGGGACTGCGCGCGGGGCCCGCCGGTTGGCCGCCGCCGGAGCACCGGCCCTTCGACCCGGCTCCGCTGCTCGATCGTGTGGCGGAGGCATGGCCCGAGGAGGCCCTCGATTTCGGTCCCATCGTCCGCTGGCGCGCGGCGGCGCCCCGCTGATCGCCGCCGCTGGCCCCTGCGCCCCGGAATCCGTCCGAACCGGCTGGGTCGGTGGATCTCGCGGAGTGGGGGGCTATGCTCTCCGGCCCATGCAACGCCCCGTGAATTGCCCGCGCAAAGCCCTGCTGTGGGCGCTCTCCCTCGCTGCGTTCGCGCTCGTGCCCTCCACTTGGACCGAGGCTCGCCCCTCCCAGGAGCAGGATGCCGAGACCGAGGCCGGGTCCAATGCCGAGCCGGGCGCAGTCGAGCCGGGCGCCGTCGCTGCCGACGCGCCCGAGCCCCCCCCGACGATGCCCCTCGCCCTGACGCTCGAGGACGTGCGCCGCCTGGCGCTGGCGTCGAACCTGGAGCTCGAGATCGCGGGCCTCGGCGCCGAAATCGCCCGCTTCGGCGCGCGCGGCAGTTGGGGCGCGTTCGACCCGCTCTTCGCGCTCTCGGGGCGCTACGAGGACAGCGAAGTCCAGCTTTCCAACGACGTCGTGACCGGCACGAACCTCCTCGAGGAGCAGCGCCTGATCATCGACACGTCGCTCTCCGTCCCGATCACGACGGGTGGCAACTTCCGCGCGGGATACGTCAGCGAGCGCACGGAGTCGAACTCGCAGTTCGTGCTGGCGCCCGAGTTGTCGACGGACGCACTCACCCTCGGCTTCACGCAACCCTTGCTGCGCGGCGCGGGCACACGGGCGGCCACGAGCCAGCAGCGCGCCCTCGAGTTCGCCGCCCGCCGCGAGGAAGAACTGTTGCGCCAGCGCCGCGCCGACCTACTGCTCGACGTGGAGAACGCGTACTGGGACCTGGTCGCAGCGGGCGACCAACTCGCGGTGCGGGAGCAGAGTTTGGCGCTGTTCACGCGCCAGGCCGAAGAGGAGTCGGAGCGCCTGCGGGTCGGCGTGGGCACCGAGGTGGACCTGCTGCAGGCCGAAACGAACGTGGCGGTGGAGCGCGAGCGTCTGCTCTTGGCGCAGACCGACGTGGAGACGCGCCGGGACGCGCTCAAGCAGTTGATCCTGCGCCGCGAGCCCAAGGACGAAGGCGGGGACGAGCGCGAACGCGGCGGCTGGGACCAGTTCCTGTCCGAGTGGGACGCGCCGATCGAGCCGCTCACCGCCCTGCCCGAGCCGGCCGAAGAGGCGCCGCCGCGCAGTTGGCAGTCGAGCCTCGCCGACGCGTACGAACGCCGCGCCGAGATCGTCGCCCAGTGGCGCGAGATCGACCGCCAACGGGCGCGCCTCGATGGTGCTCGCTCGGACCGACTGCCGGGTCTCAACTTCAACGTGGACGCCCGCAGCGCCGCGATCGACGAAAGCCGTCGCGAGGCGTTCCAAGAAACCACGGGGTTCGACTCTCCGACCTACGGAGTGGGATTGGCGCTCGAACTGCCGATTGGGAACCGCACCGCGCGCTACGCCGAACGCAGCGCGCGCGCGGAACTGCGCTCGGCGCAGTTGGAGCTCGAACGCATCCAACGCACGCTGCTGGCCGAGGTGCGCTCGGCCGTGCGCGACGTCGAGTACCGCCGCGAAGCCGTCGTCGCCGCGCGGCGCAGCAGTGAACTCGCCGAGCGCCAGCTCGAATCCGAGGAGGTGCGCTACCGCGAGGGACTCTCGACCACCTTCCAACTGCTGCAGTTCCAGCAGGATCTCGCGACGGCGCGCTCCAACGAACGTGCGGCGCTCGCCAACCACGCCAAGGCGCTGGCCGCGCTGCTGCGGGCCGAGGGACGCATCGAAGAGGAAAGCTCCCGTTGAGCTGGGCGAGGGGACTGGCTGCCCTGGTGCTGGCGGGTGCGGGCGCGTGTTCCGAGCCGACCGCGCCAACCGCGACGCCAACGAGCACGCGGATCGGCGCCGACGCTTCGGGCACCTCCACGCCGGACGACAGCCTGCTGCGGCAAGACGATCGCATCGCGCCGCTGCTGCGCCCCTGCGACCGCTACGAGCACTACGACCGCAACACGTCCGAGCTCGTGCCGGTGCTGGTGGCGAAGCTCGAACGCGGCGACCGCGAGGTGCTGAGCCGGGCCATCGAGGAGTTGGGCGGGATGGGGGACGCGGCGACCCTGGAACTGCGCCGCGCGGTCGAGCGCTGGTCGCGGGAACGCGACGACCTCGGCCCGCTCAAAAACGCACTTTCGGCCCTTTCGCTGCAGGGCACGGACTCCGCGCGCGACGCGCTCTGGATCGGCCTGTCCCATCCGTTCGAGGACGTGCGCGGCCAGGCCACCCGCGGGCTGGCGAGAGAACCCGGACGCCCCTCGGACTTCGACCGGCTCGAAGCGCGCCTTTGGCTCGAGCGCGGCACGTTGCAACTCGACACGGTGCGCGCCCTCAGTGTCGCGGACCCCGCGCGGTTCGTGCCGCTCGCGCTGTCGTGGGTCGAGTCGCGCCACACACTGTCGAACGAACGCGGCGTCCTGCAGCTCCTTGCCAAACACACGTCGGGCGACATGGCGGAGCGCGCGCTCGCACTCGCCGAGGACGCACCGAACATCGCGCGGCCCTTCCTCGTGGCGCCCGCCGCCAAGTCGGGAGATCCGCGCGCGCGCGCGATCCTCGCAGAGGAGCTGTCGCACGAGCAGTTGGAGCGCCGGGCGGGCGCCATCGCCGCCCTCGATGCCACCGACGATTGGCGGCCCGCCCTGGCGACGCTGCGCACGGATCCGGACTCGCAGATCCGGCAGTTGGCGCTCCCACTGGTGGCGCGCCACGCGGCGGACGAATCCGCGGCGCGCGACGCCTTGCGGCGGCTCCTCGACGACCCGGTCGCGGAGATCGCCACCTACGCAATCTCCAAGCTCGTGGACCTGGGCGACGAGGAGGCGATCGAACGCGCGCTCGCGGCGCTCGACGGCTCGCTCGCGGCCCACGCGCCGCTGCTCCTCGCGCTGCGTCAGTCGATGCGGACCCAGCCGGATCTCGCCCGACGAGTGGAGGCGCGCCTCCTCCGGCGCCTCGAACTGGAGCGCAATCTGCCGCTCCTCGAGCGCGCGCGGACACTTTCGGCACTAGCCCAGGTTCCCCTCGCGTCGGCGGCGCGGACCGTGCTGGAGTCGGTCGCGGCGGAACCCGCGGACCGCCAACTCGACGGGCTCGACCTGCACCGCTGGGCCACCTTGCAGGCCGCCAACTCCGGCGTTCCCGGCCGCGAGTTCCTGGCCGAGCGCCTGGCCGACGAAACCCATCCGCTGCGGCGTTTGGACCTGATCTGGGCCATCGCGGCCGAACCCGACGAACTGGCACGCGAGACGCTTTTTGCGCGTGTGGACGACGAGGGGGCCCACGAGCTCGAGCGCCTCTACGCGGCGCAGCTCCTCCTGCGGATCGGCCCCGCCGAACGGGTCGCGCCACGCCTCAAGCGCGCGGCGCTGCGCATGGAGAGCGAGGCGCGCCTGACGTTGAACTGCCTTCTCTGGACCTGGTACTGAAGGCGAGAGGGGTGCGGACCGCGAGCGGTGACGTCAGCGCTGAGCGCAGTGACGTCAGCGCGGAGCGCAGCGACGTCAGCGCGGAGCGCAGCGACGTCAGCGCGGAACCCAGCCCGCGCGCTCTGGTTCGGGCACGGCCTGCGGGCCGCTCAACAGGCCCGAGCGGTTGGCATACACGAGTTCGCCGCGCTCGGAACACCAGGCGTAGGCCTCGCGCCCGCTGCGGCCGTACTCCCACGGCCAGGCGCTGAGCCAGAAGCCGCCGTCGCCGTCGCTGCCGAGGGCAAAGAGATAGCCGTGGCGCTTGAGTCGCCAGCCGGCATGTCCTTCCTCGCCACCGTATCCGACTCGGCCGTCTCCGACTCGGCCGTCTCCGACTCGACCGTCTCCGACTCGACCGTCTCCGACGTGGACTTCTCCCACACGTCGGTTCCCGGAGCCGAGCTGGCCGCCCGCGCCCTCCTTGGTGGGCACCCAGTGCACGTCGCCGAGGCGCTCGAGCCCCGCGTCCGCGAGGGCACTGAGGCTGCGCAGGTCGAAAGCAGCCACGGGTGTCGTCGACGCGGAAGCCTCGGCCCGGGCCGCGGCCAGGGCGGGCCCGAGCCGGACCACCAGGCTGCGCGCGTCGCGCTGGTTCTCGTGGACCGCAAAGGCCTGCAACTGCCCAAGGGTGACCGTGACCACGGACGCGCCGATGGCCAGGATGAGCGCTTGGCCCCGCAGGCTGACGCCGAGCGACGTTTCGAGCCGCCGCGCGGCGGCGGAGATGGCCGCAGCCACTCCCGTCGGTGCAGCCGGCTGGACCCGGGCGACCGCGCCGGGCGCGCCGCCCGCACCCGCCAGTTCGCCCTGGCCCCACGCGGGGGCCGGCGGCGCGAGAGCGCGGGCGGGTGTGGACGGATGGCGGTCGGTGTCGGCGGGTTCCGGTGTCACTGCTTTTGCACCTCAACTGCGATCGTGACGTTGCCTGCGCTAGGCTTCAAGCGATGAGACCGCCCACCGCGCGCGCGCTCCCGCAATCAACACTCGCCGCCGCACAGGCCTTCGCCCGACGATTGGGCGGCGCGGGCTACCGGGCGTGGCTCGTCGGCGGCGTCGTGCGCGACATCGTGTTGGACCATGGCATCGTCGACATCGACTTCGCCTCGGCGGCGCTTCCGGAGGACGTCGAGGCGCTGTTCCCGCGGGCGGTTGGCGTGGGCCGGCGCTTCGGCACGGTGGTCGTGCCCCTCGACGGCCTCTCGCTCGAACACACGACGTTCCGCACCGAGGGCGCGTACACGGACGGCCGTCGCCCCGACCAGTTGGATTTTGGCGAGTCGCTGGAGGACGACGCGGCGCGTCGGGACTTCACGTGCAACGCGCTCTACCTGGACCCGCTCGACGACGAGCTCCGCGATCCCACCGGTGGCATGGGGGACCTCGCGCGCGGTGTGCTGCGCGCGGTGGGCGAACCGGCGCAGCGATTCCGCGAGGACGGCCTGCGCCTCCTGCGGCTGGCGCGATTCGCAGGGCGCCTCGGGCTCGAGGTCGATCCCCACACGCTGGAGGGGGCCCGCGGCGCGCGCCAATCCCTGGCGGGACTCTCGGCGGAGCGGGTGCTCGCCGAGTGGACCCGCATCGCGGCGGGACCGGGCGCGCCGAAGGCGCTCGAGGTGCTGTGCCGGGCTCGCCTCCTCGAGTTCGCCCTGCCCGGGGCGAGGGGCGCGGGTCACCTAGAGCTGGGCCTGCGTGCGAAGGTCGCGGCGGAACTGGCGGCGACGGGATCGGCGCCCCTCGGCGCCTGGATGGCGGCCCTCTGCGACCCGGGTCCGCCGTGGGACGCGATCGGCCGACGGCGCGCCGAGGCGGCGCTGCTCGCGCTCAAGCCGTCGCGGAACCTGGTGCGCTCCGTGTTGCGCCACCTGGAGGCCCTCGAAAACCTCGTGGCGCCGCCGGACGAGGCTCCTTGGGAGCGCCGCGCGCGGCTCGCGCGCGAGTTGGCCGCTGCTGAAGTGGAGAGCCACTGGGCCCTGGCGCGGGCGCGCGCCCAAGTGCTCGGCGCGCCGCGGCACGAGGAGGTGGAGGCGCTCGGCGCCATGCTCCGCGAAACACCCCCGACGGACCGGGATCCCGCGCCGCTCGTCGCCCCCGCGGACTGCCTGGCGCTCGGTTTTGCGCCCGGGCCGGGCCTCGCGGCGGCGCTCCGCGCGCTGCGCCACCGACAACTCGGTGGGCTCTTGACCTCGCGTGAGCAGGCGCTCGAGTTCGCGCGCGAGCTCTTGGGAGGCGAGGACGTCGCCGAGCGTTAGGAGGGTGGGAAACGCCGGCGCAGGGACGTGCTGATCGGGTACCCGAGGAGGATTGCGAACGCGACGGCGAGGCCGCCGAGCGGCGCGCCCAACGCCGCACCGCTCGCCAGCCCCGCCGCCGCCGTGAACACGAGCAACCGCCGCAGACAGAGCCCCATCGCACGCACGACGTCGGCGCGACTCCAGTCGTCGGGCCGCTCCGAGGCGCGCCACAACGCCGCGGCACCCGTCAGCGCCAGCGCCAGCGCGCCGATCGCCGCGGCCAATCCGGCGCCGCCGATCGCGTCGCCCTGCGCCAGCGCCGCCAGGGGTCCGAGCGCGAGCAGCAGGGCCGCCAACTTCAGCGGCGCACGCGGCCGTTGGCCGGGCTCGCGCGTGAGGTCGTCCTCCATGCGCCCCAAGCGCGACACCGCGAACACGTACGCGCCGTAGGCGAGGCACACGGGAAGCGCCGCCGCCAGCGCCTCGGCGGGGGAGAGCCGCGAACCCGCGTCGGCCGCCACCACCGCCGCCGCGGCCACGTTGCCACCGCGCGCAAGCGCGAGCAGGCTAGGACCGCGCCACGGCCCGCGGCCCGCGAGGTCGTAGGTCGCCGCCACCGCGGCCAGCAAGAGGTACACGAGCGCCGCCCGCGGCGACACCGTCGCGGCGAGGGCCGGGCCGCCGAGCAGGAGCCCGTACGCGACGAAACGCGCGAACGCCGGCGAGATGGCACCCGAGGGCAAGGGGCGTTCGGGCCGAGCCTTCTGGTCCTCCTCGCGATCGACCACGTCGTTGAGGGCCAGCCCGCCCAGGTACACCGCCAAACTCGCGCCCATCGGCACGGCGATCGCGGCGGTACTGGGCGCTCCGGCGCAGCCGATCCAGGCGCCGAGCAGCGCGTCGGCGAGCGCACTCGGCGCGAGCGAGATGCGCACCAACTGGCCCAGGGCCACCCAGGTGGGCCGATCCTTGTGCTTCGGGCGCGCCACGTGTTTGGCCGGCGAGTCGTTGCGTCGCCGCGCGCTCAAAACACCCAGCGCATCAGGTCGTTGTAAGTCACGTAGACCATCAACGTGACGATCAGCACCAGGCCGACCATCTGGCTGTAGCCGAACACCTTCTCCGACACGGGCGAGCCCTTCACGGCCTCGACCGCCAGGAAGAAGAGGTGCCCCCCGTCGAGCACGGGAATGGGCAACACGTTCAAGAAGGCCAGGTTGATGCTGAGCAGGCACAGGAAGAACAGGAGCTTCATGGCGCCCGCCTCGGCCCACGAGTAGCTCACCGCGCCGATCGTGATGATGCCGCCCAAGCTGTCCGTCGGCACCTCGCGCAGCACCAGCTTCTGCAGGGAGAGCCACACGTCCGCCAACATGCGCCACGAGCTCGAAAGCCCGACCGATACGGCCTCGACGACGCCGGCGGAGCGGAAGACGTACTCGTACGGCGCGATGGCGAAGCCGTATTCGAGCACCGGCGCCGGTTCGGGTCGCGCTTCGATCGCGAGCGGTTCCCGTGCGCCCGGACGATCGACGACCATCTGCAGCGGCCCCTTCGCGCGGCCCACGGCGCGCTCCACGTCCTTCCATGTCTTGACGGGCACACCGTCGATCGACAGCACCGTGTCGCCCGACCGCAGGCCCGCGCGCTCGCCGGCTTCGTCCGGATAGACCGCGATGCGGCCCGTAGCCTGGGACTGCCCGAGGGCCACGTTCTGCGCGAGCGCCAGCGCGCCGCGCCGGTCGAGCGCGGGCCAGGGCACCTGCAGCACGGCCTCGTCGCGTTGCACCGTGAGGGCGAGCGCGCGCCGCTCGCCCTCGGGAAGGGCCGCCAGCACGTGTCGTGTCAGGTCACCCGCGCGCCACACGGCCAGGCCGTCGACGGCGAGGACACGGTCGCCCTCGCGCAAGCCCGTATCGGGCGCACCGCTCGGCCGGCGCAGGTCGAGCACCTCCTGGAACGGCGGCGCGATGCCGAGCCTCGCCGGCGCCATGCCCGCCTGCTTCGGCGCGATCTCGATCGTGCGCGGACCGTCGGGACCGTCGACACGCAGTTGCACGGGCCCGCCGCCCGCGAAGGCGAGTGCCAGCGCCTGGGACACGGGAAGTTCCGCGGGCTGCCCCGGCACCGCCACCAGCGTGTCGCCGGTGCGCAGCCCCGCGTTCTCGGCGGGGCCCTCGGGGGCGACCAGGAGCCGCCCGCTGGGGTCGTATGCGGGTCGCACGCCGATGGTGTAGAGCCCGAGCTCCGGCTGCAGCCGCGGGCGCACACGCACGGTTTCCACGCGACCGTCGGGCAGGCGCAGTTCCAGGTCCGAGCCGTCCTTCGAGCCCAGAGCCACGGCAGTCGGCACGTGGGAGAAGTCGTGCACGACCGAGCCGTTCACCCGCAGCACTTCCGTGCCCGCCTCGAGCCCCGCGTGCCACGCCGGGCTGCCGGGGATCGGCTCGCCGAGAACCGGTTTGTCGAACCGCACGCCTACGAGGAAGACGATCGGCAACGCCACCACGGCGAACGCCAGGTTCATCAACACGCCGCCCGAGTAGTAGAGGAACCGCTGGGCCACACTCTTCGACGGCAGTTCGTCCGGCTCCGGCGCGCGCACGGACGGATCCTCGCCTGCCACGGCCACGTAGCCGCCCATCGGGATCGCCGCCAGTTGGTAGAGCGTGCCCTTGTGCTCGAACCCGAAGATCCGGGTGCCAAAGCCCAGGCTGAACACCAGCACACGCACGCCGATGAGGCGCGCGGCGAGGAAGTGGCCCGCCTCGTGCACGAAGATCACGAGGCCGATGCCAAAGGCCACCAGCAGAATGCGCAGCAGTTCGTCCAAGGGTTCCTGAGGGATAGGGCGGTGGAAGGAGGAGCCCCGTGCTAGCCGCCCACGGGGGTCTGGTTGCGACGCACGGAACAGCGACCCACCGCGTCGCGCGCCAGATCGCGGGCGCGGGCGTCGGAGGCCAGGATGCCCTCCAGGCTGGCGACGGCCGGCGGCCGTTCGTCGAGCACGGAACTCGCGAGGGCCGCGATGTCGCGGTAGCCGATGGCTCCGGCCAGGAAGGCCTCCACGGCGACCTCGTCGGCCGCGTTGAGCACACAACCGGCGTCGCCACCCTCGCGCAGGCAGCGGTAGCCCAGGTCGAGCGCCGGAAACCGCTCGCGGTCCGGAGCTTCGAAGGTCAACTGGCGGAAAACGGAGAGGTCGAAACCGCGGAGGTCCGCGGGGTAGCGGTCCGGGTGGTGGAGGGCGTAGTGGATCGGGCCGCGCATGTCGGGTGGGCCCATCTGCGCCACGACCGAACCGTCGACGAACTCGACCAGGGAGTGCACCACCGATTGGCGGTGGATCACCACGTCGATGCGCTCCGATTCGAGTCCGAAGAGGTGGTGCGCCTCGATCACCTCGAGTGCTTTGTTCATCAGCGTCGACGAGCCGACGGTGATGCGCGGCCCCATGTCCCAGTTGGGATGGCGCAGCGCGTCGCGCGGGCTCACGTTGTCGAGCGCCGCCGCGTCGAGATCGCGGAACGGCCCGCCGGACGCCGTCAGGAGGATGCGGCGCACGCGCCCGAGGTCCTCGCCGCGCAGGCACTGCTGGATCGCGCAGTGTTCGGAGTCGACGGGCAGGATCTCGGCTCCGTGCTGGCGCGAGAGTTCGAGCAACTCCGCGCCAGCGGCGACGAGCGACTCCTTGTTCGCCAGCGCAAGGGTCTTGCCTCGGCGCAGCACCTCCGCCGAGGGCAGGATGCCCGCCGCGCCGACGACGCCGTGCACGGCGAGGTCGAAGTCCGCGGCGGCGATCAGTTCGAGCAGCGCCTCCGGACCGCGGAACAGCGTGGTGCCCTCCGGCAACTGGTCCGCGATGGACTCCGCCGCCCGGGGGCTGACCAGGGCCACGAACTTCGGGCGGAACCGCCGCACCTGCTCGAGCAACTCCGCGCCAGAGGAGCGGGCCGCCAGGCCGACGACCTGGAACCGTTCCCGGTCGGATTCGAGCAGTTCGAGGGTTTGGCGGCCGATGGAGCCGGTGCTGCCGAGCACGAGCAGTCGTTTCATGGGGCGATCGGGCCACGGCCCGCCCCGCAGTCTACCCCGTGCGACCCGCAGGACCGCGCCGCCGGGCGCCGCCCGCCGCCGCGCTCGCCCAGGGCGCGGAACACGATGCGCGGGATCGGGGGGCCGAAATGGGCCCGATCCCTGGACTCCAGGCCAGGGCGGGCGCCAGGATGGGGCGTCCCAAGTCCTCGATCCCGCCCTCCCCGTTGCCCGTGACCAGCGAACCCCTGACCTACAAGCGTGCGGGAGTCGACATCGACGCCCAGGACAAGGCCCTCGCCGCCGCGCGCGCCGACATCCGCGCGACGTTCACCCCCGGCGTGATCTCCGACGTCGGCCTGTTCGGCGGCCTCTTCGATCCGGAGCGCATGGGCGCTGGCGGTGAAGTGCTGGTGGCGAGCGCGGACGGCGTCGGCACCAAACTCGACGTCGCCAAACGCGCCGGCATCCACCACACGGTGGGGCGCGACCTGGTGCAGCACTGCATCAACGACATCCTCTGCCAGGGCGCGCGGCCGCTCTTCTTCCTCGACTACGTCGGCACCGGCGTGCTGGAGCCGGGTGTGGTCGCCGACCTGATCCGCGGCTGTGCCCTGGCGTGCAAGGACCACGGCGTCGCGCTGCTCGGCGGCGAGACGGCCGAGATGCCCGGACTCTACGCAAAGGGCGATTTCGACCTCGTCGGATTCATCGTCGGCACCGTGCGCCGGGAGCGCATCCTCGACGGATCCAAGGTCGCGCCGGGCCAGAAACTGATCGGGCTGCTCTCGGACGGGCTGCACACCAACGGGTACTCGTTGGCGCGCCTCGTGGCGTTCGAGAAACTCGGACTCGAGCTCGGTTCCCGGCCCAAGGCGCTCGGCGGACGCACGCTGCAAGAGGCGCTGCTCGCGCCGCATCGCTGCTACTTGCCGCCGCTTTGGCCCCTGCTCGAGGCGGGCCGCATCGCCGGTATCGCGCACATCACGGGCGGCGGCCTGCCGGGCAACGTGAACCGCATCCTGCGCACGGCCGACGCGCGCATCGATCTCGGCGCGTGGGATGTGCCGGGGCTCTTCCGCATGCTGGTCGACGAGGGCGACGTGCCCGCCGCCGAGGCCTACCGCGCGTTCAACATGGGGGTCGGCATCGTGCTCGCCGTGGACGCCAAGGACGCGGAGTCCGTGCGTCGCGACCTCGAGGGGATGGGCGAAACGGCCTTCCACCTCGGCGAGTTGGTGCCGGGAACGGGCCGCGTGCGCCTCGAGGGCACGCCGGTGGGCCGGGGGCCCGCGCAGGTTGGCGAACCGGCGAAGAAGTAGGCAGCGGGGCGCCTTGGGAGCACGGCTCCTGCTGTGGCTCGCGCCGACGATCGCGCTGCAGGACGTCGCGGCGGACCGCGCGTGGGCCGAGGCGCGGCGGCTCTTCGCCCTCGACCCTGCGGCGGCTGCCCAGCACGCGACGGCCGCCCTCCGCGCCGCGGCGGAGGGTGCCGCTCCGCCCGCGCTCGACCACCAGCGCCTGGCCTTCGACCTGGGCCTCGCCCTGCTGGCGCGCGGGGAAGATCGCGCCGCCCTCGAGTTGCAAACCGCCCTGCACCGGCGCGTCGACGCGGAGTGGAGCGCGCTCGATCTCATCCAGACCCTGTCCCGCCTGGGGGAGACCGAGCGCGCGGACAGCCTCTGCGAAGCGCGCCTCGTCGAATCGCCGCTCTCCCCGGACCTGTGGAACGCGCGGGCGCTGCTCTGGCTCGGGGCCGGAGAGCCCGAACGCGCCGCGCCCTACCTGGGGGCCGCCCTGCGAACAGGGGCCGCCGGCACACGCCTGACCCTGGCTCGGCTAGATCTGGCCCGCGGGCGCCTGGCAGAGGCGCGGGCGGGTTTCCGCGCGCACCTGGGCGAGGCCGTGGGCGGGGAGTGGGCCCTCGCGGGCTGGGCGCTCACACTGTTGCCGCCACGTACGAGTGGGCCCGCGGGCCCGGTCGTCCCCGGAATCCCTTGGAGTAGCCACCCGGCCCTGGGATCCTAGAACTCTCGGTTCGCGCCCCGGCGCGCGCCATTCGCCTTCCCCCTCTGGCTCCCGAGGGGCTGCAGCCAACGCAGACCCGACGACCCCACCGACGCGCATGAGTCTCCCCGTTGCTCCCCGGACCCCCCGCCTCGCCGCCCGCCAGATCCTGACCCGCCTCGGCGCCGCGCTGCTGGCCCTGGCCTTCGGGCAGGGGCTCGCAGCCGCCGCTCCGACCGCGGCCCAGGGCGACGCGAAAAAACCCGCGCTGTCGACCAGCGTCATGCGCGACCTGACCAAGATCCTCGGGGAGTACTTCGACGCCCGACGGGCCCAGGAGTCGGACCTCGAGGCGCGCGAGGAGCTCGACGAACTGATCGCCGACTTCGAGGGCAAACGCGGCGAGAAGCGCAACTTCCTGTCGCTCGTGCCCGAGATCGAACAGGCGATGCGCGACTCGCGCAGCTATTCCGACCGCGGTGTGTCGAAGGGCAAGATCCAGACCCGGTCGATCGATGAGAGTTTCGGCGGCAAGATCGAGTTCGCCGTGCTGGCGCCGGCCAAGTACAACCCGCGTACCGCGTGGCCGCTGATCGTATCCATTCCGGACCTCGGCGAGTCGCTCGAAGAGCACCTCAAGAACCACTGGGCCGACCCGGCGGTGCGCGAGGGCGCGATCCTGGTCGCCGTGGGCATGCCCGCCGACGAGCCCATGTGGAACACCATCGGCTCGAAGGAAAACGGCGGCGGTGTGGCGCGGGTGATGCACACGCTGCGCGAAGTGCGCGATTCGCTGAACGTCGACATCGAGCGCATCTTCCTGGCGGGCAAGGGCCGCGGCGTGGAAACGGCCATGACCATCGCCAACCTCTTCCCGGACCGTCTCGCCGGCGTGATCGGCCGCAGCGGTGACGCCGCGGAAATCGGCCCCGCGAACCTGATGAACATGGCGCTGTTCTTCGCCGGCGCGGGCGAAAAGGCGACGGCCTTCCAGAAGGCCGCCGAGGAGCAGGGGCACACGGCCGTCACGGTGCAGGCCGACGCGGACGAGCAGGCCGTGTGGAAGTGGCTGAACGAACAACGACGCCTCGCCCACCCGACGTCCGTCACCCTCGCGCCGACGACCCGTGAAGGTGTCAAGGCCTACTGGCTCGAGATGGAGGGGATCAACATCGACGACCGCCCGACCGTGAAGGCCAAGATCGATCGCGAGACCAACACCGTGACCATCGACGCCGAACGGGTGAGCGTGGTGCGGCTCTTCTTCAACGACGTGCTGTTCGACCTCGACAAACCGGTCAAAGTCGTCCTCAACGGCGTGACGACGGAAACCCTGGTGCAGCGCAACCTGCGCACCATGCTGAACGTCGCGTGGTTCTCCGGCGACTACGGTCGCGTGTACACGGCTGACTTGGCGTTCGACGTGCCTGGCGCGGGCAGTTGAGCGCCCGCGGGCCCAGAGTGACGACGACGGGCGCGACGAACTCCGGCGAGACCATGGCGGCCACCGACGACACGGCCGCCCCCCTCGCACCCGCGCACGAGCGCGGGGCGCCAGCCGCCCTCGTGCTGGCGGCGGCCGCCGCCGGTGGACTGTCGGTGATGTCGGTGGAACTGGCCGCGGTGCGCCTCCTGGCTCCGTGGTTCGGCACGAGCCAAACCGTCTGGACCAACGTGATCGGCGTGGTGCTGCTGGCCCTCGCCACCGGGTACCTCCTCGGCGCGCGGCTCGCGCAGGGACCCGCGCCAGCCCGGCGCTTGGGTTGGCTGCTCACGGCGTCCGCGGTGGCGGTGGCGTTCCTGCCGCACGGCACGTCCGCGCTGGGCGCCGCGTTGGTGCCCGCGGAGCTGACGCTCGAGCAGATCGCGGGACTCGTGCAACTCGGCAGCCTCGGCGCTGCGCTCGCGCTCTTCCTCGTGCCGGCGACGCTGCTCGGGGCGGCGGGCCCCCTCGCCGTCGAGTCGCTGCAGCGGCGGCGCGGAGGGCATGCGGGCACGGCCGGCGGCCACGTGCTCGCCGCGTCCACGACGGCCAGTTTGGTCGGTGCCTTCGGCACGAGCCACGTGGCCCTGCCGTACCTCGGCCTGGTGGGCACGTTCGCGGCCTCCGCGGGCCTGCTCGCCGCGGGCGGTCTCTTGCTGCTGCTGCGCACGGGTTCGAATCGTGCCGCGGCGTGGGCGGCGTTGGTGACGCCGCTCAGCGTGGGTGGAGCGCTCCTCGCGGAGGCCGCGCCGACCCGCCTGGCCGAGGGCCGCCGGCTGCTCGAACAAGTCGAGTCGCCGTACCAGCGGGTACTCGCGGTGGAGGAGGGGGAGGGCGAGAACCTCCGGCGCTTCTTGCAGGTGAACGAGGGCGCCGACTCGTTCCAGTCCGTGTGGCAACCAAATCCGGGGCTGCTCGGCGAGGGGTTCTACTACGACGACTTCGCGCTGCCGGCCCACTGGAGCGCCCTCGAGGACCCAGCGCCGCGCACGTGGCGCGTGGCCGTGCTCGGGCTCGGCGCGGGCACGGCGTGGCGCGTGATCGAGGGCGCGAGCCCTGCGGGTTTCGAGCTCTTCGGCCTCGGCGCCGAGATCGATCCCGCGGTGGTCGAACTCGGGCGGCGCTGGTTTGATTTGGCGCCCCCGGGGGATCCGCGGCGCGTGGTTCTCGACGGTGTCGACGGGCGCCTCTTGCTGCGCCTCGCGGGCGCCGACTTCGACCTCGTGATCGTCGACGCCTACGCCAACCAACACCAGTTGCCGCCTCACCTCGTGACGGCGGAGTTCTTTGCGGAAGTCCGCGAGCGACTCGCACCGGGCGGCTGGGTGGCCCTCAACTTGGGCTGCTTCGATCTCGACGATCCGCTCCTGCCCGCGGTGGGGGAGACACTCGCCCACGCGTTCCAGAGCCCCGTGCTCGCCCTCGCCGTGCCGCTCGCGCGCAACGCCGTGCTCTTCGCGCGGCGCGACGGCCCGCTGCCCGACCCGACCGCGGCGCCCGACGGTTTGGAACCGGGGCCGCTGCGTGCACGCCTGGAGAAGGCACGGCTGCCCGGCGCCCATCGTGTGATCGCCGTGCCCCGGGCCGCGCCGCTGCGCGACGGATTCGGCCCACTCGAGCCGCTGGAGCGGGCCTCGCTCGCCTACGGCCGCCGCCGCGGAGGCCCCTGAGCCACAAGCCCGTGAACCACGAGCCCGCAAGAAGCAGCCACGCGATGCAACTCGCCGCCCTGGTGTTGTTCGTCGGCGCGGCACACGGCGCGCAGGACGTCCCCGACGCCGAGGCGGCGCTTCGTGCGGCGTGGGCGGAGCTCAACGACGGCCGGTTCGTCGGTGCGCTGGAGCGCGCGGAGCAAGTGCCCGCGGGCGCGCCCCGGTGCGAACTCGAAGCCGAGGCCCTGTACCTGGGCCGCCGCTTCGAGGCCGCCCGCGCCGCGGCGCGAGCGGGGCTGGCCGCGAACCCGGACCAGCCCAGGCTCGCCCTGCGCGCGCTGCAGGCATCCCTGTGGCTCGGAAGCGCCGCGTCGGCCAGGAACGACCACGCGGCGCTGGAGCGCGCCGTGGACCGCGCCGTGGAGCCCGAGCACCGCGAGGCCTGGCAGGCGCTCGGCCGCCAACACGGGGCCGAGATCGAGGCCCTCGAACGGCGTGGGCAATCGCTCGAACACGCGCGGCGGCGCGTGGCGTGGTTGGTGGGGGTGCTGGGGCCGGTTGCGCTCGCGCTGCTCGGCCTTGCGCTCCGCGCTTCGCTCGCCGGGCGCGCGCGGTGACTGCTGCACGCGCGGTGACTGCTGCGCGGGCTGGGACTGCCGCGCTCACTGCAGGAGGTTGAGCAATCCGCCGCCGACGAGCAGCGCCGTGGGGCTGTGGCTGCTCGACACCGCCGACACGAGGGCGGCCTGGGAGAACAGGGTCGGAGGCGCGCCGCCGCCGGCGGTGATGCAATCCGCGAGCACCTGCGCGAATCCGACGGCCCTGGGGTCCGCGATGGCGCCGAGCGCCCGGCACAGCGTTCCGCGCAACGACGCGCCCGTGGACGACTGGGTCAGGCTCTCGAGCAGCGCGTCGACGGCCTGGGGCTCGCCGATCGCGCCCAGCGCCGTGGCGTAAGCCTGCAACTGCTGGGGCTGCAGCCCGGGCAACTGCGCCACGAGTTCCGCGGCGAAGGCGTGGTCGCCGATGAGCGCGAGCGCCTCGGTGGCGGCGCGCAGTTCGCGGGGTTTCTGGGCCGATTCGAGCGCAAACTCGCGCAGCAGGTTGCGGCTCGACGACTCGCCGAGCAGCCCCATGGCCAGGGCCACTTGGCAGCGCTCCCACCCCTTGGGCACGCTGGCGAAGGTCTCGTGCACGAGGGCGGTGTGGCGCACGTCGCCCGCGAGTGCGATGGCGACGGCGGCGGCGACCTGGTCCTCGGGGGCGCGGGCCGAGGCCAGCGCCTTGCCGAGGGCGTCGCTCCACGATTCGGGGACCGGCTGGCCCTGCTCGCGGAGTCCGCGCACGGCGAGCGCGAGGGCCGTCGCGGAGAACGCGCGGGTGGGTGAGCGACCGCGCTCCAGATCGGACAGGAGCACCGCCGCCAACGCATCGCGATGCCGCCACGGATTGGCGCCCTCACCCGGCCGCGCGGCGACCCGACCGATGGCGAGCAGCGCCTCGTGGCGGGTGCCCAACTCGCTGACCGACGCGAGGTCGAGGAGCGCCGCACGCACCCGCGCGTCGAGGGGATCGTCGTCTGCGTCGCCGAGCGTACCGAGGGCGAGTGCGAGGGACGCGGTGAAGTCGCCGCCGTCGCGCCGCCCGCGGGGCATCGCCGCGAGCACGGACTCGGCCCACCAGGACTTCAGCTCCTCGCGCCGCCCGTCGGGCAGATCGGCGCCCATGCGCGCCAGTGCCAGCGGTACCAGCGAACGCACGTCGAGGCGCGACGTGCGCCGCGCGCCGAGCAGCTCCTCGAGCCTCCGGAGCACCGCCACGCGCGACGAGCTGACCGGTTCGGGTACACCGCCGGGATCGCGCACGACCCAGGTCTCGAGGGGCACGAGTCCCATGGCCAACACACACGCGGTCGCCGTATCCGAGTGGCTTCGGTCGAGGGAATCCAGTGTCCGTGACAGGGACGCCACGGCGAAGCGCCGCACGTCCTCGCGCGCACTGGCGCGGGCGACGAGCCCGATGCCATAGGCAGCGTAGGCGCGCATCCGCTGCGGCACCTCGCCGCCCGCGAGTTTGCGCCCCGCATCCGCATCGGCGAGCAGGTGCTGCAGCGTGCCGAGCACCTCCTCGCGCGACGAGGCGCCGAGGGCGATCGCGGCAGCCTCCGCGACCAGTTGGTTGGACGCGCGCAGTTGCGTCTCGATGCTCCGCTGCACCGGTCGGAACTCCGCCGCAGTCAGGCTCGGCGCGAGGCGGCCGAGGGCGAGCAGCGCCTCGATCACCGCGTCCGGACCCCCGCTGCGATCGAGTTCGGCCAAGAGAGCGGGCAGGATGCGCGTGGCGACGACCTCGCGCCGCACCTCGCGGGCCGCGGGCGGACGTGCGTCGCTGGCGTCCTGGCCAAGGAAGAAGTCGGCGCTGCCCGTGGTGGTGCCGCCGCGGCGCACGGCGGTCTTCACACGCAGGAAGTCGCCCTTGTAGAGCTCCCACCACGTCACCCAGGGGTGTTTGGACGGCCCCAGGTCCGGCCCCGCGGTCGGGAGGCCGCTGACCGTGCCCCCGCCCGGCAACTGGGGCGGCGTGGAGGCGGGCGCGGGCACCACGGGCCCCGCCGTGCCGCCAGTACCGGGCTCGGGAGTTTTGCCGGTGGGCTCGGGAGGGGGGGGCGGGTTGCGGTCGCCCTGGCCGAGGACGGGCGCCGTGATGGGCGCCGCGACGGGCGCCGCCGCAAAGGCACCGGCCGGAGTGGCGAGGACCCCCAATGCCAGGCCCAGCCCCAGGCCGAGGCCCCGAACCAGTCCCGCCGGATTGCGCCAGTGCTCCATCCCACGTGAGCCTAGCAAGAACCGTTCCCGCGCCGACCGGGCCGACCCGAAGCGCCCGACGGGGGCGGGAAAGCCCTTCCTGCGCGGCGAGCGGGCACCCGCAGGGTATTTCCAAGGGGTCGAGGAAACGCGCGGATCGCCGCGCCCCCCTCCCGAGCGCTTCGGCACGTTCGCTTCCGCACAGGTCGGCGGGGGACCCGGGCAGCCGCCTCGGGGCCCGAATGACCGGCGGGGCCGCCTCGACGTGTCGCGGTGGCCCCGCCTTTGCCCGAATCGACCTCGGGAGCCGATCCGCGCGGAGAGTCTATCAAAGGATGTTGAGGATGCCCGTGCCGCCCTGGTCGTTCAGGGTCGAGGTCGACGCGCGGTAGTTCAGGTCCTCGCCGATCTTGGAGTTCCAAGGCAGCTTCTCCTTGTCGGCCACGATGCCGAGCGCCACGGCGGCGAATCCGCGGGCCAAGTCCGTGAGGGACTCGTTCTTCAGCATGTCGACCAGCGGCTCCACCGAACGGCGGTCGCCGATGAAACCCAGCGCCGAGCTGATCGAGGCCTGGGCGGCAAGGCCCTTGGACTCGGCCAACATCTCGACGAGGTCGGGCACGACATCCCGGTCGCCCAGGAGACCCAGCGCGATGGCCGCCTGCTTCAAGAGGTCGGGGCGGTACGCCGACTCCTTCACGAGCTCCTGGATGCGCTCCTTGGCCTCGTTCACACGGGACATGCCGAGGGCCACGGCCACGTAGCCGCGGGGTTCATCCGCGGCCGTCTTGTCGAGCAGTTCGAGGAGCCTGCCGCGGAAACCCACTTCCTGGGTCATACCCGCCGCGATGGCAAACGCACCGACGTTGCTCTCGTTCCTCGCGCCGCGCAGCTTCTCGGCCAACGCGTTGTAGAGCGGTCGTGGCAGCGTCTGGTTGCCGGTCTCGTGCAACGCGTGTCCGAGCACTCCCACCGCGAGGCCGGCGAAGTCCTGCTGGTTGCCGCTGGCCGAGGCCAGTTCGTTGAGCAGGTACTCCTCGATCTCCGCGAAACCCGCATCGGCACTCGCCGCATCCACCGCGGCGGCGTCCGTACGCGCGCCGATCTTGCCGAGCGCGATCAGGGCGAAGTTCTTGACCTGCTGCGTGGCGTCCTTCGACGCGTCGAAGAGGGCCTTGCGAATCTCCCGGTCGGTCTTCGAGTCGCCGCGGTTTCCGATCAGTCCCATGGCGAGCGCGATGCTCGCGCGGATCTCCTGTTCGGCGCCGCCCGCACGCAGCGCGGTCAACATCTCCTTCACCGCATGGACGCGCAGGCCGGAGGACTTCGTGTCGCCACCGGCGGCGGCGAGGCCGGTCAGGAGACGCCCCACCGCGGTCGGCGCGTGCGCGCGCACCAGGTGGGGTCGGTTGCTGTCGAGGTAGTCGAGCACAAAGACGATCTGCTCCTCGCGGGACGTCGGAATCGCAACCTTCTCCGGCAGCCCCGACACCAGCGGTCGGCTCTCGAGCGGCACCAACCCCATGGCGATCATGGCCGCCACGGAAATGTCGGGCAGCGCTTCGCGGTCGCCGGAGAGCACCGCGGCGAGGGCAGCCACGATCTTCTTGCGGCTCCTCTCCACTTCGACCTGGGCCGCGGGATCGGCCTTGGCGTCGAGCCGCGAACCGACGAGAGCCAGACCGTAGGCCGCGAACGCGCGGGTGCGTTGGTCCACCGTCGAAGTGCCGAGCGCTTCGCGGCCGAGCGCCCCATCGCGCATCAACTCGATCAGGAGGTCGATCTCGGAGGGGTGGGCCAGGATGCCGAGGGCGACCGCCGCGGTCTCCCGAACTTCTTGGGAGGGACTCTTCAGGAACTCGCGGATGGTGTCGGCACACGCTGAGTGTCCGTTCGGCGGGCTCTCCCCGGGCGGGTCTCCGATCTTCGCCAAGGCGATCATCGCCCCGGTGAGGATGTCGGGGTTCGATTCGTCCTTCAGCGCCTCGCGCAGCGCGGGGACGATCACTTCGAAGACCTGCTTGGGATCCGTACGGAACGTGTCCTTGGCGCGGTCCTGTTGCCCCGGGCCGAGGAAGAAGTCCGAAGCGCCGGTAGTGACCTCACCGCCCGCGAGGCTCAGTTTGAGGTTCAGGTAGCGGTCCTTGTTGAACTCCCACCAGTAGGACCACACGTCGAGGTCCGGGCCGCCGGTGTCGCCGCCGCGGCCCGTGGTGGCGCCACCGCCGGTGGGCCCACCGCGGCCGCCGGGATTCGTCACAGGTCCACCGCGGCTTGGGCCACCCGTGTCGGGAGCGCCCGTTCCCGGCGTACCCGAGGTCGGTCCGGTGGGCGTGCCACCGCCGCCGCCGCCGCCCGCCCCGGGAGGGTTCGTGTCGCCGGGCCCACGGTACGTGCCGCCGTGACCGGATACGTCGCCGGCCCACAGGCTGGTGCCCGCGACCAATGCGACCGCAAAGATCAGCTTCTTCATCGTTTGGAAGTGGCAGATGGGAAACGCGTGCCGGGGTCTGCCAGGACCCGGTGCCAACGATGGGGGCGTTGCCGCATCGTTGGAACGCAATCACCATGCCAACTCCTCACGTCGCGCCCGAAGGAGCGCCACGGCCCAGAGGAGCGCTCGAAACGACGAACGGCGGCGCGCTTCACGTTCCCCTTCCGTGACGTCGCGACGCAGAGCGGAGCAAGGCGCACGATCCGAGGTGCGCGAAGACGAGCCGACACGTGCGCGCCGTCGTTCGTTTCGCGCCGCAGCAATGCAGCAGGGGGCGCCGCGATCGTTCGCGGCGCCCCCTGCTTCGCCCGGGCCGGCCCTAGGAGCCGACCCGCGCTCGGAAGTGCATCAGAGGATGTTGAGGATGCCCGTGCCGCCCTGGTCGTTCAGGGTCGAGGTCGACGCGCGGTAGTTCAGGTCCTCGCCGATCTTGGAGTTCCAAGGCAGGTCCTCCTTGTCGGCCACGATGCCAAGCGCCACGGCGGCAAAGCCGCGGGCCAGGTCCGTGAGGGACTCATTTTTCAGCATGTCCACCAGCGGTTCCACCGAACGGCGGTCGCCGATGAACCCCAACGCCGAGGTGATCGAGGCCTGCGCCGCGAGCCCCTTGGAATCGGCCAGCATCTTGAGCAGGTCGGGCACGATCTCCCGGTCGCCGAGGAGACCCAGGGCGATGGCCGCTTGTTTCAGGAGGTCGGGGCGGTACTCCGACTCCTTCACGATCTTCTGGATGCGTTCCTTGGCCTCGTTCACCCGGGCCATGCCGAGGGCCACGGCCACGTAGCCGCGGGGTTCATCCCCAGCCGTCTCGTCGAGCAGTTTGAGGAGCGTGGCGCGGAACCCTTCTTCCTGCGTCATGCCCGCGGCGATAGAGAAGGCGCCCACGTTGTTCTCGTTCTTCGCGCCGCGCAGCTTCTCGGCGAGCGCGTTGTAGAGCGAACGGGGCAGGGCCTGGTTGTTCGACTCCTGCAGGGCGTGGCCCAGCACACCGATCGCAAGACCGGCGAAGTCCTCCTGGTTGCCCTTGGCGCTGCCCAACTGGGTGAGCAGGTGCTTCTCGACTACGGCGAAGCCGGAGTCCCCATTCGCCGTGTCCATGCGCGCGCCGATCTTGCCGAGCGCAATGAGGGCGAAGTTCTTGGTCTGCTGGGTGGCGTCCTTCGCCGCATCGATGAGCGCATCGCGGATCTCCTTGTCGACCTTCGAGTCACTGCGGTTGCCGATCAGGCCCATGGCGAGCGCCACACTGCCGCGGATCTCCTGCTGGCTGCCGCTCTTGGTGATGGCAGGCAGCATCTTGTCGACGGCGTAGTTCCGGATATTCGTACCCTTCGACCCTCCCGCGGGTGCGGGGATGCCCGTCAGCAGCCGCCCGACCGCGGTGGGCGCGTGGGCCCGCACCATGTAGGGTTTGTCGCTGTCCAGGTACTCGAGGGCGAAGACGATCTGCTCTTCGCGCGTCTTCGGAATCTCGACCTTCTTGGGCATGTCACCCTCGATCGGCACACTCTCGAGCTGCACCAACCCCATGGCGATCATGGCCGCCACCGAGATGTCGGGCAGGGCTTCGCGGTCCGCGTTGAGCACCGAGGCGAGCGCCTCGACGATTTTCACGCGGTTGGCGTCATCGTCCGCGCCGAGGCGCGAGCCCACCAGGGCCAGGCCGTAGGCGGCGAAGGCGCGGGTGCGCTGGTCGACCGTGGTCGATCCCATCGCGTCGCGGCCAGGCTTCTCGTCCTGCATCCGCGCGATCAGGAGATCGATCTGCGAGGGGTGGGCCAGGATGCCGAGGGCCACGGCCGCGGTCTCGCGGACCTCTTGCGAGCCGCTGGTGAGGAAGCCTCGGATGATCGTGGCGAACTCGGACTCCTGGGGCGGGCTCTCCGAGCTGGAAGCCGGGTCGCCGATCTTCGCCAGCGCGATCATGGCGCCGGTGAGGATGTCCGGGCTGGACTCGGTGCGCAGCGCCTCCTTGAGCGCCGGCACAATGGTGTCCTTGATCTGGCTGGCGTCGGGGCGGATCGAGTCCTTCGCGCCTTCGCGTTGGCCCTGGCCGAGGAAGAAGTCCGACTCGCCAGTGGTGACGACACCGCTCGCGAGGCTCTGCTTCAGGTTCAGGTAGCGGTCCTTGTTGAACTCCCACCAGAACGACCACACGTCGAGGTCCGCCCCGCCGGTGTCGCCGCCGCGACCGGTGGTGGCGCTGCCGCCGGAGGGGCCGCCGCGACCGGGGCCGCCGGTGACGGGACCACCCGTCGAGGGGCCGCCGGTGCTGGGGCCGCCGGTACCCGGGCCGCCCGTGGAGGGACCGGTCGGAGTGCCGCCGCCGCCGCCGCCGGAGCCGGGGGGAACCGTGTCACCGGGACCGCGGTAGGTACCGCCGTGCCCGGATACGTTGCCGACCCACAGGCTCGCGCCGGCGAGAAGGGTGGCCGCAAAAAGTAGCTTCTTCATGGTTGTGCCGTCCGTTTCGGGCAGGTGGGCAGGTGGAGAGCTTCGCCGGGGTCTGCCAGGACCCGGCCGTGCGAGGGGGCGCCTCCTCAGGATAGCAAGGCCCGTGCCAGCGACCTCGTATCCCAAGGTGAACGCCCTGCTAGGGGGCCCCGTTCGGCACTCCCCGGGGAGGGGACCCGCCCGGCGTTCCCGCGCCGTAACGCGGGTGCCCCAGGCGGTGCACCTTGGGGGCAACGTCAGCGGGAGCCCGAGCGAAGGCTCGCCTTCGCGAACTCGCGGTTGAGCTGGGCGATGTTGGTGCCCGCGATGCCCTTGGGACACGAGGCCACGCATTCGAGGTGGTTCGAGCAGTCGCCGAATCCCTCCTTGTCCATGGCCGCCACCATGTCGAGGGCCCGGTGGTCGCGCTCAGACTGACCCTGGGGCAGGGCAGCGAGGTGCGACACCTTCGCTCCGACGAACAGCATCGCCGAGCCGTTCGGGCACGCCGCCACGCAGGCGCCGCAACCGATGCACGCGGCCGCGTCGAAGGCGCGCTCTGCGTTGTCCTTGGGGATGAGGATCGCGTTGGCATCCGGCGCCGAGCCGGTGTTCACCGACACGTAGCCACCCGCGGCGACGATGCGGTCGAACGCGCTGCGATCCACCACCAGATCCTTCAGGATCGGGAACGCGGTTGCGCGGAACGGTTCGATCACGAGCGTTTCGCCGGAGCGGAAACTGCGCATGTGCAACTGGCACACGGTGGTTTCCTTCTGCGGACCATGGGCCTGGCCGTTGATGACGAAGCCGCAGGAGCCGCAGATGCCCTCGCGGCAGTCGTGTTCGAACGCCACCGGGTCCTTGCCCTCCCGGATCAACCCTTCGTTGAGCACGTCGAGCATCTCGAGGAACGACATGTCCGTCGAGACGTTCTGCAGTTCGTGCGTTTCGAACTGTCCCGGGGCCCCGCGTGCCCCTTGGCGCCAAACCTTGAGGACGAGCTTGAGACCCTGTTTGGTGCCGGCGGCACCGGTGGGGGACGCGGCACCCTGGACCGCGGTGGGGGAGGCGGCGCTCATTTGTAGCTCCTCTGGGTGAGTTTGACGTACTCGAAGGTAAGGGGCTCCACGTGGCGCGCCTCCGGCTTGCCCTGGCCCTGGAACTCCCAGGCGGCCGCGTGGCAGAAGTTCTCGTCGTCCCGCAGGGCCTCGCCCTCGGGCGTTTGGTACTCCTCGCGGAAGTGGCCGCCACAGGATTCCTCCCGCACGCTGGCGTCCTCGGCGAATAGTTCGGCGAACTCGAGGAAGTCGGCGACGCGGCCGGCCTTCTCCAGTTCCTGGTTGATGTTCTCCGCGTCCCCGGGGATGCGGATGTCCTGCCAGAACGCCTCGCGCAACTCGGCGATGCGGGCCTTGGCCTTGGCGAGCCCCTCGCGTGTGCGCGCCATGCCGCACTCGTCCCACATCAAGAGGCCGAGTTCGCGGTGGTAGCTGTCGACCGTGCGCGTGCCGCGCAGGTCGAGGAAGCGCTGGGTCATGGCGCGCGCGGCGCCCTCGGCCTCCGCGAACGCGGGGTGGTCGGTGGTGACCTTCGGCAACACGCGGCCGGCCAGGTGGCTGGCGATCGTCGCGGGCACCACGAAGTACCCGTCGGCCAGGCCCTGCATCAGGGCGCTGGCGCCCAGGCGGTTCGCGCCGTGGTCGGAGAAGTTCGCTTCGCCCAGCACGAACAGGCCGGGCACGGTGCTCTCCAGGTTGTAGTCGACCCACAGCCCGCCCATCGTGTAGTGCACGGCGGGGTACATGCGCATCGGGACCTTGTAGGGGTCCTCGCCCGTGATGCGCTCGTACATCTGGAACAGGTTGCCGTACTTGGCGCGGATCGTCGCTTCCCCGTCGCGTTGGATCGCGTCGCGGAAGTCGAGGAACACACTCATGCCCGTTTCGCCCACGCCGAAGCCGGCGTCGCAGCGCTCCTTGGCCGCGCGCGAAGCCACGTCGCGCGGCACCAGGTTGCCGAAGCTGGGGTAACGACGCTCCAAGTAGTAGTCGCGATCCTCGTCGGGGATCTGGTCCGCGCGGCGGCGGTCGCCCTTGGCTTTCGGCACCCAGACGCGGCCGTCGTTGCGAAGGCTCTCGCTCATCAGCGTGAGCTTCGACTGGTAGCTGCCCGACACCGGGATGCAGGTCGGGTGGATCTGCGTGAAACACGGGTTCGCGAAGAACGCGCCGCGTTTGTGCGCCCTCCAACTGGCCGTGACGTTGGAGTTCTTGGCGTTGGTGGAGAGGTAGAACACGTTGCCGTATCCACCCGTGCAGAGCAGCACGGCGTCGGCCGCGTGGCGCTCGATGGCACCCGTGCGCAGGTGGCGCACGATCACACCCCGCGCGACGCCGTCCACGACCACCAGGTCGAGCATCTCGCGGTCGGGCAACAGGTCGAGCGCGCCGCTGCCGACCTGGCGCATCATCGCGCTGTAGGCGCCGAGCAGGAGCTGCTGGCCGGTTTGTCCGCGCGCGTAGAACGTGCGGCTCACTTGCGCGCCGCCGAAGGAGCGGTTCGCGAGTGTGCCGCCGTACTCACGGGCGAAGGGCACACCCTGCGCGACACACTGGTCGATGATCTGGGTGCTGATCTCGGCCAAGCGGTGCACATTGGACTCGCGCGCGCGGAAGTCCCCGCCCTTGACGGTGTCGTAGAACAGGCGATGCACGCTGTCGCCGTCGTTCTGGTAGTTCTTCGCGGCGTTGATGCCACCCTGGGCGGCGATCGAGTGCGCTCGGCGCGGGCTGCCGTGGATGCAGAGCGCCTTGACCTTGTAACCGAGCTCCGACAGGGTCGCCGCGGCGGACGCGCCCGCGAGGCCCGTGCCGACCACGATCACCTGGAAGCGCCGGCGGTTGGCGGGCGCGACCAGTTTGAGGTTGAACTTGTGCTGGCTCCAGCGGTCGGCGATGGGCCCGGAGGGCTCCTTCGAATCGAGGCGCGTGGACCGGCCAGCATCCTGAACCATGGGAACCATCAGGAGTTTCCTCCGCCCCAGGCGATGAGGGCGTAGACGGGGAACGAAGCAAAACCGAGGCCCAAGAGCACGGCCAATCCGAGGCCCAGCTTCTCGCGCACCGGGTTGAAGTTCGGGTGGCTCGCGCCGAGTGTCTGCAGCGCGCTCTGGATCGCGTGCGAGAGGTGCAGAGTCAGCGCGCCCACACCCACCAGATAGATCGCGGCGGCCAAGGGGCTCGCCAGCGTCGACTTGACCAAGCCGGCCGGATCGTCGCCCTTGAACGCGTCGTCCAGGCGGAAGTGCACCAGGTGCACGATCACGAAGAGCAGCACGATCGCGCCGGTGATCGGCATGGTGGCCGAAGCGAGTGTCTTCGCGCCGCGGGACGCGCTCACCGCGTAGCGCGACTGGCGCGCCGCGCGGTTGTCGCGCAACGTCTGCAGCGCGTAGAAGACGTGCAGACCGAAGAGCCCGATGAGGCCCAACTCCGCCGCCCAGAGCAGCGGCCCGAGGTCGTGCAAACCCTCCGCGTAGGCCTTGAACTTGCCACCCGACTCATCGGCGTAGAGCAGCAGGTTTCCGGCCAGGTGGGCCACCAGGAACCCGACCAGCAGGAGGCCCGTCACGGCCATCACGTACTTCTTGCCGATGGAGGAACCGAAAAAACGAAGGATCCAGCGCATGCTCGTCGGGCGCAGGGCGGAGGCGATGCCCGGTCCCTTGCGCAGGGCTCCGGGGGGGTTGGGGGAGGTGACCGAGGACAAGGGATCGCTGGTGCGGGGAGCGCGCGGCTCTCCCGGATTGGACTGCCATCGGCGCGCGCACTGTAGCGGCGCCGCCGGGGACCGTCGAGCCGCGCGCTCGCTCGGATCGCCCCGGAGCACAGCTTCTAGGACGGGTTCACGGCCGCTGCGCGGGCGAGTTCCGGGCTTCGTTACCATCCGACCCGACATGACCGCCGAGCTCTGGACCCGGATGTACCTCGTGCGGCATGGAACGGTCGCGGAGCACTGGCACGGGCGCATCTACGGCGACCTGGACGTGCCGCTGTCCGAGGCCGGCGAGGCGGAGGCGCTCGCGGTCGCGGCGCTGCTGCGGGAGCGCCCCCTCGCAAGGGTGGTTTCGTCCGGCCTGGACCGTGCCCACTTCGGCGCCCAAGCGATCGGCCGCGATCGACCCGCGCCGCTCGAGGTCCAGGTCGATCGCCGCTGGCGAGAGATCTCGCGGGGCTCGTGGGCGGGGTTGACGTTCGCGGAACTGGAGGCCCGGGAACCGGGCGCCTGGGATCGCTGGGCCGCGAACCCGGCCAACGTGCGACCGCCGGGCGGCGAAAACTTGGAGGACCTCCTCGTCCGAGTGCTGCCCGCGGCGTGGAAGTTGGCGCGGGCCGGCGCCGGCCACGAGGTGGCCGTGGTTGCGCACGGTTGGGTGCTGCGGACGCTGATGGCGGCCGCGCTCGGGCTCGACTTGGCGGCCTGCTCGACGCTAGTGCTGCCGCCCGCGTCTCTGTGCGCGCTGGATTGGCCGGTGGAGCCTGCGGCTACGGCGCAAAGGGATGGGGCCGCGGTGGGGGGGCAGGATGGTGGGGGAGTTGCCCCCCAGCGAAGTCCCCCGCCGACCCGCGCGCGGTTGGTCGGTCTGTGCCTCGACGCCGCGCCGCCGCTGGATCGGTGAAGCCATCGCCGCCGGCCCGCCGGCTGCGCGGACCGGGTGCGCGGGCCTCCAGGCCCGCCTTGGAGCGCGGGGTAGTTCGCGCGGTGCGACGCCCCTCGAGCGCGGACGGAGCCGCGCCCCTACAGAACGCACGGCAGCGTCCGAAACAGGGCGGGCCAGAGGCCCGCGCGCCCGGTGGGACGCGCGCGCGGCGCGGACGCGTCGCTGCGCCTCAACGCCCACACGCATCAAGGCCGACACGCATCAACGCCCACGCACCCCGGCGAACGCCGCCCGACATGCCGACCCCGTCGGCCCCGTCAGTTGTTCGGGAAGTCCTTGGGGCCCTTCGGCGCGCCTGGGCCCGTCGGTCCCATCGGTCCCATTCCTTTGCCCTTCTTGCCGCCGCCTGGATCGCCGCCCGGATTGCCACCGGGAGGGAAGCCGCGGAAGTTCTCCAGCACTCGCTTCAGCTCGTAGAGCGTCTCCCCGAAGTGGTACGAGAGCCAGATGAAATAACAGTCGATGTTGTCGACCGGATCGTCGACCTCGAAGGCCGCCTTGCACGTCAAGTCGCAGGGCCGTTGGTGGTCCATGAAGCAGTGTTTTTTTGCGCTCATCCCGTCCTCGTGTGGCCAGAGTACCCGCGGCGCGGAGCCCGACGCAGCGACTCGCGCGAAGAACCCCCGTGGGACGCGCACGGCGTGGCTGGCTCGGCCCGGTCCGCCCGGAAGTGCCCTATCCCGGATGGGCAGAACGTACATTATCGGACGTCCTATAAGGGCGGGCGGGGCCCCTGGGCCAGGTCGGCATCCGGAGCGCCGACGTCGCGGCCACCTGGCCCCGTCGCCGCCCCGGGACGATCGTGTCCCCGCGCGCTTGGGTCCAAGCCCCAGTCTGCCGATGCATCGGCCATGCGCCCGAACGCAACCTCCCCCGGCCTCACGGCCCTGCTCTGCCTCCTCGCCGTTCTGCCCGCGACCACGGCCTGCACCGGCTCCGGCCTCGGCGTCAGCTTCAGCGCCCCCGCCGCGCGCACGCCCGGCCACAGCCCCGACGTCGCCCTCTCCCGGCCGCCCTACGATCAGGTGCACGTGGACTGGAAGCAGCGCGTCGAACAGCCCTACATCTACCTGGAACTGCTCGGCGACACGCGCGAGGCCGGTCGCTGGATTCCGCTGCTCGTCGAACACGCGGCCAAACAGAACGCGCCGGTCAGCGGCCCTCCGTTCGGCCTCTACTTCGACGACCCCGCGCGCACGCCGGTCGCCGAGCGCCGCGCGCGTATCTGCCTGCCCGTCGCGGCCCAACTGTCGGTGGCGTCGCCGCTCGGTTTCGCCGTCTTGCCCGCGGCCAACGTGGCCTACGCTCGCGTCAGCGGCGCCTACCCGGACGTGATGCACAGCCACGCGGGTGTGTTCGCCTACATGCGCGAGCGCGGCTGGGCGCTCGACGGACCGGTGCGCGAAAGTTACCTCGTGAACCCCGCCACCGTGCGCGGGCACGAGGAACTGATCACCGAAGTGCAGGTGCCCTGGCGCGCGTTGTTCTGAGCGTCGAAACGGCCGGGCGCCGTCAGCTCAGATCGAACAGCGACGACGTCTCTGGCGGATACACGAGCAGGATTTCCGCGCCCTTCTTGTGCGGACTCCACAGCACCAGATCGCCCTCGCGCACCGCGGCGAGCGCCGTGTCCGTCGCCACCAACTCGAGCCACGCGCCGGAGTCGTCGTAGATCCCTAGCACTCCGTCGGCATGGGCCCGCACCACCGACGGGCTGCGTCCGTGGGCCGCGGCGCGCGATCCTTCGCGCAAGGACTCATTGACCGCGGCGACGCGCGGCAGCGACACCGTCAACTCGCCGTGGGTGCGCTCGAACAGCGTCCAAAGTGGGCTGTGGTGCTGCTCTTCGATCCAGCGGCAGAACTTCTCGAGCGACTCGAGCATCGACGAAGCCTGCCGCGCGCCGTGCAGGTCGCCGCGGTCGATCGACCAGCGCGCGGCGAACTCGAGGAGGTGCTCGGGGCCGAAGTTTTCGAAGACGCCGATCTGTTCGCCGAAGGCGGAAAGGCGCATGAGCCCCCGGTGTGCGAGCGCCGCGCCTTCGCCTTCCACGAGGCCCAGTTCCCATAGGAACTCCTGCACGATCGCCCCGAGCACGCCGGGAAAATCCGGCGCGTCGCCGGGGTCCTCGTCGTCGAGGTCTTCGAGGCCGAGTTCGCTCTCCAACTGGGCGAAGAGCGCGTCGAGATCCGAACCTCCCGCGCGCGCCGCATCGAAGGCGGCCAGGGCCTCGGCGATCTTGGGGCGGTCCGCGCCGCTTTCGGAGCCGCTCTCCAACGCGGTCCCTTCGCGGGTTTCGCGCTTGTCGCGCCGCGAGGGCTCCGCGCGCTCCGTACGCGCAGGTTTTTGTCCCCCATCGGCCGCCGGCGAAGGGCCCGTGCGCGGAGCGGCAGTTTTGCCCTCGGTGCGCTGTTTGGTTTCGCGCTCGCGCGCTTCGGTGGCGCGGGCTTCGATGGCACGGGCCGCCAGCGACGCAAACGCCTCGTGCGCCAGCTCCGTGAGCCGCTTCAGGTCCGCACCGGTTTCGAAGGCGGCCTGCGCGAGCAGTTCGCCGAGCAGCGCGTGGCCCTCGGCGCGCGCTCCCTCTCCGCCGAGGGCGAGGGCCGCCAACTGCAAGATGGTGCCGTCGACGAGCTCCGCATCCATGCCGGAGTCGACGAGCAGTTCGCGCAGTTCGCGCGGCGCGTCCGGGTCGGGCACACGCCCCAGATCCGCGTCGGAATCGTCCGCCGTTGCCGCGGCCGCGAACTCCGACGCAAGGCTCGGCGATCCCACACGCTGTTCGTGGAAGAACATGCGTTCGATCTCGCCTTGGTGGATGCGCAAACTCCCCCGCCGACCCTTGCGGACCTGCTCCAGGTCGCGGCGCAGCGCATCGAGCAGCGCGGGGTTGCGGAAGACGGCCACGGCCGGCGACAGGCGGAACTCCGAATCGCCGAGCGGGAAGATGCGACCGGCCAGGATGTCGCCCTCCTCGAGTGCCGCGGACGCCTCGGCCTCGGCCACCGGGAACGCGCCCAGACTGAGCAGGTCGTGCAGCCAAAGGCCACGACCCGGGTCCACGTCGCGCACCTCGAAGACGCCGGTCACCGATTGGCGCAGGCACTCCACGGCGGCGCGTTCGTCCGCGTCGGCGCGCTCGCGCCACGTGTCGAGCAGGGCCTCGAACGGCAGGTCGCCGAGGGCGGCGCTCGTGCGTTCGAGCGCGAACCACTCGAGGTGCCGGCGCTCGGCCATCACCAAGGGCACCCCCCCGGGCCCGTCGCGCGGGTCCAGGGGCCCGAAGAAGTCGGTCCGGCTGGACTCGAACTCGAGGGCGGCCGCGGGGTCTTCGAGCACCAGCTCGCGCACCAGGGCAATGCCCCTTTCGATGGGATGGGGACGTGACATGGAGCTCCGAGCGCGGGGCGTCGGTCGGCATGGTAACAGCGCGCCCCCGCTCTCCCCGCACGGCCCACTGGCGACACCGGCGCAGCCCCCCCCGCGGCGGGCCCGGCCCGCGCGCACCCCCGCCGCGATTCCCAGGGCCCGGCAGGTCGCCGCGTCTTGGGCCCCCGCGACGCACCGCGTCCCGTCATACTGGCGCGGTGAAGTCGCAGGCAGGCGAGCGCTCGGTCGCGGGCGAAGGAGATCATCCCTCTGCGGCTAGCGGCCACCCGGTACTCGCGGGGGGCGCGCAGCAGGGTCCCCAGCAGAACACGCACGACGGCGCCGACCAGGGTGTGAACTCCTACCTGGAGGTGCCCCTCGACGGCCTGCGCGCCGCGGCCCAGTCGATGCCCACGATCGATTTGGTCGGTCTGGGCCTCTTGGGCCTGTTCGCGCTGCTCGGCCTCGTGCGCGGCCTCTGGTGGCAGGCCATGCGCTTCGCGGGTTTGGCCGGAGCGGTGCTCCTCGCGCGCGCCGTGACGCCGCGGCTCGCGCCATCGGCGGAAGCGCGCTTCGAGGGCCTGGATCCGCACCTCACCTGGGGCCTGATCTGGCTCTTGGTCTTCCTCGCGGGGCTCGGTGTGGCCGCCGCCCTCGGTCGACTCGGCCGAAGCCTCCTCGACGCGATGCAGTTGGGGCTCGTCGACCGCTGTGCCGGTTGCCTCGCTGGCGCGCTCACGGGCCTACTCCTACACGCGGTCCTCGTGGCCGCCTTCTTGCAACTGGCGCCGCGGCACCTGGCGGCGCCGGTGGTGGCGGGTTCGCGCTCGGAACTGCTCGTGGGAGCGCTCGTGCGGCCCCTGCCCCTGATCTTCGACCCCGACACCTCCGAGCGTGTGCGCGTGATCCTGGCCGCGCCGCCCGCCGACCAAAATCGCGGGGTGCGCGAACCGCCGCCCCCGAAGTCGCGCTGGCCCGCGGACCCCGTGGAGCCCGGCCAGGGCGTGCGGTAACGGGCGCGCCCTTCACTGGATCGACGCGAGCATCGGGGCGAGCAGCGGCGCGTTGGCCGGGTACGCCTCGATGTGCTTCCGCAGGGTCGTGACGGCGTCGAGGCGCCGGCCCAAATTCACGTAACACTGCGCCAGGATCGCGGCGCCCTGGCCGTCCTGGGGGCGGAGCGAGTGCGCCTCGAGGGCCGAGCGCAGCGCTTCGTCCGCGTCCCCGAGCAAGCCCACCGCGACGGCGCGCACTTGCCAGCCAAACGGGTTGTTGGGCTGGGCGTCGACGACCCGATCGGCGAGTTCGAGCGCGTGTTCCGCATCGCCCCGCTCGGCGTCGTTGCGCTCCACCTTGCGCTGGCCGAGGCGCACGAGGGCGCGCACGTCGTACCCCGCGCGGTCCACCCAGGTTTCCGCCGCGCGCACCGCCTGGTCGAGGTCGCCGGCGCGGTAGTAGGCGTCGCTGATGCGCGACCAATCGGGGCGCGGTTCGGCCTCGAGGGCGCGGGCCCCTTCGAGCAGGGACGCGCGCAGGGCGAAGGATCCGCGGCCGGGGGGCTCGAGCGGCGGACACGACACGAGCGGAATCATCGTCGCCGCGCGTGTCATGAACGTCGGATCGTGCTCCTTGTTGTGGCAATGGGCGCAGGACTGCAACGGCGGACGGAACACGTCGGGATCGAGGTACGAAGCGCCGCCGGCGAGGTGCGGGCCCTCGGGCCCGTGGCAGTTGCCACACTGCACGTTCTCGAAGCCGGCGCTGGCCGCGGGGTGGCGGAAACCACCGGGCAGGTGCAAACCGACCGTGTGGCAGCCGATGCACTCGAGATCGACGTGTTGCTGCGTCGCGCGCAGGGTCTCGAAGGCGCGCGCGTGGCGGGTGCCGCGCCAGAACTCGGTCTGCGCCGGGTGGCAGGTGTCGCACGCCTCGGGCCCGGCAAAGCGCTCGGTCGGGTGGCGCGAGGCCGGCGGGTCCGCGGTCCAGTGGTCGTGGAGCGCCTGGTGGTAGAGGTCCACGCTGGCCAGTGCGTGTTCGTCGCGGCCGATGCCCGCATGCAGCGGGATGAGCATGGACGAGAAGCGGTTGCCCTCGGGCAGCGGACCGCGCTCTTCGAGCATGCGCTCCACGGTCGCCATTCCCCGCTCGGCGGTCTGGCGGCGCGTCGAGTGTTCCTCGTTGCCGAGGACGGCTGCGCGGCCCTCGAGCCAGTGGAAGTCGCTCGCGTGCACCTCGGACTCGAAGGCCAACCAGATGTGGTCCGAGACCTCGTGCAGCGGACCGGGCCGCGGCTTGCCGAAGTACTTGTCGGGCTCGGGCCACCACCAGTCCACGGTGCCCACACGCGCGCCGCGAACGGAGCCGGCGAGCACGGGTGTGCCCTCGACCCAGTCGACGGCGGTGGTGCGCTTCTCCGTGTGCGGGCCGAACACGATGTCGATCCCCTCGACCGCTTCGACCAACGAGCGGTTGCGCGCGGCGCCCAGGTGCGAGGCGCAGAACACCAGGTCGACCTTGTGCGTGCCGCGCAACTCGCCGACGACCGCGGTGGCCCGGTGGAGCCAGTTGGTGAGGCTCAAGCCTTGGGAGCGCAACACCCGGGCGACGTCCACCGGTCGTTTGTCCTCGACTTCGTCGCTGTCGAGCCTGTCCGCCAGCAGGCTGAAGATGCCGATGCGGCGGCCGCCGCGCTCGACGATCGCGTAGGGCTCGAACACCAGCGCGCCTCCAGCGTCGACGATGTTCGCGTTCACGAGCGGAACGCCGTGGCGCGCGGCCAGTTCCTTCAGCGTCTCATGTCCGATCGCTAGGTCGAGATCCCCCACGCCCATAGCGGCGATGCCCAGGTCGCCGAGGGTGCGCAGGAACGCCTCCGCCTTCAGCGGATCCTGTTGGGCGGGAAACGGCGAACCCGCGTCGTCCTGGGGATGGCGGTGGCGGCGCAGGAACAGGTCGCCGGTGTCGACGAAGAGGGCCGCCGGGTGGCGCGCCAGTTCGCTGCGCACGTACTCGGCCATGCGGTCGAGCCCGCCGATGCGACCCGCCGAGCAGCCGCAGGGTTCGACAAAACCGAGACATGCGCCCGTCCACAGGAGCCGCAGATCGGAGTCCTCGCGGTTCTCCTTCGGCCCGCAGGCGGCGGCGACGAGTCCTGCGACCAGCAGCCCAACAGAAAGCGCCCAACGGGCGGAAAATCGGTGGTTCATCCAGGGGCAGTGTAGTTGGGAGGCGGCGCTCGGCGGATCCTCGGCGGCGTCGGGGCGCGCGCGATTCCGCGGGGTGCACCGCGGCAACGGTGCCCCCGTGCAGGGCGCAGCCCGGCGGCGGAGCACCGCACGAATCCGCCCCCCCTTGCACGGATCCGGCCAAGCGCTGTTAGATTTGGACCCGACAATCCGAATGCCGCCCACGTGCGGGGAAGTCCGGTGCAAGGCCGGCACGGTCCCGCCACTGTGAGCTGCGTCGGGCCGATTCCCGGCGGGCCCCTTGGGCGCCGCCGCGGGGCTGGAACAGCGCGGGGCCACCCGCGCGCGCCGGCCCCGGGTCACTGGGATCCCGGGCAACCGGGAACGCACGGTAGTCCTCACCCCCTTGGGGCCGAAGGACGCTCGTGCGCCTGGGAAGGCTGGAAAACGCCCTTGGTGTGCCCCCCACCGGCGCCGATGCGCCGCGCGCGGGTGCCCATCCGCAGCGAGTCAGGATATCCGCCGAGGGCAGTGGTCGGCCGAGCCTCGGGTCAAGGCGTCGGCGGTGCGCGGGGCCAATGGGGTTCCGTGGCTGCGTCGCCCCCGCAGTCTCGGTGTGTCGTTCGACGGAGATCGAACCCGCACCATGAAGTTCTTCGAACCGTTCCCTTCGTTCGCCGCCGCGTTCCTCGGCGCCTTGGCCCTCTTCGCGGCGCCGCCCCAATCGGCGGTCGCCCAGACCCCCGCGGCGGGCACCGCCGTCGCGCCGGCGCCCAGTTTCTCGGGCTCGCTCCGCGAGCTGCAGAACGGCGAGTTCCTGCAACTGACCTCGAGCGCCCTGTCGCGCCTGTCGCCCACCGGCGCCGTCCTCCAGACCTACCTCACGTTCGCGCCGACGGTGTTCGGCGGCTGCTTCCGCGTGGCGCCGGACGAGAGCTTCGCAATCGTCGGCGAGTCCACGAACGGCGAGTTGTTCCGTCTCGACCTGCCCTCCGGTCCGATCGTCTCGTTGGGTTTCGTGCCCTTCAACTACGACGTGGCGATCAGCGACGCGGGCGACGTGATCGTCAGCGCGGCGGTCCAGAGTTTCCAGACCAACGACCTGGTGCGCGTCGATCCGTTCACCGGACAGCAGGAGACCATCGGCGTGTTGGACGGGCCCTCCGGTCCCCTCGACTTCGACGCGGCGGGCAACCTCTTCTACGCCACGCAGTCGAGCGCGTTTCCCACGCCGCTCGGCAGCGTCGAGGTGCTCTTGTGGCTCAGCCCCCAGGTGCAGGCGGGCAGTCTGAGCGAAAGCAACGCGATCGTGTACGAGTTCGGCTTCGACGGCATTTCGAGCCTGACGGTCGACCGCAGGAGCGGCTTCGTCTACGCGGCCGAGACCAACTTCTCCGCGGGCTACCTCTCGAACGTGCGCCGCATCACGCAGACCGGTTTCGCGAACCCGACGCTGTTCAGCGCCCCCCCGGGTGCGTTCCTCAGCTTCGCTCCGCTGCTCGAGGGCGCGGGCGCCGGCATCTTCGCGCCGTTCCAACCTGCGCCCTCCGGCCACCTGCGTGTGTCGTGGAACGACTTCGCGGGCAACAGCGGCGTGCGCAACCTGAAACCGGCGCGTCCCGTCGCCAGTTTCACGGGCCCCGGCGCGAGCGGCATCGGCGATACGAGCTTCGTCGTCACCGGCGGCCCGCTCTCGGGGCTTGCGGTCGCGTTCATCGGGCCCACGAGTTCCTTCGGGCCCACCGAAGTCGCCGTCACGGGCCCCAACGGGTTCCCTCTGCTGACGGCCCTGGACTTGGGCGCCGTGACGCTGCTGCCCGGCTTGTTCGCATTCGACGCCGCCGGGGAGTTCTCCTTCGACTTCTTCCACGGCGGCGAGCTGGCAGGAATCGTGTCCGCCCAAGTGGTCGCGATCGACACGTTCTACGGTCCCGTCGGCACGAGCACGACCGCGAACCTGTAGTGGCGTGAGCGCCACGTGACGAGAACCGCGCCGCGACCGGCGCGGCCTCGGTTCAACCGCGCTGCAACGCCGCGGTCGGTGCGACCCACCGATCGCGGCCCGGCGCGCGGCTCCAGCGCCCCCGGGGCTCGATCCGCGCGACGGCCTCGCGCGCGGCCGGCGAGGGTGTTTGCGCGCACTCCACCACCAAGTGCCCGGCCGCGGTTCGCAGGCAGCAGCCGCGTCCGCGGGCCAAGATCGACAGGGCAAACGCGGTGCGCCAACCGTCGGCGCCGTCGCCGCGGCGCAGCTTCGGCCACCCGCTGCGGTCCCGCGGCTCAGCGCCGAGCAGCTCGAGCAACCAACCCAGACCCTCCGGCTCCACGCGGTCCCCAAGCACCGCTGAGCCCAGAACTTGGCAGGCCATGGCGCCCAGGGCGCCGGCGCGGTGCGAGACCTCTTCGAGGTCGTCGAGGTCGGCCGCGGCGGATCCCGCCGACCCTGAGCGCACCTGTGCGTCGCCCCGCTCGAGGGCGGGCTGCAGCTCCAGGAGGAGCCCGACGGAGCGCAGCAGCACGTCTTCCGCGATCGCGCGCTCCAGACCCAAACCGCGCGGCAGGTGTTTGGGTACCGAGGATGGGAGTCGAACCCACATGCCCTTTCGGACAACGGATTTTGAATCCGTCGCGTCTGCCATTCCGCCACCCCGGCTCAGGCGCTCAGATTGACGCGCGGGCCCGCGAGAAGCAAGCGGCGGCCGCCGCAAGTTCGTTGTGGGCCGCTACGCGAGGGCGAGGTCCACGATGTCCCACACGACGTCGGCGAACGCCAGACCCTGGGCGCGGCCGGACAGGGGCACCAGGCTGCGGGGCGTGAGGCCCGGCAAGGTATTGAGTTCGAGGAACACCGGCTCCCCGAACTCCTCCCCCAGCCGGGGGAGGATCCAATCGGAGCGCGAGATGCCGCGGCAGCCCAAGCCCACGTGCGCGAGGACCGCGAGATCCTGGAGCCGCCCCACCGCGCCCGTGCCGATCGACCGCGGCGGGCAGTGCTCGACCGCACCCTCGGCGTCGTACTTCTGGCCGTGGTCGAAGAAACTCCCGCCCTTGGGGACGATCTCGACGGGCAACCATGCGGCGACGCCGCGGCGCGGGTCTTCCGGCGCGCTGTTGCCGCGCACGGGTACGGCGAACTCGGTGCCCAGCACGGCGCGCTCCACCACCAGCTGCGCGGCGTCCTCGAACGCGTCTGCCAAGCGGCGCTCGAGTTCTCGGCGGCGCTCCGGTCCAGGCACACCGGACACCCGGAAGGTGCCGAGGGACGAACCGCCCCAACGCGGTTTGAGGAAAAGCGATTCGCCGCCCAGGTCGTCGAGCGTGCGCAGGGTGCCCGGGAGGTCCGACAGGGCCGCTTCGCGCGAGAGCAACACACCGGGCGCGACGGTCAACCCCAGCGCGCCCACCAGGATGCGGCTCGACCACTTGTCCATGGCCAGGGCCGAAGCCGCGACGCCGGAGCCCGTGTAGGGGACGCCCGCGGACTCGAGCCAACCCTGCACCGTGCCGTCCTCGCCGGCGCCGCCGTGCAGGGCGAGGAAACACACGTCCACGGCGCGCAGTCGGCCGAGTGCCGCGGCGGTGTCCATGTACGCACCGTCGAGGATCCAGGAGCCGTCCGCCGCCCACTCGGCGTCGAGCACGTCGGCGGCGCGCGGTCCCGCGCCGAGCGCCTGGCGCACCGCGGCCGCGGTCACGAGCGAGATGCCCCGCTCGGAACTCTGGCCACCGCTCACGACGGCGATGTGCATGGGGCGCGGCATAGGTGCGGGGAAAAGGTGTTGCTCCGCCGACGCGCGCTAACCGCGCGCCGCGTAGAGGTGGCCGGGACCACTGGTTTCCGGCGCGATCGGGGTCGCGGCGCGGAACTCGGCTGCATCCTCGGCGAGCACCGGATCCACCTCGACCGGCACCAATCCATCGGCTCCGGCCGGCGGCAGCGGCAACCCCGCATCCCGGACCCAGCCGCTGAAGAGTTTGCAGAGGTCCGCGCGTGTGGTCGCCGGCGAATCCTCACCCGTCGCGTTCTTGACCGGGCTGAACTCGAGCGCGCGGTCGACCTCCAGCACGACACTCTCCTTCGAGCGCGCGAGCGCATCGAACACGAACGTCTCGAACTTCGTGCCCGCGATTTCGACGTCGCGACCACTGTCGTCGAGCGCGCGCATCTTCTTCGCGGCGAGGTGGTAAGGCAGTTGCAGCCCTCCGCGCGTCAACTCGTCCACGAACGCGAGTTCGATCGCGTGCACGGCGATGTTGCCGGCGCGGAAACGCAGCTTGCCGTCCGGACCGCGGGCTTCGCGTTCCTCGGGCGAGAGGTCCGAGTACTCGATGCAACCCATCTGGCCATCGATGCGGCCCAAGACACCGACCTTCTCGCCGGGTGCGCGTTTGTCGACGACCTTGCTCGACATGCTCGCCGCGGCCAGGTGGTGCAGGCCCAGGAAGAGCGGGTCCGCGGGCCGCGCCAGGGGGTTGTCGACCTGGAAGTAGGAGAGGGTTTCGACGCCCCGCTCGCGCGCGTGTGCCAGCGCGCCGGAGCGGGCCATGCCGTCCAATACACCGCCGTGCCCATTGGGGGCCAGGAAGAGCGCATCGGGCGCCGCCAAGAGGATGCGACCCTTATTGTCGAGGGCGGGCAACATCTCCTGGCTGAAGAAAAACACGTCGTCCGGCGCCAGGCCGAAGTGGCTGTGCTCCTCGAAGAACGCGCGTGTGGTCGCGTCGTTCGCCGCGGACGTCATCACGTACCACAGGGGGCGCGCGCCGTGGCGGCGCTTCGCGGCCAGAAGGCGCCGCGCGTGCATGTCGAAGAGCGGACGGCCGCTGACTGGCCCGACGGGGAAACAGCCCTTGGGCCCGTCGTAACCGAGCCGCGACGCCTGCCCACCCGCGACCAGGAGGTACGCGACGCGGCCGGACGAGAGGAGCTCGGCACCGGCCTTGCGCGCCTCCGCGGCGCGGCGCTCCGCGTTGGCGTCGCGCTCGAGTGGGAACGTTTCCGGCGGCTCCAGACGCACGTGCGCGCCGCCCGCCGGCTTCCCGAGCAATGCGGCGAGTCGCCCCACGAGGCCGAGGTCCAATCGGGCCAACTGCGCCTCGAGCTTCTGCCGCTGCTCGCCCGCGAGGCGGTCCAGGTGCGCGAGCAAGTGGCCCTGGCCTGCGTTTTCGATCTGGGTCCGGAGAGCGGCGGAATCGATGTTCATGGGGCGCGGGGTGCAAAGGGGAGCGGGCGCCAAGTGTGGAAAGAATCGGGCTCCGGGTCGACGGATTCTCGACCGGCGCGCGCGACTGTCGCAGGAGAGGCGCGGGCCGCGACCGGCCCCCCAAGCGAATTCGGATTCACGGCGCCGGAGCGCCCGGCATCTCGACCAGCACCTTCAGCCTTCCACCCCGACCCGCGTCGGCCAGGGCCTCCGTCGCGCGGGACAGCGGGTAGCGGGCCTCGATCAGTCGCTCGACCTTTGGTGCTTCCCGTTCGAGCACCGCCAGCGCGTCGGCGAGGCGTCCGCATCGGCTGCCCAGGAGGCGCAGCTCTTGCACCACGAGCCGGGCGGCGTCGAACCGCACCGGGCCCGCTGCGGTGGTCTTCAGCACCAGGGTGCCCCGGGGCGCGAGCAACCCCAGCGCTGCGTCGAGGAGCTCGGGTCGGCCGGACGCCTCGACCACGAGTTCGTAGGGTTCCCGCGCCGTGGTCGTCGGGGCGAGCGCCGCGCCCAGGTGGTGCACTCCCCCGCCGAGCAGCAACTCGCGCCCGGGATGGCGGCCGAACAGCTCGACCCGCGCCACACGCGTCGACAGGGCCCACGCGCACAGCAGCCCAAGCCGCCCATCCCCCACCACGGCGGCGCGTTGGGGCGCATGGTCCAGGGCGCCGCTGTCGAGGACCGCGAGCGCCGCGGCCAGGGGCTCCGCAAAGACCGCGCGTTCGTCGCTCACGCTGTCCGGCACCGGCACCAGGTTGGCGTGGGGCAGCCGGAGGACCTCCGCCATCGCGCCGCCGCGGCCGAGGATGCCGAGGACCGTGCGGTCGGGGCAGTGTCGACTGTCGCCCGCGCGGCAGGGTCCGCACGTGCCGCAGCCCGCGTTGATGTCGCCCACGACGCGCTGGCCCGCGAGGGGGCCGTCCAGGGCGTGCCCCACGAACTCGTGGCCGGGCACACCCTCGAACCCCATGTAGCCGCCGAGCAGCGCCAGATCGGTGGCGCACACGCCGCAAAGGTCCACGGCGACCCGGGACTCATCGGACCTGGCCTCGGGCCGCGGATGGCCCTGGACCACACGCGCCCGGCCCTTCGCGATCGAAAGTGCCAGCATGGGAACGGCTCGCGCGCGCCCCTCCCGAAGCTGGAGAGGCGCGGTCCGGCACGCCTAACTCAACGCCGCGCGCTGGCCGGCGTTTCCGAGCGGTCGCTCAGCGCCTCGAGCAAGTTCTCCACCAGCTTCGCGAGCCGGTCGACGCGCTTCTCGAGCACCACTTGCCGCTGGACCAGCTTGCTCACGACGGGCGGCAGGATCGCCTCCCGCGTGTAGTTGCTGATCATGTTGATGATCTCCGCGCGGTTGGCGTCCGGCAACTTGTGGAAGTGGTAGTTGAACTTCTGCGCCAGGACGTCGTCCGCGATGGACACACACTCGTCCGTGATCTGCTCCGTGGAGCGGCGGTCGTGCTCGACCTTGAACACTTCGAGTTTGTAGTCGTGCAGGAGCTGGTGGAACTTCGAGTGCAACGCTTCGCCTCGTGTTGTGCGCCGGAGCCCGAAGGGGGGAGGGCCCGGCGGCCGGTGTGGATCGGGCCCCCTAGGGGGAGGGCCCGTGTGGATGGGAACTTGGGCGCGATGGCGCGGGACTCAGGTCCCTCGACGGTCGCGCCGCCGGGGATGAGAGCGAGCGCACCGACTCATCCTACCCCGCCCGGAACGGGCGGCAAGTAGCCGCAGGATCCGCGTTCCCGCACCCGTTTGGCGCCTTTCCCGGCACGATTCTTGAGCCCCGTAACGCACCCGAGGCAGGTGGTCTAGGCTCGAAGCACGTCGTCGGGCCCGGGTGCCCGGTCTCGAGCCCAGCTTCCACGACGCGCACGTCAGCCGCTGGCCGCTCGCGGGGGTTGTGTCAGCCCTCGTAGCGGCCGATGCAGATGGACACGTTGTGTCCGCCGAAACCCAGCGAGTTGGAGAGGGCGTTGCGGATCTTGAGTTCGCGGCCCTCCTTCGGCACGTAGTCCAAGTCGCAGTCGGGATCGGGGTTCTCGAGGTTGCGCGTCGGATGCACGGCCGATTGGTGCACGGAGAGGCTCGTCGCCACGAGTTCCACCGCGGACGAGGCGCCGAGCAAGTGGCCGATCATCGACTTGGTCGACGATACCGCGAGGCGCCGCGCGTGGTCGCCGAACACACGTTTGATGGCGCGTGTCTCGATGGCGTCGTTGTACTTCGTGCTGGTGCCGTGGGCGTTGATGTAGTCGACGGACTCCGGCGAAACCCCGGCCTGGCGGAGCGCGATGCGCAACGCCCGCGCGGGGCCGCTGCCGTCCTCCTTCGGGGCGGTGATGTGGAACGCGTCGTCCGTGGAGCCGTACCCCTTGACCTCGGCGTAGATGCGCGCGCCGCGGGCCTTCGCGCGCTCCAACTCCTCGAAGATCAACACGCCGGCGCCGTCGCCGATGACGAATCCGTCGCGCTGCGCGTCGAAGGGCCGCGACGCGGCGGCCGGATCCTCGTTCGTGGAGAGTGCCTTCGCCGACGCGAAACCCGAGATGGAGAGCGGGGTCGTGGCGCTCTCCGCGCCGCCCGTGACCACCACATCGACTTCCCCGGAGCGGATGGCCATGAGCGCCATGCCGATCGCGTGGCCGGACGACGCACACGCACTCGAAGTCGTGAACGTGGTGCCGAGGATGCCGTGGCGGATCGCGACCTGGCCGCTGACGGCGTTGGCCATGATCTTCGGGATGAAGTGCGGACTGACGCGCCGGGGGCCGCGCTCGATCAGCACGAGGTGTTGCTCCTCGATGCCGGTGATGCCGCCGATTCCCGTGCCGATGATGCAGCCCACACGCTCGCGCTCCTCCTCGGGCAGGCCGAGCAGATCCAGACCCGCGTCGCGCGCGGCCTCGTCGGCGGCCACCAGTGCGTACTGCGTGAACGGATCCAGCTTGCGCATGTCCATCACGTCGAAGTGCGCCGCGGGATCGAAGTCCACATGCGCGCAGATCTTCACCGGCAACTGGGACGCGTCGAAGAACGTCAGCGGACCGATGCCGTTCTCGCCGGCCAACATGCGCGGCCACGAGGTCGCCACGTTGGGACCCAGGGCGTTGACGGTCCCGAGACCTGTGATCACGACTCGACGCATGGCAGGAGGTACCGTTGGAGCGGCGAAAGGGCCGTTGGGGCGGGTGAAGGGCCGTTGGGGCGGGGCGGTGCGGGGCGAACTCGCCGGGCCGGGCTTGCGCTGTACGACCGAGAGCCCGAGGGAGAACTCGCGGTGGTGTGGGATCCACCGCGTTGTTGCAGCGTCGCGGCCTTGCGCGCGGCGCGGCGTGGGGCGTTGGCGCGGGAGCGAAGCGGAGGTGGGCCGTGACTTCGCCGGTAACTTCGCCGGTAACTTCGCCGGTAACTTCGCCGGAGCGGGCCGCGTTCGCGCGGCCGGGACCGCATCGGAACGCTGCCCGGAGCCCGGGCGGCGCCCGCCGCGGGCCCCAAGCGACGTCAGCTCTTGGAGGAGATGTAGTCGATCGCGTTGCCGACCGTCTGGATCTTCTCGGCGTCCTCGTCGGGGATCGAGATCTCGAACTCGTCCTCGAACTCCATGACCAATTCCACGGTGTCGAGGGAGTCGGCACCCAGGTCGTTCACGAAGGAGGTTTCCTTCGTGACCTTGTCGGGCGTGGTGCCCATCTGGTTGCAGACGATCTTGACGACCCGGTCTTCGACGGACTCGGCAGAGGTGCTCACCGGTGTTTTCTCCTCGGAACGGCCTAGGGGCCGCGATGGTTGGGCGGTCGCCGCGGGGGCGGCGCCGGGGTTAGGGGGTGTGTAGAGAAAAGGGGTATCCGATCGCCTGCTCCCGGCGCAAGTCCCAGGGGGGACCGAAGCGGGTCGACGATGCGGTGCGCGGCGCCACCGGATGGGGTGACGTCACGACCCGCGACGCCCCTCTTGCCTCCGGACGGTCGAGCTCGAGAGCCGCGACCGCCGGTTGCCAAAGGGCGACGGGAATGCTGGATTGGGCGCCGCGTGCGCGGGCCGGAAGGATCGCGCGGGTGGTCACAGGGAGAGCCCCCCGTCGACGACCAGCGTCTGCCCAGTAATGTAGTCGCCGCCGGGACCGGCGAGGAACACGACGGTAGCGGCGATCTCGCCCGCCTTGCCGATGCGTCCGAGGGGAATCGCCTCGGCGAGTTTCGCCGCGGCGGCGCCGTCGATCGCGGCGGTCATGTCCGTCTCGATGTATCCGGGCGCGACGGCGTTCACCGTCACACCGCGGCCGGCCAGTTCCTTGGCGACGGAACGGGTGAGGCCGATCACGCCGGCCTTGCTGGCCGCGTAGTTCACCTGGCCCGCGTTGCCCGTGATGCCGACCACGCTGGACACGTTGACGATGCGCCCGCGCGACTTCATGAGGAGGCGCGAGGCCGACTTCACGAAGTTGAAGGTGCCCTTCAGGTTGACGTCGACGACGCGGTCGAAGTCCTCCTCGGACATCCGCAGGAGAAGCCCATCGCGGGTGATGCCCGCGTTGTTGACGAGGATGTCGAGCCCGCCAAAAGCCTGGGCGATCTCCTTCACCAGAGCTTCGACCGCGTTGCTGTCGGCGACGTCGACCCCGAAGGCGTCGGCCTTGACGCCGAGGGCCCGACACGCCTCCACGGTGTCCGCGCAGCCGGATGCCTTGGTCGCCACGACGGCCACGGCGGCGCCCGCCTGGGCGAGGCCAAGGGCCACGGCGCGGCCGATGCCGCGGGAGGCTCCCGTGACCAGGGCGACCTTGCCCATGAGCGGGCGGTCGGCGGCTATCGAGGCGGGGTTCGGCTGGGATGCGTCCATCGGAATCGGGTCGGGGAAGGGACGGGGAGGATACCGGGGGCCGCCGGGCGCGTCGAGCGTGCGCGCGGGCTTCCGCGGTGCGTGCGGCGCTCGGCCAGGCGGTTTGGGTGGCGCTCAGGCGGCGCCCACGTCCGCTGGTTCGGCGACGGAGCGCACCTCCGCGTCCGGGTCGATCTTGCGCAGGATGCCGCCGAGCACCGTGCCCGGACCGGGTTCGAGGTACTGGCGCACACCCTTCGCAAGGGCGTGGCGCATGCTCGCCTCCCACAGCACCGGTGCACAGACCTGCTGGGCGAGGTATCCGCGGATCGCCTCGGGATCGCGCACCTCTTCCCCGGTGACGTTGGTCGCGAAGGGGATGCGGGGAGCGCGGATCTGCACCTCTTGCAGGGCGGCGGCCAGGCGCTCGGCCGCGGGCCGCATGCACTCCGAGTGGAACCCGCCGGCGACGGTCAGGCGCAGCGCCCGGCGCACGCCGTGGGCCTTGGCTTCGGCCTCGACCACATCGAGGGCCGCCAGTTCGCCGGACACGACCACCTGGCCGGGCGCGTTCAAGTTCGCGACGGAGCAGATCCCCTTGGCGCGGCCGAGGGCGGCCAGCGTCTCGGCCTGCTCGCGCGTCGCGCCGACCAGGCTGGTCATCGACGACGGGAACTGATCGGCCGCGTCCTGCATCGCCTCGCCGCGCAGGCGCACGAGCCGCACCGCGTCGGCGAAATCGAGGGCGCCCGCGACCCAGAGGGCCGTGTACTCGCCGAGACTCAGCCCCGCGGCAAACGGCACCTTCGCGAGGTCGAGGCCCTCCTCCTCCACGAGCACGCTGAGGATCGCGACACTCGTGGTCAAGATGCCGGGTTGGGCCAAATCCGTGCGGTGGATGCTCTCGCCTCCTTCGAAACAGGCCTTCGAAAGGGCAAAACCGAGCGCCTCGTCGGCCTCCTCGAAGCGGCGCGCGGCGGCGGGATAACGCTGGGCGAAGGCCTGCCCCATGCCGGGGTGTTGGGCGCCCTGTCCGGGCAGCAGGATGGCTCGTTGCATGGTCGTCGAGTCGGGAGCGCTTCGTTCGCTTACCAACGCAGGAGGGACGCGCCCCAGGTCATGCCAGCGCCGAACGCGACGAGCACGACCAGTTTCCCGTCGACCATGCGCCCCTCGCGCACCGCTTCGTCGAGGGCGAGGGGCACCGTGGCGGCGGAGGTGTTGCCGTAGTGCTGGATGTTGACCACCACCTTCTCGTCGGTCATCCCGATGCGGTCGAGCGCAGCGTCGATGATGCGCCGGTTCACCTGATGGGGCACGATCAGGCCAAGCTCGTCGGGACTGTGTCCCTCGAGCATCTGCAGGATCAGCTCGCTCATGGTCGACACAGCGAACTTGAAGACCTCGCGGCCGCGCAGGCGGATGTACTGCTCGCCGAGTTCCAACGTCTCGGGCGAGGTCGGGTGGCGCGAGCCGTTGCCGCGGATGTGGATCAACTCGTACTGCGAACCATCCGCACCCAGCGTGCCCTTCAGCAACTCGCCCCGCCGCACGTCGTTCCACGGCGCGAGCACCACGGCGCCCGCCGCGTCCCCGAAGAGGATGCAACTCGTGCGGTCCTTGAGGTCCAAGAATCGCGAGAGCACCTCCGCGCCGATCGCCAGCACGTACCGGGCGCGCCCGGTCGCGATGAAACTCTCGCCCACGTGCAGGGCCGTCATGAAACCCGTGCACGCCGCGGACACGTCGAACGCGGCGGCGCGTTTGGCGCCCAGCCGGTCCTGGACCAGCACTGCCGTGGACGGCAGCGGGTAGTCCGGCGTCAATGTGCCTACCACGATCAGATCGAGGTCCTCAGGACCGATGCCCGCAGCCTCGAGCGCGGGCTTCGCCGCCTGGATGCAAAGATCGCTGGTGGCCTCGTCGGGCGCGGCGAAGCGGCGGTTGCGGATTCCGGAGCGCTGGACGATCCACTCGTCGGAGGTGTCGAGGAAACTCTCGAACCACTGGTTCGGCACCACCTTCGAGGGTGCGTACGAACCAGTTCCGGCGACGCCTACGCGGACGAGTGAGGGCATGGCGGGTGGGGTTGGGACGGCCGACCCCAGGGTGGGGCGCGACAAGCGGGGGATTCTACGCAGGACGGCCCTCGGAAACAGGGGCCGGGTGTGAAGTGGGCCGGAACGCTCCTCCACGTGCGACGGATGACGTGCCCGGGCAGCCCCGAGGGTGCCGACGCGCGCCCCCCCCCCAACACGGGACGCCGCGCAGAACGGCGGCGGGGATCGACCGCGGCGCCCCGAGGTCGCACTCCCGTTGCTCAGCTCGACCCCCGGGGGTCAGCTCACCGCGCTCAGGCCAGCGACGATGTGGCGGTTGACATCGGCGTCGAGCGAACGGGCGGCCACCGCGAGCGCGTTCGCCACGGCCCCCGCGTCGGACTTGCCGTGCCCGATGACGACGGCGCCGTTGACCCCGAGCAGGAGCGCGCCGCCGTACTCGGCGTAGTCGATCTTCTTGCGCAGGCGCTCCATGGACTCGGCGCCCCACTCCGCGCGGTTCGCGCGCAGCTCCTTGGTGAAGAGCCCGAACAGGAAGGTCGACATGCCCTCCATCAACTTGAGCACCACGTTGCCAGTGAAGCCGTCGCACACGACGACCTCGCAGCCGCCGGCGAAGAGGTCGCCACCTTCCACGTTGCCCACGAACGGCAGCGCCGACGCGGTCAGTAGCTCGTGGGTCGCCTTGAGCAGATCCGTGCCCTTCGAGGGTTCCTCACCGATGTTGAGAAGGCCGACGCGCGGGTCCTTCTGGCCGATCACGGTGCGGGCCCACACGCTGCCCATCCACGCGTACTGCAGGAGGTGCTCGGGTTTGGCCGCGATGTTTGCGCCCATGTCGATCCACGTGAGCGGATTGCCCGTCAGGTCGATCGTCACCGCGATGCCGGGGCGTTTGATGCCCTCGAGGGTGCCGAGGCCCAGGGTCGCCGCCCCCACCACCGCGCCGGTGTTGCCCATGCTGACGACCGCGGCGGCGGCGCCGGTTTTGACCGCGCCCACGCAGCGCGAGATCGACGAATCGGGCTTCGCGCGCAGCGCCGTCGCCGGCGATTCGCCCATCCCGATCACCTGCGTGGAGTGCAGGATCTCAAACCCCGGGTTGCCGCCGGACTCGGCGAGGCCCGACTCGATGGCGCCGCGGTCGCCGACGAGCAGCAGCCGCTCGGGATCGAGCCGGATGTTGCCGCTCGAGTCGCAGGCCCGCAGGGCACCCAGAAGGTTGATCGAGGGGGCGTCGTCGCCCCCCATCACGTCTAGCGCGATCCGTCCTTGGCTCATCGTCTCTCAGCTCTGCCGGTGTTCGGCTCTGCCCACGGTCCTAGGTTGGCCGCGTCTTCCACGGCCCTTCGGCATTGGCGTTGCGCTGCGGGAGGCGTGCGGCAGCCACCGCACCCGCGCGGGCCACCACGCGCGCGCGGCGCGTCGGTCGCGGGTAACCCTGCGCGGCGGCAACGCCGCCCGAGAGCGCGGCGCGCCCCTTGGGATGCGGCGCGCCGCGGGGATCAGAAGTCCTGCTTCTCGAGCACGTCCGTGCCCTTCTTCTCGCCGCCCCGCGCGAAACCGTAGTAGCCGCAGTTGTCGCACACCCGGTGGGCGCGCACGGCCGCGCCGCAGTGGGCGCAGCGGTTCAACTGGATGTCCTTCAGCGCGAGGTGGGAGCGGCGCAGGCCCGTGCGGGACTTGGAGTGGCGGCGCTTCGGATTGGGCATGGGAGGTGTGGGTCGGGTCGTCGCGGGAACCCCCGCTCGGACGGAAGAAGAGTTGCCCGGGCCGCGCTCCCGGTCGGTGTCGCCACCTCTTGGGGGGCGAATCCGGCCGGGCGGCGCGGCCCGGAGTTCATGGACGGCGGTCATGCACGGCGGTCGTGCGCGTTGGTCGTGCACGGAGGTCGTGTACGAAACGTCGCGCCCCGTGGCGAAGGGCGGAACTGTAGCCAGCCCACGGGGTGGGCGTCAACGCCCAGGAAGCCGCAGTCCCCGGACCGCGGGGGCGCTCCGCCGTGGCGAGGCACCACTCCGTGGCCCGGAGAGCGTCCCCGGGAGCCAGCGCGGCCCTGGGAACCAGCGCGGGTCCGGGAGCCGACGCCCGGTCGGGGACGTCTGAGGTTTCGGGGGACGTGCCGGGAGGGTCGGGGCGCCCTAGAGCCGCCCCGCTGCAGCCGCGCGGAACGCGGCCAACGCCGCTTCGACGCGGTCCGCGGCCAGTCCCTGGCCCTGTGCCGTTTCGCGTTTGCCACCGCCGCCGCCGCCCAGCTCGGCCGCCACCGCCTTGGCGAGGTCGCCGGCCGCCAGGCCCCGTTCCAGGGCCTGGCCCTGGCACAGCACGATCCACGGGACACGCTCGCCGTCCCGGCCAAGCAGCAACACACAGAGATCCGCCGACTGGCCCTTCACCCGGGCCGAGAGTTCGCGCAATCCGCCGAGGTCGAGACCGGCCAAGTCCACGGCGCCGAACGCCACACCGGAGCGGGTCTCGAGGCCCTTCTTGACATGTTCGAGCGCGCCGGCGAGGTCCCCCTGCGCCGCGGCTTGGGTCTTCTTGCGGGCCTCCTTGAGCTGCTCTTGCAGCGCTTCGATGCGCTGGGGCAACTCGTCCGGCGGCACCTTCAGGCGTTGGGCCGAGACACCCAGCAGGCGACGTTGCTCTTGGAACAGGGCCAGCGCGTTGGGTCCCGTGACCGCTTCGATGCGCCGAACACCGGCTTGCACCGCGCGCTCCTGCACGATCGCGAACGCGCCGATGTCGCCGGTGGCACGAACGTGGGTGCCGCCGCACAGCTCCAAGCTGACGTCGCCCATTTCGACCACACGCACGGCCGCGTCGTACTTCTCGCCGAACAGCGCCGCGGCGCCCCGCGCCTTCGCGGCGGCCAAGTCCTCGACGGTGGTGCGCACCGCCGGATTCGCGACCACGGCGCGCAGCACGTGGGCCTCGATGCGCTCCAACTCGTCCTGCGTGATGGCCTTCGGGTGCGAAAGGTCGAACCGCAGCCGGTCCGGCCCCACGTGCGAACCCGCCTGGGCCACATGGTCGCCCAGCACTTCCTTCAGGGCGCGGTGCAACAGGTGCGTCGCGCTGTGGTTGCGCCGGATGCTGGCGCGCCGCTCCGCATCGACCTTTGCGAGCACCGCGAGGCCGGGCTGCGCGTCGCCCTCGGCGCGCCCCAGGTGCACCACGACGGTGCCCAGGCGTTGGGTGTCGTCGACCTGGAAGCGGAAGCCGCCGCCGGGCGCCTCGATGAGCCCCGAATCCCCCACCTGACCGCCGGCCTCCGGATAGAAGGGACTCGATTCGAGCACGAGCGTGTCGCGGTCGGCGCTGCGGAAGAGCCGCTGCACACGCGTCTCCACCGCGAGCGACTGTGTGTCCTCGTGGTGGTACGTGCCCGCGGTCGGTCGCAGGCCCTGCAATTGCTCGGCGCTGAGGAGCTGCTTGAAACCTCCTTCGGAGCGGCTCGCACTCTGGTGCGCGCGCTCGGCATCGTCCCACCCCGCGGCATCGAGCGCGAGTTCGCGCTCGCGCGCCATCAGCTCGACGAGGTCCTTGGGGAATCCGTAGGTGGCGTAGAGTTCGTACGCCTGTTCGCCGGGCAGAACCTTGGCGCCGGCCTTCGCGACGCGACGCGCAAGTTCCTCGAACCGCACGAGGCCGCGCCCGAGGGTCGCTCCGAACGATTCCTCCTCCGACAGCACCAGGCTCGCGACGTGGTCGACGCGCTGGCGGATCTCGGGGAACGCATGCCCCAGCACCTCGGCCACGGTCGGCACCAAACGATGCAAGTAGGGCTGTTCGAGACCCAGTTCCTGCCGGCCGAAACGGGCGGCGCGGCGGATCAATCGACGCAGCACGTACCCCCGCCCCACGTTGCCCGGCAGCGCGCCGTCCGCGAAGGCGCTGGAGACCGCGCGCACGTGGTCCGCGGCGACGCGGAACGCCACGTCGGCCCGGCTGTCCGAGCCGCCGTACGTCCTCCCCGAGACCTGCTCCAGGGTGCGGAAGATCGGCGCGAACAGATCGGTGTCGTAGTTCGAGCGTTTGCCCTGGAGCACGGAGAGCACCCGCTCGAAGCCCATCCCCGTGTCCACGCTCTTGGCGGGCAGGTTGACGAGCGAACCGTTGTCCATGCGGTTGAACTGCATGAACACGAGGTTCCAGATCTCCATGAACCGCTCGTTGCCGGCGTTCACACCGATGGCGGGGTTGGCGCCGTCCCGCGGGTCGTCGCCCGGAGCGCCCCGGTCGATGTGGATTTCCGTGCAGGGACCGCAGGGGCCAGTCTCGCCCATCTCCCAGAAGTTGTCCTTCTTGCCAAAGCGCAGCACGTGGCTCGGATCGATGTCCGTGCGCGAGCGCCAGAGCTGCTCCGCCTCCTCGTCCGCGGCCAAACCGTCCTTGGGATCGCCCCCGAAGACCGTCACCCAGAGGCGCTCCTTCGGCAGTTTCCAGACCTCGGTCAGGAGCTGCCAGGCCCAGGTGATCGCGTCCTCCTTGAAGTAGTCGCCGAAGGACCAGTTCCCGAGCATTTCGAAGAAGGTGTGGTGGTAGGTATCCACCCCCACTTCCTCCAGGTCGTTGTGCTTCCCCGAGACCCGGATGCACTTCTGCGTGTCGACCGCGCGGCGGTAGTCCCGCGTGCCCGTTCCGAGGAACACGTCCTTGAACTGGTTCATCCCCGCGTTCGTGAACAGGAGCGTGGGATCGTCCTGCGGGAACACGGGGCTCGAGGGCACCTCGCGGTGGCCTCGCTCGGCGAAGAAGTCGAGGAACTGGCGCCGCACCTGGGCAGCGCTGCGTTGGGGGTCGATCGGCATGGGAGTCGGAGCGGTCGGTCCGCGGAAGTGGGCGAACGTTCTAACCGATTCGGGACCCTCGCCCGGCACGTCACCCTCCGGGAGGCCCCCGATGAGCCCCCGCGTCGTCCCGCCGCGATGGGAAGCCGCTTGGGGGGGACGACACGGGGGGGACGACACGGGCCGGACGACACGGGGCGGACCGCCGAGGGGCCGCCTCCGGAGGCCGTCGGCCGGATCAGCGGGCGCCGGCTCGGCTGCCCGAGGAGCGCGCGGCGGCGCCGTTCGCGGAAACATCCCCCTCACCGGAATCGCCGTCGCCCGAATTGCCCAGGCTGTCGTCGCCGTCGGGTGAACCCTGGTTGTTCGAAGACGGGGTTTCCGCGGTCAGCAACTCGGCCACCTTCTTCGGGCTGACGGCCGCGCGGATCTCGACCTCGAGTTCCCGGGCGAACTCGGGGTTGTCCACCAGGAACTGGCGCGCCTTCTCGCGGCCCTGGCCCAGGCGGATCTCACCCTCCTTGGGGTGCTTGCGAGAGAACCAGGTGCCGGACTTGAGCACGTGGCCCGTCGACAGGCCGAGGTCCAAGAGGTCGCCCTCGAAGCTGATGCCGCGGTCGTAGAGGATGTCGAACTCGACCTTGCGGAAGGGCGGCGCGACCTTGTTCTTGACCACCGTCACCTTGGTGCGGCTGCCAACCACGTCCTCGCCTTCCTTGATCTGCCCGATGCGGCGGATGTCGACGCGCAGGGACGAATAGAACTTCAGCGCGCGGCCGCCGGTGGTGGTTTCGGGGCTGCCGAACATCACGCCGATCTTCTCGCGGATCTGGTTGATGAACACCACGAGGCAATCGGACTTGGAGATGGCGGCCGTCAGCTTGCGCAGCGCCTGACTCATCAATCGCGCCTGCAGGCCGACGAACGAATCGCCCATCTCCCCTTCGATCTCGGCCCGCGGCACGAGGGCGGCCACCGAGTCGACCACCACCACGTCCACCGCGTTGGAGCGCACCAGGGCCTCGACGATCTCGAGGGCCTGTTCCCCGGTGTCCGGCTGGCTGATGAGCAGGTCGTCGAGCTTCACGCCCAACTTGCGCGCGTAGGAGGGATCGAGGGCGTGTTCCGCGTCGACGAACGCGCAGATGCCGCCCTCGCGCTGCGCGCTGGCGACGATGTGCAGGGTCAGGGTCGTCTTGCCCGAGCTTTCCGGGCCGAAGATCTCGACGATGCGGCCCCGCGGGAACCCGCCGCCGAGGGCCAGGTCCAAGGACAGCGCGCCGCTGGAGATCGAGCGGATCTCGCGGATGGCCTGTCCGCCGCCGAGCCGCATGATCGAACCGGCCCCGTAGGCCTTGTGGATCTCGCCCAGGGCCCCTTCCAGGGCCCGCGCCTTCTCGGCGCTGATGCGGGCGGCCTCCTTGGCTTCCTTGGGGTCTTTTGTGTCGGCGGGGCCGGAGTTCTTGGCGCGGGGGGTGCTCATGGTGGTTGGGTGTGCGAGTGGAGTTGGGACGGGATCCAGGCCCGGGCGGGGATCTTAGGCGCCCCCTGGGCCCAGGGGCCACCAAAAACCCGAACAGACGGCGAACTGGCCCCGGGGCGGCCCGAAGTCGAGAAATCCCGCCTGGGGAGGTGGAAAGACTCCCGCCGCGGCCCCCGGTTGCAGGGAATCGGGGCCGAAGCCTCGGACCGTCACAGGCTGACGAGGCTGAAGAGCTCGTTGAACCGCGACTCGACCTTCGAGCGGTCGATGGCGCCGATGCGCTCCACGCTGAAACCCTCGACGCAGTAGGACGCGGTGACCGTCCCATAGAGCATCGCCCGGCGCAGGGTGCGCGGGTCCGTGTTGCGCACGGACGCGAGGTACCCGAGGAAACCGCCGGCAAAGCTGTCCCCCGCGCCCGTCGGGTCGATGACTTCGTCGACCGGGTACGCGGGCAGCGCAAAGTGCACGTCGCGGCCGATCAGGAACGCGCCGTGCTCGCCCTTCTTCAGCACCACGAAACGCGGGCCGAGTTCCAGCACCTTGCGCGCCGCGCGCAGCAAGTGGCGCTCGCCGGTCAGGAGCCGCGCCTCCTCGTCGTTCAGCACCACGCCGTCGACTTTGCGCAGCAGTTCGAGCAGCCCGTCGCGCGCGATGTCGATCCAGAGGTTCATGGTGTCGGCCATGGTGAAGCGCGCGCCCGTGCACTGGGCCAGGGCCTTCATCTGGATGTCCGGCGCCGCGTTGGCGAGGAACACGTAGGGACTCGTGCGGTAGTCCCCGGGCACCTTCGGATCGAAGTGCTCGAACACGTTGAGCTGCGTGTCCAGCGTGTGACGGGTGTTCCAGTCGGCTTCGTAGCGCCCGCTCCAGCGGAAGCTCTTGCCGTCGGCGACCTCCACGCCTGCGGTGTCCACGCCGCGCTTCTGGAGGTCCGCAAGGTGCCCTGCACCGAAGTCCTTGCCCACGACGCCGACCAACTGCACCGGGGTGAAGAAGCTCGCGGCGTAGGCGAAGTAGGTGGCCGAGCCGCCGAGGGCATCTTCCCGGCGGTCGTAGGGGGTCTCGATGGAATCGAACGCGAGGGTGCCTACGGCAACTACGGTCATGGGGAGGGCTCCGGAGTGGGGGGATGGCCGGTGGGAGGGGAACGAGCCGAGGAGGATCGGCTCAGGGAGTTTGCACGTGGGCCTTGGGAGGGGCGGCGTGGCCCACACCCTCCTGCTCGATCTGGCGCAGTTCCGCCCGCCGAGCGGGTCGCAGCAGGTAGAGGCCGCCAAGCAGCCCCACCACGAGTTGGCAGAGGCGGTAGGTCACGCTGACGGCGACACCCATGGCACCGCTCGCGCCGACGAGTTCGAACAGGAAATGGAATGCGGCTTCGCCCACACCCCATCCGCCGGGGGCGATGGGCAACGCGCTGACGATGTTGGCGACGGGCACGATGGCGACGTACTGCCACCAACCGATGACGGATTGCGGCACGCCGAAGGCCACACCCAGCGCCATCACGCCGGCGATGGCCGCGAAGTGGTTCCCGAGCGAAAGTGCGAAGGCGAGCAGCACTTCGCCGGGGCGGCGTGTGTACACGAGCACAGCGCGGTCGACTTCCAAGAGGCGCTGACCGAGGGGCAGTCGCGCGAGCAGGCTCTCGAAGCGCACGAGACGCCGCAGGGCGGTGCTGGTGTAGACCAAGGCGCCGACGACCATGGCGACGAGCGCGAGCGCCATCGGAAGGCGCAGCTCCTCGAACGGTCCGCCGAGCCACACGATCACGACCATCGCGAGGGCCGCGAGCGCCACCAGGCCAAGGAGCCGGTCCATCACCACGCTGACGAGCGCGTCGGCGCGACGACCGGGGTTCTCGCGCACGGCGAGCACGGCCTTGACCACGTCGCCGCCGGTCAAACCCGGCACGACGAGATTGAAGAACATGCCGAGGTACGTGAGGCGGAACGCGTCCCACCAACGCACGTTGCAGCCAGCGATCCAAAGGAGGCGCCACCAGCGGGTGATGCCGAAACTCAGCGCCGTGAAGAACGCGAGGAACGCGAGCGCGAGACCGCCGGGGTGCACACTCGCGAACACCCGCTGCATGCTCGGGCGCAGCTCCGCGGGTTGCCCGTCGGCGTTCCAGGAGCCTCCCTTGTCCTGACGCAGGACGCGCGGCTCCGCGGGCGCCTCGCTGGGGTGGAACACCACCTGGCCCTGCTTCCAGTCACCGGTGATGGAGCCGGTGAGGTGCCGCTCCTCCCCGCCACCGTCGGCGGAGAGAATGAGCTGGTCCTCGAAGGGCAGCCTGGACGCCACCGCCGCGAGGATGGCGAGCACCACGACGGGCTGCAGCCAGCGCCAGATGCGCCGGCGGGCGGGGGCGGAGTTCACAGGCCCGCCTCTCCGTCCGAAACGTTGCCTTCGAGGGCGTCGCCCACGAGGCCATCGCGTTCGAGGATCACGAGCAGCCAGTCCTCGGGGCGCAGGCTCGGCGGACTGTCGGGCAAGAGTCGCCCGAGCGCGCGGCAAGCGGCCACGGACGCGCGTCCGTCGCCCTGCTCCGCGATCACGTACAGCCGATCGAGCCAGGGCTCGAGGTCGTCGCCCTCGGGCACCCCGTCCGCCACCAGTTCCGCCACGGCGCGCAGCACCTCCGGATGTCCGTCGAAACTGTCCTGAGGGCTGTTGCCCCAGGCGCGCAGGAGCTCGTCGCGCGCCGCGGGCGACCACGTGGCGGCACCGCGCAGCGCCGCACCCCGCACGAGGCCCTCTTCGTCCATCAGCGCATCCCCCACTGCGAGCGCGACCGTGCGCCGCTGAAGGAAGAGCGACGCCGCGACGAGCCGGCGTTCCGCCGGTTCGGGGCGCGGGGACTCGAGCGCGATGTTCACGGCCGCCAGGGCCCGCCGGCTGCCGTCGAGGTCGAGGGGCAGCGCTTCGAGCGCTGTCAGCGCGTTGTCGAGGTCGAGACCTGTGCCCCGTTCCGCTGCGGCCCACAACGCACGCGCGGCCTCTTGCACCTGATCCGCCGTCGCGCTGGTGGCGCCTTCCGGCACTTGTTCGGGCCGTTCGAGCCCCAGGCGCCGTCCTGCCTTGACGAGTTCGATCACGGAGCGCTCGCGAGCCAGGTCGTACACGTCCTGGCGTCCGAGCCACGCGAACAGCTCCACTTGCAGGCCGCCCGTCGGAGCGTGCTCGCCGTCGAAGCTCGCCAGGATCAGCAGCTCCTTCAGGGTGCGGTCGAGCGGGCGCGAAACCTGCTTCGCGGGCTTGCCTGCGGGCCCCCAGTCGCTATCCGAACCGGAGCGGAGCAACCCGACCAACGTGCGCCGCAGGGCGAACTCCGTGTGTGTCTGGACCCTCCCGACCCGCTGCGTCGACCCGTCGAGGGCGTGCAACTCGCGCAGGTTCCAGGCGGCGGCCTGGGGGGTGCGGCAGCCCGGGGCGAAGGCGAGGCAAAGGGCCACGAGCGGTGCGAGCGCCGGGCGGAGCCGCGCCATCACACCCAGCGCGCCGCAGGATCGAGACCCCGCGCGCGGCGGGATACGGGCGGAGTGGGCGGAGGGTCGCGCGGGATGCATGGCGCGCGAAGTCTACGTCGCCCAAGGGGCCGAGCGGAACGCCGGAGGGCTGCCACTCCCCTGGCAGGCTCGGCCGGCAGGCTCGGCCGGCAACCTCGGCCGGCAACCTCCCCCGCGGCACGGCGACGGGCCGAGCAACTGGGGAGCGGCGCCGGGGAATGGCGTCGGCGACCGCGTCGGCGGTCGCCGTTGGATGGCGGAGGCGGCGGGAATCGAACCCGCGTCCTGGTGCCCTCGCAATGCAGCGTCTACGTGCGTAGAGCGTGGTTTGTTTGTCTCGGTGCAGCCAGCGCCCATGCCCAGGCTCCTTCGCACCCAGCCCCTGTTTGTCTCGCCGCGACCCCCGAGGCACGGGGCAGCGGCCAGCCTGCTGATCGCGTCCACCGAGGGCCACAGGCACTCCCCCGGTGAACGGCTACCTGGCTATCAGGCAGCGAGAGCGTAGTTGTCGGCAGGTTATGCCGTTTCTCGAGTGGATTTGCGGGGTGACTCGAGAAGCCCCCGGCACGCAACTGTCATTCCGTGGGGCACCAGTCGAAACCAGTGCGCCCCCATCGCACGGATCCTAGCACGGGGCAGGGCGCGGCAACAGGTCCAAGGCCCCTCCGTCCTCGGCGCAGGCGCGAGACGATCAGCGGCGTCGACCGAAGGCCTGGCGCATGTCGCGTTCGGCGTCGCGGCGCTTCTCGGTCTCGCGTTTGTCGTGCAGTTTCTTGCCGCGCACGAGCGCCATGGCCACCTTCACGAGGTGGCCGCGGAAAGCGACTTCGAGCGGCACGATCGTCACGCCCTTCTCGCGCGCGGCCTTGGACCAGCGGTCCAGGTCGCGGCGGCCGGCCAAGAGTTTGCGTTCGCGCACCGGCGGGTGGTTCATCGGGCCGGCCTGGGGGTACTCGGGGATGTGCATCCCTAGCAGGAAGAGCTCGCCGCCCTTGACCATGCCGTAGGCCTCTTGGATCGAGGCCCGGCCGCCGCGCAGGCTCTTCACCTCGCTGCCCTTCAGCACCATGCCGCATTCGAGTTCCTCCAGGATCTCGAACTCGTGCCGCGCCTTGCGGTTCTGGGCGATGCTGCGGACCGTTTCGGGCTGTCGGGCCATGGCCGGTATCCTAGCTCCGGGGCCCTGCTCGCCCCACGGATCCATGCGCTCCCACGGACTTTCCCCCGCGCTCGTCGCCGCCGGCTCCGCCCTCGTGGCGGCGCTGGTCGTCGGGGTCCTTTGGTTGGCCCTGGGGCGCCCCGGCAATCCGTCCGCGCCGCTCGTCGAGGTGGTCGCGGGCGAAGCCGATCCGACGGCAGCCGAATGGGAGGTGCGTCAGCGCCGCTTCGACGAGGCCCACCCGCCGCGTCCCGTGCGCCACTTCGAGGACTCGACGCTGCTTTGGGAGCGCCTCGGCCGCGACGCGGTTCTGCGCATCCGCCCGCAGATCGCCGCGGGAGGTGGTCTCGTGTTCGACGAGTACAGCCACTTCCGGCGCGACTCCAACCTGCGCACCAAGACGCCCTTCCCCGAACACCCCGACGGCAGTTGGTGGGTGGTGACCAACGCGCAGGGCCTGCGCATGGACCGGCCGCCGCGCGGCGGCCACTTGGACCTCGTCGTGCTCGCCAGCGGCGACAGCCACAGCGAAGGTGCGTGCAACAACGCGGAGAGTTGGGCATCGCTGGTCCGCGCGCGCATCGACGCGCTGGGACTCGCGGAGCGCGCCGACGTTCTGAACGCCAGTTGTGCGGGGTACACGGTCTACAGCCACCTGGGTGTGCTCGAGCGATTCCTCGCCGGGGACGCGGGTCTCCCCCGTCCCGACGTCTTCACCGTCGCGGTCTACGGCGGGAACGACCTGTTGGAGCTGCTCCCCCTCCGCCACTACTTCGCGCGCCGCCCAAGACCCGCGGGCCACGGCGCGTACACGCGCGACATCGTCCACCTGCGCCGGGACCACACACCGTCGATGGCCCAGGTGTTCGAGCAGATCCTCTACTTCCGCCACAACCCCAGCGAACAGGAGGAGGCCGTGGCCGGGGCCGCCGAGGTGCTGCGCGAGATCGGCCGCCTGTGCCAGTCGGAGGGCATCCACTTCGTGCCCATGTGGCTGCCCACGGCGGCGGATCTCGAGTGGGATCGGCACGCCGAGGCCTTCGAGGCCATCGCCACGGACACCGAGTTGGAGGACCACTGGCGCCGATCGGCCCTGCGCCTCGGCGAACGGATTCGGGCGGACACTCCCGAACTCGACTGGCTGGACCTGGGCCCGGCCCTCGCCGACGTGCCTGGGGGCGCGTTCTGGGTCCTCGACAAGCACCTCAATCTGGCGGGCCACCGGGTGGTGGCGGACCTCCTGTTCGAACGACTTTCGAAACGGGGGCTGCTCCCCACCGCGGGATCTCCCGGGGTGGGCAGTGGTGCCGGGCGGGAATCGGGCCGATAGTGACGCCAACGCCCGTGAAGACCCTGCTGCGACCCCTCCTGTTCGGACTTGGCTGGACCTTCGTCGGCCTGGGAGCGCTCGGTCTGTTCCTGCCCCTCTTGCCCACCACGCCGTTCCTACTGCTCGCGGCCTGGTGTTTCGACCGCTCGTCCCCGCGCTTGCACGGATGGCTCTTGCGCCAGCCCGTGCTGGGGCCACTGCTTGCCGATTGGCGCGCGCACGGGGTGATCCGCCCCCGGGCCAAGTGGCTGTCGACGGCGGCGCTCCTCGGATTCGCGTCGGTTCCCGTGGTGCGCGGCAGCGCGCCGGAGTGGGCGCTCGTGGCCATGGGACTCGTCGTTGTTTCCGTGCTCGCGTTCCTCTGGACGAGGCCGTCGCGGCCGCGGATCGATCGGGACGAGGCCGCGGAAGTGGAACGCGAGATTCCGCACGCGGCGCCGCACGAACCCGCCACCGCCCGGACCGCTCCGACGACGCGTCCCGAGCCCCGCGCCGCGGGCCGCGGCGTCGCGCTCTGACGCACGCCGCGCTAGCCCGGATTATCCACCACGTTTCCGATCGGACGGCCCAACCGGCGTCCTTCGGCCGCCTTTCGCCGCCTGGCGGCACTTTGGGGCCGCGGCCGTCCTCGACGACCTGTTCAAGGTCGACTGTGGATGCCACGGCCCCAAAGCACCACCAGACAGCGACTTGGGCTCGTCGGATCGGAAACCTGATGA
>WGMC01000027.1 GCA_016125265.1 Planctomycetaceae bacterium
ACGGCCCAAATCACTTGCCTCTCAGGTGATGTTTTGCCCATCGCCTGACGGCGCTGGAGCCCGTTCGAGGGCAAAAATCGGCCAAGGCCCCGATTTTTTCCCTCTCTCTGAGAGGCCGGGCAAAAATCGGCACGGCCCAAATCACTTGCCTCTCAGGTGATGTTTTGCCCATCGCCTGACGGCGCTGGAGCCCGTTCGAGGGCAAAAATCGGCCAAGGCCCCGATTTTTTCCCTCTCTCTGAGAGGCCGGGCAGAAATCGGCACGGCCCAAGTCGATGGCCTCATCGGTGCCGTGTGGCCCATCGCCTGACCCGCGCAGGGCCGGTCGTCTCGGCCGGGGCGCACGCGCCGTCAGCGTTCGTCGAGACCCGCGAGTCGCGTCTGCAAGTCGTCGATGGTGGCCGGACCGTGGCCGGCGAAGTGGTTGTTGGCGAACACGTAGATGTCCTTGAGGCGCGACTCGAGCGCGTGGATTACGGCCGCCCAGCGGTCAAGACGTTCCGACTGGTCGAGCACTGTGCGGTCGAAGGTCTTGGTGAGTGCGTCGGTCGCCTTGCGGTCGCCGATCAGGCGCACGTAGGTGAAGTCCGCGGTCAAGAGCGCATCCAGCCCGCCCAGTTGCGGGGCCAACTCGTCGGGATGGGGCAGGTAGTTGAGGTCCACGAGCGCCATCGCCACGCCGCGTCGACGCAGCAAGTCGAGCAGCGGCTTTGCGATCCAGTTCTTGTTGCGCACCTCGACGGCCACACGGACCGTCGGATCGATGCGTTCGAGGAATCCGTCGAGGCGCTCGAGGAAGGGCTCCGCACGCGCGAAGGCGGCGCGGTTGAAGTAGGGGAACTGCAGCAGCAGCGGGCCGCGGAGCGGACCCAGGATGGCCATGGCTTCGAGGAATCGATCGGCCTCGTCGATGGCTACTCGAGAAACCAGCACGTTGGCGCCGTCCGGTGTCGGCCCGTCGCCGCCGTGCACGACACCGCGCGGGAACTTGGCCGCAAGCTGGAAGCCGTCCGGTACTTTGTCGCGCCAGCCTTCGACCAGCCGTCGATCGGGCACGCGGTAGTAGGTGACGTCGGCTTCGACGGTGTCGTAGCGCCGCGCGTAGAGGCTCAGGAACTCTCCCGGCTTGCTGCCCGGCGGATAGAACGGCCCGACCCAGCCCTTCTCCGACCAACTGGAGGTGCCAAGGTGCAGGGCGGCGGTCACCGCAGGAGCGGCCGTGTGACCGACCACGAGAAGGTGACCGCGACGGATTGCGCCTCGAAACTGCCGCTGTCGGCTTCGAGTTTGCCGAACTCGAGGCCCATGCCGAAGGAGGGCCGCACCTGGTAGCGCCAACCCGCCGCGAACTCGTGCACCAACCCCGAGCCGACGTCGGCGCCGCCTCCACCCGCCGCGCCGGCGTGGTACTGCACGTAGAAGTCGCCGGCGCGCACCGTGCGCAGCACGTCCAGGTCGTAGCGCAGACCGACCTGGCCCTCGCGGTACCCTCCGATCTCGCCGTCCCAGGCGCTGAAACCGCGCAGGCTGAAGAAGAGCGCGTCGTAGATCTCCTTGTTGACGCCGGCTCCCACCAGGTGCACGTCGTCCTCGAGCGGAATACCGCCCGAGTCCACGACGTCGCGCGAGAGGAAGTAGCTCTTGTGCAACAACTGCACGGTCCAATCGTCGAGGTCGTAGTCGCGCGCGAAGATGCCCTCGCGTGCGAGGCGCTCGCGCTGGAACTCCTCGGGCAACACGGCGGCCCGCGGCGCCCACGAGGCCGCTAGCGCCGCGCTCGTGCCGTCGAAGTCGCCGTCCGGGGCCACGAAGTAGCCGCCGAGCAGCTTGAGCGACCAGTTGCGCGTCAGGTAACTCTCGAAACCGGCTTGGGCGGCGAGCAGGAGCCCACCTCCGACGTCGACACCGCCGCCGCCGGCCGCGCCGGTCATCACGCGCCATTGCCAATCGAGCACACGTTCGGTGCCCTCGAACCAGGGTCCGCGGCGCGCGATGCCGACGGTCGCCTGCGCGTACCCGGCCACGCCGCCGGCGCCGGCACCGGCAAGTTCGAGCGGCACGAACCAGCCGCGCTCGAGGGGCAGCTCGACACCGGCCTGCCCCAACACGATGCGCCGGCTGAGTCGCGAGCCGTCGCGGCGTTTGGAACCGGAGCTCGGATCGAGGTAGAGCACACCCAGGGTGAGCGCCTCCTGGCTGGGCACCAGCGTGCCGCGGGCCAGGGGCCGCAGGTCGAAGATCGACGAGCTGGCCGTGATCACCTCGTGCAGACGCGTGAAACCCAACGCAAGTTGGGTGCTCGAGAGATCGCCGCCGGGCACTTCGGTATGGGAGAGCTCGAGCCGCAGCCCCAGGCGATCCCCGATGGTGTGCTCCGCGGCGATGTGTGGGCGCAGGAACAGTCCGCCGTCCCAATCGTCGCCGCTGCCGCCCTCCGCGTCGGCGCCGCCGCCGCCCACGAACAGCCCCGCGTCGACGGAGAACCTTTCGCCCCACGCGCGGCGCCAACCCAGGGTGGCGCCCGCCGCGAACAGGCCTCCGCGGTCGCCTTGCACGGCGCCGAATCCGCCGAAACCGAGGTACGCGCCCGGCAATCCGCGGAAGGGCTCGAGGATGTCGTAGTGCAGGCCGAGGAGCGTGGCTTCGCCGGGGCCCTTGGGGTTGATCTGCTCGAGCGAGAGGCGCCAGCGTGTCGGCGTGGCGAAGAGCTCGACCTCCTGGGCGGACGCGGACCCAGCGGCCCAGAGCAGCGCGCAGGGCCCGAGGGCCCACCCCCGCCGAAGGGGCTTCCCGGAGCGATTCACCGGGCGGAGGCGACGGGCGAGCGGGCGGGTCCCAGGTGCCATGGAGCGCGATGGTAGCGCCCCGGACGCCGGGGCTGTTGCCAAAGCGTCTTGGGTCCGCCCACTGGGTCCTTGCTGGTAGAGTCTTTGGCCCGCGGGGCCCTCTCGGCCGCGCGCACCACCCAACCCCGAACCGAACCCATTGCCATGGCCATCCAAGTTGGCGCCGCTGCCCCGGATTTCACGCTCAAGACCCAAGACGAGAAGGAGTGGAAGCTCTCCGACCACAAGGGCAAGAACGTCGTGCTGCTGTGGCCCCCGCTCGATTGGAGCCCCACCTGCACCAAGGAGAACTGCCGCATTTCGAAGGAGCCGGTCCTGAGCGCGCCGAACTCCGTCGTCGTCGGCATCAGCCGCGACTCGACCTGGTCGCACAAGGCCTACAAGAAGGCCGAGGGGATCACCCACGACCTGCTCGCCGACCCGATGTTGGCCGTGACCAAGCAGTTCGGCATGGAGCACCCCGCCGTGCCCTTCATCAGCCACCGCGGAACCGTGATCGTCGACAAGAACGGCAAGGTCGCGTTCGTGCAGATCCAAGAGAAGACCGGCGAAGAGCGCGACATGGCGGCCGTGCAAGCGGCGCTCAAGAAGCTCGGCTGAGAAGCACGGGCGCGGCCGAAGCGCAGCGCCTCTCCGGTGCCGTCGGGCCCATCGCCTGACGGCGCTGGAGCGGCCCGCCGCGCGTCAACTCCGCCGCAGGGCCTCGGTCGGTTTCATGCGCGCGGCGCGCCAGGCGGGCCACGCTCCGCCCAGGAGGCCCAACAGGATCGCGAAGCCGACGGCGGTCGTCAGCACGTCGGGGGTGATGCGGAACGCGAACGCCACCTCGGTGAAGGTCTGGAAGTTGGTCGTGCCCGTGCGCACTCCATCCAGCGGCAGGGCCATCAGGCACCCGAGTGCGCCGCCCAGCACACCCAGCAGAAGCGCCTCGAACAGGAACGCCAGGAAGATCGGCAGGGGGCGAAACCCCATGCTCAAAAGGATGCCGATCTCGTGGCTGCGCGCCGAAATCGCGGCCAGCATGGTGTTCGTTCCGGTGAGCACGGCCGCCGAGCCCATCACCAGCGCCAAGAAGCCGCCTAGGAACAGCAGCACGCCCGAAAGCACCTGCGTCTGGCCCTCCAGGAACGCCTTCTCGGTCTGCACCTTGGCGGGCACACGTTTGTCGCCCTCCAGACTGTCCGCCAGCTTCTCGAGGTCCGTGCCCGGCGCGATCTGCGCCACCACGCGATTGAGCAACGGCCGTTCGAGCGCCTCGCCGATGCGCTCGGAATCGCCCCAGATCTCCGAGTTGAAGGGGCCCTCGGAGCGAAACTCGCCGACCACGCGGAACGGTGTGGTGTTGAGCAGCAGCACGTCCCCGACGCGGCAGTTCTGCATGCGTGTCGTCAACGCGCTGCCGACCATGACCTCGTCCGCGCCGAACTCGACGGGACGGCCTGCGACCACTTCGACGAGCTCGCCGTGGATCGCCAGACTGCGCGGCCCGATGCCGCGGATCGGCACGTTGGTTTCGCCGCCGTCCAGTTTGCGCCGACGCACGGCCAGGTAGCGCTCCGCCGCGGCGAGTGGCCGTCCCTGTTCGTCGAGCGCGATCTCGGGTCGGCTCTTCATCAAGATCTCCGCGCGCTCGCGTTCGAAGAGCGAGTCGCCCTCGTTCGTCGCGCCGGGGCGCAGGAAGATCACGACGTGCTCGCGCCCGGACGACGTGAAGAGTCGCTCGAATCCCTGTTGCAGCGCGAGTACACCCGCCAGGACGGCGACCGTGGCGCCGATGCCGAACACCGTCAGCAGCGTCGCCGAGCGGCGCACGAACAGGCTTCGCGCGTTGTACGAGAGGGGCACGAGAGCCATGTCAGTGCTCCGCTCCCAGGGCGTCGACGACGCGCATACGACTGGCCGCGATCGCGGGCGCGATCCCCGCGACGAGTCCCACCAAGAGCGCTAGGCCCATGCCCATGGCGGCAGTGCCGAGGCCGATTCCGTACCCCGGAATGCCAAACCCACCGAAGAAAGAACCCATGCCCTCCGACGTGGCCAGCGCGACGCCCACACCGCCCATGCCGCCGAGCAGGCAGAGGATGAGCGACTCGCCGATCAACAGCGCGAACACCGCGCGGCTCGGATACCCGAGGGCCTTCAGGATGCCCATGCTGCGCGTGCGCTCGCGCCCCGCCATCAACATCGTGTTCAGCGTCGCCAACAGGATTGCGAAGAGCACACCGCCGCCGATCGATCCGAGCAGGGTCGGAACACTGCCCAACATGGAGACGAACTGGCGCTGGAACTCCGATTCCGTGGTCGTCTGCACGCGCTGCGGGCCGTTCTCGAAGAGCCGGTCGATGTCGCCCATCACACGTGTGACGTCGGCGCCGCGCGCGAGCGACAGCACGTAGACTCCCGCGCCATCGGGGCCCTCGGCGGCGCCGTTCTCGAGGCTCTGCTCGAGGTACTCGTAGTGGAACCACAGCGTGCGGCCGTCCACGTTGGCCGAACTGGGCCGATAGATACCGGCGACCAGGAACGTCCACGGGCTTCCGTCGACACGTGTGTACAGCCCGCCGATGATCGGCACGGTGTCGCCCACACGCCACCCAAAGGAATCGGCCAACTCCTCGCCGATCAGGCACGCGTTGCGCTGGCGCAGGAACTGCGCTTCGGAGCCCTCGACCAATACGATCTCGGGGTACACACCGAGCAGGCGATCCGCGTCGACCGCGAACTGGGCGAAGAAGTTCGCGGGGTCCTGGTAGTACCCGCCGAACCACTGCAGTTTGCAGGTCCGTTCGACACCGACCACTCCGTCGATCTTCGACTGGTAGGAGACGGGCAGGTTCACGAACAGACTGACCGCGGACTGCACGATGAGGCGCGATTGGCTGGCAGCTTCCACACCCGCTCCCAGGGCACCGACCACACTCTTCAGGAAGCAGACGAGGAAAAACGCGATCACCAGCGACAAGAACGTCAGCGCGGTGCGCACGGGCCGCGCGAGCAGATGTCGCAGGAGCAGGGACCACGGCATGGGCTCAGCTCGGCCGCGACGCCGCGCGCCGTTCGATGGAATCGAGCCGCCCCTTGTCGAGGTGCACGATGCAGTTGGCCGACTCGGCGGCCCGCGGGTCGTGGGTCACCATCAGGATCGTCTTGCCGAACTCGGCGGACAGCTTGCTGAGCAGGCCCAGCACCTGGTCCGCGCTCGCGCGGTCGAGATCGCCCGTGGGTTCGTCGGCCAGGATCAGGAGCGGATCGCTCACGAGGGCCCGCGCGATCGCCACACGCTGTTCCTGACCGCCCGAGAGTTGCCGCGGCCGGTGTTTGGCCCGGTCGGCGAGGCCAACGAGGTCGAGGGCGTGGCGTGCGTGTTCGCGCCGCTCGCGCCGCGACAGACCCGTGAGCAGGAGCGGCAGCTCGACGTTTTGCTGCGCGCTCAAGACCGGCATCAGGTTGAATCCCTGGAAGATGAACCCGACCTTGTCCGCGCGCCAGGCGGCTAGGGCGGCGTTGGAGAGGCTGCCGAGGGCCTCACCCTCGACGTAGATCTCGCCATCGTCCGGCCGATCGAGGCCGCCGATCAGGTTGAGGAGCGTCGTCTTGCCCGAACCCGACGGCCCCATCAACGCGAAGAACCCGCCGCGCTCCATCTCGAGCTCGAGGCCGTCGAGCACCACCAACGACTCGCCGCCGCGCCGGTAGACCCGGCGCACACGGTCCACCCGCACCAGGGTGTCGGGTTGGCCGGGCGCGCTCACGGACCGGCGACGCGCACGGCCGTGCCGTCGGTCAGCGCCCCATCCGGTTCGACGAGCACCACCGCGCCCGGCTCCAACCCCGCCAGCACTTGGAGGCGGCCGAAGCGCAGCGGGCCAAGGTCGAGGGCTTGGAAGCGCACGGCGCCGTCCGCCACCACCTGCACGCCGCGGCGGCCGCCGCGCTCTAGCACGTACTCCGGCGCGATCAGCAGCACTGGCCCCGACGGTGCGAGCGCCGCCTCGTCCTCGAGGTCTGCCTCCGAGAGGAACACGACGCGCAAGCCGAGTTCCGGCCGGAGGCGATCGTCGGGTCGTTCGAAGGCCACACGCACCTCCACGGTGCCCTTCTGGCGGTTCGCCGTCGGCCAGACGCGCGCGACGCGGCCCGCGTAGGGCACTTCCGGATAGGCGTCGAGGAAAATGCGCGCCGGCCCACCCTGGACGATCTTCGAGAGGCTCGTTTCGGGCACCTCGACTTGGACCTCGAGCGAGTCCATGTCGACGAGCGTGCAGATCGCGCCGCGCGCGTTGGCACCGCCCTGCACGTTCGGCGACACCACCTCGCCGACCTCCGCGTCCTTCAGCACCACCAATCCGGCGAAGGGCGCGCGCACCTCGGTCTTGTCCAAGCTGGCCTTCGCCAAGTCCCGATCGACGAGAGCGCTGTCGACACCCGCCGCGGCGACGCTCGCGGCCGCTTCCACGGCGGCGATCCGCGCGCGCTGCGCCGCGAGTCCGGCTTTGGCGGACGCGAGCTGCGCCTCGGCCACGGCCCGGGCCGCCTCGGCGGATTCGAACTCGGTGCGGGCCCCCGTCCTCGCCCGGTCGGTGGCCACGCCGGACTCGGCCAGCATGGACTGGCGCTCCAGGTCGTACTTGGCGAGGCCGAGCCGCGCTTCGGCCGCCTGGATCTCCGCCCCGGCCCCCTGGATGGCGGCCTCCAGACTGGGCAACTCGGCGACGGCGGCCTCCACCTCGGCGGCGGCGCGGGCGGCTTCGGCGCGGGCCGTGGCGATGCGCGCCTCCGCCCCGGCCAGGGCCGCGCGCAACTCGTCCTGGTAGAGCCGCGCGACCAACTCGCCCGCCTCGACACGGGTGCCCTCGGTCACGCGCATCTCGACGATGCGGCCCGGAGCGTCCGCCGAGAGGGCCGCGCGCCGGGCGGCTACCACGTAGCCGTTGGCCGCAGTCCCGCGCAGTGCGGTGAAGGCCAGGGGGCTCTGGGCCTCGATCGCGGCGACCTGGACCTCGGGGCGCTTCCAACGGGAGAGCACGCCGCCCAGGGGGCCGGACAGCAGGAAGATGAGCACCGCCAGCACGGCGAGCGCGAGCAACCAACGCACCGCGCGGAAGCGGCGTTGGCCGGCGCGGCTCGAGCGGGAGATCTGGAGCGGGGCGAGGTCCACGGTGGGGGCGGGGAATGTCGGTTCGTGGGGGCGGGCGTCGGCCAGCAGACTAACCGCCCGGCCCACCTTCCCGCAGGACCACCCGCGCGGCACCTCGCGGACGCGGCGGGGGCGCCGGGTCGGTAGTTTGGGCCCACCCCGATGCCCGCTCCCGCGCCCCTTCCGCCCCCTCCGCTCCCGCCCGAGCCGGAACCCCGCCCGTTCCCGCTCTTGGCGCTCGGACTCCTCGCCCCGGTGCTGGCGTTGCTCTTGTGGCAGTTGCCGGCGGCGGTGCTCGCGGAACTGCGGGAAGCGCGCTCGCGCGCTCCCATGGGGCGCGGTTTTGCGTTCACGGCCAGCGAGGAGCAGCGTTTCCTGCGCCTTGGCACCGCTGGTCGCGCGTTCCTGTTGGTTTCGCGCCATACACCCCGGCGCGCGGACATCTACTTGCACACGGCGCCGGGGCTCGAGGGCGCGGCGCTCCACGTGCAACTCGCGCACCTCCTCTACCCCCGCGCGACCCACCATCTGGTCGCACCGCCGCCGGACGCGGAGTTCGTCGACAGCCATTTGCCGAAGGGCGGCTGGGTTCTCGACGCGGGCTCCGGATCCGGATTCGATTGGGCGAGCGCGGCCCGCTTCGTGGCCCAGGACGAAGAGCTGAAGCTGCTGCAGATTCCGTCGGGGGGGCGGCGTTGAGCTTCGGGCTCTTCGATTGGCTGCTGGCGCTGGGTGTGCCACTCGGCCTCGGCGCGGCCCTCGCGGAGATTCTGGGGTTGCGCGCCGGCGAAGGTCGGCTCGTGCACGCGGCGCGCATCTGGTGCCTCGGGACACTGCTGCTCGGCGGTGTGGTGTTCGCGACGGCGAACCTGGGGCTCTCGCCGAGGCTGGTGACGCTGGTGCCGCCGTTGCTGCTCCTGGGCGCGGGACTTTCGCTCGGCGCGTTCCTGCGCCGGCGCTCGCGCGACGAGTTGGAGTTCGTGCAGCCGCGGCAGCCGCAGGCGCCGATCCCCATGACGCGTCGTGTCGGGATGGCGGTGGGAATCGGTCTGCTCGCCTGGCTCGCGCTCGACCGCATTGCGGCGCCCCTCGGCGTTCCGATCCACTCGGGCGACGAGGCGCACCTCTGGGCAAGTCGCGCGCGTGTCCTCTTTGAATCGGGTGGATTCGGCGAGCTCTACCGGGCGGAGTTCGAGCGGCGGATCCTGGTGCCGTCGGGCCTGGTGCCCTTTTTCGTGCAGCACCCCGACTATCCGCCCCTCGGGCCGCTCCTGCAGACCTGGATCTACGCGGTGGCGGACCGCGTCACGTGGGCGGAGAACCGCGTGCCTTTGCAGCTCTTCGGTTTGGCGACGTTGCTGATGGTGGCCGGCGCGCTTTCGTCGCGTGTGCGGTGGCCGATCGCGATCGGCGCGGCGTGGTTGTTGCTCGGCTCGAAGCCGATGCACGACGCCCTGGGCAGCGCGTACGTCGATCTGGTCGTGGCGGCGGGGTTCCTCATGGCGACGGACGCGTGGCTGCGGTTGCGCGCGAGCGGCGAGACACGCTGGATGGCGCTGCTCGCCAGCGGACTGGCGCTCGCGCTGTTCGCCAAACACGAGGGGGCTTTGCTCGCGGTGGCCTTCGGCGCCGGCGTGGCCGTGGATCTTCTGCGCGACCGCTGGCGCCGGCCAAAGGGTCTCGAACCCATCCGCGGGCCGCGCGGCTTGGCGTACCTGTGGCTCGCCTTGCCGGCCGCGGCGGTGCTCGCCGTGTGGCTCTTCAACCGCGTCTATGGGCACGGCAACGACTTGCTCTCCGAGAACCGGCAGGGCCGGCCGTTCTGGGTGCTGTTCCTCTGGCAGTTCGGCGACCGCGGGCCCGCGGTGGCGACGTACTTCGTCGAGCGGGTGCTCCTCGTTTCGTCGCACGCGCGGGCGATTCCGTTGATGTTGATCTTGGTGGTGCTCGCGCGGCCCGGCGCGCTCCTCCGCGGACCGGCCCTGGCGCCGGCCGTCGCCATTTTGGCGGCGACTGCGGGTTACTTCATCGTGTTCGTGGGCAGCCCGCACCACCTGGCGTGGCACCTCGACACCGCGGCGGGGCGGGTCCTTTTCCAACTGGTGCCGACGGCGACGTTGTTGCTCGGCATCCTGCTCGACGACGCCTGGACCGCGTGGCAGGGCCGTTTGCGCGACACGGACGACTGACCGCCACCACTCGGCATGGGCCGGGCCTTCAGCCCGGACCCGTATCCACCCACCTACCTGGGGCGTTGCCCCAGGCTACGATAGGGCGGGGCGTTGCCCCTTTCAGACGCCGCGATCGTCGCGAAGTGATGCCCGTCGCGGACGGATGATTGTCCGAAGCGATGAACGTCGCGAGGCGATGAACGTCGCGAAGCGATGAACGTGGCAAAGCGATGAACGTCGCGAAGCGATGTCCGTCGCGAAGCGATGAACGTCGCGAGGCGATGAACGTCGCGAGGCGATGAACGTCGCGAAGCGATGAACGTCGCGAGGCGATGAACGTCGCGAGGCGATGAACGTCGCGAAGCGATGTCCGTCGCGGGTCGGTGTCCCTGGCGGAGGAACGCGCTGTGCGGATGGCGCGCATTCGCGTGCGCCAACGGCGCTCCGGAGCGCCGAAGGCGCGCCCCATCGTAGCCTGGGGCAACGCCCCAGGTTTGACGATAAGGCAGCTCAAGGGCTGAAGGCCCGCTCCATCGACTGCGCTGCACGGGGCTGGTGCGCTCGGGGCCGGTGCGCTCGGGGCCGGTAAGCTCGGGGCTCGCCTGTTCAGGAGTCCTTGCGCTGTTCGAGTTCGTCGATCGCTTCCAGTTCCGTCAGGAACGCGACCGCGTCCGCGTCCCGCGCGTAGAACGAGCGGGAGAGCAGTTGTTCGTACTGCGCGCGGTAGCCGTCCGCGACCACCGGTTCGCCCAACTCGTAGTGCGCAAGTGCCAATACGGCCCACGCTTCCGGACGGTCCGGGCGGCGGTCGGGACGGTCCGCGTACTGCGCATCCATCAGATCGATCGAATGGAGCAGTTCGCGGGCGGCATCGCGCAGGCGACCGACGCGGTAGTACGCGACGCCCAGTGTGCAACGGTAGGCCGGATCCGCTGGCGTCGCCTGCACCGCGGCCTGGGCCCGCATCACAGCGAACATCTGCTCGTCCTTCGCGGCGCCGGGTCGACGCACCACTTCCCATGCGTCGAAGTTGAGGCGCGCGGGATCATCCACGAGCAACTTGGTGAAGCGCTCGAACGCGCGCCGCACCGGTTCGTCGGCGGTCTCCATCGGGCGCTCGCCGCCAAACAGGAGCAGCGCGGAGCGACGCGCGGCGGCGTTGAGGATGCGGCTCTCGAAACGGCGCCTCGGCGGTGTGGTTTCGAGGATGTGCACGGAGCGATCGGCACTGATCGTCGCCAGCCGCGAGCCGTCGCCGCTGAACGCTAGGCGATCCACCGTGGCGCGGTGTTTCTCGACGACCAAAAGACACGCGCCGCTCTGCGCATCCCAGAGCCGCACGGCGCCGCCCTCGTCCGAACTGGCCAGGCGGGTGCCGCTCGGGGAGTAACAGAGGAACCGCACCTCGGCGCCGTGGCCTTCGAGGGTCGCCCTGCGCCGACCCGACGGCAGGTCGAGCAGCGCGATGCGTGTGCCGACACCCGCTTCGTCGCGCACGCTGACGGCCAGGGTGCGGCCCGCGCTGTCGAGGGCGATGCGCGGGTACCACGCGCTGCCCTCTTCGCGGTCCGCTTCCCCGGGGTCCAGTGGCACCGTGCGCACGTCGTCGCTGCCGTCGACCAAGTTGCAGAGGCGCACACGTCGCTCCGTGTCGACGACCGCGAGCCACGCGCCGTTCTGCGAGAGCGCGATGCCGTGCAGGCTCGTCGCCACCGTGAACGCGCCGGTGCGCACGGGTGGCTCGAACATCTCGATCGTGCGCGTGGGGCGCAGTTCCTCGCCGTGGGTGCGCGCGCCGCCCAGTTCGTAGAGGGCCACTCGTCCGTTGTTGTACGCCACGGCGGCGAGGGAGCGCCCCGAAGCGACCGCGAGGCCCGCCGCGAAGACGCTGTTGCCCCAGTCCGGTTCTCCGACGAGCGCGGCGATCGAGTTGCCCGTCTGCGTGTCCCAAAGGTGCGCGCCGCGCGACGTGGTGCCCACGGCGAGACGCCCTGCCTCCAGGAAGTACGCATCGCCGCGCACGCCGGGCGCTTGCAGCGTATGCATCGTCTCGAGGGCCTCGGCGTCCCAAACCTCGGGCATGCCGACACGTGTCAGCAGCACACGACTTCCGTCCGCGGAGAGGTCCAGGGTCTGGGTCGCCAGGCGCCGGGGCCGCAGCTCCGTCAGCGCCGCGTCCACACGGAAGTCCCAGGCGCACCACCGGCCGCCCCGGTCGAGGCTCCACAGGCGTTCGCCGTCCTGGGCCAACCCCAGCGCCACACACTCGGCCTCGTGGCCGCGTTGCACACCGACCTGCGAACCGTCCGCGGCGCTCCACACGACGAGTTCGCGGTCCTCGGAGATCCCCGCGAGGCTGTCGCCGGCCCACAGGAGGCGCCGAGGCGGACCCGTCGGACGGCGCACCACCGTCAGCAGTTCGGCGGTGCCCGCGTTCCAGATGCGGACGGTGCCCGTCGGGCCATCGCTCACACTCGCGAGTCTGCGTCCGTCCGGCGAGAACACGATGTCCGCGAGGGCCGTGCGATGGCCGAGCAAGAGCGCCGGTTCCGCGTGGGGCTCGGCCGGGCCCATGGGCCAAAGGCCCACGGCGCCGTCCTCGTACCCCACCGCGAGGCGCGCCACCAACGGGTCGAAACGCAGCGCCGTGGCGCGGCGGCCCACCCGCGGCAGTTGGCGCACCGCCGTGTTGCCGCGCGCGGGTTCGTACACCGCGACGTCGGCGCCGCCCCGCGTGCCCAGCGCCACGGCCAACCACTCGCCCTTGGCGGACCAGGTGAGGTGGCGGCAGATGTCGAGGTTGCGCTGGAAATCGGCGTCGGCGCGTGCGTCCGCGTCCGCCCCAAGCGCCTCAGGGTGTTCGAGCTCGCGCGGTTCCGCGGCGGCGCTGTCGGTGGAAACCAGCAGTAGGCGCCCGTCCGGGAGGCCGAGCGCAGCCTCGCGCCCAGCGGGATGGAGTGCGAGCCCGAGGCCCGAGCGCGTTCGCGTCGCGGTCACACGCCGCGGCACGGAGTCGAGCAGTGCGAACTCCCGCCGCAGGCGCTGGCGGCCGCTGCTGGCGTCCCACACGGAAAACTCCACACGATCGCCGTCGAGGGCGCGGAGGGCCGCGAGGGTCCCGTCGCTGAGGAAATCCGCCGCGAGAACATCGGCGCCGACCTGGGCCACGTCGCCGAGGCTGGTGTCGAGTTGTGCCGTCAGGTGGCGCCATTCGAAGTCGCGCAGGGACTCCGGACAGCCCTCGAGGCTGCGCCGCGCCTCCGCCGCGCTGCCGCTGCGCAGCGCGAGGTCCGCGGCGCGGATGCTGGCCGCGTACGTCGTCTGCGTCGCGACGAACTCGCCGGCCTCGGCGCGCTGTTTGGCCTCTTCGGCGTCTTCCCGCGCGCGCTCCGTTCGGGCCTGCTCGTCGCGCACCCGTTCGAGGCTGGCCTGCTGCTGACGCACGAACGCGATGCTGCCCGCGAGCACCGACAGGGCCACCAATCCGTACGCCGTCGCGAGCACGCGGTTGCGCACGATCCACTTCTTCGTCTGCGCGACGAAGCCGCGCTCGTACGCGCTGACCACGCGGCCCTCCAGGTAGGCGCGCAGGTCCTCCGCCAGGGCCTCGGCGGTGGGGTAGCGCTCGTTCGGGTCGCTCTGCATCGCCTTGGTGGCGATGGCGACGAGCTCTTCCGGCGCCTCCTTGGCCAGTTGGCGAAGCGGCGTGGGGTCGTGTTCGAGGATGCGCTCCAGCAGCGGCGTGGGGCTCGCGCGGCTGTGCGGATCGAGGTGCGGCGCGTGGCCGCTGAGCAGTTGGTAGAGGATCGCGCCGATCGCGTAGATGTCCGCCGGCGCGCCGATGGACGCGCGTTCGCCGCGGGCTTGCTCGGGCGCCATGTAACCCGGCGTGCCCACCACGTCCCCGTCCATGGTCACGAAGCTGTTGCTGTCACCCGAGTCCCCATCGGCGCGGTCCGTGCGCACCCGTTCGTCGCGCACACGCCGCTTCTTCGCGCGCAGGAGGTCCAGGGACGTACCCGGGCGCGGTGCGGTCGCCTCGACGGCCGCGAGTACACGGGCGAGGCCCCAATCCATGACGTAGGTCTCGCCGAAGCGCCCGACCATGACGTTCTCGGGCTTGAGGTCCCGGTGCACGACGCCGCGCTCGTGGGCAAACGCCACGGCCTCGGCGACCTTCAGCAGCACACCTACGGCCCGGGTGGTGGTCCAACCCTCCCGGTCCGCGCGCGCGAGCTTGAAGATCTCGCCGAGGTGGCGGCCCTCCACCAGAGGCATCGTGAAGTAGAGGCGGCCCTCGTCGTCGAACCCGATTTCGTGCACCGGCAGGATGCCCGGGTGATCGAGCTGCGCGGTGATCTGGGCCTCTTCCAGGAACCGCGCCACGAGCCGCGTGTCGGGTGGGCGGCTGACGGCCGTGGGATCCCGGTCCTGCGGCCGTAGCATGACCTTCATCGCGAGGCGTCGACGTAGGTCTTCGTCCCACACGGCGCGGATGGCGCCCATGCCGCCGCGGGCGATCTCGCGGCCCATCTCGTAGCGCTGCTCGGCCGGCGTGCGCGCGCGCAGGCGCTCCATGCGGGTATCGCCGAGCGATCCCGAAAGGGTCGACGCGAGGGACGGGCCGCCGGCGCGGGTCAGCTCGGGTGAAGTCGCGTGCAGGTGGGGCCCGAGCCGCTCCCAGGTGCGCTGCAGGGCGCGGAAGTCCTCCGCCAACTGCGGATGGCGCCCCTCGAGCGCGGCCATCACCTCGCTGCGGCCCGCCTGCAGCGCGGCGAAGTAGCGCACCAGGGGGTCCTCGTCCGCGGGGGACGGGCCACGGCCCTGGGCCGGCGGACGGGGGGAGTCGGGCATCGCGCTGGGGGGGTAGCGGGGCGGCGGGAGCGGGGGCGGTTCGGCGGCGCAGGGGGCGGGCGCGTGCGGTGTCCGAGGGCTGGGGGCAAACCTCGCGGAAGTTTCTACGTAGGACGCCGCGAGACGTCAGTTCGGGTCCCTTAGATTAGGGCTGGAGCGCCCGCCGTTCCGCGTCCGCGCCCCGCCGCGCTTCGAAACGCGCCCGTTCGCTCCCGTTCCGCCGTCTCTCGCGCCCTCGCTGCCGCGGGCCTCCGTCCAGGTGGACGGCCCCAGGATCCGTGCCCCCGCACCTCCCATGACCCACCGCGACCGCCCGCTCACCTTCCTGCGCCAGGGAACGTGGCTGTTCCTTGCCCTCGGCCTGCTCGTCGCCGCACCTGCGGATCCTGTTTTCGGGTCGCCCGTCCGGCCTTCGGCGACCGCGGCCCACGCGCAGGACGGCGAGGACGGCGACGGCGGTGAACTCGCCCGCAAGCTGACCATCGAGCTGCTGGACATCGACGTCGAACTGCCGCCGCTCGAGAAGATGACCCGACCGGGTGGCGACGGGGGCCAAGTGCTCGATTCCTGGCGCGGCAGCCTCTTCGGCGCCCCGCTCCGCATCTCCCTGATCGGCTTGGCCCGTTCGGAGTTCAACTTCGACGAGCCCGACCAACTCGCGGACTTGGTGCTCGACAACATGGCCCGGGACCCGCGCCGGGGCGCCAACCTGCGCTTCGGCGAAATGCAACTTCGCGCTGGCCCGTACGGCATCGCGCCCTATGCGGCCCTCCTTGTGGCCGAGCGCATGGAGCGCACGGACGTCGACGGCTACCTCTATGTGGTTGCGGGGGTGGTCGAGCAGTACTGCTACCTCTTCGAGGTCGACGTGCAGTCCAAACTCAGCGACGAGGCGCGCGCCGCGCTCGAGAACTTCGTCGCGAAGGGCATCCGCTACTCGGGCAAACCGCGCGATCCCAAGTGGACCGACGAGGAAGTCGAGGCGCGTTGGGAACGCAGTGTGCCCGACGAGCTCTTGAAGGAACTCGATCGCGTCACACGCACGAAGAACTACATCATCTTCACGAACTCTGCGGGCGGCAAGGCTTTCGCGAAGGCCATGGAGGAGAACTACGCGGAGATCTCGAAGGTGTACCCCTTCCCCGAAGTGGAAGGGCGCCGCTTGATGCCCGTGTTCGTGTTCCGCACGCCCGAGCAGTACTACGCTTTCCTGGGCAAGAAGATCGGCATGTCCCTCGACCAGGCGTCGCAGACCAAGGGCCTCGCCAGCGAGGACTGGTACGCCACCTGGTACGAGGCACCCAAGGACTCGGTGCACATCCACGAGGCCACGCACCAGATCTTCCGCAACCGATTGCTGCTCTCCGGGGGTGGCTCCTGGTTCCAGGAGGGTGTGGCCGAATACATGGAGGGCAACGAAAACGCGCTCGAGAACTTCGGGCGCGGCGCATCGCGGCGCGGCACCTACACGCCGCTTCGCGAGTTCTTCGGGCTCCAGAGCCTTTTGTTCTCCAGCGAACGCAACCGGACTTCGGGCGGCAGCGCGGCCGGCGACGCCTACATCCAGGCCGGTTCGATCATCCACTTCGTGCGCGCGGACAAACGCACACGGTCCAAGTTCATGGACTTCGTGCGCGCCATGGGCAGCGTGCGCCGCAGCGACGTGCCGGCCATCGAGCGCGAGATCGAACGCCTGTTCGGCGTCGACATCGACGGCTTCGAGGCGTTGTGGAAAGAGTTCTACAAGTGACGGCTCGCGGCCTCGGCCGGTTTGCCGTCGACGAAGTCCAGTAGGCTCGATTGGTTGGCGAGCGCGTCGACCTCGCCCAGCTCCACCAGGCGCGCCAGGTAATCGCTCTGGAACATGATCAGGCTGAGGAGGTCGTTGGAGCGCGATTCCCGCGTGCCGAGGCCCCGGGTCAAAAAGCGCAGGGCGCGCGGCAGCCGCGCTTCGTACTCGTTGGCGAGCCGCCCGAGGTCGGCGGACGGACGCACGACGTGCAGGTGGATGGGGCGGAACTCTTTGGACTCGGGCAGTCGTTGGATCAAACCGTTGATGCGCACGAGGTGCATGGCGTCCTGGTCGAGCAGATCCAGGAACACGGCGTTCAAGAGGTTGCCGGCGATCTGCGCGGGCGCGGGGTAGTCCCTCGAGGCGGGCTCCAACAGGTCGGCGCGGGTGCGCGGGTAGCGTGTGCTGATGGCGAGGAGGCGGTCCGCGCCCAAGTGGATCGCCGGGGCCAGCGGCGCCGCCAGGCGGATGCCGCCGTCCCCGAACCAACTGCCGCCTACCTGCACCGCGGGAAAGAGCAGCGGAAGCGCCGACGACGCGAGGATGTGGGGGATCGCGATGCGCGCGCGCTCGGACGTGCGGTCGGGGCGCTCCCACAGGTCGATCTCTGCCCCCTGGACCCAGGTGACCGAGCGCCCGGTGCCGTAGTTGGTGCCCGTGATCGCCAGGGCCGAGAGCCGCCCCTCGGCCAGGTTCTCCTCCACACCGACCAGCGCGCCCAGCGCGTCGGTTTCGAGGGAGCGCTCGAGCAGACGCGCCAGCGGCGTCGTATCGACGAGGCCCCGCGTCGGCGCGGCGGTGCGGCGCCCGCCCGAGATGAGCCGCAGACCCCAGCGCAGCGCATTGCCGGCCAGGCTGGAGCTGTCCGCGTCGATCACGTCCTCGACCGAGATGCCGAGCCAGAGGCGAGCCAGGGCCTCGACGGTGGACCCGAAGTCCCCGCGCGACTGGGCCAGGAACGCGGCGTTGATTGCGCCCGCGGACACGCCGGTCAAGACGTCGAGGCCGAGCCCCGGGCGCATGCGGCCCAACTGGCGCAATACACCGACCTGGTAGGCCGATCGGGCTCCGCCGCCGCTGAGCACGATCGCGAGTCGCTGCCGGGTGGAAGTCACGGGCAGGAGGATAGCGCGCGGGGGTGCACTCCGGCCCCGCCCTTTGCCCCGTAGAATGCACCGCGCATGTCCGGGGACACGAACGCAGCGAACCGCGTCTTTGCCCATCCGGGCGTCGACGTGCGCACCCTCGGCCTGGGGGCGGCCATGTGAGGGCTGTTGGTGGCCAACGTGGCGCTTTTTCCCGCCGGCGGCTGGGAGCTCGCGGTTTCCCCCGCGGGCCTTTTGCGCCTCGCCGTGCACCTCCTGGTCGGCTGTCTTGCGCTCAACCTGTCGTTCACCGTTTGGCACGAAGCGGTGCACGGCACGGTGTTCCGCGGCGCCGCGGCGAACGGGGTCGTCGGTTGGCTCGGGGCGTTCCCCGCGCTGATTCCGTGGTTCACGATCCGCCGCGGGCACCTCCTGCACCACGCGCACACCAACGACGTCGAGCGCGATCCCGACCAGTGGTTCCTGCGGGGTTCCATCTGGAGCCTGCCACTGCGCTACCCGGCCGGCATCCAGCGCACCCGGCGGCTGGTGGCGGCGAGCGGCCAACCGCGCTTCGAGCCGTGGCTCGACCGGGCGCAGTTGTTGCTCGCGCTGCTCGCCATGGGCGCCCTGGCGATTTTTCTGCATCCCCTGGTGCCGATCGTCTGTTGGATCCTGCCCAAGGGCATCGCCATGTGGGTGCACGCCTGGTACGTGAACGTGTTGCCGCACCGGGACTTGCCGGCGACGCGCTACCGCGACACACGCATCTTCCCGCTGCCGTGGCTGACGCCGTTCTTCGTGATGCACCAGTACCACGGCCTGCACCACGCCTTTGCGTCCGTGCCTTGGCACCGCTACGGGCAGGCGTTCCGGGCCAAACGGCAGTTCTTGGAGGAGCGCGGCGCTCCGATCCGCACGGGAATCGGCCAGCGATGAGCGCAGCGCCTCCGTTCGTGCGGGATGCTTCGACTCCCGCCGCGCTCGCCACCGAGCGGGTGAGTTGTTGTGTCTGCGGTCCGGCGCCGCGCGAGACTGTGGCGACGGCCTACGACTACGAGTACCAGAGTTCGCGCCAACCGTGGATCTACGTGCGCTGCTCGGGTTGTGGATTGGTGTTCCTGGAAGAGCGCCCGACCGCCGCCGAGCTGCCCCGCATCTACCCGCCGCACTACTACTCGTTCGACGAGGGCAAACGCAGCAATCCGCTGGTCGCGCACCTGCGCGGGCGACTCGAGGCCGGCAAGGCGCGCCAATTCGCCGAACACGTGGCCAAACCCGACGCGCGTGTCTTGGACGTGGGGTCCGGCGACGGGCGCTTCTTGGAGGTGCTCCGGCGTGCGGGCCCGCCGGGTTGGCGCCTCGAGGGGCTCGACATCGACAGCGGCGCGGTCGAGAGGGGGCGCGCCAAGGGCTTGACGATGCACCAGGCGCGGCTCGAGGACTTCGAAGGGCACCGTGAGGGGTACGACCTCATCGTCTTGATGCAAGTGCTCGAGCACGTCAGCGATCCGCGCGATACGTGTCGCCGCATCCGCCAGTTGCTCGCGCCGGGTGGGGTGTTCGCGATCGAGACGCCGGACGTGGCGGGATTCGACGAGCGGCTGTTTCGCGACGGACTCTGGGGCGGGTACCACGTGCCGCGCCACTGGAACCTGTTCACGCCGGAGAATCTGTCGCGGCTGCTCGAGGAGGAAGGTTTCGAGACGGTGGAAAAGCGCCCGCTCGTCTCCACGTCGTTCTGGATCAACTCGCTGTACAACCGCGCGCTCGTAGCCGGCGCCGGACGGCGTGTGCTGCGGTTCCTCGACTACCAGAACCCGGTGCTGCTCGCGATCTTCCTGCCGCTCGAACGCCTGGCGATCGCGCTGGGCCGCCGCACCTCGAACCAACGCCTGGTAGCGCGCCGCGTGTAGGGCCGCGGATACGCCGCAGCGCCAACGGGGCGTCCCATAGTAGCCTGGGGCAACGCCCCCGGTTTGTCGGGAGGTGGACGCAAGGGCTGAGAGCCCGCCCCGATCCACGTTGCCATCGCAACGTGCCAACGGCATGGGCCGGGCTTTCAGCCCGGACCCGTATCCACCCACGTACCTGGGGCGTTGCCCCAGGCTACGATCGAGCGGGGCGTTGCCCCTTCCGGACGGCCATACGTCGGTGAGAGATTCCAACGGCGTTGCGCGTCGCAAGACTCTTCGCGCGTTGGTTCGACGCGCCGCGCGTCGCACGACCCTCTGCGCGTTGGTTCGACGCGCTGCGCGTCGCAGAGCCTTCTGGAGCGCCAACGGCGCGACCGATAGTAGCCTGGGGCATCGCCCCAGGTTTGTCGGGAGGCGGATGCAAGGGCTGAAGGCCCGCCCCAACGCACGCCGCCATCGCAACGTGCCAACGGCATGGGCCGGGCCATCAGCCCGGACCCGTATCCACCCACGTACCTGGGGCGTTGCCCCAGGCTACGATCGGGCGGGGCGTTGCCCCTTCCGGACATCGTCCGCGGGGGCAGCGAGATCGCACGACGAGTTGGTGGGCACACAAACGAGCTCGGGCCCGTGCCCCCGACGGGGGCACGGGCCCGAGCTCGTTTCCACGCGCGGATGTGTCAGCGCGTGCCGGTCAGCTTCGCGTAGCGGAAGAACACTTCCATGCACAGCACCATCAGCGAGGTGCTGTACACGCGGCCGCCGGACCAGCCCCACGGGCCGTTGGGGTCCCACGAGCCCTTGAAGCACCCATCCGTGCGCTGGTGCGGGATGATCTCGCGCTCCATCGCCTTCTGCCAGTCGTCCCAGTGGCGGTCGCCGATCTGGAACATGGCGTAGGTGCCGTAGTACCAGTAGTACATGTCGTTGGTGGAGCCGTCCTCGCTCCACTTCGGCGGCATGGCGCGCATCAAGTCGGCGCCGCGCATCAGCACCCCGTCCTTCGACAGGTCGAGGGGCTCGTCCAAACCGTTGGCGGCGAAGATGCGGCCGAGCACGGCGATCGAGGTCAGCGCCTCGGTCAGGTGACCGGGGTACTTGTCCTTGAGGTGAGGCGGACGCGCGGCGCCCGACGTGCGGCCACCCTGTTGGAAGGTGTACTCCGTGCGACCGGTGGTCTTGTCGGTCATCTCGTCAAACCACGACACGGCACCGCGGAAGCCGCCCGCGTCCACCTTCAGGCCGCCGCTGTTGGCCGCAGCCAGCGCGAACACCATCCAACCCGTCACCGACGTGTCGTTGTCGTTGTTCGGGATCATGTCGTAGCGCCAACCCGAGTAGGGGTTCTGGGCACGGCTGATCAGGTTGATGGCCTTCTGGGCCGGAGCCCTCAGCAGGGGACGCTTGCCGGAGGTGTAGTAGGCCTCGCACAGGGCGATCGTGGCGATCGCGTGGTTGTACATGTACTCCTTGCCGACCTGCTCGCCGATCAGGCCCGACTCCTGTTGCTGCTTGACCAGCCACTGGACGCCGTTGCTGATGACGTCCTTGTACTGGCCGTCGTTCAGCGTGTCGCCGTAACCCAGGAAGGCGAGCAGGGCCAGACCCGTCACACCCACGTCGTGCAGGGCCTCGCCGGGGCCGTCCGAGAGCGGCTGGCCGGGCTTCTTGCACTCGACCATGAAGTTGTCGCAGTCCCAGTAACCCGCCGAGTTCTGGTGGTCCTTGAGCCACTCCAAGCCGTCGGCGATGGCCTGGGCGACGGGCGCCTTGACCTTGGCCCGCCCGCCGCGTCGCCCGCCCCGGGTTCCGCCACCACCGCCGCCGCCGATGCCGATCTCGGTGTTGGCGTTGTTGGGGTTGTCGAAGGGCATGTCCTCTTCGACCGGGTCATCGACGACGGTCTCGTCGACGATCGTCTCGACGATCACCGGGTCGACGATCTCGACCTCCTCGATCTCCTCCGGTTCCGGCGGGGGCGGTTCTTCGAACTCCTCGATGGGCGGCGCTTCGATCTTCGCCGTCAGCTCCTTCACCGGCTCCTCGTTGAACAGGTTCCAGGGCACCAGGTTCAAGAGGAACAGCGCCAAGAGGTGCACCACCACCGCCACTGCCAGGTAGGGGGCCCGGCCGAGCCAGTCGTAGAGCACGTCGTTGAACGAGCGCTCTTCTTCCCACGACTTCGGCATCGTGGTGGTGATCTGGATGTCCTGGAAGTCCTTCGCGTCGCTCATCGCGGATTCCGGTTCGGCCCGCTGGGGCCGCTCAAGAGGAGAGAAAGGGTCGTGCGGGGGGGGACGTAACGTGGCGAAACGTGCCTGGCGGGGCCCCCGGCAGGCGGCCGGGGGGTACTCCCCAGGCCCAGGGCGGGAACGCAGGGGAAGCCAGCCGGTTCAAATGGTTGCCGGGAGCCCCGGTTCGGCCCGGAGACGCCAGTGGGGACTGGCGGGGGGTGGGATCATAGCGGCGCTCCCCCCCGGGCGCCCGTTCGGAATGGATCAGCTCCGCGTCCGAGGCGGGGCGGGCCCCCACACCGGGTGCACCCAGATGTGGGAGGTGTTCATCAGGCGTTGTCCGGCCTGGTCGATCGTCAGGCGGTCCGAGCGCTCGAGGAGCTGGTCCCGCAGGGTGCGCTGGGTCGCCGCCTCGGTGAACGGCGGGGCGGGGGTGCCGCCCGAGCGGCCCAGCAGCTTGGCGACCCGGTAGCCCATCAGGTCCCCGCGCTCGCCGAACAGCGGGCGCACGGGGGAAAGGTCCCCGGGTTTCGCCTTGAGCGCGAAGCCCGCCAGCTCGGGGTCGGCGATTTGGTCGGCGCGGACCGGGGCGAGGGCCCCGCCGCGTTCGCGGGCCGTGTAGCCGTACTCGCGCACCAGCTCGGCGAAGTCCTTGCCGGCCAGGGCCTCGCCGCGCAGCTCCTCGGCCAGCGATCTGGCCGCCTCGGGGCCCCCGGCGGCGGCGCTCAGCAGGTCCAGCACCGCGAACTCCACGTCGGGCGGCGATCCAAGCACGTCGCGGCTTTGCACGTAGGCCGCGGCCAACCGGCTGGGCCGCAGGTACCGGTCCACGCTCGGACGCCGGCCAGCACCGCCGGAGCGCCCCGTCACGGTCTCCATCCAGACGCTCTCGTACATCTCCGAGACCATCTCGCGATCCTCGCGCAGGGGGTCCGAACCCCGCTCCCGCAGGCGTTCGGCGTACTCGAGCGCGCCGAACGGCCGGCGCTGGTCCTCCAGGATGGAGCGCACCACGCGCCGCACGTCCTCGTCCGCCAGGCCCATCTCGGCGCCGCCCTGGGCCTGGACGCGGCGCACGACGAAGTTTTGCACGATCTGGGCTGATGCTCGCTGCAGGGCGGCCTGGTCGCTGCGGTCGATGCGGCCCAGTTGGGCGAGCAGCGTCTCGTCGATCGCCGCGAACGTCACCGCGCGGTCGTCCACGGTCGCGGCGACGCCGTCGAAGAGCTGGAAACCCGCCGGCCTCGGGGGGACCGCGGGTCCCGGTACAGGCTGGGGGGCGGTCTGGGCCCGGCTGGCCGGCGCCAGAGGCAGCGCGCCGATCACCAGGGCCAACGCGGCGAAAAGAGGCGGGGGTCGACGTCGGGCGGCGCGCATCAGGCGCCTATGGTCGAGCGCGCGTCGCTCTGGTGCAAGAGCCCTTCGAGCCAAGCGAGCGCCGCGGCCGGCTCGCGCACCTTCTCGGGCAGCACCAGGAGGGCCACACCGGCGCGCAGGGGGCGCAGCTCCACCCGGCGCCCGCCGAGCAGCCCCTCGAGGGCCACCCTGTCGCCGAACTCCAAGAGATAACTGTCCCCGCGGAATGCGACGCGCCGCACGGAGTGGCTCACGAGTGGCCCCCGCAGCGCGAAGAGGCGCAGCAGCTCCATGGCCTCGGGCGGCACACGCCCGAAGCGGTCGCGGAGCTCGGCCGCGGCCGCCTTGGCGTCCGCCGGCGAGCGGATGCCGTCGAAGGTGCGCAGGAGGCCGAGGCGCTCGTCCGCCGACGGCACCCAGGTTTCGGGCAAGAACGCGCGGATGCCGAGTTCGAGTTCCACCGAATCCTGGTCCATGCCCAGGTCGGCGCCCGAGCCCATGCCGACGGGCGCCAGACCCTCGACGGTCGAGGCACCGCTCTGCAGCCGTTCGATGGTGGCTTTGAGCAACCGGCAGTACATGTCGTAACCGATCGCCGCGATGTGCCCCGACTGCTCCGCGCCCAGCAGATTGCCCGCGCCGCGGATCTCGAGGTCCTTCATCGAGATCTGGAATCCCGCGCCGAGGTGCGACAGCTCCTCGAGCGCCTTGATGCGGTCGCGCGCGGCGCCGCGCAGGGGCCGGCCGCGGTCGAGCAACAGATAACACCAGGCCTGCTGCTGGCCGCGGCCCACACGTCCGCGCAGTTGGTGCAGTTCCGCGAGGCCGAATCGATCCGCTTCGTCGATCAGGATCGTGCCCGCGGCAGGAATGTCGATGCCGTTCTCGATGATCGTGGTGGAGACCAGCACATCCGCGTCGCCGTGCGAGAAGCGCGCCATCACGCGGGCGAGTTCGTGCGGCTCCATCTGGCCGTGGCCTACCGCGAACGAGCACTCCGGCACCAACTTCTCGAGGTCCGCCGCGAATCGATCGATGCTGGACACGCGGTTGTGCAGATAGAAGACCTTCCCGCCGCGCGCCTTCTCGCGCAGGATCACGTCGCGGATGACCTTCTTCTCGTCGTTGTGGCCGATGATCGTCTCGACTTCCTGTCGGCCCTTGGGCGGCATGGTCAGGGCCGAGATGTCGCGCACACCCGACAGCGACATGTGCAAGGTGCGCGGGATCGGCGTGGCGGTCATCGTCAGCACGTCGACCTGGGCGCGCAGGTGCTTCAGGTGTTCCTTGTGCTTGACGCCGAAGCGCTGTTCTTCGTCGATGACCACCAGCCCCAGACGCGTAAAGGTCACGTCCTTCGAGAGGATGCGGTGGGTGCCGATCAGGATGTCCACACGGCCGCCGGCGGTGGCGGAGAGCAGCTCGCGCGCTTCCTTCGGCGACGTGAGGCGGCTGATCTCCTCGATGCGCACTGGGAAACCCAGCATGCGGCGACGGAAGGTTTCGAGGTGTTGCTCGCAGAGCACGGTCGTCGGCACCAAAACCGCCACCTGCCCGCCCGCCGCGACCACGCGGAACGCGGCGCGCATGGCCACTTCGGTCTTGCCGAAGCCCACGTCGCCGCACAGCAGCCGGTCCATGGGCCGCCCGCCGGTCAGGTCGGCGCTGATCTCGGTGGTCGCCGTCGCCTGGTCGGGTGTGTCCTCGAAAGGGAACGCGTCGAGCATCTCCTGCACGAGTTCCGCGCCCTCGCTCCAAGCCGGCCGCTTGCGCGTCTCGCGCAGCGCCTGCAGTTCGAGCAGGTCCCCGGCCAGGTCCACGAGGGCGCGCTCGACCTTCTCCTTGCGGCGCCGGAAGCTCTGGCTGCCGATCTTGTCGAGGGGCGGCGCCGCGTTGCCCGTGCCGATGTACCGCTGCACGAGGTCCACGCGCGTGGCGGGCACGTAGAGCGCCACTTCGTCGGCGAACTCGAGGTAGAGGTGCTCCTCCTCGCCGTGGCCGCGCGCCATGCGCACCAGGCCGCGGTAGAGCGCCAGGCCATGCACCGCGTGCACGACGAGGTCGCCGACCTTCAACTCGAAGAAGGAGCGCAGCGCGCGCACGCGGTGGGGGGTGCGCTCCGCCTGGCGACGCTCGACGGACGCGAGGCCCGCCAGTTCGTGGTGCCCGACCACCACTAGGTTCGCGCCGAGCAAGCGGAATCCCTTGTGGAGGTTGCCCTCGTGCAGCCCGACGGCCGCGAGCGCGGGATCGGCGTCGCGCAGGCGGTCCGCGAGGCGGTGGCGCTCCACTTCGCTGCGGCAGTAGACGTGCACCGACTGGCCCGCCTGCACCAGCGCGGCGAGCTCCGCCGGCGCGCGTTCGAGTCCCACCGCGAGGCCCTGCACGGAACGCGTTTCGAAACTGACGCCGGGCGCCGGCAGGCTCTGCAGCGTGAGGCGGCGACGGCGGGTGAACTCGGCGCGCTCGAGGTCGAGGGCGCGCACGTGGGCGCTCGAGCGCACCGCCAGCCCCTGGCGCTGGTCCGCGAGCCGCAACGGCTCCACTTCGACGATGCGTGTTTCGAGGGACACCATCGCGCTCGGCAGCACCCCGCGCCCGTCCTCCACTCCGCCCGCGTCCGCGGCGAGGCACACCGAAAGGCGCGGCACGGACTCGATCGAACGCTGCGTTTCGGGATCGAAGCTCCGCAGCGATTCGATTTCGGCGTCGAAGAGTTCGATCCGCAGCGGCAGTTCGCTGGCAAACGGATAGACGTCGAGGATGTCGCCGCGCAGCGAGAGTTCGCCGGGGCGCTCGGCGAGGGGCTGGCGCGTGTACCCCGCGGTGACGAGGCGCGCGAGCAGGTCGTCGGCGTCGAGCCGCTGCCCCGTCTCGAGGTGCAAGAAGCGACCCTCCAGGTCCTGCGGTGCCGGCAGCGGTTGCAGGAGGGACAGTTGTGAGGCGAGGGTCACCCGCGGGCGGCGTTCCTCGGGGCCCGCGAAGGCCTGGGCGAAGGCCAAGCGTTTGCGCACGCCGTCGCCGCCCATGCCGCCCTCGTCCCGGGCCGGCAGGACGAAGGGCACGAGTCCAAACGCTTCGAGGTCGTCCTCGAGCGCGGCGACCTCGGGCTCGGTCGAACACACGATCAGCCAGTCGCCCCCGAGGCGCCGGACCAGGTTCACCAGCACCAGACCCTGCGCCGAACCCCACAGGCTGCCGGCGGCGACGTCGCGGCTGCGCCCCAGCGCGCGCACCAGACTCTCGAAGGGGGCGTGGCCGTCGAGGTCGGAGGGCGCCATGCGTTGTGGCACCGTCGGTTGTGGCACCGTCTCGATCGCTCCCGGCTCGCGCGCTTCTTTCATTCTTTGGCGCCCCGCGGGCATCCAGGCGGTCAGTATGGGCCGCCCGGGGGGGGCTCTGCGAGGGGCCAACTGTCGGGCTCCACACGCAGAAGGGCTTCGAGCGCCGCGTGGCGCTCCGCCTCCTTGCGCGTGCGGCCGAAGCCGCTGGGGAACCGTCGCCCGCCCCATTCGACCGCCACCCGGAAGGCGCGGGCGTGTGCCGGGCCGCGCGCCTCCAGGAACACATAGCGCGGGCCCTCGCCGCCGCGGCTCTGGGCCAGGACCTGCAGGGCCTGCTTGGGATTGTGGTGCTCGCCCCGGCCGATCGGGTCCGGGTCGTCGCCCGCGGCCTCGTCGAGGGCCACCGACAGGGTCGGCCCCAGGGTCTCGATGGCAAAGGCCCGGGCGCGCTCGAAGCCGCCGTCCAAGTGCACCGCGCCGAGCACCGCCTCGTAGACCCCCGCCAACACCGACCGGGGCAGGGCGCGCCCCGCCAAGCCCGCGCCGACCTTGAGCCGCCGCCCGAGATCGAGCCGCCGCCCGACCTCCGCCAACGCCGCCCGCGACACGATGCGCGCCTTCCACTCGGTCATGCGCCCCTCGTCGAACGAGGGATGGGCGCGGTAGAGCGCCTCCGCCACCACGAGATCGAGCACCGCATCCCCCAAGAACTCGAGCCGCTCGTAATCCGCCCGCCGCTCGAGCGACGCGTGGGTCAAGGCCAACTCGAGCAGCCCCGGATCCACAAACTCATAGGGCAAATCCGCCAGCGCCATACTCCAAGGAGCATAGCCGCGACCACACGGCGCTCGTCGGGCGCTCCTCGCCCGATCCCGACGGCGCCCGAGCGGAACGCCTGCCCCCAAGGCCGCCCCGGTGGCTACCCTGGCATCCACCGCGCCTGCGGGCGGGGTTTGTGATGCGACGAGAAACGGCGTTCACCCTGGCTGGGGCGGCCCTCGCACTTTCCGCGGCGGCGGCGGCGCTGCTGTGGGAGCCGTCAAATCGCCGGCAGAGCGCCGTGATCCCCGCTGCCGCGCGTCCCGAGCTCGCTGGCATCGGCGACGGCCCCAACATCGGGCTGCAAACGCCGGCCGTCGCGGCTTCCGACCTCGCCGGTCCCACTCCCGACGGCGACGCCGCCCGGATGGTGGCCGAGCCCGCGATCCAAACCGAGCGGACCGCCCACGACACCACAGTGCCGACAGGTCTCGCGGCAGCCGAAGCGGGGGAACTGGTGATGCGTTTCCCCGATGGCGGCGAGCAGCGGCTTCCGGCGGGAACCTATTCGGTCCGCGACGGCGTGCTCACGATCTTCCATCCGGACGGAACCGTCGCAGAGGTCGGCGGCTGGGACGGGAGCCTCCGCCAGGGGTACTGGGAGGACTACGACACAAACGGCCAGCGGATCCTGGCCGGCAGCTACTTCGACGGCAAGGCCGTCGGTCCGTGGACGGCGTGGCACTCGAATGGCGTCATGGCCGCGCACGGCGAAACGTTCGACGGCAAGTTCGAGGGATTGCGCACCGAGTGGGATGAACACGGCGTCCTGAACAAGGAAGTCTCGGGCTTCTACGTCGCCGGCACGAAACAGGATTGACGGCGCGCGGCGCTCGCCGGTTGCGGCCTCGGCATGCGATGGAGCGGGCTTTCAGCCCTTGTGGGGCTCTTCACCGAAACCTGGGGCGTTGCCCCAGGCTACTATCGGCCGCGCCGTTGGCGCGCAAAACCGACATGCCCGCGCGCTGCAGTCGTCGCACCGGAATCATCGCGCGGAAGTCATTGCACAGAAGTCGTCGCACCGAAGTCGGCACCGAATTCGCACGGACGTCCGCACGGATGTCGGCGCGGATGTCGGCGCGGATGTTGGCGCGGATGTTGGCGCGGATGTTGGCGCGGATGTTGGCGCGGATGTTGGCGCGGATGTTGGCGTGCCGAGGGTTGTGCGCGTGGTTTGTCCGGAAGGGGCAACGCCCCGCCCGATAGTAGCCTGGGGCAACGCCCCAGGTATTGCAGCAGAACCGGTCCGGGCTGAAGGCCCGGCCCATGCCGTTGGCCGGTTGCGGTGTAGGTCTGCGATGGAGCGGGCTTTCAGCCCTTGTCGGGCTCTTCACCGAAACCTGGGGCGTTGCCCCAGGCTACGATTGGCAGCGCCGTTGGCGCGCAATACCGACATGTCCGCGCACCGACGACGTCGCACGGATGTCGGCACGGATGTCCACGTGCCGAGGACCGTGCGCGCGGTTTGTCCGGAAGGAGCAACGCCCCAGGCTACGATTGGCCGCGCCTTTGGCGCTTCGGAGACTTGCATCGCGCCGAACGCGGTGTGTCGGGCGACAAACGCACGCGCGTCCGGAAGGGGCAACGCCCCGCTCGATAGTAGCCTGGGGCAACGCCCCAGGTATTGCAGCAGAACCGGTCCGGGCTGAAGGCCCGGCCCATGCCGTTGGCAATGGTTGCGGTGCGCGCGGCCGCGGTGCTCAGACGTCCTGCGCCGCTGATGGCGCGGGGCGGCCGGTGATGCGTTCGTATTCGCGTTCGGCGAAGCGGTCGGTCATGCCGGCCAGGTAGTCGCAGACCGAGCGCGGCACGCCCACTTGGTCGCACCACAGGCGGTACCAGCGGGGGAGTTGGGCCGGGTCCTTGGTGTAGGTCGTGAACAGCACGCCGAGGATCGCTTTGGCGTGGTCGGCCAGGGCCAGGAGGTGGGGGTGGCGGTAGAAGGCGCGGAACAGGAACTTCGCCAGTTCGGCCACGGCAGGTTCCACGGCGGCCGAGTGGCCGATCAGCATGCCTTGGGTTTGGCGCGCATCCTCTGGCGACTTCAAGTCCGCTGCTTGGATGCGCTCGAACGACGCCTCGATCAGGTCGACGATGCAGAGTTTGATCAGCTCGTTCGACGTGCGCTTGACGCGCAGGTTGACGTCGCCCGAGCTGGCGAGGAACCCCCGGTGCCGTGTCTCGACACGCTCGCGCGCCAGGCGCCACAGACTGGAGGCCTCGATCAGATCCGCCTCTTCGAACATGCCCGCGCGCAGACCGTCCTCGATGTCGTGCACGTCGTACGCGGTCGAATCCGCGAGGTCGACCACCTGCGCCTCCAAGTACGGCCAACGGGGGCGCGGGTCGAACTCGGCGGGCCAGTCCTCGGCCTTTTCGTGTTTGAGCAGCGACTCGCGCAGTTCGCGTGTCAGGTTGAGGCCTTCGTACGCCGGGCTGCGCCGCTCCAATCGATCCACCACACGCAGCACCTGGTTGTTGTGGCGAAAGCCGCCGTGGGACCTCATCAACTCGTCGAGCGCCCATTCGCCGCGGTGACCGAACGGCGGGTGCCCGATGTCGTGGCACAGGCTGAGGGCCTCTGCAAAGTCCACTTCGAGCCGCAGCGCGCTGGCCACGGAGCGCGCCACCTGCGCCACCTCGAGGCTGTGCGAGAGCCGCGTGCGGTGGTGGTCGCCCTCGCGGTTCACAAAAACTTGAGCCTTGTACATCAGCCGCCGGAACGCCGTCGCGTGCACGATGCGGTCGCGGTCGCGCTCGAACTCGGTGCGCAGTTCGTCGGGCTCCTCGGGCACACGCCGGCCCCGGCTGGCGGCGCTCCGCAGCGCGAATGGCGCCAGGGTCGCGGCCTGGTGCGCCTCCTTGGCCGCGCGGTCCAGGAGGTGGTAGGGGGCTGAGGGCGGCTCGTGGGGGTGGGTCATGGAGGCAACCTGCCGGCTACCGTAGCGCCCCCCATGGACTGCGCCCAACGGCCCGGGGTTGCGCGGCTGCGTCCAGATTCGCGGCCGAACCGCGTCGGCTACGGACCGAGCGCCCCGCCACGGTCGGGTCCGCCCGTCTCGACCCGGCTCCGGGAGGGCCAAGGGACCCGGGGCAGGCGGCTATACTCCCGGCCCCTCGAGCAAACCCCACTGCCCCCCGTCATCCGATGCTGCAAAACGTCGTCTTCAGTGATCTCGCCCGCGAACTCCAGGCCAAGGCCCGCGAGATCGCCGAGAAACACGTGCGCCCCAACGCGGCCAAGTTCGACAAGGCCCAGGAGTACAACTTCGACGCCATGCGGGCCGTGGCCGACGCCGGGCTCCTCAAGACCTGGATCCCCAAGGAATACGGTGGCGTGGGCGCCGGCGTGCTGGCCCTCGCGATGGTGACGGAAGAGCTGGCCCGGGCGGATTCGGGCTTCGGCGTGGCCTTCGCGGTGAACGCCCTTGGCTCCTTCCCGATCCTCCTGGGCGGCACGGAGGAGCAGAAGAAGCGCTGGTTGCCCCTGGTCGCCAAGGGCGAGAAGCTGTGCGCGTTCTGCCTGTCGGAGAAGGGCGCCGGCTCCGACGCCGGTGGCCTGGCCGTGCGCGCCGAGCAGGACGGCGCCGACTGGGTCATCCGCGGCGAGAAGAAGTGGACCACCAACGGCGGTGTGGCGGACATCTACTCGGTGTTCTGCGTCAGCGACCCCACCTCGAAGTCGCGCCGCATCAGCGCGTTCGTGGTCGAGAAGGGCACTCCCGGCTTCTCGATCGGCAAGGTCGAGGACAAGATGGGCATCCGCACGGTGCCGGTCGTGGAGACGCACTTCGACGGTGTTCGTGTGCCCGTCGACAACCTGATCGGCGGCCGCGCCGGCATGGGTTTCAAACACGCCATGATGACGCTCGACAACGCGCGCCCGGGTGTCGCCGCGCAGGCCGTGGGAGCGGCCCAAGGCGCCCTCGACCTGGCCCTGGTCTACGCCGGCCGCCGCAAGCAGTTCGGCGCGCCGATCTCGAGCTTCCAGATGGTGCAGCAGATGCTCGCGGACATGGCCATGAAGACGCAGGCCGCGCGTTGGCTCGTCTACTCCTGCGCCGCCGCCGTGGACGCGGGTGAGCCCGAGGTCACGAAGATCGCCGCCATGGCGAAGTGTTTTGCCACCGACACGGCCATGGAAGTGGCCACGGACGCGGTCCAGATCTTCGGCGGCTACGGCTTCATGGAGGACTACCCCATCGCCAAGTGTTTCCGCGACGCGAAGATCCTGGCGATCTACGAGGGCACCAACCAGGTCCAGCGCATGGTCATCGCGCGCAACCTCATCAAGGAGACCGAAAAGCTGGCCCACCTCGACAAGTACATCCCGACGGAAACCCAGGAGCGCTACGGCGCACCGTCCCTGGCCTGAGCCCCTTCGGGCGCCCTCGGGGGCCCGGGCCCGCGCCAATCGGTGCGGCCCGGGCCCTTTTTTCCGCGCACCGCGAGGGCCCGGATTGGCCGGGAAAGGCGCGGGGGGGCTGCGGGGGGGGCTGCGGGGGCACCCCCCGGGCGGGGTTCTGCACACTCCGCCGCCAGTTCCCAAAACTTACATGTCACGGCCGGGCGTTCCTATCCGTAGCCCCTCTGAGCGGGCGAAGATACTCTGTCCCGACCGCTAGCCGCGGGAAGCGGGCCCCCGAGGGGGCTGTCTCCCGCGTCGCGTTCTTTCCGTGCGACCGTGTCCTTGGGTTCCGAGTCCGGGGCCACACGCGGTTGCTTCCGACCCAGCCTCCATTGACCGGGCCACGCCCGGGAGAACGACCATGAAAGCCATCCTCACGATCGCCCTTGCCCTCGCCGCCGCCGGCGGTGGCTACGCCTACTTCGGCAACAACATGCCCTGCTGCGCCGGCGACGCCGACAAAGCCGTCGCGGTGACCACGGTCTCCGACACCGCGAAGACCGACGACTGCTGCGCCGCCAAGACCGACTGCGCCGACGTGGCCTGCGATCCGGTCGCCTGCGACCCCGCCGGTTGCGACGAAGTGAAGGCGGGCGAGTACGCCATGGTGGAAGCCGGCGTGCTGGCCTCCCCGGCCGACGCCAAGACCGAGTGCAGCGCCGCGGCCAAGGCCGAGTGCAGCGAAGCCAAGATGGAGTGCACGGAAGCCAAGACGGAGTGCACCGAGAAGAAGGCCTGCGACAGCAAGCCCTCGCTCGACTGATCCCGCACGACGGACCTAGGACCCGAGCCTAGCTCCATTCGCAGCGCCCCCGGCGGTCCCCAGTGGACCGCCGGGGGCGCTGGTCGTTGCCGGCGACGCGTGTGGGGCCGATCAGCCGTCCGTTGGCTCGAGCCCGACCAACTCGACCGTGAAGTCGATGGTCGCGTCGGGAGGCACCAGGCCCGGTACACCCGCCTCGCCGAACGCCAGTCCCGGCGGCGCAAGGATGCGGCGCCGGCCGCCGAGGCGCATGCCGATGACACCGCGGTCCAGGCCGACGAGGGGCATTTCGCCGTTGCCCAGCACGAAGACCGCGGGTTGGCCGCGCTCTAGGCTCGAGTCGACGACCTCGCCGTCCTTCACCCGGGCGACGTAGTCGAGCGTGACACGGTCGCCGTCCGCCGCCTGCGCCAGGTCCAGGTTGCGGGGCACGAGCAGGTCTTGGACCACCAGTCCGTCCGCGCGTTCCTCACTGGGATACACCGGCGGCCGGGCGCGGAACAGCGCACACGAGCTAGTGGCGCCGAGTGCCAACGATGCCGTCAAGGCGAGGAAGAAGCGCGCCGCTCGTTTCATGGCACCGAGACGATGTGGACTTCGAAGACGAGATCGGTGCCGGGCGGGACCGGCGCGGAGGGGAGGTCTGCCCAGCCGAGCGCCGCCGGCACGTGGACCCGGAGTTCGTCGCCGGCCCTGCGGCCCTCGAGGGCCAGGCGCAGGCCGGGCACGATCGGTGTGCGCGAAAGGTCGACGGCGAAGGGGACGCCGCGGCCCCGTGTGCTGTCGAAGGGCTGTTCCGCACCGGCGGCGAGCGCCCGGTAGTGGATGCGGGCGCGTGCGCCCGGAGCCAGCGCGGGCCCGGTGCCCTCGGCGAGCACTTCGACCCTCAGGTCGCGGCCCAGGTCCTCGGTACGGGGCACGGGCCGGGCGGCCGGGATCGGCGCGGATTCAGGCGCGGCCAATGCTCCAGCGGCCGCGGGACCGGCGGCCGCCACGGTGTGGCCAGGGCCACAGCCTGCGCTGCATGCGGCGAGCGCGGCCAAAAGCGCCCGTGCGGCGCCTTGGATGGGGGGGACTGGATGCATGGTGCCTCCTGGGTCGGGGAGCCTACCAGAGGCGCCCTTGGGCAGGGACTCGAGGCGCTCTTTCCCAACGCGGCCCCACGTGTCCCCCGCGCCCAAGTCCGCGCAACAGGCGCCCGGTCCCGCGGGTCGACCCCGTATCCTCTTCGCCGACAGGCCCATCGGGCCGACCGCCGCCCGTCCCCCCGCCGATCCCCATGACAGCGAAGCAAGGCCACGTCGGCCACGAACCCGCCCCCGTGCCCGCCGCGCGCCTCCTCGCGCTCTTCTTGGTGTCCGCGGGGCTCCTGCTGCAGCAGGTCGCGTTGACGAAGGTCTTCTCGATCGTGCTCTGGTACCACTTCGGGTTCCTCGTGATCTCGATCGCCATGCTGGGTTTCGCCATCAGCGGCGTGGTCCTGGCCCGGCGGCCGCAGATCCTGGAGGGCGGAGCGGACCTCTTTGCGCGGCTGTCCGGTTGGGCGGCGGTGGCGAGCGTGTTGGTGCTCTGGCTGGTCGTGCACACGCGGGTCGATGCGTTCACGCTGATCGCCGACCGCAACGAGGGGGCGTTCGTTTTCCTGATCCTCGCGCTGATCGTGCCCTTCTACTTCATGGGCGCGGCGGTGAGCGCGACCCTGACCCTGCACCGCGAGCGGGCGAGCAAGGTCTACAGCGCCAACCTCCTGGGATCGGGCGCCGGCTGCGGCCTCGCCATCGCGCTCTTCGATGGCTTGCACCTGTCCGCGCCGGATGTGGTGCTCGTGTCGGCGCTGCTGGTGGCGTTGGGCGGCCTGGCGTTCGCCCTCGACGGCGGCCGCGCGGCGATGCACGTGCCTGCGGCCGGAGCGCTGCTGGTGGCCCTCTGTTTTGGCCTGCCGGAGCGCGACGCCCTCTGGCACCTAGCGGCGCCGGCGAGCAAGCCGCTCTACCACGTGGAGAAGTGGGACCGCGACAACCGGCCCCAGGCGGCCATCTTGAAGGACGGCACACGGGTGGTGTTCACGCGCTACGAGCTGACCGACGCGGGCGCCTTTGCGGTCACACCATTCGGGGACCGCATCCCCGTCGACATGGCCCAGGTGCCGCGGCGCGAGGACGGCAGTGTGATCACGGAACCCGCGTCCCTGGTGGAGTTCACCGAGTGGACGTCCTTGAGCCGTGTGGACGCGTTCACGTGGCCACGGGGTCTGCCCGGCTGGGGCCTTTGGGGTCTGTCGTCGGCGTGGCGCGGCGAACTGCCGCGGCAAAAGGGCATCACGATCGACTCGTGGGCCATGACGAACGTGCCCGAGTGGCGCCGGTACGACGAGACGACGGACGGACGTCCGCCCGAGGTGCTCGAGTTCCTGCCCGCCGGTTTGGTGCACCGCATCCGACCCGAGGCCGAGATCCTGTGCATCGGCGCCGGCGGCGGCATGGACCTGATGACGGCCGAGCGATTCGGCGCCAAGAAGATCGTCGGCGTCGAGATCAACCCCGGTGTCGTGCGCGCGGTCAAGGACGTGTTCCTCGACTTCCAGGGACGGCTGTACGACCCCGAAGCCAGCCCCCACGTGGAGATCCACGTGGCCGAGGGGCGGCACTTCCTCGAGCGCGACGAGCGCAAGTACGACGTCGTGCAGCTCTCGGGTGTGGATACCGCGAGCACGACCCAAGCCGGCGCGTTCACGCTCAGCGAGAACTTCCTCTACACGATCCAGGCGTTCGAGACCTACCTCGACCGCACGAAGCCCGGTGGTTTGGTGACGCTGACGCGCTGGGTGCTGCCGGATCCGACGACTGGGCATCCGCGCGAAACGCTGCGCCTCTTCACGCTCGCGTACACGGCGCTCGCGAACCGCGGTGTGGAGGACCCGGGCAAACACATCTACTTGGTCGAGAGCCAGGGCTTCAGTGTGATCCTGTTCGGCGCGGAGCCGTTCAGCGAAGCAGATCTTGCGACCTTGGACGCGACTTCGGCGCAGCTCAACTTCCGCGCGCTCTACCATCCAGCGCGGCCGGTGATCTGGAACCACCCGGTCACCAAGAAGCCGATCCAGAACGAGTGGGAGGCCTTTGCCGCCGCGCCGGACAAAGTGGCGTACTTCGCCGCCTATCCCTACGACGTGGCCCCGCCGACGGACGACCGGCCGTTCTTCTTCGAGACGTCGCGCTTCCGCCACCTTTTCCAGCGCGAGAGTTTCTTCAACGTGCTGGGGGGCATCACGGCCCACGGCATCCTGATGGTGCTGCTGGCGCTGCTCGCGGCCGTCGCGTGGTTCTTCGTGATCGCGCCGCTGAGGCGTTTGGCAAAGGACCTGCCGGGCAGCCGCACGCTGCCGGTGCTGGGGTACTTCGCGGCCCTCGGCACGGGGTTCATCCTGGTCGAGGTCGTGCTCGCGCAGCGCTTCATCCTGTACCTCGGGAACCCGCTGTATTCGTTGGCCGTCGTGCTCTTCGGCATCCTGATCTTCAGCGGCATGGGAGCGGCCCTCTCGGCCCGGGTGGGCGATCCACGCAAGGCGCTCGCGGTCGTCGTGCTGTTCGCGGCCCTCTTCCCTCTGTTCTCCGGCTGGGTGTTCGACGCGACGTTGATGTGGTCGACCCCGCTGCGCATCGTCGTCTCGCTGCTGCTGCTCGCGCCCCTTGGGATCGCCATGGGCATGCCATTCCCACTCGGCCTGTCGCGCATCGCCAAGGGCGACAGCCGCCTGACCGCGTGGGCCTGGGGTGTCAACGGCTACACGTCCGTCATCGGCAGCGTGATGACGATCGTGCTCTCGATCGCGCTCGGCTTCAGCGCCGTGATCTGGATCGCGGCGGTGCTGTACGCAGGCGCGTGGCTCCTCGCGCCGCGCCTGCGCGCGGCGTAGGCGCCTAGAAGCGCGCGTTCCACCGCTCTCCTCAGCGCCAACGGCGCGACCGATAGTAGCCTGGGGCAACGCCCCAGGTCGGGCATAGAGACCGTGCAAGGGCTGAAAGCCCGCTCCAGCGCACCGCGCCAACTTCATGGGGCGGGCCTTCAGCCCTTGCGGCGATTGTCGAACGAACCTGGGGCGTTGCCCCAGGCTACTATCGGGCGGGGCGTTGCCCCTTCGGACGGGCGCACGTTCCCGTCAAACACAACGGTTCCGGCGCGAAGTGTGGCTCGGAGCCCCGCACAAGTTTGCGGCCGAACACACCGAATCCGCAATGGGTTGCGCCGCAGCGAGTACGCGCACGCACGCATCGATGTGGGCGTCGCCTTGGGCGCACGGAGCTTGAGCCACCAGCGCTCCCACGCCCCAACGCTCTCCGCCGCGCCACCGGCGCTCCTAAGCGCCAACGGCGCGGCCGATAGTAGCCTGGGGCAACGCCCCAGGTCGTGCATAGAGACCGTGCAAGGGCTGAAAGCCCGCTCCAGCGCACCGCGCCAACTTCATGGGGCGGGCCTTCAGCCCTTGCGGCGATCGTCGAACGAACCTGGGGCGATGCCCCAGGCTACTATCGGGCGGGGCGTTGCCCCTTCGGACGGGCGCTTGGGCGCGGACGGGGCCGCGCCCCTACAGATCGCACGACGGGGTTGGCTCCAAGGCGGGCCAGGAGGCCCGCGCACCCGGCGGGGTGTGCCCCCTGCCGCGGGCTACTGCGGCGGGGGGCGAAGGGTGCGGATCAAGTTGCGCGCTCGAGTGCGCGGCTCAGGTCAGCCTCGAGGTCGAGGGTGTGCTCGATTCCGACGGAGAGGCGCAGTAGGCCCGGTCCGATGCCGGCGCGGGCCTGGGCCTCGGGGGTCATCGCGGCGTGGGTCATCGTCGCGGGGTGCGCCAGCAGTGTCTCCACTCCGCCCAGCGACTCCGCCAGGGAGATATGCGCGAGGCCCTTCGCAAAACGCGCCGCGGCGTCGCGGCCGCCCTCGAGTTCGAACGACAACATCGCCCCCGGTCCGCGCTGCTGCCGCTGGGCCAGCTCGAACTGCGGATGGTTGTCGAGCCCGGGGTAGTGCACCCGCGACACCGCCGGCGATGCGAGGAGTCGGTGCGCCAGAACGCGCGCATTCTCCTGTTGCCGTGTGAGGCGCACATCGAGTGTGCGCAGACCGCGCAGCGCCAGCCAGGCGTCGAAGGGTGCACCCGTGACTCCCGTGCAATTGGCCCACCAGGTGAGCTGCTCCACGAGCTCCGCGGCGCGGCACACCACCGCGCCTCCCACAATGTCGCTGTGACCGTTGAGGTACTTCGTGGTCGAGTGCACCGCGATGTGTGCGCCGAGGTCCAGGGGCCGTTGCAAGAGCGGCGAGAGGAACGTGTTGTCCACCACCACCAGCGCGCCGGCGTCGCGCGCGCGGGCCGCGGTGGCCGAAATGTCGACGAGCCGAAGCAGAGGATTGCTGGGGCTTTCGATCCACACCTGCGACGGTCCCCGCGCGAGCACACGTTCGAACGCCGGCCCGTCGGCGAAGTCCAACAGCTCGAGGGTCAGGGCTCCCTGTCGCTCCAACGCCTTCAACAGCCGGAACGTGCCGCCGTAACCGTCGTGGGGCGCCACGACGAGGCCGCTGCGCGGCACCAGTTCCAGCACGAGCCTCACCGCGCTCATGCCGGAAGAAGTCACCACGGCGCCCGCGCCGCCCTCCAGCTCGGCCAGCGCCGCGCCGAAGAGATCCCGCGTCGGATTTCCGCTGCGGGTGTAGTCGTAGGTGCGGCGCTCGCCGAGCGCGGCGAAGCTGAAGTTCGCCGAGAGATGGAGCGGCGGCACGATCGCGCCGAACTGCCCGTCGGATTCGATGCCCGCCCGAACGGCGGCCGTGGCGGGGGCGCGCGGCGTCGCCGATTGCAGAGGTGTGCTGCTCACTGCGCACCTCCCTCGGCCAAGGCCGCGTCCCGTTGTGCCACGAGCCAGTCGCCGACAGCTTCGTGCTCGCGCAAGAAGGCGTCGTGACCGAACTCGGTGGGCAGGGTCTGGTGCCCCGCGGGCCGCGCGCAGCGCTCCGCCAGTTCCGAGACGAGCGACGGCGGCACGACCAGATCGCCATCGAACGAGAGCAGCGCCAGGGGCACCTGGATGCGCTCGGGATCCAACGCGAATCGGTCCAGGGACAGAGTCAACCGCCACAGGGCCGCCGCGTCGAAGGCTTGCGCAAAACGCCGGCCCTGGTGTTCGAGCCAAGGCCCGACGTCGAGAGCTGCTGAAAAACGCCGCTCCCACTCGCCCGCGCCCAGGTACGTAACCAAACCTAGCCCGCGCGCGATGCAGAGGGCCTCGTGTTGTGCGCCGCACTTGGCGCCCAACTCCAGCACGCGGCGCACGAGGCTGCGCTGCGCGACGGTCCTGTGATCGGCCCGATGCGCGGCGCCGAGCACCGCGAGCCGGCCAAAACGCTTCGGATGGAGCGCGCCCGCTGCCAGCGCGACTTGGCCGCCGTAGGAGGCACCCACGAGCAGCGCCGCGCGCCCGACGCCCAAGGCGTCGAGCACCTGCACCAGGCCGCGAGCCTGGTCCCGTGCGTCGACCACCTGGTCGGGGCCCGGCCAGCCCCCTTGCGGCGAACTGCTCGCGCCGGCGCCGCCGATCCAATCGATGCCGAGGCACTGGAACGAGTTGGTATCGAAGCAGCGGCCGGGGCCGACCTGTCGGCTCCACCAACGCCCGACGCGCCGGTCCGCGCTGATGCCGCCGAGGGCCACGAGCAGCGGCGCATTGGGCGGGCCGTGGCGTTCGAAGGCGACGACGCCGCCTTCGATGCATCCGCCCGCGACCAGTTCGAAACGATCGCCGAGGTGCGCGATACCCGCGCTCCCGTCGAGTTCGAGCACACGGCTCACGCTGCACCTCCCGCGACGGCGCTGAGTGCTTCGAGGTCTTCGATCAGGGCCAGTGCCGTGCGCTCGGGCCCGATGCCATCGCCCAGGTGCACCACTGTCCGGCCGTCGTCGAGTGTGTAGCTGTACGCGACCGTGCCGAGGGGCGCGCGCAGCGGATGGCCCTTCGCGAGCACCTCGTAGCGAAGCGTGAACTCGACCTGGCCGCGGCGATCGCGGCGCGCCCGGCCGACCAGGCGCACGCCCGAACGTCCCAAACCGGCCGCGCCGTCGAGGTCGGACTCGGAAACGAGCGGCAGTTCCGCGAGCGCACCGCGCCAACCCAGCACGAGCCGCGCGACGGCGGCCAGCTTGAGCGCGGCATCCCGGCCGCTCAGGTCCGCGGCGCCGTCGCCCTCCAGCCAACCCAGTGCGCGGGCTTCCCGTTTGGCCGACTCGGGGTCGGCGCCCGCGGCGCGCGCCTCGAGCAGGAACGTGGTGCTCGCGTTGGCGACGAGCGCCAGGGACGTGCAGCGGCGCGCGAGTTCCGCCTGCTGCGCTTGGAGCGCGCGGCCGGTACCTCCGAGCGCCGCGTGGATGCCGAGGGGCGCTCGCTCGCCCGCTAGCGCGAGCTTCTCCGCGGCCACGGCCAGTGCGTCCTTGCCCGCCACGGCTACGCGCGAGCCGACCCGACGGGCCCAGTGGATGCGCTCGACGGCCAAACCGGGCCGCTCGAAGTCGGTCGTCGCGGCGTCGGCCACGAAGTCCGCGGCCACGAACGTCAGGGCGACCTCGAGGGGCAGGCGCGCGGCCCCGGGGTAGTCGGCGAGGGGCCGGCCCGCCGCCTTGTGGGAGGCAACCGCGGCCAGTTCGGCGGGCGCGAAGCCCTCCTTGGCGTAGATCGTCGCGGCGGAGTCGCTGAGCGCGACGATCGAGAAACCGCGCGCGGGTGCCTGGGAGACAAAGGCCCGGCCGACAGGGCCCAGACCGACCAGGTGGACCCTGCGGCGTCCCGGGGAGGAGCCGGAGGTCTGGAACGCGTCGGAGTGGGCGGGGGCGCCGGTGGGGCGCAGAAGGGAGGTGCTCATGGGAGTGGGAAGCCTTGTCGAGGCGGTTGGGGTTGGTGGGGACCAAACCCAGCCGCCGGACGGCGTCCCTCTTCCCCGGAGCCCCGGCCGGGCCGTCTAGGCCGTGGCTCGGGGTCCGCACGGCCCCGGTTGGGGCGCGGGAGAACTCGGGATCATCTGTCGGCGGACCCGGTCGGATCCCCGCAGGAAGTGGCACCTGGCGCTCCTGCGCTGGTTGCCCCGGTGTCGTCGGGCCTGTTCCCTCGACCGGTCTAGATGAGTTGATGGGTCATCTTTCGGCCGCGCGGGCCCGCCGTCAAGAGGGCGGTCCGGGGAACACCACTGCGCCAGCCCAACCGCCTGGCGGGCCTGGGATTAGGCAGGGGAGCCGGGTGCGCGGGCCTCCCGGCCCGCCTTGTTCCCGACCCGGTGCCCCAAGGGCGGTCTGTAGGGGCGCGGCCCTGTCCGCGCCCAAGGGGCGTCGCACCGCGGGGAACAACCCCGCGCTCCAAGGCGGGCCAGGAGGCCCGCGCACCCGGCCCCCGCGCACCCGGCCCACGCACCGTTCCCTTGGGCGCGGACAGGGGCGCGCCCCTATAGGGGCGGGGGCAGGCCGCGCGTGTCAGTCGGCCAGCAGCGCGGCGATTGCCGCCACGTGCACGATGTCCGAGGCGGTGCAGCCGCGCGACAGGTCCATGAACGGTTTGGCGAGGCCTTGCACCAGGGGGCCCAGCGCTTCGGCGCCGGCCAGCCGCTGCGTCAACTTGTAGGCGATGTTGCCCGCGTCGAGGTCGGGGAAGATCAGCACGTTGGCGCGGCCCGCGAGCGGCGAGCGCGGCGCCTTGCGCAGCGCCACTTCGGGCACGAGCGCGGCGTCCACCTGCAGCTCATCGTCGACCGTCAGATCGGGCGCGCGCTGGCGCAGCAGCTCGCCCGCTTCGATCACCTTGTCGACCTTCGCATGGCTCGCGGAGCCCTTCGTCGAGAACGAGAGCAACGCGACGCGCGGGGTTTCGCCCACGAGCCGACGGTGCGTCTCCGCCGACGCGATCGCGATGTCGGCGAGCTGCGACGCCGTCGGGTCCGGCACCACGGCGCAGTCGGCAAACGTCAGGGCCTGGCCCTTGCCACCGTCGAGCACCATCAAGAAACACGACGACACGGTGCCGAGGCCCTTCGCCGTGCCTAGCCCATAGAGCCCCGCGCGCAAGACGTCCGCGGTTGCGGCCAAACTGCCCGCGACGGCGCCGTCGGCCTCCCCGTGGCGCAACAGCGCGGCAGCGAAGTGCAACGGCGTCTGCACCAGCTCGCGCGCCTGGGGCATCTCGAGTCCCTTGTTCCGGCGCCTTTCCACCAATCCAGCCGCGAACGTGTCGAGGCGCGGATCGCTCAATGGATCGAGCACCAGCACGCCCTGCGGAGCCTCGCCCATGCCCTTCGAGCGCAGCAGGATCGGCGTCGCGAGGCCACTTTGGGCCAGCATCCCCGCGGCCTGCAACACCCGTGAATCGCCGCTTTCGGGCAGCACGATGCGCTTTTGCTTGGCGCGCGCCCGCGCCTTCAGCTCCTCGAGCACGGTCACGGGGCCGGGGTGCGCTCCAACACCGCGTCGGGCACATCGAGCTCCATGCGCAGCAGCGCCAGACCGTGTGTCTTGCCCTGGGCATCGGTCTTCAGCGACGCTGAACCGCCGCCGCCGAGGCTGTCCGCGAGGATAAAGTTCAGCACGCGCATGTTGCGCGCGACGTAGCGCGTGACACCGCCGGGGTTGATGCCCGCGAAGTGTTTTTGCACGACGGCCTCGCTCAACGTGCGCTCCAAGAACTCGAACGCCGCGTCCGAACGCGCCATCAGACCGACGTTCGAACCCTCGCCCTTGTCGCCCGAGCGCGCCGCCGCGACCCGTTCCAGTTTCACCTTTGCCATGTTCAGCTCTCCACCACGGTCACGCGTGTCGACACCTTGGACTTCGTGAGCAGGGCCGGCCAGAAACCGATGATCTCGGTGGCCTTGGGGCGCCCGCCCGCGAAACCGGTCACGCCGGGCGGACCGCTGGTGACGAGCGGCACCAGCTCGGATCCAAACCGATCGACCTTGCGCCGGTCCGGGCCCTTCACGCCCATGCGTAGCACCACTTCGGCGGGATCCGCCGCGCCGGGCACTTGGATGCCGGCGTGGCAGACGTTGGCACCGAGGTACTCCTCGAGGCGCTCCTCGGGGCCGTATTCGAATCCGTCGTACGCGAGCCGTTTCCACACGATCTCCGCGCACAACTTGGCCTTCGCCAGCGCATCGGGACCGCTGATCGTGAGCTGTCCGGTCGCCTTCCAGCCGTCCTCGAAGGAACACGACACCTTGTAGGTCGGTGTGGCGGGAGCGCCCTTCGCACCGCTCACACGGACCCGCGCGGGACCTTCCTGTTCGAGGCTCACGCTGGTGAAGTCCGCGATCACGTCGGGTGTCAGGTACCGCGCCGGATCGCCCATCTCGTAGCACAACTGGTGCACCACGGTGCTGACGTCGACCAGGCCGCCCGTGCCGTCGTGTTTGGTGACGACGAACGTGCCATCGGCGCGCGCTTCGACGATCGGATAGCCGATCATCGCCATGTCCGGGATGCGCCGCCAATCGGTGTAGTTGCCACCCGTGCACTGGGCGCCGCACTCGACGATGTGTCCCGCGATGGTGCCCGCCGCCAACAGGTCCCAGTCCTCCTTGCCCCAGCCGAACTCGTGGATGAGCGGCCCGAGCACCAACCCCGGGTCCGTGCCGCGCCCGGTGATGACGATCTGCGCGCCCTGGTCGAGGGCCTCGGCGATGGGGAAGGCGCCGAGGTACACGTTGGCGCTGGTCACCTTCGAACGTACGTCCGAAAGGGGCCGCTTCGTGTCCATGTTGGCGAGGTTCTCGCCGGACCCGAGCAGCCCGTCGAGTTGCTCGTAGATGTCGTCGCCCTCGACGATCGCGACCTTCACACCCTTCGCGCCGTGTTTGGCGAGCACCTCGAGCACCGCCGCCATGCAGGCCCGGGGGTTCACTCCGCCCGCGTTGGCGACCACGCGGATGCCCTTTTGCACGAGCTCCGGCGCGATGCGGTCGATCAGCGCCACGAAGTCCGTGGCGTAGCCCTTCTTGGGGTCCCGGCCGCGCTGCTTCTGCATGATGCTCAGCGTGACTTCGGCCAGGTAGTCGAGGGTGAGGTAGTCGAGCGGGCCCTCCCGCACGAGCCGCACGGGGCCGAGGATCGAGTCGCCCCAGAATCCCTGGCCGTTGGCGATGAGTACGGTCTCGCGGCGCGGGCGCTTCGTTTGGTCGTTCATGGCTGGTTTCCGCGGCGTGGGCCGAGCGGGAAGCGGGAGTGTAGTCACCGCGCACCACCCCTCGCAGGGCCCGGTTCGAATCCGCGCGGGTACCATGCCGCGCGCCCCGCCGGAGCGGGCGGACGCTCCCCACGATGTTGCAGGTCCTGGTCACCGGATTCGGCCCCTTCCTCGGGGTCACCCACAACCCCTCGCGCACCATCGCCGCACGCATCGCAGCACGGCCCCCCGAGGGCTGGCGAGCAACGGCGCTCGAGCTGCCGGTCTCCTTTTCGCGGGTTGCGCCGGCCCTCGACGAGGCCCTCGACCGGCTGGGGGGGCCGCCGGACCTGCTCCTCGGCCTCGGGGTGCACCGGGGTCCGTACCTGCGGCTGGAGCGGCGCGCGGCGCGTCGGCCGCGTTCCACCCGACCCGACAACGACGGCCACGTGGCGGCGTCCGCGTCGGGCGAAACGGCGGAACCGGCGGAGTTCGGCGCACCGCTCGAAACCTCCCTCGAACTCTCGTCCCTGCGCGCTGCCCTGGCCCGCACACCCGCCGCTTGGCCGCGCATCAGCGCCGACGCAGGTGGTTACGTCTGCGAGGCGACCTACTGCGAACTTCTGATGCGCGTGGGCGAGCGCGCGCGCGCCGCCCTCTTCCTGCACGTGGCACCCGAGCGGCACCTGCCCGTCGCGCTGCAGACGCGCGCCGTTGCGGACTTGCTGGCGGCCGCGCGCGCGCAGTTGCTGGCTTAGCGGCCCGCTGCCGCTGCGTTTGGGGGTGGGAACGGGAGCGCCGCCAGCCCGAACTCGGCGGCCCGGGCGCGTGCCGCGGGAGTTTCGAGCAGTGCCAGGGCGCGTTCGGTCTGCGCGCGGGCCCCGATGCCGTTGCCGCGCGCGGCGTGGTGGGCGGCTGCGGCGAGGTGGATCCAACCGCGCAGCAGCGTGGCGAGCGGCGGGTCGTGGCGCCGCGCCGCCAACCAATGGGGCTCCAAGCACTCGTGGGCGTCGAACGGCCGGCCGTTGGCGAAGAGCTCGGCGGCCCGACGGATGGCCGCGAGCACTTCGCCGCCGGCGTAACGGTTCGGGCCCGCCCCCGGCGCGAGCGAGTCGCGCTCCGGGGGCGGGCCCGATGTGTGGCCAGCGCTGTCGCTCACGGGCCGAACGTCACTGCTTTTCGGCGGTGACCTTCATCGACTGGGTGCCGGACATTTCCGCGCTGGCGGAGAAGTCCGTGGACTCGCCCATCGCCTCGACACTCGCTTCCACTTCCACGGAAGCGGTGAAGTCGCCTTCCAGCGTCATGGCGTGCACGAGACCCTGGGACATGTTCCAGAGGAGCTCGCCTTCCATGGTGACGGCCGCGTTCATCGACGCGACCGACAGTTGCAGGTCGACTTCCTCGGGCATCTCGCCGTTCTCGCGCAAGAGCTTCTGGATCATCTCGGCCAGATCGAGTGCGATCTCGAGATCGAGTTCCAGCGCGATGACACCGACCTTGGTCCCGTCCACTTCGCGGGTGCCCTTGAAGGTGGCGGTGCGGGTGCCTGTCAGGTTGTCGCCAAAGGAGTCGCCGAACAGCGAGGTCATCGCTTCGCGCATCGCGCTTTCCATTTCGGCGTCCACCTCGGCGTCCATCTCCCAGCCGAGGTCGCCACCCGGCATCCACATTGCCTTCAGCGCGTCCGTCGGGATCTCCCAGGAGTCGCCCTCCTCGACTTCACCCGCGGGCAGCAGGCCGCGCAGGTCCATGTCCTCTTCGAGGCCGTCCAGGAGTTCGGCCTCGCCGCTGTGGTCCGGGGCCCACGCAACGTTGTAGACACCCGCGCCTTCGTCCCACGAGAACACGACGCGCTTGCCAGCGAGTTCGCTGCCGGTTTCGTCGGATTGGCTCTCGCCTTCACCGGCCATGGACACGTCCACGGTCGACTTGGTCGAGAGCGCCTCGTAGAGGCGGGAGAGCTTCGTGGGGCGGCCCGTACCCATGCCGCCGTACTCGTCGACGACGGCGATGGAACTCTCAGCGGTCAGGCTGAACTCCGGCACGCCGAACATCTCGAGCACGTTCTCGCCGTCCACGAGGACGGAGAGGTCGTCCAGCTCCAAGCTCATGCTGGAGGTGAAGGTCTTGGACGCGGCGGAGCCCACTTCGGGCGCAAACCGCAGGTTGTCTGCGATCGGGCTCCAGGCGAGGAGCAGTGCCGCTGCGCAGGTTCCAGCGGCCATCGAGGTGAAGGTTTTCATGGATGGATCGTGTGCTTGGCTGCTCTCAGCGGCGTGTCGCGGTGAAGTTGATCTCCGAGGTGCCGCCCATCGAAACCGTGTTCTCGATGTTCATTTGTTGGCCCATCGCGTCCATGGACATCGCCATGTCGACGATGGAGGTGGCCTCGCCCTTCAGCTCGAGGGCGACGAAGTGCCCGCCGGCGAGGTCCCAGTGCAACTCGCCTTCCAGCTTGTAGGAGAGCTCCAGGTCCGCGGACTCGACGGACATTTGCATCTCCATGCCCTCGGGCAGTTCGGCCGAGTCCATGGCGTCCTGCATGCGCGAGGTCATGTCCTCGGCGCCTTCCACGTCGACCAGGATGCGGATGACGGCGACCTTGCGGCCCTCCACATCGCGCACGGCGAGGAGCTCGCCGGTCACGGTGCCGGTCAAGTCGGTGAGCACGTCGGCCATGTTCACGTCGTTGCCCATCGTCGCTTGACGGGCTTCGGCGTCGTCGATTTGGATGCTCAGGTTGCCACCAGGGGCGAGCACGCTGAGGAGGGACTTGGGCGCGATTTCGTAGGTGTCACCGACGCTGAGTGCGGCGGTCGGCAGCAGACCGCGCAGGTCCATGTCCTCTTCCAGGCCGTCGAGCAGTTCCGCGTCGCCCTGCTTGGCCTCGTCGTACGTGACGTCGTAGTGGCCGGCCTCTTCGTTCCAGTCGAAGATCACGGTGAAACCCTCGAGGGCGCTGCTGCCCGCCAGGTCGAAGTCCATGGAGCCCATGGGCTGCACCGACGCCGTGGAGCCGGTCATGGCCAGGTCGTTGAAGGTGCGCTTCAGTTTGCTCGGGCGACCGGTCGCGGCGCGCGGGTACTCGTCGGTGACGTCCGCGGACTGCTCGAAGCTGGAGGTGATGTCCATCTCCATGTCCATGGGCGGCGGGTTGCCGTTCATGAGCATGTTGTAGTCCGTGAGTTTCATCTCGCCCTTGACCACGAAGGACTTCTCGAGCGTCAGGCCCTCCGCGACGGAGAACTGCACGCGCTCCTCGCTGGGGACCAGTGCGATCAAGAACGGGGCGGCGGCGAGGGCTGCGATGGGGACGATGCGTTTCATGGGAACGTGCGCGGGGTCGTGCCCGCTCTTCGAGGTTGCTGGAACCGTGTGGAGTTCAATCGCTGGATCCGTGGGAGGGCACCACCTTGTGGCAGTTCCCATAGGTCCTGTGCGGGTTCGGGGGGAGTCGAAAGGCTTTGGGGGCGGCGGATGGAGCAGCGCCCTGTTGCATGCGTTCCACTGTTCCGCGGGTTGCGGTGCAGCGGGTTGCTGGGTAGCGGCTCGCTGGGCGATGGCGTCCCGGGCGTTGGCGTCCCGGGCGACGGGATGGACCCCCGAGGTCGGCGCGCCGGCGGTCACAGGGTCACGCGCCTTACGCCCAACGCGGGGCGGAATTCTCATGGGGCTAGGCCCCGGTCGGCTCCATGGGGGCAAGAGTGTATCCACGGCGGGGGCTGGACCAGCCCCCCTGGATGGGCCTCCTGGCCGCCCCCGGGGGGATAGCGCCGGTCACCGGGGGGTCACGGCCCGGCTCTCCGCGTCCCGGGCAGTTCCGCGATCTGTGCGCATTAACTACAACGTGGGCCGCCGGGGCCCCCCGCCTCGGCCGAACCGACGCCCCCCCGCGCCCATGCAACACTCGACTCTGGTCCCCGCACTGTTGGCCCTAACCCTCGGATTCGGGTTTTCCCCGAGCGGCCACACGCGCGCGCCCCAGGACCGCGCCGACCAGCCGGCCCGTGGCGACCAGCAAGACCGCGCCGCGGCGCGGCGCTGGGCGGGGCCGATGCCCCCCGGTCCCTGGGTCCACGACTCCGGTGTCCTGGGCACGGAGTTTCCCCAGCCGGCGGAGGTCTGGCTCGACGACACGGTGGTCCATCAGGACCCGGTCGGCGGGACGGACCAGGTGCTCGAGGGACTGAGCGCGGCTCCCGGCGGGTTTGCCGCCGTGTGGCGCGACGGACGCCACGGGAACGTCGGCGCGTTCCTCGGGCGCATCGACAACGACGGCAACGGGCTCGGGCCCGAGCAGCCGATCCACTGGCCGCGCACGAGTCGCCAGCTCGAACCCGCCGTGGGTTCCGGCGGTCGCTTCAGCGGCGCGGCCGCGTGGTTCGCGATGGATCCCGGTGTGCAGGGCGCGTTCCTCCGCTTCTTCACCGGCGAGGGCGGCGTGATCGGGCCGCCTGTGTCCCTCGGGTTGGTGACCGGGCGCGAAACCGAACACGGTGTGGCGGCGGGTGAGGTCTCCGCCGCGGGCGGAGGGCCCGCCGCCGGCCGCGACAACCGCCAGGCAAGCCGCTCGCCGTCCGTGGCCGTGGACGCCCGCGGCGTGACGCTGGCGACTTGGCGCCAGGGCACGCGGGTGTTCGGCCAGTTCTTCGGCCCGAACCTGCAGCCGATGGGCGACGCCGTGGAGCTCGACCCCGGCGGTCCCGCCGCGTCGACGGGCCCGCTCGTCGCGGCCTCCGGCGACGGGCGCTTCGCGGCGGTTTGGTCGGGGCCCGCGGGCCACAGTGTGTGGCTGCATCGGGGCCGCGGCGAGGCGCCCGCGGTGCTGCGCCCGGGCCCTGGCGAGGTGCGCGCGCTGGTGCGAGCCCCCTCGACCGACGGCGCGGACACCGGCTGGTGGCTCGCGGTCGTCCAGAACCAACGCCTCCAACTGGTGCACCTCGACGGCGCCGGCGCGCCCGTGGGACCGGCGTTGCCGCCGCTTGCGGGCGACTTCGCCCGGGTGAGCCTCGCCGCCTGGCCCAACGGCCTGATCCTCGCGGTGGAGCGGCGCGGCACGGGAGACGAGCGGCACCTCGGCGGTCCCATGGAACTGCTCTTCCTGGGGCCGAACGGCGCTCCGCTCTTGCCGCCGCGGCCCATCGCGGGGCCGGACGCGCGCGGCGCGAGCGGCCCGCTCGTCGCCGCCAATGGCACCCACGCCGTGGTCGCCTGGACCGACCGCCGCGACGGCGACAGCGACGTGTACCACCGCGTGTTCTCCCTCGCGGATCTCGAGGGCCAGGAGCGCCGCTGGAACACCGACCGCGCCAGCGCCGACCAGACCCAGGCGGCCGTGGCAAGCGACGGCGGCGACAATGGCCTGATCGCCTGGGAAGACCGGCGTTTTGGCGAATCGCGCCTCTTCGCGCGGCGCGTCGCGCCCCGCGGCCTGGTGGGGGACGAGTTCGAGATGGGCGACAGCCGCGCGCCGGGTGCGGTGCGCTCGCCCATCGTCGCCGTGAACGAGGGTGGCGCCGCACTGGCGGTGTGGAAACAACTGGACGGCAACCGCACGCGGCTCCTCGCGCGGGCCGTCGACGGCGAGAACCGCCCGCTCTCGACCACCATCGAACTGGCATCGGCGGGTGCCGCTCCCAACTGGCGCGCCGCGGCCGCGCCACTCGACGACGGCGGGTACCTGGTCGTCGACGTCGCGCAGTTGGCGGGGGAGAAGGAGCCCGGACTCCTGCTCGCCACCATCGGCGCGTCGGGCACCGTGACTCGGGCGCCGCGTGTGCTGGTTCCGTCGCGCGGTTTGTCGCTGCGCAATCCCGCACTGACACGACTGGAGGACGGCCGCTGGTTGGTGCTCTTCGACCAGGGCCCGCCCGCCGGACCGACGCGGCTCTCGGCGCGGTTCCTCGGCCCGGACCTCGCGCTGCTCGAGGGCGAGGTGTTCTTCGCGCCCACACCCGAACGCACGGGCGATTTGGATGCGGTCGCCGCGCCGCTCGTCGGCGGCGGTTTCCTGATGGCGTGGACGGGCAACGAGAGCCCCATCCGCGACGTGTTCGCGCGCATCTACGACCCGAAGGGCATGCCGACGAGCTATCCCCTCACGGTCACCGTGAAGGCCAACGAACAGGATTTCGCGGAACTCGTGACACTCGCCGACGGCAGCCACATCGTGGTGTGGGAGGACGACATTTCCTACCGCGACCACATCCAGGCGCGGCGCATCGGCGCGGATGGAACCCTGGGGCCGCCGGTGACCGTGAACCGCCGGCCGTCGATCTACGTCGAGGACCGCACCAGCCCCCACACCGCGCCCTTGGGCGGTGGCTTCGTGGTCGTCTGGACCGACCGCCGCCGCGGCCTTGGGCTCGACATCTTCGTGCGTGTCCTCGGACCCAACTTCGACCGGAACCTGCCGGAGCCGACTATGGCCGGACCCGGTTGAGGTCAGGGCACCAGCAGGATGCGCAGCATCTGGCTGGTGTCGTCGTTGTCCGGAGCGAAGCCAACCATTCCCAGGCGCAGCAGTTGGCTGCCGACGAGCGCCGGCGTCGCGGGCGGCAGCACCACTTGCACACACGCCCGGCCGTTGCCGTCGAGGAGTCCACCCGCGGTCGCGGCCAACGTCACTTGGTTGGGATCGATCAGACCACCGGGCCACGGCGCCATCGGCGGCGCCGGCTGGCCGGGAGCCTGCACGCCGCCGATCAGCATGTAGGGCTCGCCCGCGCGGTCCGGACCAGCGTCGAAACAGAGGCCGCTCGTGCCGCCGGCGCCGAGGGAGAGGCGCGCGCGTTCGGGCACGAGCCGCACGGTCCTGCGCGACCACGCGTAGGCGGCGCCCGACAAGAAGGCGCCGTTGTCGCCGCCCTCCAGCCACGCGCCGGCCGCGTAGTCGGGTGCCCCGTCCCCGTCGAGGTCGAGCCCGCCGCTGACCCACACACCGAGTTGGCCGTTGGCGACAAAACCCGTGTGCCGGGCGAGCAGCGCGCCTGTGGCGCCGCTCAAGAGATGCACGGCGCCGAGGGAGCCCAGTTCCTGCAGCGCTCCCACGAGCAGGTCCGCGTGGCCATCGCCGTCCACGTCGCCGGCACCCGCCACGGCGCCGCCAAACTTGTCCTCGGCGGCGGTGCCGAAGAAGGTGTGGATCACAGAGCCATCGGCGCCCGAGAACACACGCGCCATGCCGGCCCAAAACGCCACTTGCCCGTTTTCCCAACCGCCGACGATTGCGTCGGGCACGCCGTCCGCATCGACGTCGCCCGCGGCGCCCACGCTGAACCCGAAGTGGTCCTGGGGCGCGTCGGCCAAGAAGCGGTGCAGCGTCGCGCCGTTCGATCCCGAGACGATTTCCGCCGCGCCCGCGCTGGGGCCGATCTCGTCGTCGCCCCACTCGCCCACGATCAGATCCAGGGTCCCATCGCCGTTGGTGTCGCCCAGGGTCGCCATCGCCACACCGAGTTGCGCGCTGATTCCCGAACCGAAGCGCTCGGCGAGAATGGCGCCGTTCGCGCCCGAGAGGATGCGCAGCGCGCCCGAGTTCGTGCCGTTGTCGTCCGCGAGCGGCGACCCCACCGCGAAGTCCGGCACACCGTCGCTGTCCACGTCGCCGACGTGGGCGAGCGCGCTGCCGAAGTCCTCGAACGCAACGGTCTGCACGGGGCCTGAGTGGGAGATGAGGCGCGTGCCGTCCGCGCCGCTCAGCACGTCCACACGCCCGCGGCTGTTGGCCGTTTGAGGCGCGCCGACCAAGAGGTCCGGCACGCCGTCGTCGTCGTGGTCCCCGTGGGGCGCGATGCCGCGGCCAAAACGCTCGCCGGCGTCGATGCCGAGGGTCTCCCACAGCAGCGCTCCCGTGCGACCCGAAAGCACGCGCACACGTCCGGTACCGAGCGTCGGCGACGCCACGGCGAGCTCTGCCGAACCATCGCCGTCGAGGTCGGGCACGAGCAGCACACGTTCGCCGAAGAACTGGCTGCCCGACGCGCCGCGCTGGCTGAAGAGCAGCGCGCCGCGGTTGGCGAGGTTGGCGAACGCGGGCGCCCCGCCGTCGGGCCCCGGGCCGTCGCCCGCGTAAACCTCGAAGGCGGTGTCCGCGTTGAGCGCCGCGCCGTTGCCGCCCACACCGGCGAGCACCAGCGTGTGCGGCCCCGGCGCCAGGCCGAAGACGTTGGCCGACAGGCCCCCGGGCACCAACTGGAACGCCAGGGGTTGGCCGTCGAGCTGCAGTTCGAGCGTCGAGGCCTTGGGCGCACCGCCGTCGAAAAGCACCTCCACCGCGAGGTCCCCGTCCACCAGCACCGCGAAGGGGGCCGGGGAGACGAAGCTGACCTGAGTGGGAGCGCCGCCCCCTCCGCCGCCGCCCCCGCCGCAGGCGGAGCCGAGGAGCGCGAGTGCGGCCAGGGCACCGAAGAGGGCCCACCGTCCGAGGGCGGTCGGCGGACGTCGAGTTTGTGCGTGGGAAGTGTTCACGAAGGTGCGGCGGGCGGTTCCTGGACGCCTTCTAGCCTAGCCGGGGCCCGAGTTCCCCCGATTGGGCCTCCGAACGCCGCCCTCGGATCCTAGGACGCACCGCCGCGCGCGCGGTTTCCCTTCGAAGGGCACAAATGTCGCGCCCCGGCCACGGCGGCCGGTCCCCGCCGCCCCGCCGCCTATGCTGCCGGTCCCATGCAGCCGGCCCCGCGCGCGACCCCTCTCCTCGGCCTGGGGCTCGCCCTCGCGCTCGTCCTGCTCGGGCTCGCGATGCAGGGGCCGCGCCTCGGGGCGGGGGAGCTGCACCACGAAGAAGCCCGCCGCGCCCTTCCCGCGCGGGAGATGCTGGCGAGCGGCGACTACGCCGTGCCGACGATTTGGGGCCGGCCCTACCTCGCCAAGCCACCCCTCTACTTCTGGACCGTAGCCGCGGTCGCCGAGGGGCTGGAGGGCGGCCGGGTCACCGCGTTCGCGGTCCGCCTGCCGGCCCTGCTGGCGGCGATCGCCACGGCGCTGCTCGTCTTTTTTGCGGCGCGCCGGGCGCTCGGGGACCCGGCCGCGTTTGCGGCGGGCTGGGCGGTGCTGGTCGCCCCGGAGATGGCCGCCAAGGCGGGTCTCGGCGAGATCGAGACCCTCTTCACCCTCCTCTGCGGGGCCGGCGCACTAGCGGGGGTGAAGGCTCTCGCCGACCGGGACGGCCCGAGCCAAGGCTTTGGCCGCGCCCTCCCCTGGGCCCTCCTGGCAGGGCTCGCCACGGGCCTCGCATTCCTCGCCAAGGGGCCCCTGGGGCTCCTGTTCGGCCTGGGGCCGCCGCTGGCGATCGCGCTCTTCGGCCCCGGGCGGAGGCGCGCGATGGCCTTCCTGTTGGCAGCTCTGCCGCTCGCGCTGCTGCCCGCGGGTCTTTGGTACGGGGTGCTCTTGGAGCGCCTCGAGGGTGGAGCCGAGGCCCTCGCGACCTTCCAGCGGGAGTTGGGCCGCGGCGGCGCGGGCGGCATCGGGCGGTACCTCGGCGACCGGCTGAATCTCGTGGGCGGCGCGGCGCTCGGTTGGCTGCCGGCCAGCCTCGTCGTGGCCGCGGCGCTGCTGCGTCGCGCGCCTCGGGCTGAGCTGCTGGCGGCGCCCGGGGTCCGCGCGTCGCTGTTCGGACTTTTGCCCGGCGCTGCCGTGCTCGCCGTGTGGCCCAGTGTGCGTGCGCGTTATGCACTGCCGCTCCTGCCTCCCCTGGCGTTCGCCGCGGGACCGCTCCTGGCCGCGCTGCCCGGCACGGCCCTCGGCGCGGCGGCCGCGGGGCCGCTGAAAGTCCTCGTGTGGCTGCTGCTGGTCGCCGGGGGAGCCTCCGCCCTCGCCGTCGTGGACGGGGTCCTCGGCCTCGGGGGTGGCGCGGCCGTCGGACTGCTGCCAGGTGTGGCGGGGATGGTGGCGCTTCTGGTGCTGGCGGCGTCGGTCTGGCCCCTTCGGCGCGATGAGCGACCGCGCGCGCGTGCGATTTGGGTGCTGGTGGGGCTCTCGGCGCTGCTCGCGCTGCAGGCCGACGTGAGCCGCGGCCGCGACCTCACGCGCTATGGCCGCGCGGACGGCGCCCGCGCCATCGAGGCTGCGCTGGGCGGCGCGGCGCTCCACACCGACCACTGGGGCGACTTCAACCTGCTGTTCGAGCTGCGCGAGGGGCCGCGTTGGACCGACGACCCGCGCGAACTGCCTCCCGGGGCGGTGTTGCTGCGTTCGGTGCGAAGCGGCGCGCCGGAAGGGTCGTGGGTCGCCGCACCCACGGGCGGCTGGGACGCGGCGACGCTCGCGCGCAGCCCCGAACTCGCCAAATTGGCCCTCTGGCGCCGTACGCATTGAGCCTTCCCATTCCGGCACGTCTGCGCGGCGCGCCGTGCCTCCCGCGCCGCCGGATTTGCGATCCTGAAGGCGATCCGATGGTTCTGCGCTTCCAAACCCCGCCCCTCTACCTGCCGCGCTGCTTGGCGGAGCGGCTCGAACGTTGGGCCGAAGAGGCCCTGCCGGCCGAGGCCTGCGGGCTGCTCGTCGGCGAGCGCGCGTCCGACGGCGTGCACGTGCGCGAAGTGGTGCGCCTCTCGAACGCGGCGCCCGCGCGCGCCGAGGACCTCTTCGAACTGGACCCCGAGGAGCACCTCGCCGTCGAGCAGGCGGCCGACGCCGCGGGGCTCGAAGTGATCGGTGTGTGGCACTCCCATCCCGACTCGGCGGCGCGGCCCTCGCCCACCGACACCGAACGCGCGTGGGAGGGCTGGAGTTACCCGATCGTCGGCTTCGCGGCGCACGGCGCGCGGCGCGAGTTGCGCTCCTGGCGCATCGGCCCCTCCGGCCCCGTCGAAGAACCCATCGAACACCGCGCCCATCAGCCGCGTGCCCTCGCACTCGATCCCCGTTTCCTCCGTCCGGCCGCGCCGGTTCCCGAGCGATGACTTCCACTGCTTCCCTGGCCACGGTCCGCATCCCCACCCCGCTGCGCAGCTTCACCGGCGGTGCCGCCGAAGCGGAAGTGGAGGGCGCGACCGTCGGCGCCGTGCTCGCGGCGCTCGTGGCGCGCCACCCGGGATTGGCTGGCCGTGTGCTCGACGAGCGCGGCGAGTTGCGCCGCTTCGTCAACGTGTTCCTCGGGCAGAAGAACGTGCGCACACTGGGCGGGCTCGACGCGCCGGTCGCGACGGGGGATGTGCTTTCGATCCTGCCCGCGGTTGCGGGAGGCGCTGCGTGAGCGCGCGCGAGCGGCGGATCGCCGAACTGCGCGCGGCGATCGGCGAGGTCGACCCGGCCGTCGCCCGGTCGGCGCAGGAGGCGGGTGCGGTGTTGATCGACGTGCGCGAGGCCGACGAGGTGGCCGAGGGTTCGCCCGCGGGCGCGTTGCGATTGACACGCGGCTTCTTGGAGCTGCGTGTGGAAGAGGCGGTTCCCGACCGCGACCGCGCGCTCTACCTGATCTGCGCCGGCGGCACCCGATCGCTCTTCGCGGCGCAGGGTCTCGTCGAACTCGGCTACCAGAACGTGCGCTCGGTGGCGGGCGGGTACCAGCGCTGGAAGGCGCTCGGTTTGCCGTCCGAACGGCCGCTCGATTTCGGTGCCGAACTGCGGCGGCGCTACGCGCGGCACCTGACCCTGCCGGAGGTCGGCGAAGCGGGCCAGCGCAAGTTGCTCGGCGCGCGTGTCCTGATCGTCGGCGCCGGCGGTTTGGGTTCGCCGGCGGCGTTCTATTTGGCGGCGGCGGGTGTGGGCACGCTGCGCATCGTCGACGACGATGTCGTGGACCGCAGCAACTTGCAGCGCCAGATCCTGCACACCGACGGCCGCGTGGGCCGTTCGAAGGTCGAGAGCGCGCGCGAAACGCTGCTTGCGCTCAATCCCAGCCTGCGTGTGGAGGCGATTCCAGAGCGCCTGCGCGCGGACAACGTCGAGCGGCTGCTGGAGGGTTGCGACGTGGTGCTCGACGGAACGGACAACTTCGCGGCGCGTTACGTGGTCAACGACGCGTGCGCGCGGCTTGGCATCCCCAACGTGCACGGCGCGATCTACCGCTTCGAGGGGCAACTGAGTGTGTTCTGGCCCGTCGAGCCGGCCGCATCGCGGCATCCCGGTTATCCGGCGAAACGCGGCCCCTGTTATCGCTGCCTCTATCCCGAGGCGCCGCCGGCCGAACTGGCGCCCTCCTGCGCGGACGCCGGTGTGCTCGGTGTGTTGCCCGGTGTGATCGGCACACTCGAGGCAGTCGAGGCAATCAAGATCCTGCTCGGCATCGGTCGTCCGTTGGTCGGACGACTGCTCGTCTACGACGCCCTCGCACAGACCTTCCAGGAGCTGGAGATCGACGCCGATCCCCGCTGTGCCTGGTGCGCGCCCGACGCGATCCGTCCCGCGCTCGAAGACTCCAACCTGAGCTGCACCGCGCCCGTCCGATGATCGAAGTTGCACCGACCCACGAACCTGCCACGCAGGGATTGAAGGAGCACCTCGGACCGCTTGGCGCCGCGCGGGCCCTCGAACTTTTGGCCCACGTCGGGCAGACGCCGCTCGTCGAGCTGCACGGTTTGCCCGGGCAGCCGGATGGGGTGCGTTTGCTCGCGAAGTTGGAAGCGCGGAACCCCGGTGGCTCGATCAAGGACCGGCCTGTCGCGCGCATGTTGCTGGGCGCGCTCGCGCGGCAGGACCTCGGACCGGGCAACCCGGGCCGGCGGCTCTTGGATTCCTCGTCGGGCAACGCGGCGATCGCGTACGCGATGTTGGGCTCGGCGCTCGGCATTCCGGTGACGCTGGTGGTGCCGGGCAATGCGAGCCGCGAGCGCCTCGACCGCATCCGCGCCCACGGGGCCGAGCTGATCTTGACCGATCCCTTGGACGGGTACGACCGGGCCGTGCACATGGCCAAACAACTCGCCGCCGATAACCCTGAGCGCTACTGGTATTCGAACCAGTACGCGAACGAGGACAACTGGCGCGCGCACTTCGAAACCACGGGTGCGGAGATCCTGGCCGATTGCCTCGAGCGCACGGGTGTCGTGCCCGATGCGTTCGTCAGCGGCGTGGGCACGGGCGGAACGCTGACCGGAGTGGGGCGCCGCCTGCGTGTCGCGAATCCGAAGGTGTGGATCGCGGCGCTCGCGCCAGACGTGTTTCCCGGGATCGAGGGACTCAAGCCCCTCGGCTCGCCCGGGGACTTCGTGCCGCCGATCCTCGACACGTCGCTGATCGACCAGCGCGTTCCGGTGCGCCAGGAAGAGGCGGTGCCGATGTGCCAGGCCCTCGCGAAGTTGGGCTTCTTCGCGGGGCCCTCGTCGGGCGCCAACGTGTTCGCGGCCCTGGAACTGGCGCGGACGGGCCGTTTCCGCACGGTCGTCACGGTGCTCTGCGACACGGGCGAGCGGTACGGCTCGACCGGCCTGTGGGCCGAATGACGGGGGGCGAATGACGGTGCGAGCAAGCGCCTAACTCAGCGCGGTCCCCGGCTCCTCGCGTGTGAAGTCCTTGGGCGCGAGGTCGCGTGTCAACTGGAACACACCGGCGCGAACCACTCGTTTCAGCACGATGTCGAGCACCAGCGTCGAGTTTGGCCGCAGGTGCTCGAGCAAGAGCTTCTTGTCCGCGACGAACTCCGCGGGCGTGTAGTGCACGAAGTGGTCGTTCGATTGGCGCGAGCCCGGTTCGGGCGCCGGGCGCGGCCGCACCAAGAGTCCGAGGGCCGGCGCGCGGTCGAGTTCGTCGTGATTCAAGTAGTAGGTCAGCGTGGCCTTCCCGCGTTTGTTGAGCTGACGGTCGAGGAAGAAGCCGGGCGGCAGGAGGTTCGGGCTGGGTACCCGCAGGGCCTTCTCCTTCGCCTTCGGATCCCAACTCGTCAACAGGAAGTCGAAGTCGTCGATCCCGTGACCGTTCTGGTCGCGTACCCGCACCACCAATTGCGTGGTGCGGGGGCGGCGGAACGTGCGGCGAAACAGGAAGAGTGTCTCCGTGCGCTCGACACGCTCATCTTCTTGTGTCTTCGCGGTCAGCCGATCGAACTCGTCGTAGAGTTCGTCGTACTGTTTGTCGGTCGAAACCTCCAAACAACGCAGCACGGCCTGCACCGTCGGGTGCGGGTTCAGCGGTTTGGTGTCGCGCATCTTGACGCTGCGCAGGATGCCCATGTCGCTGCCGGAATGCGACAGCCCGGGCAATACCGCCAATGCCGTGCGCGGCGCGCGCGGGATTTCGGTGGCGACGAGTGTGGTCTTCGACCAATCGCCCTTTTGGATGGTCTCGGGATCGAACTGCTGCTCGAGCCGCACGTAACCGCAGTTGAGGTCCGCCGATGCGACCCGGACGACGCCGTCGGAGCCGGTCTCGTCCGTGTAGCTGTTCAGGTGGTCGTACAACTTGCGGTCGATGGATTGGCCCGTCAGTACGAACGAGAACACCTTGGAGAGGCTGTTCCAGTTCGGCGCCTGGCGCGTCCAGGCGACATTGAGGTCGTAGGACTCCGGACTGCCCAGCTCGAGCCAATCCAGCACACCCTGGCCCGGCTCCACACCCTGGAACCAGCTCTTGAGGCGTCCCACGCGCCCCTTGCCAAGCGTCGCCAACGCGCTGCCGAAGTTCGCGGGGGCCAGCATGATGAGGTGGCTCATGGGGCACGCGCGCCCCTCGCGCACACAGTGGCGGTACCACCACTCGCGCACCACCGGCCCGCCCGTCGAGTGGGTGATGAGCACCAACTTCTGCCGCGCCGCGATGGCCGCTTGGATCGGCTCTTCCCGTTCCAGTGCGGCCTGGAACGCGCGCGCGATGTCCTCCACCCGCACCTCGTCGCGGAAGCTGATGTACTTGCCGAGGTAGAGGTGTTCGACATCCACGTCGAGCCCCTCCTTCTTGGCTTCAGCCAGCAGGCGCTCGGGCAACTTTCCGTAGGTGTCGGTGCTGCGCACGGACCAGCCGTGCACGAAGATCACCAGTCGATTGGCCATTGGCAAGCGAAGCGGGGGCCGTGGGGGAAGAGCTCGCATCCAAGCCTAACGACCCAGAACGCGTGCAGGGGCGGCGAAGGATCCCGATCGGGGTCGAGGTCCCAGCTCGGGCGAAGGTTCAGCCCTTGGAACGCGGGCGGCCGCGTTTGCCAGTGGCCGGGGGGTGGTCACCGCCTTTTCCCGATGAAGGAGCTTCCGCGACGCCGCGCGTGAACTCAACCATCGTCCGAGCGAAGCGGCGGACGCGCTCGGCCACCAGTTCTTCCACCGACCGGAAGCCGGCCGAGAGCAACTTGTTGGCCAATTCGCTCTGGCCTTTGTCGAGGACGCGTTCCAGCGCCGGGCCTTCCTCGGGGAGTTCGTGCGCTAGCAAGTTCAGGAGACTGCCCAGCGTGCCTTGGCGGAGCTCCTTGGACAGTGCCACCAACGCGGGTTCCCGCGCCAGCTCGCCCGTGGGCGTGAGGTGCTCGACCAGTTTGGCCGAGGGCCGACCCGCTTCGAGCAGTTCGTTCAGGAGGTCGAGTTCCGCGCCCGGTCCGACCTGGGCCAGCAGGACTTCCTCGGCCCGTTGACCGATGTGGACGAGGATCTCCCAGGGGCACGGGTGCGGGCGGGGGATCGGAACCTCGAGTAGTTCGAAGTGGAAGCGGAGAACGAGCAGCTTGAATATGGGCCAGCACTGGCGTCGACCAATTGGCGCGAGCCAGCGGGCCGTGTTCAAGAAGTAGCGACGGATCTTGTGGTACTCGGGTGTGGCGGCGCCGTCCACATACAGGCCGCGGCGCGGCGTTCCCTGGCTGTCCGGCGGCGCTCCGGCGCCATTCAGATTGACGTTGACGAAGTGGTGCCAGGTGGCATCGCAGACGATGCGCCCAACGCCTGCTTTGTCGCCGTCGTAGACGGAGATGGCTCCGAAACAGCGGGGTTTGACCGGAGGTTTGATGACGTCCGTGATGAAGCGGCCCGCGGAGATCGAAATCGCGGCGATCTGGGGGGCGATGCGACCACCGATCCCCTTGGCGACCGGCCACTCCTCGACTCCGGCGAAAGTACCCGCGGTGGGCTCCGGTGCCAGACACTCACTTTCGTGCGGGTGGTCGGGAAGTACATCGACCGCTCCGCTCGGATCGCGCAGCACCGAGTGCACGCTCCAGGTCGACGCGCTGTTGCTCGGACCTCCGTTCGAGAACCAGACCGGGTAGATCCGCTGGGGGAACTCGTCGGCCTGGTCGTGGAACTGCTTCACGCCGTCGCTGCCACGATCGACGACAGTGTCGAGGCGCTCGGGAGCCGACATCGGGATCGAGGACCAGTTCCGCATGCCGCGCACCCTCGGGAGCGACAAGCCCATCCCGCTCCCGATGGCTTCGTGGTCGCCGGTGGCGAACACACCTCCGCCTGTCTGCATGAACTTGGCCACGGCAGTTCGCTCCGGCGGATCGAGCGGCTCCGAGTTGAACCCGAACAGCCAGAGTTGATCGTAGTTGGCCTCCGTGACGGCGGGTACGGCGGTTGCGAAGTCGAAGGCGCCGGGAAGACTCGCTCCGCCGCCACCCTGACGCCGGGCGGTGGAGACGACGTGTCCCGCACCGCGGAGGATCTCCATCAGTTCCGAGAGGCCGAAACCGCCTGCCGTGAAACTGAGTGAGCCGTCGGTCACGATCAGAATGCGCTGAGGGCAGGCGAACCGAAAGAGCAGCGAATGGGGTTCGGATGCGTCGGCCGGATGGAACTCGAACATGGCGATCTTCCGTGGTGGTGGAGCTCGAGGACTCGGATCGGGGCTCCCGTCCGTCCGACGGGCTCGCCCCTGCCGCCCAAACGTCAACTCCCTCCGGGACGCGCCAAGAAAATGAAAGAGGACCCTGGGGGCGCTCCGGAGCACCTCCGCCTACGGGTCTCTCGCCGGCTCGGTCGCTCCGTGAACCGGGGCATCCACCTAGTCCTCAGCCCACTTTCCGGGTCGGCGGACCGGGGCCTTCAGTCCGACCCCGCACCCTGGCGAAGGGGGGAGACGGAGCCGACTTCCGGCCCACACGTCCCCGAACCCCTAACGCTCTACCCCCTTTGGACGTCTATCTCGGACGACAGCCAATCTTCGGGCGCCGCCTCGAAGTGCGCGGTTACGAACTGCTTTTCCGCCACGGCGACACAGGCGCCGCTGGGGTGCTCGAGGGCGACCGCGCGACTTCCCAGGTGCTCCTCAACGCCTGCACCGAACTGGGGCTCGAGCGTGTCGTGGGCGATCGTGTCGCGTACGTGAACCTGACGCGCTCGTTCCTGGTGGGTCGGTACCCGATGCCTTTGGCACCCGACCGGGTCGTGCTCGAGGTGCTCGAGGGTCAGACCGTGGATGCGGAGCTCATCCGCGGCATCGAACAACTGCGCTCGCGCGGCTACCGCATCGCGCTCGACGACTTCGATCCGAACTCGGAGGACGCGGGTCTGCTGGGATTGGCGGACATCGTCAAACTCGACTGCCGCGCGCTCAGCGCCGAGCTACTCGAGCGCACGGTGCACACGTTGGGTCCGAAGGGCATGGAGCTGCTCGCCGAGAAGGTCGAGACCCTCGAGGACTTCGAGCGCTGCCGCGAACTCGGATTCGACACGTTCCAGGGCTACTTCCTCTCTCGCCCGAAGAACCTGCACGCGCGCACGATTCCGCCGAACATGGTGGCGCTCCTGCGCCTCCTGTCGAGCCTGCAGGATCCCGACGCGGAAGTCGAACAGATCCAGAGCCTGGTTGGCCAGGACGTGTCGCTCAGCTACCGGCTCCTGCGGCACATCAACTCGGCCAGCTATGCCCTGCGCCAGCAGTTGGGTTCCGTTCGCGAAGCCGTGGTGTACCTGGGCCTCGCCCGCGTGCGCAACTTGGCCAGCTTGTTCCTGTTGGCCCGTTTGGACGGTCGTCCGAGCGAGTTGATCGTCACCGCCATGCTGCGCGCGCGCATGTGCGAGCTGCTCGCGTTGGAGGCCGAGATGCACCGCCCGGACACACACTTCACGGTGGGGCTCCTTTCGGCGCTCGACGCCCTGATGGAGTGTCCGATCGACGTGTTGCTCGAGCACCTGCCCCTGGCGGAGCCCGTGCGCGCCGCGTTGCTCCACCGCGAGGGGCCGCTCGGCGAGACCCTGGCCTGCGCCCTAGCCTACGAATCCGGCGACTGGGACGCGGTCAAGTGCTCCAGTTTGAGCGCCCAGAGCATCCGCGGCACGTTCTTGGACGCCGTGAGTTGCGTGGAGCGCACGCGCGCCGACGCCACGACGCAGGCCGCTTGAGCGACGTCCGCGGATCGGGCGCACGGGAGCCGGAACCGCTTGGGCGCCGGAGGTGCGCTCGTTCCGTCCGCGCGACCGACCGGAATCGCGGACGGCGCCCCCCCGGGACGGGAAGGGGACAGTCCCAACCGTGCCGCTCGTGTCGCCGCGCCTGGAACCGGCCGGGGTGGGTGGACTAGGCTCTTCTTCAGTTCCGGTGCGCGGCCCGCGCGCGCCCGACCTCTCCGCACGACGCGGATCCGCGCCCATGTCTGCCACCCCCGCACCCGAGACTCCGCCCAGCACCGAACGCAGCGGGGAACCGCAGTCGAGCCAGGACCCCGCCCCCGCCGCTCCGGCCATCCGGCGTGCGCGGCCGCGCTCCCGCATCGGCGAAGAAGCGCACACCAAGGTCGTGGCGACGATCGGGCCCGCGTCGGAGGGCCGGGTGGGCGAGTTGATCGACGCCGGCATGTCGGTCGCGCGCATCAACTTCAGCCACGGCGAGGCGGACGAACACCGCCGCCGCGCGGACGTCGTCCGCAAGGAAGCGCGTCTGCGCGAGCGCGCCGTCGCGATCCTGGCCGACATCCAGGGCCCCAAGATGCGCATGGGTCGCTTCGCCGAGGGCCGCCGCGAGGTCGAGTACGACGACGTGTTCACCGTCTACCAGGGCGACGGGGTCGCGGCGGAGAAGGAGGTCTACTTCCACTTCGAGGGTTTCCTCGGCGCGGTCAAGCCCGGTCACCGGCTGCTGCTCGCCGACGGTGCCGTCGAGGCGGTGGTGGAGGAGTCCTTCCCCGATCGCGTCGTCGCGCGGGTGGAGCGCGGCGGTGTGCTCGCCGACAAGAAGGGTGTCAACCTGCCCGACACCGAACTGGCGATCGATCTGCCCACCAAGAAGGACGTCTTCGACATCACGGTCGCGCGCCAGATGGGGGTGGAGATGCTCGGCATCAGCTTCGTCTCCAGCGCCGCGGACATCCAACGCGTGCGCGACCTCGCACCCGAGCCGTTCATCGTCGCGAAGATCGAGCGGGCGATCGCGCTGGAGCGCATCGACGAGATCCTGAAAGCCACCGACGGCATCATGGTGGCGCGCGGCGACCTCGGTGTGGAGGTCGATCTCGAACAACTGCCGATGATCCAAAAGGCGCTGATCCAGAGCGCCATGCGCGAGGGCCGCTTCTGCATCACGGCGACGGAGATGCTGGAGTCGATGATCCACGCGTCGCGGCCCACGCGGGCCGAAGTGGCGGACATCGCGAATGCTGTGCTCGACGGCACGGATGCGGTGATGCTTTCGGCCGAAACCGCCGTGGGCAAGTACCCGCTGGAGGCCGTCGAGATGATGATCCGCATCGCGCGGGCCGTGGAAACGAGCCAGCGCTACCACGACCTGCCGCGCATCGAGTTCAGGAAGTCCGAGCCGACCTTCTCGAACGCCATCGCAATGGCCGCCGTGCAGGCGGCCGAAGCGCTCGGGCTCACGAAGATCATCGCGTTCACCGAAACAGGCAATACCGTGCGGCTCTTGTCGCGCTACCGCCCGCGTGCGGAGGTGATCGCGCTGACGCCGCACCTGCGCACGCTGAACTCGATGGCCGTGCTGGCCCACGTGCGCCCGGTGCTCTACGGCCGCGACCAGAGCCTCGAGGACATGCTGTGGAACGCAAGCCTGTTCCTGCAGGGCCGCGGTCTGGTCAAAGGCGGCGAACAAGTCCTGTTCGTAGCCGGCGTGCCACCGGGCGTCGCACGCACGACGAACGTGATGAAACTGCACCGGATCGGCGAGCCCGTGCGTTTCCACTGACCCCCCCGCTCGCCGTGCGGGCGCCCCCACGCGACAAGGTGCGATCTGTAGGG
>WGMC01000019.1 GCA_016125265.1 Planctomycetaceae bacterium
CCGGCGGCCAGCTCGGCCTCACGCAGCTTCTTGATGATCTCGTCGGGGCCGTGTCGTTTGCGCTTCTTCATGGAGAACTCCTTGCCCGGTCAGGGGGGTAGTTTCTCATAGCGCGTGGACCGATTTCCTGGGGTCACGTCACCCGAGCAAGCCTGACCTAATCTGCCTTCTGTTCCGCCGTGGACGCCCGGCGCTTCCGGTTAGCCATGTGGAAACCCTCGCTCATCCGGGCCGGTTCGGGGGGTGTCCACGTTCCTGGAGTCAGGTCACACGCTCCGCCGCAGCCCTGCCGCGCTCCGCCGCCGGCCAATGCGGTAAGGCGAACCGAGGCTAGCCTCGAAGCGCAACTCGACGTGCCCCGCCGCTACAACAACTTCGCCCGTCCGCACCAATCCCTCCGCCAGGGCCGCGAGCGTCGCATCCCCGCGATGGCGGCCGCCTCAGCACCCGCCCGCTCACCTTGCGCGAAATCTTCAGCACCATCATCCCCGCCAGCGAGCTACGCCGCACGGCCTGGCCGCCCCCTCACGCCTCTGCCCAGAGGCGAAGTTTCAGATCTGACGGATCAACCCCATTCCGCATGCCCCCTCGCCACCCCGGATCCGGCGGTCCGCGGTCCCGTCGTGTTCGTCTCAAGGCTGGCGGCGCCAGATTTCCAGTTGGTTTACCGCTTCAGGCCACCAATCGGACGCCGCGTGAGTTCTAGCGAATGCTCGGCCCTAGGATTCGTCAGCCCTCATAGGACCCCTTGTGGTAGAGGATTGCCCCAAGGACGCCGCCAAGGATGATCCGGTGAGACCGCTCCATCACGTCGAAGTGTTTTTGACCCCGGGAGATCGCCGCTTGAACTCTTCCGGCCGCCGCCTCGACCAGAATTGTCGTGCCAAGGAGCTTGTAGCCTCCCTGCTCCAGGAGCGCCAGGTAGTCGTGCCGGCTGAGTCGTTTCCCATTGGCATTGACCCATTCGCGGCCTTTCTTCTTGATGCCCCAACTGAGCCGCTGCTGAACGTAGCGCGCGAGTCGGTCCTCGCTGTCGTGATACTGAGATGTCGGTGTGACGCTGACTAGCTCATCTACGAGTCCGTTGAGAAGCTTTGCGAAGCTCTGCGCTTCTTCCAGGTAGCGACCGTCTGTCTGGTCAAGTTGAAGCTCCCAGTTCGAGCGAATATGGGATAGGGGGCGAAGTACTTCGTGGTCGAGGGAATCGCTTCGCGCGAAAAATTGTCTAATCGAATGCATCTAGCAACTCTCGAGCGCTGTGGGTTGAGTCAAGCGTGCTGCAGGGGTTGCGGGCGCATGCGACGCGATTCCTGGCGAGCATTGTGGGCACGGAGCGGGTCGGGCCGGTGCCTGGTTTCCGGACCGACCTCGGATCTTAGCGGACTTGTGGCCGCGCCCGGGGGACACCAAGCGGGCCCCTGCTCGAGTCCAGGTCCAGCCAAGATCGGCGGCCACAATCGCTACCGGAGGCGCAACTGAGCACTCGGCTCCCTCCGTTACACTCCGCGGAGGGTGCCAGCGCGCGTAAGTCTAGGCGGGGCCTAGGTTTCGGTTGGAGCGGGCGAAGGGACTCGAACCCTCGACATTCAGCTTGGGAAGCTGACACTCTACCAACTGAGTTACGCCCGCTTGGGGTCCTTGGACCGTCGCGGAGCATAGCAGGGGGGCTCGTTGGTGCAAGCGGTCGGGGGCGGAAGTTGGCGGGTAGGATCGGCGTCCATGGCTCGGAACACGAACTTGCGGCGGTGGGGCGGCGTTGGCGGGGGGGCGGTGCTTCTGGTGGTGGCCGTTGGCGTCGGCTGTAGGGGTGCGTCGGGCGGCGCGGGTCGGGATGGGGGCGCGAGTGGGGATGGCGGGGGCTCCTCGGGGGGGGCGGCCGTGGAGCGTCCGGGCGGGGTGTCGTCGGTGGGCGGCGATGGCACTTTAGGGGGGGGGATGTCGGGCGGTGCGGCGCCGGGCAGTGCGGCGCCGGGCAGTGCGGAGCGACTCGGTTCGGAGCTCGGTGCGCGGCTCGATGCGGAGCTTGCGGCGCGGCGCGTCGCGCGGGCGTATGGGGTGCTCGAGGAGTTTGTCGCGCAGTGTTTGCTCGAGCGTCGCGCGGCTTGGGGGCAGGGGGTGCTCGACGAAGTTCGGCCCGTCGCGCGGTTCCAGTTGCGCGGCGGGACCAGTCACCTCGCTGCGGTGAAGGCGGCGGTGGAGTTGTTGGTCGGCGGTGCGGGGGCGGAGCTGGCGCTTGGCTACGATTTGCTGGAGCAGCGCGATCGCGATGGGTTGCTTCGACTGTTGGCGGATCCCCGTTCGGTGGTGGGCGCCGAGACGGTGGGGCGTGTGGCGGCGCTTCGGTTGCACCGCGATTGGCTCGCCGTTTGGTGTGAGGCGGACGGGGCGAAGGCGGCGGCGGGTAGCGCGAACAGCATGACGACCGTTGCGACGAGCGGCGTGGGAGCCGGCGAACGATCGGCGGCTCGCCGCGATGCGGCGGCGTTGGCTCTGCGGCTCGAAGAGATGGCGCGGCGGCTCGAGCGCGCTGGCGAGGTCGATCTCGCGTTGCTCGCCGATGTGACCGGCGCGGAGTTGCTGGAGGCCGTCGGTGACGGGGACGGGGCGCTCGAGCGGTGGATTCGCATCGGTCAGAGCGCGGCGCTTTTGCGCGCGGAACCCAGTTCGCAGGTCGCCGTTGCCGGGCGCATCCGGGGGTGGCGGGACCGGGTGCGCGACGAGGTGACACAGGCGATTCGCACGGAGGAACGCGCGGCGGTGCGCGCCGAGCTCGAGCGGCTGGAGGCGGAAAACCAGAGCCGCGCGGCGGCGTTCGATGCGCGGGTCGCGGAGTTGGAGGCCGAGCTGGTGCGTTCGGGCGCGGCGGCGGATGAGCGCCAGCGCGCCGCCTTGGCGCAACTGCGCGCGGACGGCGAGGCGGAGTTGCGCCAACGCGCCGCGCGCATCCGCGAGCTCGAGGACGCGCTCGTGCGCATCGCCGAAACGGCAGTTTCGGGCCGTTCGGCGGAGGTCGAAGCGGAGATCACCGAGGTGCACACGGGCGCGCGAGAAGGCCTGGCCGTGGCGGCGGACTTCCTCGCCATCTGGGGCGCGGCGCGGGCCCTGCGACGCGCATCGGCGAAGGGTTGAGCCGGGAAACGAACGTCGACGTGAGCACACCTTCGAGCGCGCGCCAGAGCGACACCGTCGCAGCGGGTCGCGTGCGCATCAACCTGTTCTGGTTGGTGAAGTTGCGGTGGGCCGGTGTGGCCGGGCAACTCGCGACGATTGGCGTGGTGCGCACGTGGTTCGGCATCGAGCTCGAACTGGTGCCGCTGCTCGGCATCGTCAGTTTGGGAGCGCTGACGAACGGCGCGCTGGCCCTGTGGATGCGCTGGTCCGAGCGCTCCGTCGGCGCGGCCGCGCTGTCCGCCACACTGTCGGAGCACGGCCGTGCTCTGATCGGCTCGGTGACACTCGCCGACGTGCTGCTGCTGAGCGGATTGCTCTACTTCTCGGGCGGTGCGACGAATCCGTTCGCGGTGTTCTACTTCGTCAACCTCGTGCTGGCGATGGTGGTGCTGGGCGGCCTCTGGATGCGTGTCCTCAACGGCCTCGCGCTGGCGGCGTTCACGGCGCTGGTGTTCGTGCATCGGCCGCTCGACATCGGCGGGCCGGTGCTGCTCGTCGACGACGGCGAGGGCTTCGCGCTCTCGACCTACGCCAAGGGATTGCTCGTCGCGTTCGCAGCGGTCGTCGCGTTCACGGCCTACTTCGTGCGTCACCTGTCGGACGAGTTGGCGGCGCGCGAACGCGAGCTGGAGGCCGAACGCGCGCGCAAGGCGGACAGCGATCGTTTGCAGGCACTGGCGACGATGGCGGCGGGTGCGGCGCACGAGTTGTCCTCGCCGCTCTCGACGATTGCGGTGGTGGCGCGGGAACTCGAACGGGTGCTCGAACGCAGCGGCGGCGAACCGGCGGCGGTCGAGGACGCCAAGTTGATCCGCACCGAGGTGACCCGCTGCCGGGCGATCCTCGACCAGATGTCCGTGGACGCGGGCAGCGCGGTGGGGGAGGAGATCGTGCAACTCGGGCCCGCCGAGCTGATCGAAAATGCCCTGCGCAACCTGCGCGGGCGCGAACGGGTTCGGGTCAGCGTCGATCCGGCGGCGGCGGACCTGCGCATGGACCTGCCGCGGGTCGGCGCGGCGCGGGCGCTGCGCGGCCTGATCAAGAACGCCCTCGAGGCCAGCGAACCCGGCGCCGGCGTGGCGGTTTCGGTGGAAGTCCGGAAGAGCCAGGTGGCGTTCCTGGTCGTGGATGCCGGCTCCGGCATGGACGCGGAGGTCCTGGCGCGGGCGGGCGACCCTTTCTTTACAACCAAGGACCCGGGGCGCGGCATGGGGCTTGGGCTGTTCCTGGCCCGGACGCTCGCGGAGCGGCTGGGAGGGTCGCTCACCCTGGAATCGGGCCTCGAACGGGGCACGATCGCGGCGTTTTGCCTGCCCGCACGGCGCCTGGCGGGGGCCGCCGGTCCTTAGACTGCGGGCCCTCTCGACCCGTGGCCACCGATCCCGACCAGCCCCCGCCGGCCCAGCAGCCCAGCCTGCTGATCGTCGACGACGACCGCGTCTTCCGCGAGCGCCTCGCCCGGGCGCTGCGGGACCGGGGATATGAGGTGCGCTCGGCCGCGAACGGCGACGAGGGTCTCGCCCTGGCCCGGGAGGAGTCGCCGGAGTTCGCCGTCGTCGACCTGCGGATGCCGGGGATGAGCGGCCTGGACGTGCTGCGCTCCCTGGTCCAGATCGACCCCGCCACGCGGGTGGTCGTGCTGACCGGGTACGGGAGCATCGCCACGGCGGTGGACGCCATGCGACTCGGCGCGGCCAACTTCCTGCCCAAGCCGGCGGACGCGGACGAGATCCTGGCGGCCTTCGAGCGCGCCCAGGGGGGTCAGCCCAGTCCCTCGCCGGAGATTCTCGCCCCGAGCCTGGCCCGCGCCGAATGGGAGCACATCCACCGGGTGATGGCGGACTGCGAGGGCAACATCAGCGAGGCGGCGCGTCGCTTGGGCCTGCACCGGCGCTCCCTGCAAAGGAAGTTGCAGAAGCTAGCGCCGGATTGACCGTCCCCGGCGCGCGTCCGTGCGACATTTTGCCGCATGGCCGGACTCGGCGCGGGTCCCTACAGTACCCGGCCCACGGAGCGCGTCGACGGGGCCCGGCATGGCCCGAGTCCGTCCTGCGCTCCCGCTCCGGACCCGCCGCGCCCCGCCGCGGCCAGCTCCCCCAACCGTCGATCGATGTTCCATTTCCCGAGCTGGACCCTGACCGTGCGCGACATGGGCGGCGCCGTGCTGCTCGTCGCGCCGCTGTACATCGTGGGCCTCGTGGCCTTCGGCGCGTCGCCCAAGACCACCGACGTCGGCTACCAACCGGACCAGCCCATCGAGTTCAGCCACGCGCTGCACGCGGGGCAACTGGGCATGGATTGCCGCTACTGCCACAACACGGTGGAGAAGGCGGCCCACGCCGCCGTGCCGCCCGCGGCGACGTGCATGAACTGCCACGCGGGCATCAAGACGCAGAGTCCGAAGCTGCAGCTCCTGCGCGACACGTACGAGAACGGCGAGCCCATCGCGTGGCAGCGGGTGCACGACCTGCCCGACTACGCGTACTTCGACCACAGCGCGCACGTGACGCGCGGCATCGGCTGCGCGTCGTGCCACGGCCGCATCGACAAGATGGAAAAGGTCTGGCAGGAGCACCCGCTCAGCATGGGTTGGTGCTTGGACTGCCACCGCAATCCCGAGGACCACCTGCGTCCCCTGGACCAGATCACGAACATGACCTGGGCGCCGGAGAACCAGCGTGAGATCGGCCTCGAAATCAAGGCCAAGCTCAACATCGCGCCCTCCCAGAACTGCTCGACCTGCCACCGCTGACCGCCAGGCTTCCCCCCCCGATCCGATCCATGGACGAGCGCAACGATTCCCCGACCCTCTGGCGCAGTTTCGAGCAGTTCGAGCTGGGCGACGCCGCCAAGGCTCCCACCCTGCGCGAGTTCGAGCCGGGCCAGTTCGCCGACGGTCCCGACGGCAACCCCAGCTTCGACCGCCGCCGCTTCCTGCAGATCATGGGCGCGTCGTCGGCGCTGGCCGGCGCCGCTAGCTGCCGTTGGAAGGAGTCGACGATCGTGTCCTCCGCGAACCGCGCGGACGGACGGGTGCCCGGCGTGCCGGAGCACTACGCGACGCACCTCGAGCTCGCCGGCGTGGCGCAGCCGTTGGTGGTGACCGCGTACGACGGTCGTCCGATCAAGGTCGAGGGCAACCCGGAGCACCCCGAATCGATGGGAGCGGCGGGGCTCTACGCGCAGGGCGCGATTCTCGAGGCGTACGACCCGGACCGCGCGGGCGGTTTGGTCGAGCGCAAGGGCGGCAACGAAGTGCGGGTGTCCGACTGGGCGCGTTTCGACACGGAGCTGGCCGAGCGTGTGGCGGCGGCCGAAGCGAAGGGCGGGCAGGGGCTTGTGGTGTTCGCGGCCGAGGCGTCGAACTCGCCGACCCTGGCGCGGTTCGCGGCGCGCTTCGCCGAGCGTTTTCCCAGTGCGCTGTGGCTCGAACACGACGGCCTCAGCCGCGACAACGAGCGCGCGGGTCTCGAACTCGCGTACGGCGCGCCGGCGACGGCCCAGTACCAACTGCGCGGCGCGCGTGTCGTCGTTTGCCTCGACTCGGACCTTTTGACCTCGCACCCGGCCGGTGTGCGCCACACGCGCGAGTTCGCCGCGCGCAGGAAACCCGCCGATGGCCCGATGAACCGCCTGTACGCGGTCGAGGCCACGTACTCGGTGACCGGGACGAACGCGGACCACCGCTTGCCCCTGCGTGCCGAACAGGTGGGGCCGTTCCTTCTGGCGCTCGAAGCCAAGGTCGTCGAGTTCGGCCGTATGGCGGTGGCCGCCGAGTGGGGCACGCTGCCCCAGGCGCCGACCGGTGGTTTCCTCGCGACGGACAAGGTCAAAAAGTTCGTCGAGGCCCTCGCGCGCGATCTCGTCGAACGCCGCGGCGATTCGGTCATCGCGGTGGGACCCGGGCAGCCGGCGGCGGTGCACGCAGTCGCGGCGCGGCTCAACCACCTGCTCGGCAACGTCGGCGCGACGGTGCAGTACCTGCCGGCGCCGGAGCGCGGCACCCACGCCGAGAACCTGGAGCGCCTCGTGGCGGCGCTCGACAGCAACCAGGTCGAGACGCTGCTCATCCTCGGTGGCAATCCGGTCTACACCGCGCCGGGTGCGCTCGGCCTGGGCGAGCGTCTGGCGAAGGTGCCCTTCAGCGCGCACCTTTCGAACTACAACGACGAAACCAGCCTGCGCTGCACGTGGCACCTTCCCAAGGCCCACTGGCTCGAGTCGTGGGCCGACGGTCGCGCGGCGGATGGTTCGTTCGTGTTGGGCCAGCCCCTAATGTCGCCCCTCTACGGTGGGCGCACCTCGATCGAGGCGGTGGCGCACCTCCTCGGCGAGGCCATGGGCGGCGAGGCGATGCTGCGGGCGACGTTCGCAGGCCTGACGGGCACCGACGACGAGAAGGCCTGGCGGCGCGCGCTGCACGATGGTTTCCAGAGCGGGTCGGCAGCGGCCGCGCTGGCCGTGCGCCCGCGCAGTTTCGCGGCGCCCGAAGTCGCTGCGCGCGCGCTTGCGGCGAGTGTCGAGAACGGCGAGCTGGAGTTGGTGTCGCCCCCCGACGAGAAGTTGCTGGACGGCCGCGCCGCGAACAACGCGTGGTTGCAAGAACTGCCCGACTTCGTCACCAAGCTGACCTGGGACAACGCGCTCCTGATCGCGCCCGCCACTGCGAAGGCAATGGGACTGGCGTTCCAGGACACCGTGGACCTCGAGCTGGGCGGCCGCAGCCTGCGGGGCGTCGCGGTGTACCCGCTGCCCGGCCACGCGCAGGGAAGTGCGACCCTGGTGCAGGGCTACGGCCGCGTGAACGCCGGCAAGGTCGGCGGCGCGCTGCGCGGTGACGGCGAGCAAATCGAGCCCGCCGGCTTCGACGTGAACGTGCTGCGCACCGCGGCTTCGAGCCACTTCCAGACGGGCCTGCGCATCACCCCGGTGCGCGGGACGTACCTCCTGGCTTGCACGCAAGAGCACTTCCAGATGGACGCGACCGGGATGGGCGCGATCCAGACCCGCGTCGGCGACCACCTGATCCGCGAGGGCACCGTCGCCGACTACCAGGCCAAGCCGGACTTCGCCGAGTACGTCCTGCCCACGAAGACCTTCGTCGACGGCGACGAGACCAAGACGGTCAATACCCCGTACCCGCCGCTGGCGTCGCTTTGGACCGAGCACAGCTACGACGGTCACAAGTGGGGTCTCTCGATCGATCTGTCCGCTTGCACGGGCTGCAACGCCTGCGTCGTGGCGTGCCAATCGGAGAACAACATTCCGGTGGTCGGCAAGGAGGCCGTGAGTCGCGGCCGCGAGATGCACTGGTTGCGCATCGACCGCTACTTCGTCGGCAGCGACATGGACGACCCGAAGGTCGCCACGCAGCCGGTCGCCTGCCAGCAGTGCGAGTTGGCCCCCTGCGAGCAGGTTTGCCCGGTGGCCGCCACCGTGCACTCCGACGAGGGGCTCAACGACATGGTCTACAACCGCTGCATCGGCACGCGGTACTGCTCGAACAACTGCCCCTTCAAGGTGCGGAAGTTCAACTACTTCAACTACCACAAGGATCTCGAGCGCCCCGAGAACGAGGTCCAGAAGCTGGCGCACAACCCCGAAGTCACGGTCCGCATGCGCGGTGTGATGGAAAAGTGCACCTACTGCGTGCAGCGCATCCAGTCGGCCAAGATCAAGGCCGGCAACGAGCGCCGCCGCGTGCGCGACGGCGAGGTCCGCACGGCCTGCCAGCAGACCTGCCCGGCGGACGCGATCCGCTTCGGCGACCTGAACGACTCGACCAGCGCGGTGCGCGCGGCCCACGACGATCCGCGCGCCTACGACCTGCTCGGGTACCTGAACATCAAGCCGCGCACGGCCTACCTGGCGCGGATCCGCAACCCAAACCCCGCGCTCGAAGCCCAAGGCGTCTGAGGAAGCAACGATGGCAACCATCACCGCAGGGGCTGCGACCCTCGACAACACGGGTGACGATCCGCGGGTGCGCGCGCCCCTCATCGTCGGCAACAACGACTACACGACGATCACCGATCGGGTGTGTGCGGTCGTGGAGGACCCCAAGGTCCGCAAGGCGTGGCTGATCGCCTTCCTGACGGCGGTGTCGCTGACGGGCATGCTCTTTGCCCTGGTCGGCTACCTGATCGTCACGGGTGTCGGTGTGTGGGGCAACCAGATCCCGGTCGCCTGGGGCTGGCCCATCGTCAACTTCGTGTTCTGGGTCGGCATCGGCCACGCGGGCACGCTGATCTCGGCGATCCTCTACCTGTTCCGCCAGAACTGGCGCACCAGCATCAACCGGTTCGCCGAGGCGATGACGATCTTCGCGGTCGTCTGCGCCGGCCTGTTCCCGGGCATCCACGTCGGCCGCGCCTGGCTCGCGTACTGGTTGTTCCCGATCCCGAACCAGATGCTGATGTGGCCGCAGTTCCGCAGCCCGCTGCTGTGGGACGTGTTCGCGGTCGGCACCTACGCGTCCGTGTCGACGGTGTTCTGGTACATGGGCATGATCCCGGACCTCGCCACCATCCGGGACCGCGCGAAGCACCCCGTGCGCCGCTTCGTCTACGGCCTCTTGGCCGTGGGCTGGCGCGGTTCGGCGCGCCACTGGCACCGCTACGAGCGCGCGTACCTGTTGATGGCCGCGCTGGCGACCCCGCTGGTGCTCTCGGTGCACACGATCGTGTCCTTCGACTTCGCCGTGTCCCAGCTCCCGGGCTGGCACACCACGATCTTCCCCCCGTACTTCGTGGCGGGGGCCATTTTCTCGGGCTTCGCGATGGTGGTGACCCTCGCCATCCCGGCGCGGGCGTACTTCGGGATGAAGGACATCATCACGATGCGCCACCTCGAGAACATGAACAAGATCATCCTCGCCACGGGGATGATGGTGGGATACGCCTACGCGATGGAGTTCTTCATCGCCTGGTACGGCGGGAACGAGTTCGAGCAGTTCGCCTTCATCAACCGCGCCACGGGTCCCTATGCCTGGGCCTACTGGATCATGGTGAGCTGCAACGTGATCTCGCCCCAGCTCTTCTGGTTCAAGAAGCTGCGCACCAGCATCCCGGTGATGTTCGTGCTCGCGATCTTCGTGAACATCGGCATGTGGTTCGAGCGCTTCGTGATCACGATCAGCACGCTGAACCGCGACTTCCTGCCCTCGAGCTGGGGCTACTTCCGGCCGACGCTCGTCGACATCTGCATGTTGATCGGCAGCTTCGGGCTGTTCTTCACCCTGTTCCTCCTCTTCCTGCGCTTCCTGCCCATGATCGCGATGGCCGAAGTGAAGTCGATCCTCCCGCGGCCGGCGGCACACCCGGGCAACGACCATTCCTCCTCCAGCCACACTTCCCCTAGCCACTCGGAGCTCCACTGAACGGCCCTAGCCGTCCACGAGGCACACCATGAATCCGATGGAAGACAAACTGCGTTGGCTCGAGAAGGCGGGGGACGCCGACCAGGAGGCGCCCCAGGAGCTGCACGGCCTTCTGGCCGAGTTCGAGACGCCCGAGGCCCTGCTCGAGGCCTGCACCAAGGTGCGGGACGCGGGTTACAAGAAGTGGGATGCCCTGACCCCGTTCCCGGTGCACGGGATCGACGAGGCCATGGGCATCCGGATGACGATCCTGCCGTGGCTGTCGCTGGGCGCGGGCCTTACGGGCCTGATGATCGCGTTCGCGCTGCAGATCTTCACGAACGGGATCGACTACAAGTTCCTGATCAGTGGCAAGCCGTTCATCAGCGTGCCCGCGAACATCCCGGTGGCGTTCGAACTGACCGTGCTCTTGGCGGCGTTCACGACGTTCTTCGGGATGATGATCCTGAACTTCCTGCCGGAGCTGTTCCACCCGCTGTTCCGCGCCAAGCGCTTCCCGCGCATGACCGCGGACCGCTTCGGCATCTACATCGAGTCGAAGGACCCGCTGTTCAACCGCCAGCAGGCCGAGCTGATGTTCTCGCGCCTCGGCGCCAGCGCGCTCGAGCCGGTGCTCTCGCCGACGAAGCGCGCGCCGCTTCCGGGCGTGATCCACGGTGTCGGCCTGACCCTGACCCTGGTGGCGCTGATCCCCGTGGCCCTGGCCGTGAAGTCGCGCTTCTCCAAGTCGGACCAGCCGCGCATCCACATCATCCAGGACATGGACTTCCAGGAGAAGTACAAGACGCAGACGGCGCACCCCCTGCTGTACCAGGGCGCGGCGTCGATGCAGCCGGTGGCCGGCACGATCCGGCGCGGTGATCTGCGCGAGGACGGCCACCTCTACCGCGGCATGGCGGGGGACGAGTTCGCGCGCGGATTCCCCATGGCCCTGACGCAGGAAATGTTGGTGCGCGGCAAGCAGCGCTTCAGCATCTATTGCGCTGTGTGCCACGGCGCCACCGGTTACGGCGACGGTCTGGTGGCGCAACGGGCCGAGGCGCTGGCCGAGGGCACCTGGGTGCCGCCGTTGTCGCTGCACGAGGCGGTGGTACTCGACCAGGCCGAGGGCCAGATCTTCAACACGATCACCCACGGCATCCGCACGATGAAGCCCTATGGCTCCCAGATCGACGTGCAGGACCGCTGGGCGATCGTCGCCTACGTCCGTGCCCTGCAGCGCAGCCAACGCGCGACCCTGACCGACGTGCCGCCCGACGTGCGCGCCCAGCTCTCCCAGTGACGCGCCGCGCCGCGACCCCCCCGAACAACGACGCACCCGTTCCAACATGCAGCACGCGATCACCGCACCCCTGAAGGTCGAGCAGGTCAACCTGCCGGGCAGCACCCTTGGGATCAGCACCAAGGCGATGCTGATCGGCCTGGTGACCATCGGCGCAGGGTTTTTGCTCGACCTCATGGCGGGTCCGAAGGGCCTGTACCACTTCGCCCACGCCTACTTGCTGGGTTACTTCTTCTGCCTGACGATCGCCCTGGGGGCCCTGATCTTCGTCTGCTTGCAGCGGCTGACGAAGGCCGGTTGGAGCGTGGTGGTGCGGCGCCTCGCGGAAATCGTGGCCGGCACGATGCCCGCGCTCGCGATCCTGGCGATTCCGGTGCTTGTCTTCATGCACCAGCTCTACCCGTGGACCCACGAAGAGCTGGTCGCCAACGACGCGATCCTCCTTGGCAAGAGCGCGTACCTCAACACACCGTTCTTCCTGGTCCGGGTGGCGATCTACTTCGCCGTGTGGATCTTCATCTCGCGCTCGATGCTCAGCCTCAGCGTGCGCCAGGACGACAGCGGTGACCTGGCCCTGACCCACAAGGCCGAGCGCCTCAGCGCGCCCGCGATCATCCTGTTCGCCCTGACGATCACGTTCGCCGGATTCGACCTCCTGATGTCGCTGGACCCCCACTGGTTCAGCACGATCTACGGGGTCTACGTGTTCGCCGGCTCGATGATCGGCTTCCTCTCCGTCGCGATCCTCGGTGTCAAGTTCCTCCAGAGCCGCGGTGTGCTGCGGGACGTGGTCACGGTCGAGCACTTCCACGACCTCGGCAAGCTGCTGTTCGGCTTCACGATGTTCTGGGGTTACATCGCGTTCAGCCAGTTCCTCCTGATCTGGTACGCGAACATCCCGGAAGAAACGATCTGGTACGAACACCGGATGAGCCACGGCTGGGGCTGGGTGTCCCTGGCGCTGCTGTTCGGGCACTTCGTTCTGCCGTGGTGCGGTCTTCTGTCCCGCCAGGTCAAACGCGCCGAGAAGGGCCTCGTGTTCTGGGCTGCCTGGCAGCTCGTGATGCACCTGGTCGACATGTACTGGCTGGTGATGCCCGCGCTCAACCTGGCGCACGGCCAAGAAGGTGGCCCCGGTTACGCCCCCGCGGTGCACTCCGGCTTCCCGCTGCACGTCCTCGACGCGCTCTGTGTACTGGGCTTTGTCGCCCTGTTTGTCGGTTTGATCCTGCGCTCCATGCGCGGCGTCAGCCTGGTGCCACTCAAGGATCCGCGTCTCGGCGAGGCCCGCGCTTTCCACAACTTCTGATCCGAGCGATCTAGGAGAAATCCCATGGCAACCCAAGAAGACGACCTGCCGGTAGGTGTGCTCAGCGTGATCGGCATGGGCAGCTTGCTGTTCACGCTGGTGACGGTGATCCTGATCGTCGGCCTTTACAGGCACGGCGAAAGCGCCGAGTTCGAACGCAAGGTGGTGGAGTTGCCCTACACCGTCGTGGAGTCGAACCGCGCCACCGGCGAGCAGCGCCTTTCCAGTTACGGCTGGGTGGATCGCGAAGCCGGTCGGGTCCACATTCCCATCGACAAAGCGATGGGGATGATCGTCAACGAGTCCCAAAAGCGCTGAACCTGGACACCTGTCCCGAAAACCCCGGCCCACGAGCCCCTCTCACCATGTCGTCACGATCCATCCAAAGCTGCACTTGGTCCCGACCGGCCCTCGTTCTGTGCGCGCTTCTCGGTGGGTTCGTCGGCGGAGCCGACGCGCAGTTCCGCGCGGATGAGGTGCCGCGGCAGTTGGAAGGGGTGGGCGTCGTGCAGAAGATCGGCGAGCAGGTGCCGCTGGACCTGGCTTTTGTCGACGCGGAGGGCAAGGCCGTGCGCCTCGGCGACTACTTCGAGGCCGGTCGTCCCGTCCTGTTGACGCTGAACTACTCGAACTGCCCGCAGCTTTGCATCCTGCAGCTCGACGAGTTGGCGGCGCGGCTCGGGAAACTCGACTGGACGGCGGGCGACCAGTTCCAGGTGCTGACCGTCAGCATCGACCCCGAAGAGACCCCCGCCCAGGCCAAGCGCAAGCAGGACCTGTACGCCCAGCGCTACAACCGCGCTGGCTCCGAGGGCGGCTGGAACTTCCTGGTCGGCAAGCAGCCCGAGATCACGGCGCTCACCGAGGCCGTCGGTTTTGGCTACCGCTTCGATCCGGAGTCCGGCGAGTTCGCCCACGACGCCGCCCTGATGGTGTTGAGCCCGACGGGTGTCGTATCGCGCTACGTGTTCGGTGTCCTGTACGACGACGTGGCGCTGCGCTTTTCGCTGATCGATGCATCGGAAGGCAAGCTCGGCTCCATCTCCGACAGCTTCATGATGCTGTGCTTCCAGTACGACCCCAACAGCGGCAGCTACGTCATGGCCGCCCGGCGCGTGATGGCCATCGGCGGTGCCATCACCGTGCTGATGTTGGGTGGCCTCCTGTTCTTCCTGTCCCGCTTCCGTCCCGGCGGCGGTCCTCCCCAAGGCGATTCCACGGCAGCCTCCAGCGCCGCGCAGCGGGCCACCCCGGCCCAGGCGACCTGAGCGATGAGTTTCCACCCCTTGAGCGCCCTTCTGGCCGCGCAGGCGACCCAAACGCCCCGCGAGGGCAACATCTTCTTCCCCGCGGAGGCCTCCACGGTCGCCCGGGGACTGGATGACATCTTCTACTTCATCCTCTGGGTGTCGATCGTCTCGTTCGTGATCGTCATCGCGGTGGCGGCCATGTTCGTCTTGCGCTACCGCCAGCGCGAGGGACACCGCGAAGAGAAGACTGCGACCCACGGCCTGGGACTCGAGTTGACCTGGACGATCATCCCGACCGTGCTGATGGCGGTGATGTTCTTCGCGGGCTTCAAGGGTTTCCTCGGCCTGCGCCAGGCGCCCCAGGATGCCGAAACGGTGTTCGTGGAGGGCCAGATGTGGAACTGGAACTTCCGCTACGCGAACGGCGCCCAGAGCCAGGAGCTGGTGGTGCCCGTCGGGCGCCCGATCAAGCTGGTGATGAGCTCCGTCGATGTGCTGCACAGCCTCTACATCCCGGCCTTCCGGGTGAAACAGGACGTGGTGCCCGGGCGCTACACCAGCCTGTGGTTCGAGGCGATTCAGGAGGGCACCTTCCACCTGTTCTGCACGGAGTACTGCGGCACGAAGCACTCGACGATGATCACGAGTGTGCGTGTGCTGCCCGAGGCCGCGTACCAGGCCGAGATCAAGGAGCTGGCCAACTTCATCGACCGTCTGCCGCCGGTCGAGGCGGGGGAGCGGGTCTTCAACATGAAGGGCTGCACCCAGTGCCACAACATCACGACGGAGTCGCGGCTCCAGAGCGGCGGAGGTCCCGGCCTTGCCAACGTTGCGAAGCTCATCGCCGAGGGCGGCCAACAGAAGTTTGCCGACGGCTCCAGTGTCGCGGCGGACGAGCAGTACGTCCGGGAGTCGATCCTAGTCCCCAACGCGAAGATCGTGTCCGGCTACCCTGCGATCATGACCGCCTACCAGGGCCGGATAAGCGAAGACGAGCTGCGTGTCCTGATCGAATACATCAAGTCCCTCGGCAACTGAACACAACGCCATGTCGACCACCACAACCGCGCCCGGCGCCCTGACGCCCGCCGTTCAGCCCGAGAGCGACAACTACCTCAAGAACAGCTCGGGGTTCCTGTCCTGGGCCATGACGCTCGACCACAAGCGCATCGGGGTCATGTACCTCGTCGCGGTGCTGACGGCGTTCTTCCTCGGCGGCATGTTCGCGCTGGCCCTGCGCACGGAACTGTTCTTCCCCGCCGACTCGACGGGCAAGGGGCTGTTCCTCACGCCGGACCTCTACAACCAGATGTTCTCCCTGCACGGGGCCATCATGGTGTTCCTGTTCATCATCCCGAGCATCCCGGCGGCGCTTGGCAACTTCATCATGCCGGTGATGCTGGGGGCGAAGGACGTGGCCTTCCCGAGGCTCAACCTCTGGAGCTTCTACCTCTGGTGCGTGGGCGCCGTGTTCTTCCTGGCCGTGCTGATGCAAGGCGGTCTCGATACGGGCTGGACCTTCTACACGCCCTACAGCAGCACGAAATCGCTGACGGCCGTCGTGCCGGCGCTGATGGGCGCCTTCATCCTGGGTTTCAGCTCGATCTTCACCGGCATCAACTTCCTGGTGACGCTGCACAAGATGCGGCCGCCGGGCATGACGTTCTTCCGCCTGCCGCTGTTCCTGTGGGGCCTCTACGCGACGGCCGTGATCCAGGTGCTGGCGACGCCGGTGCTCGGCATCACCCTCCTGATGTTGGTGGTCGAGCGCTCCTTCGGCATCGGCATTTTCGACCCGGCCCTCGGCGGTGACCCGGTGCTGTTCCAGCACTTCTTCTGGTTCTACTCGCACCCGGCCGTGTACATCATGATCCTGCCGGGCATGGCGATCATCAGTGAGGTGATCAGCACCTTCAGCCGCAAGCACATCTTCGGCTACCGCTTCATCGCCTGCAGCTCGATCGCGATCGCCCTGTTCGGGTTCTTCGTGTGGGGCCACCACATGTTCACCAGCGGCCAATCGCCACTGGCATCGACGATCTTCAGCGCCCTGACCTTCAGCGTCGCCGTGCCCTCGGCGATCAAGGTCTTCAACTGGCTGACGACGATGTACAAGGGCAACATCGTGCTCGGGGCGCCGATGATCTACGCCCTTGGGTTCCTGTTCCTGTTCGCCATCGGCGGCCTCACCGGCCTGTTCCTCGGCACCATGGGCACGGACATCCACCTGCACGACACCTACTTCGTGGTGGCGCACTTCCACTACGTGATGGTGGGGGGCACCCTCTGGGCGTTCCTGGCCGGCCTCTACTACTGGTGGCCGAAGATGTTCGGGAAGATGTACGCGCAGCGCTCGGCGATCGTCGGCAGCATCGTCGCTTTCATCGGCTTCAACCTGACCTTCTTCCCGCAGTTCTTCATGGGCAGCCAGGGCATGCCCCGGCGCTACTTCACGTACGTGCCCGAGTTCCAGATCTACCACCAGCTCTCGACGATCGGTGCGTACACGCTGCTGGTCGGTCTGCTGATCGTGGCGTACAACCTGGTGCAGTCGCTGCTGAAGGGCGAGAAGGCACCGGCGAACCCGTGGGGCGCTGCGACCCTCGAGTGGCAGTGCACGTCCCCGCCGCCCTACTACAACTTCAAAGACTCGCCTGAAGTCGGGGACCCCTACGACCTGGACCGCGTCCAGTGGGATCCCAAGACGAAGGGCTACGTGAACCGCCCGGACTACGTTCCCTCGGCCAGCCACTGAGATCTCCGATGTCCACCACTCCCCACACAGCAGGCGTGGCCGCGGCCCCCCAGCACGGTGCGCATGTACACGGTGCACACGCACACGGCGACCAGGCCCACGGAGGTCACGGCGATCACGGGCACCACAACCCGGACGTCGCGCACCACTTCGACACGGCGAACCAGCAGTTCGACGCCGGAAAGTTGGGCATCTGGGCCTTCCTGGTCACGGAAGTCCTGTTCTTCTCAGGACTGTTCTGTGCCTACTCGATCTGGCGCAACCTGAATCCCGAGGTCTTCCTCTACGCGCACCACTACCTCGACACCACCCTGGGCGCCACCAACACGGTGGTGCTGCTGTTCTCGTCGCTCACGGCCGCCTGGGCCGTGCGCTGCGCCCAGCTCAACCAGAAGAAGGGGTTGGTGCTGTGCCTTTCGCTGACGCTCCTCTGCGCCTTCGGCTTCTTGGGAGTCAAGTACGTCGAGTACAGCCACAAGCTGCACGACGGCATCGGCTGGGGCACGGCGTACCAGCCCCACAATCCGAAGCTCTTCTCCGAGCTGTCGCCGAGTGGGCACTACCTCAACGGCCGCTACGTGTCCGAGATCGCCGCCGAGCGCAACCTCGGCATCGACGGCGTGCCGTACGCGGAGCTGGACAACGCCGGCAAGTTCCAGATCGCCGAGCAACTTCGCCCCGAGTTCCTGCCGGAGCCGGTCAAGGTGCGCACGTTCTTCGGCATCTACTACGGCATGACCGGCCTGCACGGTGTGCACGTCGTGGGGGGGATCCTGGTGTTCGTGTGGCTGTTGATTCGCGCCCTGAAGGGCCAGTTCCACGCTGGATACTTCGGCCCCGTGGACTACGCTGCGCTCTACTGGCACCTGGTGGACCTTGTGTGGATCTACCTGTTCCCCATGCTGTACCTGATCCACTGAGGCGAGTCATGTCCAACGCACACGAGCACAACGACATCTCCCACGTGGCGCCCGTCAAGGTGCTGCTCGGGGTCTTCGGAGCCCTCATCTTCCTCACGGTCCTGACCGTGGCGGCGGTCTTTGTGGACCTCGGGCCCCTGAACATCTGGATCGCCATGGGCATCGCCACCGTCAAGGCGCTGCTGGTGGCTCTCTTCTTCATGCACTTGGCCTACGACCGCCCGTTCAACGGGATCGTGTTCATGGCCGCGCTGGTGTTCTCCGGGCTGTTCGTCTCGATCGCGTTGCTCGACTCGCGCGAGTACAAGAAGAACGTCGACGACTTCCGCGCGGTGACGCCGCTTTCGATCCCCGCCGGCAAGTGAGCCCCCTTGGGGTCCGTGCCCCTCGATCCCCGTTGCAGCCCGAAAATCCCCACGACTGGTCCGAGGCCAAGCAGGCGGACGTCAGCGGGTTCGGGCTGAAACTGTTCCTCGCGGGGCTCTCCTTCCTGTTCGCCGCGACCATCGTCGGCTACGTGGTGGTGATGTTGGGAGGGTCGGACACCGAGTGGCCGACCGGCGGGACGCCGACCTACGAAGAAGCCGTGCGCGGCGTGCCGCCCGGAGCGCCCGATACCGCCGCCGCGACCCGTGTAGGCACGCTGCGGCAACCCGCGGCCGTGGAAGCAGTGCCGACGCTGTCTGGCTCCGTCTGGTTGGGGCTTGCGGGCGCCACTGTGCTGATGCTCGCGAGCAGCGTCACGATCGGCGCGGCGTACCGCGCGCTCCGGCGAGGGCAGGGCAAGCGCTTCCTGCGGTTCTTGATTGCGACCCTGGCCCTCGGCGCCGTGTTCTTGGTCGCGCAGGTCTTCAACTGGTTCCAGTTGGCGGCCGAGTTGCCCCTCGCGGAAGGAGGCCTGCGGAGCGCGACCTTCTACTTGATGACCGGTACCCACGCACTGCACGTGGTGGGGGGGCTCGTTCCGCTCGGCATCGTGGTGCACCGGGCTATCGCGGGCCGATACTCGGTCGAACGCTGGGTCGGGGTCCGCAACGTCGCGTGGTACTGGCACTTCCTCGACGTCGTCTGGGTGCTGATGCTCGTGGCGATGTGGGCCGTCGGGCACTGATCCCCGTCGGTCCGCCGCACCCCGCCGCGCGACTTCGGCATCGGACGCGGTCGATCCACGTCGCGATGCGCTAACGCGATGGGCCGGGCCTTCAGCCCGGGCCGGTGCTGCCGCAATACCTGGGGCGTTGCCCCAGGCTACGATCGGACGGGGCGTTGCCCCTATCGGACGCGCGTGCGTCTCGCACGGGACGCGACGCGCGCAGCACGATGGACGTTTCGATTCGGCGCACCCTGCGGTTGTGGACGACCTGCACGGCGCCAGCGTGCACGCCGCACATTGCGATGCCGTCCGCTGGCACCAACGGCGCCCCTAAGCGCCAACGGCGCGGCCCATAGTAGCCTGGGGCAACGCCCCAGGTTTCGTCGAGAGAGAGGTGCAAGGGCTGAAAGCCCGCCCCATCGCAACGTGCCAACGGCATGGGCCGGGCCTTCAGCCCGGGCCGGTGCTACCGCAAGACCTGGGGCGTTGCCCCAGGCTACGATCGGGCGGGGCGTTGCCCCTTTCGGACGGTCGTGCGTCGGTGAAAGTGCTGTCGAGCACCCGCGCACGCCGCTCGCGTCCGTCGGGTCAGCGCTGCTTCTTGCGGCGGCCGGCGTCCAGCTCCTTCTTGCGCATGCGCATGGACTGGGGGGTGACTTCGAGGAGCTCGTCGTCCTCGAGGAACTCGAGCGACTCCTCCAGGCTGAGTTGCAGCGGCGGCGGCAACTGCACACCGTCGTCCTTGCCGGCGGCGCGCATGTTGGTCAGCTTCTTCGGGCGGCAGACGTTGAGGTCGAGGTCGCCCTGTTTGTTGCTGACCCCCACGATCATGCCCTGGTAGACCTCGTCACCGGGTGCGACGAACCAATCGCCGCGGTCGGACAGCGAGTCGAGGGCGTACCCCGTGGCCGGGCCGGCCCGGTCGGCCACCAGCACGGCGCCGACCCGGCGGGGGATCGCGCCGCCGTCCGGCTTCCAACCTTCGAACAGGTGGCCGAGGATCGCCTCGCCCTGGCTGAGCGACAACAGCGCCGTGCGCGCGCCGATCAGGCCGCGGGCGGGCACGGAGAACTCGAGGCGTGTCATCTCGCCCGTGGTCTCCATCTCGAGCATTTCGCCGCGGCGGCGGCCCAGGAACTCGATCACACGGCCCGCGTGCACCGTGGGGACCTCGATCGTGGCGCGCTCGAAGGGTTCGCAGATCTCGCCGTCGACCTCCTTCAGGATCACCTGGGGTTTGGCGACGGCGAACTCGTAACCCTCGCGGCGCATGTTCTCGATGAGCACGCCGAGGTGCATCACACCGCGTCCCAGCACCTCGAGCGAGTCCGTGCGCTCCGTCGGGCGCAGGTGCAGGGCGGCATCGCGCAGGGCGGCCTTCTCGAGGCGCGTTTGCACCTGGCGGCTCGTCACGAACTTGCCCTCGCGACCCGAGAAGGGCGAGTCGTTGACTTGGAACACCATCGACAGGGTCGGCTCGTCGAGGGTGATGGCGGGCAGCGGATCGATGTGCTCGGCCGGGCAGAGGGTGTCGCCGATCGAGAGCTCATCGATGCCCGCGACCACCGCGATGTCGCCGCCCTGGACCGAGTCGACGGCCGCGCGCACGAGTCCCTCGTAGCGGTAGAGCGTCTTGACCGCGACCGAGAGAGGTTTCGGGCGATCGGGGTGGCACAGCATGAGCCGCGCGCCGAGGCGCAGAGTGCCGCGCGCCACCCGGCCGACGCCGATGCGACCGACGAAGTCGTCGTGGTCGATCGTCACCGCTTGGAACTGCAGCGGCGCGTTGGGATCGGCGTTGGGGCCGGGCACGGTGCGCAGCAGGAGCTCGAAGAAGGGTGCCAGGTCCTGGGCGCGTTGGCCCAGTTCCTGCACGGCCCATCCGTCGCGGCCGGAGCCGTAACAGACCGGGAAGTCGAGCTGGTCGTCGCTGGCACCGAGTTCGACGAAGAGGTCGAAGACTTCGTTGAGCACCTCGGTGGGGCGCGCATCGGGCCGGTCGATCTTGTTGATCATGACCAGCGCCTTGAGGCCCCGTTCCAGCGCCTTGCGCAGCACGAAGCGCGTCTGGGGCATGGGGCCCTCGAAGCTGTCGACGAGGAGCAGCACCGCGTCCGCCATGCTGAGCGTGCGCTCTACCTGGCCGCCGAAGTCGGCGTGTCCAGGCGTGTCGACGATGTTGATGCGCACGCCCTTGTAGTTGATGGACGTGTTCTTGGCGAGGATCGTGATGCCGCGCTCGCGTTCCTGGGCGTCGGAGTCCATCACACGCTCTGGCATGTGTTGGTTCTCGCGGAAGGTGCCGGCGAACTTGAACATGGCGTCGACCAGTGTGGTCTTGCCGTGGTCAACGTGCGCCACGATGGCGAGGTTTCGGACGTCGAGGGCCGTGGACGCGGTGCGCAGGGGCCCCGAGCTAAGCGTGGACATAGGAAAATGGGGTTCGAAATCGATCCGCTGAAGTACGCCGCCCGGGCGCAGGGAGTTCAGTCGAGGGCGACGTACTGGATGGTGTCGAGCGCGTGCGTTTCGAGCGCACCACTCGCGGGGCAGCGGGCCTCCAAGAAGGCCCGCGAGCCGTGGGGATAGAGCAGGAGCGGCACCAATCGCCGCGGTATGGGGGTGCTCGACGCCCGTTCGCCGAAACAGAGTGTGACCGCGCGGCCGACTCGGCAGGCTTCGTGCAGCGGGGTGTGCCGGCGCGCCAGCGCGGGCGGCATCAGGGCGCGGACACGCGGGCGCGGGCGCGCCACCGACGGTGTCGCCAGCGGGTCGAAGTTCGGCCAACCTCCGCGCGGTTCGAGCAGCGCGGCGAGCAGCTCGTAGAGGGCCTGCGTGTCGGTATCGGCGCGGTGGTTGGGCCGCGTCGCGAGCGACAGATGTTCCGCGAGGTCCGCGAGGCCGTGACGCGGCGCGCGCGGCAACCAGCGTTTTGCGAGGGCCTGCGAATCGAGCAAACGACCCGTCGGCAGCGGCAGCCGGTGGCGGGTGCATTCGAAACCCAACACGCGCGCGTCGCTGCGCACCGAGTGGGCCACCAGCCAATCGCGACCGGCAAACGCGTTGAAGGCGGGCAACACGTCTTCCGCGGTGCGGGCATCGCTCAGATCGGCGCTCCCCATTCCATGCACCGCCTCCGAGGCGGAATCAACGGGCACGTGGGGGCGCACCAGGGAGTGGAAACGATCCACGACCTGGCCTTCGACCACCTTCCAGGCGGCCAGTTCGACGAGGTGGGGAGCGCCCGCTTGAGCGGCGCTCTCCGTGTCGAACAGAATCAGCGGGGCATTCATCGGGGCGATTTGGCGCAAGATTCTAGCAGCCTTAGGGGGGGCCTCCGCGGGCGGCCCGGGGGCCACTCCCGCTTTCCGACGGACGGGCGCCCCAACGGCCCTTGGCGGCGTGCTTCGGGCGCTCCTTCGCCCGCGGCCCAGCCCCGGACCGAAACCGGGGCCGTCGGCGCTCGCCCCGCTTCGGAGCGGAGCCGCGCCGTTCCGCGCCTTCAGCTCGCCAATTCGATGAACTCGGGCAGCTCCCGGAGGGCATCCAAGTCCGAGTTGCTCCAGAGTTCCGAGCGCAGGTAGTAGCCGCGCGCCTGGGCTTCACAAAGCGCTTCCATGGCCTCCGAACGGGCGCCGAGAAGCGAAAGCACGCAGGCGATGTGGAACAGGGTGTACCCGTCCTTGGGCGCGAACTCCCGCGCTTCGGCGAGCACCCGGCGCGCGTCGTCGGCGAGCTTCATGCGGGCGAGGAGGAGCGCGAGGTGCAGGCGGGCCTCTTGGGCCTCGGGCACGTCGCGCAGGTGACGGCGGGCGGCGGCGATCCCCTCCTCGGCGACCTCGATGCCGTCCTCGTACCGGTCCATGCGCAGGAGCACGTTGTAGAGGTGGTCGTAGGACGCGATGTGGTGCGGTTCGAGTCCGATTGCCTTGCGCAGCAGCGCCGACGCCAGCTTGAAGTTCCCTTGACGGGCCAGGACGGCGCCCATGAAGCGGTGCGCCAACCACTCCTTCTCGTCGAGGCGGATGGCCATGCGGTACTCGCGCAGTGCGTCCTCGGACTGGCCGGTCATGGCGTACGCAAACCCGAGGGACGTGTGCGCCTCGGCGCAGTTGGGGTCGAGTTGCAACGCGCGCCGCGCGGAGTCGAAAGCCTCTTCGAGGAACGTGCGGTCCCCGTCCCAGTAGACGAACTTCCGCACCAGCGCTTCGGCCAAGCCCGCGTACGCGAGCGCACAAACGGGGTCCTTCGAGATGGCGCGCCGGAAGCCGCTGACGGACGCCAAGAGGTGTTTGGTCGTGCCCCGGTGCAGCACCTCGTGGGCGCGCCGCGCCAAGGCATCTGCGGACTTTGGATCGCGCGCGAGCGGCGGCAGCGCTTCGATCGTGTCCTCGCTCAACTTGCGGCGCACGGCGCGCGCCAGGGCGCGCACGAGTTGCCCCTGCAGACCCCACTCGTCGCTGTCGCTGTGCTCGAGGCGCTCGTGGGCGAGTTCGGTGTGATCGCCGGGCTGTTGGCCCAGGCGTCGCAGGCGGTACTCGAGCACGCCGCGGGTGTCCCGCAGCTCCAAACTGGCGCGCAGCACGAACGTGCCGGGCGAGCTGGGCTCCAACTGGTCCGCGTCCAAAAGCTGGATTTCGAGGCCCGTGGAGCGCTTCAGTTCGGAATGCAGGTCCTGGCGCAGGCTGCCCGCGAAGAGGCGCGCGTGTTCGTCGCCGCCCAGCACCTCGAGGGGCGGCACCGCGATGCGCCCGCGCAACTTGACCGCCGAACTGTTGACCTTGATGTCCTTGACGCGTTTGTCGACCTGCTCGAGTTCGGCGACCAAATCGCTGCCGTCCTCGAAGCGGTCCTTGGGCTCGCGGGCGAGGCACTTCATCACGAATGTCTCGAGCGCCTCCGGCAGCCCCGCGCGCAGCTCCGACGGGGGGCGCGGGTTGCCGTCCAGGATCGCCATGCACACCTCGGGGAACGTGCGCCCGGGGAACGGCAGCTCGCCCGTCAGCATGTGGTAGAAGACCGCGCCGAACGCAAACACGTCGGAGCGCGCGTTCAGATCCTGGCCGCGCACCTGCTCCGGAGACATGTAGAGCACGGTCCCGACGAGCATGCCCTCCTGGGTGATGTTCGATTCCCCCGTGCTGCGGCAGATGCCGAAGTCGAGCAACTTCACCTTGCCGTCGGCGAGCACCATGATGTTCGCCGGCTTGAGGTCGCGGTGGATCAGGTGGTGCTGGTGCACCAGCTCCAGCGCCGAAGCGACCTGCAGCCCATAACGCACCGCGTCGTCGAAAGGGATCTGCCGGTTGTCCTGGAGGATCTTGTCGAGCGTCTGGCCCTCCAAGTACTCGAGCACGATGTAACTCGTGCCCTTGTCCTGCCCGTACTCGTAGATCGTCGCGATGTTCGGGTGCGCGAGGGTGCTGGTGTGTTTTGCCTCGCGTTCGAAGCGCGTCACGGCCTCGGGGTCGAACTCGATGTGCGGGCGCAAAATCTTCAGCGCCACGGTGCGCCCCAGGCGGGTGTCGCGCGCGCGGTAGACCTCGCTCTGGGGGCCTTCGCCCAGGCGGTCCTTCTCGCGGTCGAACTCAAAACTCGCGAACTTCATGGGTGGTGGGGCGGCGGCGGTATCTTAGTGTCCGGCCGCGGGGCACCCGCGCGCGAAGCACCGTGGTCGAGAAGCCGGACGCCGAACCCAAAGCCCTCACCAGCGAGATCCGCTTCGAGGAGTCCGATTTCCACGCCCTCTCGGACCGGTTGGCCGGCGACCGCCAGTTCGACGACGCGCGGCTCATGACCCGGCGCAAGCTGGGCACCCTCGCCAAGCAGGCCGTCGAGCGGTTGGCAGGCGGCGGCCTCGAACTGGTGTCCCGCACCAGCCTCCACACGCCCAACACCTTCAACGCGATGCGTGTGAAGCGGATCTGGGCGTACTTGGTGCGCTCGAAGGCGGAAAAGTCCCGGCTGAAGCGCACCCTGGGGGCGGACCTGGCGAAGGACCTGGACGCCGCGTACCGCAACGCCTACCTGTGCCTCGCGGTCGAAGCCGAGGCCTTGGAGGTTTCCCTGAGGCTCCATCCCGAGGCCTGGTACGACGGTCAAAACCTCGTGAACCGCACCCGGCGCGAGGGCCTGGACGGCTGGCTGGCCGAGTTGAACCGCCTGGACGGCTTCTGCCTCAAGATGCACGACTGGAAGGGGGAGTGGCGGCTGGGGAGCCTGGATCGATCGGCCCTGAAGGAGTTCCTCTCCTTCTACAAGCCAGGGGAACACCGGTTGTCCGTGGAGCGGCGCTGGCCCGTGCCGCCCGGGGCCCGCGGGGCGGCCCTGGGTCCCGAGGCGCCCCTCGAACTCCTGGACCAACTGCATCGGCTCGCGAGCCTCTACCGCTTCACGGCCTGGTCCGAGCACTCCGACTTCTTGTTCTCCGGGTCCTAGGGCCGGTCGGCCTGGCGCAGGACCTCCCAGGAACGGGGCACGAGGACCTCTTTCGGGACTGAAAGGCGGCCCGGGCCGCCGCCGGATACCCTCGCGCCACCCGGGTCTAGACCCCCGTCCCAACCCCGGGCCCCCATGACTGTCCTGTTCGTGCCCGTCGAAACCCGCGCCGGGGAGCGCCGTGTGGCCGCCACCCCGGATTCCGTGCGGCGCCTTGTGAAGCTGGGTCTCGAGGTCGTCGTCGAGTCCGGCGCCGGGCGCTCGGCCGGATTCGAGGACACGGCCTACCGGGACGCGGGAGCGACCCTCGGCGGCCCCGGGGACTTGGCCCGGGCCGAGGTCGTGCTGCGGGTCCAACCCCCGACCGCCGCCCAAGCCGAAGCCCAGGCAGAGGGAACGACCCTGATTGGGTTCCTCGCCGCGCAGGCCGAGCTCGATGCCGTCGTCGCGCTGCGACAGCGGCGCATCTCGGCGGTCGCGATGGAACTGGTGCCCCGCATCACCCGGGCCCAGTCGATGGACGCGCTGTCCTCCCAGGCGACGGTCGCGGGTTACAAGGCCGTGGTGCTGGCCGCGCAGCACAGTCCGCGGCTCTTTCCGCTCCTGATGACCGCCGCAGGCACCGTTCGCCCCGCGAAGTGCGTGGTGTTCGGCGCGGGGGTCGCCGGACTGCAGGCCATCGCCACGGCGCGGCGCCTCGGGTGCCAAGTCGAAGCGACCGACGTGCGCCTCGCCGCGAAGGAGCAGGTCGAGTCGCTGGGGGCCAAGTTCATAGAGGTCGAGGGTGCGGCGGACCAGGAGGGCGCCGGCGGGTACGCGAAGGAGGCCAGCGAGGAGTTCCTGAAGCGCCAGCGCGAAGAGGTCGCGCGCCGGGTGGCCGAGGCCAATGTCGTGATCACGACGGCACAGGTTCCGGGTCGCAAGGCGCCGCTCCTCATCACCGAGGACATGCTGCGCGCGATGGCGCCGGGCTCCGTCGTCGTCGACCTGGCCGTCGAATCCGGCGGCAACTGCGCGTTGGTGGAGCTCGACCAGGTGGTCGAACGCCACGGCGTGACGCTGGTCGGCATCGGCAATCTGCCCGCGACGGTGCCGTACCACGCCAGCGAGTTGTACGCGCGCAACCTCGTCAATCTCGTCGCCCACGCAGTGCCCAAGGGGGGCGGCGCGCCGCTCTTCGATCCAAGCGATGAGATCTTCAGCGCGGCGCTCCTCGTCCACGCGGGCGAGGTGCGCCACGCGCCCACGGCCGCGGCGCTCGCCCAACGGGAAGCCGCCGACGGATCCAGCACACAGGAACAGCCCAACCCATGACCACCATCTCGAGTGTCGTCGTCCAAACGAGCGCGGCCCCGGAACTGGGTGTGGCGGACCTGCCGTTTGCCCTGGTCGGGCTGTGGGTGCTCTTGCTCGCGGTGTTCGTGGGTTTCGAGCTGATCACGAAGGTCCCGCCCACGTTGCACACGCCACTCATGTCCGGCGCCAACGCGATCAGCGGCATCACCTTGGTGGGGGCCCTGTGTTGCACGGGCGCGGACTACCCGTTCCTCGGCAAGGCGCTGGGTGTGCTCGCCATCGCACTCAGCACCGTGAACGTGGTCGGCGGTTTCCTGGTCACGGATCGCATGCTCGCCATGTTCCAGACCAAGGCGAAGAAGGACGGCCGCGGGCCGAAGGCCTGACCATGCCCGGGCGTTTGTGGGATCTCGAGCTCGTCGAGCTCGTCTACATGGTCGCGGCCTTCTGCTTCGTGCTGGGGCTGAAACGGCTCGGCGCGGTGCGGACGGCGCGCTCGGGCAACTTGCTGGCGTCGCTCGGCATGTTGTTCGCCGTCGTCGCCACGGTGTACCTGGTGTTCGGGGAGGCTTCGCTCGTTCTGCTGCTCGTCGGCCTGGTGCTGGGCGGCGCCGCCGGCGTGGTCCTGGCGCGGCGTGTGCCGATGACGGCCATGCCGGAGCTGGTTGCGTTCTTCAATGGGCTGGGCGGAGCGGCGTCCATGTTGGTGGCGCTCGCGGAAATCGCGGCGTACACACGCGCCATTCCCGCAGTCGACGCAGCGCCGACGATGGCCGAGGGCGTCGGAGCGCTGGGCGGCGTGCCGTTCTCGGTGGCCGTCGTGGTGTCGATCCTGATCGGAGCGCTGACCCTGAGCGGCAGTTTGGTCGCCTACGGCAAACTCTCGGGGCGGCTCAAGGTCGACCGCATCGGGTTGCTCGGATCGCGTCCGGTCAACGGCGTGTTGTTCGCGCTGGCCCTGGGTTTGGGCGCCTGGGCGGGTTTTGCGGCCGCGGCGGGATGGCCGCTTTCGATCGCGGCGCTGCTTTTGGTACTCGCATCCCTGGCGCTGGGCTTGGGCCTGGTGCTGCCCATCGGGGGCGCGGACATGCCGGTTGTGATCTCGCTGCTCAACTCGTACTCCGGTGTCGCCGCGTCGGCGACCGGGTTCGTGCTCGAGAACAATCTTTTGATCGTGGCCGGGGCCCTGGTCGGCGCGTCGGGCCTGATCCTGACGCAGGTCATGTGCCGCGCCATGAACCGCTCGTTGAGCAACGTGCTGTTCGCCGGTTACGGCGCCGCTGCGGCGACCGAAGCGGACACCGGGTACACCGGCGTCAAGTCGACCACACCCGAGGAGCTGGCGCTCCTGCTGCAAGGGGCCCAGTCGGTCATCATCGTGCCCGGCTACGGCCTCGCGGTCGCGCAGGCCCAGCACAAGGTGCGCGAACTGGCGGGAATCCTCGAGAAGAGCGGCGCAGAGGTGCGTTACGCGATCCACCCGGTGGCGGGGCGTATGCCCGGGCACATGAACGTGCTGCTCGCCGAGGCGGACGTGCCCTACGAGCAGCTCTTCGAGCTGGACCAGATCAACGGCGACTTCGCGCAAGCCGATGTCGTCGTGGTGCTCGGCGCCAACGACGTCTGCAACCCGGCCGCGACGCGGGATCCCAAGTCGCCGATCGCGGGGATGCCTGTTCTGCACGTGTGGGAGGCGCGCACCGTGGTGGTGGTGAAACGATCCCTCGCGGCGGGCTACGCAGGCATCAAGAACCCGCTGTTCGAGGGCGAGAACACGTTGATGCTCTTCGCCGACGCCAAGGCCGCCCTCGAGGGCGCGATCGCCGAGCTGAAAGCGAACGCGTGATCGGGCGGCGCCGTCGAACGGCCGCCACGAACGGCAGCGCGGCGCGTGCGGAGTTCGTCCGCACGCGCCGCGCTGGTTCCAGGGGCCGGTTTCAGTTCGGGTACTTCACGCTGCAGCCGTAGGGCTCCGAGCGGGGAGTCGCGACTTCCTTGCCGGCGAGCACCGCGTCCAGGGCCTCGCGCACGTAGTTCTTCGCGGTCGCGACGTCGGCCTGGTTCGTGCTGCGCTTGTCGTCGATGGCGCCGTCGTAGACCAGGTTGCCCGAGCCGTCGATCACGAACATGTGCGGGGTGACCTTGGCCCGGTAGCGCTTGCCGACCTCACCGGAGGGATCGAGCAGGAGCGCGGCCGGCGCGGCGTTTCGGTCCGCGGTCAGGCGCAGGGCGTCCTCGGGCGAGACGTGGCCCTGCTTGCCGGGGGCCGAGGAGTTGACCGTCAACCAAACCACACCCTTCGCGGCGTACTCCTTCTGCAGCTTCTGCATGTTGCCGCTCGCGTAGTGCTTCACGACGAACGGGCAGTCGTGGTTGTGCCACTCGAGGACCACCGGCTTGCCGCGGAAGTCGCTGAGGTCGTGGGACTTGCCGTTGGCGTCGGCCAGGGTGAAGTCCGGGGCCAACTGGCCGACCGTGGCGAATTCGGGCGCGGCGGGCGCCCCGGCGCTGGCTTCGGTCGTCGTGGATTCGTGGGTCTGGCAGGCCGCGAGGGCAAACGCGGCGGTCATGCCAATCAGGGTGCGCATCAGGTGCATGGGAATCTGCGTGGGTCGGGGGTTGGTGGGGGGGCCGCTGGGCCGCGGCTGGCTCCATCGTGGCCCCGCTCGGGGCCGGCTTCCAGGTCTAGTGCGGGGGTTCCGCCAGCAGTTCGAAGGAAAGGAGCGGCCCCGGGGTCCGCGGGCGCAGGACCAGGACCCCTGCCAGGGTCCCAGGCTCGGTCCGCCGGGGGTCCAGGGGCGCTACCAGGACGAGTTCGAGGGTACGGCCGTCGACCGTGGCCCGTTGGGGCGCGGACGGTTCCAGGTGGCCGCTCTCGAAGGGGAAGAACAACGGCTCGTAGGCCGCCAGGTCGAAGTCCGATCGGCGCTCGGGCGGCGTCTCGGGGACGGGCTGCTGCACGGCGTCCGGAAAACGCACTCGCAGGGCCATGCCCTCGGGGTGCTTCACGAGGCGGGCCTCGCCGCCCTCGAGGGCCCGGGGCGTGGCTCCCCGGGCCGCGGCGAAGTAGGGCGCGGCGGCGGTCGGCTTGGCGGGGCCCGCCGCGATGGGCACTTCCAACTCGAACGTCTTGGATTCGGGGAAACAACCGAGGTCGTCGTGGCACACGAGCCAGTCCCCGCGCAGTTCGAGTTTCACCGAGCCGCCCTTCCAGTCCTCCGGCACGGTGATCGTGCTGGCCAGCAGCACCTCCTTCGCGTAGCCGTAGCTGGCGAGGGGGCCCGTCACGAACCGCTGGGGCGCGGGCCAATGGGGCGCAGACACACGGAAACCCTCCGGGGCGGTCCAGTGCACTGACGTGGGCAGCCCGGAGTCGCCGGGGTTCGACCAGTACACGTGCCAGTGCTCGGGCAACTCGAGGCGCAGACCGACCTCGATGGTGCCGCCCGGGGCCGCGCTGACGTGCTCCACCACGGCGCTGGCGGTCGCGACGGGGCCCTGGGGCTGGGGCGCGCCGAACTGGGGCGCGGGGAAGGCGGCGAGGGTGAGGAGCAGGAGGGACGTTGCCAGGGGTTCCATGGCCCCATTCTAGGCCGTCGGCCGCCGCGACTACCTGGCGTTCGGCACGGACCAGCGCTGTTGCAGGTCGGCCCGCAGCCCCGGGAGGTCGGCGAAGCGCACGCGGGTGCCGTCCGCGAGCACGATGCGCGGGTTCACGCGGTCGAGGAACTGGGCCGCCGACGTGTGCCGGTGCGCCCCGTGGAAAAGCTGCACGAGCAGGTTGGCGTGGAACCCGGGCAGCAGGGCGACCCACTCGGAGAGCTCCGCCGGGCCGATCAGTTCGTAGGGCGCGCGGGCCTGGTCCTCGCTGTCGTCGAGGCCCGCGGCCGTCAGCAACCAATCCGCGGGGACCACCGATTCGCCTTGGCGCTCGGCTTCGCGGCACAGGCTGTAGAGGGTCGCCAGGCCGCCGCGCTCGGCGATCCGCGTCGCCAGCACGAACCCGAGGCCGTAGAGCGCGTCGGGCACCCTCGCAAAACGCTGTTTCAGTTCGAGCGTGTCGTAGGCCAGTAGTTCGTCGACGTCGCTGCCGAGGGCTCCGCTTTCGTAGTGGAACCAGATCTCGAGCTCCTTGGGCGAGCGCGGATCGTCGTGTTCGAGCACGAGGCGCATGCGCCCGAAGAACATGCTGGCCTCGATGGCGCGCAGCGCGCGGATGCGCGGCGCCAGGTGCGGATTGAGCTGTGCGGCGAGTGCGTCGCAGAGGCCCTCCTCCATCACACCGGGAAGCGGCTGCCAGTTCGGACCGACGAGCGCGTGCACCAACTCGTGGGCGAGGAACCACTCGGGGTGTTCCGTGTCGGCGCGCACGTGGATGCGTCCGCGGCGGCGGTCCGGTCCGATCAGGGTGTACCCCTTCACGTTCTCCGGAGCGGGCGGGCCCACGCGGTGGCGCAGCTCGTCCTGCACCCACACCTCGGTGTCGCGGTCGACCGTGCCGGGCAATCCATCGATCACGCGGGGCTGCAGGTCCGCGACCAGTCCGCGGAAGTGCGCCGCCTCGGCGTCCGTGTCCGCGCGCACCACGCCGCGTTGGTGCACGGCCGCCATGGGCGGGGGGGGTGTGGCGCAGGCGGCCACGAACGCGAGGGCCGGCGCGAGGAGCGCGGCGAGGGCGAAGCGGCGTGTGCGGGGTTGGTTCTGCTGCACGGCAGAACAAGCCTACCCCGCCCAGCCGGGGCGGTGACGGCGACCCGGGCGAGGGCGGTCGTGGCCGGGCGCGTTGTGGCCCCGGCAGCGCGGCCCGCCGCCCGCGTGGACGATTGGGGCCTCCTGGCGCGGCCGCAGCGACGCCGGCCAGCCCACGAGCGGCGAGAGCCCGGGAGGGCCCGCCTCGCGGGCCCTCCCGGGCTCTCGAACCCGAGGATGGATCCCCGGGGGCAGCCGCGCGGATCAGACCGAGGCGATCTGCTTCTGGGCGTGGGTCTCGGGCTGGAGCTGCTGGTAGTCCTCGGACACGTCCTCGGCCGCGTTCTGGCGCTGGCCGGTGACACGCACGTAGAGGTCGAAGAGCTTCTGCTCGAGCGGCAGCTCGTACTTGCCGCGCTGCAGGCGCCAACCGGCCATGCGCGACAGGGCGCGGCGCATCCAGGCGGGGCCCTCCTGCACGTGCATGTCGTAGATGGCGGCCGTGTTGTTGTAGCGGCGCCAGGTCTCGCGGATGCTCGCGGGAAGCGGCGTGTTGTGGGCGTTGTACTTGTATTCGAAGCACATGCCCCAGTCGTAGAAGGACTTCGGCGGCTCGTAGCCGTTCTTCACGGCCGTGTTGAAGTCCACCGTGCCCGGGATCGGGCGGAACGGATACACCTCGGAGCCCGCGATCGGGTACTTGTGTTTGACCATCGCGGCCCAGCGCAGCGTCTCCGCCATCGCTTCTTCCGTCTCGCCGGGGTAACCGATGATCCAGAACGTACCGGGGATGATGCCGCGGTTCGCGAGGCGGCCGATGGCCTCGGGGATGTGATCGAGCTTGATCTTCTTGCCGATCTGCATCTGCATCTCTTGGTCGCCGGTCTCGGCGCCCAGCCAGAGCAGGTGACACTTGGAGTCCCGCAGTAGGTCGCAGGTGTCCTCCTTGTACCGCATGATCGTTTCGATCTCGACCGTGCCGTTCCAGTGGATCGGCACTTTCAGCTCGATCATCTTCTCGCAGAACTCGCGTGTGCGCTTCTCCGCCACACCGAAGTTCGCGTCCTGGAAACGCAGCACGTCGAACTTGAAGCGCTGCTGCAGTTCGGCGATCTCCTCGGCCAACTGGGCACCGGGGATGGCCTTCCAGCGCCGGCCGGTCACCAGCGGCGAGCAGCAGAAGGTGCAGGGTTCGGGGCAGCCGAAGCTCGAGAAGAAGCTGAAACCGCGCGGCGGGTTGTCCGGCGTCCAGTGGCCGGGCAGCGGGAAGCGGTGGCGCACTTTCATGCGCGTGGGAGTGGTCTGTTTGGACGCGTACTTCTCGAACTCGAGGAGTTCCCACGGCACGCGTTCGAATTGGTCGAAGCCCACCACGGCGCGGTTCGCGGTGTACATCACCTTGTTGTCGCGCAGCAGCGCCAGACCGGGCACTTCCTCGAGGGACGTGCCCGCGTCCACGGCGCGCACCACGTCGCGGAAGGTCAGTTCGCCCTGGCCGATGCCCACCGCGTCGGCGATGCCCTCGCGCAGGTACATCTCCGGCGTCACGCTGGGGAACCAACCGCCCCAGATGATCGGCAGCTTCGGGAACCGCTCCCGCACCGCCTTGGCGACCACGTACCCGTCGTAGACCTGGTACCCGAGGATGCACGAGCTGGCGAAGAGCAGTGCGCCATCGCAGGCCTCGAGCACCTTGGCGATGTAGTCCTCCTCGATCATGGCGTCGACCATGACCACGTCGTAGCCGTCGGCCACGGGGCCCGAGGCGATCTGCAGCAGTTCGAGCGGCAGAAGGTCGGCGCTGAACGTTTCGCCCCGGGACGGGTCGGCACGGTGCGGCAGGAAGAGAACGATCTTCTTGCGCTTGGACTGGATCATGGCGGCAACTGGGTGCGGGGCAAAAAGGTCGGTCAGGCGGACGGATTGGGAGTGACACCGCTGGTGCGGTCGAGGCGGATCTTGTCGGCCTCGGTTTGGCGCGTGAAGCGCACGTACAGGTCGAAGGCCTTCTGCTCGAGCGGCAGCGTGTAGACGCCGTTGCGAAGCCTCCAGCCGGAGATCTTGCGCAGGGCATTGCGCACCAGGCCGGAGCCCTCGCGCACGTAGCCGTCGTAGAAGGTGGCCGTGGCGCCGTAGCGCTTCCAGGCGGTCAACACATCGAGCGGCAGCCCGATGTCGTCGTAGGCGTACTTGTACTCGAGGCAGGAACCCCAGCCCTCGAGCGTGGTCGGCGGCTGGTAGCCGTAGGCCAGGGCCTTCTCGAACTCCTCGCTGCCGGGGATCGCCCGGAACGGGAAGATGTCCGACGCGGAACCCGGGAAGCGCTCCTTCATCTGCGCAGCCAGGCGAATCGTGTCGAGCATCGACTCCTTCGATTCACCGGGGTACCCGATGATCCAGGTGGTTCCCGTCTGGATGTCGCGCTCGTAGATGCGGCGCAGGGCGAACTCGAGGTTGTGGTCGAGGTCGATCTTCTTCTTGATCTCGGCCTGTTGTGCCTGGGAGCCGGCCTCGGCACCCAGCACGATCAGGTGGCACTTCGAATCGCGCAGGCGGTCGCAGCTCTCCTCCTTGTAGCGCGCGATCGTCTCGATCTCGTAGGTGCCGTTCCACCAGAACGGCGCCTTGGCCTCGATCAGCGCGTCGCACCACTCGTTGGAGCGCTTCTCGGCGACGCCGAAGTTCGCGTCCTGGGTGCGCAGCACGTTGAACTTGTAGCGGTCGTGCAGCGCGAAGATCTCCTCGGCGAGCTGCTTGCCGGGAATCGCTTTCCAGCGCCGTCCCGTCACGAGCGGCGAGCAGCAGAACGTGCACGGTTCCGGGCAGCCGTAGCTCGAGAAGAAGCTGAACCCGCGCACCTGGACCTTGCTCTCGCGCAGTTCGTGGGGCAGCGGGAGCTTGTGGCGGATCTTGGCGCGGCCGGGGTTGTTCTGGCGGTCGACGTACAGTTCGAAGTCGAGGAGTTCCCACGGCACCCGCGGGAAACTCTCGAAACCGACCACGGCGCGGTGGGCGGTGTAGTGGGTCTTGCCGTCGCGCCACAGGGCGAGGCCCGCGACGTCCTCGAGCGGCGTGCCGTTGTCGATCGCCTGCACGAGTTCCCAGAAGGTGATCTCGCCCTGGCCGAGTCCCACCGCGTCGGCGATTCCCTCGCGCAAGTACAGCTCGGGCACGACGCTGGGGAACCACCCGCCCCACACGATGGGCAAGCTGGGGAACCGCGCGCGCACGGCGCGGGCCACCTCGGCGCCGTGGGACACCTGGAACCCGAGGATGCACGAGGACGCGAGGAGCAGCGCGCCGTCGCACAGCTCCATCAACCGCTCGAGATAGTCGTCGTGCACCATGGCATCGACGAGCACCACTTCGTAGCCGGCGTGCACCGGGAACGTTGCGATCTGGAGCAACTCCAGCGGCAGCAGGTCCGCACTGACACGTACACCTTCCTCCGGGTTGGCCCGGTGGGGGAGGAAGAGCACGATGCGCTTGCGCTTGGCTTGGATCATCGCAGGGGGGAGCGAGGCGTGGGGCCCGGTTGGTTCCGGATGGGCCGCGGCACCGTTGGGCCCATGGACGGGCAACCCTTCCCTTCCGTGAGGGAGAGATTCGCCCGTCCGGGGGACGGCACTGGAATTATGCAGAATCCCGCGCGCAGCGGGTGGACGGCTTGGCGCGGGAGTCGGTCGACGGCCCGCAAACCCAAGCTCGACAGAAAGTTACACCAACGGGGACCTTCCGGCGCTCCTCGGTCGGGCCCCCGGCCCCGGGTGCCTCTCCGGGGGCCTCGCAGGGGGCCTCGTCGGGGGTCCCTCAGGGGCCCGGGAGGGCGGAATCGCCCCCGGCCCCGCCCGGCCCCGTACCCGGGCCGCCGCTGGGTGCAGGCTCGTCGCCCCCGGTGCCCGACCCCTTGCCCTCCGCGGCGGGGGTCAGAACCCAGGCCCCCCAGGCGGCGTCCAGGGCCGCGTAGCTCATCCCGAGGAGGTCGCGGAAGGCATCGCGGTGCACGTCGCGCAGGTTGCTCGCGTCCGTCCTGCCCTGGGCGTCCACGCGGCCCTTCAGCGTCGCGAGCAACTTCGCGTAGGGCTCCGGATGCTCCCGCAGCAGGAAGTCCGTCATCGACCACGAGACGAGGTGGTGGCGGGCCATGAGGTCCCCGTAGGCCGAGATGTTGATCAGTTCGGCCATGCGCGGCGCCTCGTCCCCGCGCACGAGTTTGCGCACCTCGGCCAACCAGTCCGACTTGGTCACGCGCTCGCCGCCGGCGCCCTCGGAGAACGTGAACGAGTTGTAGCGCGGGTCGATCTCGCGCTCCATCACGTGCGCCAGCCCTTCGCGGAGCCAGACGGGCAGCTCGTAGGTGTAGTGCTTGTAGCCGTCCAGCAGGTTGGTGGTCATGTTGAACACGACGTGGCAGTGGAGGGCGGTGTCCCGCGAGAGAACTCCCTGGTCCACGGGCACGGTCAGGATCAGCGTGTCGCGCTCCTTGACGTTCCAGCGCTGGGTCAACTGGGTCTGCAGCCCGAAGTGCGCGGAGAGGAAGGCCTTGTTCGTGACGGCCGTGGGAACGACGAGCAGCTCGTACTTCCCCTTCTGGCCGAGGAACGGCCCTTCGCCCATGTAGGTGCCGGTCAGGTCCCAGGGTTTGCTGCCGTCGGGGAACATGTCCGGTGTCACCGCGAGCACGTCCATCATCCGCTGGTAGTGCTTTTCGAGGCGCTGCGCGAACAGGTAGGTGCGCAGCCACGGATCCAGCGTGCGCGGGCGTTTGGGAAGGTCCGGCCACACGAGGCGCAGTTCGCTCAGTTCGGCCTCGATCTTGGCCCGCTCGTCGTTGCGCACGGTGCACTCGCCGCCGGCGAAGCCGATTTGGAAGTGCTCCGTTTCGGCCCAGCGGATGTCGAGCAGCGGGAACTGCGCGTCGATGGCCTTGGTGTCGGTCGTGGCGAACTCGAATCCGCCGAGGGACACGATGCCCGCCGCTTGCAACATCTCCGCGTCGCCGCCCGTGTGCGGGCAGAGGCTGGGATCGTTGGCGGGGAGGTCCTTGTTCCGGCGCCGCTGGGCGTCCGCCGTCGGCGCCGCCGCGCACCACACCAGGCAGAACGCGAGCGCCCAACCGAGTCCGCGCGCCACACGGGCGCTCCCACCGAGTGCAATGTCCTTCAACGCAGTCGCTCCTTCCAGCGCTTGGCCAGTTCGATGCCTTCGAACACGGATAGGTTGTCGATCGGCGCTTCTCCATCCACGAGGGCGCGGAGGACGTTGATCGCGGCGATTCGCGTGGAGGTGTCGTCCTCGTCGAGGAGCGCCCCGGCCGCGTCCACCGCCGCCGGGCCCTCGCCCGCCGCCGCCAGCAGCCAGAGGGCGGCGATACGAGCCTTGCCCGCGCCACCCCGGGCCTTCGGCACCAGGATCGCGGTCGCGGCCGGACCCTTCACGCCGCGCAGGGCGCGCCTCGCGTCGTCGGCGAAGTCGCTCCAGTGCGCGGCGGCGTGCTCGAGCAGGACGTCGAAGCCCGCGACGGAGCCCGTCCCCGCGCAGGCCAGCGCGGCGGCGAGTCGTTCCGCCTTCGCGTCGAGGAGGTCCGCCTCGCCGCGGGTGCCGGCGGCCTCGGCCTTCGCGATCCGGGCCGCGGCGCGCCCGAGCGCGGCCTCGGCTGCCGACGCGAGTCGGGCGTCGCCCAGCACACCGACGCGCCAAAGGCAGTAGTGCCGCACGGCGTGCTTCGTGTGGTCGAACTCGGCCGCCAGGAGCGCCGTGTGCCGGGGCGCCGTCAGCTCGTCCAACACCGCGCCGATGCGTGCGCGGGTCGCTTCGTCGCGCGCCTTGCCGAGGGCCTCGAGCAGTTTGGGCGCCGCGCCCTCGCCCAGCGCCACGAGATCGACCCGGCCGGATTCCGCCATGGCCTCGGTGCGCGCGGCCGTGAGCCGCTCGACCGCATCGCCGACCAGACGCCGGCCGGCCGCGTCCAGCGCCGGCCACGCCGCGAGGCGCTCCTCCACGACGGAGGCTGCCGGCGTCGCGGGTCGTGGCTCGGCCCCTTGCGGAGCCGCGGCGAAGAGTCCGAGACAAAGTACGTGCATCCACATGGCGGGTCGCATCACGGGGCTTCGGCGCCCATCCGGTGGCGCAGGTCGATGGGGACGATGTCGCGCCACTCGGGCGACGGGATTTCCAGCCGCGCCGACTCCACGGCGCGGTCGACGAGTTCCCGGGACAAATCGTCGGTCCACGGGAAGTCGAGCACCTCGGCCGCGATTTCGTGCGGAGCGGGCGGGGGCGAGCGCAAGTAGGTCAGCGTCGCTTCGGCGTCCGTCAGACGGCGCAGGAGGCGGGTCGTGCCGATCTCCTCGACGGGGCCGATCCACACGTCGGGCGAGGCCCCGGCGAGGGCGCACCAACTGGCGATGCCGAGAACCGCCGTCCCCCCGCGCACTAGGGCCGATGGGACGCTCGGCGACGCGCCCATGCGGCGGAGTTCGAGCTCGGCTTCGGCGAGCCGCCGGGCCTCGGCCCGCCCCTCGGCAAGCAGGCTGCCGACGGCTTCGCGCTCGAGCACCAGCCGCGCCAGCGCGAAGCGACGCTGCCCGTTCCATGTCAGCTCGGGCTGCAAGGGCTCGAGCGCCTGCGCCAGGGCATCGATCGCGGCAGCGGCCACCGGGCGGCCATCGACGACCACGGCGGTGCCTTCGGGATAGGTGCCGCCAACGGGCGGCGCGGAATCGGACGGCCCGCAGCCACAGCCGAGCGCGGCGACGACCAGCGCCCCGGCGCACACACCCACACCGCTGCCGGTACCGCGGGGGTTCACGCCTCCTCCGACGGCTCCGGCGCGTCGAAACGCGCTAGGAAGGCCAGCACGTTGGCGGTGGCGAACGCGTAGGTCGCCTGCACGTTGGCGGCGATCGATTCGAGCCCGCGCGCGACGGGCAGGGGCGGGAAGGTGCCGATGTTCTCGACGAACAGCGAGCGTGGGTCCTGGGGCACCGACTCCACCCGCACGTTGAAGGCGTTGCCCTGTTCCGGGGTGGGCGGGAACACGAGGCGCAGGCCGAGGGCGTGGGCCGGGCGGCCGAACTCCTCCGGTTCGCTGTCCAGCCCGAGCAGGCCCTGGCGCAGGAACCCGCGCCCCTCGCGGAAGTGGCGCGGGTTCACCAGGGTCCGCACGGTGACCACCTGGGCGGTGAACACCTGGATGCCGACGAGCTCGACGACGGCGGCCGAGATCGAACCCACGCGCTCGGCGAAGTCCTCCACGGTCAGGCCCGTGTGGTCCTCCGCGAAGCGGAATCGGTCGGCCAGGAAGACCGCGTGGCTGGCCGCGCCGGGGCGGGCGACCGGATTCGAGAGCACGGCGCCCTCGTGGGTCACCGCAAAGTTGCGGTAGGTCGGTTCACCGGCCTGGAACAGGCGGTTGTGCAGGCGCTGGATCGCGGCCACGTCCGGCTGCAGGGCCGGGTGGAGCAGCTCCGAATGGAAGGCGATCGTGCGCGGCTGGTAGTGCATCGGGCGTCTTCGGCCGAGGGGGAATCGGGGCGTGCGGCGGAGGGGGCCGGGGCCAGCCCCTCGGAAATGGGCCGAGCGCGAAGGGGCGCATCTCGTCCGCGGGGACGCCGCCGGGAGGGTCGCAACCATCCGACTGGCCCTCCGCGGCCGACCGACCGCATCCTAGCAGCCCAGACCGGCCCCACCCGCGTCCGTTAGACTGTGGGGCCCCGGTCGCCAACAGGGCTCACCCCGGGGTCGTAGAGGTTCTGTTTTTGGACCCCGACGCCGGGGCTCGCCCGTCGATCCGGGTTCCGCTCCCACTGCTCCCACTCCGCCATGCGCCGATTCTCCCGACGAATGCCCGCGTTCCTTGCCGCCACCGCGGCCGTCTTGGCCCTTTCCCACGCCGCGCTGTTCGGTTTCGCGAGCGGCACTGCCCAGGAGGCGGGAGCCGCGGCCGCTCCCTCCGTGGGGGGACCGATCACGATTTCGAAGGAGGCGCTCGGCCGTGTGTTCGAGTTGGTCGGCAAGCCCGCGCCCGCCGAACCCCTCGTGATTCCCGAGTCCGACGTGCAACTGGCGCTCGTGCACACGCTGGGATCGCAGGAACTCGAGGCGCGCAAGATCGACGTGTTCCTCGAGCGCGAGATCAACGCGCGTGTGCGCCAAGGCGCGGATCGCAGCGAGTTCGCCGTCGACGACGCGGCGGTCGAGGCGCAGATCGAGCAGATGCGCGAGCAGGTGCGCCAGCAGTACCCGACGCTCGACGTGGACTTCGTGCTGACGTCGAACGGCATCCAGCCGGGGAGCCTGCGCTCCTTGACGCAACAGAGCCAGCTCTTCAACCAGGTGTTCCTGCCCGACAACCCGGCCGAATGGCCGCCCATGACGCGGGACGCCATCGTGGCTTCGATGGGGGAAGAGGTCGTGTCCCACTTCCAGGCCGCCTACGAGCGCCGCGTCGCCGAAGGTGCGCCGCAGGACGCGGCCGGCGCCCAGGGCCAGGCCCTCTTCAAGCGCATCATGCGCGACGCCGTGGTGCGCGCCCTCGACGAGCAATCCGAGGTGCGCACGGCGGGCCAGGGCCTGCCCGAGGGTGTGGCGCTGCGTGTCGATGACGTCGACATCCGGACGGCCGACGTCTACGCGACCATCGCGGATCGCGTCACCCCGGAGGATCTGCGCAAAGCGCGCCTCTGGGCGCAAAAGACGGCACTTTTGGAGGCCGTGTTCCAAGCCGCCGGGACGTACCCCGACGACGCGACGTTCGACGCGGCCTTCGACGCGCACGAGGCGCCCTTCAAGAACAACCCGATCAACCTCAACTTCCTCGCGCGCCAGGTCAAACGCTTCCCGTCGCTCGACCACTACCGCGAGCACTTCCGCCTGCAGGCGGCCTTCGAGAAGCTGCGCGCCGACGAACTGGACCGCGCGGCGATGGAAGACCACCTCGCGCGGGCCCAGCGGTACCTCGGCTTGGAGGTCGCCGACGTCGAGATCATCCTGTTGAGCGCCTACGACTTCCCGACCGGCAAGTGGAAGGAGAACGGCTGGAAGGAGGCCGAACAACGCGCGAAGGAAGTGGTGGCGGCCCTCGTGGAAGCGGGCGGCGAGAACTGGAGCGAGTTGCTCCAGGCGCACTCGGACTTCTGGGATCCGCCGTTGCCGCCCGCCGCGGCCCAACAGGCTCCGGCCCGCTCGAACCAGGGCCGCTTCGGCCCGAAGAACCGCAACGAGCTGGCCCAATCCTTGGGCGAGAGCGACTTCAGCATGTTCCTCGAGGGCGGTTCGGTGACCGACGCGCTCTTCTTCGACGTGCCGACCGGTGAACTCGGCGGACCCTGGCGCGGGCCGTACGGCTACTACATCGGCCTGGTGAAGGCGCGCACGCCCGCGAAGCAGCTCATCACTCTCGACGGCGGCAACTACGAGGACATGGTGCGCCAGGACATGATCTCCGTGCGCTTCAACGCATTCGCCCAGGAAGTGCTGCGCCGCGCCGGTTTGGGCTGATCGAGCGGCCCCGGGCGATCGCCGCCCGAGAAGGCAGACTGCCCGCCGGGGCCGGTTCGCACACGCGGACCGGCCCCGGCCTGTTCCGGTGGCCCCCCGCGCGGCTACGCTTTCCCCCCTTGGGTTCCCAATCGACCAGTTCCACGACGGCGCAGAGCTTCTGGCGGCTCCTGCGACCCCACGTGTTGCCCCGCTCTTGGGCGTTGCTCATGGCCGCCGGCCTGGGAACCGCCGCGGCGTTCAGCCAGAGCGCGCCGATCCTGTTGCTCGAGCCGCTGTTCCACCTGATGGGTTGGAAACCGGCGGCCCTCGAGGCGACCGGCGCCGTTTCGGACTTCTTCCAACGAGTTGCTTCGTCCCTGGCGCCCGAGGGCGCGGGCGAGGTCGAGATGCGCCGCGCGCTGCTCCATGCCGTCGCCGGGTCGCTGGTGGTCGTGGGCCTCGCGGGCGCGCTCTGCCAGTACCTCTTCGTGCTGGTGTCGCGCTGGGTCGCTTTCCGCATGGTCGTCGACCTGCGAATGCGTCTCGCCAAACACCTGATGGGCCTCTCCGTGCGCTACCACGGCCAGCGCCGTTTTGGCGACTTGCTCTCGCGCATCAGCGCCGACGTGCAAAACACCTTGAGCGCGATCGACGTGGGCCTGAAAGAGTTGATCCAAGAGCCAGCGATGGCTCTCGCGGCCCTCTTGATCGCGATCTACGCCGCGCCGCAACTGACGTTGTTCCTGCTCGGCGCACTGCTCGTCGTGGCCGTGCCGATCGCGATCCTGTCGCGCAAGGTGCGCAAGGGGTCGCGCCGCAGTTTGACCAGTTTGGGCGCGTCCGTGCAGGCCCTGACGCAGATGTTCGCCGGCATCCGCACGGTGAAGGCGTTCCGCGCGGAGGAGCGCGAGCTCGAGGGGTACCGCGCGCTGAACGAGCAGTACCTCAAGAACTCCATGCGCATGGTGCGCGCCATCGCGTCCACACGCGGCTGGACCACCTTCCTCTCCAGCCTGGGGCTCGGCGCGCTGCTCTTCGTCGGCGGCAGCCTCGCGATCTCCGCCGAAACGCCGATCCCCGGCGACAAGGTGGCGATCTTCGTGTTCGGCATGGCGCAGGCGTACAACCACCTGCGCCGCGCCACCCATGGATTCACGCGCCTGCAGGAGGCGATGGGGGCGTCCGAACGGCTGCAAGCCCTGCTCGACGAGCCCGTCGACCTGATCCAAGCCGCCGACCCCAAGCCCCTCGGCGGACTGGGGCGCGGCATCGAACTCGAGGACGTGAGCTTCCGATACGAAGGCGGCGACAGCCCGGCCCTCGACGGCGTGGACCTGGTCGTGCGGCCCGGCGAGAAGTTGGCGATCGTCGGCCCCTCTGGATCGGGCAAGAGCACGTTGATCGACCTCGTCGCGCGGTTCATCGACCCCTCGAGTGGACGCATCCTGGTCGACGGGGTGGCGCTGACCCAGGTGGACCTCGACCGCTGGACGGAGCTCTACGCGATGGTCGGCCAGGTGCCCTTCCTGTTCCACACCACCATCGCCGAGAACATCCGCTACGGCAAACCCGGCGCGAGCCAGGCCGAGGTCGAGGCCGCCGCCAAGGCCGCGTCGATCCACGACTTCATCGCGGCCTTGCCCCAGGGCTACGAGACCGATGTGGCGGACGCCGGATCGCGGCTTTCCGGGGGCCAGCGCCAGCGCATCGCGATCGCGCGCGCGCTGCTCAAAGGCGCGCCGCTCTTGCTGCTGGACGAGGCAACCAGCGCACTCGACTCCGAATCCGAACAGGCCGTGCAGCAGGCGCTCGACCGTTTGATGGAGAACCGCACGGTCATCGTCATCGCCCACCGCCTGTCGACGGTGCGCAACGCGGACCGCATCGCGGTGCTGGAAGCCGGCCGCATCGTCGAGCTTGGCACCCACGACGAACTGCTCGCGGCGGGCGGTACGTATGCCCGCCTCCACTCGCTGCAAGTCGCCGGCGCTGCGACCTAACGCGCGATCAGGCAGACCACTTGCACGGCCACACCCGCGCCGCCGGCGAGGGCGCCCATGCCCTCCAGGGTTTTGCCCTTCACGTTGACGGCGTCCGGGTCGAGCCCGAGCAACCCCGCCAAACGCGTGCGCAGTTCCGCGCGTTTGGGCGCGATGCGCGGGCCTTCCGTCGCGATGACGATGTCGGCGTTGTGGGGGCGCCAGCCCGCGGCGCCGAGGCGCGCGCACACTTCGCCGAGGAGCGCCGCGCTGTCCGCACCCTTCCACTTGGGATCCGTGTCGGGGAAGAGTGTGCCGAGGTCGTCGAGACCCGCAGCCCCGAGCAGCGCGTCGCAGAGGGCGTGGAGCACCGCGTCCCCGTCGGAATGCCCCGCAGGTCCCGTCGGATGGTCGAACAGCACACCGCCCAACCAACACGGTCTTCCCGGCACCAAGCGGTGCACGTCGAACCCAAGGCCCACCCGCAGCTCGCTCACACTCCCACCTCGCCGCGCCGTTCGCGCCAGGCCAACAGGGCTTCGATGCACTCGAGATCCGACGGTGTCGTGAGTTTCAAGTTGGCGCTGTCGCCCTCCACGAACTCCGGCGGGCCCACGTGACGCTGCCAGAGCGCCGCATCGTCCGTTGCGGTTTCGCCCACTTCCTTTGCGCGCTGCAACAGGCCGCGGAACTCGCGCGCGCGGAAACACTGGGGCGTCTGGGCCGCCCACAGCCCCGTGCGGTCCACCTGCACTGTGCCGCCGGCCTCCGGGGCGAGCCGATGCAACGTGTCGACCACGGGACGCGCGACCAGCGCCGCTCCGACCGCGTGGGCCCGTTGCACACACAGATCGATCAGGCCGGGGCGCACCAGGGGCCGCGCCGCATCGTGCACACACAGGACGTCGAGGTCGAAGCGGCACCAGAACACACCGCGCTGCACCGATTCGGTGCGCTCAGCACCGCCGGCCACCACGGCGACCACCTTGCGCAGCGCCGGGCTCGTGGCCGCCAAGCGCTCGAGCGCCTCCAGATCGCCGGGATGGGCGACGAGCACGATCTCTTCGATCGTTTCCGCTGCCAGGAACGCGGCGGCGGTGTGTTCGATCAAGAGTCGACCGGCCACCTCGAGCATCGGCTTGCGCACACGGCCCGGCGCGCTCCCGCCAAACCGCACGGACGACCCCGCGGCCACCAGCACGCAGGCGGCGCGGGGGGCCGCGGCATCGCCGGTGGGGCGGACTTGGGAGCGTTCGAGGGGTTGGGACAAGGGCGACGTTGGGCTGGGGGGCGCCGCCAGCGTAGGCTCGCGCCGTGCAGCGCTTCCAGCCCAACGCGGATTCCCCGGGGACGGGCGCGGCGTCCGGCAGGCCGGGCGCACCCGTAGCGGAGGACGCCGTCGTGATTGGCATCGACCCGGGCACACGTGTGCTCGGCTACGGCGCGGTCCGCGGACCGTGGCGCGAGCCGATCCTGGTGGAAGCTGGGGTGGTGCGTGTCGACGCGAGGCGCTCCCTGGCGGAGCGCCTGGAGCGCATCGCGCGCGAAGTGGAGGCCCTGCTGGCGGACCTCTGCCCCGCGATCGTGGTCGTCGAGCGCGCCTTCGCCGGCCGCAACGTGCAGAGCGCGCTGCGCCTCGGCGAGTGCCGCGGGGTGGTGCTCGCGGCGGCGGCGCGGTCGGGCGCCATCGTCGCGGAGCTCTCGCCCGCCCAGGCGAAACGCGCCCTCGCGGGCCACGGGGCCGCCGGGAAGGCCGCGGTGGCCGACCTGGTGCTGGCGCGGTTGGCGGTCGGGCGCGGCGGGTCGCCGAGCGGCGCTCCCCAACGCGGCGCCCTCGCCCCGGGAGCCCCGCCCGCCGATGCCACGGACGCCCTCGCCCTCGCCATGGCCTGGCAGCAGGGTGTGGCGCCGTCGATCCGCTCCACGCGGTCCACCGCGCTGCCCCAGGAGTTGCTCGCGCGGCTCAGCAGCAGCGGCCCGCGTGTGGCGGGCATGGCCGATCTGCCCGGGGGCACCATGCGGCTCTCGCGGCGCCGACCGCAGCGCGGATTGACGAGCTGATCGCGGCCCCGGGATCGCAGCGCCCGGCGCCGCGTCCAACCTCCGTGCCCGCGCGCGTTTGCGTCCGCCGCGGCCGCGCCTGTCCCGCAGGCGGATACGGGTGCGCGGCGGCTGTCGCCCCGGGCCCACCCTCGGGGCTACCGTTGTGTCGCTTCGGTGCGCGGAAGGGGTGCCCCCTCAGGAAGCCGCAAAAACGGCCCCTCGGCTAGACTCTTCGCGCGCCCCGCCTTTTCTCTCCCGGCATGTCCCCCCAAGTCCCCGACGATACGAGCGGCCAAAGCCTCGAGTCCGACGAGCTGGTGGAGCCCTCCCTCGAGGCGCCCCTGCTCTCGGGCCTGGCCGAGGTCTTTCCGGGATTCGAGCTCTACGACTCGGACCTGGAGTTCGACCGTCCCCACCGCATTCACTACGTGGGTGTGGACGGCGCGGGCCGCCTGACGCTGGTGCTGCGTGTGCGCGGCGAGGGGCATTCGGCGATCCTGCGGGCGCTCGACGCGCGCGACTTCGCGCGGCGGCACCTCGCGCCCCTCCTGAAGCATCTGGGCGCGCGGCGCGCACGCCCCGAACTGGAGCCACGCGTCGCGCTGGTGGCCGCGGACTTCGACGATCGGCTGCGCCGGCGGCTCGAGGGCCTTCAGTCCTCCGGTATCGAGGCGTTCGAACTGCGCCGGCTGCGCAGCCATTCCGGCGAGCTGGTGTTCCTCGCGCCGCTCACCAACGCGGCGGCGCCGGCGCCGTCCGCGGCGCCCAGTCTCGACGATTGGCTCAGCTCGCTGCCGGCGGAGCGCCGCGAGTCCGTCGCCGAGTTGATCCAGCGGCTCGAGCGCCTGGACGAGAATCTGGAGCTGGAGCACGAGCGACACGGACTCTCCTGGCGCCTGGGCGACCGCGTGGTGGCGAGTCTGGAGTTGGATCCCGACGGCGGCGCCCGCCTGGTGGCGCCGGGACGCCCGCCGCGGCGCTGGCGGGGGGTGCGGGACACGGACCAGTTCCTCGAGGACGTGGTGTCGGACTACCTGGCGCGGCGCGAGATCGCGTCGCTCCGCACCGTGGAGCTGCGCCCCGAGCCGACCCCGGGCAGCACCAGCTCCGCGGCCGCGGCGGCCCCCGCCCGCGCCGCGGCCGCGGGGGAGCGCCGCCCGCGCGGCCTGCTCTCGGCTGAAGAGTTCGAAGCCTTCGGCGATTGACCGCTTGGGATCGAACCGCACGACCGACGCGACGGCGCGGTCGAATGCCTCTTGGCCCAGCGCCGGGCGGCGCTGGAGCGGCGGACCCATCCGAGGGACGTTTTCCCGCTTCCGCCCCAGCGCCGCTTCCCCCTTGACTCCGGCCGATCGGGCCCCGTTAGCGTGCAGATGGCCCCCGGACCTCCCGTTCGGGGCCAGGCGATGGCCACCTCAGAGGAGCGGGGCGATGCGAGCCACGAGTCTCCGCAGCCGCGGGCAGCGGGGTCCGCCCATGGGCCGCCGGGTGCGGACGGCGGATGGGAATCGCTCGCTTCGCGTCCACCCTTCTACGCCGCGGCGCGCCGGCCGGCGGCCCACAGCTTGTGTGTGGCGAGCGGCAAGGGCGGCGTGGGCAAAACCGCCGTCGCCGCGTCCTTGGCCCAGCTCTTCGCGCGCCTCGGCTCGACCCTGATCGTCGACGGGGACCTCGGCGTTGGGAACGCTCACATCCTGCAAGACGTGCAGCCGGAGCGGCACCTCGGCGACGTGGTGTGCGGGCGCGTCAGCCTGCGCGACGCGCTGGTGTCATGCGAACCTCACCTCGATCTCGTCTGCGGCGGCAGCGGCCTGCCGCACTTGGCCCACCTCGAGCCGAGCGAGCGTCGGTTGCTCGCCCTCGGCCTCGCCGACGTGCAGCGCGACTACCGCGCCATGCTGGTGGATTGCGGAGCAGGTGTGTCGGACCAGACACTCGACTTCGCCGAGGGGTCGGACGGCACGTTGCTCGTGACCACGCCGGACGTGACGGCGCTGACCGATGCCTACGCCTTCTACAAGGTGTTGCTCGCGCGCCAGCCGGATGCGCTCGTTTGGCTCGTCGTGAACCGGGCCCAGGACGCGGCCGAGGCCCAACGTGTGCTCGAGCGCTTCGAACATGTGTCGCGCCGTTTCCTTGGCGCGAGCCCCAAGGGAATCGGCTGGATCCCGGACGATCCCGCCGTGCGCGCCGCCGTGAACCGCCGCCGGGCCGTGGTGCGCGCCGAACCGACGTCGCCCTCGAGCCGCGCCCTGGCCGAGCTGTTCGCGCGCCTGGTGCGCGAACTCTCCGCACGCGAACCCGCGGGCCTCGGCACGCGCCTCTCCGAACTCTCGACCCGCCCGCGCCGCCTGGGGGCGTGAGGCGGCGCATCCAACGCACGGATTCCGCGCGGACAGTGGCACGCGGCCGAGCGCGCGACGACGCCTTCCCTCGCCAGTGACGCACGTCCCTTGCGTGCAGGCCGGGTGCGATGTGAAGGGACACTGCGCCTGGCGAAGCGAACACGAAACCGGAGCAGCCATTTGCAGCACGGCCTTTGGCGCTCCCCTTGGGCGCGGACAGGGCCGCGCCCCTACATGGCGCGCACCTTGGGCGCGGACAGGGCCGTGCCCCTACAGAACGGATTCTGGGTGGGCGGTTGGACGCGACCGAATGCGCAACGAGGTATCCCGATCACAGCGTCGCGGAGGTCGGGTGCGCGGGCCTCCCGGCCCGCCTTGGAGCGCGCGCTACCCCCCCCGCGATGCCAAGCCCGACGCGCGTTCTGTTGGGGCGCGGCCCTGCCCTCTGTGTCAATGTGGCTGAGACAGCTTCCTTCCCCGCGATTAGTGTAGAGGGCAGCAGGATGCACCCCCGTGACCAAAGACCCGACCACCAACAGCAGCCCCTCCAGGGGGGAACCGGATCCCGAGGTGCCTGAGCG
>WGMC01000047.1 GCA_016125265.1 Planctomycetaceae bacterium
CCCAACCGGCGGCCTTCGGCCGCCTTTCGCCGCCTGGTGGCACTTCGGGGCCGCGGCCGTCCTCGACGACCTGTTCAAGGTCGACTGCGGATGCCACGGCCCCAAAGCACCACCAGACAGCGACTTGGGCTCGTCGGATCGGAAACCTGATGAAGAACCCGGGCTAGCGCTCGACGACCCGCGGGCTTGATGCGGGTGTGGCGCTGCCGGGTTCCGCGTTCTTGGGCGCCGCCGTGGTTTGGTTGCTGCTCGGTCCTTCGCCCCGCGGGCTGAGGCCTGCGATGCTCCCGTCGAAGAGGTAACCCTCTTCCTCGAGCCACGTGTACACCGTGTCGAGGGGCACCACGAGCCCCATGTGCGGCACGATCGTCGGACGCGAGGTGCCGTGGTTGTAGATCTTCGAGAAGATTCCGATGAGCTCGAGCGACTGCCCGTCGTAGATCGCGCCGCCGGAGTTGCCGATGTACGTCGGCGCGTTGATCATCAAGTAGCGCGTGTCGTCGACCCGGTGGTCCGCCGAGGCCACCTGACCCATGGTGGGGATCGGGTCGTTGCCGAGCGGGCAGCCCACCGCGGTCACCGGATCGAAGGGCCGCAGCCGCGCGAGTCGCGCGGGGCTCGCGAGCCGGGCTCCGTGGGGCACGGCGACGTCGGTGTCGAGTTCGAGGAGCGCCACGTCCAGCGCGCGGTCGTGGGCCAAGAGGCGCGCTGTCTCGCTGCGCTGTCCGCCGTTCTCCAGATAGATCGAGATCGGCACCGGGTCCGTCGGCCGATCGGGGTCCTCCTGGACGTCGCGCACCACGTGCCACGCCGTGAGTACGAACGTGCGATGGCCTGTGCCGGTCGGCCGCGGCTGCGATGCGAGCAACACGCCGCTGCCCACGGTGTAGCGGCCCGCGATCTGGACGACCGGACCCATCAACCGGCGCCAGAGTTCGGCCGAGTCGAGGGGCTCGGTGACGGCCGACTCCAGCTCCTCCAACCGTTCGCGCTGGCGTTCGGCCAACTCGCGCGCCGCGAAGAGGTCCGCTTCGGCTGCTGCGACGCGCTGTTCGAGACGAAGTTCGGCTGCGCGGAACTCGGCCGCGCGGCCGTCGAAGTCCGCCAGGGTGCTGTCGACACGCAGGAATCGCTCTCCGTCGCGTTCCATGGCCTGGCGCAGCTCGTCGAGCTCGACCTGGGCCCGCGCGAGGCGCCCGGCCAGTTCCTCCTGACGCACGTCGCGGAGCTGCCGTTCGAGGGCCGCGAGGCGGTCCGCCTGGTGCACGAGTCCGGCGCTCCAGCCGCGTTCCGCCGCCGTCTGGGTCTGGACGCTGGCACCGTGCAGCTCGACGAGCCGCAACTCCATCTGCCCCAACTCGACGGCGCCCAGGCCACCGACGGCGGCCAGGAGTGCTGTGGGGAGGATCAGATGCGCGCGTTGCACGGGGTCTTTGGCCCAGGGACGGCCACTTTTGGCTCATCGGCGGCCGGCGGCGGCGGGATGGAGTCCGCTTTTCCACAGCGGCCGCCGGGTCGCGCGAGAGCGGCGTAAGTGCGGACCTCTGAAGCACTTAGAGCACCCCGTCCGCGGACTGTCCGCCGGCAGTTCACCACTTCTCCACCGATCTTCCCGCGCTTGTCCACACAGGCGGCGGGGGTCGTCGCCGGCGCCGCCTGCGGCACCGACGCGCGCCCCGCGCCGGCCACCCCCGCCCCCACCCGCCCGGGTGGGCCCCCCTGAGACCTGGGGGGGCCGGGGCGCGGTTGCGGTCGGGGTCCGCGGGCTGGCTGCAAACGTCGGTCTGGCCGGGACTTGCGACTGTGTAACGGACCGCCGGCGCACGGGCGCGGGGCATCGCGCGGGGAGGCACCGCGCAATGAGGCACCGCGCGATGAGAAATCCCAGTGCGGGCCACAGCTTGGCGGTGCGGGCCCGGGGTGTGGCGCGAGGGCTGGCTGGCGTTGCGACCCGGGCCGCCATCGGCCCTGGGTTGTCCCGCGGGGCGGCAGGGCGGAAACTGAGGCCGAGGGCAGCATGGCAAGCGACGGCGAATCCGAGCCCGGACCTCGACGACAAGTCCGCGATCCCGGTCCGATCGACCTGACCCAGATGATCGCGCGCGGTCCGGACGGGGAGCGCGACTGGTCCCAGCTCCTGCCCATCGTGTACGACGAACTCCGCGTGCTCGCGCGACGCCGGCTCTTGGGTGAGCGCGCCGGGCACAGCGTCGACGCGACCGCGCTCGTGCACGAGGCGTACCTCCGCCTCTTGGGCGACCGTCACATGGACTTCGAAAGCCGCCGCCACTTTTTCGGCGCGGCCGCGCGCGCCATGCAGCGTGTGCTGATCGACCGGGCGCGCAAGTTCGGGCGCCAAAAGCGCGGCGGAGATCTCCTCCGGGTGACCCTGGGCGACCGGGATTTCGGCGAGCACTTCGCGGCGGAGCAGTTGATCGAGCTGAACGACGCGCTCGAGGTCCTGGAACAGGAGGACAGCCGAGCGGCCGAGGTCGCGCGCCTCAAGCTTTTCGCGGGCCTCGAAATGGCCGAGATCGCGGAGGCACTCGAACTGGGCGAGCGCACCGCCGCGCGCGAGTGGGCCTTCGCCCGCGCGCGGCTCGGCGAAATGCTGGAACCCGGCGACCAACCCTGACCCACCTTCGCCGGTGACCACCGATCCCCAACGGGCGAAGGAGCTGTTCCTCGACGCCCTCGAAGTACCCGAGGACGAGCGCACGGCCTTCTTGGAGGCGCGCGCCGCCGGCGACGGCGCTCTCTTGGAGCGCGCCCGCGCCCTGCTCGAGGGACACCGCCGCGCCGCGGCGCGCCAACAACTGGAAACGAGTCTCGTCCTGCGACCCGCCGAGGACGTGGCGCCCGGTGCGGTGCTCGGCGACTACCGCGTGCTCGAACAACTCGGCGAAGGCGGATTCGGAACCGTCTGGCGCGCGGAACAACTGCGGCCCCTCCGCCGCACGGTGGCGCTCAAGGTCTTGCACCACGGGCTCGGCTCCGGACAGGTTCTCGCCCGTTTCGACGCCGAGCGCCAGGTGCTCGCGCGTATGGACCATCCGGCCATCGCGCGGGTGTTCGATGCGGGCCACAGCTCCAGCGGTCGGCCGTTCTTTGCCATGGAACTGGTGCGCGGCGCACCCATCGTCGCCTACGCCGAATCCCGCGGTCTCGGCCTGGAGCAGCGGCTCCGCCTCTTCGTCGAAGTGTGCGGCGCCATCGAACACGCCCACCAAAAGGGTGTGTTGCACCGGGACGTCAAACCCTCGAACGTCCTTGTGCAGGAAATCGACGGTGCACCCAGCGTCAAGGTCATCGATTTCGGCATCGCCAAAGCGCTGCAGGGCGAGCTCTCCCACGCGGCCACGCTCACGGGCCACTTGCTCGGCACACCGACCTACGCCAGCCCCGAGCAGGCGCGCGGCGCCGCCGATGTCGACACACGCAGCGACGTCTACTCACTGGGCGCACTCTTGTACGAGCTCATCGTCGGCGAACCCGCGCTGGGTTCGCCGGCCGAGTTGGCGACTCTCGGACTCGAGGAAGTGCTGCGCCGGGTGCGCGAAGTCGATCCGCTCGCGCCATCCAAACGCTCCGCCGCGCGCCACGCCGAACGGCGCGTTCCACCCGAGCTCGACTGGATTGCGCTCGCGTGCCTAGAGAAGGACCCGGCACGCCGGTATCCCTCCGCGCTTGCGCTTGCCGAGGACATCGAACGATTCTTGGCCGGGCTGCCCGTCGAAGTGGCACCACCGACGCCGTGGTACCGCGCGCGCAAGTGGATCGCGCGCAACCGGGGTACGGCGGTTGCCGGAGCGGCGGCGGTGCTTGCGCTGGTCGCGGGAGGCGGCGGCACGCTCGTCGGATTCTTGCGCGCCCAAGAGCGCGCCGCGGAGTCCCAGCGCCAGGCCGAGATCGCCCGCGCTGTTGCGGGCTTCTTGGTGGAGGACATGATCCTCGCTGCCCGGCCCTCGACGAGTGAGGGGCAAGGCCGCGACGTGACGTTGGTCGACGCCGTGCTCGCCGCGACGGAGCGGCTGGATGCGGCAGCCGCGCCGGGGGGCCGTTTCCACGGCGCGCCCGAAGTGATCGGTCGCGCGCGTTTGGCACTCGGACAGAGCCTGCTGGGGTTGGGCGACTTCGCGGGAGCCCTCGCGCAACTCGAAGCGGCGCAGACTCTCCTCTCGGGCCTGGAGCAGGTGCCCGAAGCAGAGTTGCTCGACCTGACCCTCGATCGCGCGGACACGCTGCATAACCTCGGGCGTTACGAGGATTCGATCGAGGCCCTCGAGACCATCCTCGCACGCCCCGACGGCGGCGAGGCGCACGTACAGTTGGCTGCCCGTCAGAAGAAGGCCCGCTCGCTGCGCAGTTTGGGGCGTCTGGACGAGTCCGTGCAACTCTTGGAGCGGGCCTTGGCGGACGCGGAATCGTTGGATCCCGACGACGCCGCCGCGAGCCGCCGCCTCACCTCGATCCGCACGGCGCTCGCGATCACCTTGGACCAACTAGGCGAATGGGGTGACGCCGAAGCCCACTTCCGCGCCGCGCTGGCTGAAGAGGAAGCGCGCAGCGGCTCGGACCACCTCAGCACGTTCGGTGCACGCGCGAACCTCGGGGGTTTCCTGCGCGCGCACGGTCGTGTGGAGGAAGCCCGCCCCCTGATCGAATCCGCGGCGGAGGGATTTGCCCGCACGGCCGGTCCGACCCACCCCGACACGCGGTCTGCTACCTACAACCTGGGTTGGTTGTTGCTGGACACGGGCGATCCCGCGGCCGCGCTCGAAGTGTTTGCACGCAACCTAGCGGCTTCGACAGACACCCTTGGAGCGGACCATCCCGACACGCTCAGCAGCCAGGCGGGATACGCCAACGCGCTCGCGGGTGCCGAACGGCTGGACGAGGCCATCAAGCAGATGGTCGACGTGCTGGATCGCGCCCGGCGCGTGCACGGACCGGAACACCCGACGACGCTTTCGCGCTGGAAGGACACGATCCAACTGAACTTCCGCGCGGGTCGCAGCGACTGGGCGCTCGAGCAGTGCCTCCAACTCGCGCAAGTCGAAGAGCGTGTGCACGGGCCGACGCACCCGGCCACGATCACGACTTGGATGAACATCAGCGCGATCCACCGCGATCGCGGCGACCTCGACAGCGTGGATCTGTGGAGCGCGCGGATCTACGAGCGCACGGCGGAGCTGCCCATGGGCCACGGTTTGCGCATGGACGCGGTGCTCGAGCGCGCGCGCTACTTGAACACGATTGGCGCACACAAGGCGCGTCTCGATCTGTTGCACGAGCTGCGCGAGCACCTCGGGACCTACGGCGAGGAGGCCCGGCCAGAACTCGACACCCTCGGCGAGGAAATCGCGCGTGTCGAGGCCGTCGTGGCGGCCGAGCGCACGCCCTAACCCGCGCAACTTCCCATGCCTCAATGCGAAGGGGCCACCCGTGTGCACACGGGCGGCCCGCTGTTCGAGAAGATGTGGTCGAGAAGGTGCGTCGGATACCTAGAACACGACCGAGAGGCCGAGGAACAGTTGGTACTCGGCCGAGTCGCGCGTCAGTCCGATCGGCACACCCGCGCGCACCTGCACTCGCTTGCGCGCGTTGAAGACGATTCCAGGGGTGATGTACATCTCGTGGAAACTCTGGCGGCCGATCGCGCCGTCGACTTCGACGAGGCCCACCACCATCCGCGACAAACGGTGCGCGTAGGCGCTGGAGTAGGTCAGGCGTTCGGTCTTGCCGGATTCGTCCGTGAAAGCGCCGCCGATGCCGCCGTAGACCTCGCTCTTGTCGCTGAGCTGGTGGCCGCCGACCACACTGGGCCGCCATTCCACTTTGGAGTCCGTGGTGTTGCCGTCCTCGCGCTCGGTCAGGATCACATCGAGGCGCGCCGTCAGCGGACTCTTCTGGTTGGTCGAGATGGCGTACATCCCCGTCGCTGTGAAGTGCTCTAGGTTGTCGCCCGCGGTGAGCAAGAAGCTGCGTGTGACCGGGTGCGGGCCGACTTCGAAACCCAGGCTGAATCGATCGGTGACCCCGTACTCGAGCGCGAGGTGTAGGTCGTTCTCGGTGCCGGTTTCCGGGTTGTCCGTGCGCAGGAACCCTGTGGCGACCTTGGCTTCACCTTCGGCGCGGGTCTGGGGATGGCGGCCGCGGATCAGGTCGCGGGTGAGCAGCGCGCGCGCGGGCCGGGGCAAGGGCGTCACTTCCAGTTCCACGACCACAACCACATCGTCTTGGCCGACGGGTTCGGGCGGCACTTCACCCGATGCCTCGCCGCCGGTCTCCGCCGGAAGCTGGTTCGCAACGCCCGGGGTGGAAGCATCCTGACCCGCCGTGCGCGGCGCGAGGCGCCAGGAGGCGGCGTTCGTCGAATCGGTCGCGGCGAGCGTCTGCTCCGACGCGGAGCCGGGCAGGGTTGCGCAGCCCGCGAACAGCAGCGCGGTGGCGGACAGCAGGAGGGGCGAGAAACGACGGGACACGCCCGGGGGGGCGATGCATTGCAGCTTCGGGGACTTCACGGGTGCGTGTGCGTTGGCGGGGGAGCTGGGGACAGGGACGGCCGAGGTCATGGGCGGTTGCTCAGTTGGTGCCCGGGATGGGGCCGCGGTCCGTGGAGAAGCGCTCTTCGGGCGCGTTGATCGGACCCAGTCCGAGCACGTACTCCTCGTAGATCGAGGTGGTGCAGCCCGAGCCGCCGAGGTCCACGAACTTCGGTACTTCGCGGTCGCGTGCGAACTTCGGGTTGCCGACGAAGTGCACGGCCAGGGCGGTGCGCGCTTCGAGCTTGCGTTCGCTGTAGACCAGGAGGTGGTAGCCGCTGCGCGCGATGCCGAACTCCGATACCAGCACCACGACGTTGCCGTAGCACGTGCCGTCGTCGTGCCAGTCCTTCATCACCGTCACACCTTCCGCCGCCAGGCGGCGCTCCACCGAACCCTTGACGTATTCGATGTCGCGCGCGTTGGCGAAGGCGAAGGACTGGTACCCGCTGTCGCCGGGCGACGTCATGCCGGGTTGGAAGAAGTCGCCGCCGCCCTGGGGTGTGAGACCGCCGCCCTCGTCGCCCATGGCGATCACGTAGACACGCACTGGGCCGGTTTTCGGCACTTGGCTCCAATCCACGTCGTTGAGGGCCACTTCGGCGGACCGGGAGACCAGGTGTTGCTCCACGAAAAAGCGCTTGCCGCCGCCGTGGTTGGGAAAGCCTTGGGTGACGCAGCTCGTGAGACCGACGAGCGCGAATGCGGACAGCAGACGGAAGAAACGACTCATGGGGATCGCCGTGCGGGGGGGATGAGGGCGAGGGATGCCTAGGGCCACGCGGCTGCTTGGTCGAGCGGCTGGTGGCTGGAGAGGGGACGCCGCTAGCGGCCGTCCAGTTGCACACAAAGTCGCAATCCCTGGTCGCGGAAGGACTCCCTCCGCTCGCGGGGACGCACGCGCTGCAACGTACTGTCGTCCAGGCTGTATTGGAAGCTGCCACCCAGCACCGCCGCGTCGTCCGCGGCGCCGGGGTTGCGGCACAACTCGCCGAGGTTGCCGACCAGGTTGCGAAGGCCGAGCTCTCCCTGGGGATGGCTCGCGGCGGGCGCCAGCACGCCGTCCTCGGTGACCACCTTCCCGGGGCCGGGCGCTTCGCCGTCCTTTGGGGCGTCCTCCGCCTTCAGGGTCGTGGTCTGGAACACACCCCGTGGCTCGGGGTCCGACGCCACGAAGGGGTGCGTCGCATCCTCGCGACCGGCGCTGGCGCGGGCCGCGCGCTGCCACTCGTCGACGGTCGGCACCGCGAAGCGCCAACGGGCCCCCGTGGGCCGCAGTTCGTTGAGACGCGCGACGATGCGCTCACAGGCTTCCAGCGACAGATCGCCCTGGGGCAGGTCCGCACGCGCCACGGGCACACGGTGGGGCAGCGCGTCCGCGTCGAGCCCCAGGGCCGCGAACTCCGCGCCGGAGAACTCCGTGAGCTGGATGAGGAAACCGGCCTCGGGTTCGGGCAGCACGAAGCGCAGTTGCGCGAGGGCCACCGGCACGTCCGCGCCCCATTCGGGCAGGTAACACACGACGTCGCGCGCGCGGTCGGAAACGCCGAGGCGCGGCAGCGGCTCGCGCCGGAAGCCGGGCAGTTCGGGCCCGGCCAAGGTCGGTGGCGCGGGTTCCGTTTGTCGCGGTGCGGCGGCGGATTCTGGGTCGGCGGGTGCAACTTCGTGTTGCTCCGCCGCGGGTTCGAGCTTCGGCGCATCTTCCGCAGGTCGGGGAGCGACCGTCGGTGTCCCGGGGTCGGTCGCCGCAACTTCGGTCGGAGCGTCGGCGTGTTTCGCGCCGTTGCTCGCCTCGGGTTCGGCGGGGGGAGGGCGGTCGAAGAGGAAGAACGCCGCCGCCGCCACGAGGACGAGTCCGCCGCCAACAAGTAGAAGGTTGCGTACGCGGTGCGATGTGTGTGCCGGAAGCTCGACGATCGCGGTCGCCGCGGCCGAGGAGTTCCACATGTCCGCCTGCGCGGGAGCCGTGCCATCCGCGACCGTCGCCGTCGGCGGTTCGACCGGCTGCGCCAGCGGTGCAGGAATCGGATGTGTCGTCTGCGGTCGTGCGCGGCGCGCGGCGGCCAGGTCGTCGCGGGTGGGACCAAACGGCGGCCCACCGGCGCGCAGGGTGGCGAGCGCTTCGTCCGCGCCGAGTTTGGCCCGCGCTCCCTCGATGCGCGCAAGGGCTTCCGCAAGCGCCGCCCCGTCCCGCGGCCGTTCCGCCGCTTTGGCGCGTGTGGAGCGGTCGAGGAGCGCCGCGAACTCCGCCGGCACGTGCAAACCTGCGTCCGCGATCCGCGGATGGCCGCGGCGCTCCAACTCCCGTTCGATTTCGCGGGCGCTCGTGCCCTCCAATCCGTCGCGGCCGACGAGCAGCCGGTACAGCGTCGCGCCCAGGGAGTAGATGTCGCCGCTCGGGCCCACGCGGCTCGTGTCCTCGAACTGCTCCGGTGGCATGTAGCGAGGTGTGCCGAACACTTGCCCCGTCAGGGTCGGGCCCGGTGCGCCCGTCGCCGCCGACTTGGCGATGCCGAGGTCGGCGACCTTCACGAGTCCGTCGAAGCCGACCATCACGTTGGCCGGCTTCAGGTCGCGGTGCACCAGCCCCTTGCCGTGCAAGTGCGCAAGGCCGAGGGCGGCCTGTCGGGCGATCTCCAGCACTTCGTCGAAAGGCAATGTGCCGCCGCGCCGCCGCGCGCGATCCAGGACGGTTTCGCCCTCGACCCACTCCATCACCAGGTAGTGCAAGTGCGCGAAGCTGCCCGCGTCGAAAACTCGCACGAGGTTCTCGTGGGACAGGCTGGCTCCCAGCGTGGCTTCCTGTTGGAAGCGCTCGACATCGCGCTCGCCGAAGAGGCACTTCACCGCGCAGTCGAAGGGGTACGTGAAGGTCAGGTGCCGTCCGCGGTAGACCTTGCCGAATCCGCCTTCGCCCACACGTTGGAAGAGCAGGCACGGCCCGAGCAGTTTGAAGGCGCCGACGGAGGGCACCAGGCTGAGGAGGTCGTCGTCGTCGAGGGGGCCGATCGGTCGGGTGCTCGGGGAGTCCATGGCGCTGGCCCTCGGTCGGGCTCTGGCAGAGCTTAGCGGCCGCACGCGGGGAATCCGCGGCCGGGGCGGCAGTCCGTGTGAGCGGAGTGGGCTGCGGCTCGGCTCGTGCGCCACGAGTTGGAGCGCGATCCGAGGAACGACTTCTACGTCGCGCGTTGCTGGGCGCGCCGCTCCGCGGTCAGTCGAGACGCCGCACCGACAGGATGCGGTCGCCGATCTCGATGCGATCCAGCACATCGAAACCGCGCCGCAGCTCGCCGAAGATCGTGTAGTTGCCCTCGAGGTGCGGTGTCGAGCGGTGGGTCACGAAGATCTGGCAACCGCCGCTGTCCGGATGGGTGCTGCGCGGCATTCCCAGGGCGCCGCGCTGGTACGGGCGCGCGGTGAACTCGTGCACCAAAGGCTCGCCGTTCCACGCCAGTCCTCCGTTGCCGTCGCCGCGCGGATCGCCGCCTTGCACGACGAAGTCCGCCACCACGCGGTGGAAGGTCAGACCGTCGTAGAGCCCGCGCCGCGCGAGCTCGAGGAAGTTGTAGACGTGCAGCGGCGTTTCGGCGGGGAACAGCTCGAACACGAGGCGGCCGCGTGTGGTTTCGATCTCCACCATCGGGTTGAACGCCCACTGGGGCAGGTGCCGACCCGCGACCGGCACGTCCACAGGCTCGAGCGGCACCCTTGGCGCGACCTCGAAGTTGGTGGCCGTGAACTTCTCCTCCAGGATCGCCCGGGCCGCGTCGCGCACGCCATACCACGGGTGGTCCAACCCGCGCAACGCCAGGATGCGCGCCGGCTCGCCGCCGAGTTTTGCCGCCAAGGCCAACGTCTCGAGCCACAGTTCGAACGACACGTCTCCCTCGGCGCCCTCGACCGCGCGCACGACCTGCCCGCAGTCCTCCGGGCGCGCGTGCGGCGCCAGTGCCGACAGCGCGGTCAAGCGCAGTCCAAGGTCCGGCGAGCCCGCCAACACCTCGCGCAACCGCTCCAGTGCCGCGGGCGTGGCGACCGTGCCCAGGGAGCGCAACGCGTCGCCCGCCACGATTCCTTCGCTGTCGAGTGTCATTGGCAGAAGCAGGGCTTCGGCGCGCTCGACGGGCAACTTGGCCGCGGCCCGGGCCACCGCGGCGCGCAGGAACGGATCGCGGTCGTCTTCGTGTTTCTTGAGTTCCGCGCTGACCGCCTCCGCATGGACCGCGCCGGAGACGTCCGCCAGGGCCGCCAGCGCGTGGGCGCGCACGGTTGGGCTCGCGTCCTTGATGCCGCGTAGGATCGTCGCGAGCACGGCTTCGCGTTGGGTGGGCAAGTTGCCCAACGCGCGCAACACGGCGCCGCGGACGTGGGTCGAAGGGTGGTTGGCCTTGGCCAGGAGTGCCTGCACACTTTCGGCGGAGCGGTGCGCACCCAATCCCTGCGCCGCTTCGACCGCGACGCGCCAATCGGGGTCGGACAGGGCGGCTTCGAGGGTTTCCGCGCTTTCGCGGCTGGGCAGCACGCGGCCCAGACCGCGGATCGAGAACAGGCGCGCGTCGATGTCGTCGCTGGTGGCGTGCTCCAGGAACACGGCGCGCCCCATCTCCGATTGGCGCTGGGCCAGGGCGTAGATCAACTTCCAGCGCAGGCCGCGCTCGAGCGCCCGCGTCCCCAGGGTCGGCACGGCGCCCAACGGGCCGAACAGCGCTCGGTCGACAGCGTCCTTGGAGGGCCCCTCCTGGATCCAGTTGGCCGCCCCCAGTGCGGCCTCCCCGGCCACCGACACGTCCGGATCGCCGAGCGACGCCAACACCGCCTGGCGCAGCGCCGGGTCGTCGAAGCGGGCGCCCGCTTCGACGATGCGGGCTCGCACGAACGGATTGGGGTCGTTCCAGGCGGCGAGCAGCACGTTCGCCGAAGTCGGATCGCGGCGCTGGCCAATGGCGAAGGCCGCGGACGCGCGCACCTCCGGCTCGGGATCGGAAAGCGCCGCGCAGAGCGGCCGCGTCACCTCGTCCCGGTACCGCGGGAACGGCATGCGCCCGAGCGCCACGGCCGCGCGGGAGCGCACCGTCGCGTCCCCCTGCTGCAGGGACTGCACCAGCAGGCCGTCCCCCAGGCTCCGGCCCGCCTCGGCGCGCGCGATCGCCACCAGTTCGGGCCGTGTCGGCATCTCGATCGCCGCGCCGCGCAGGCCCGCGAGTCCATCGGGGTCGTTGGGCCCCGGGGACCCGCCGTCGGCGGACTGGCAGGCGCCCGCGACGAGTCCGATCGCCGCCGCCAGCACGGCCCACACAAGCGGCCGCGGCAACGGGCAGGGCGATCCGCGGCGCTTGGGGGCTGTTCGGGGGTGCATCGTCACGTGGAGCGGAGGTTTCCCGCCGGTCCGGGGTAGCATGTCAGGTCCCCCTGGCAGGGGCCAGAGCCAAGCCAGGGCCGGGGTCCACGGCCGCCCCCCGGTTGGGTCTGACCGCTGCGCGGGACCGTCGGTCCCCGCCGCGGTGCGGGCCAAGCCAAATGCCCGATTCGGTCGGTGCGGACCCCGCTCGACCTGGAACTGGCCGCGATCGCGATCCAATCTCCCACCATGCCGCTGCACTCGATCCCCGAGGCCCTGGCCGACCTGCGGGCCGGCAAAATGATCATCCTGGTCGACGACCCCGGCCGTGAGAACGAGGGCGACCTCGCGATGCTGGCCGAGTCCGTCACGCCGGCCGCGATCAACTTCATGGCCAAGGAGGCCCGGGGCCTGATCTGCATGCCGATGGCGGAGGAGCTGTGCGACCAGCTCGACCTGCCGCCCCAGGTCGAGCGCAACCAAAGCCGTATGGGCACGGCGTTCACGGTGTCCATCGAGGCCGCGACGGGTGTCACGACCGGCATCAGCGCCGCGGATCGCTCCCACACGATCCGCACCGCCTGCCGCGCCGACGCCAAGCCCGCGGACCTGGCTCGGCCGGGTCACATTTTCCCCCTGCGCGCGCGCGAGGGCGGCGTGCTGGTGCGCGGCGGCCAGACGGAGGGCATCGTCGACCTGGCGCGGCTCGCCGGAGCGCGACCGGCCGGCGTGATCTGCGAGATCATGAAGGACGACGGGACGATGGCGCGCATGCCGGACCTCGAGGTCTTCGCGCGCCAGCACGGCCTCAAGATCGTCACGATCGCCGACCTGATCGCCTACCGGCGCATGACCGAGCGGCTGATCGAGCCGCTCGAGATGGACCTGCCGCTGCCCACGCGTTTCGGCACGTTCCGGGCCCACTTGTTCCGCTCCAAACTGGACGGACGCGAACACGTGGCGCTGACGACCGAATCGATGCCCGGCCCGGGGCTCGACGGCCCGCGCGAGCCCGTCGATGGCGTGGTCACCGTGCGTGTGCACTCGGAATGCCTGACGGGCGACGTGTTCGGCTCCCTGCGTTGCGACTGCGGGCCGCAGCTCGATCTGGCACTGTCGCGCATCAGCCAGGACCCCTACGGCTGCCTCGTGTACATGCGCCAGGAGGGCCGCGGCATCGGCCTCGCCAACAAGCTCAAGGCCTACAAGCTGCAGGACCAAGGCATGGACACGGTCGAGGCCAACACGGCCCTCGGGTTCCCGGCCGACCTGCGCGAGTACGGCCTCGGCGCGCAGATCCTGAACTACCTCGGTGTGCGCCAGATGCGCCTCTTGACGAACAACCCCAAGAAGATCGTGGGCCTCGAGGGCCACGGCCTCTCGGTGGTGGACCAGGAGCCGCTGCAGGTGGCCCCGAACGCGATCAACCAGCGCTACCTAGCGACCAAACGCGACAAACTGGGCCACCTGCTCGACGGCCTCGAGCCCCCGAAGAGCGCGATCGGTTGACCCGCGCCGGGGTGGCGCATCTGGGTAGCGCGCTTTACGCTACGGGCACTCTGGGGCCGACTCTTCTCCGTCGCGCCGCATTGGTCCTCGCGGCCCCGGCATGGTGCGTTTCCTTCCAACCGATCGCCGATGACCTGCGCAAGCTCGAGCGCACCGCGCGCGACCGGGATCCGGCCACGGCCAGCCGCGCGATCAAGGATCTCGGCGAGCTCGGCGCAGGTCGAGCTCGAGGATTTCGAGCCGACCCACACCTTGGTGGCGTTTGGCTCGATCGGCGTGCACGACATCGCGGGCGCCGTCGAGCGCGCCGCGGCGGACCGCAAGCGCGCCCGCTCGCTGTCCGAGAGTTACGACGCGCTCGCGGTCGCGCTCGGCTACGGTGTGACGATCAAGGACACGGTGTGACGATCAAGGACACGGTGCCCCCCGTCGACGCGCTGCGAGCCCTCTTGACGCACGGCGACCCGGCGGTGCGCCAGACGGCGGCGCTCGTCTTGGGAGCGGCGGGCGCGGCGGCGAGCGCCGCTGCCGAGGACCTGGTGGAACTCGTCGCCGACGCCGATCGAACCGTCGCCGCCCGTGCGGTCGAAGCTCTGTCGGCCGTCGGCTACGGCGCGGACGCGGCGCGCGAACTCCTCGCACCCCTGCGCGCCGAGAAGGCCCCGGTCGGCCCGCACGCGACCCGGGCGTTGGCAGTGCTGGTCCAAGACGACGACGAGCCGCGCGCGGCGCTGCTGGAACTCGCGAAGGACCGCGACGCGTCGGTGAGGGCCCTCGCCGCCTCCGGTTTGGGCCGCCTGGCGGCGCCGCGCGCAACCGAACTCGAAGCCCTGGGCGACCTGCTCGGCGACCGCGATGCCAACGTGCGCATCGCCGCGGTCACCGCCGTGCGGGAACTGAAGGAACTGGCGCGTCCCCTCGCCAAAGAGATCGACCGCCGCCTCGCCGCCGAAAAACTCGACAACATCGTGCGCATGCTCGAGTTCGCAAAGCGCAACCTCGGCGGTTGACAGCCCGGGAGTTGCGGAGCGCGATCGGGTCCTGACCGCGTTCACTCCCCAACTCGCCTTCGCCCGCTGGCGTTTTGCGGACGCGCTAGGTATCCCTCCAGGGAATATCGGGTGTTTATTCGAAATTTCGTATATCTGCCACTTATTCTTCAGGGCGATACTTTGGCCATGAAGCAAATCGTGGTGCGGTCCCCGGAGGTGCTCGGCGGTGCTATTCGGGACGCGCGGCGGGCGCTGGGGTGGACCCAGGCTCAGCTTGCGGAGAAGGTGCAGATGCGGCAACCGATGGTGTCCAACATCGAGCGTGGCGTTGGACCCATGTCGCTTCCGACACTTCTGGCGCTCCTGTCGGCGTTGCAACTGGACGTCGTGGTGATGGGACGCGATCTGGCGAGGCCGCCGGCGCCTTGGGAGCGGGAGGAGCGCTGAGTGGGACGTCGGCCTACGGCACCTCTCGCCGTCTCGATGAACGGTGTCCGCGCTGCGACGTTGCGACCAGGGCGGGGCGGCGGACTGGTACTCGACTACACACCGGAGTGGCTCGCCGACGAGGGCGCGATGCCGCTGTCGTTGTCGCTGCCGCTGTCACCGACGCTGTACCGCGGCAAAGCGCTCGACAATTATCTCGACAATCTGTTGCCCGAAGGGCGTGACCTCCGCGAGCGCGTCGCCAGCGCGGTCGGGGCGGAATCGCCGCGCACCTTCGACCTCCTCGGCGCCATCGGCCGCGATTGTGTTGGCGCGGCGCAGTTCCATCCTCCGGAGGAGACGATCGACATCCGCACGTTCGAGGCGGAGCCGGTGACCGACGCGGAGATCGCCGCAACACTTCGCAACCTGGGCTCGCAGCCGCTCGGAATGGACCGAGGGCGCGAGTTCCGAGTCTCCGTCGCGGGCGCACAGCGCAAGAGCGCGCTCACGTACGCGAACGGGATTTGGTATCGACCGCGCCGCGCGACGCCGACGAACCGGCTGCTCAAGCTGCCGATCGGCGAACTGTCGTACGGACCGGACCTGACGGACAGTGTGGAGAACGAGTGGCTTTGCCTGCGCATCCTCCGCGCGTTCGGGCTGCCGGTAGCCGAGGCGAAGATAGCGGACTTCGAAAACGTTCGCGCCCTCGTGGTCGAGCGCTTCGATCGGTACTGGTCCTCCGACGGCCGCTGGATCGTCCGCCGCCCGCAGGAGGATTTCTGCCAGGCGTTGGGACTTCCGCCCGGCCGCAAGTACGAGGCCGAGGGGGGACCCGGCATCGCCGACGGGCTCGGCTTGCTGCAAGGAAGCGACACCCCGGCGGTGGACCGCCGTGTGTTCTTCCAGGCCCAAGTGGTGTTTTGGCTGCTCGCAGCCATCGACGGTCACGGGAAGAACTTCTCGTTGTTTCTCGAACCTGGCGGACGCTGCCGGGCGACGCCGCTCTACGACGTCTTGTCGGCCTGGCCGCTCGTGCGCGCCGGCGGCCTACATCAAAGGGAGCTGAAGATGGCGATGGCGGTGCGCGGCACGTCGCGTCACTACCGGTGGGACGAAATCCAGCGGCGGCACTGGGCCTCCACGGCGAAGGCGGCAGCGTTTTCCACCGCGGAAGCCGAAGAGATCGTGGAGGAAACGCTGGCCCGCGTCCCCGCCGTCATCCAACAGGTGACTGCCGAGTTGCCCACGGATGTTCCAGTCGAGGTCGCTGACTCGATCCTCGAAGGCCTCCGCACGGCGGCCGGGCGCACGGCGAGATAGCGACGTGATCGCGCACGTGCCCTGGAGTGATAGGCGCTCGTCGCCCGAAAATGCTCATTTGCGCGCGGGGGGGCGTTCGAGCAGCACGATTTCGGTTCCGAGTTCGGCGTACTCGCTCCAGACCACCAAGCCGGTCTGGCTCGCGTCGAACGCGTCGACCACTTCGTCCCATGGTAGGCCGAAGGAGGTGACCTCGCGTTCCGCGCCCGATTCCCGGTCGGCGGCGTAGAGTTGGCGGCGACCTCCTTCGCTGCGCGTGAACCAGATCTCGCCGTTCGGTCCGTACGCCGGTGTATCCCCGCGGCCGAAGGTGCGGGATTCCATGGTCTCGAGGTCGAGCTCCACCACGCGTCCTTGTCCTTGGACTCCGACCAGGCGTTTGCCGTCCGGCGACCAGCGGCTGCGGAAGATCCACGCGTCGACCTTGCGCGGCTCGCCGCCGTCGAGGGGGAAGATCTTCGTCCGCAATCCGGCAACGTCGAAGACGACGAGGGACTGGCCGTCCGGATGGATGTCGGGATACGAGAAGTCCTGCATCGACCAGCCGTCGAACACCGTCGTCAGCGCTCCGCCGTCGAACGGCAGGCGCACCAGGCGCGAGCCGTCGACACCTTCGGTGTAGCAATAGACGAACCGACCACTCGGGTCGACCTGGGGGAAGATCTCGAGTTCGTCGGGGTTGCGGCCAATCGGTGTCGGCGCGCCGCCGGTCACCGACAGGCGATAGATCTCCGTGCCCGGCCCGCCGCCACCGAAGAACACCACTTGTTCGCCGTCCGGCGCGAAACGCGGCGCGAGCATCGGACTGCGCGAGCGCTGCAGCACACGTTTTTCTTTGGTCGCGCTGTCGAAGAGGCCCAGGGTGAACTCTCCGCGCAGGTTGACGAACGCGAGTCGTGTGCCATCGGCGGACGGAGCCACCCGGCAGTCGGTTCCGACGCCCGTGGTGATGGCGGTCAGGGATCCGCTCGCGCGGTCGACGCACCAGAGGTTCATGCCCCCGCCCATGTTCGCGGAGAACAGGATCCGCGCGCCGTCGGGCGAGTACACGGGGTCCTCGAGCTGCGCCCTTTCGCCCATGACCTCGCGCAACTCACCCGTTTCGAGGTGGAGCTCCCAAAGTGTCGAAAGTGGCCCCAGTTCCGAGGTCGCGAACACGATCCACTCGCCATCGGGCGAATACGCGGGCATGCGGTCGACGACGACACCCGTGCGGTAGGGCACGCCGGCGACCGGGACGGGCTCACCCACCCCACCGTCGGCGGCGAGCGCAACCGTCGAGATCCGCCCGTCGTGTTCGAAGACGACTCGGTCGCCACTTGGATGCCAGCGCGCATTGCGGCCCAGCTCGAGCACGCGCCGCGCCTGGCCGCCGAGCACACCGACCACGTGCACGCTGGATTTCTCGGGGGCGCCGGCGGGTCCCTCCACGTGGTAGAGGATCGACTCGCCGTCCGGCGACCAACGCGGCGCGGAAACAGGACGCGGCTCGTTGGTGAGGACCAAGGGCTTGGGGTCGTCGAGCAGCGTCACCTGGACTTGCGGGACGCCGTCCACCGCCGCCACGAACGCCAACCGCCGACCATCCGGCGAGAAGCTGGGATCGCGCTGGGTTTCCGCGAAGATGCCAGCGGGTCGCGGCGTCCAGTTGGCGTAGGGCGACGTCGCGACGGGTTCCGCCGCGGCCGAGCGCACCCACGGACGCCAACCGAGTGAGACCGCGACTCCCGCTGACGACAAGACAAGGCCCAATGCAGCGAGCCAAGCTCCGCGGCGCGCCCGTGTCCCTCCCCGCGACTGCGCGAGGATGGCCGCCGACGAATCCGCGGCGCACAGGGCTCGCAGTTCCCGCGCGAACTCTCCACAATCGGCGGGCCGCTCCGCCGGTGACTTGGAAAGGGCCCGCGACAGCAGCGCGTCGACCCCGGTCGGCAGTTCGGCGACGGCCGCGCTCGGCGCGGAGGCGCGGCGCTCGAGCACATCGTGGATCACGCCTGGGGCACCTTGGCCGCGATCGAAGAGCCGCTCTCCCGTGAGCAGTTCGTGCAAGACCACGGCCAACGAGAACACATCGGCCGTCGGCCCGACCCGCTCGCCGCGCAGTTGCTCCGGCGCGATGTAACCGAGGGTCCCCACGGTCGAGCCGGTCTGGGTCAACTGCGGCGCGTCGCGCACCATCGCCAAGCCGAAGTCGAGCACACGCACACGGCCGCGCCCGTCGACGTAGAGGTTCGACGGTTTGATGTCCCGGTGCACGATGCCGAGTTCGTGCGCCGCGGCCACGGCCTCCGCCGCGTCGGCTACCAGGCTCAGTACCTGGCGCGGGTCGCGTGGGTGGGTCTCGAAGTGCCGGTCGATGCGATCGCCGCTGACCCGCTCCATCACCACGAAGGAGCCGGACTCCGTGGACTCGATGGCGTGCACCGTGACGACACCCGGGTGGTTCAGGCTGGACGCCGCGCGCGCCTCGCGCTCCAGCCGCGCCGCGGCCTCGCCGTCCCAACCGTGCAGAAACTTGAGCGCGACCTTGCGCCCCAGCCGGGAGTCCTCGGCCAGCCAGACCGTGCCCATGCCCCCACGGCCCAGCTCGCCCTCCAGGCGGTAGTGGAGAATCGTGTCGCCGGCCTTCACCGCGGGAGAGTAGCCCCGGCCGGTCCCCGCGATCCACGCCGAAGGGCCTAGCCCGGGTTCTTCATCAGGTTTCCGATCCGACGAGCCCAAGTCGCTGTCTGGTGGTGCTTTGGGGCCGTGGCATCCGCAGTCGACCTTGAACAGGTCGTCGAGGACGGCCGCGGCCCCAAAGTGCCACCAGGCGGCGAAAGGCGGCCGAAGGCCG
>WGMC01000038.1 GCA_016125265.1 Planctomycetaceae bacterium
GACTGGTTCTATGACTTCGCAAACGAAGCGCACTCGGCGCTGCCGGTCTACGACTCGTACCAACCAGCAGTCCACAACAACGTCGAGTACGTCACGGAGCAAGTGGAACTGGCCCAGTTCGGCGAGAACGACTACGCGATCCTGACGCCCACGGGGAACGGGAAGATGTTGGTGTTCGCACTGGATCCCGCGACTGCCGACCCCTTGCCACCGGTCGCCTACAGCCCGCCGTGGACTTCGTGGAGCACGGCAATGGGCAATACCTACGCGCACCGGGCCACCTTCGGTTGGTCGCCAACGCTGGAGCAGCACTTCGCTCTGCTCGACTACACGCGCGAGGGAACGACGGACGAGTTGAAACTGGGGCGCTATCGAATCGTGCCGCAAACTTCCTCGTTCGCCTCTGCTACCTGGGAGGACCTGGACTTGCGCAGCATGGACACCGCCGTTGAGCTCCGCGCGCACGTCTACGAGGTCTCGCTCTCGACGGACGCGCGCTGGGCCTTCGTCGGATGTGGCAACGGCTGGGTCGTTGTCGAACTTCACGATGCCAATGGGGATCCGAGTTTCGAAGTGGTGGATACCCGCTACACCGTTGCGACGAACCCGCGTCCCGATCCGTTCGGGAACGGGCGCTTCTACGAAGAGGTGGAGGGGATCGCGCAGTCGGGGAACCACCTCTTCGTCAGCGTCATCGATGGAGACGACACCACGTCGCCAGGGCTGCTCGCTTGGTTCGAGTTCGACCAGACCACGGGCCAAGTGGGTAACCGGCTCGGAACCTTTGAGGGAGGGGTCGGTCCCCTGCTCAACGTGCCCTTCTTGGAGGGCGGTCCGGTACGAGTGTTCGAACTGCCGCAGGATCGGGCACGGGTCTACGCCGCGTCCAGTTCGTCGGGCGCGGTGCTGGAGTTCGAACTGGACAAGGCAGCAACCCCCAGTCCGACGTTCACGCTCCTCTCCCATGTGCCGGGAGGCACCCACTTCAGCCAAGTGGGCGATGTGCGGCCCTACGATGTGGGACACCCGAGCGGCCTGCCCGTCGTGCTCATGAGCCGTTACCGCCAGACCATCGCGGTGCTTGCGGCGGACGGGATGATCGAAGAGCCACAAACGCCCTAGCTAGGCCGCAGTGGTGCAAGCTCCGCGGCTTCGCCACTAGGCGTTTGTCGTCCTCTGGGAGTGGACGCGGTCGCGCAGTTGGGTGGCAAAGGCGGCGGCGGCGGGGCTGGGTGTGCCGGAACCCGCCCACATCAGGCCGAACTCGAGTTCGGCCTTGAGACCCTCGAGCGGCACCGGCACCAGGTTGAGGTGCGCGCGGCCTTCCAGCACCACGCGGGGCATCAACGTCGGAAGCCCCGTTTGTGATGCGGTCGAGAGCACTCCGTCGATGCTGCTCACCTCGTAGGCGATGCGCGGCAGCACCTGCGCGCGGCGGAACGCGTCCTGGATGATCTGGCGGATCAAAAAACTCTCGGGCAGCAGCACCAGCCGCGTGCGCGCGAGCTGCTCGCGCTGCACTTCGCCAAGGCCGGCCAGTTCGCTGTGCGCCGGCGCGAGCAGCACCACCTCGTCCCTGCGCAGCAGTTCGTAGGTCAAGTTCGGCGAGGCCCGCGAAAGGATGCCGATCCCCAAGTCGAAACGGCCGGACTCCACGTCCACCTCCACATCGGAGGAGGATTTCTCATGCACACTGACCGACAACTGCGGGTGGTGCTTCGAGAAGTGGGTGAGCACCGGCGGCACCCACGAGACGTTGAGCGGCGGCACGACTCCGACGTGCAAGTGACCGCTCGCCAGATGGCCCAAGTCCTCGAGCGACTGGCAGGCTTCGGTGAGCTTGGCGAGCACCAACTCCGTCCGGCTCTGGAACGCGCGCCCCGAAGGTGTCAGTCGCACCCTAGGCCCGAGGCGCACGAACAGCTCGGTCGAAAGGGCCTGTTCGAGCTCCTTCACCTGCTGGGAGACACTGGGCTGCGACAGTCCCAGGCGTTCGCCGGCCCGCGTGAAGTTCTGGGTCTCGGCGACCACCAAGAACGTGCGCAGGTGGCGGAGTTCGATGTCGCTCTTCGGTCTCATGGGGGGAACGCGCGGACGCCCCGGTCCGCACGGGCGGTGATGGTAGCCCCAAGCGGGCGGGCGTCGGCGGTCAGTCCGCTTCGTCCGCCTCGCCCACGTACCCCAGGCGACGCAGGGCATCGAGGTCGGTCCCGCTGAGGGGCGCCCCTTGGGCACGCACGTCGACGGCCCTGGTTTCCAGCCACCTCCGCACACGCTGCTCGGCGTCCGGGGGCTGCGGGAGGGGTCCCGGCCCCCGGGGTTCGACGCGGAGATCCCCGGCCGAGACGCGGATGTCGAGGGTGCCTCTTGGGTGGTCCAGGAGGGTCAGCACAACGTGGCTGGTTTCGTCCTGGTACCCCGCTTCGGTGCCCGAGGCGTGCTGGAACCAGCGCACCCGCGGCGCCGCGGGCGCACCGCCCAGATCCGGCACGAGCGAGCGCCCCACCACTTCCCGCGGGGCGGGCACGTCGAGCAGCTCGCACACCGTGGGCAGGATGTCGACGGTTTCGACCGGGCCCGCGACGAGGCCGCGCGCCGGTACGCCGGGGCCCGCGAAGACGAGGGGCACACGCAGGTTCTCGTCGATCAATCCCTGGTGGTCGTACCAGATGTCGTGTTCCCCGAGCGCTTCGCCGTGGTCCGACGTGAACACGATGAGGGTGTCGTCGAGTCGCCCGCGGCGCGCGAGTTCGTCCAACACGTGCCCGATGTCGCGGTCGAGCTGCGCGACGCCGGCCGCGTACCGCGCGGCGATCACATCCGGCGAGCGCACGTCCCCGAGGAACTCGAGGTGCGCGTGCACCGCCACGAAGTTGTGCGCGAGTTCGCGCGCATCGAGTTCGTGTTGCACGTCGCCGGCGCGGAACCGCGCCAACTCGGGGTGCAGTGCGGCGCGCCGCCGCGCGAGCTGCTCCAGCAGCGTTTCGCCAGACGTCGCGTCCTCGGGTACGTACTGCGCGAGCAGCGCCTCGTCGGCCGAGTACGGGGTGTGCGGGTCGTAGTAGTGCAGCCACGCGAAGAACGGGCGCTCGCCGGTTTCTTCGAGCGCGTCGAAGAACTCCGGGTTGAGCTCCGCTGCGCCGCGGTAGGCGCTGCGCAAGAGCGGCGCCTGGCGCGGCGCCAACCACGGCTCCGGATGGGGCCGCGGCGGATCGCCGAGCAACATCGGCGGTGTGTCGAAGAAGACATCGACACCTTGCCCCATGCCGGACAGCGCCGCCGAGAGGTGCCGTACCGTCGTGCCCGCCAACGTCCACCAACCGCGCGACTTCAAGATCTCCGGAAGTGTCGTCACGGCCTCGGGCAGCAGAGCCTGGTTGCCGAGCACCGTGTGGTCCTTGGGGTAGAGCCCCGTCAGGATCGTCGCGTGCGAGGGCGACGTCGCGTTGTTCGACGCGAGCGTGTCCACGAACGCGGTGCCACGTCCGATGAGGGCGTCGATGACGGGAGTCTTGGCCGCGGGCTCGAGCCCGAGGGCGCGCGCGTAGGCCGAGACGTGGTCCGCGCGCAGTGTGTCCGCGGTGATGAGGAGCACCGAGGGTGGGCGACGGGCTTCGGGGTAACTCAGAGTGATCGGCCCCCAGAGGCCGACGAGATCGCCGGCCGCGACGGCGCCCAGGGGCTCGGCGACGAGCCGGAGCTCCTTCGGACCCCCCGCGATGTCCACGAAGCCCGTGCGCCAGCGGTGGGCGTCGCGCTCCGGATCGAGCACCGCCTCGAACAGCACGCGGCCCGCGGCCTCTTCGACCCGGAACGCGACGGGCGCCACCCGACGACGCTCCGACCGCGGCAGCGCGAACGAAAGATCGAGACGCGCCGCGCCCGCCGGCGACACAGGCAGTTCGATGCGCTGTGGTTCGCCCGCGCGCGCGGGATACGCCCGGCGCGCTTCGTAGCGCGCGCGCGAAGGCGCGTCTTCCGTTTCGAACGCCAACTGCACGAGTCCCCCGTCGCGCATCTGGCCCGCGGCGTCCAGCTTGGGCGACGTCGCGCCGTCGAACTGGCGCGCGACGGCGGTGAGACTCGCGAGCGTGTACGCCCTCGGGCCGGGCACCAAATCGAGGCGCAGGGACTTCACCCGTCCGCGCCAGCGTGCATGGCGGTCCATCGGCACGACGAGGGGCATCAACCGCCGGGAGGGATGCACGGCGACCTCCACGTAGTCCGCTTCCAAGGTCGCGGCGGGAGGTGCGTCGGCCCCGGACGCGACCGCGTCCTCGCACTGGAAGTAGATGCGCGCGAGCCCCGCATTGTCGAAGGCCGCTTCCAGCACGAGGGCATCGATGCGGTCCGCGTCCCAGTGGAGCGGCGGGCTGGTGAGGCGCGGCACGCCGGTTCCGTCGGCTGGCTCGACCCGTACGCCGCGAAGGCCGAAGGCCCGGGCCGCGGGCACGCTGGGTTCGATCACCCGGACCAGGGCCCCCTGGGCACCCCAGCCCTCCAGTTCCGTCCCGAACTCCACCCGAGTTACCTCGAGCTCCCGTTCCGCCGCCGCGGCGCTGGGCGCGCCGGAGGAGAGCTCGACGGGCTCGAGGTGCACGACGCCGACGACCGGATCGGCGCCGCAGGAAAGGGCGAGGGCGGCCGCGGCCGCGGCGGCGCCGCCGAGCAGCCGGGGGGGGAGGCCGTGGGGCAGGTGGAGGGGCATGTCGCGTAGCGAACACCGCGAACGGCCCCCGGTTTCCGGACGAACCTGGCTCCGCACACAACTCGCAACCGAGGCTTTCCGCGGCACAACGTGCGAACGCCTTGCGCACCGCCGCGCCCCCGGGAAATCCCCGAGAAATGCAACCCCCACCGCGGGCGCAACGGCGCCATGAACCGCAGTCCCCTCGTGGAGGCCTTGGGCCTCGAGAAGCGCTACCGCACCGTCTTGGCCCTCGCGGGCTTGGACCTCGCGGTGGAGCCGGGCCAGGTCGTCGCGCTGCTGGGCCCGAACGGCGCCGGCAAAAGCACCGCGCTGCGGATCCTCCTGGGGCTGGTGCGACCGGACGCGGGGACCATCCTCTGGCGCGCGGGCGGCGTCGAGAGGGCCGCCCCGCCGGCCGACTGGATCGGGTACCTGCCCGAGGAACGCGGGCTCTTCCGCGAGGCGCCCGTCGTGCGCACCGTCGCCCACTTCGGGCGGCTGCGCGGCATGGGCGCGCGCGAGGCCCGGCTGGCGGCCGAGCGCTGGCTGGAGCGGTTGGGCCTCGCCGAGCGGGCGCAGGAGAAGCCGGACGCGCTCAGCAAGGGAAACCAGCAGAAGGTGCAACTCGCGGCGGCGTTGGTGCATGGGCCCAGCTTTGCGGTCCTCGACGAGCCCTTTTCGGGGCTCGACCCGCTGAACCAGGAGCTCTTTCTCGAGCTCGTCGCGGAGACGACGGCCGCGGGCACTGGAATCGTGCTGAGCGCGCACCACCTCGAGTTGGTGGAACGCGCCGCGCACCGCCTCGTGATCCTCGACCGCGGGCGTGTGTGCTTCGGCGGGACCGTCGCGGCGGCCCGCGACGCGGCGCGAGCGGCCGGTTCCACCCTCGAACTGGAACTCCTGGAGGAGGCGCCGCCTTCGGTGCGCTCCCAACTGGAAGCGCGCGCGGACGTCGTGGCCGTGCGCAACCGCGCGGACCGCGCGTGGAGCGTGGAACTCCGTCCCGACGCCGACGTCAGCGCAATCCTGGCGCAGCTCGGCGCAGGGCTTCGCATCGCGCGCATCGCGAGCCGCACGCCGAGCCTGCACGAGTTCTACGTCGATCTGCTGGGCGGAACGCCGGACGCACGGATGGCCGATGGCCAACCGCCGGTGGGTGCGCGAGGAGGTGCCGCGTGAACGTACGGGCGCTCTGGATCGTGGGAACTTGGGAGTTCCGGCGCTACTTCAAGTGGAAGGAGCAGTTGGTCGGACTGGTGCTGCTCCTTGCGGGCGCGTTTTCCTCGTTCTACCTCGTGAAGTGGGTCGAGGGCCGCGAAGTCAGCGAAGTCGCACTGGGAGTGGTCGGCGAAAGCGGCGTCGAGGGCAGCCTCGAGGCGGCGCGTTTCGTGCTGCACCGCGAATCCGATGCGGAGAGCGCGCGGGCGAAGGTCCAAAGCGGCGAACTCGAAGGTTGGATCGCGGCCGAGGGAAGCGGCGCGTTTGCCCTCGAAACGCTGCGCGAGGTGCCCTGGCGTGGGCGCCTCGAAGAAGCGCTCAGCGCGGGCGTGCAGCCAGAGCGCCTGTCCGCATTGGGCGTCGATGCGCCGGCGTTCGCCGCGCTCCTCGCGCCCGTGCCGCTCGAAGTCCGTCTGCTCGACCCCAAGGCCCGAACCAGGAGCCGCGCGGACAAGGTCGCGGCGCTCCTCGCGGTGTTCGTGGTGCTGGGCGGTGTGGTGACGGGCAACGCCTACCTGATGATGGGCATCACCGGCGAGAAGCAGTTGCGTGTGACCGAGCAGGTCCTCGCGGCCATCTCGCCACAGACGTGGATCGACGGCAAGGTGCTGGGGCTTGCCGCGATGACACTCACGTCCCTGACCCTCTACACGGCGGGTGGCATCCTCGCGCTCCTCGCGGGGCGCCTCGTCGGGTTCGTCGTGCCCCTGCCCGCGAGCGCCGCCGACCCCGTACTCCTCCTCGGCCTGCTCGCCATCGCCCTCCTCGGGTTCGGCTTCTGGTTCAGCTTCTTTGCCGCGATCGCCGCAACGATCGACGACCCGAACCACTCCGCGCGCGGCATCTGGATGCTGCTGCCCGGGCTGCCGCTCGCCGCGGCGTTCGGTGTGTTCCGCGACCCGGAGAGCACCGCCGCCGTGGTACTCGGCCTGCTGCCGCCGACGGCCCCCGCGGTGCTGCCGGTGCGGCTGGTGCTCGGCGCGGCGGGCCCGCTCGAGGTACTCGCCGCGGCGGCGCTGCTCGTCCTCGCGATCCTCGCCCTGCGCCGCGCCGCGGGCCGGGTGTTCGCCTTGGGGATCGAGATGCGCGGGAAGGAGCCCACCTGGGGCGAGATGTACCGGGCCCTGCGCCGCAGCCGAAGCTGACGGTCACGATCGGACGGTATGAGGAGCCCGGCCAGCGCGTACCGCTGTTGGTCCGTTCCGCGCGATCGCCCCTTCGGGCTACGCGACCGCCCCGAAGTCGGTGGTACTATGCAGACTTCGCCCCTTGGCGCCCCATCCGACGATGGCCCTCAAACCTTCCAAAATTGCCACGAAGCTTTTGTGCCAAGGCTCAGAATGGAACGTGAGCGATGAGGACGCCCTGGCACATCAAGTAGCCCGAATCGCATTGGGACAGTACCGACACGTAGCCAAGATACTCCTGGGAAGCGGATCGACAGACGAGGCCATCACGCTCGAGGCCAGGCAAAGTGCGATCGAACTGCTCACCCTAAGAGACAACGAGAAGCAGTGGCACCGGGACGGATGGTTATTCCAAGCAATCTCATGGATCGCTGCATCCCAAGTGAACGGCGTTGCCATCCGGGCGCCGCACTTAATCAAAGCGCACAAGGGCTTTGATGGACTACAGCTCCGACTGAGCAGTAGAGGAGCAGTTACAGCAGTAATTATTTTTGAGGACAAAGCCACCAGCAACCCACGACGGACGCTCAAGAAGGATGTCTGGCCGGACATTCAGAAGCTTGAGCAGGGAGAACGCACCAATGAGCTATGCCAAGAAGTGAGCGCCCTACTCGAAGCGCAAGTGCGGACCTTCCCAAGCCTAGACGTCGACGCTGCAGTTTCTCGAATCGCCTGGGAGCAACGCCGGCGCTATCGAGTCGCAGTTACCGTCGCCACGCCGCATAAAACCGCTAGAAGTCGCAGAAGACTCTTCAAGGACTACGACAAGGTCGTTACAGGCCAACCCAAACGGCGCGGGGCGGAGACTCTGTACCTTCCAGAACTTCGACCGTGGATGCAGCAATTCGCAGCGCAGGTCATTAGCAAACTGAACGCGCTCCCCACCCGTGTTTGATTCGGAAACTGACAAGCTGATTCGCGAGGCGCCGCCTCTTAAGGGGCTAGACCTTGCAAAGCTTCCGCAGCTGCTCACTAAAGCCTTTGCCACGATTGTCTCAGCGCGAATTCGCCTTCGCACCCGCGCTGCGGATCCGGCGGACAACAAGCTCGAGCGCGTATTGCTCAAACTAGCGCGTCTCGCGTCAGCGCACGAAATCCTCGTTGCACTGGGACCAGACCGCACCAATCGTCGATCCGCAGCCTTCGTAGCCGCAACAGCGCACCAGACCCGTGGCTCGGTGCAAATCGGCGCCCCAAGCTCAAGCCGAATTACCACCAGTTCAATCAGTCCCGAGATAAGTTCCGCGCTTCTGTTTCTAATTGCGGAAGCGTATCCCGACGCGGCGGAAGCAGCCCGACGGATAAGCATTGACCTCGACGACGCAGGACCGGTGGAGCGTGCTTTAATCGAGGCGCTAAAGACTCTGGCTAGCGGACGCATTGCCGACGTCGCGAACGCAGCTGTACCGGAGCCGGCCTCTGCTAAGCCCATCGAGCGCGCAATGGAGTTGCTCCTAAGTCGCCTCCTCAAGGGTGTTCGGGAACTAGCTCTCCAACTCAGCGATCCGGCCTATGAAAAATCGGCCGGCCTCGCGCGACGCATGTTTGAGGACGTCAAGACGTCTTGCATTGAGGAGTGCTTGTATGAACCTGAGGGCAGCCAAAAGACCTTCAGTGTGTTCCCCGGGCCTCTTCATCTGGCCAACCTGCTCATCGCTGCAGAACGGGATTTGGGCGAAGCCGCCTTGGCACTCCTGCCAGCGCCGAACGGGACGGATCCTGCCCGCTGGAGCCAGATCATCCGACCTATCGCCGACACGCGCCCTTTCCTTTGGCGCAATCATGTCGACGCAATAGACCGGGGCTACCTGAATCGCGGTTGCTCTGCGGCCATAAGCTTTCCCACGGGCGGCGGCAAATCGACTCTCGCTGAACTAAAGATCGCGACGGCACTTCTTCACGACGAGCGCGTCGTATTCTTGGCGCCAACGCACGCCTTAGTTGCCCAAACCGCAACGGCCCTGCAGCGGACTTTCGGAATCGCCGCTGTCTCTGGAGATGTGGGGGACGAGGCGACGTTAGCGCCAAACATCGCGCTTCCACGAATCCTCGTCACAACGCCTGAACGTTGCCTCATGTTGCACTCGGTGCATTCAGATGCGTTCCTGGAGTTGGGCCTAGTTGTTTTTGACGAATGTCACCTCCTTCACTCTCGCCCCGACGATCGCAGCAGGCGAGGGCTGGACTCAATGCTCTGCCTGCTTGGGCTCACCAACACTGCGCCTGGTGCGGATCTGCTCCTCATCTCGGCGATGATGAAGAACACCGAGGAACTCGCAGGCTGGGTTCGGGAACTCACCGGTCGCGACTGCTTAGCTCTGAACCTCGCGTGGAAGCCCACACGACAAGTGCGAGGGTGCGTCGTCTACAATAAGTCCCGAATCAAGGAACTACGGGATTCGTTGGCAGCGGCAAAGAAGCTAAAACCTACACAAAAATCGGTGCCGGCTTCGTTGGGGCGGACTCTAACCGCTCGACCCTTCGGTCTATTTAGCCTAAGGCAGACCTGGAGCACACGCGACCGGGAAGATTATGCACTGCGAGCGCTTCTTAACGATTCCCCTGCGCTAGCAACGAGTGCAGACAGCCTGTGGCGTTTAACACCGAACGGCAACAAAGTCGGCGCAGCAATTGCCGCTGGCGCCGTTTGCGCGGGCATGAAGACACTCGTTTTCGTGCAAAGCTCAGCCATATGTAGCAGTTGCGTGAACGAGTTCGCCAAGTTCGCGGCGCCACCCAAGCCGACGTTGACCGAAGAGGAGGACAGATTGCGCGCTCGAATCGAAGAAGAGATGGGCGGGAGCAAGTTCTGCTACCTGGCTGTCGACAAAGATAACCGGGTGGGAGCGGGCGCAGCGAGTCATCACTCGCTGCTGTTGCCTGACGAACGCGAGTTGCATGAGAGCCTCTTCAAGCGAGCCAACGGGATCGCGGTGCTCTTTGCCACTTCGACCCTCGCTCAGGGAATGAACCTCCCTAGTGAAGTCGTAGTAATCTGCGGAGACAGCCGTTTCGATCCCACGGCGAACAAGCTTCAGCGTCTAGAAGCCCATGAGCTGCTAAACGCTGCGGGACGAGCGGGCCGTGCTGGCGATGGCGCGCACGGGTTCGTAATACTTATTCCCACTCGCGTTATCGAGTTCGATGAGGTCACTTCAGAAATCGGCAATGCTTGGTTCGACCTGCAGGCAGTGTTCGAACAATCCGATCAGTGCTTGATGATCGAAGACCCGCTTGAGGCGGCGTTAGACTCGATTCACCAAGGAATCACCGCTACCGGTGCTGGCGCATACCTTATCGGTCGGCTGCCTTTTTCAGCAGCTACGGGCGACCCAGAGCCGTCTGTCCGATTGCTTAACCGGTCGTTCGCAGTATACACTCGTAAACGCGCTGGCGATGTGTCGTGGGTCGAAACTCGGATCCAGTCCGTTGTCGATGCCCGTTCATCCTTCCCCAGAGAACATTCCGCATGGATCCGGGAACTCGCGGCTGCGACTGGGCTATCCCCAAAGCTCTTGGCAGAATTGATGACTTTGATAGATGAGGGCTCACTTCACGGAGACGCCCTCCACGTAATTGTCGAGATTTTGAATTGGATTGAAGAAGTTCCCGCTCGACTTTTCGAACTGGTTCGCGCTGAAAGTTTGGAAGGACTTTTCGGAACTTCGTACCGGAAGTTGCCGTCGGATGATCAACGAGCCGGAGTGGCTCTAAAAACGATTCGTAAAATTCTCCCGCTGTGGCTGACCGGCCGCCCGCTGCAAGAACTTGAGTCGGCTGTCCTGGCGCCGAACAAGCGCCTTGGCTACTGCGAGACGGCGCGGCACTTTGTTCTGCGCGTGGTTTCCGACCTCGGCTTTGTCTCGGGGCTTCCCGCGCGCCTGCTCCACGCACGCCACGCCGCTCTAAGACCCGAGGACAGCTTCGAACCTTCAACGATTCTAGCCACACTTGGCGGCATCGTCCGCGAAGGCTGCGACGCTCCCGAGTCTCTCGCTGTTCGCCTCGAACTCGGTCGCGAAGCATCCCGAGTCGGTGCCCGCCGCTTATTCGAACAGATCGCACCGTATCTCGTGGCTGGCACGCAACACGAACCCTTCAGTGAGACACGGCTCAGAGTCCGAAGCGCGATGGCTGCTGCGGGGGTTCGTGCTCCGAACGACGGAGCCCCGGGTTTTCCAAGCGACGGCTAGCTGCTGCCGGTGCGGCTGGTGCTCGGCGCGGCGGGCCCGATCGAGGTACTCGCCGCGGCGGCGCTGCTCGTCCTCGCGATCCTCGCCCTGCGCCGCGCCGCGGGCCGGGTGTTCGCTTTGGGGATCGAGATGCGCGGGAAGGAGCCCACCTGGGGCGAGATGTACCGGGCCCTGCGCCGCAGCCGAAGCTGACGGTCCCCATGCGCGCCGTGCCAGAATGCGGCACGATGGCGGAGGCAGCGGGACCCTGGCCCCTCGAGCGGGGCGACGTGCGGCCGATGCTTGCGGCCCTCGCGCGGGGCTCGGACTGGCGCGCGGCCCTGGAGGCGCTGCTCCTCGACCTGCCGCTCGAGCGCGCGGAACGGCTGATGCAGCTCTCGCGGGAGGGCCGCGGCGCGTTTTTGCCGCTGCTCCGCGAGCCGCCGGACGGAAACGAAGCGCCGCGCGCGTTGCTCGTCGGCAACGCCCTCTCCGGCACACTCGTGGCCCTCGCCCGCGCGGGATACCGCGTGGTCGCGTTGGATCCCGAGCCCGAGCGGTTGCTGCTGGCGCGCGCCCGCGACGGGGCGCTCGCGGGGGGCGAAACGCTGTTCCTTCGCGCCGACCCGTGCGCTGCCTTGCCGTTCCGGGACCGTGTGTTCGATCTGGTCGTCGCCGAGCGCGGCGCGGGTTTGGACGCGGCGAGAAGCACCGAACTGCGCCGCGTCGCGCGCGGCGAGCTGCTGATCGCGTGCGACAACCGGCTGGCGTACAAACGCTCGAGCGGCGTGCGCGCGGACTTCCGCGTGCCGGGCCCGCGGGAGTGGCTGGGGCAGGCGCTCAAGCCGAAACGCGGCGAGCGCACCCTCGCCGCGTACCGCCGCGATCTCGGCCGCTCGTTGTGGCCCGCGGTCGAGGCGTTTGCGCTCTATCCCCACGCCGAGGACTTCAGCCACGTGGTCGCCTTGGACGGGCCGCGCCCGCGGCTCTCCATCGGCCCCAAGGAGCGCCAGAACCCGCTGAAGGTCGCGGCCGACCGCCTCGGCCTCTTTCCGTGGCTCACGCCGTCGTTCCTCCTGCGCGCCTCGTCGGGGCGCCCGGGTCGGCGGCGCGTGGACACGTGGCTCGAGGCCGTGGCCGAGGCCGCGGGCGAACCGGCGGGCGAGTTGGAGATCCTGGTCTCCACGCGCGGCAACACCGCGTTGCTGCTCACCGCGTCGCGCGGCGACGCGGGGCGGGACCTCGACGATCCGCGGGGCCGTTTTGCCCTGCACGTGCCGCTCTCGCCGCAACAGGAGGAACAGGCGCGCCGCCACATCGCGCGCCTCCGCGAACTCGCGCGGCGTTTCCCCCACCTGCCCGTGCCGAAGGCCCTCTTCGAGGGCACCCTTCGCGGCCAGTACCTGACCGCCGAACGCCGCCTCCCGGGTTTCACCGCGCCGCAGTTCAGCGGAGATGCGCGGGTCGCCGCGCGGCTCTACGCCGACGTCGACGAGCAACTGGCGGGGTTGGTGGTCGAGCGGTGTGTGCTCGACGAAGCGGAGTTCGAGGCGCTGTTCGCCGCGAAGTTCGAGCGGGTGGCGCGCCTCGCCGGCCGCGCGGAAACGGCGGCGCGCATCCGCGGGCTCCTCGCCGAACTGCGCCCGCGCCTCCTGGGGGCCGAGATCCCGCTGGTGGTGCAACACGCGGACCTGCGCGGCAAACACATCCAGGTCGACAGCGACGGCCGAGTGCTGGGATACTTGGACTGGGGGTCCAGCGAGGGGCGCGACTTGCCCTGGTTCGACCTCGCGAACCTCGTGTTGCACGACACGAAGCAGGAGCACGGCTCGAGTGCCGGGGTAGCGTGGCAGCGCCTCGTGGCCGGCGACGTGGGTGCGCACGGCACACACGCGCTTCGATCCCACGCGGAGCGGCTCGCGCTCCCCGCGGAGTGGACCGAGGCGCTGCTCTTGGCACACCCCGTGCTGGTCGCCGCGATGGCCGAGAAGAACTGGGACTACAGCCGCCCCCGTTGGCTGCACCGCAACTTCGGCCTCTGAACACGCGTCAGCGCAGTTCCATGGGTGACGCGACTCGCCAGCGCAGCACCACCGTGTGGGAGCCAGCAGGCACGAGCACCGCCGCACCGTGGGCGTTGGCGCGGAAGGTCGCAAACTCTGCCCCCGTGGCGCCGTCGGTAGCGCTCGGCAACACCACACGCCGCTCACCCACACGCTGGGCGACCGCTTGGTCCTCGGAAAAGCGCCACAGTTCGCCAAAGGACCAGGGTTCCGCCACCACGAGCAACATCGGGGCCGGTGTGGTCACGGCAAAACGCTGTTCCACCTGGCCCCCGCCCGGGTCCAGGGTGAGCGGTTGTAGCGTTTCCAACTGGCCAACGGCTCCAACCACGAGCTGCGCAAGCGCCCCGGCCGGCGCCTCCACGACCGCGGCGCGGCGCGGATCGAACGCGGGATCCCAAAGGGCCTCGTGCGCCTCGTCCAGGTTCGCCGCCGGAATCGCGCGGTCGACGAGGCCCACGGGCGCCAACTCGATGCGATCGCCGAAGTAGCGCTCGGGAGCATCGATCCAGGCGATCTCGCCGCGGAACGTGCGCCCGATCCAGGGCCCGGGTGGCATCGACTCCGGACGAACGTAGCCCACATGGGTGTCGAGCACCGCGACGGAGGGCAGTCCCACGAAGTCCGATTCCGGGCGTCTGGCGGCGAGCACACCGCGCACGCTGCTGTCGAGACCGAGCAGCGCCCGCGGCGCGCTGTCCGGACGCTCGGCGAGCACCCTGTCGAAGTCCCGCACGAACGCCGTGGCCTCCCCCCATTCCTCCAGGCGAGCCCGCCGCGGGCCCTCGCTCGCGGCAAAACCGAGCAGCGGCACCAAAAGCCAAATCCAACTTCCCACGCGGCGCGCGACGGGCTCCCCGAGCACGGCGAGGGCTCCACCCACGAGGAGCGCGATGGGTGCCTGGCTCGGGTAGTAGCGGTAGGCGGCAAACGGATCGAGGGCGAACGGCACCAGGGCCGCGAGCAACAGGGCGAGCCCGAACAGGAGGAGCCGCCGGCGGCGCGCGACGGCCAGCGCCAATCCAGCGAAGCCCAACACGTAGTGGGCCGCGGCCGGCGCGATCGCAAGACCGGCGAGCATGTGCTCGTCGCGCTCGAGCACGCCCGTGACGTAGTGCGATGCTCCGAATTCCGATCGCCCCGCGGCGCCGGTGGCCGAACCCCGAAGGACCAGGAAGTGCGCCGCCACGGCCACCACCGGCAGGACCGCCAGCAGGATCCGCCGCGGCCGCGAAACGGGCGCGAAGCACCCGAGCCAGAGGGCGAGCAGCAGCGCGGTGCCGTAGACCTCCTCGTTGACCAGGTACTGCCACAGGAATCCCGCCGCGGCGCACCCGAGGTCGAACCCACGTCCGCCCCCACGGGCGGGCGGCCGCGCGAAACGTACGGCTCCGAGGAGGGCGATGAGCGCACCGAAAGTCGAGAGTGGACGATTGGCGGCGGCCAACCAGGCCAGGGAGTCCGCGACTCCCGCGCCCAGCACGAACAGGACCGCGATCGCCAGGGAGCCCGCCCGCCCCGCGCCCAGGGCGCGGGCCAGGTGGAGCAGCAGCACCCCATTCAGCCCGTGCAAGAGCCCCTGGAGCCAAAAACCGAGGGGCGCGAAGTCGAGGTCCGTGGCGGCCGCGATCCCGGCGATCCATTGGTCCGCCAGGGGCCGGAAGACGTGGCCCGGGGGCGCGCCCGCCCGCAACTGGCCGACGAGCGCGTATTCCTCGCCGCTCGGGCCGAGCTCGAGCAAACCGCGCCAGGCCACCGCCGCGGCGGCCAGCACCCAGATCCCGTCCCAACGCAGCGCCACGCCCAAAAGACTAGCGCCGCCGAGGGACGTCCCGCGGCGGCGCTTTGCTTTGGCCGTGCCGGTTTCCTGCTAGACCCTCAGGGCAGGAAGTCGAGGCGCACGGCGTTCGAGAGGCCGAAGCTCTCGGGTTGCGCCAGGTCGAGGTGCAGGGTCTGCAGGAACAGGCTGAACGGCCCGCCGCCGCCGGGGATGCCGACGATGCTGTACGTGCCCGTGGGAGACGTCAGGCCGACGATCGGCGCGGTCAAGGCCGGGAAGGGCACCAGTGTGCCGCCGAAGAGCGGCACGGCCGAGCTGGACGTCGCCAACACGGTCCAGATCGGCTGGCCCGGCGCCGCGCCGACCACGTTCAGGTCGGCCGTGGTGCCGGTGGAGAGGTCACCGCCACACACGGACAGCACCGCGTTGCCCGGTCCACCCGAACCAAGGTCCGCTTGGCAGACTTCGCCGATGCCCGGCAGCACGCGGTCCGTCACGTTGACCGTCACCGACTTCACCGTCGACATGCCGCGGGAGTCCGTCGCCGTGACCGAGATCACGTGGCTGCCCACTGAGAGGTTCGCGACCGAGGTCACCCGACCGACGCCGAGCGGGCCATCCACGCTCGAGCTCCACTGGATGGAGTTGCCCGAGAGGCCGCGGTCCTCGAGGTCCCAACCGGAGCTGTGCAGGATCACTGTCGCGCCCTTGCGCCAGGTCGTGCCGTTGTCCGGGCTGAGGATCTCGGCCCAGGGCGCGTTGCCGGTCGAGTTGAAGGTCGCGGCAACGGGGTGCCAGGGCTGGCGCACCGAGGTGGTGTGCAGACCGTCGCTGACGAGCAGTTCGAGGAATGACGCGCCCGAGACGGCCTCGGGCAACTGGCTGAAGTCCACACGCGTCGCGGTTGCGGTGAGCCCACTGGCGAGCGGCATGAGGCGGCGCCCGTCGGGGCTGTAGCGCAGGTAGAAGCGAAGCGCATCGCCGTCGGCGTCGCTCGCGCTCCACTCGACGAGGCTGTCGCCGCCGATCGGCCGCTCCAACGAGAAGGCCGCCGCGGGCGCGTGGGCGCTGGCACTCAGTTCGGCCAGCTTCGCCCCGCCCTCGGCATTCACGAACACCACGCGGTCGATGGACACACCGTCCACGGCGACGGGCACGACACTCACGAACCCGCTGATGGAGACGTGTTCGTCGCTGTCGTGGTCGTGGCTCCGGCACGCCTTGCAGGTGTCGGCGCTCGAAGCGACGTGGAGCCCCTGCTCGAACACCATGTCCGCGCCCGCGAACGCGCGCAGGATCAGGTTCGCCTCGGCGAGCGGCACCGACGGCGTGAGCTCACCACCTGCGAAGACCAGGCTGTCGGTCAGTTCGAGGCTGCCCGCGTCGCCGTCCAAGAGACCGGCGATCAGAAGGCGGCGTTCGGTCGGCAACGCGAAGTCGTCGGCACTGTCTTGGCCGCACGTGTACGCCGCGTTGTTGTAGATCGTGGTGTAGCTGCCCGAACCAACCCAGGCCTGGTTCGTGTTGAGCCCCGCAACCATGAAGTCCGAGAGGGAACTGACCTTCACCGGCGGAAGGCCGCCGGGGAGCGCCAGGTGGCGCTCCACATCGAATCCGGCGAGCCCCGTGGTGCCGCCGATGTGTTGCAGACCGTGCAGGTGTCCGACTTCGTGGGCGAACGTGCGCTGGTAGCGGAAGTCCTGCGTGTTGCCCATCGCCGCTTTGCCCGGGATGCCGAGCGCTTGGCCGTTGTAGGGCAGGCCGCCGGGGACCCAACCGTAGATGAAATCCGGCTGGGGATTCATCATTTGCAAGTCCACGAGCAGCGCGTTGTTGAGCCCGGAACCAGTGCCCGACAGCGACGCCGTCCACAGCTTGGAGGGCGCCTCGCTGCGGCGGTACTCCATGTACGGCACCGGGTAGCTGCCCTGCATGAAGTTGTCCCCCATGCCCGGCGCAATCATCGCGGGATCGGGCACGTTCGGCACACTGCCGCCGCTCGGGCGGTAGTCGATCGGCACGTAGACGATCTCACCCGGCTGGCGGCAGTTGAACACCAACGTCGGTGTCGAGCGTGCATTGTTGCCGAGGTCCGTCTCCGGAACCTGCGTGCTGCCCGCGGGGTTGAACTCCACCGTCAGCACCACGTCGTTCGCCTGCGGCGGCACGAAGATGAAGTTGAGCGACGCGTTCTCCTGGTTCGGATCGAGCACCGCCGGCACCGGGATCGGCCCGTTGTCCGAGTAGATCGGCGAGTACGGCGCCTCGACGCCTCCCACGAACACACGCATGAGGCCGTCGACCAGCGTGCCCGGCGGCACCGTTCCACTGGAGCCGATCGGCGCGCGCACCACGGTGCTCTTGCCCGCGATCAGGGGGGTCGCGCCGGTCTGGATCGCTTGCACCACCAGGGGGTCGACCACGTGGAACAGGTCCAAGTCGCCCCCTCCACGGGCGGCGATGGCGTGGGACGGGAACGCGAAGGCCGCGGGGGCCAAGAGGAGCCAGAGGCTCGAGGGGGCTGCTGTCATGGATACCTCGGGGGGACGAGCGAGGCTGGGAACGCAGACGGGGGAAGAGCCGGGCATCGAACTGTAGCCCTGCGCGCAATTCCCGGGGGAAGGAACTTCCAATCCATCCCCGCCCGTCCCTCCGATTGGCTTCCGCGGGGCCCGCACTGCGGCAAACCCTCAACGCCGCGTCACACGAGTGTTCGACGCAGGATCAGCATCGTGTCGAGACGCGGTTCACCCAGCTCACCCTCCCGATCCAAACGACAGTCGAAATCGTGCACGGCGACGAGTTCGAGCTCGGGCACCGCGCGCAACAGGCGCCGCGCCTGGTCCGCGTCGTACGTGCGAAACTCCCACGTGGTTTCGAGGCGCCGGTTCGTCTCGCCTTCGCTGACCACGAGCCGGCTGCGCACCTTCTCGCGGCGCGTCCGGCGCTCCGGCGGCCAACCGTGGATCGTGCACACCACTTCCGTGTCGCCATCGCGCACGACCCAGCGCTCGCGGCTCTGTTTGGTCTCGCTGTAGTCGCTGAGGTGGAAGCCGAGCACGTAGAGGCCGCCTGGCGCGAGCGATTGCGCCACGCGCCGCAGGTGACTCGTGGCATCCGCTTCGGTCAAGAGGTACTTGAACGTGCTGACGAGGCAATGGGCCAGGTCGAATCCGGCCTTCGGTGCGGCGCTCGCCGGGACGTCGAAGGACTCCATGCGGGCCTCGAAGAGTTTCCCTTTGAGTCCCCGATCGGCGAGGCGCACCCGCGCGTAGTCGAGCATGGGCCGGCTCGCGTCGAAACCCGCGACCTTGTGCCCGCGCCGCGCCAACTCGACGACGAGCCGTCCGCTCCCGCAGGCGGGCTCGAGCACCGCCAGCGGTTTGCCGACCTTGCGCGGGTTGCCGTGTCGCGCGTAGATCCCCTCCAGGAAATCCGCTTCCTTCGCGGTGTCCGTGTCGAAGATCAGGTCGTAGTAGCGCGGCGCGTCGTACCAGTCGAGCGCCTCGAAGGACTTGGGCAACGGCCTAACTCCGGCCCGCCTTGCCGAGGAGACTGCGCAGCACGAAGCGCAGGATGCCGCCGTGCTCGAAGTAGCGCCCCTCCTGGGGCGTGTCGATGCGCACGGTGGCGTTGAACTCGACGCGCCGGCCGTTTTCCGCGGTGGCGACCACGGGCAGCGAACCGCCGCCCTTGAAGTCCGAGGACAGGAGCCCGGCGAGGCCCTTCACGTCGAACACCTCGCGGCCCGACAGGCCGAGGGTCGACGCGTCCTGGCCCTTCGGGAACTCGAGCGGCAGGATGCCCATGCCGACCAGGTTCGAGCGGTGGATGCGCTCGTAACTCTCGGCGATGACCACACGCACACCGAGCAGGGCCGGCCCCTTCGCCGCCCAGTCCCGCGAAGAGCCGGAGCCGTACTCCTGGCCGGCGAGGATCACGAGCGGAATGCGCTCCTGTGCGTAGCGCATCGCCGCGTCGTAGATCGACATGCGTGCCTGGGTCGGCAGGTGTTCCGTCACACCACCCTCCACACCGGGCACCAGGCCGTTCTTGATGCGGATGTTCGCGAAGGTGCCGCGCACCATCACCTGGTGGTTGCCGCGGCGCGAGCCGTAGGAGTTGAAGTCGCTCTGCGCGACGCCGTTCTCGATCAGGTAACGGCCCGCGGGGCTGTCCTTCTTGATCGAACCCGCGGGCGAGATGTGGTCCGTCGTCACGCTATCGCCGAGCACCGCGAGCACACGCGCACCCACGATGTCCTGGATCGGATCCGGAGCCATGCCCATGCCCTCGAAGTAGGGCGGGTGCTGCACGTACGTCGAGTCGTTGTCCCAAGCGAAGGTTTTGCCCTTCGGCACGGGCATCGACTGCCACATCTCGCTGCCCGTGTAGACGTCCGCGTAGACCTCTTCGAACTGGCGCGACTCGACCGTGCGACGCACGACGTCCTTGACCTCGGCTTGGGTCGGCCAGATGTCCTTCAGGTACACCGGCTTGCCACCGGTGCCGTGGCCGATGGGATCCTTGGTGGGATCGAAATCCACACGGCCGGCCAGCGCGTAGGCGACGACCAAGGGCGGCGACGCCAGGTAGTTGGCCTTCACCTGCGCGTGGATGCGGCCCTCGAAGTTGCGGTTGCCGCTGAGCACCGCGGCGGCCACCAGGTTCTTGGATTCGATGGCCTTCGAGACCGGCTCGGGCAGGGGCCCCGAGTTGCCGATGCACGTGGTGCAACCGTAACCGACCGTTTCGAAGCCCAACTCGCGCAGGGGCGCGGAGAGGCCCGCCTCGTCCAGGTACCGCGTGACCACCTTGGAGCCCGGCGCCAGGCTCGTTTTCACGTGGGCCGGGCGCTTGAGGCCGAGCGCCGCGGCCTTCTTGGCCACGAGGCCGGCGGCGAGCATGACCGATGGGTTCGACGTGTTGGTGCAGCTCGTGATCGCTGCGATCACCACGGCGCCGTGGCCCATCGTGGCGGTGGCGCCATCCACCTGGAACTCGGCGCGCGCGTCCGGCGCGGCACCGGCGAGCATGCCCGGCAGGTGCTTCGCGAAGTCCGCGCCCGTGGCGCCGAGCGCCACGCGGTCCTGGGGCCGTTTGGGCCCGGCGAGGGCGGGCTCCACGGTCGACAAATCGAGCGCGACCACGGCGCTGTACTCGGGCTCCTTCGAGTTCGCGTCCACGAAGAGCCCCTGCTCCTTCAGGTACGCCTCCGCGCGTTCGGCGTACTCCGCGCGGCCGGTGAAACGCAGGTACTCGACGGTCTCCTTGTCGACGGGGAAGAAGCCGCACGTCGCGCCGTATTCGGGGGCCATGTTGGCGATGGTGGCGCGGTCCGCGAGGGAGAGCTCCGCCACGCCGGGGCCGACGAACTCGACAAACTTGCCGACCACGCCGTGTTTGCGCAGGACCTCCGTGACGCGCAGCACCAGGTCCGTGGCGGTCGCGCCCTCGGGCAGGCGCCCGGTGATGCGCACACCGACGACGTCGGGGATCAACATGGACACCGGCTGGCCAAGCATCGCGGCCTCGGCCTCGATGCCGCCCACGCCCCATCCCAGCACACCAAGGCCGTTGACCATGGTGGTGTGGGAGTCCGTGCCGACCAGGGTGTCCGGGTAGAGCGCGTCGCCCTTGCCCGCCTCGTCGTGCATGACCACGCGGGCCAGGTACTCGAGGTTGACCTGGTGCACGATGCCTGTGTCCGGAGGCACGACTTTGAAGTTCAAGAACGCGGTCTGGCCCCAGCGCAGGAACGCGTAGCGCTCCTTGTTGCGCTCGAACTCGAGCGCACTGTTCTGCGCGCGCGCGTCGCGCACCGCGAACGCGTCCACCTGCACCGAGTGGTCGATCACCAACTCGACGGGTTGCAACGGGTTGATCTGTTCGGGTTTGCCGCCGAGTTTGGCCATGGCATCGCGCATGGCGGCCAGGTCGACGACGGCGGGCACGCCGGTGAAGTCCTGGAGCAGCACACGGCCGGGCATGAAGGCGATTTCCGGGCGCTCGGCGTCGACGGCGCGCCAGCCGGCCACGGCCTGAACGTCCTCGGACCGCACGATGAGGCCGTCCTCACGCCGCAGCAGGTTCTCGAGCAGCACCCGCAGGGAGTAGGGCAGGCGGGAGAGCTCGAACCCCGACTTCTGGAGGGCGTCGAGGCGGGCGATCTGGTACGTCTTGCCGGCGTGGCGGAAGGCCGCGCGGGCGCCAAATGTGTCCTTCATGGGGCGGTCCCTGGCGTGGGTTGGGGCAGCATCCTAGCCGCGGGGCTCCCGCGGACGGCCTTTCGCCTCGCCGCACTGGAGCCCCGCCCCCAAATCCGCTATTCCTTGGCGCCCTCGTAGGTCCGGTTCCGGTCCCCGCCCGTTGGGGTCCCCCCCGCCCAGATCCCCCGCTCCCATGCCCGAACGCATCGTGCTCCACTGGGACGGCGGCGCCGCCGCTGCCCTCGCCCTCCGCCAACTGGAACTGGAAGGGGCCTACCACGCCGAGTGCCTCCTGACCTCCATCGGCCCCGACGGCGCCGTGGCCAAGAGCGGCCTCAGCCGGTCCGTGTTGGACGCCCAGGCTGCGGCCCTCGGCAAACGCGTGGAGGCGGTGGACGTACCCGAGCCCTGCGACCAGGCGACCTGGGAGGCGATCTTCACGCCGGTGCTCCTGCCCTACGTGCGGCGCCTGGTGCGACTCGTCTGTTTCCCCGTGCACGGCGGAAAGTCGTGGCGGCGCGAGATGGAGCACTTCCTCATCAGCTTCGGCATGCGCGGTGTGTTCCCCATCTGGGGCAAGGACGCGGCCGAACAGTGCCGCCTGTTCGAGATCCTCGGACTGCGCGCCATCGTCACCGCCGTGGATCCCACGCGCCTCGGGGAGGAGCACCTCGGCCGGCCGTGGGACCCCGCGTTCGTCGCGTCGTTGCCGCCGGGCGTGGACGGCATGGGTACCGACGGGGCGTTCGAGACGCTGTGTTTCGACGGCCCGATCTTCCCGGCGCCCCTCGCGTTCCGGACCGGCGCGGTGGTCCAGCGCGGCCGGCAGCGGGTCCTCGAACTGACCGTGCAAGAAGGGGTCGGCGCCGCCGACTCGAAGTAGCCGGCGGGCGGCGCTAGGCCCACTGGCCGGTGGGGCGGCAGCGGCCGGCCGCAACGATCCGGCGCCCCCTTCCGCTGGCCCGCTCTTCCACCGGGGCCCCTCTTCCAATGGGCTAGCTCCGACGCTATCCTCCCCCTCCCTCGTGGGGACGTAGCTCAGTTGGTAGAGCGTCGCGTTCGCAATGCGAAGGTCGAGGGTTCGACTCCCTTCGTCTCCACCACCATCCAACTGCGGCATCCAACTGCGGCAATCCGCCGCGGCATCCAACTGCGGCATCCGCCGGCGCCATTGCACTGCCCGCAGACAGCCCCGGCCGCGCAACCCGCGACCGGGGTTGTTTTTAGCCTGGGATGGCCGCGGCCCGCCGAGACGGTCGAGCGCCCCGGATAGGGCGGGCCTTCAGCCCTTGCACCCCTCTCCCGACGGACCTGGGGCGTTGCCCCAGGCTACTATGGGGCGCGCCGTTGGCGCGTCGGAGCGGCGCGCATCGTGCGGCGCGCATCGTGCGGCGCGCATCGTGCGGCGCGCATCGTGCGGCGCGCATCGTGCATCGTGCGACGTGCATCGTGCGACGTGCATCGTGCGGGGTGCATCGTGAGGGGTGCATCGTGCGGCGTGCATCGTGAGACGTGCATCGTGAGACGTGCATCGTGAGACGTGCACCGCGCACCGTACACGGCACCACCGTGCCACCGTGCCACCGTGCCACCGTGCGACGTGCGACGTGCATCGTGCGATCCGCGGCGTCGATGCGTGGCGCGGTGGACGCGCGGTTGCTCGGAAGGGGCAACGCCCCGACCGATAGTAGCCTGGGGCAACGCCCCAGGAATCGCGGGAGAACCGACCCGGGCTGAAGGCCCGGCCCATGCCGTTGGCGCATTGCGATGGAGGGCCGCGCCATTGGCCCGTAGGAGCGGCGCGCTGGCGGGAGCCCTAGCGCCGACGTCGGCGCGGGCGTGTTTCGAGCTTGCCGGCCGCGAGGTCGCCCTCGAACTTCGCGACGGTCGCGAGGATCTCTTCGCCGATCAGGTCCCACTGCCAGGGTTCGAGTTCCCTCAGATCGTCGCGTGTCCTAGGGCGGCGCTGGGCCAAGTCGAGGAGCACCAGGCGGTGCAACACGAGCGCCGCGTCGAGGCCCTCCGCCTCGGCGACGCGTTTGCGCGCGGCCTTCAGGCGCTCGTGCAGCTCCACGCCAGCTTCGTCGAGCACGTGCGTACCGTCCTTGGCCGCAAGCTCGGGAATCTTCTCGAGCGGCCCGAGTTCGCGCGCGCGGCGCACCGCGTCGATCAGCGCCGGCCCGATGCGCCCGGCGATCTTGGGCGACAGCCCCGCGATGCGGGACAGCGCGCCCTGATTCGACGGCAGCGCGCGCGCCACTTCGACGAGCAGCGGGTGCGCGATGACCTTGAACGGCGGTTGGTTGCGTTCGCGGGCGATGCCGTCGCGCGTGATGAACAGCTCCCGCAGGGCTTGCAACTGAAGTCGGTCGAGGCTGCGGGCGCCCTTCAGCCTAAGGAACTCCTCCGGCTGGAACTCGCGTTGGGGCGTTTCGAGCGCCTCCAAGCGCCGGCACTCCGCCGCGACGATCGCCTCGCGTCCGCGTTCGCGGAGTCGCTCGGCGAGGCGCTCCTTCAGAGCGCAGAGGTAGTGCGTGTCGAGGCGCGCGTACTGGATCTGCTGGCGGCTCAGGGGCCGCTGGCCCCAGTTGGAGAGCTGCTGCGACTTGTCGAGGTCGACGCCGAACTCCTCCCGCAGCACCGACGCCAGGCCCGGTGTCGCGCAGCCCAGGGCGGCCGACGCCACACGCGTGTCGAAGAGGTTCTGGACCGAGAAGCCGAGCGACCGCTTGAACAGCAGCACGTCGTACTCGCCGTCGTGGAAGATCTTCGTGCGCTTGGGGTCCGAGAGCAGCGCACCCAGGCGCTCCAGCGTCAATCCCGCCAGCGGATCGACCAACCAGTCCTGCTCCGCACCGGTGATCTGCACGAGGCAGAGCTGTTCCTGGTACTGGAAGAAGGAGTCCGCCTCCGTGTCCACCGCAAGTTCCTGCACCCCGGCGAGGCGCTCGAGCATCTCGGAGAACGCCGCCTCGGTCTCGACGAGCACGGGCGGCGGCAAGTCCCTCGGATCGGCGGGCGAGCGACTCATCGGATGCGTTGTGCGGGTCGGGGACTGGTGGAAGAACCCGGGCGGCGCTGCATCCATCTGCGCAGATGCGGCACGGCCGGCGCGCGATCCGTCGACGGGCAGTGACGGCCGTCGACGGGCAGTGACGGCCGTCGACGGGCAGTGACGGCCGTCGACGGGCAGTGACAACCGGCGACGACGACCGACGGCGACAACGAACAGCCCCACTACCGGAGGCTGCCACTCGCAGCGTGCGCGAAGGCCAGCGGGCGCGGGGCCGACCGGGGTCCTGGGCGGCGAAGGGAAAAGAGTGGCGAGGACGACGGGACTTGAACCCGCAACCCCCGGCGTGACAGGCCGGTACTCTAACCGATTGAGCTACGTCCCCACTCTTGGGGCGGAGAGGATAGGGAGCCGCGCGGCCCCAGGTCAAGGGGTGAGGCACACGCAATTGCGGCGCGTTCCGGTCGCCGCGGGCCCGTCCCCCCGGCCCGACGGGGTCACCCCCCGGAGGCCAGGGTCTCGAGCTCCTCCCAACGGGCCATGGCCGCCTCCAGCTCGCGCCCCTTGGCCTCCAGCGCCGCCGCCGCCGCGGCCTGCTCCACGGCGGGACGCCGGTAGAGCTCCGGCGCCGACAGCGCAGCGGACAGGACAGCGTGTTCGGCCTCCAAGGCCTCGATGCGGGCCGGCAATCGCTCCAACTCGTGAGCTTGGGTGAAGGAGAGGCCCTTCGCGGGCTTCGGCTTGGGCGGCGGCGTCTTGGCCGGGGCCGAGGCCCGCTGTTCGGCCGCCTTCGGCGCGGGCGCCGGCCGCTTCGCGAGCCAATCCGAGTAGCCGCCGACGTACTCCTTCCACACTCCTGGCCCCTCGCACACCAGCACGCCCGTCACCACGTGGTCCAGGAACTCCCGGTCGTGGCTGACGACCAAGAGCGTGCCTTCGAACTCGGCCAGGACGTTCTCGAGGATCTCCAGGGTTTCGAGGTCCAGGTCGTTCGTCGGTTCGTCGAGCACGAGCAGGTTGACGGGACGCGCGAGCAACTTCGCCAGGGCGACGCGGCTGCGCTCGCCGCCGGAGAGCCGCGCGACCGGCCGCCGGGACTGTTCGGGCGAGAAGAGGAAGTCTTCGAGGTAGCTGATCACGTGGCGCGCGCGGCCGTTCACGAACACCGTGTCGCCCGGGCCCGCGACGTTCTCCTGGATCGTCTTCGCGGGGTCGAGATCGTCGTGCAACTGGTCGAAACGGCCCAGCACGACGTTGGCGCCGAGCCGCACTTCGCCCTTGTCGGGCGCGCGCTCGCCCAGCAACAAGGAGAGCAGGGTGCTCTTGCCTGCGCCATTCGGCCCGAGGATGCCGATGCGGTCGCCGCGCCACACGTCGAGGTCGAGGTTGCGCGCGATGGTGACGGCGCCGAACGCATGCGACAGGCCCGTGGCGCGCACGACGAGGCGGCCCGAACGCTCGGCCTCCTGCACACGCGCAGCAACCGTCGTCAGGCGCTCGCGCCGCATGCTGCGCTCCTGGCGCAACGCGATCAGCGTGCGCACCCGGCCCATGTTGCGCGTGCGGCGGGCTTCCACGCCGCGGCGGATCCAGACCTCCTCCTGCGCCAGTTTCTTGTCGAACTCGGCGCGCTGTTTGGCCTCGGCCGCGAGCTCCGCCTCCTTGCGCTCGACGTAGGTGTCGTAGTCCGTCTGGTGGCTCGCCAAACGGCCGCGGTCGAGGTCGAGGATGCGAGTGCACACCCGCCGCAGGAACGCGCGGTCGTGCGTGACGAAGAGCAGCGCGCCGCTGAACTGCAGGAGCAGCTCTTCGAGTCGTGTGATCGCCTCGAGCTCCAAGTGGTTGGTGGGTTCGTCGAGGACAAGCACGTCCGGCGCGGCCACGAGCGCACGCGCGAGGAGCGCCCGGCGCTTCATGCCCGCCGACAGGGTTTGCGCCTCCGCCGCCGGGTCGAGGCCCCAGCGGTCGATCTCGCGTTGGGCGGCCGCGTCCACCTCCCAAGGCGCCGCTTCGGGATCCCGGCCGCCGCGCACGAGGTCCGACACCGTGCCGACGATGTCCTTGGGCACGTCTTGCTCGAGGCCCGCCACACGCACACCCTTGGCGCGCACCACGCGTCCCTCGTCGGGCACGAGTTGGCCCAGGACGACGCGCAGCAAGGTGGACTTGCCCGCGCCGTTGCGGCCCAAGAGCCCGACACGCTCGCCGCGCTCGAGCGCCAAGTGCACACCGTCCAGCAGCAAAGGCCCACCGAAACCCGCCGTCACTCCCTCGAGAACCAGTTCCGCCATGGGCCGAGGAGTGTACAAGGCTCCCCGGGGCCGACGCCCTACCCGGCTCGAGGTTCGCCCGCAAGCCAACCGCGCCACTAGCGAGCCCAACCAACAGCCAGCACGACCAGGCGGTGACGAGCCGGTGGCTCAGGAAGTGCGCGCCCACCGCCATCTGGTAGCCGCCCAACGCGTTCCCCAAAAGGGCTGTCCACTCCCACCCCAAGGCCCTTCCCCGACCGCCTGGGGCCAAGAGGGCCAGACCGAACAGCGCGCAGCCCCCACTTGCGTGACTGCCCGGAAGGCCAGGCCCGAGTCGTCGGTCGTGGTCCATCTCCGCGCTCGGCTCGAACAGTACGCCTCCCCAGGACGAGCTGGGCCGGCGTGGCAAAGGTCCTCCCGACGGGTGAGCTGCCTGAAACACTCACCGCGTGGCCTCACGCCGTGCGACCGCGGAAGTGCCCGCTTCGGGAACCTTCGAATAAGCGTCGTGGGCGTACATCCAACTGGCCGTCGAGTAGTAGGAGATCGCCCGCAGCGTCGACGTCGGATCCGGAGTCGAGCCCCGTTGGATCCTTGCTTCCCAGTCCACGTCGTAGGCGCTCACCCGTCGTTGGGGCGAGAGCACGGTCAAGAGCTTTGGCTCCAGCAGACCCAACAACTGGTACGTGCCGATGAGTGCCCGTTGCGGGGCTGGATCTCGAAGCAGATCCACGCCGAAGAACCTCGACTCGTAGGAACCACCGAGCAGCCCCAACAATGTCGGCGCGAAGTCGATCTGGCTGCACAGCCCCTCGTAACGGCCCGCGGACACCTGCCCACCCGGGCTGAAGATCATCAGCGGTACGTGGTAACGGTAGGCCGGCAACTCCGTTTTCCCCGCGGAGCTCGCGCAGTGGTCCGCGACGATGACGAAGATCGTGTCCCTGTACCACGGCTTCGATTGGGCCTCGGCGAGGAACTCTCCGATCGCGTAGTCCGTGTACTTGACGGCACCGTTCCGCCCGGACACCTTCGGCGGCAGATCGATGCAGCCCTCCGGGTACGTGTACGGTCGGTGGTTGGACGTCGTCATCAAGAAGAAGTGGAAGGGCTTCCCGCTCTCGTGCACACGGTCCGCCTCCCGCAGTGTCCAGCGGTAGAGATCTCCGTCACAAGCGCCCCATGCATTGGCGAACGAGATGTCGGAAGGGGCAGCGCTGGCCCGATCGACCACTCGGTATCCGTTCCCCGAGAAGAACGCGTTCATGTTGTCGAAGTAGCCGAACCCGCCGTAGAGGAACGCAGTGTCGTAGCCCCGCTCCCGCAGCACTCCCCCAAGAGTGAACAACCCGCGATTCCTCGGGCGTTTGATCAGCGAGCGCCCCGGTGTCGGAGGTAACCCGAGAGCAAGCGCTTCCATACCCCGGTCCGTCCTGGTTCCGGTCGCGTAGAAGTTCTCGAACAGCAGACTCTGGGGCACCAGCGCGTCCAGATTGGGCGTGAGCCCCTGTGGACTGCCGAACGTTCCCAAGAAATCCGCGCTCAGGCTCTCGACGGTGATCTGCACCACGTTGAGTGGACGCGCGGCGATCGGGCTCGCGATCCGCCGCAAGGTGTCGTGGGGCACGAGTGCGCCGGAGGTTCCGAGAGGTTCAGCGGCTCGGGACTCGCTGATAGCCAGCTCGCGACGCAGCGTGGCAAACCCGACCTGGGGCGCGACGTTCGTGTAGAACTGATCGTAATCCAACTCGTTGTCCCAGAACGCGCTGAACAGCGACCAAACGCCGTTCTTCGCCAACTCCTCGTGGTACTGGTTCGCGAACTCCACAGGTCGCAAGTACAGCGACGCCAAACCGACCAACGCCGCCGGCCCCACCCAAACCAAGGATGCGGCCACGCGCTTGCGCCACGGCATCGCCGACGCGGCGCTCCAGTTCCCCAGGGCTCCCCCGCGCGCGAACCAAACGACTGCCAAGGCGCCGAGCAGCGCGGTGCCGCCCAGGATCCATGGGACCGGATACGACTGCGTGATGTTGTCCAGCACCTCCGTCGTGTAGATCAGGTAGTCGACGGCGATGAAGTTGAACCGCGCGCCGAACTCCGCCCAGAACGTCCATTCGGCCACGGCGGAGAAGACGAGCCCGGACACGACGGCAAATGCCAATGCCGCGGCCACACCCCGGCCCAAGCGGCCTGAGAACGCGCGCTTGGGCGCCAGCAGGAGCAGCGCAGCGAGTGGCAAACCGGCGAGGAGCGCGGTCGCGATGTCCCACAGCAAACCGACGCCGAAGACCGCCAACAAGGTGGCGTCGGCGTTCACCTCTGGCCAGGTGGCGACCAGCAACGCGGCCCGCAGCAGAGTCGCTGTCGCCAAGAAGGCGCCCAAGAACAGCCGCATAACGCCGAACCGACCCTGTGAGTTGCTGGCGCGGGCGAATGACAGCGGGACAGTCGGCCAACGGAAGCGGGCAGGTACACCCTTGAGCACGCTGGAGCTTTCCATTCGTGCCAAGCTAGGTGCGCCCCGAAACGGAATCCCATGACGACCCGGTAATCCGCTCGCGAAGGCTCACACGCGCAACCATCGAGCCAGCCAGCGCGCACGGCTCTGGAAAACAGGGTTCCCGGCGCACTCGTTCGGCGCGACGTCCCAAGTCTGGCTGGCCCAGAACTAGCACGCGCGGTGGGCGAACCGCGACGTCACGGCGCTTGCGCGTCTGCCGTGGCGGGCGTTTCCTCCGCGTTCAATCCCCGGCAACCAAAGCAAGCATGCGGGGATCGCGCTCCAACGCACCGAGCACTCGATCCGCCATCCAGCGGCAACCCGCGGCGGTGAAGTGCACCGAATCCTCGAAGTATTCGGGCGTCGCGGGAATCCCCTCGTGCCCGCCGATCAGCAGCACCCCGCGGGAAGCCGCGGCGGCGACGATCGCGCGGTTGTAGGCCCCGTAACCCGCCAAGAGCCCGTCCAGCGACAGGTAGGGCATGTAGAGCAGGTTGGTGGCGGCTGCCGCGAGACGATCGTCCGTGTTCTGTTCCGGGCGGATGCGGTGCGCGAACGTCGCGACGGCGACCAAGGGCGCCGTGGCGCGCACGGTGTCGAGCAGTGCCTCGAGGCGCGCCCGGAACGCGTCGGCGAGGCCATCCGGGTCGAACTGCAAACGGTCGGCGCCGGTCCGCGCCTGGGCCGCGTTGCGCCTCGCGCGCAGGTTCTTCTGGATGAGCCGGTAGCTCAACCAGTTGCGCGCCAGGAACGACTCTTCCTCCCCGGCAACTTCGCGGAAGCCAGCCTCGCGGGCCAGTCGCCGCGTGTCGATGGTCAGGTCGTTGGTGGCGTGCAGCACGACCACCACGTCCGGCTCAAGACCCGCGATGGTGTGCTCGAAGAGCCGTTGCGACTGCTCCACCGTGAAGCCGGGCACTCCGGCGTTGACGAAGTCGAACTGGACCCCGGGGAAACGCTCCGCCAATCCCGCCGCCACGAGGGCCGGCCAGATCGCGCCGTCGGGGCTCACCTCGGCGCAGAGTGTGGTGGACGCGCCCACGAATGCGATGCGCACCACACCCTTCGGTTTGGGGCTTTGCACTTCGTCGCCCCGGAAGCCCAGCGAGTTGGTGTTGAGGCGCTCCGAGCGTTGGTTGGGCTGAGGCAGGCGCAACGAAGTCGCCGGATCGATGCGCCAGTGGAACACCGAGTTGGCCGGGGTGCCATAACGCACGTATTGGCGGACGCGCAGCGCTCCCTCGAGGGCCAGGACGCCTAGAATTAGCGTCGAAACGAGGACCACGGCGCCAGTCCACGGCCGTCCGAGGGGCCAGCGCCGCTGTCCGCGCGGGGTCGGCTCCGTTTGCGCTTGGGGCCCCATGCCACGGGATGCTCCGCGACGCGCGGTCCCGTGTCAATCGCATGCCCGGCGCGAATCAGCCTGTGCGCACCGCGCGCACCGGATCGGTGCGGCCCATGCGCCACAGGGGGTAGAGGCCGCCCAAAACAGAAATGCCAAGGGCCAGCGCCGGCCCGAGGAGGTAGATGGCCTGCAAACCCGGCTGGGGCAAGTCCAGGCCGGAAAGCACCCGCAGGGAAGACACGACGACCGGCACCAAGCCGAGCCCGAGCAGGAGGCCCAGGGTCCCACCCACGATTCCGATGAACGCCGACTCGAGCAGCACCGACCGCGCGATCTGGCCGAAATCCGCGCCGAGGGCGCGCAACACACCCAGTTCCTTGGCGCGCTCCATGGCCGCGAGCAGCAGGCCGTTGAGCACGCCGGTTCCCGCCAAGAGCAACGCGAGGAGCAAGATCACATCGAACACCACAAAATCGCGCGTGATGTCGTTGCGCTCGTGGGTGGCGATGTCCGAAGCCAGTCCAAAACCCGTCTTGTCGCTTCCGAGGCCGCGTTCGCGCAGGTACGTCTTGGTGGCCTCGGCGACCGCGAGCGGATCGGCGCCCGGCGCGAGCACCAGAGCCAGCGTGTCGGACCGCTCGGTCTCGAGGCAGAAGAGCCGCGCCATGTGGGTCGACGCCGCGAATGCGTAGGCGCGCTCGTGGGGTCGGTTCAGGTACCCGTGACGGTCGTCGATGGCCAGCACTTCGAACGGCACCACGCCGCTCGAAGGTGTGGCGATCGCAACCTGGTCCCCGACGCGCAGATTCTTCTGGGACGCCAGACGGCGGCTGATCACCAGGCTGGGCGCGGACGAAAGCCGCGCGGCCAAATCGGGTCGTTCGGCGAGCAGGCCTGCTTGGGCGAGTTCGGCGACCGGCAACCCGACCACGCGGAAGGGCGCGGAGAGCCGCGCATCCAAGGGCTCGACCGCCTGCACCAAACCCTGTGCGCGCAGCTCCTGGGCTAGGGGCTGCCACGGCACGCCGCCGAGTTGGTAGACCCACAACTTGCCCATCACACCCTCTTGAACCCAGTTCTCGTTCTCGAGGGCCAGGCTGGACGTCATTCCGCGCAGTCCGACGAACGCCGCGGTGACGAGGGCCACCGCCGCGGCCGATGCCGCTACCCGCGTCGGCGAGAGGGAGATCGAACGTGCGGCGAGCAAGCCCGAGAACGGCGACAGCCGGCGCAGCGGATCGGCCAGGGATCGCGCGAGCACCGCCACCGGGCCCGGCACCAGAAGCGGCGTGCCGATCAGGAGCGCCAGCACCCCCAAACCGAGGAGCACCAGGCCGATCAACTGGCGCTCGGCCTCCCCCACCAGGGGCAACGCCAAGAAGAACGCCATGGGCAGGGCAGCGACCACGAGCAACAGCGTCGCCACGTGGAACGAACGGGCGCCGCGCCCGGGTTTGCCGGAGGCCGCGCCTGGATCCTCGCCGCGCAAGAGCGGCACCGCTTCGTTCTCGCGGGCGCGCAAGAGCGGCGCTACCGAACCCAATAGCGCGATCCCGACGCCGGCCAGCACCAGCGGGACCACCTCGTCCCACGGCACATCGAACTGGCCGCGCACATCCCCGGTCAGGCCGAGGGAACTGATGCCGGCCTCGAGCATCGCTTTCGCCAGGAGCAGCCCGAGCCCTAGGCCCACCGCACCGGCCAACGCCGCGATCACGAGCGCCTCGGAGAACACGATGCGCGCGATCTGCCCGCGCGATGCGCCCAACGCCTGCAGGGTCGCCATCTCGCGGGCGCGCTCGACGAGGCTCATCGACAGCGTGTGGAAGATGACGTAGAGGCCGAGGGCCAGCGACAAAAGGCCCGCGAGTCGCACGCCATTGCGGAACGCGACCTCGTCCGCCTGTTGGCCGACGATCGCGCCGCGGCGCAGGTCCACGGCGAAGTTGGCCACGAGGCGCTCCTGCAGCTTTTCGGGGGCCACCCGTTCGTCGCGGGCCAACCAGAAGGAACTCGGTTGGAACTGCCCGGCGAGCAGCGCTCGGGCCGCGCTGACATCGACGACCAGCAGCTCGCCGCTCGCGATGCGCCCCGCGCCCTCCGCCTCGAGCACACCGCTGACGCGGAACTCGGTCGGCGTCGGCCCGGGCCCCGCGGGACGCTGCTGCACGAGCGCGCCTTCCACGCAGTCGACGCGCGCGGCCCGCGCGGGCGGCGCGAGCCAGACGGCATCGCCGGAGTCGAGGCCGAGGCGGTCCGCAAGCGGTGCACCGAGCAACACCTCGGGTGCGCCCCCGTTCGCCGCGCCGAGCGCCGTCCCCGAACGCAGGCGCAAGAGTCCCATGTCGAAAGCCGCCGGCTCGAGGCCGATGAGGCGCGCCTGGGCGCGCTCACCCGCCGGCTGTCCGCCGTCGTCGACACCCTGCAGTTGCGCCTCGCCCTGCAGCACTTCGGTGAACCGCTCCACACCGACGATCGCCGCCAGTTCCGCGGCGGGATCGACCACGCCCGGGGCGGGGCGCACCTCGAGGTCCGCGCGCCAACCCTGCGCCCGGTCGGGGCGGGCGTTCTGCAGCGTCGTGCGGTCCACGACGGCGATGGAGACCACCACGGCGATGCCGACGGCTACGCCAAGGATGGAGAACAGGGTGCGCGCGGGCCGCCGGCGCAGGCTGGCCCAGGCGACGATTTCGGCGAGCGCCATCAGATGTGGAGGGCGACGAGGGCCTCGTGCACGGATTGGGCGGTCAACCCGGGCCCGTGCAGCATGTGGTCGGGATCCAACTGGCCGTCCACGAGGAACGCCACGCGGTCGGCGTAGGCCGCGTCCCTGGGATTGTGGGTCACGAGCAGCACGCTGCGCCCGTCCTCGTCGCACACCCGCCGCAGGGTCTCGAGGATCTCGATGCCGTGGGCCTGGGACAGGTTGCCCGTCGGTTCGTCCGCCAGCAGCAGGGGCTGCTCGCCCACCAGCGCGCGCGCGATGGACGTGCGCTGCATCTGCCCGCCGGAGAGTTGGTGCGGCAGGGCCCGCGCGCGGTCCTCGATGCCGAACCGCGTGAGGAGAGCGGCGATGCGCTCCTGGTGGTGTTCCGGGCGCTGGCCGCGGATCGCCAAGGGCAGGCCGACGTTCTCTTCGACTGTCAGGTTCGGCAGCAGGTTGAAGAACTGGAACACGTAACCAACCGCCTGGCGCCGCAACAGGGTTCGCTCCCGCTGCGCCATCTCGGCGAGGCTCGAGCCGAACAGCTCGATGTGTCCGGCGGAGGGTTGATCGAGGCCCGCGAGCAGGTGCAGGAGGCTCGACTTGCCCGAGCCCGACGGCCCCATGATGCAGAGGAACTCGCCGCGCTCCATCTGGAACGAAACGCCGCGGAGCACGCCGACTTCCTCGCCCGGGGGGCCGTGGAACTTGAAGAGATCGCGCACGAGCAACGCCGGGGCGTCGGCACGCCCGAAGGGCTTGGTCTGTTGTCCTGTCATGGCGGTGGCTGCGCGGGGCGCGAAAGTTCCCGGCCGGGGCACGGGGATTCTACGGCCCTGCGCGCGGGGAGGCCTGTGCTTTGGTCACGGATCGGTCACACTGTGTCGATGACGGTGTCCATCGGCATCTTGGTGTTCGAAGGGGCGGAGGAGCTCGACTTCGTCGGCCCTTGGGAGGTCTTTGGCATGTCGGCCGAACTCCTCCGGAGGGCCGAGGGGCCGCGCTCGCGCCTCCACCTCTTGGCCCCCGAGCTGGGGCCCGTGCGCTGTGCGAAGGGCCTGACGGTGCAGCCCGAGGGGACCTTGGCCGAGGCGGAGCCGCTCGACGTGCTCGTGGTTCCCGGCGGCCGCGGGGTGCGCCGGGAACTGGGCCGCCCCGAGCTCCTCGAACAGCTCCGGCTGGCCGCCGCCCCGTGCCGCTACCTCACCAGCGTCTGCACCGGCAGCGCGCTGCTCGTGGCCGCCGGGCTGGTCGATGGGCGCCGCGTGACCACGCACTGGGCCTACGTGGAGACCCTGAGGGCCACGGGCCGGGTCGAGGTGCTCAGCGATGCGCGCTACGTTGTGGACGGCAACGTCGTCACCGCCGCTGGCGTTTCCGCGGGCATCGACATGTCGCTCTGGCTCCTCGGGCAGCTCTTCGGGGTGCCCCACGCCCGCGAGGTGCAGCGGCAGATCGAATACGACCCCGAGCCGCCCTACGCCGGCGCAACCGGCGGGCCGTCCCGAGTTTCGTAGGCCGCGCGCTTCCCTCCGCGGATCCGCCGCCCGGTTAGCATCGACGCCATGCGAAGCCCCGCTCTGCCCCTCGTGCTGTGCCTTCTCCTTGCGCCCGCCCTCTGCGGCTGCCGCAGCGCCTACTACTCGACCATGGAGGCGTTCGGCGTGCACAAGCGCGACCTCCTCGTGCAGCGGGTGGAAGAGGCCCGCGACGCCCAAGGCGAGGTCAAGGAGCAGTTCGCCGATGCCCTCGAGGCGTTCCGCGGCATGCAGGGATTCGACGGCGGTGACCTCGGCAAGCTCTACGACAAACTGAAGGCGCGGCTCGAGGCGAGCGAGGCGGGAGTGGCCCAGGTGAAAGCGCGCATAGTGCAGGTCGAGAAGGTCAGCAGCGACCTTTTCCGCGAGTGGAAAGCGGAGGCCGATAGCATCCAGGATCCGTCGCTGCGCGAGCAGAGCGAGGCCCTACAGCGCTCGACCCAGCGTTCCTACGAGGACCTGCTCGCCGCCATGAAACGCGCGGAGGGAAAAATGGACCCGGTGCTGACGCGCTTTCGCGACCAGGTGCTGTTCTTGAAGCACAACCTCAATGCCAGCGCCATCGGCTCCCTCGCGGGCACGCTGGTTTCCATCGAATCGGACGTAGGCGCGCTGATCGCCGACATGGAGTCGTCGATCGCGGAAGCCGACGAGTTCCTCGCCTCGATGGGCGGCGCACCGAACCCCTGACACCCTTTTGCCATGGATTGGATCCACGATCTGTTCGCCAATTGGGGCTACTACGGCCTCAAGTCCGACATCCAGGATACCCGCGCGCGCGTGCGGTCGTCGGGCCAACGCGCGCTGGCCAACGACCGGCGGCTCGAATCCAAGATCCACGAACTCGCCACGCTGAACGGCGCGTTGTGCGAACTGCTGGTGCAGAAGGGTGTGTTCACGGAGGCAGAACTGCGCGCCGTGCTCGAGCGCCTGCACGCGGAGAATCCCCCGCCTCCCCCGCCGGTCGTGCGTCGCCGCAAGCCTCGCCGAAGCGACGCCGAAAGTTGAGTCCCCCGCTGGCTGGTGCGTTGCCCCACGCCAGGCGCCGCGGCCGCGTTCACCAGGCCGGATTCTTGGTCGCGTCCATGGGGGCGCGTTGTCGGCGCAGCAACCGCAAGAGTTCGCGGACCGTCGCCCGCTGCGCTGAGTCCCAAGTCGCGGGGGCCCGGTCGGAGAGCAGGCGGCCGCCTCCGACGGGTCCTTGCGGGGGCCAGTCGGTGCGGGCCAGCAGCGCCGCCGCGGCGCGCACGGTGCTGGCGTCCCACTCCGTGGGTTCCCGTTGGAGCGCGGCGACCAAAAGCACAACCTCCGCTTCCGGCGTGCTGTCAATCGCGAGCAAGGCACGCTCCTCCCGGGCCAGATCCTGGTGACCGTCGAGCAGGCCCTCCATCGCGCCGGTGCGGACGATCCAACCGGCAAGGGCCAAAAGCGCCACGACCGGCACCAACAGGATCAGAACCCACCGGGCCCCTTCGCCGCCCCGCTCGTTCGCCTTGCGCTCGCCCACGGGAGAAGCCTAGCCCCTGCGCGGTCCGGCTTCGAGGGGCCGCGGCCGCGCACTTCTGCTAACCGGCCTCCATAGCTGCCAAGTACAGCCGGACGAGCTCCGGCAGGGATTCCACACGCGCCTTGCGCACTAGGTTCGTGCGGTGGATCTCCACCGTCTTCGGCCGGATGCCGAGGATTTCGGCGATCTGTTTGGTCGAGTTGCCCGCGACCACGAGTTCGAGAACCTCGCGTTCCCTCGGGCTCAGGGGTGCCAGGCGGCTGCGGGCCGACTCGTGCACGCGGCGGCGCTCGCGCGAAGCTCGGGTGTCCTCGACCGCGGCCAGCACCGCATCGACCACCTCGTGCATGGGCGCTGGCTTGCCCATCACGTGGAACACGCCGCGACGCATGGCATGGACCGCGGTGGCCACGGTGATTTGGTGCGAGAAGACGACCACGGCCAAACTGGGATCGACTGCGGCCAAGGACTCCAATGCCGCACTCGATTCGCCGTCGATCTCGAGTCGATCGATCAGCAACGCGTCGGCGGGCTCGGTGCCGAGGTGTTGGAGCAGGTGGGACAAGGACGTATGCACGTGGCACCGGGTTCCGGCCGCGGCGAGTGCATACGCCAAATCTGCGAGCAATGCTGCGTCGGCCTCGACGAGATGGACCAAGGGGCGCTGCAATGTCATGGGAGGGGGGATCGCGCTGAACCGGCACGGGGGGCCCTGCGGTCGCAGCAGAAGTCGAACGGTGTAGGCCGTGACTGACGGCTCGAGTTCTGGTAGTCGCACGGGCGCTGCTTTCGGTGCAAAATGTAGCAAACGGCGCGCACGTAGGGCAGGAGCGCGCGAATCCAGAGCGCGCGCTTCGCGCTCGACGGTTTGCAACTTCGTATGCCGAGTGTTGTGCCTTTTGGCCGTCGGAACCCTGACCTTCGAATCTCAGGGTGCCGGTGCGTGCAGAGCATTCACACCCCCGTGTGAACCCGTACGGATTTCGGCCATGACGTTCGCGCGAGGGTAGTAGGGCAATGCCGTACACACGCTTGTGAGACTCGAAACCACTCGCCGCCACGAGGTGTCCACACTGCGACGATCCGCGCTTCCATGCGCGGGAAGGGTCGCGATGTCACTCGGAGTGCAACTCGTTCCACCGCCGCGGGGCGAACCGTTTCTTGGACAAGGATCCAACGAAACCGCTCGCACAACCTTCGCCGCCGCAGCCCATGGCGGTGCAACGAAAGGCGGTCCCAACCCGCTCAATCCGAGGCCAATGCGCGCTTTGCGCGTTCCCAGGCCGACATAAGTTCGTCCAGATTCTGGCCGCCGATGCTGCCGCCCAACTCCGCTTCCATGCGACGGAAACGCGCTTCGAAACGCAGCACGGCTTGCCGCGCCGCGGCTTCGGGGTCGAGCTGCAAGTAGTTGCCTAGCTGCGCCGCCGCAAAGAGCACGTCGCCAAGTTCGCGCTGCACGTGGTCGAGCGCGGCGCCGTCACCCTTCGCCTCGGCCGCGAGGAATGCCTGCTCCAGTTCGCGCACCTCCTCGTGCACCTTCGCGAGCGCCCCCCGCGCGTCGCCCCAGCGGAATCCGGCGCCCATGGCCTTGGCACCGACCCTTGCGGCGCGCTGCAGCGCCGGCAAGGCGACGGGCACACCGGCGAGCGCGCTGGTGTCCTCCTTCCAGCGACCCTCCGCGCGCTTCCTCTCGCGCTCTTGTTTTTTGATGCGCTCCCATTGGCTCAAGGCCGCGTCCGCATCGGCCACGTGGCCTTCACCAAACACGTGCGGATGCCGGCGGATCAGTTTCTGGCTGACCTCGCGCGCCACGCGGGCGAGGTCGAACCGCCCCTGTTGCTGCGCGATGTGGCACAGAAGGAACTGCGCCATCAAGACATCCCCGGCCTCCTCGACCACATCGCGCACGTCGCCGCCGTCGAGGGCCGCAACCAGCTCGTGGGCCTCCTCCACCAAACTCGGGCCCAGGCTCTCGGGCGTCTGCTCGAGGTCCCAAGGGCACCCGTCGACGGGGTCCCGCAGGCGCGCGACGATGGCGAGCAGCTCCGCAAGGGCGTCGAGGGTCGGTTCGCCCAAGGGCGGCTGGGGGTCGAGGGGCCGGGGCCCACGCGGTGCGGGGGTCTGGGAGGAGGATTCCATGGGCGGAATCTAACGCGGAGGGCTGGCGGGAAGGGCCGGGACCGCGTCCGGTTAGGCTCAGCGCCCCATGAGCCAACTGGAGGCCGAGATCCGCGAGGTGCCCGAGGTGGTGGCGCGCCTCGCGCACCGGAACCGGCCCGCGCTCGAGGCCCTGGCCGAGCGCTGGACGAAGGCCCGCCCGGGTGCGCTCTTCACGCTGGCGCGGGGGTCCTCGGACGCGGCGGCGACGTTTGCGCTGTACCGGTGGGCCGAGCTGGGGCTCGCGGCGGGATCGTTGGCGCCGTCCCTGGGCGGCGGGGCGGCTCCCGCGCCGGAACTGCGCGGCGCGTGGCTGCTCGCGATCTCCCAGAGCGGCGCCAGCGAAGACCTGGTCCGCGCGGCCCGCCGCCTGGCACCGGGCGCTGGCATGTCCCTCGCCCTCTGCAACCGACCGGAATCGGACCTCGCGCGCGCGATGGAGCTGTGCCTCGACCAGTGCGCCGGTATCGAGCACAGCATCGCCGCCACGAAATCGTTCCAGGCGAGCTTGGCGCTGGTCGAGGCCATCGCGACCGCCCTCGTTTCGGGCGCGGACGCGGTGCCCGATCGGCTGGCCGCTCTGGCCCAGGGACTTGTGCGCGCGGACGCGCCGCTCGAGGGCGCAGAGCTGCTGCAGGGCGCCGCGAGTGCGCTGGTGCTGTCGCGCGGCGCGTGTTTGGCGGCGGCCCAGGAGGTGGCGCTGAAGCTCAAGGAAACCGCCGGGTTGCACGCGGAGGCCATCAGCGCCGCCGAAGTGATGCACGGCCCCCGGGCCCTCGCCGCGCGCGGCATCGCGGTGCTCGCGCTTGTGCCGACAGGCGAAGCGGGAGCGAGCACACGCGCGGCCGCGGACCAACTGCATACGCTCGGAGCCAAGGTGGCGCGCATGGACCTCGCGCACTGCTCCGGCTCGGGCCACGGCCCAGCCCACTTCGACGCGGCCGTGCTAGTGCAATCCTTCTACCGCGTCCTCCTCCCGCTGGCGCGCGCCCGCGGCCAGGACCCGGACGCACCGCCGAACCTCCAGAAAGTGACCTCGACGCGATGACACAAGAGATGAACCAAGAACCGCGCAAGCGCGCCGGGCTGCCGGGCATCGCACTGGCCCTCGCCGCCCTTCTGGGCGCCGCCGCGTGCTCGTCCCCGCGCCTCGTCGTCGCCTCCGACCTGGCCAATCCGCCCTTTGCGTGGGTGGACGATGCGGGCGAGCCGCGCGGCCGCGATGTCGAGATGACGCAGCTCCTCGCCGACGCGCTCGAGCGCGAACTCGTGTGGCGACCGATGCCGTTCGACCAACTGCTCGACGCGGTCGAAAGCGGTGCCGTCGACGTCGCGGTCGCCACGCTCGGCCGCACGCCCGAACGCGAGGCCCGCCTGCCGTTCACACGCACCTACTACCGGACTTCCATTTCGGTGGTGGTGCGCCGCGGCGCGGGCGAGCCGACGACGGTCGCCGATCTGGCGGGCCGCACCGTTTCCGCGGGCCGCGGCACGACATCCGAGGACGCCGCGCGTTTGCACCTCGCCACCTCGACGATCGCCGAGCCCTCCGCGAAGGGCGACACGTCGCTCGACCGCCTACTGTCGCGCGAAGTGGACGCGCTCGTGCTCGACACCCCCAACGCCCGCGCGCTGGTCGACCTCCACCCCACCGCACTCACGCTGCTCGCGCCCCCGCTGACCGAAGAGCACTACGCGATCCCCGTGCGCAAGGACGACCCCAACCTCCTGGCCGCCCTGAACGCCGCCTTGGAGCAACTCGACACGACCGGCCAATTGGCCGAGCTGAACGAGCGACACGATCTGCCCTGAACGAACGCGGCCCCGCCGCGGGTGCGACGGGGCCGTTGGTGCTTTCGTCCCTCGGAGGAACGCTCAGAGGCCTACGACGAAGCGGATCGCGTTGCTCAGGCGCACGGGTTCGAAGGCCGATGCCGTGTGCACCCACGCGCCTTGGGCGTGGATCGCGAGGCCTTGGAACGCCAGGGTCTGCGGCAGCGAAGGCAGCACGAAGAGACCCGAGGCGCCGGGGTCATCCACGGGTGCGCTCACGAACAACAACTCTGGCTGCAAGCTGACCAAAACCTCGCCGAGGCCCGGGACCAGCGTCCCGCAGCCGACCGTGCCGAGCGGCGACAGGAACAGCAACGACAGGGCCCCGGCCGCCTGCGGACCGGTCAGTTGCAGGGCCGGCTGGAACGGCTGACCGAGGGCGAATCCCTGACCACCGAAAGGTACAAGGGCGGCGAGTTTTGGAGTGCAGCCCGCGATCACTTCCACGGTCGGGGTTGTGTGCACTTCGAAGATGCCCACATCTCCTTCCGCGGTGCGGCCGCGGAAAAGGATCCGCTCGCCGTCCGCGGTGAAGTTGTGGCCGCCATCGAGGGACAACACCACCGTGTCGATGATGTGTCCTTCCACCCGGGTGGTGCCAGCCAGCACGACGACCTTTCCGTCGCGCGCCAAGCCGGGGCGCACCGTGCCGGCCGCGTTCTGGAAGAAGCCGGCCCACAGGACTTCACCCTTCGCGGACACCCGCACCGACCGGCTCGTCGTGATGTCCCCCACCGCTTGCCCGCTGGGGAAGTCGAGGGGCTGGCCTTGGAACAGCACGGCCTGTTGGTCCTGCGCGAGCACATCCAGGCTCTCCCCGTTGCCCGCGAGTTCATTCGGGAAGAAGACGTCACCCGCATCGCTCAGGGCGACCGACTGGTTGACATCGATCGCCCAGCGGAAGTTGGCAAACGGACTGGGATCATCGTGTTTCGCGACGGTCGCCAGGGTCCCACCGGCCAGGCCGTACTGGAAAACACCCTTGAAGGGCAGCGCAAAGGCGAGGTCGCCTCCCGCGTTGCTGGCGAGTTGCGAGCGGTAGCGAAGCGTCTGGATGTCGAAGGTCGAAACCGTGGCTCCGCTCGGAAGTACCTGGCCGTGGGTCAAGACCACCTGGGTCTCGAGCGCGCCGGCACCCGTGCGCAAGATGCGCACGAGGTGGTGGTCCCCGTCGGCAAACAGCACTGCGTAGAGCGCGCCGGAGCCGTCCTTCGCGAGGTGCACGGCGCGGAAACCCGTCACCGGCTCGGCGACGCCGTCGTTGTCCACGTCCACAAGCTCACCGCGCTTCAACACGGTGGTTGTGTTGCGCATCAGGTGCCAGTCGCCCGTGGCCGGATTGAGGGCGGTGTACCCGATGTTGCCCTGGTCATCCAGGTCGAGGAAGGACGTGGACGTCGAGTACGAGGGCCCGAGGGTGAGCCCGTCGGGAACGAACAACGGCTGGCCATCGCGCACCAGGACTCCGAAGCCCACGGGTGTGGGCAGGTCCGTCTGCACGAGCCCGACCCAGGACCCGTGAGAGTTCATGGCGAACTCCCCGACGTTGGCGATGGTGCCCGCGCTGGGCAGGGTCTGCCCGGGCAGGAGCAGCACGCGGTTTTGGGCTTCCGCGGGGGACAGCGAAGCGGCGAGCAGGGCCGCCGCGGTGGCGAGAGTGGTCTTCATGGTGGAAGGTCCGGAAGTAGTCGTGGAGGAGGGGGCACACCGCAGGGTCGCGGCGCCTCGTCTCGACAGTTGAGCAAGTCACGTGCCGACCGCCGCACGCCGTCAGCCCCCCCCCAGCCGCCGGCATCCTGTTCCCCAGACGGAACACCCCTTCACCGCCGCGTGCAGCTCGCGCAACGCAACCAAGTGCGGGCAAAGTCTGCCCGCACTTGGTTACGGTTGCTTAGGCCTCGGACGGAGCTCCGCCTTAGAGGCCGGCGACCAACTTCACAGCATTGCTGAGGCGCACCGGCTCGAAGGGGTGCAGTGCATCGAACCAAAGGCCCTGGGCGTACATCGGGATACCCTGAAACGCCAGGTCCTGCGACGGCACGGTCAGGAGGAAGTTGACCACCGACGGACCCGTAAAAAGAGGGCCTTGGGTCAGGAGCATGCCTGGCTGAAGGTCGAGCAACAGTTCACCCACCCCGGGCAACAAGGTGCCGCAGTTGGTGGCGCCGGACGGCGAGAGCAGAAGCAACCCGTGGGCCGACATCGATTGGGAGCCCTGTAGACCCACGAAGAAGTAGGGAAACTCCAGCGACGGTGCATTGCCGAACTGGCTCAGCAGAACCGCTTGTTTGGGCACACAGCCGGCAATCGTCTCGAAGGTTGGGGCCGTGTCGACTTCGAAGAGGCCCACCTGCCCCGAAGCGGTGCGGCCGCGGAAGAGGATGCGTTCGCCGTCCGCGGTGAAGTTGTGACCGCCGTCGAGGGACAGCACCACCGAATCGATGATGTGTCCTTCGACCCGCGTGGTGCCAGCGAGCACAACGACCTTTCCGTCGCGCGCGAAGCCGGGGCGCACCGTCCCGGCTGCGTTCTCGAAGAAGCCGGCCCACAGGACTTCACCCTTCGCGGACACGCGCACCGACCGGCTCGTCGCGATGTTCCCCACCGCTTGCCCGCTGGGGAACTCGAGGGGCTGGCCCTCGAACAGCATGGCCTGTTGGTTTTCTGCGAGCACATCCAGACTTTCGCCGTTGCCCGCGAGTTCGCTCGGGAAGTAGACATCGCCCGCATCGCTCAGGGCGATCGACTGGTATTCCCCGATGTTCCAGCGGAAGTTGGCGAACGGGCTGGGATCTTCCTGTTTCACCACAGTCGCGAGGGTCCCGTTTGCGAGGCTGTACTGGAAAACGCCCCGGAAGCGGACGGCAAACGCCAAGTCGCCTCCCGCGTTGCTGGCGAGCTGCGAGCGGTAACGAAGCGACTGGATATCGAAGTTCGAAACCGTGCCGCCGGTCGGCAGAACCTGACCGGGGGTCAGGACCACCTCGATCTCGAGCGCGCCGGTACCCGTGCGCAACAGGCGCAGGAGGTGAAGGTCCCCCCCCACACCAAGCACCGCGTAGAGCGCGCCGGACCCATCCTTCGCGAGGTTCACGGCGCGGAGGCTCGTCACCGGCTCGGCGACACCGTCGTTGTCCACGTCGACCAGCTCGCCGCGTTTCACCACGGTGGTGGCGTTGCGCATCAGGTGCCAGTCGCCCGTAGCCGGGTCGAGGGCGGTGTAGGCGACGTTGCCCTGCTCGTCCAGGCCGAGGGAGTTCGTCGACAACGAAAAGGCCGGCCCGAGCGTGACGCCGTCGGGGATGAAGATGGGCTGCCCGTCGCGGACGAGAACTCCGTATCCGACGGGTGTGGGCTGGTCCGTCTGCACGAGGCCGACCCACGATCCGTGGGCGTTCATGGCGAACTCGCCCACATTCGTGATGGTGCCCGCGCCGGGCAGGGTCTGCCCGGGCAGGAGCAGGGCGCGGTTCTGGGCTTCCGCGTGGGAGAAGGCGACGGCGAGCAGGGCCGCCGCGGTGGCGAGAGTGGTTTTCATGGTGGATGGTCCAAGGTTGCCAGAGGAGGGGGCGCACCGCGGGGGCCGCGGCGCCTCGTCCGCTCGACTGGGCAAGTCCCGTGCCGTCCCCGCGTAACCGAGTGCGGGGACGGCCGCGGCGCGATCCGCCTGGCGGGACGGTGTTCCCTCTGCGGAACGGCCCCTCACCCAGTCGTCAGGCGATGGGGCAAACGGCACCTCACAGCTCCTTCGCTTCGGCCGAGCGATCTTCTCCAAGCTGTCACAGAGGCCCCCCGTACTTCGTTGGCACCCCCGTGCCCACCCGTGCACAAAGAACGCCGGCCCCGCCGCGGGCGCGGCAGAGCCGGTGCTTAGAGCAACTCTATCGTGGCGGGTCAGAGGCCCACGGTATACCGCAGGGCGTTGCTCATCCGCACCGGCTCGGTCGGGTGCAGCGGGTCGTACCAAAGTCCCTGGGCGTACACCGCGAAGCCCAGGTAGTCGAGCACCGACGGGGGCGGTTCGATCTGGAAGATCGCGGAACAGCAGCCCTTGGCAGCGGGACCCAGGACGAACAGCAACTCCGGTTGCAGCGAGACCAACACCTCACCCACTCCGGGCAGCACAACTCCGCATCCGTCGGCCCCCTGTGGCGAGATCAAGAGCAGCGCCAACGCTTCTGGGTCCTGCGGCTGGCCGAGGACCGGCGTCGCGGTGCCCAGCCGCGTGAGACCGAGGCCCGCCGTTCCGAACTCTTGGAGTTCCGCCAACTTGGGCACACAACCCGCCAGTGTTTCCACGGAGCCCGCGAGGTCCACCTCGAAAAGACCCGTTCGATCGTCGCTGGTGCGGGCACGGAAGAGGATCCGCTCGCCATCTCCCGTGAAGTCGTGGCTGTGCTGCCCGACGGCCGTGTTGGCAATCGTCAGGCCCTCCACGCGGGTCTCCCCATCCAGAACGACCACCGTCGTGTTGCGGGCGATCCCGCGTCGCGGACCGGATCCTGGAATCTGGAACCTACCCGTCCACAGCACTTGGCCGTCTGGAGCGATGCGAACCGCACCGTCGGTTGTGATCGACGTCACCTGCACACCCTCGGGAAACTCCAGTCCCATGCTGGGCCAAACGGCGATCTGCTGGTTGCGCGTGATCCAATCCGGTTGGGGGAAGTAGGCCGCGCCGTCGTCGGCGAGCGCCACCGCTTGGGAGACCTCCACCGACCAGTACGTACCGAGCAAGGGTCCGTCGCCGTTCGCCTGCACCACGGCCTTGAGACTGCGTGTCTGGGGGGAGTAGACGAATACACCTTGGAACGTGAGGGCGAAGACCAACTCACCGTTGCTGTTGGAGTCGAGCTGGCTGCGGTAGCGAAGGGACACGAGGGCGTGAGAAAGTGCAGCTTGGCCGGTGGGCAGGGTCTGCCCCGCCGCCACGACGACCTGGGACTCGAGCACACCCTGCGCGTTGCGCAGAAGGCGCACGAGGCTGACGTCCACGCCGGAGTTCAGCACCGCATACACGGCCCCCGAGCCATCCTGCGCCAGGTGCGCGGAACGGAAGCTCGTCACCGGCTCTGTGATCCCATCGCCATCGATGTCGAGCAGCTCGCCCCTCTGGAGCACGACGGTTTGGTTCCGCATGAGCAACCAATCTCCCGTGGCGGGATCCACCGCGAGGTAACCGATGTTGCCAGCGTCGTCCAGGTCCAAGTAGATCGAGGCCGCGCTGAACTGGGGAGCTGGGCCAAGTCCGTCGGGCACCACGAGTGGTTGGCCGTCCCGAACGAGTACGCCCGATGAGAATGGCGCCTGGTCCGTGCGGGCGAATGCCACCCAGGACCCTTCCGAGTTGATGGCGAAATCACCGACTTCGGTGACCATTCCCGCGCCGGGCAGGGATTGACCGGGCAGGAGCAGGATGCGGTTCTGGGCCTCTGCGGGCTGGATCGCCGCTGCGAGGAGGGCCAAGGATGTGGCGAGGATGGGCTTCATGTGCGTGAGTCCGTCGGGTCGGAAACTCGGCTGCGTTTGCTTCGCCGCAGCGAGAGGCGGCGCGATGCAGGGACGCAAAGCGACGCGCTGTCTCCCGTTGGCAAGACCCATGCCACGGTCCAAAATGCCGCTTGGCGGCGCAGGAACGGGGCGCGGAGGAGCTCCGGACCGGCGCGCCGTTTCGCCCGAGGCACAGACTTCGACCACGTCCGGAGGCCGCGTTCGAGTCGACAGATCTTTCCGGCGCTTTCCGCGACCACCTCAGCCAGGAACGTAGGGCCCGACCGATTGGCGCGTGGGACCGCAACCGGGCCAGTCCTCACCTACGCGTCTGCCGCATTGCTCCGCGCCAGCGCGCGCCGCGTCAGCGCGTCACAGTCACGCCCTTCCAGAAGGCCACGTGGCTCGCGATGTTCTTGGCCGCGTCCTTCGGGCTGGCGTAGTACCAGGCGGCGTCCTTGTTCTCCTTGCCGTCCACCACGAGGGTGTAGTACTGCGCGGTGCCCTTCCAGCCGCAGACGGTGGTCGTCGGGCTCGGGCGGAAGTAGCGGCGGTCGAGCGCGGACTCGGGGAAGTACACGTTGCCGTCGACGACTTCGAAGGTGTCGGAGTTGGCGATGACGGCTCCGTTCCAGGTGGCTTGGGCCATGGCGGTGAGGGGTGTTGGGGATCAGGTGCTGCGAAGCACCGCGAGGTCAGGGCGAGGAGCGTCGGGCGCATAGGGCGCACCGTCGCGGCGGCCCGCGCGGGCAAATCCCGCTAGGCGCAAACGGCATGCGTCGCAGCGACCGCAGGCGAGGGCGCGCTCGCCGGTTGCCCCCGGGACAGGGTCGTAGCAGGTATGGGTCACCGAGAGGTCCACACCAAGGGCCTCCGCTCGCAGAACGATTTGGGCCTTGTCCAGATGGAGGAGCGGCGCGTGCAACCGCAGGCGCTCGCCCTGTGTCCCCGCCGCCGTGGCCACTTGCGCCAGCGCTTCGAAGGCCGCCAAGAACTCGGGGCGACAGTCGGGATATCCGGAGCTGTCGATCGCGTTCACTCCGCAGAAGATGTGGTTTGCGCCGAGCACCTCCGCCAGCCCCAGCGCCAGGCTCAAAAACACGGTGTTGCGCGCGGGCACGTAGGTCGAGGGCACCCCCACACCGATGTCCGCCATCGCGCGGTCCTTCGGCACGTCGATGTCCGCCGTCAGGGAACTGCCTCCGATCGCGACCAGGTCGATCGCGACCACCCGGTGGCTCGCGGCGCCGCCGAGGCGAGCCACCCGCTCGGCTGCCTCCAACTCGACCCCGTGGCGCTGGCCGTAGCGGAACGAAAGCGCGTGGGCCTCGAATCCTGCGGCCCGGGCCTCCGCCAGCACCACCGCGGAGTCCATGCCGCCGGAGAGGAGGACCACGGCCCGTTCGGGGGGGATTCTGGGACTCGTCGCGGGGTGGACCTGGACGCTCATGGGGCGGCCTAGGGTAGCGCCGCAGGGCCCCCCGATCCCCCTTCGCCGGACGCCGATTGGCGACCGGGGCCCCCGGGCCTATCTTCTTCGCTCCCGCACCCCACCCCGACCTCTCCGGAACTGCCCCGTGACCGCTTTGACCGCCACCAAGACCGACGTCCTCGACGCCCTGCGCCAAATCATCGACCCGGACCTGGGGCGCGACATCGTCTCCTTGGGCTTCATCACGAAGAGCGCCGTGTGCGATGGCCTGGTCGACGTGGTCATCAACCTGACCACACCGGCCTGTCCCGTGAAGGACAAGATGAAGGCCGAGGCCGAGCGTCTCCTGCGCGCACTGCCCGGTGTGACGTCGGTGAAGGTCGAGATGACCGCCGAAGTGAAGGGCGGCTCGCGCCCGGCGCGCCAACTCGCCCCCGGCGTGCGGCACATCATCGCGGTGTCGAGTGGCAAGGGCGGTGTGGGCAAGAGCACCGTCACCGTGAACCTGGCCGTGGCGCTGGCGCAAACCGGCGCGCGTGTCGGTGTGATGGACAGCGATGTGTACGGTCCCGACATCCCGATGATGATGGGCCTCGTGGGCCAGCCGGAAACGACGGCGGAGCGCCAGCTCATCCCCAAGGTGCGCCACGGTGTGTCGACCATGTCGATCGGGTACTTGTTGCCCGAGGACAAACCCGTCGTTTGGCGCGGGCCGATGGTGCACAAGTTGATCGAGCAGTTCCTCGGCGACGTCGCGTGGGGCGAGCTCGATTACCTGCTCGTCGACATGCCGCCCGGCACGGGCGACGCGCAGCTCAGCCTCGCGCAGATCGTGCCGCTGACGGGGGCGGTGCTCGTCACCACACCGCAGGCCGTCAGCACGTTCGACGTCGGCAAGGCCATCGGCATGTTCCAGCAGGTGCAGGTGCCGATCCTCGGCATCGTCGAGAACATGGCCGGTTACGCGATCGAGGGCCGCGTCGAAGGCGCACCGTCCCGCGCGATGACGCTGCGCACGGGCCTCGGCGAGATCCAGACCACCACCGACGCGGAGGGCCGTTTCCACGCCATCGTCGACGTGTTCGGGCGCGGCGGCGCGGAGAGTCTGGCCAAACGGCACGGCTTCCCGGTGCTCGGCCGTGTGCCCTTGAACCCGGCCGTGCGCTTGGGCGGCGACGCGGGCGACCCGGTGACCCTGGCGGAACCCGACTCCGCCGAGGCGCGCGCGTTTGCGGAGATCGCGGGCCGGCTCGCGCAGCGTGTGGCGATCCGCGAGCACGCGTCGTTGCCCATCCTCGAGTGACGGGAAGCGGCGCTTGGTCCCTGGGCCCCGGCGCGTTCGCGCCGGAGTTCCGCGCCCTGGTGGCCGCCCTGGATCGCGGGGAGCGCCCGCGCGTCGCCGGCCCCGTGCCCGGTGCCTTCGCCTTTGCGATGTTGGCGCCCGACGCGGCCGCGGAACTGCTCGCGGAGATCGACCGACGCGCCGAGGCGGCCGCGCGACGCGGCCAAACAGCAGCCGCGCCGAACTCCATGCACCTCTTCGGGGCCCAACTCGGCCCCTTGGGCTTCGACCCATGGTTGCGCGAACTCTGCGAGCGTTGGGTCGCCCCCCTCGCGCGCGCGCTCCTGCCCGAGTTCGCGGGCGCGCCGCTCGACCGCCACCACGGGTACCTCGTGGACTACGCGCGTCATCGCGACCAGGACCTCGGTTTCCACGTGGACGACAGCGAGGTGACCTTGAACCTCTGCCTGGGGGAGGACTTCGACGGGGCCGAGTTGAACTTCCTGGGCGTCCGATGCGAGGCGCACCGCGACGGGCCGGTGCTGGCGGGCGAAACCGCGGAGTACCTGCACCGGCCCGGTGCCGCCGTGCTGCACGCCGGCGCCCACCGCCATCGGGTCGAGCCGATCCGGCGCGGCCGCCGCCGCAATCTGATCCTCTGGTGCCAGAGCGCGGCCCTCCGCGCCGACGGCCCGCCCGAGCGCCCCTGCGCGCCATGGTGCGGAGCGTGGACGGCTGCCGCAACGGGATGAGCCGCGGCCGTCCGCCCTGGTAGGCTCCTGGGCTCGGGGGCCAAGGGGCCCCACCCCATGAAGTTCCAGGACTACTACCAGGCCCTTGGTGTGCCGCGCGACGCCGATGCCGCGGCGATCAAGAAGGCCTACCGCAAGCTCGCGCTCGAGTGGCATCCCGACCGCCACCAGGGCGACAAGAAGGAAGCGGCCGAGCGGCGCTTCAAGGAGTTGAGCGAGGCCTACGAGGTCCTCGGCGACGCCGAGAAGCGCGCCAAGTACGACCGCTTCGGCGCCAACTGGCAGCAGGGCGCCGACTTCCAGCCCGATCCGGCGCAGGGCACGATGAGCCGCGAGGAGTTCGAAGCGGCCTTCGGCGGCGGCGGCGGCTTCTCGGACTTCTTCCAGTCCATGTTCGGACGGGAGTTCCAGGGCAATTTCCGCGGGGGCGAACGCGGCCGCCACGGCCGATTCCGCCACCGCGGCGCCGACTTGCACGCGGAACTCGCCCTCCCGCTTTCGGCGGCGCTGCGCGGCGGCAAACAGAGTTTCGAGGTGCCGACGCGCGCCAGTTGCCCGACCTGCGGCGGCACGGGCGAACTCTCGGGCCACGTCTGCCCCACCTGCGCGGGCCTCGGCGCGGTGCGCTCGAAGAAGCGCATCGAGTTGAAGATCCCCGACGCCGTGCGCGACCGCATGACGCTGCGCCTCGCGGGCCTCGGCGAAGAGGGCGAGGGCGGCGGCGCGAACGGCGATCTGCTGCTCGAGTTGCGGCTGCTCGACGATGCGAACTTCCGCCTGATCGACGGCGAGCTGGAGGCCCGGGTGCGCCTTTGGCCGTGGGTCGCCCACGCGGGCGGCGCGGTGGACGTCACCACCGCGCGCGGCACCGTGTCCCTGAAAGTGCCCGCGGGCACTCGCAGCGGCCAGCGGCAGCGGTTGCGCGGCCAGGGCTTCGCCGACGGAAAGGGCGGCTTCGGCGACCTCTACGCGCGTTTCGAACTGGACCTGCCGGCGGTGCTCGACGACGAACAAAAGCGCTTGCTCGACGAGTTGGCGCAGGCCGGCGCCAAGGGCGGAGGCAAGCCGTGAGCCGGGACGCCTTCGATCTGGACGGTGTGCCGCACGTGGCCCTCGAGTATGTGGCCGAGATCTACGGCGTGCGCGAGACCTGGCTGATCGAGATCTGCGAACGGGGGCTCGTCGGCGAACCGCGGCGTTGGATCGAGCGGCGCGCGGTAGCCCTCGTCGAACTCGACCGCGTGGCGACTCTGTGGCGCTTCCACGTGCAGTTGGGTGTGGACCTCGAAACCCTGCACTTGGTGCTGCCGCCCCCGCCCGCGGCGAGGTAGGAACATGGAGCAAGAACATCCCCGCGCTGGCCGCGCCCTGCGCGCCCTCCTGGTGTCGCTGGTATCGCTGGTCGTCACCCTGGGCGCCGTGGAGGCGGCCGCGCGGCTCTTCCTGAAGGGCAAGTGGCACACACCCACCCTGCAAGCGGTCCTCGCCGGCACGAACATCCGCAGCTTGATCGAGCTGCACCCCGACCCCGCGCTGCTCTACCGCCTGCGACCCAACCAGGAGATCGAGTTCCAAGGCACCCTGGTGCGCACGGACGAGACGGGGAAACGTGTGCGCGGCGACGAGTCGCCGCTGGCGGCAAACGGCTTCACGGTGGTGCTGCTGGGCGATTCCACGTCGTTCGGCTGGCGCGTCGCCTACGAGGAATCCTACGGGGATCTGGTGCGCGCCGGCCTCGAGCGCCACCTCGGCCGGCCCGTCGCCCTGCACAACCTCAGTGTGCCCGGTTACAACGCGTCGCAGGAGTGGGCGCTCTTCGAGCGCACCTTCGACGAGTTGCGTCCCGACCTGGTGCTCGTGCACCACGACCACAACGATGCGCAGCCCACGGGTTGGGGTTACGGCGGTTGGGTACCGCCCGAGTACGGCGACAACGCGTTGGGGTCGGCGGCCCTCAAGGTGGTGCTGCGCAAGGCCAAGGAGCGCGCGGACCGCAAGGCCTACGAGGTCGCCGCCGGCAGCACGACCATCGAGGGTTACACCGCGTCGGGGCCCGACTACGACCAGATGCTGCTCGCGCGAGCCAAGTTGGCCGAGCGCTGCCGCGCGGCGAACGTGCCGGTAGTTGCCATCCTGTTCAACGCGGCCGTGGTGCGTTCGGACGAGTGGGCCCAACTGCCCATCTACCGCGAACTGCACCGCGGCGCCGGGCGCCACTTCGCGGAGCAGGGGTACGATGTGCTCGACCTCTACCCGCTCTTCCAGCGGTGGCTCGTGGACGAGGAACAAAAGGACATGTCGCGCCTTTGGTTCGAACCGACGGACCAGCACCCCACGGCCGAGGGGCACAAACTCATCGCAGAAATGGTGCTGGAACACCTGGTCCAGCGCTCGCCGTGGGCTGCGGCGCCGGGCGCTCGCTGACAACCTCGGCCGCGCGTCCCCCACCTCCCGGTTGGCCCCGTTCGGCCCGCCGGCGCCGGCGCCCGAAGTCGAGGCCCACGAGCGAACCGGCGAGGAACAGCGTGAACGGCGCGAGGAACGCGTTGGGCAAGAGGTCCACGGCGCGCATCACCACGAGCAGCACAACCGTGACCAGCGCGACGCGCTCGGGTCCCCGCGGCAGCCGTCGCCACAGTCTCGACGCGAGGTACGCGGGTACGGTGAGCAAGGCGAAGAAGCTGACGAAGCCGACCAGGCCGAAACGCCCGAGTTCGAGGATCCAGTAGCCATCCGTGACCGATTCGTCGCGTCCGGTCTCGCGGTTGTAGATGCGGTTTCGGCCCCACGCACCCCAGCCCAACAACGCGCGCTCGTCGGCCTTTTCGAGCAGCAGGTCCTCGTGGTGGAAGCGGAACCCCACGGACTGGCCGCGGTCGGGGCTGAGCGACGTGGCGAACTCGACCACCGCGTCCGTGGGAAAGAGATCGCGGCTACGGGTCAAGGGGTAACACAGCACCACCGCGATCAAGAAGGCGACCAGGCGGGCCTGCCAGCGGGGGCTCAGCAGGAAGATCGCCGCGGGGAAGACAAGCCCGTACACCAAGGGCCCGAGGCTGCGGCAAAACACCAAGCCGAAGAGCATCACCGGCAACAACACGATCGCGCGCACGCCGAGCACCTTGAGTTTGGCCTTGGCGAGCCCTGCCGTCGCCACGGTGGCGGTGGCCATGAACAGCGCGAACTCGAGCCCGTGGGAGGTCAAACCCACGGGCCGGAAGCCGCCCGCCCGGATGTGTTGCAGGAAACTGTGTGGGAACACTCCGTAGAGGGTCGCGTGGAGCTGCGGGCTCAGGCGGTTCTCGATCAACACGATCGGCACCTGCAACAGACCCGCTACGGCGATCAGCTTGAGCACCGTGACGAGCTGCCCGACGTTGCGCACCACACGCATCCCCAGATAGAACGGCACCGCGATGCCAAACGTGCGCAGGAACGTGTCGCCGATGCCGTCGTAGAGTGTCAGCCCCGGCAGCACGATCGGACCGATGATGATCGCGTCGCCGTTGACCAGTGTCGTCACCATGACGACGGCGACCTGCACCGCCAGCAGCACCAGCGGCCAACGCCGTGCGAGCGGCGCCTTGGCCGAGGGACGCACGAACAGCGCGTACCCCAGGAGGGCGCCGATGCTCCCGATGACGTGCCGGTCGAGGGGCGGAAGGGCCGGCGCGTCGATCGCCAAACTGGCGGGCAACACCAGGAACTGGCCGAGCATCGCCAGGGTGCACGCGACGTGGGGCCGGAACCGCGCAAAGAACACCAGCACCACCGGGATCCACCCGAACAGCACCAGGTGCGCGATGACGTTGTAACTGCCCATGGGATGCCCGCCCCGCTCGGCCGACCCACCCATGATCGGCCGCGCCGCGCTTGGCGTCGAACGGAAAGGCGACCGGGGGCCCGGCCGTGGCCCACCGGGTGTCCTCGGGATCCCCCCCGAGCAGCGCCGGGCGGGGTCTCGACCCGTCGAGGCGGCGCGACACCCGCGCCCCGCGCTCTGGACCGGCCGTCCCTCAGCCCAGGTGGGCGAGCACGTGGTCGACTTCGTCCGCGCTGCCGAGCACGACGCTGGTGCGCTGGTGCACGCTGGTGGGCGCGACGTCGAGCAAGCGCTCCTTGCCCGCAAACGCCTTGCCGCCGGCCTGTTCGATCACGAAGGCCATCGGGTTGGCCTCGTACATGAGCCGCAGCTTGCCATCCGGCGCCTTCGCCGTGGGCGGGTAGAGGAACACACCGCCCTTCAGCAGGATGCGGTGCACGTCCGCGACCATCGCACCCGCGTAGCGCGACGAGTAGCCGTTGTCCTGGGCCCAATCCAGGTAACGCTGGTACCCCGCGGGGAACGATTTGCGGTGGCCTTCGTTGACCGAATAGCTCTTCGAAGTAGCGGGGATGCGGATGTTGTCCTCCACCAGCATGAACGCGCCGACGGCGGGATCGAGCACGAACATGCGCACACCCGTCCCGGTCGTCAGCACGAACACCGTCGAGGACCCGTACAGCACGTATCCGGCCGCCACTTGCTCCGCGCCGCGCTGCATGAGCGCAGCCTGGGCGGTCGGCGCGCGCCGATCGTGCCGCAGGATGGAGAAGATCGTGCCGACACCGCCGCACACGTCGAGGTTCGAGGATCCGTCCAAGGGATCGAACAGCACGCAGTAGGGCCGCCCCTTGTCCGCATCGCTCTGGATCACGATCGGCTCGTCGTTCTCCTCCGACGCGAGCACCGCGACACCCGAGCGGCTGCCCAGACAGCGCAGCAGGATCTCGTTGGCGATGACGTCGAGTTTTTGCTGCTGCTCGCCCTGCACGTTGTCCGTGCCGACGTTGCCGAGCACGTCGGAGAGCCGCGCGCGGCGGATGCGCGCCGCGATCATCTTGGCCGAGATCGAGAGCGCCGAGAGGATCCAACTGAAGGTGCCCGTGGCCCCGGGGTGGCGCGCTTCTTCGGCCAGGATGTGGCTCTGGAGCGTCACCAGGTTGTCACCTCGGGTCAGATGGGCGGACAGGGCGGACGTATCGGGGGTCATATTCAGGGGGGCGGACGGGCGGTGGCCGGTGCACCGGCCCCGCGCGGGAACCGCGCCGTGGCCGGGTCGTTGGCGAAGAGCCTACTGGTCCCGCGCCCCGCACGCTGCCCCCCACCCCGCGCCCGCAACTGGTTCGGCTCCGCAGCGCACGGGCTTCCTTCGAGCACTGGCGTCCGTAGCGCGACGGGCTCCGCGGTTCTACACTTTGCTTGCGGTCGTGCTCCCCGCTCACCGGGCACACCGCTCCGCCCCTCCCCCCGATGCCCACCCTCCTTCCGCTGGTCTGCCTGGGGTCCCTGCTGCTCTCCCTTGCCGGCGCCGGCCCGCAGGATGGCCCCCATGCCGCCCGGCGCGCCGCCCTGGCGTTCCAGTTGGACCCGCACTTCCAGGACCACATGGTGCTGCAACGCGGGCAGCCCATTCCGGTCACGGGGGACGCACCGGGTGCGGCGTGGGTGCAGGTGGCCTGGGGCGAGACGGGTGTGCGAGCCGAGGTGGAAGACGGCAGATTCCGCGCGCTATTGCCGCCGCTCGTCCACGGGGGTCCGCACCCTTTGGTGCTGGAAACGAGCCGCGGCGATCGAGTGCAGCGCGACGACGTCTGGGTCGGCGACGTGTGGCTCGTCAGCGGCCAATCCAACGCCGCGATGGTGCTGGAGGAAAGCGACGGCGGCGCTGCGGCGGCGGAGGCGGCCGGGCGCTTGGCCGGCGTGCGCGGATTGACCGTGCAACCGCGCATGGCGGACACACCGCAGCGCGCGTTCGGGGGGTCGTGGGCGCGCCCCACACCAGAGACCGCGCTGCGGTTCTCGGCGCTCGGTTTCTACTTGGCGGAGGAGTTGTCCCGCGAAACCGGCGTGCCCCAGGGTGTGATCGTGGCCGCACTCGGCGACACCACGGGCGAGGGTTGGGTCTCGAAGGCCGCACTGCTGGCGGACCCGGCACTGGCGCCGCTCGTGCACAACTACGAGGAGCTCGTCCGGAACCACGACCGCGTGATGGCGGAGTACGAACGCAACCTCGAGGCGTTCCACGAGTGGAACCGGCAGCGCGAAGCAGCCGGCGAGCCCCCCTCCCGCAGGCCGCCGCGGCCGCCGCTCGGCCCCGACAACCACAAACGGCCCTGGGGCCTGCGGGAGGGCACCATCGCGCCGCTCTTCCACCTGCCCGTGCGCGCCGTCGTCTGGTACCAGGGCGAGAGCAACGCCACTCGCGCCGCCGAGTACGAACACATCCTGCGGGCGCTCCTCGCCGATTGGCGCGCGGGTTTTGGCGATCCCGCGCTGCCCTTCCTCGTGGTGCAACATCCGGGTTTCGGCGAGCGCGGCGATGCCGACGCACCCGGCCACTGGGCGCGGCTGCGCGAGGCGCAGCGGCGCGTCTTCGTATCCGATCCCGCGGTCGGGCTCGCAATCGCCGTGGACCTGGGTGGCACCGACATGCACTCGCCCCGAAAGCGCCCGGTTGCCGAGCGGGTCGCACTGCTCGCGCGCAGGCTGCTGCGCGGCGAACCGCCCGGTGCGAGTGGGCCGGTACCGGTTGCCTTCGCATCCCAGGTGGATGGCATCCGGGTCGCCATGGCCGAGGTCGAAGGCGGAGGGCTCGCCGCGAGTGGACCACTTGAGAACTTCGAACTGCGCGACGAAAACGGCAGGTGGTGGCCCGCCGCGGCGCGGATCGACGGCGACACCGTGGTCGTCAGCCGCCCCGGCGTGCGCGCGACTGCCGTGCGGTACGCGTGGCTCGACCATCCGGCCACCCCCCTGACCGACCGCGCGGGCCGTGTGGCCAGCCCCTTCTGCAACGCGGAAGACGCGCTCGCCGTCGGTCCCTGATTCGCCCCCACCAGCCCGCGCGGACGACCGGACATGCTGTTCAGCTCAACGGTCTTCCTCTACGCGTTTCTGCCGCTCTGCTTGGTGCTCTACCACCTCGCCCCGCGGGGTCTGCGGAACGCGGTGCTGCTGGCCTTCAGTTTGCTCTTCTACGCGTGGGGGGAAGCGGGTTACGCGGCACTGATGGTGCTGTCGATCGCGGGCAACTACGTGGCGGGGAAGGCAGTCGCGCGCGCCGCGACCCCCTCGGCGAAGCGACGGGCTCTGGCGCTGGGAGTGGCGCTCAACCTCGGCCTGCTCGGTGTGTTCAAGTACGCGGGTTGGTTGGTGCGCGAGCTCCACACGTTGGGGACGCTTTTGCGCCTCGCGCCGCCGGAATCGTGGGCCGACTTCGAGGTGCACCTGCCGATCGGCATCTCGTTCTTCACGTTCCAGGCGATGTCGTACCTCATCGACGTGTCGCGGGGCGATGCAGCGCCCCAGCGGCGCGCGGTGGACTTCGCGCTCTACATCGCGCTGTTCCCGCAGCTCGTCGCCGGGCCGATCGTGCGCTACTCCGACGTGGCGCGCCAGCTCGTCCGGCGTCGCCACCGCCTCGGCCTGTTCGCGAGCGGCGTGCAGCGATTTGTACTGGGCCTGGCGAAGAAGGTGCTGATCGCCAACGTCGTGGCCGTGCCAGCGGATCGCATCTTCAACACACCCGGGGACGAACTCACGGTGGGCGCCGCGTGGCTGGGAACGGCCTGCTACACGATCCAGATCTACTTCGACTTCTCCGGCTATTCGGACATGGCGATCGGGCTAGGTCGCATGTTCGGCTTTCGGTTCCGCGAGAACTTCTTGCACCCCTACGGCTCGGCCTCCGTCACAGACTTCTGGCGGCGCTGGCACGTTTCGCTGTCGAGTTGGTTCCGCGATTACCTGTACATTCCGCTCGGCGGCAGCCGCGGCGGCCGGTGGCACACCTACCGGAACCTCTGGGTGGTGTTCTTGACGTGCGGGCTGTGGCACGGGGCCTCTTGGACGTTCCTCGCGTGGGGGGCGTACCACGGGGCGTTGCTCGTCGGCGAGCGCGCGTTCGGCGCATGGCCGCGGCGTGGTTTGCTCGGGCACGTCTACACCCTTCTCGCGGTGATGGTGGGCTGGGTGCTCTTCCGCGAGGCCACACTCCCCGAGGCCGTGGCGCACCTCGCGACCATGGTGGGATGGGCCGATCCGAGCGGCCCCGCGCTCGGCGCCGTGCCCCTCTTATCGCCGCCGGTCGTCGCGGCGCTTCTCCTGGGCGCACTCGGCGCGACGAGGCTGCCGCTCTATGCATCCGTGCGGCTCGGCCATTGGATGGGCCGACGCGGCCTCGGCGAAACCTGGCGCGTCGTCGGCGCGTTGGCGGTCTTGGTGCTCTTTGCGGCCGCCGCGGCCGAACTCGCGGGAGGCACCTACAATCCGTTCCTCTACTTCCGCTTCTGATGGCACACGACGCGAGCCAGTTCGCTGCCCAACGCCGGGTCGGACCCGCCAACGCGCTCCTCGCGTTCGGGTTCGTCGCAGCCATCGCCACGCCCGGGTTGATGGCCCTTTCGGGGCGCTCCAACGCGGACGATGTGGCCTTCGAGTTCCGCCGCCCGGCTCCCGCGCCGACACTGACCAAGGATCCCGAAACGTGGTCGGCCTTCCCCAAGGCCTTCGAGAGTTTCTTTGGCGACCGCTACGGACTGCGCGGCGATCTTTTGCGGCTGCGCGCGCGCATGCACTGGTTTGGGTTGCAGTCGTCACCGTCCACGATGGTCGTGCGGGGCGAGGGCGACTGGATCTTCCTGACCGCGAGCGGAGCGCTCGGCAACGGTTCCGGCGACATCCCGCTGACCGACGGGGAGATCGAGTCTTGGCTCGCGTTCCTCGAACGGCGACGCGCGCGCCTGGCCGAGCGCGGCATCCTGTACCTGTTCGCCTTCGCACCGGAGAAGAGTTCCGTCTATCCCGAGTACCTGCCGTGGAACCACGCGCGTCGCGGAATGCGCCGTGTGGACCAACTGCTGGCCGCGGCGCGCGCGCGTGAACACGAACACGTGGTGGACTTGACGGAGGCCCTGGTTCGCGAGAAGCAGGCCGACACCGGCGACAACTTCGCGTACTACCCGCTGGGAACCCACTGGAGCGCCCGGGGCGCGGTCGCCGGAGCCACCGCGATCGTCGAGCGCCTGGCGGAACTCGGCTCGCCCGCGCGGATGCCGCCGCGGGATCGTCTGGTCACCCGCCTGGAACCATCGGCCCCCGGCGACAGTCTCGACACTCGGCTCTACCTGCAAGGGGATCTGCATCAGTCCGCCTACGAGGCGTTTTACGGCGGCGACTTCGACGCGCGCGCCGTCGACTCGGACGACAGCACCCGCAGCACACTTTGGCGCCGACCCGGCGCACCGGGGGGGTCGCTCCTCGTGTTCCACGATTCGTTCGGTCAGGGCCTGGCGCCACTGCTCGCAACCGCGTTTGGCAAGAGCGTGTGGGAGTGGCGGCGCTTCGATCCCGCGCGGGTCGAGGAGCTCGCGCCCAACGCCGTGGTCGAGGTGTTCGTCGAAAGGGTGCTCGTCAGCACACTGCCCGATTTCGACGATCCGCTGGACCAGGGGTGGCTCGCGGACGCTTTCGCAAACTCCACCGAGACCGATCTCGCGATCGAAGGCGCCGCTTGGCGCCAGCGTCTCGAACCGCGCAAAGGCGCGCAGTTGCTCGATGGCGGACAGGGACAGGCCGACGGCGGCCTCGTGACGCTCCTGCAAGAAGGGCGGGGTTCCGACGCGTTCCTCGACCTCAGTGGGCTCGAGCCCGGACGCGCCTATGTGCTGCGCCTCGAATGCACAGCGCCGTCGGCCGGCAGCCTGTCGACACACGCGCCCTACGCGACTGGCCCGCGGGCCCACTCGATCGATGCGTTCCACCTGGAAACCCACGCTGTCGGGCAGGGTGCGCAGGTCTTGTACCTCCACCTTCCCGCCCAACGCACCGGCACCCACATCGCGCTGACCACCAACGGCACGCCGCGGGCCCTCTGGCTCGGCAAGTTGGAGGCGCGTGCGCTGGAAGCGCGCTGAACCGCGAGCCCCGCCATCGCACGTCGCGCCAGGCCGCTGGTCACGTGCCGACCGCATGGCCCGGGCCTTCAGCCCGGACCGGTTCTTCCCCAATACCTGGGGCGTTGCCCCAGGCTACTATCGGGCGGGGCGTTGCCCCTTTCGGACGGCCGCATTCGTCACGAAGCGCCGTTCGTCGCGGCACATCGTACGTCGCGAACAACATGCGCGGCGAATCGCCGCGCGTCCCGGAAAACGTACGTCGCGAACAACATTCGTCGCGTCACGACGTACGTCCTCGACAACGTGCGTCGCGAACAACATTCGTCGCGGATCAATGTGCGTCCCGGGCCGCGTACGTCGCGAATTGACGTACGTGGGGAACAACATGCGTCGCCGATCGACGTGCGTCCTGGATCACCGTGCATCCCGGATCACCGTGCGTCCCGGATCACCGTGCGTCCCGGATCACCGTGCGTCCCGGATCACCGTGCGTCCCGGATCACCGTGCGTCCCGGATCACCGTGCGTCCCGGATCA
>WGMC01000001.1 GCA_016125265.1 Planctomycetaceae bacterium
AACACGATCCTCAAGGTCTACGACGGCCGCTTCAAGGACATCTTCCAGGAGGTCTTCGACGCCGAGTACAAGGCGAAGTTCGACGCTGCGAAGATCACCTACGAACACCGCCTGATCGACGACATGGTCGCGGCGGCGCTGAAGTGGAACGGCGCGTTCGTCTGGGCCTGCAAGAACTACGACGGCGACGTGCAGTCGGACACGGTGGCGCAAGGGTTCGGCTCGCTCGGCCTGATGACCAGCGTGTTGATGACACCGGACGGCAAGACGGTGGAAGCCGAGGCCGCCCACGGCACGGTCACGCGCCACTACCGCGAGCACCAAAAGGGCCGTCCCACGTCGACGAACCCGATCGCGTCGATCTTCGCGTGGACGCGCGGCCTGGCGCACCGCGCCAAGCTCGACAACAACCCCGAGCTGGCGCGCTTCGCCGACACACTCGAGCGTGTCTGCATCGAGACCGTCGAGTCGGGCAAGATGACGAAGGACCTGGCGATCCTGATCGGGCCGAACCAGCCACACCTGACGACCGAGGGTTTCCTCGAAGCGCTCGACACCGAGCTGCGCCGCCGCCTGACGAGCTGATCCGGCCAGAGGCCCGCCCGGGTGCGCGGGCCTCCTGGCCCGCCTCGGAGCGTGGGTCAGCCTCTCGGTTTGTTCGGGCGCCGCCCGCGGCGCGCTAGCGCCGCCTCCATGTGCTCGGTGGGGCGCGCGACTACGTCGGCGGCGCCCAACTCCTTCGAGCAGCGCTCGCACAAGAGCGCGTGGCGCACGGGCCCGCCGCAGCCCCGGTGCTCGTACGCGATCGGCGCGCCGTGCGGGGCCGCCCAGCGGTCGCCCCACTGCGTCAGCGCCACCAGCGCCGGCACCAGATCGCGGCCCTTTTCCGTGAGTTCGTAACCGCCCGGACCTTCACCGTCCGTTACGCGCATCAGTCCCTCGGCGACGAACAGCTCGAGCCGCGCGGCCAGCACGTTGGGCGCGAGCCCCAGGCTGGTCTGGAACTCCGTGAAACGTGTCATCCCGGCGAAGGCGGCGTTGCGGAGGATCAAGAGGCTCCAGCGCTCGCCGGCCACCTCCAGGGCCCGTGCGGCCGAGCAGACCTCCCGGTCGTAGGTGCGTCCGAGCATGCCGCATGGTAGCCGCGCGGCTACTTGCATCACTGTAGCTTCGACGCTATCGTGACGCTAGCATCGGCGGGGCCCGAGCCCCGCGCCCCACACCGCGAACCCCAAACCCCCCGCTCCCCATGCCCGAGATCGTGCACCGCATCGCCTGCAAGGCCACCCCCGCCCAAGTCTTCGAGGCCCTCTCCACGCGCGACGGGATCGCCCGCTGGTGGACCCGCGACACCTCCGGCGACGGCCGGCTGGGCGGCGTCTTGCACACCCGTTTCCTCGACCCGGACGGGGAGGAGCGGGGTTTCTTCAAGCTCAAGGTCGAGGACTCGAAGCCCGCGACCTCGCTGCGCTGGCGCGTGATCGACGGCCCCCCGGAGTGGATCGAAACCCGCATCCACTTCGACCTCTCCACGTCCGGGGAGCTGACCGTGTTGAAGTTCGCGCACCACGACTGGCGCGAAGTGACCGACTTCACCGGCCACTGCAGCACCAAGTGGGCGACGTTCCTCCTGAGCCTGCGCTCCTACGTCGAAACAGGCACGGGCCAGCCGGCCCCCAACGACCTCAAGATCGACGACTGGAACTGACGGCGTGGGAAAAAAATCGGCTCGGCCCAAACGAAGTGCGTTGTCGGTGCCGTTTGGCCCGACGCTGGAGCGGCGATGAGCGGGAAGTCATCGGCCTTCGGCCGGGTGCTTCCCGCACTCTGACTGCCTGGTAGCGGATCGATCGAGCCGCCCAGGCGCGTCGCCGCGCTCGGGCGAAAGCAACGGATCAATCGCCGGCGGTGAGGATCAGGGCGCGCGGGTTCGTGAGCGAGAAGGAGCCGCTGGGATCGATCAGTGCGCCCTGCAGGGTGCGAGACGCGGCGGTTCCGGGCGGCAGGGGCCCCAAGGTGGTGCCTACGATCGCGGTGCCGATGGCATCCACCGGCCCGAGGACCAGCACGTCGGCCAACTGCAGAGCCAGCACGCTGCTCTGGAGCGGAAGTGGGACCAGATTCGGGCCCCCTCCGATGAGCAGCAGGGCGATATCGCCGGGTGCACCGTGGACGCCGGCGTAGATGAGGTACCCGGGGGTGACGAGCGCCGAGGTCTCCAACGTGCGGGCGCGGGCCGGCCACACCGTGGGGGTGAACCCCGAGATTGGCGGCAGTTGGCCGCCGCCGCCCGAGCCGGCGGCGAAGCTCGAGCCCGATTCGCTCCACGGCACCAAACACGCCATCGCCGTGCCGCCCGTGCCGTCGACGCCCAGCGTGAGCAAATCGTTGTTGCCCTGGCCGACCCCGCCTTTCACCGTGCTGTCGATGATGGTCAAGGTGCCCGCTCCCGAGGCTTCGACGCCGGCTCCGCCCACACCCGAGTAGGAGCCTTGTCCGCTCAGGCCGCCAATGATCTCGCAGCCATGCAGCACCACACTGCTGTTGAGCATGCGCAGGCCCGCGCCGCCGTTGCCCGCGGTGAGCCAGAAGCAATCCAGTTGTGAGGGAAAGCTGGGGTACGAGTGGCCGCGGCCCCCTCGGATCGTGGAATCGACCAGAGATACGTTGGACGAGTTTTGTGCACGCAGTCCGGGCCATGCGGGCAGCTCGCCGCCACAGAAGGTTGCGACGGGCAGGTTGCCGCCCTCGATGATGCAGTCTTGGATGCGGACGGCGCCCTGGTTTGCGATGAGGCTCAGACCCGGGCCAAGCGCCGCGGGTGCTGGCAGCGTGCCGCGGAAGTGGATGCCGTTCAGCACCACGGTTTTGCTTTCCGCGAGTTGCGCCACGCGCGTTGCACCCGCGACGAAGACGAAGTTCGGCCCCTCGGACGAGATGACGAGGCTCTTGTTGACGACGTCGAACGCGGCGTACGAACCCGCCTTCACCCGCAGCACATCCCCATCGGAAGCTGCCTCTACGGCGGCGGCGAGGGTCGTGAAGTCGCCGCTTCCACCGGGGTCGACGACGATCAAGTCGGCGGCGGCGAGGGGAGCGAGCGCGAGGAACATGCCGACCTGGAGGCCGGCGAAGGGGGTGGGCTTCATTGCCCGAGCCTAACGGGTTCGGGCCTGGCCGCAAGGTCCATGTATCCGGGCGCGTCCCCGTAGCCACGGGGCGCGGCGGTGGGCGCGCGGACGGACGCCCGCCGCGCCGGTCCCCTTACTCCCGCAGAAACGCCTTGGCGCGCGGTGTCAGCCGGTAGCCCACGTCCAGGCTCTCGGTCAGGCCCAGTTCCTTCAGTTTGCGCACCTGGGTTTTGAACCGGGCGCGTTCGAAGCCCAGTCCGGCGGCCAGTTCGGCCGCCAACGTGGCCGGGCGTTTGTCGATCGCGGCGAGGACCGCGCCCGTCCACGGGCCTTGGCGGCTGAAGCGGTCGAGGCGCGCGAGGGCGCACTCCAACTCCGCGCGCTCTGCGCTCGTCAGGCGCGCGCGAGCGCGCAGCGCCACGCGCGGATCGGGGCCCGCGAGATGCAGTTCGATGCGGTAGATCTGCCCATCGGGACGGCGGTCGAGTTCGGCCAGGAGGGACGCGCGGTCGGGAAAGCCCGCGGCGAGCGCGTCCCTGGTGCGGATGCGGGCGGCGGTGGTCGTGCTCACCTTTTCGATGGCGAGTTCGCCGACTGCCGTTCGCAGACGCCCCCCCGAACGCACGGTGGGGCGGGTCCAGCGGCGGAAGGCCAGGGTGACCTCCCCGCGGGCGATGCGTTCGGCGTCGGAGCGACGGATTAGCATGGGTTCGGGCCCGGGACTTCGCGCCGGGCTCATCTTCTCCCCGCACGTCAGTGGGGCGCTTCTTTGACCGTGTTGCGGTTCCAGTCGGGGATCTCGACGACCAGGTCCGCCGTGCCGTTCGGCACCGTTTGGCAGGCGAGGCGCGACTTGGGGGTCAGGCCGGGGGCCAGGTCCAGTTGGTCCTCCTCATCGTCCGTGGCTGCGTTGCAGGTCTCGAGACCCTCGCGCACGATCACGTGGCAGGTCGAGCAGGCGCACACGCCACCGCAGGCGTGGTCGATCTCGATGCCATTGCCCTCGGCGATCTCGAGGATCGATCCCTTCAACCCCGTGCGGCTGTAAGGGAGCTTCGCGGGGTCCACTTCGACGACGCGGCCCGAGGGCTGGAACGTGATGCGGTAGCCAGCGGTGGGGAGGACCACCGCCGCGGGTTGGATGAAGGGGTTCGTTCCGCCCATGGCTCGTGTGCGTTGGGATCCTGGTCCGTGCGGTGGGGCGTCAGAGCAGTCCGGCGCCGAAGCCAGATTCGTCGGCGCGGCTGGTTCGCTCGGCGGGGTGCGAAGTGCTGCGTTGCGCGGGTTCCGCGTCCGGTTTCGGCCGGCGGCGGCGCTCGGGCCGGGCCACCGGATCGGTATCTCCTTCGATTCCGACTCCGAAGCCACCCGCCTGGGGCATTTGTGCTTCGCGCTCGGCCCGACGGGCGGGCTGGGCGGGCTGGGTGGGCTCGGAGGAGCGGCGCTGGCGAGCGTCCCGCGGCGGTTGCGCATCGCGGGCCTCGCGCTCCGGGCGCTCCGGGCGCTCCGTTCGCGCGGGCCGCTCGGATCGTTCGGGCCGCTCGGATCGTTCGGGCCGCTCGGATCGTTCGGGCCGCTCGAATCGGTCGGATCGTTCGGATCGGTCGGATCTTTCCGCAGGACGTGCGGTGCGCTCGCGGCGCTGGGGCGCGTCCGTTCGATCGGCGCGCTGCCGCGATTCGAGACCGGCCGGCGCGTCCGCCTCCGCGGCTCGGGAGGCGCGGCGCGGGCGTTCGGCGCGCTCGTCGGACGGCGCGCGATCGGCCCGTTGGGCGGATTCCCGGCGCTCGGTGCGTTCCGGGCGCTCGGTGCGGGGCGGGCGTTCTTCGGAGAGCCCGCCGGCTCGACGGGCCCCGCGATCGACGGCCGGTTCCGCGCCGCGTCCGAGGGGGCGCTCGTCCGAGCCGCGGGAGTCGCGCCCTGTCGCCGCCGACGCACTGCGTGCCGGCCGCGTTTCGCCCGGACGCGGTGCTTCGGCGCGGCGCCGCTCACCGGGTCTGGATTCACCGGGTCTGGATTCACCGGCGCGGGATTCACCGGCGCGGGGCTCCACGGCGTCATCGTGGCGGTCGCGAACCTTGCGCCTCGGGCGTTCGTCGCGGCCCTGCGCGTCCGCCGCGCGCACTGCGGGCGCCGCACTGCCCGCGTCGTCGTGGCGCGAGCGCCGCGGGCGCTCCGCGGGCACGGCCGCATCGGCTTCGACGCGGCGCGCGGGGCGAACCGTGCGCCCTGCGTTGTCGGTTCGATCGGTTCGATTGGCGCGCTCGGTGCGCTCCGGCCGCTCGGTGCGCTCGGTGCGCTCGGTGCGCTCCGGCCGCTCGGTGCGTTCGGGCCGGGCGGTGCGTTCGGACCGCTCGGTGCGTTCCGGCGCCGCAGCGCGCTCCGGGCGAGCGGCGCGTTCGGCCCGGGCGGGCCTTTCGACCCGCTCCGCGCGCTCTACCGGCTCCGCAGCTTCCGCGGAGGCACGCCGGGGGCGACGCTCGCGTGTCGATGCGTCGCCGCGACTCTCCCGCGGTTCCTCGGCGCGGTCCCTCGCACGACTCCGCGGGCGCTCCGCGCGCGCCGGCTCGGCGGGTTTCGCGTCCTCTTCGCCGCCGAACAACGCGAGCACTTCGTCCGGCCCCACGTGGGGCACGGTCCAGGTCATGCGCTCTTCCAGTTCGCGCCAACGGCGCGCTTGGGGCGGGCACAGGAAGGTGATCGCCTTGCCGCTGCGGCCGGCGCGGCCCGTGCGGCCGATGCGGTGGGTGTAGGCCGACACGTCGCGCGGCACCGAGAAGTTGATGACGTGGGTCACGCCGGAGACGTCGAGCCCCCGGGACGCGACGTCCGTCGCGACCAGAGCGCGCACTTCGCCGGAGCGGAAGGCGCTCATCACGCGGAAGCGCGACGCCTGGTCGTAGCCGCCGTGCAGGGCCTTCACCTGTTCGGGCAAGCGGTCCAAGGAGCGCATCAGGCGGTCCACTTCCGTGCGGCGTTCGCAGAACACGAGCAGCAACTCGTCCGGGCTGCTCTTTTGGATCATGGCGCGCAGGGCGCGCGCGCGGTCCTCTTCCGCCACTTCGATGGCCACTTGCTGGATGCGGTCGACGGTGGCCACACCCTTCGCCGTGGCGAGTTCCACCGGTTCGCGCGTGTGCTTGCGCGCCAGGCTGAGCAAGGCCGGCGGGAACGTCGCGGAGAAGAGCAGCGTTTGGCGCTCCGGCGGCGTGTAGTCGAGGATCTTCTCGACGTCGTCGAGGAAGCCGATCTCGAGCATCTCGTCCGCCTCGTCGAGCACCACGTACTCGGTCCAAGGGAAACTGAGGAACTTCTGCTTGTAGAGGTCGATCACACGGCCGGGTGTGCCGACCACGATCTGCGCGCCCTTTTGCAGCTCCTTGATCTGGGGCTGCATCGGGTCGCCGCCCACGAGCAACGCGACCTTCAGGCCCCGCGCCGCACCCAGCGTGCGCATCACACCGGCGACCTGTTGGGCCAGTTCGCGTGTGGGGCAGAGGGCGAGGGCCAGCACGCTGGCGCGCGACGGGTCGAGTTTCGCCGCGATCGGCGCGCCGAAGGCAAGCGTCTTGCCCGTGCCCGTTTCGGCCTTGGCGATCACGTCGCGGCCCTCGAGCACGGGGCCGATGGCGAGGCGTTGGATCGGCGTGGGCACTTGGATGCCCATGCCGGCGATCGCGGCCTGCAGGTCGGGACCCAAGTCCCAGTGCGTGAACGTCTCGATGTCGGGCGGCGTGTCGATCGGGTGCAGCTCTTCGACGGGCGCGCGCGGGGTCTTGGGGGCGGAGGAGGAGCGCGGTCCGCGGCTGCGGCCTCGCTGGGTTCGGGATCCCTCGGGGGGTGTCATGGATGGAGCGCTCGGCGCGTCGCTGGACGGGCCGTGGGGACGGCGCCAGGGCCCGGGGATCGGAGATCCGGGGGGCGAAGGCGGCGTCGATGGGTGCGCTCCAATGGTTCCGGGGAGCGCGATCGCGGGCGCCCCGAACGATCGGGGCGCGGTGCCGGCCGCAGGGGGTGCGCGGTGGAGCCCAACTCGGTGGGTCCACGTCACCCCGAGGCGACTCGGGTGGTCTTAAGTTCTCGTCACTTTGGCGGGGCGGCGGGCTGGTGAGCCTTCGGGCCTTGGGGGCCGGGCGCCCAAGCCCGCGCCGCTTGTCCGGGGCCCAGGGGCCGCCAGAGCGCGAATAGGGTACCCGAAGCGCACCCCCGGGCGCAGGGCTGGCCCCAAAAGTGGCTCGCACCCGGCCGCGCACCCCTCCCGCTACCCTTCGCAACCTCCCCCGGGGCCGAGGCCTCGGACCCCTCCGCCCGCGGCCGCCGCTCCCCCGATCCACGCGCCCATGAAAGTCGCCACCTGGAATGTGAACTCGATCCGCGCCCGCCTGCCGCGGGTGCTCGCGTGGCTCGAAAGTGAATCCCCGGACGTGGTGTGTTTGCAGGAGACGAAGTGCCTCGACGAGGTGTTCCCGCGCGAGCCGATCGAGGACCTGGGCTACCGCATCGCCCACTTCGGCCAGAAGACCTACAACGGCGTGGCGATCCTCTCGAAACGCACCATCGAGGACGTGGTCACCGGCCTGCCCGATGACACCGAATCCAGCGACAAACGGGTGATTTGCGCCCAGGTGGACGATCTGCTCCTCGTGAACCTCTACGTGGTGAACGGCCAGGAGGTCGGTTCGCCCAAGTACGCCTACAAGTTGGATTGGCTGGCGCGCGTGCAGCAGTTCCTGAAGGAGCGTTACGACCTCAGCGAAAAGGTCGTCGTGACGGGCGACTTCAACATCACCGTCGACGACCGCGACGTCTACGACCCCGATGCGTGGCGCGAGAAGATCCTGTGTTCGACGCCGGAGCGCGACGCGCTGCGCCGCATCACGGATCTCGGCCTGACGGACGCGCTGCGCCACCACACCCAAGAGGGCGGCATCTACACCTGGTGGGACTTCCGCACACGCGGATTCCAGCGCGGCAACGGCCTGCGCATCGACCATTTCCTCGTGTCCGCGCCCGCGCTCGCCGCCTGCCAATCCATCAGCGTGGACACCGCCGAACGGGGCCGCGAAAAACCGAGCGACCACGCGCCGGTCGTGGCGACCTTCACCTGAGTTGGGCGTCCTTCCGCTCGAACCGGCGGGCTCATTCCGCCGGCGGATCCCCGCGGCGCGGGCGTTTTTTCGAGTCGAGGTGCGGGCGCTGGGCGTGTTCCGCCAGGGCGAGTTCGGCGCGGCACGAGAGGTCGCATTCGGTGTAGAGGCGGCGCACGACCGTGGGCGGCAGTGGCATGCGCAACATAAGGAGGTCGATCAGGGAGCCGATCGGCATGTCCTCGGGCAGGTTCAGCAGCTCGCCCGTGCGCTCCAACACCGCGTCCGACAGTTGTCGACGCAGATCGCCCACGCGCTCCTGGCACACCGGCGTCTCGTCGAGGGGCACGGCCTCGACGCGCCGGTACATGCGGTCGCTCGGCACTTCCCGGATGCGTACGCGCGTCAGCCCCAGCAGCAGGATCAAGAAGCGCCCGTCGGGCAGGCGTTCGTGGCGGCCGATTTCGCCGAGGCCCGCGATCGGATAGACGGGCGGCGCGCCGGACATGTCCGATTCGTGGCCATCGACCACCGCTGCGATGACGAGTCGGCCACTTTGGTCGAGGCTGTCCTCGATCATCTGGCGGTAGCGCGGCTCGAAGATGTGCAGTTGTGTGACGGCACCCGGGAACAGCCACACGTTCGACAGGGGAAACAGCGGCACCACGGGTCCGTGGACCGGTCCGCTCGACGGTTCCTGTTCTTCGGGCGGAGGCCAGGCGTCCGGGATCGATGGGTTCAAGGGGGAGATTGGGGGCTGGGAGCTCGAGGGCCGCCGTCTTTGTACGCCGACGGGGCGAATCTTTCGCCCCCCCAAAAGGCGCGCGGGCGCAGCGTCCGGGACTTCGCTCGCGGCAGCGGCGCCCGGGAGCGGGTTCAGGCCAGCAGGGCCGGTGTGCGCCGTTCGGCGAGGTCCACCAGCACGGACTCGAGCTCGCGCGCTTCGGCTCCGCGGCCCAGGTGGCGGAGCGCATTGACCAGATTGCCGCTCTGGCGCAGCAGGAGTTGGCCCTCGTCCCCGTCCGCGAACCAATCGTTGCGGGGCGCGAGGCCCTGCTGCAAGAGGTACGTCAAGCAGTCCTTGCGAGTGCGGATCTTGCCGCCGTGGAACGGATCGACCAGGAGCGAGCGTTCGCCCGCGTAGAGCCGCAGCATCACGTGGCCGGGCAGCGGCACCGCGGCGGCGCGGATGCCCGCACGCCGCGCGACGAACAGATGCACCGCGACCAACGACAGGGGCAAGCCGCGCCGTCGGGCGAGCACCCGGCCGAGGTGCACGTTGTCGGGGTGGTGGTAGTTGTCAGAGGCGCCAGAGAGGCCGTGTTCCTCGCAGAGCACGTCCACCAGGGCGAGCGCCCGTGCCATGGCGGTGTCCAAACCCTGGCCGCGGGCTCGGACTCTGGATGCGAGGCGGTCGAGCTCCGCGCGCACCTCCTGGGCGTCGAACTCGGGATCGATCACGCGGGTGAGCCGCAGCAGACCCGCCTCGAGCGTGCCCGGCCCGCTCGGCTCGTGGCCCGCCGTGCGGGCCACGGTGGTGCAAAAGCGCCGCAGGGCGCCGCGCCGGGCTTGGGAAGCCTCGAGGGCCCTGGCCCGCAGGCGCACGCGGGGGTCGGCGCTCTCCTGGGCCCGACGCAGGGCCGGGAGAGCGGCGCGGCCATCCCGTTCGAGGGCGGCCCGCACGGGCTGCCAGACCCGCTCCGAAGGGTCGTCCAAGAGGGCCACGAGGGCCTGGATGCGATTCGGGTCCGTCGAGCGGTGGGCGGCGAGTTCCAAGGGCTGGTCGTGCATGGGGACCTGGGCAAGGACCGCGGAGCGTGGCCGGATCCTACCGGCTCTCCCTTGTAGGACGTCTCGGCGCTTTCGTTGACTGCGATCCTCGTTGGGACCCCGCGCGCCGCCCGGATTCCACGGGGACACGCCCTTCCTCGCGGTGTGCCCTTCCTTGCGGCGTGCCCTTCCTTGCGGCATGGCCGTGCACGGGCCTATCCTGCTTGCCCCCAAGGCCACGCGGCCGTGGGTTACCTCGCCCTTTCGATCGGCCAGGTCCCTCCGGGGCCCTCGCCGCAACCCGTCCCCGGCCCACAGAACAGGACCCAGCTTCCGGTGAACCGTCCCACACTCGGCCCGCGCACCGTCGTCGTGACGCACGCCCTGCGCACGCCGATCGGGAAGTACCTCGGCACGCTGGCGGACCTCTCGGCGGCGGATCTCGGCGCCGGGCTGGTGCGCGAGTTGGTCGGGCGCTCGGGTGTGGACCCCGCGGAGGTCGGCCAACTGATCTTCGGCAACGGCCGTCAGGCGGGTGGTGGGCCGAACGTGGCGCGGCAGATCTCCGTGCGCGCGGGTCTGCCCGTGGAGGTGCCCGCCCTGACGATCAACATGGCGTGTGCGTCGGGCCTCAAGTCGATCTCGCTCGCCGCGGACTGGATCGCGCTGGGGCGCTCCGACGTCGTCGTCGCCGGCGGTGTCGAGAGCATGAGCGGCCTGCCGTTCTTCCTGCCGAAGTTCCGCCAGGGGTACCGCATGGGCCACGCGCCCGTCGTCGACGCCATGTACCAGGACGGCTTCCACTGCCCCATCGCGAACATGCTCATGGGCGCGACGGCGGAGAAGCTGGCGGGGGAGCTAGGCATTTCGCGCTCCGAGCAGGACGAGTTCGCGCTGCAGAGCCAGCACAAGTGCGAAGTGGCCCGCAAGGAGGGTCGCTTTGCGGCCGAGATCGTGCCCGTCGATGTGCCGCGCCGCGGCGGCGCGACGCTGCGCTTCGAGACGGACGAACACGCGCGGGACGGCGCGACGCTGGAGAGCCTGGCGAAGCTGCCGGCCGTCTTCGACACCAAGGCAGGCACGGTCAGTGCGGGCAACAGCTCGGGGATCACCGATGGCGCGGCGGCGCTGCTCTTGATGAGCGCGGAGCACGCGGCAGCACTCGGACTCGCGCCCCTCGCCGTCGTCGGCGCGTGCGCGGAAGCGGGTGTGCCCGCGGACGTCATGGGCATCGGCCCGGTGCCCGCCATGGAAAAGCTCGCGGCCCTCACCGGCCGAGCGCCCTCCGACTACGACCTGATCGAGCTCAACGAGGCCTTCGCGGCCCAGGTGCTCGCCTGCCATCGCAAGTTGCCGCTCCCCATGGACCGGCTCAACGTCAACGGCGGCTCCATCGCCCTCGGCCATCCGATTGGCGCGACGGGCGCGCGCATCGCGGTCACCCTGCTGCACGAACTGGCCCGCCGCGGCGGCGGCCACGGCCTGGCCACGCTCTGTGTGTCGGGCGGCATGGGGCTCGCGATGGAGTTCCAGAGCCCGCGGTCCTGACGGCCGCAACAGGCTCGCTGTTCCGCGCGGGTGCCAGGCGCCCGCGGACCTAACCACCACCCACGAACCCAAGAGAAGACGAGATGGCGATCCGGAAAGTCGGAGTGATCGGTTGCGGCCTGATGGGCCACGGCATCGTGCAAGTCGCTGCGCAGGGCGGCTTCGACGTTGTGGCCTTCGAGGGCGACAAGGGTGCCCTGGACAAGGGGCTCGCGCGCATCGAGAAGAGCCTCTCGAAGTTGGCCGAGAAGGCGATCGAGAAGGGCAAACCGAAGGAACAGGCGGAGGGCGACGCGAAGGCGGCTTTTGGGCGCATCCGCGGGAGCCTCGACAAAAAGGACCTGGCCGACTGCGACCTAGTCGTCGAAGCCATCGTCGAGGACCTCGACGTCAAGAAGAAGCTGTTCGCGGAACTGGGCGCGCTCTGCAAGAAGGAGACGATCTTCGCCTCGAACACATCGTCGTTCCCGATCGGCGTGATGGGCGATGCCTCGGGTCGTCCCGAGCGCATGGTCGGCCTGCACTTCTTCAACCCCGTGCAGTTGATGAAGTTGGTCGAGGTGGTGCGCTCGTCGAAGACGTCGGACGACGTCTTCGCCCAGGCGCGCGCGTTCGGCGAGGCCGTCGGCAAGACCCCGGTGTCCTGCAAGGACACGCCGGGCTTCGTGGTGAACCGCCTGCTCGTGCCCTACATGTCCCAGGCGCTCTTGATGCTGGAGCGCGGCGATGCTTCCAAGGAAGACATCGACGCCGCCATGCAACTGGGCTGCGGGTATCCGATGGGACCTCTGACGCTGACCGACTACGTGGGCCTCGACACGACCCTTTCGATCCTCGAGGGGTGGGTGAAGACGTATCCCGACGAGCCCGCGTTCAAGATCCCCGCGATCCTGCGCCAGAAGGTGAAAGAGGGCAAACTGGGCCGCAAGACCGGCGAGGGTTTCTACCGCTGGGAGGGCGACAAGAAGTCGTGATCGGCGCCCTGCTCTTGGCCGCGCTCGTCGCCGCTCCGGGATTCCCGGGCGGCGCCGCGCACGCCGCACAGGCGGGCTCGCAGTCGAAATCCGCGCCCCAGTCGACACCCGCGTCCCAGGTCGGGATGCGCGTGGCGTTCGAGGCACCGAGCCTCTACTTGCAGGGCCAGCGGTTCGACGTGCGTGTGACCGTCGAGGCACCGGCCGAGGGCGGGCCCCTCGCCACTTGGATCCTCTCGCCGGGTGCGTTCACCGTGAACGGCGAACCCGTTACCAAACGGCCCGACGAGGCGTTTGTCAGCCTGCCCGGCGGTGCGCGCCTCGAGATCTCCTTCGACCTGGCCCCGTTCCTCAAGTCCGCCGAGGACTTCGAGCTGGGTTTTGCGAAGGGCATCTACCCCGACGGCCCCGTTTCCGTGCGTGTGTTGCGCCCGGTGACCGCCGAGACGGACTTCATGAACATGGCCGCCGAGCGGCTCGGCCAGTACCTGGTCCTGCTGAAAACCACCCGCGGCGACATCCTGCTGGAGTTCTGGCCAGAAGACGCGCCCGGCCACGTGCGCAACTTCCTGGACCTCGCGAACTCCGGCTTCTACGCGGACACGCTGTTCCACAGGGTGGTTCCGGGCTTCATGATCCAAGGGGGCGATCCCCTGACCAAGGACCCGTCCAAGGTCCAGCTTTGGGGCACCGGCAGCGGTCCCCGCACGGTGAACGCGGAGTTCAACGAACGCCGCCACGTTCGCGGGGTGCTGTCCGCCGCACGGAATGGTTCCCCCGGCGTGGCCGGTCCGCGAGACCCTCTCAAGAACTCCCACTCGTGTCAGTTCTTCATCTGCCACGCGGATGTCACTCATCTCGACGGCAACTACACGGCCTTTGGAAAGGTATTGAGCGGATTGGACGTGCTCGATGCCATCGCGACTGCCCCGCGGCGCGCCCCGGAAGCCCCGGTCAATCCCGAACGCATCCTCTCCGCCTCGGTGCTCAGCGCGTCGCCCAAAAAAACCGCCGATTCCGGCACCTCCGGCAACTGAACCAGAGCTCATTCCCCATGGCAAACAGCAAAGACCTGACCGGCGTGACCGCACGCATCGAAACCAGCGCCGGCAACATGACCGTGGAGTTCTTGCCGGCGAAGGCCCCCGGCCACGTCAAGAACTTCGTCGACCTGGCGGAGAAAGGCTTCTACGACGGCACCGTGTTCCACCGCACGATCCCCGGATTCATGATCCAGGGCGGTTGTCCGGAGGGCTCCGGCCGCGGAGGCCCCGGCTACACGATCAAAGCCGAGTTCAACGACACACCCCACAAGCGCGGCGTGCTCTCGATGGCGCGCTCGCAGAGCCCCGATTCGGCCGGAAGCCAGTTCTTCATCTGCCACGGCGACGCGGGTTTCCTCGACCGCCAATACACGGCGTTCGGCCGCCTGACGGACGGCGAAGCGACCCTCGACGCGATCGCCAACGCCAAGACCAAACCGGGCGGCGAGGGCTCCACCCCCGTGGCGCCCGTCAAGATCGTGAAGGTCGTCATCACACGACCGACCTGATCGCACCGAACCACCCGTTCCGCTCCCCGCTCCACCCCATCCGCGCACCCACGTGAGTTACCAAAACATCCTGCTGGAGAAGGCCGAGGGCGTCGCCACGGTCACGATCAACCGCCCCAAGGTGATGAACGCACTGAACCACCAGACGCTGGTGGAACTGGCTTCGGCCTTCGACGACGTGAAGGCGGACGATGGTGTGCGCGCGTTGGTGGTGACCGGGTCCGGCGAGAAGGCGTTCGTGGCCGGCGCGGACATCAACGAACTCGCGAAGATGGACCCGCTGGGCGCCAAGGACCTGGCCTACTTCGGCCAACAGGTCTTCACGCGCCTCGAGTTCCTGGGCAAGCCGTCCGTGGCGATGATCAACGGCTTCGCGCTGGGCGGGGGCCTCGAGCTGGCCCTCGCTTGCACCCTGCGCACCGCGTCCACCGCGGCGCGCGTGGGCCTGCCCGAGGTGTCCCTCGGCATCATCCCCGGTTACGGCGGCAGCCAGCGTCTGGCGCGCATCGCGGGACCCGGCGTGGCGCGCGAGTGGGTGCTGACGGGTGACGTGTTTGGCGCCGAGGAGGCCCATCGGGTCGGTGTGGTCAATCGCATCTTTGCGCCGGAGGCCCTGAAGGAGGGCACCCACAAGATGGTCGCGACGATCCTTTCCCGCGGGCCGATCGCCGTGCGTTTGGCCCTCGAGACGATCCGCCGCGGCATGAACATGAGTCAGGGCGAAGGCGAGATCATCGAAACCGACATGTTCGCCCTCGCCGCGACCACCAAGGACATGCGCGAAGGTATGCAGGCCTTCCTCGAGAAGCGCAAACCCAACTTCCAGAACAACTGAGCGTCCCGCGCTCCTTCGAGATATCCCATGAGCCAACAACAAATCGTCCTCGTCGGCGGTGCGCGCACCGCCATGTGTGAGTACAGCGGCACGCCCGGATACGGCAAGTTCAAGGACATCAGCGCCATCGACCTCGGCGCGCACGCGGCGAAGGCGGCCCTCGCCCGCGCCAAGGTGGACCCCTCCAGTGTCGACCACGCCGTCATCGGCAACGCGCTGCAGACCTCGAGCGACGCCATCTACGGCGCCCGCCACGTGGCCCTGAAGGCCGGCATTCCCCAAAAGGCCGCGGCCCTCACCGTCAACCGCCTGTGCGGTTCGGGCATCCAATCGCTGATCAGCGGCGCGCACCTGATGATGGCCGGCGAGGCCACGACGGTGCTCGCGGGCGGCATGGAGAACATGAGCCAGGCGCCCCACGTGCTCTACGGCGCGCGCACGGGTTTCCCCTTCGGCTTCACCCCGCAACTCGAGGACCTGCTGTTTGCCAGCCTGAAGGACCCGGTCTGCGGGCTCTTCATGGCGCAGACGGCGGAGAAGATCGCGCAGCGTTTGGGCATCACCCGCCAAGCGCAGGACGAGTACGCGCTGCGCAGCCACCGCCTCGGTGCCGCGGCCGTCAAGGAAGGTCGTTTCGGCGAGGAAATCGAGCCCCTGCGCATCACCACGAAGAAGGGCGAGCTCGTCATCGACACCGACGACCACATCAAACCCGACACCAGCTTGGAGGCGCTCTCCAAACTGCGCGCGGCCTTCGGCAAGGACGGCACCGTGACCGCGGGCAATGCCAGCGGTGTTGTCGACGGGGCCGCGGCGGTCGTGATGACGACCGCGGACCGCGCCAAGGCCGACAAACTCGACGTGTTCGCGCGCATCGTGTCGTGGGCCACGGTCGGTGTGGATCCCAGCGAGATGGGCATCGGCCCGGTGCCGGCCATCCGCGCGTGTCTCGACCGCGCCAAGGTCTCGCTCTCCCAAGTGGATCGCTTCGAGATCAACGAGGCCTTCTCGGCCCAATACCTCGGCTGTGAGAAGGAACTGGAGCTCGACCGTGACAAGGTCAACGTCAACGGCGGCGCCATCAGCCTCGGGCACCCCCTGGGCGCCACCGGCACCCGCCTGATCCTCACCCTGATGTACGAGCTGCGCCGACGCGGCCTGCGTTACGGCGTGGCCTCCGCTTGCATCGGCGGCGGTCAGGGCATCGCGATGTTGATCGAGAACCAAAGCGCCTGATGGGCGCATCGGACACCGGCGTGAACTCCCTCATCCACACCAAGGCGGACGGTCGGCGCGTGGTGCGCCTCGATCCCCAGAAGCGCGTCCTGTTCCTGACGAAGGAGCTGGGGACGATCCGTCGCCAGTTGGCCGGCGAGCTGGACCTGAAGATGGCTTCGGTCGATCCGAAGGATCTGCTCGACGACATCAACACGGACGTGATGACCCCCGCATGGGTGTGTTTCCGCCACCGGCCCGAAGACATTGCGCTCGACGCCTACGCGGGCCTGGTGGACGAGGCGGGCAAACGTGTGTTCGGCACTCGCGCGCTGATGGACGGCAACTTCCAGGTGATCGTTTCGGGCCAGCGCAAGGGCACCGGCTCGAGCCGGGAGACCGCCGTGCAGTGCGAGAAGTGGAGCGGGGTGGAACTGGTCATCGCCGCGTCGTTCGCGCCGATCCACGAGCGCAACAACCTGAACCTCGGCCAGTTGCTTGGGAACTACCAGCAGCTCGCGCGTTTGCAGGCGGGCGAAGAGATCCCGCTCGAGGAGTTCACCGCGCACTACGACCCGGTGACCCGCGCGATCCTCGAAACCGGCGGCCTGTTCCGCTTCGCCGCCGAGTACGCGGCGGGGCGAGTCAAGGTGCCGCTGCCGGCGACGAAGAAGCGCCCGCTCACGATGGGGGAGAAGATCCTCCAGAGTCACCTCGTCGGCAACGAGGACGGCCACGCGTACGTCAAGCCCGGCGACCCGTGCCTCGTGCGCGTGGATGGCGGTTACAGCCACGAGTTCACCACCGCGCAGGTGCACTACTTCCTGGCCCAGGAGTACGGAGCCGACTACCGGATCCCCAACGCGGCCAAGTTCGCCGTGTTCGAGGACCACCTTCTCTATGCGGACGGTGTGCCGCGCATGGCGCCCTTCGCACCCCTCATCCAGACGCTGCGCGACCTGCAGCGCGAGTTCCAGCGCCACACGAACGTGCGCGACTACTCGGCGAAGGACGGTGTGTCCCCGGGCATCTGCCACCAGGTGGCCCGCGAGCAGTTCGTCGATCCCGGTGACTTCATCCAGGCGACCGACAGCCACACGTGCATGGGCGGCGGCAACAACGCCCTGACCTACGGCGTCGGCGCCACGGAGTACGCGGGGTTGATCTATTCGGGTTACACCTTCGTGCAGGTGCCCGAATCGATTCGCTTCGAACTCGTGGGCCAGCTCGCGCCTGAGTGCACCGCGAAGGACGTGATGCTGCACATCCTGGCGACCTTCGCCGTGCGCGAGGAAACCCTCGACCGCGTCATGGAGTTCGGTGGTCCGGGCCTCGCGTCGCTCGACATGGACGAACGCGCGACGCTCTGCAACATGGCGACCGAGTGCGCCGCCAAGTCCGGCATCTGCGAGGGCGACGAGCGGGCCGTGGAATGGTTGGCCGCACGGCGCCCCGGGCAGTCGAAGGCCGACATCCGCGCCAGCTTCGTCGCCCCCGACAAGGGCGCCGAGTACGCGGGCGGTGTGCACACGATCGACCTCTCGGCGATCCAGCCGATGGTCGCGAAACCCCACGATCCGACCCTGGGCGAGAACATCTCCTCGCTCGGCGACGTGCGCATCGACATCGCGTACGGGGGCTCGTGCACGGCGGGCAAGGAGCGCGACCTGGACTTCTACGCCGAGGTCCTGAGCGAAGCCCTGGCCGGCGGGCGCCGCGTGAAGGACGGTGTGCGCATGGTGGTGCAGTTCGGCAGCGAGGACGTGCGCGACTACGCCCGCCAAAAGGGCTACTTGGACGTGTTCCAGCGCGCGGGTGTCGAGGTGATCGAGCCCGGCTGTGGGGCGTGCATCGGCTGCGGCCCCGGCGTCTCCGACACCGCCGAACAGGTCACGGTCAGCGCCATCAACCGCAACTTCCGCGGACGCAGCGGCCCCGGCAAGCTGTACCTGGCCTCGCCCCTGACCGTCGCCGCCAGCGCCGTCGAAGGCCGCATCGTGCCCTACCGGCGCGGGATGTTCGCGGGCGCATGAAGCACTACGACATCGCGTCCATCGGCGGCGACGGCATCGGGCCGGAGGTGACGGCCGAGGCCTTCAAGGTGCTCGATGCCGCTGCCGACGTCTTTGGGTTCCGCTACAAGAGAAGCGACTACGACCTCGGCACCGAGCGCTGGCTCGCGACGAGTGAGATCTTCCCGGACGCGGTCTTCGAAGAGGTCAAACAGCACCACGCCATCTTCCTCGGCGCGATCGGGGACCCGCGCGCACCGGTCGGCCTGATCGAGTTCGGCATCATCGCCAAGCTGCGCTTCGAGCTCGATCTCTACATCAACCTGCGCCCCGTGCGCCTCTACGACGAGCGCCTTTGCCCCCTGAAGGGCAAGTCCGAGAAGGACGTCGACATGATCTTCGTGCGCGAGAACACCGAGGGAGCCTACTCGGGGATGTTCGGCTTCGCGCACAAGAACCAGGCGCTCGAAGTCGCCACCCAGGTGATGGCGTACACCCGCGCCGGTGTCGAGCGCGCCATCCGCTATGCCTTTGAGTTGGCCCGCACCAGGCCCCGCCGGCAAGTGACGCTCGTGGACAAAGCCAATGCGATCCGCGCCCAGGAGATCTGGACGCGTGTGTTCGCCATCGTCGCGGCCGAGTACCCCGACGTGCGCACGGACCACGCCTACGTCGACGCCGCGTGCATGTGGATGATCAAGAATCCCGAGTGGTTCGACGTGGTGGTGGCTCCCAACCTCTTTGGGGACATCATCACGGACATCGGCGCGATCCTGCAGGGTGGCATGGGCATCGCCGCCAGCGGAAACCTGCACCCGGGTCGTGTGAGCCTGTTCGAGCCGATCCACGGTTCTGCGCCCAAGTACAAGGGCAAGAACGTAGCTTCCCCGGTGGCGGCGATCCTCGCTGGGTCCATGCTGCTCGACTACGTCGGCGAACGCGAGGCGGGCCGCGCCATCGAGGAGACGATCGTCGACCTCGTGCGCAGCCAAACCATCCGCGGTGTCAGCACCGGCGACCACGGGACCCGGGAAATCGGGGACATGGTGGCCAAGCATCTGAAGAGCCGAGTGAAGGGCGCCTGAGGTCCACACTCCCAACCCAGCACACGACGACCATGGCCGATTGGATCGAAGAGGGTGAAAAGGCCCCGGACTTCAACCTGGCGAGCGACAGCGGCGAGAAGGTCAAACTCTCCTCGCTCAAGGGCAAGCCCGTGGTCGTGTACTTCTACCCGCGCGACGACACCCCGGGTTGCACGAAGGAGGCCTGCAACTTCCGCGACGAGTCGAAGAAGCTGAAAGCCCACGGTGCCGTGGTGCTCGGGCTCAGCCCCGACGACGTCGCGAGCCACCAGAAGTTCAAGGCCAAGTACAACCTCGACTTCGCGCTGCTCGCCGACAAGGACCACCTCGTTGCCGAGAAGTACGGCGCCTGGCGCGAGAAGAACATGTACGGCAAGAAGTCGATGGGTGTGCAGCGCTCCACCTTCCTCATCGGGCCCGATGGCAAGGTGGCGAAGAGCTGGAAGAAGGTGAAGGTCGACGGTCACGTGGACCAGGTGCTGGCGGCGCTCGCCGAACTCGGCTGATCGCAAGATGGGCCAGCCGCCGTTCCACATCGCGTTCGCGGTCACGGACCTCGCCCAGGCCCGCGCGTTCTACGGCGAGCTCTTGGGCTGCGCGGAGGGCCGCAGCGCGCCGCGTTGGGTGGACTTCGACTTGTTCGGCCACCAGCTCAGCGCCCACCTCGTCGACGGCGGGCTGGACGCCGTCGCGACCAACGAAGTCGATGGCGACGGTGTGCCCGTGCGCCACTTCGGACTGATCCTGCCGTGGGACGACTGGCACGCTTTGGCCGCGCGGCTCGGCGCCCGCGGCACGGCGTTCCTGATCGCGCCGCGCATCCGCTTCGAGGGCCAAGTCGGCGAACAGGCCACGTTCTTCCTGCTCGATCCCTCGGGCAACGCGCTCGAGTTCAAATCGTTCCGCGACCCCGCGCGGGTGTTCGCCCGCGAGTTGTGAGCTAACCGCGCTCGCAGAGCGCCGGCGACACACCCGGCGCCGCCCCGCCGCCCGCGAGGCGCGCGAACTCCGCGAGCCGCGCGCGGGCCGGCCGCCGCGTGCGGTCGACGAGTCGGAACGCGCTGTCGACTTCGAACTCGAGGGCCCCGCCGTTCGGCTCGAGAGTTTCGACCTCGAAGCTGTGCAGGAGCAGCGGCTCGAGGGTGAGCCCGACGGGCACGAGGCGCGCGCGTTCACTAGCGGAGAAGATCGGACTGGCACCGGAGAGCGGCCCGAAACGCGCGAACTCCTCGCTGGCCTCGCGCACGCCGCCGAAGACGGAGCCCGTCAGCCCCGGCCGCGACTCCGCGCAGAGTTGGAACGGGGTGCCCTCGCCGAGGTGTGCGGCGATCTCGAGGTGGGTGCCGGTCTCGCTGACGTGGAAGCTCACCCGGTCGCGGTGCAGGCCCACGAGGCGCCGCGGCCAGTCGGCCCCGAGGCCCGGACTTGCGACCCGTCGGGCGACCCACAGCTCGGGCCAGGCGTGGCCATCGATCTCGCGGAGGACCGGCACCCGCCAGGCGAGCTGGCTGACCGGCGCCTCGTCCTTGGCGAGCAGGGCCTGCCAGCCGGCGCCCCAGCCCCGCCGGCACGCGAAGTCGAGCACGAGCAGCCCCGTTCCTCGACAGGACCGCGGCGTCAGGCCCGGGGGGAGCGCGGCCGCAAGGCGCTGGCTATCCACCCGGAGTAGGACGAGCACCCGCGTATCGACGGGCGGACGATGGCCAAAGAGGACTCCCATGGGCTCCCACCAAAGGGCAACGCCCCAAGTGTAGCCCCGCCACGCCCCCCGCGGCCGCCGCCCCGCCCCAAGCCCGAGACCGTGCCTGGGGTAGCTCCTGCCCCCCGCTGCCGATCCGTGAGGGCCGGGAGCCGTTGGTATGCCCCCGTTACGCGCGGGTCACGGTGCGATGCGGATCCCGGCGGTAGGGTCGTGGTCGAGGTGTGGCGCTATCCCTGGCCCGATGGCCTGGGCCCACCTCGAGGGAGTTCCCACCCATGTCGAAGACCTCTGTTCTCGCCCTCGTTCTCCTCGCCTGTGGAATCGTCCCCGGCGCCCTCTCCCAGTCCCTCGACACCGCGTTGCACCGCCTGGAGACGGAGGAGGGCACCTTCTACATCGTCGTGGATCCCACGGGTTCCCCGGGGCCGGGCGGCGCACCTGCGCGCCTGACGATCCACGACTCCAACCTTCGCGAGATCCATGCGATCGCCGGGCACCCGAAGTCGGGGTTCTTCGCTTCGGAGCCCGGCTTCTTTGCTTCTGGGGGAGTCTTCCCGGTCCAGCGCACGACGCAGAGCCCGCCGGGAGTCATGGGCCTGTGTGTGGAGCAAGACGTTCCCAGGCTGACTTGGATTCCGGTGGTCGGTCCCGAGAAGTTCACACCCGTCGAGTTCATCTTGGATCTTCCGAGCGAAGCGACGGGGCCTGCGTGGTTGGTGTCCGTGACTCCGGTTGCAGGCAGCGACACGCCGACGCTGCACGATGTCGTCGTCGTTGGCAGCCGCTGGGTTTGCAGCGTTCCCATCGACTTGGCGAACCGAGAGCTGGCGAATCGGGCGGCCGCGTTCCAGCCGCCGGGGTACATTGCGGGCGCGACCGTGCACTCCCCACACCTGCATGGCGGCTCGATCCTGCGAGTCGGTCGGTATCCGAGAGTGGAAAGCGGTGGTGTGGTGGCCCTCGATCTTCACTTCCACGACGTCGCGACGCTCCAGCCGCGGCTCGAGTTGTGGCCCGAACTCCGCACCGAGGAGCTGCTGGCAGCGGTCACGATCCCGGATGTCGGTGCCCCTTTGCGCGGCCGTTCGCTCGGGGCCTTTCGGTCGATCAGGGAGATCTTCGTCCTTGGCGCGTGGTTCGACGATACCGACCCGCTCACCCTCTGGATCCGCTTGGGTTTGCACTCGAACGGGCCGGTCGAGGTGATCGGCGCGAAGACAGCGTGGAGCGTGGTCTTCTGCCGGATCACTTTGGATGCGGAGGGCAAGGTCGTTCGAACGGAGCTACCGTACTCCACGTTCGCGCAGTCCGCTCACTCGGACATGATCGGCTGGCAAGGAGTGTTCTTGGAGCGTGAGCCCGAGCCCTTGGAGCAGGCGACTTGGATTTCCAAGTTCTTCGCGAGGGAGCCTCGCATTGTCGTGATGGACCGCAGCTTCGGTGCTCTCGCGCTGGTGGATACGAACAATCGTCGCCATCCGGCCCACCGCCCGGCCGACGAGCACATCTACGTCTCGGATGGCGAGCCCGACTCGACGGGCCTGATCTCCGCTGCGCGCATATTCCTTGGCCCGGAACCCAAGCTCTACGTCGCTCGCAAAATCCCGGCGACTCCACCGAATCTCTTCGCCGGCATCCTCCCCCACGGCCGCTACGCCCGCATCGAGTTGGAAGCTGTCGTGGGGTTGGAGGGTCTGCGGAACGCGCATCTGCGCGACACCGAGGAGGCGATCACGTCGGAACCACCGGCCAAGAAGCCGTAACGCTGCCCGCGGAACTTCTTTCGGCGAGGACCATGCTGGGCAGTTCTGGCGCGGACGATCCTCTCCGCCATCGTCGCGCGGCGCCCGCGTTAGCCCTGGGGGCGGGCCAGCAGCAGTTCGAACCGTTTGGCTCGGTCCGCGAACGTTACGTCGACCGTCAGGCCGGCTTCGGACAGGTCGCGCGCGAGGCTCTCGCGGGTGAACTTGGTCGAGATCTCGGAGATCAGGAACTCACCCGCCGCGAGGTCGAGGTGGAGGTCCAGGTTCGGCAGGCGGATGCGGAGGTCGCGGCGGGCGACGAGGCGCATCTCCATGTGGGACGACTCCGGAATCCACTTGGCCTCGTAGGCGAAGGCAGCGAGCGGGATCGGCTCGCCGCCCACACGCGCCAGGTTGTGCAGGCCGTTGCGGACGAACGCGGCCGTAACCCCCGCGGGATCGTCGTACGCAAGTTCGAGCACCGCCGCCGGCTTCACGATGTCGTAGCCGAGCAGCAGGCGGTCGTCCGGGCGCAGGCTCAGCGCCAACTGCTTGAGGAAACGGCGGCGCTCCTCGGGCCGGAAGTTGCCGAGAGTGGAACCGAGGAACAAGACCAAGCGGGGGCCAGGGCCGGCGCGGTGGGCGAGACCCGAGGCGAAGTCCGCGACAAGGGCGCGCACGGACAACTCGTCGTGCGCTGCGACCAGTTCGAGTCCCGCCTGTTCGAGTGCGCTCGCGCTGACATCCAACGCGACGTAGCGCCGGCAGCCGCGTTCGAGCGCGGCCTCGATCAGGATGCGCGTCTTGCGCGAGGACCCCGAACCCAACTCGAAGAGCTCCGCGGGCGCCGCGCGTTCGATGATCTCGCCCGCGTGGCGCTCCAGGATCTCGGTCTCCGCGCGCGTGGGGTAGTACTCGGGCAGTTCGGTGATCGCGTCGAACAGGGCCGATCCGCGGGCGTCGTAGAGGAGCCGCGCCGGCAGGTGCGCCGGCGAGCGACCGAGGCCCGCACGCAGTTCCGCCACCGCCCGTTCGCCGTCGTCCACGTGGGGGCCGATGTGTGCCAACTCGAAGCGCGGCGTCGCGGTGCCCGTGGCGCGGCCGTCGGATGTGCGGGGATTCAAAGGCATGGGTGATCAGGTCAGGGGCCCGGAGCGTAGGTTTGCGCCATCGCTCGCCGCCCAGTGGCCGGGTTCGAGCGCAACATAACGGGAGGCCTTGTCCAGCGGTTCGGAAGCAAACACCGTGCCGCCGTCGCCGTGGCACACGTAGAGGCCGTTGCTGTCCAGGTTCAGGGCCCAGCGCGCGGCCAGGACGCGCGTTCCGTCCGACACCAGAACGTCCAAACGCGCAGCGACATCGAGCATCTCGAGCTCGTCGCCCACACGCCGGAGCGCCGCGGCCACCACCGTTTCGAGGGCCGCACCAGCGAGGCCGCGCCGGGCTTGCAACACGTGTAGAAACAGCACTTCGGAGTCGGTGCCGGCGCGGGATGCGGCGAAAAGATCGTCGTCGAGGGCCGCGAGCAGCGGCCGTTTCGCGCGCTCGTTCCACCGCTCGACAAAACCGTTGTGCGCGACGGCCAAGCCGCCACCGATGAAGGGTCCCACCGCCTGCTCGCCCTGGCCCTGCCCCGGTGTGGCCGAGCGCACGAGCGCCACCTCCACTTCCGCGTGTAGGCGCGGCAGGAGCCGCAGCAGATTGCCATCCGCCCACGGCGGCAGTTCGGTGCGGTAGAGCAGCGGCTCGCCCGGCCCGCGCCGCGGCCACCAGGCCACACCGGTGCCGTCGACGTTCACGTGCCCGCTGAGCAGTTCCTGCGGCAGGTACGACTGGCGCTCCAACCCGTGCGGAGCGTCGTAGACCAGGCTGGAGAGGGGCGCCGAAATCCCGATGCGGGCCGCCATGCGGCACATCAGCCTTGGCCCCCGCGGCAGAGGCGCAGGCCCGCGAACAGGTGGTCGCGCGCGGGCAGGTCCCAGTTGCGGTAGGTCGGCCGTACCAGGCAAGGCCCAACCGTCCACGCCGCGCCGCGCAGCACACGGTACCCGCGGCCGAAGTGTGTCGCGCTGTACTCGGGATAGGGCCAGGGCTCGAACTCTGGGTAGGGAGCGAAGTCCGTCGAGGTCCACTCCCACACACCGCCCTCGGCGAGTTGCAACAGCCCGAGTTTCGCCGCGTGCTCCCACTCCCACTCGCTGGGCAGGCGTGCACCCGCGAATGACGCGATCGCCTCGGCCTCGTGCAGGGAGAGCAACTGGGCGGGCTCGTGTTCGTCGACGGGAACCCAGACCCCAAAGTGCCGCCGCCACCAGCGCCCGCCCGCGTCTGGCCGCCAGTCGCGCGGCGCCGCGAGGGCGCGGGCGCGGTTCCACTCCCAACCAGCGGTGCTCCAAAGTTCGCGGCGACGGTATCCGCCCGCCTCGACGAACTCGATCAGCCGGCCGTTCGAGACGGGCCAGCGGTCGATGGCATAGGCATCGAGGGCAACGCCGTGCTCCGGGGACTCATTGTCGTATCCGCCGCGCCGCTCCAGTCCGATCGAAGTGATGCACGGGGCGATCTCGACACGTTCGGCTTCGTCCAGCCCTTTGGCGACGACCGGTGGTCGGCGCCCTCCGAGATCGACCGTCAAACCCGCTCGCTGGGCGAACTGCAGGAGTGTCTCCGTGTGCTGCTCCTCGTGGCTCGCGACCATGCGGCACACCCAACCGTCCACGAGAAGTGGATGTCGCTCGTCCGCGCGCTCGAGGAGGAACTGCGTCGCGGCGCGCTCGACGGCGTGCAAGTCGCCGAGCACCTTCTCCAAGGGTTCGAGGACCGCTTCGCGCCGGTCGCGCGGATACCGTTCGGGGTCGTAACGGCGCGCACCGTCGGCATCCAGCACCGGCTCACCCCCGAGCTTCACCAGCAACCACAGTTGCGCAAAGTGCGCCACGTGGCCGAGGTCCCAGAGCGGCGGACCCAAAGGCTGAGCGGCGCGCTGCAACTGCGCCGAATCCATGCTTTCCGCCAGCGCGACGAGTCGCGCCCGCGCCCGGGACACGTCCAGGATCCAGCGCTCCCGTGCGGGCGAGCGCCGGCTAGCGCTACGCACGGGGCCCCCCGCAGCCCGCCTGCGCGGCACCCTCGGCCACCGCCTCGCCGGCGCCCCCGCAGCCGGAGCTCATGGCCCAGTCCAATCCTTCCGCGGGTCCCCGTTCGAGCGCCTCCGCGAACTCGTGGCCCGGCGACCGCCCGCGTTCGGTGAAACGCTCGCCGAAGTCCTGGGCCGAGGCCTGTCCGGCTGCGTCGAGGAACCCCTCGCCGAGACGCGCGACACCTTCGAGCGCCATGCGGTAGAGCGCGGTCGCGTCGCGGCGCACCACCTCGTCGCCAAGCCCCGCGCGCGCGGCCCGTTCGTAGAGCGACACCAGTTCGCGCCGCCGCGGCAGAAGGAGTTCGAGCGCCGCGCTGCGGGTCCGTTCGTCGTAGAGCAGCCCGGCGAAGAACGCGACCGGCGCGGGACGGAAGCAATAGGGCAGTGCGTCGACGGTGCGCAGCTCCAAGAAACCCCGCGGACGCACGTCGAAGAAGAGCGTGGTCAGGTGGTAGTCGAGGTCCTCTTCCGAAGGGAACCCGTACTCGGGATGGCCGTCGAGGATCCACTGACGCATGGTCCACCCGGGGCGACCGGTGACCGCCGCGTCCGGTTGGTTGCGAACGAGCATCACGTCCGCGTCGAGCGCCGCCTCGGCGTACTGGCGCGCCGGCCCCCATTCCGGATGGTCGAGGAACGGCCGCGGAACCGCGGCGCGTGTCGGATCGATTGTCTGCCACACACGCGCGCGGCGCGAGGCCCAATGGGCCCCGTCCATCTCGCCCGCGCTGGTGGTGAAGAGTGCCGTCACCGCGGGGCTGAGCAGGTTGGCCAGGGTCCAGCGTTCGTCGCGCACGGAGCCCGCGCCGAGATCGAGGTTGACCTGCAAGCTGCAGGAGAGGCGCATCATGTAGGCGCCCGCGGGTCCCCGCAGGGCGAAGAACTCGTCCATGGCGCGGTAACGCGGCGCGTCGAGTTGCTGCGGGACGTCCTTCGGTGTGTGCCAGGGGTCGAGTCCCACGGCCACGAGGCGCACACGCCGCGTGTCGAAGATCTGCTCCAACTTGTGCACCACCGCGCGCAGGTCGGCGAGCGCGCCCGTCGCGCTCGTGTGCACACACGTCGAGTGTTCGATCTGGCCGCCCGGCTCGAAGGTCAGCGTGCCGCCGCGGGCCAAGTCGACGTGGGGCGGGTAGCGCTGTTCATCCGCCGGCAACAGCAGGCCGTCGCCGACCTTGGCTCGCGCGAGTACGCGGGCGGCCACGGCCGAGAGGGTGAGCCGGCGCCCAGGTCGGCCCTCGTTGTCGAGCTCGACCAAAAAACGTTCCTGCTCCAGCCCCACGGCGCGGGTGGCGGACGCGGCCCGCGGGTCGGCGGGTTCCGGGAAGGCCCGCTCGGCGACCCGCGCTAGGGCGCGTTCGAGGTCGAGGCGCAGGGAGGGGTCGCGGGTCGGCATGGGCGGGGGGGCTGGGGAACGAACCGGCCGCTCTTCTAGTCCGCACCCTGGTCCCGTGCCAGGCCCCGTCCGGAGCGCCCAGCCGAGTGTAGGCCACACGAGCGCGCGGGATCGACCCCTGGCCAACCCAAAAAAAGCCCGCCCCGGGGGGCCAAACGGGGGGCGACGGTGGGCCGACGAGCCCAGTTCACATCTGCCGCGCCGTCCGCGGCGCCCGGGCGGCGCCGAGCAACCACCTCCCGGCGCGGCCCAGGTCCGCGAGCACGCCGTAGGCCGCCGGCACCAGCACGAGGCTGATCACGGTCGCGAACATCACACCAAAGGCCAAACTGATGGCCATCGGGATCATGAACTGGGCCTGCAGGGAGCGCTCCAACATCAGCGGCGTGAGACCCGCGAAGGTGGTGAGGGACGTCAACAGGATCGGCCGGAAGCGCAACTGGCCGGCCTCGGCCGCGGCCTCGAACTCGCTGAGGCCCCGGTCCCGGTGCCGGTTCACGTAGTCGACCAGCACCAGGCTGTCGTTCACGACGACCCCGCTCAGCGCCACGAGACCGAGCAGCGACACGATGCTGAAGTCGTAACCGAGCAACGCGTGGCCCAGGATCGCGCCGACGGCGCCGAAGGGCACGGCCAACATCACGATCAACGGTTGCACGTAGGAGCGGAAGGGCACGGCCATCAGCGCGTAGATGCCAAAGAGCGCCAGCAGGTAGAGGATCGCCAGTTGCTCCAGGGTGCGGCTCTGCTCCTGCTGCTCGCCCTCGAAGGAAAACGAGAGCCCGGGCAGATCGGCGGCGAGGGCAGGCAGCACACGTTCGGACAGCGCGACGCGCAGGTCCGTGGGGCCGATGCCGGCGGCTTCGGCTGCATCGGGGTCGAGTTCGGCTGTCACGTCGACGGTGCGCGAGCGCGACGCCCGCTGGATCGACGCAAAACCCCGGCCGAGTTCCGCGCGGGCGACCGAGGTGAACGGCAGCTCGCGACCGTCGGGGGTCCGCACCCGCAGGTTGTCGAGTGCGTCGAGACTCGCGCGGTCGTCCCGCGGGTAGCGCACCATCACCTTGATCTCGTCGCGCCCGCGTTGGATGCGCTGGGCCTCGGCGCCGTAGAACGCGCCGCGCACGGCCAGGGCCAGGTCCCGTTGGCGCAGGCCAGCGGCCTCGCCCTCGGGCAGGAGTTCGAGGCGCAGTTCCTGTTTGCCCGCGCGCCAGCTCGTCTGGATCGAACGTGTGCCGGGCAGGGCGGCGAGCTCCGCGCGCACGCGGTCCGACGCGGTGAGCAACTCGTCGAGCGAGTTGCTGGCGAGCCGCACGTGCACGGCCTTGCCCGCCGAGATCAGGTCCGAGTTCACGTCGAACGCCACCGCGCCCGGGATGTCGCCGACCAGTTCGCGCCAGCGCCCTGCTACCCACGACGACGCGAAGTTGCGCCGCTCGGAGGGCGCAAGTTCCAAGTTCACTTCGGCCAGGTGCGCGCCGCCGCTTGTCGACGCGAGGAGCGACGCATTGCGCTGCTGGTCCGCCAGAAAGGGTTGGGAACCCAAACTGGTGAACACGTGCCGCAGTTTGCTGCCCTCCTCGTCCGGCGGGTCCATCGCATCGATCTCGGCGCGCAGCGTCTCCACGGCGGCTTCGACACGCGCGACCACTTCCGAGGTGCGTTCGAGCGGCGTGCCGAGCGGCAGCTCCAACTGCGCCACCACGTTGTCCGCCTCCACCGCGGGCTGGAACACGAACCGGATGCGTCCGCCCGCCACCAGGCCCACGGTCAAGAGCAACGCAGCGACCGCCGCCGCGAGTGTCGCGTAGCGCCAGCGCAGGCACAACTCGAGGAACGGCCGGTAGATGTGCCGCGCGAAGCCGACCAAGCCGTTCGCGAACACGTCCTGGAAACGGCGCCACCAGGAGAACGGGAAGTGGCGCACGGAACGCTCCATCCACAAAGGTGTGTGCGCCAGGTGGGCGGGCAGGATCAGGAGCGATTCCACCAGGGAGAACAGCAGCACCGGCACGACCACGAGGGGAATGATCGCCCAGATGCGGCCCACGAAGCCCTCTAGGAAGGCCATCGGCAAGAAGGCCGCCACGGTGGTCAGCACCGCAAAGATCACCGGCCGCGCGACGTCGCGCACACCGCGCACCGCACCGGCGAGACCCGGCTCACCCTCCTCCTGCTCGCGGTGCACACTCTCGCCGACCACGATCGCGTCGTCGACCACGATGCCGAGCACCAGGATCAACGCGAAGAGCGAGATCAGGTTGATCGAACCACCGGCCTGGTGCATCACGGCGAGGCCGCCGAGGAACGACACGGGGATGCCGAGCGAAACCCAGAAGGCCAGGCGGAAGCGCAGGAACAGGGCCAGAACGACGAACACCAGCGCGAGTCCGCCCAAGCCGTTGCGCACCATCAACTCGAGGCGCCCGGCGAGGATCACGGACTCGTCGCGCCACGTGGTGACTTGGATGCCCTCGGGCAGACGCGCCCGCGCTCCCTGGACCCAAGTGCGCACGGCTTCGGCCACTTCGAGCGCGTTCTGGCGGCCCACGCGGTACACCCGCACCTGGGCGGAGGGCTGGCCGTCGAAGCGCGAGGACTGGTCCGTCTCCGCGAAGCCGTCCACGACGTTGGCGACGTCGCCGAGCAGCACACGCGAGCCATCGGGCCGCGTGCGCAGCAGGAGCTCCGCGAACTCCGCGCCCGTGTAGGCCTGGGAAACGGTGCGCAGCAGGATCTCTCCCGAGCGAGTCTGCAGCGCACCGGCGGGCAGGTCCAGCGACGACTGCCGCACGGCCGCGACCACCTCGTCGATGCTCAGGCCGTTCTGCCGCAGCTCGTCCTCGCGCAGTTCGATCGCGATTTCGTAGGGGCGTGTGCCAACCACCTCGACTTGCGAGATGTGCTCGAGGGCCGCGAGTTCGTCGCGCACCCGCTCGGCGAGGTGTTTGAGCGAAGCCTCATCGCTCGGGCCGTAGAGCGCCACGTCGACCACCGGCCGCCGCAGGATCAACTCCTGCACGACCGGTCGCTCGGCCTCCTCGGGAAACGTGTCGATCGCATCGACACGCGCCTTGACGTCGTCGAGCACGTCGCGTGTGTCGGCGTCGGTGCGCACTTCGACCGTGACCGTGCCGCCGCCCTCGGCCGACGTGGAGGTGATCTCCTCGATACCGTCCACGTCCCAAATGGCCTCCTCGATGCGCACGCAGATCGAGGCTTCCACTTCCTCCGGCGCTGCACCCGGGTAGGCGACGGTCACGGTGACACGGTCGGCGCTCGCCTCGGGGAACACCTCGACCATGGCGTAGGGCACCGCCAGCAAGCCGATCACGGCGATGGAACCCATCAACAGGTTCGCGGCAACCCTGTTGTCCGCGAACCAGGCCAGCACACCCTTCACGGCTGGTTCCCCGTACCGCCGCTCGCCGTGGTCCCAGGCGATTCGTCTTGCCCTTCGCCCGAGGCCTGCGCGGCCACCGGTCGCACGCGCATCCCGTCCACGGCCACGTCGAGCGCGCTCGTGACCACACGTTCCGCCGCGGCGAGCCCCGCCGAAACGACGATCTCGCGGGCGCCGCGCGCGACCAACGCGACCTTGCGGCGCACGAGGCGATCGCCGTCGTCGAGCACGAACACCTCGTCGCCGCCGCGCAGGGCCACCAGGGGCAGCCGCACGGCTGCGGGGATCACGCGGCCCGGGATGCGCGCGCGCACGAACGTCCCGACGAGCAGCGGCGCGGACGTCGCCGCGCCGCTTCCCGCAAGGCCGTAGGGATCGTCCACACGCACCACCGCATAGACGAGGCGCGTCGAGGGCTCCACGCGGCCCTCCACACGCACGAGCCGGCCCTGCCAGCGGGCCGTTTCGCCCGCGACCGTGCCCTCGAGTTCCACCGCGATGCCCTCGCCCAGATCCTGTCCGAGAGGCAGATCGAGCTGCGCCAGCTCCGCATCCGAAAGCGGCAAGCGCACTTCGACCGCGTCCACCGCGAACAGCTCGCCGAGCGGATCGCCGGCGCGCACGTACTGACCGACTTCCACCGCGCGCCGGTCGACACGCACGTCCACGGGCGCGGCCCAAGTGGTGCGCTCCAAGTCGAGCTCGGCGCGCGCTGCGCGGGCGCGCGCGGCCTCCAGTGCGGCGCGGGCCTGGGCCAACTGCGGCGCTCGCAGCGCGAGCGGGCTGGGTTCGCTCACACCGGCCCGCGCCAACTCGTCGCGGGCCACTTCGGCCTCGGCCTCTTCGCGCGCGACGGCCGCTTCGGCCTCGGCGACGCGGGCGCGCGCTTCGACCAGTGCCATCTCGAACTCGCGCGGATCCAGCTCGACCAACACTGTCCCTTCGCGCGCGAAGTTGCCCGCGGCGAAGTCGGGATGCACACGCCGCACGGTACCAGCCACCTCGGCGGCGGGCCGCAGCACCGCGCGCGGCTCGACCAGACCCATGGTGGTGACTTCGAGTTGCAGGGCTGCGGGCGCGGCGAAGTGCACCTCGACCGGCGGCAGACGCTCGGGAGTGGGTGTGCTGGTCACTGCGGGCCGCGAGCGCACGAGGGCGTCGAAGCCGAAGACACCCACGGCGAGCACGAGGAGCACGAGGGCCATTTGCGCCAGGACGCGCAGCCACCGCGACGGAGGGGAAGAGGCGTTCATGGGGTATCGCTGGTGGGGGATTCGTCCCTGTCGAAGACGAGACCGCCGAGGGCGAGGTGCAGATCGATGCGCGCTTCGAGTCGCCTCGCGCGCACTTCGATGGAGCGGGTTTCGAGGTCGAGCGTGCGCCGCTGGGCGTTCTGCAGATCGAGCAGTTCGACGAGGCCGGCCCGGTAGCGCTCGAGCAGCGCAGTCTCGGCATCGCGCGCGGCGGCGAGGGCGGCGACCAGCGCACCCTCTTCGTTGGCGCGGAAGACCTCCGTCGCCAGTGCGAGTTCGACCTCGAGGCACGCGTTCAGCACGAGCCCCGCGAACTCCTCGAGCAACGCCCGTCGGTTGGCGTCCGCCTCGTCGACACGCGCGCGCAGTCTCCCGCCTTCGAAGAGCGGCTGCACCAGGTTGCCGAACAGGCTCCAACGGCGAAAGTCCAGGTCGAAGAGGTCCGCGGCGTCGTCGCTGCGGGTGCCGAACGAGCCGCCCAGCGAGAGGCGCGGGTAGAGCTCCGCGCGGCGCTGCGCCACACGTTCGTCGGCCGCCAAGAGGCGCGCCTCCGCCGCGGCGAGGTCGGGTCGCGCAGCCAGCAGTTGGGCAGGCACCGCGCGCGGCACAGGCGTCGAGGGCCGCGGCAGGTCGTCACCGGTCGCCAGCCTTCCCTCGGGATAACGGCCGAGCAGCGCCTCCAACTGGCGCTGCTCGGCGGCGGCCCCGAGGCGCCGCCCCTCGAGCAACGCCCGCGCGGTCTGCAGTTCGGTCTCCGCGAGGTGCAAGTCCGCCGACGGCCGCAGCCCGCGCCGGAAACGCGCGCGCACCGTTTCGAGCGTCTCCGCGCGGCTTCGCAGCGTGCTTTCCGCCAGATCTTCGAGCCGGTTCGCTTCCGCCGCGCGCACCCACGCGCGCACGAGTTGCGCCGCGAGGGACTCGCTCGCTGCGGCGAGGTCCAGCGCGCTCGCTTCGAAGTCGTACCGCGCCGCGCGGGACGCCGCCGCGAGCCGCCCCCAAAGGTCCAGCTCCCACGCCACGTCGAGCCCCAGCCCGAAGTTGTTCGAAGTGGTGTCGATGGGGCCGCCGGGCAGGGGCAGTCCGACGAACACCTGCCGCTGGCGTGTGCCATCCAACGTGGCGCTCAAACTCGGCCAGCGGTCGCCATCCCGCTGGCTCTGCACGGCGGCGGCCGCCTCGAGACGCGCGAGCGCGGCGCCGAGGGTGGGACTCTCGCGCAACCCCTCTTCGACCAACGCGGTGAGCCGAGCATCGCCCCAATCGGCCCACCAGGGGCCAGCCGCGGCATCGCCTTGGATCGTGCGCACCGTGAACTCGCTCGGCAGGGCCGCGGCGAGGGCAGAGTGGCCATCGCGCCCCGCCGGTCCGGCGGACGGGCCCGCACAGGCGGCGAGCAAAAGCGTCGCCAGGCCGAGCGCCGCGGCGCGCTTCACGTGCCCGGCTCCCCCGCGGGCGCGCGCAGCCCCGCGGCGGCGAAGGCCACTAGTTCGTCGAGCACCACCTCGGGCGCGAGGTCGCCGGCGAGCCCCCCCGTGATGCGCTGGTGTTGGGACGCACCCGCCAGCAGCACACACTGCACACCCAGTGCGAAGAAGAGCCGCCAACCCAGAGTCGTCGGCGGGAGGTGCGGCAGCGAGCGCGCGAACGCGCGCACGAACGCCGAGCGCACCTCGTGGAACTCGGCATCGACGGCGGTCCAGTGTTCGCCCGGCTCGCTGAACGCGCGGCCGACGAGGCGCGCGAACCAGCGCCCGTCCTCCTGGCGCGCGAGATCGAGGGCGGGTTCCATGAGCGCGCGCAGGAGCTCCTCGAGGACGACCGGCTGCCCCGCTGCTTCCCCGGCCTCGAGGGCCGCGAGGCGCCCCATCCGCTCGGTATTGATGGGCTCGATCCGGCGCAGGAAGACCGCGCGGAAAAGACCCTGCTTGGACCCGAAGTGGTAGTTCACCGCAGCCAAATTGGCGCCAGCCGCGGCCGTCACCTGCCGCAGGGACGTGGCTTCGTAGCTGCGCTCGGCAAAGAGGCGTTCGGCGGCGTCGAGAAGACGCTGGCGCGTGTCGGCGCCCGGAACCGGGCCGACCCCAGGGGGAGGCTGGGCAGAGTCGCGGGGCAGCATGGGTGGAAGGGGAAGTTCTTCGGCGCAATCGAACGTTCGTTTGAATGCCCGACGCAAACTATCTCCCTTTCCAGCCCGCTTCCAGCCTCTTTCGCCGTGATGGGGACAAAATCGGGGCGTCGGCCGAGTTTTGCCCTCGACCGAACCCCAACCCCGTCCCGCAATGGGACGAACGGCACCTGCGCGCGGGCGACCCGGGCGGTGCCGACGTCGTGCCGGCCACGCTCAGGCCAAGCGCACGGCGGGCCCGCGGATCAAGGCAAGATCCGCCCGAGCAGGGCGTTGCTCAAACTCACGGGGACACCCGGCACCGACGTGGCCAGGTGGGCCGACTGGAAGCCCAGATCCAAGCCCACCAGGGAGGGCTGCGGCGGCACTGCCACCTGGAACGGAGCGGACCCGTTCGCGGTGATCGCGCTGCCCACTTGGTACGGCCCGTTCAGGGTGCTGAGCAGCAGTTCGCCGACGCCGGGGACCAAGAGCCCGCAGCCGGTGCCGAATGCGATGGGCACCCCGGTGAAGAGAAGCGCGAGACCGTCCCCTTGGCCACTCGTGCTCACGAAGTCGGCGGTTTGACCCTGCACGAGACCTGCCGAGAGGGTTGCGAGGGCAACGCTGTTGCCGAAGCAGCCCGAGAGCGAGGAAAAGGAGCCCAGCCCACAGGCCTTCCACTTGCCCAGGTAGCTGTCTCCCCCGGGAGAGGCAGTGAATGCGCCGCCCACGAGCAGCGCCGGACCCTCCGAGAGCTGTTGTCCCCCGATCGCCAGGACGCTGCCGGTCCAAGTCGTCGCCATCGGCGTCCAAAGGGCGCCATCGAAGCGCGCGACGCCGCCTGCAGGTTGGAAGGTGGGGCCCACCGCGGTGAATTCACCACCCACGAACAGGGCGGTACCGGTGCCGTCGTCCGCCGCCGCCATGGCGCGCACCGCACCCAGGGTGCCGCCGCCCACCTCTTGCCACGCGCTCCCATTCCAGCGGCCGAGATTTCGCACCGTCTGGGTGCCCGAGTTGCTGAAGGCACCGCCTGCATACAGCGCTTCGCCGGTGCCGTCGTCGAAGACGGTGAGTTCCTCGACAATGACCCCAAAGAGGTCCGCGCCCGACAATCCCTGCCCCAGGGTGGACCAAACGCTCCCATCCCAGCGCACCACGCCGGTAGGTGCGCCCAAAGAGGCACTAAAGAGACCCGCGAAGAGCTCCGGACCCTGGCCCGCGTCCCACTCGACGAGGCTGTAGACCGCGAAGGCACCCGTCGGCAGCGGAGTCGGGAGAGCGTTCCAGACGGAGCCATCCCATCGCGCAACGCCGTTCGCGGAGACGCCGCCTGCAAACTGGAACGAGCCGCCGACGTAGAGCGCAGCCCCCGACCCGTCGTCGTGCACTGCCAAGGCGCGCACGACACCTGGGCCCACGAACGGACCGGGGGTGTTCTCCACGCCGCCGCCGAAGCCGGTCCAAACCGTTCCGTCCCACGCGGCCAACCCCTTCACGGTGAGGCTGCCCGCTTGGACGAAGGACCCGCCCACGTGCAAGGCCGGGCCAGATCCGCTGTCCAAGACCTCGAGCGCCAGCACGGATCCGTCGAGGGGCTCGCCCACGGCGCTCCACTGGCCATCGCGCCAGCGCGCCAGGTAGGCGATGGGCTGTCCGGCGATTTGGGTGAAGTCGCCGCCCACGTACACCGCGGGCCCGCTGCCGTCGTCGAAGGTCCGGACCGCTTGCACGGTGCCGTTGACGCCACCCAGGCCCAGGGGACCAAAGCTCACGCCGTCCCAGCGCGCGATGCGCGGCGCGTTGTCTCCGCCCGCGGTCACGAAGGCCCCCAACGCGTAGAGCCGCGGGCCCGCGCCATCATCGAGGCTTCCGAAACTCTGCACGGGCCCCACCGGTGCGCCGTTCAGGGCGCTCCATTGGGAGCCATTCCAGCGCGCCGTCGAACCCGTGCCCAGCCCACCGGCGAGGCTGAAGGAGCCACCCACGTACAAGGAGGGGCCGCTCCCGTCGTCGAACGTGCGCAGGGCAAACACCGAGTTGTTGGTGCCCGCACCCACGGCGGCGTACGTGGCGCCATTCCACGCGGCCAGATTGCTCGCAGGTTGACCGCCCGCGCTGGTGAACTGGCCAGCGACGTACAGGGCGCCCGAGAAGGACTCCAGCGCATTCACCGCGAGGGAGGTCGTGCTCGAAGCCACCCCCGCTCCCACCGGCCGCCAAAGGCTGCCGTTCCAGCGCGCGATCCCCGAGGCTTGCGCGGAGGATGCCTGCGTGAAAACTCCACCGGCGTACAAGGAAGTGCCGTTCGTGTCCGTGTGCACCTCGAGGGCGTTGACACGGCCGTTCAGGCCGCCCAAGAGCGGCGCCCAGTCGACGCCGTCCCACTTGGCGATGCGGTTCGCGGGTGCGCCGCCCGCACCGGTGAAGTCCCCCGCGGCAAACAGCGCCGGCCCAGAGCCGTCGTCCCAGACCGCCAGGGCTCGCACCGCATTCGTGACGCCGGCCCCCACGGTGTTCCAGGTGCTGCCGTTCCACTTCGCGATGCGCGCGGCGCTGGGGCCCACGAGGGGCGGGAACGGCGAGAAGGATCCACCTGCGTACAGGGCGTCCCCCGAGCCGTCGTCGTAGACCGCGAGCGCGAGCACGGATCCGTTGAGGCCGATGCCCACCGGCGACCAACTGGCGCCGTCCCACGCGGCGATGTTGTTGACCGCGGTTCCGCCCGCGGCGGTGAACGACCCGCCCACGTAGAGCTTGGGTCCTGAACCGTCGTCGAAGGTCACCGAAGCGAACGCCGTCCCGTTCAACCCAGGCTCGGAGCCAAAGGTGGGGACCCAGGCGGGATCGCAGGTGGTGGTTTGGATGGGCGCAAGGGGGCCTGCGGAAACCAGCAGGGCGAGCCAAAGAGTCGGCATGGAAGCTCCAGGACGGGGAAGTAGAGCCAGCGCAGGTCCCGCACGCCGCAGGACCCAGCGTTCCCTCCACGCTAAGGCGAGTGCGCGCCACCCGCAACCACCCGCGAGCAAGCGAAATTGCCCGGATCCCTCGGATCCCTCCGCGCGCGCGCTCTTCGCTCCGCTCCGCGGCCCCGCGACCCCCATCGCGCCTACCCTCAGCCGCCGACGCGGTACGTGAACGGGTCGTGCAACTGCCCGGCGCCCCCCGACCACCAGGCCAGGGCCACGAGTGCGAGGAACACCACCAGGATCGCCAGCGCCGATAGCCCCCAGGGCCACGGCCGACGCGGCTCGGCGCCCGCCATTCCTCGCGACGCGCTCACCGCGCACCCTCGCTATCCGGGTCTCGTCCCGCCAGGAAGTCCGCCAGGTCGTACATCAGCGCGCCGTAGCCGAGCACGTGCAGGTGGCACTCGTCGGCCATGAGCTCGAAACCGACGATCCCGTCGGGCGCGCGCGCTTCGTACAGCGCCTCCGCGTCGAACAACTTCACGCCCTGCGCGCTGCCCGCGACCTCGCGCACGATCCCGTTCGAGAGCGGACTGCCCTTGCGCGGCGCGCGGTCGAGGCGCGCGGCATCGGCAAAGTGCTGTTTGGCCCGCGACGGGTCGGAAAGGCCGAGCGCGCAGAGCCCGCGGTGGAACAGTACGAGCGGCACGTCCGGCACCGCGGCCAAGGATGCGGCGAAGAGTTCGTCCGCGCGCGCGAACGCCGCGCGCTCGTCCTCCTCCACCTGCCCCGCCAGCAGTTCGCCCCAGAGCGAGAGGGTCGTGTGGGCGCGTTCGGACCAGCGCTCGAGCGGCGGCCAGAGCGGGCTGCGTTCGGCGAGCCTGCCGCCGTAGGCGCGGGCCAGGGGCGGCTCGGCGTCCGCGGGCAACTCCCGTTCGCGCCGCTGGAAATCCGTGCCGTGCACCCGCAGGTCCGCGCGGTCCCGCGCCAGCGGCCGAAAACGCGCCGGCAGTTGGGCGATGCCGTCCACGTGCAGCGTGCGGGCGCGCGCGCGGAGCTCTCCATCCACATCGGCCGGCAACTTGCTCGCGAACGGCGGCGAGAGCGGGTTCCAGACCACCGTCGCGAGCACGGTCTCGATGCCGCGCCCGCGGGCGCTCTCCACCATATGGCGCAGGTTGTCGCGGTAGCGCTCGAAACGCGCGAGGGTCTCGTCGTACCCCAAGCCCGCGAAACGCTCGAACTCGCCTTGCCACGCCTCGGGCCGCGGCGCAGCGGCGGGGTCGGGGGCGAGTCCCTCCTCCAGCCAGCGAAACAGCGCCAGGTGCCGCGCGACCGCCGCCGCGGACGCCAGTGGACCCGCGGGTTTCGTCTCGGCCAACTCGGCGCGGAAACCGGCCTCGACGAACTCGTTGTGGCCGGAGTAGATCACCACGACGTCGGGCTCGAGGTCGAGCGCCTGTTCGAAGAGGATCGCCACACGCTCCGACCCGTAGCCGCGCCGGCCCAGGTTGATGACCTCGTGGTCCACGCCGCCAGTGGCGAGTTCGAGGCGCTCCTCGAGGATGTGCGGCGGGAATCCTTGTGTGTTGGAGCCTCCGAACAAGAGCACGCGCCGCGCGCTTCCCTTGGGCGGAATGCGCCGCTCCTCGGATTCGCTCGGGAACATCTGCGTGCGCCAGCCCCCCGGCCGCTCGGGGTCCGCCACCAGGTAGCGGGCCGCGGGGTCAAAGCCGCGGGCCTCGCGGCCAGGTGCGCCCGAATGCGCTCCGCCGAGGGCCGCGAAGAGTTCGATCAACCCGTAGAACGCAGCGGTGGTCAGGGCAACCCGGAACAGGGTCGTGGCGCGGCTTGGGCCCATGGGCCCGAAGATTGTGGCGCCTTCGGGCCCCGGGCGCCACCGCCCGGGGCCCGCGTCATGCCGCTAGTGGCTCAGAGGATGCGGAAGTCGATGTCGAAACGCACCCGGTACGGGTCTTCCGACTCGCCGGCGTCCGAAGTCAGGACCCAGAGTTTGAGGGAGACGTTGTCGGCGACGAAGTATTGGCCGCCGAGCACGAAGCCCTCCATGCCGTCGCCCGTGCCCGTCCCCGCGATCGGAGTGTCGTCCTGGGCCACGGCGGAAAAGACCGCGTTGGCGTCGACGTCGTAGTAGGCCGCGAACAGGTTCCAGTCGTCCTTCTTCGAGGACTTGCCGACCTGCACGCCGACGGCGAAGCCCGTGTCCTCGCCGGACTCGTCGTCCACGTTGTTGAAGTACTGCGCGAAGGCGGTGGTCTGGTGCAGAGGGCCGCCGCGCACGGTGCCCGCGAGGAACGTGTCCCAGATCGCGAAGTGCTCCGCGTCCGCGGTGTTGCCCTGGATGTCCGCGACGGCCAGGTCGTCGACGCCGGACCAGTGGGAGTACGAGGTGCCGAGGCTCAAGTCCACGCTCTCGCTCGCCTTCCAGTTCGCGTTGCCCTGCAGGCCGGTCATCGCCGGATCGGAGCCCGTGCCGTCACCGCTCTCGTTGACCTCGGCGGCGACGACGTGCGTTGCGCGCACGTCGAAGCCGAATCTGCCCGTCGTGGACGGTTTCCACACGGCCGCGACACCCGCCGGTTGCACGTCGTCGTCCCACGCGAGCTCACGCAGCACGGGCGGCCGCGTGAAAGGATGTGCGAACTTGCCGCCGGTGAGCGCGAGGGCTTCGCAGGCCTGCCACTGCAGGAAGAATCGATCCAAACCCAACTCGCCGCCCTCGAAACCGTCCCCGTCGCCGAAGTCCCAGTGCGGGTTGTTGGCGTCCCGTCCGTCCGACAGGGTGGAGATCCGCGCGCCGAGTTTCACGTCGGGCATCAGGTCGTACTCGGCTCCGATGCGAAAGCGCAGGCGGCCGCGGTGGCGGTCGACGCCGTTGACCTGGTCGAAGGTGCTTTCGGCGCGCAGCCGGCCTTCGGCCGAGAACCGCAGCCGGCTCCAGATCGAGTCGGTCTGCTCCAGGGGGAGCACGGGGATCGTGGGGGAGTTGGCGGGCGCTGCCTCGCTCGCGCCGCCCGAGAGCACAAAACAGAGGGCGAGAATCGTCATGGGGGGGACTTTGGGGGTAGGGGAATGGAAAGCGGGGCCGCCCGCGGATCCCTCCGCGAGCGGCCCCGCCGGGGGGTCTCAGCGCACCTGTTCGTAGCGGATCGTGCGGCTCAGTTGGGCCTCCATGGGGCCATCGGGCAGGACGCGCGCGACCTTGCCGTCCACCACGGCGTGCCCGATGATCATCGTGTTCACGGGCTTGGCGTTTTCGTCGGGGCGCAGACGGAACTCGCGGCCCTCGTTGAGCCAAAGGCGCCATTCCGTGAGGCCGGTGAACCAGCGTTCGGCGCCGAGCCCGCCGGGAGCATCCGCTTCGACGACGTCGGCGCTGACCCAACCGTGGCCGGGCAGGAAGTACTCGACCCAGCAGCGGTAACCGGGGTCGTAGCTCTCGCCCTCGCGCTTGGGGTTCAGGCGGTAGCCCATCTGCAGCCGCGCGGGCAGGCCCTTCGCGCGCGCGAGGGAGATGAAGAGCGAGTGCAGGTCCGTGCAGCAGCCGCCGGCGTTGGTCAGGCAGTCCTCGGCGGTGCCGATGCCGCAGTGGGGCTTGCTGGGGTCCTTCGAGTAGTGGTCCGCGTACTCGGCGACGTACTGCAGGAGCTTCTTGGCGATCAGCGCCGGGTTCTTTTCGTCGCCGCAGGTTTCGTCCGCGATCTTCTGCAGCTCCGGTGTGACCGCCATGTGCGGCGCGTCGGTGCGCAGCGCGTCGGCGAAGAGCTGGCGGTGCACGTCCTGGATCGGGCCCACCGTCGCGGGATCGACCATCTGCAGCACGGGCTCGCGCTTCAACGTGAAACGCACGGTGGCCTCGAGCTCCGTCTTGCCGGGATTCTCGACCTCGAGGTAGAGGAAGCGGTTGCCGCGGTCCGCGTCGCGTTCGATGCGCCACGTGCCGGGCACGTCGACGAGATCGAAGTCGAGCAGGTTCTGGTGGCGCTCGTTGTCGGGGATCGCGATCCACCAACGCACACTCTTGGCGTCCTTCGAGATGCCGCTGAGTTTGGCCGTCTGCGTGACGCGGTAGGTGCGTGTCTCGCCGAGGGTGTCGTTGGCCTCCGGCGCCGACGGTTGGGGAAGGGGCGCCGCGCCGGTGTCGGGCGTGCTGCCAAGGAGGGGCAAAAGCAGGAGGAGGGTGGCGATCATCTCGGTGGGAGGTAGGGGGTTTGGCCGGGCCGGCGGCCCGGCGATATCCACTGGAGCGATGAAAGCATAGCCGGGGCCGATGCTTTGTGCGGGGCCACGCGGACAATGCGCCCGGATTCCCGACGCCCGCCCCGCGTCCCGGGAATCGCGCCGTGGGCCGGGCCGGGGGCCCGACGCGTTGGGCCCTCCATGCGGGCAGGGTCTCGCGTCGGCCCGCGGCGCCCCGGACCCGGGAAGTCGCCCCGCGCCTAGGATGGGCCCATGCGCGCATGGCTCCGCCCCCTCGTCGCTGGCCTCGCCGTCGTCGGTCTTTCCGCTGGAGCGATGGCCACGTGGTCCGTGATCGCGGTCGACCTCGCCACGGGGGAGGTCGCGATCGCCAGTGCCACCTGCCTCGCGAACTTCGATCTCCAGCGCGCCCTGCCCGTGCTGGTCGTCGGCAAGGGCGCCGCCGCGGCGCAATCCGCGGTGGACCAGGGCGCGGTGAACCGGGCCAAGCTCTTCGCCGCCCTGCAGAACGGCGTGGCGCCCGCCGCGATCCTCGCGCAACTGGCGCAGGAGGACCCCTCCCACCAGGTGCGCCAGTACGGCATCGTCGACCTCGTGCCCCAGCACGCGCCGGTGACCTTCACGGGCAACGGCGCCGGCGCGGCGAAGGGCGGGGTCACGGGGCAGATCGGCACCATCCGCTACGCGATCCAAGGCAACATCCTGACCGCGCCCCAGGTCTTGAGCGCGGCGCGTTCGGCCCTCATCGGCACGCAGGGCGACCTGGGACAGCGTGTGGCCGCGGCCATGGAAGCAGCGCGCGCCCTCGGCGGCGACGGCCGCTGCTCGTGCAGTTCGATCGCGCCGACCTCCTGCGGCGCGCCGCCGCCGGGCTTCCAGAAGTCCGCGCACACCGCGTTCTTCCTGATCGCGCGCGCCGGCGACGTGGACGGCGTGTGCAACGCGGCCGAGGGCTGCGCGAACGGCAGCTACTACCTGGCGCTCAACGAGATCGGGGGCCCGGGCACGACCGATCCGGTGCTCGTGCTCGACGCCGAGTTCCAACTCTGGCGCGCCGCTCTCGCCGGGCGACCGGACCACTACTTGTCGACGGTCACACCGTCGGCGGCGCGGCTGCCGGCCGACGGCACGAGCAGCAGTTTCGTGCGTGTGCAACTCGTCGACGTGAACGGAGTGCCACTCACGGCGGGTGGAGCGACGCTGTCGGTCGCCGAGTTGGGCGCGACGGGACTCGTCAGCACGTCGGCGGTGCTCGACTTCCAAGACGGCAGCTACGCGTTTGCCGTCGACGCGAAATCGACGCCGGGCGAAGTGCAGCTCCAAGTCACCGTCGATGACGGCCAGGGCGCGGTGACACTCGGACCGCCGCTCGCCATTGTGTTGGATCCGCCGGCGGCGTTGCACGCGGGGTTTGCCCAGGTTTCCGCCAGCGCGGGTGCCCTCGTGCCGTTGACCCTGGACTTCGGAGCAGCCGACGCCACTTCGCCGTACCTGGTGCTGGTCGGCGCGTCGGGCCTCGGGCCGGGTGTGCCCCTCGGCGCGGGCCTCGTGCCCCTGGTCCCGGACGCCGTCGTCGCACTTTCGATCGAGCTGGCCGGCAGCGCGCTGTTGCCGCAGAGCGTGGGGCTCCTGGACGGCGCGGGGCGGGCACTCGCCGGGTTCGCGCCGCCGCCGGGCCTCTTGGGTGGGCTCGTCGGCGGCGAACTGCAGTTCTGCGCGGTCGCGCTCGGCTCCCCCGAGCAGGTCTCGCCCCCGATCGCGCTGGGCATCGGGCCCTAACCGGGGCGGACCGCCGAAACGCGGCGGAACACTGTGCGTCGGAACATCGTGCGGTGGAGCGCGGCGCCGGGCGGCGCGAATGGCTCGCCCGCGTCGACGAAACCCAGCGCAAGGTAGAAACCGCGCGCCGATTCGAGCGCGTGGCACCAAAGGCCGGTCGCGCCCCGGGGCTCGGCGTGCGCCAGCGCCGCGCGCACGAGTTCTTTCCCGAGGCCCCGGCCCCGCCACTCCGGCTCGACCGCCATGGCCCGCAGGCGCCAGAGGTCGTCGGTCCCCGTCGCGCCGTCGCCCGGGCAGGGCTCGGGGTGCACCGCCGCCGAACCGAGCAAGCGCCCGGCTCCGTCGAACGCGCCGAAGTGCGCTCCGTCGGGCCCCGCATCGTCGAGGTAACGGCCGCGCCGACCGCCGCCCAGCACGCGCCGGCGCAGCGCGCGGGTGCGCTCCGGCGGCACTTCCGAGATGACCCACGGGCGCGCCTCGGCGGGAGGAGTCGGGTCGGGCCGATGGGGGAGCGGCTGGTCGGCTGCCATAGACTTCGCGGCCCCGGTGGGCGGGGACAGTATGGAGCAGGAACCCTGGCTGCGTGCGCTGACGGTTCTTGTGTTCGCGGTCACGTGGCTCTTGATCGCCGCGCGGCGCCTGCGTTGGTTGCCGATCGGCCGGCCGGCAGGGGCGCTGCTCGGCGCGGTGGCGATGGTGGGAATCGGCGCGTTGAGTCCCCGGGAGGCGTACGGGGCCCTCGACCACGACACCCTGGTGCTGCTCTTCGCGACGATGCTGTTGAGCGCCTATGTCGAGCGCGCGGGCCTCTTCGAGCGACTCGGCCGCGCCGCCATGGCCGTCGCGCCCACGCCGGTGGCGCTGCTCGTGCTGGTTTCGATGTGCAGCGGCGCGGCGAGCGCGCTGTTCGTGAACGACACCGTCTGCCTGTTCCTGACGCCGCTCGTCGTGGGGCTCTGCACACGCGCGCGGCTGCCCCTTGGGCCGTACCTGATTGCCGTGTGCACGGGCGCCAACCTCGGCAGCGCCGCGACGCTCGTCGGCAACCCCCAGAACATGATCATCGGCAGCCTGTCGGGACTGTCGTTCCTGCGGTTTCTGGCGCTCGTCGGACCCGCGGCGCTGGTGGCGCTCGTTGGCAATGCGCTGTTGCTGGTCCTGTGGTACGGGCGGCGATTGCCGCGTGCGTTCGCGCGGGATGCGGAGCCGCTGCCCGTCGGCGCCGCGGGCCGGGGCCAGGGCCGTGTGCTGGCCGTGCTGGCCGCGTTGCTCGTCGCGTTTCTGGCTGGCGCGCACCTTGGCTTCGCGGCCCTTGGCGCGGTAGTGGTGTTGGTGCTGCTCGACCGCGAGGATCCGCACCTCGCGTTTGCACGTGTGGATTGGCCGCTGCTCGTGTTCTTCGCCGCGCTGTTCGTCGTGGTCGAGGGGGTGGTGCGGACGGGGTTCGTCCAGCAGGCGTTCGAGGTGCTCGGACCTTCGATCCACACGGGAGAAGCTGCCGGTGCCGCGAACTTCAGTGCGTTCGCGGTGCTCGGTTCCAACGTGTTCTCCAACGTGCCGTTCGTTCTGCTCGCCGGTCCCTACGTGCCCGGGCTGGGTCCAGCGGAGCTCACCTGGGCGTTGCTCGCGTTCGTATGCACCGCCGCGGGCAATCTCACGCTGCTGGGTTCGGTCGCCAACCTGATCGTCGCCGAACGCGCGCGCCCGCACCACGACCTGTCGTTCTTCGAGTACCTGCGCTTCGGGCTGCCCTCGACCGTGATCGTGTTGCTCGCGGCCACGCCGGTGCTGTGGTTCACAGCGGCGTGGCTCGCGAACTGACCGCGCGCCTCCGGTGCGCTCAGCGCGGCGCCGCGCTCGCCTCGAACAGCGCGGTTGCACCCGGCACCGCGTCCAAGATTGCGCGATCCTCGGGTTCGATGTCGGTCCAAAGCAGCCCGGCGCGGAGGGCCGCTTCCAGGTGCCGGAGCGCCGCCGCGCCGTGAATCTCGGGCTCGCGTGCGTAGGCGAGCGCGGCGGCCAGTTGGTCGTCGGGGCCCTCGAGCCCACCCAGTTCCTCGGCGAGCGCCCACGCGCGCTCGTCGCCCGCCTCCGCCAGTGCCCCCAGTTGGCTGCGACGTCCGCGCGCGATGAGCCGCGGCACCATGGGGTGCCCCGGTTGCATCGCGAGGGCCCGCTCGAGGTGGGCGACCATGCGCGCGAAGCTGTCGGCCGCCTCGAGGGGGCGGCCTTCGTCCAGCAGGAAGTGGCCGAGGTTCTCCTCGCTGAGCCCCACGTTGCCGCGGTAGTCCGCGGCCGTGGGCGCCGCCTCGGCCAGGGCTTCGAAGCTCGACAGCGCGGCGCGCAGGCCCGCTTCGGCCTCCTCCGCGCGTCCCAAGGACCCCGCGCACGCGGCCCGCTGGCTCTGCGCATTGGCGAGTTGCAGTCGGTACACCAGTTGGCCCGGGTAGTCGCGGACCAGGTCGGTGTAGATGTCGGTGCCGCGCTCGGCGGCTTCGAGTGCCTCCTCGGGCCGCTGCAGCTCGCGCAGACTCACGGCGCGATCCAAGTGCGCCTTGCCGAGCGGATGCAAGAGCGCCGGATCCGTCTCGGCGCCCTCGACGAGGGCCTCGAGGCGTTCCGCGGCCTGCGTCAAGTGGGGGAGCGCCGCCGCGAACTCGCCCTCCACGAGGCAGACGTTGCCGAGCTCGACGTGCGTCAGCGCGGGAGCGCGTCGGCGCGCTTCGGAACCCTTATCGGCGACCTCCTCCTCCAACTCCAGGGCGCGCAGGAGGTGGGAGCGGGCCTCGTCGTAGTTGCCGAGGCGGCGGTGCAGCACGCCGAGGTTGTAGAGCACCGCGGCCAACTGCACGCGTGTGGCCGGCGCGTCCGGGTGGTCCGCGGGCAGGCCGGTCGCCAAGTCCCGCGCGGCTTCGTAGTGCAGAAGCGAATTGGCGCCGTCGGCGAGCCGCAAGTACGCGCCGCCAAGCCGTGTGTGCGCGGCCACCAGGTCGGGAACCTCTGCGGCGGACCCAGTTTCACGCGCCAGTTCCTCGAGCGCATCGAGGGCCGCGCGCTGCGATACCAGCGCATCTTCGTAGCGCGCGAGTTGCTCGAGCACCGTGCCCACGCGGCCGTGCGCCCGCGCCGTTTCCGCGCGCAGGGCCGGATCGCCGCGGCGCTGTTCGAGGAGTCGCTGTTGGAACGCCAGCGCCGACTCCAAGAGTTCGCGCCGCACCTCGTCCATGCGCGGCACGTTGGAAAGTCGCTCGGCACCGACCTTGGTCAGCATGGTGTCGACGGCCTCGAGCGCCTCGTCGAAGTTGCGCTCGGCCCGGTCCCTTTGGGTCTGGGTTTCGAGGAGCGCTCGCTCGAGTTCCAGGTTGGCAGCCTCGGTGCGCCGATTCGCGTCCTCGACCCGCGTGCGCGCGCGCCGCTCGACACCCGCATACACCGTGGGCCCGACCGTCACGAGCAAGAAGAGTCCCGCATAGAGCAGCGCGCGGGTCGGCCTCCGGCGCACGTAGCCGCGCACCTGGCGCGTGAGGCTCGGAGCACGCGCGCGAATCGGACGCAGTTCGAGCAGCGCGCGTAGGTCCGCCGCAAAGGCCTCGGCATCCGGATATCGCCGCCGCCGGTCGAGTTCGATGGCGCACAGGCACACGGCCTCCGCGTCGGGCGAAAGGCCCGCGTGCAACTGCCGAGGTGAACTCGGATGGGCCGCTTGGATTGCGCTCTTGACCTCGAGATCGCTGTGCCCATCGAAGGGCAACCGCAGGGTCAGGAGCTCGTAGTAGGTGACACCGGCCGACCACACGTCGCTCTGGGCGTCGACGGCTTGTGTGCTCTCGATCTGCTCCGGCGACATGTACGCCAGGGACCCCAGGGCCGCGCCGGTCTTGGTCAGGCGTTCGGATCCCGACAGCGCGGCCAAGCCGAAGTCGAGCAGCACCAGGCGGCCCTCCGGCGTCAGCAGTGCATTGGCCGGTTTGACGTCCCGGTGCAGCACACCGCGGCTGTGCGCATGGGCCAGGGCCTCCGCGATGGCGAGCGTCAGGCGGGTGGCGACCTGCGGCCAGGAGCCCTCGAAACACGGCGCCGTGGGAGCGAAGGAGTTGGGCACCGGCGTGCCCTTTTTGGTCATGCACACAGACAACGCGTCGAAGAGATCGCCGCCGGTCAGATTCTTGGGCGCGCGCCCCGACAGTTCGCGCAGCACCTCCGCCAGCGACGCGCCGTTCACCGCCTCCATCGCGAAGTAGGGGATCGAGCGCTCCTCCCCAACCGTGTGGATCGCGACGATGCCCGGGTGCGAGAGCCGCGCCACGGCGCTGACCTCGCGTTGGAAGCGTTCGCGCGCGCCGGGGAAATAGAGGTGCTCGGGGCGGATCAGTTTGAGCGCCACCGTGCGCTGCAAGCTGAGTTGCCGCGCCAGGTACACGACTCCCATGCCGCCATGTCCGAGGGAGCCGAGGATCGCGAACTCGCCGATGGATTCGGGCAGTTGCTCTTGCGTGTCGCCCACGAGGCCGGCGCGCGCGAGCGCTTCCACACGTTGGCGCAGTTCGCTGGCGTGCTCGGGGTGCCGCGCGCAAAGGCGCTCGAGCCCCTCGGGGCCCTCGCTCTCCAGCAGCTCGAGGGCCTGGAACACGAGCTCCTCGACGGGGTTGTCGGCGGCACTGCGGCCTTTGGTATCCATGGACAGAAGAGTAGCGCGGCCGCGAACTGCCTTGGGAATCGCCCGTGCGCGGCCGATTCCGCTCGTTCAGTCCCCGTTGCCGCCCCCCTGGATCGCGGGATCGTCGAAGAGCGCCTGGAGCGTCGGGTAGGGCTCGAACCGTTCCTTGGAAGCGCCCGTCTCCTCCACGGCGCTCGCGAAGGCGCGGCGCGCCGCGGGCAGGTCACCGGCGCGGCGCTCCGTTTCCGAGAGTCGCAGCCACACCAGGGCCAGTGTGTCCCGCGGGAAGCGGCCACCGCCCTCGCTGGCCCGTTGGCCGAGGGGCAGGGTGGAGCTCAGTGTCTCGCGGGCGCCGTCGAGGTCGCCTTGCAGCAAGAGGTGGGTGTCGAGGGCAAGCCCCGCCACCGCGGCCGCGTTCTGGGCCGCGCGTTCCGTCGGCCGCCGTTCGCACCAGTCCAAGGCCAGGTCACGCGCGCGTTCCAATTGCGCGCGTCCGCCTGCGACGTCTCCCGCCAGTGCGAACACCTCGCCGGCGCCGCAGCGCACTTCGATCTCGAGGCGCTCGCTCTCGCCGAAGGAAGCGTGTTCGAGCAGCTCGAGCGCCCGACCGTAGCGCGCGACGGCCAGTTCCACTTCGCCGAGATCCCGCGCGAGGTTGCCCCCGTTCGCCAGGGAAACCACGAGGTTCGCGAGCACTTGTTTGTTGGACGGACGCTGCTCGAGCGCGCGTTCCAGCACGTCGATCGCGCGCGCCGCGTCGCGAACCGCGGCGTCGTCCCGGCGGCTGCCGGCGCGTTCGCCGTAGGCGATGCCGAGGCGCTGCAGGTGGGCCGGTTCGTAGGGGTAGCGCGCCGCGAGAGCTTCGAGCACCGCCACCGAACGGTCCTGGTCCGCGCTGGTGTCCGCGTCCGGGTCCAGTTCGCGCTGGTTCGCCGCGCGCGAGCCCAGGAGGGCGGCGAGACGCGAGCTCCACGCCGGCACGTCCGGCTCGTCGGCGACGTATTGCTCGAACAACTCGACCGCCGCATCCAATCGGGTGGCGGCCAACGGCCACTTCCGCCCTTGGCTGGCGAGCAGCGCTTGGCTTTCGAGCGTCGATGCGAGGGCCCGTCGCAGGCTGGGATCGTCGCCGTGTTCCGCCTGCGCCTCGTTGCACCTCGTGCGCACCCGCTCGAACGCAATTTCGGCCGCTTCCACGTCGCCGGTGCGCACGGCCAAGACGCCGCGGATCAAGAGCGCATCGATCTCCTGCGACCAGAGTTCCGCGCGCAGCTCGGGCGGCGCCCCGTCGATCTCCGCCGCCAATCGGTCCAGTTCCGCGGCGGCGTCCGCCTGTTCGCCCAGTTCGGCGCGGGCTTGGCAGAGCTGCACGGCGATGCCGTACCAACGCTGCGCCAAGGATGGAGAGCTCAGTCTGCCGGCCCGGATCGCATCCAACGTGGCGAGCGCCGCCTCGAAGTTCCGCGCTGCATCCGCGATCTTTCCCGAACGGGCCCAGGCGACGGCGAGCAGCTCGTGCGCTCGGGCCAACTCCACGCGCAGCATGTCGGCGCGCTCGGATCCCGACGCGACGGCCCCGAGCTCTGCGACCGCTTCTTCGAGCGCCGCGATGGCCTCGGGCAGCTCGCCCAGTTGCAAGCGCAGGTCGCCGGCGCGCTGCAGGGATCGGGCGCGTTCCTCACGGGCGCGCGGATCCCCTTGGCCGTCCGCGAGCAACTGCGTGTGGAACGCAAGCGCCTGCTCCAGCAGTTCGCGCCGCAGTGTCGCCGTGCGCGGCATGTCGGCGAGCCGCGCCTCGGCGGTGCGCCGCAGCATCGTGTCGACCGCTTCGAGCGCGCGCTCGAAGTTGCGTTCCGCGAGGTCGCGCTGCCCGTCCGCGCGGTCCCGCTCGGCGCGCACGTCGTCGAGGGCCGCCGCCAACTCGAGGTTCGCGCGCTCGGCCGCCCGGTTCGCTGTTTCGACGCGTACACGCGCACCGCGTTGCACGGCGCCGAACACGAGGGGGCCGACGACCAGCAGCAGCGCGCCAAACCCGATGGCGACCGCGGCCGTGGGTCGCCGGCGTACGAAACCGCGCACCTCCCGCGTCCAGCCCGGCCGGCGCGCCAGGATGGGGCGCAGTTCGAGCACCCGCCGCAGGTCGTCGGCGAGGGCCTGCGCGCTTTCGTATCGCCTCGCTGGATCGCGCTCCAGCGCCGCCAGAACGACGGCTTCCGCGTCCTCCGACAGCCCCGAGTGCACCTGCCGCGGCGAACTCGGATGGGCCGCTTGGATGGCGCTCTTGACCTCCAGATCGCTCTTGCCATCGAAGGGGAGGCGCAGCGTCAGGAGCTCGTAGTACGTGACGCCGGTCGACCAGACGTCGGAGCGCGCGTCGAGCTCCACGCGCCCGTCGACTTGCTCAGGCGACATGTACGGCACCGACCCGAGCGCCGTTCCCGTTTTCGTCAAGCGCGTCGAGCCGGAGAGCGACGCCAGGCCGAAGTCCAGCAGCACCAAACGGCCCTCGGGCGTCAGCAGCGCGTTGGCGGGTTTCACGTCGCGGTGGAGCACACCCCTGCTGTGCGCGTGTGCGAGGGCCTCGGCGATCGCCAGCGTGAGGCGCGTCGCGACCTGCGGCCAGGAGCCCTCGAAACACGGCGCGCTGACCGCGGGGAAGTCGGGCACCTTCGCGCCGCGTTTCGCCATGCATACCACCAGGGCGTCGAAGAGATCCCGCCCGCTCAATCCCTTCACCGCGCGGCCCGAGAGTTCGCGCAACACATCCGCGAGCGACGCACCCTCCACCGCTTCCATGGCGAAGTAGGGGATCGAGCGCTCTTCACCCACCGAGTGGATGGCGACGATGCCGGGATGGGAGAGCCGCGCCACCGCGCTGACTTCGCGTTGGAATCGCTCCCGCGCGCCGGGGAAATAGAGCTGCTCGGGGCGGATCAACTTCAGCGCGACCGTGCGCTGCAAACTGACCTGCCGCGCGAGGTAGACGACCCCCATGCCGCCGCGTCCCAGCGAAGCGAGGATCTGAAAGTCGCCGATGGATTCGGGGAGTCGCTCGGACGCGCTGCCGACGAGCCCGGCGCGGGCCAGGGCCTCCATGCGCAACCGCAGTTCCGCCGCCCGTTGGGGGTGCGCGGCGATGAGGCGCTCGAGGCCGTAGGGTCCTTCGTTCTCGAGGGCCTCCAGGGCCTCGAACACGAGGTGCTCGAGGAGCTCGTCGGCACCCATCGGGTCGGTTCCTGTCCGGGTGTCGTCGGGTGTGGCCAAGTGGGGGCTCGCTCGGGGTGCACGAAGAGCCTACCTCCCTTGCCACTGCCTTGCCCGTCCCCGTACCCTTGGCGCCGATGGAGCAGAAGCGTCCCGAACGCACGGCGGAGCCCGTGGTCGAGTACCGGGTTCGCCCGTACGAACCCGGAGACGAGCACTCGATCCTGCCGGCGTTCAACCGCATCTTCGCGGCCATCGATTCCGGCTTCGTGCCGCGCACCCTCGAGGAGTGGCGCTGGCGCAGCGAGCAGAACCCCGCGGGCCTGCGCATCTTCGTGGCGACCACGCCCGACAACCAGGTCGTGGCGCAGCAGGCCGGCCTGCCGATCCGCATGGTGCACCGCGGCGAGCGTGTCACCTGGAACCAGATCGTCGACAGCTTCGCGGACCCGGCCCACGGGCGTGGGCTGAAGCGACCCGGGCTCTTCGTGATCTGCTCGAAGCCCTTTGGGGACCACTACGGCGGGCCGCCGCCCAAGGACCAGGTCATGTACGGGCTGCCGATCCGCCGCGCGTACCGCATCGGGCAGAAGTTCCTGGGCTACCAGACCGTGCGCGAACAGTTGGCGCTCGAGGCGGATCCGGCGAAGTTGTTGCCGGCCCGCGCCGGCGGGATCCGCATCGAAGAAGTGACGCGCTTCCCCGAGGAAATGGCCGACCTCTTCGAGCGCGCGCGCCAGCCCCACGGCGCCATCGCCGTGCGCGACGCGGCGTTCCTCAACTGGCGCTTCGCGGACCGCCCGAACCACGGCTACCGCTTTGCGCTCGCGCGGCGCGCGAACGGCGCGCTGGTGGGCTACGCGGTGCTCGCGCGCGGCAGTTTCGATCGTTTCGAGGGCACCCTGGTCAACGATTGGCTCGTGGATCCCGAAGTGCCCGAGGCCGGCGCCGCCCTGCGCGCGTGGTGCGGGACGCAAGCGCGCGCGGCGGGGCACGACACGCTCGTGGCGCTGTTCCCCGAGACCTGCGCGGACTTCCACCAGTTCCAGGAGGACGGCTTCCGCGTGCGCGAGACCACGTACATCACGGCCGCCGGCTCGTACACCCGTGCCTTCCATACCCTGGCGCTCTTTTGGGGTTGGTACTACACCCTGGCGGAGTTCGACCTGTCGTGAGCGGCCAAATCGAGATGCGGCCCGTGGACGGGCGCGACGAACACGCCCTGGGCGCCCTCGCCGGCTCGCTGCCGCCCGGCGATGCGTCGCGCGCGGTGATCGAGGGTTGGGTGCATTTCGCTGCCGCGCACCCCTCGGGCCTGCGTGTGTGGGTGGCGGCGAGCGAGGCGGATAGCCGTGGCCCTGAGCGACTTGCGGCCCTCGTGGCGGCGCGGCCCGTGCCCGCGCGCATCGACGGCGGCGAGCGCCTCTTTTCCGAAGTCATCGGCGCGTTTGTGCACCCCCTGGACCGCGGCACCGCGCGCAGCCCGCGTCTGCTCAGCGCCCTCATGGGGCAGTTCCTCGAGGCCACCAACCGGCCCGAGTCGGACGTGATCGTGTACGGGTCCGCGGGCGACGCGGCCTGGCGCACGCTGCGCCACGGATTGGAGATCGAAGTGCTCCGCCGCCAGCCCCAGTTGGTGGCGCCCGTCGCCGGCTCGACAGACTGGCCCGACGGCGTGGAGCGGGGAAACGGTTTCGACGCGCGTGTGTTGCCGCTCTACGACCGCGCGTCCGCCCCCTGGCGCGCGAGCGCCCTGCGGGACGAGCACACCCTCGCTTGGCGTTTTCCCGAGGCCGAGCCGCACCTCGTCCTCGAGGTGCCGAGCGGGGGCGCCCTCGACGGCCTGGCCGTCGCCCGGGTGGTGGGGGAGCGCCTCCTGCTGCTCGACTGGCTGGTGCCTGAGGACGCGGGCGACGCCCGGGAGCTGCTCTGGCTAGGCCTTGAACACCTCGCCCGGGAACACAACTGCGCGCACATCGCGGCCGACCTGCCGCCCTGGTGCGCGGATTTTGCGCGGTTCCAGGAGCGGGGCTACCGCGTGCGGCCCACGGAGGGATTTTTGCTGGCGCGGAGCGCCCACGCGCGCCTAGACGTGTGGTGGCTGCGGGAGAACTGGTGGTTCCAGCCCTTCGACGCGGCCCGCCCCAACGGTGCCTGAACGCCGCGCGGGCGGCCGACGTCTCCCCGGGTGCCCGCGCCTGGGCTAGACTGCCTGGAAGGAATCCCCATGTCCCCCTCGCGCGAAGACCGGACGTCCCCGTCCGGGCCGGGCTCGGCCCGTGCCGACAACCGCTCCACCTACTCCCCGCTGGAGTTCCTGGGTCGCTCCCTGCTGCCCATCGTCGCGCTCACGTTGATCCTCGGCACGTTCCTGTGGGGCCCCTGGGTGACCCTGGCTCTTACGGTCGCCTGGTGGGTGACCGTCACTCGCATCGCCTGATCCGCTCAGGATCCGGCGCCCACCGCCCGAAACCTCTCCAGTCCGATGGCCGCCGCAAGCCACGCCACACCCAAAGCCGCCAAGCAGAAGTCGTCCGGGGTCTTCACGCACCCCATGGACGTGCACTGCGTCACGTACAACGCGGTGGTGCTCTTGGCGTACGCCGCGGCGTTCACCGTCTGGCTCAATCCCGAGCTCGCTGGCATCGACGGCTGGCTCGAGCGCATCGCGTTTGCGCTGCCCGCGGCCTATCTCCTGGGTTGGGTCACCGGTGTGAACGTGGGGGTGAACTACCACAACCACACCCACAAGCCGATCTTCAAGAACGAGCGCCTGGGCCGCTGGCATTCGCACCTCTGGACGTTCTCGGGCGGTTGGCCCGCGTTCTTCTGGCAGCACGCGCACGTGACCGTGCACCACGCCAACCTGCTCGACGAAGAGCTGGATTGGACCGTGCCGAAGCGCCGGGCCGACGGCCGTTTCGAGAATATCTACAGCTATGTGCTGCTTCACTGGCCCTGGCGCTACGCGGGCCACCTCTGGCGCGACTTCCGCCAGAACCGCGGCGGGCCCTGGGTGGGGCGGCGGGCGCTCAAGGACCTGGCCGTTTTCGCGGTGCTGTGGTCGATCCCGTGGTTCATCGACCCGGTGATGGCGCTCTTCCTGTGGCTCTTGCCCCAGTGGGTGGGCAACGCGATCACCATGGGCAGCGGCATGTACGTGCAGCACGCCGGCTGCGAGAAGAAGTCGGCGGAGAAGCCCTACTCGCACTCGAACACGTTCCTATCGAAGTTCTTCAACCTGACGATGTTCAACATCGGGTACCACGTGGAGCACCACGACTACCCGCAGGTGCACTGGAGCGCGCTCCCCGCCTTCCACAAGAAGATGCGCGCGCGCCTGGCGGAAAACGGCGCCCACGTGGTCGAGTACGGCTACTACCACGCGGCCCACATCGTCGCGGCGGAACTGGGTAGCGAAGCAGCCTTCCGGCGCTTCACCGAGGACCAGGCCCCGGGTTTCGAACCCGCGCCCCGCGCGGACGGCAGTGCCGGCGCCGAGCGCAGCCCGAAGGACCTGGCTCCCGCGGCCGCCTCCTGAAGCCAATGGCGGACCCCGCCCAGGGTTTCGAGGCGAACGCCGACCACCGGGCGCGGCTCGTGCGGCTCTTCGCCTCGTCGACCATCGCACAATCGATGGGCATCACGCTGTCCTACGATGGGGACGAGCGCGCCCACTTCGAGATGCCCTACACGGGCCGCTACGACCACTTCCTCGACGACGTGCACGGCGGTGCGATCGCGACCCTGGTCGACAACGCGGGTTGGTTTGCCGCCGCGGCAAAGCATCCGACTTGGATCGTTTCCGTCGAGTTCCAGGTCCGCTACCTGGCCCCCGCGGGCCGCGAGCCCCTCACCGCCATCGGCACCGTCCTGCGTGCCGGCAAACGCATCACCCAAGCGGAGATGCGCGTCACAAACCGCTCCGGCATCCTGGTCGCCACCGGCTCCGGGAGCTTCGCCGTGACCTCGAGCCCCCTTCCGGACCCCGCGGAGCGCGCCCGGGGCTGAGGCCACCCCCCGCTCCCGGGCGGGCGGGGCCTAGTCGTGGGAGCGCGAAGAGTGGATTCTCAGGGTGGGGCCCAGGGTGACTGGGATCGATGGGCGATGTAGGGGGATATGGATGGGCCCCTGGCATCGAGGGCTGGCCTGCGCGAGGCTGGAGGGAACGTGACGTCACCTGCCGAACCCGCCCAGCCCGGAGAACCCGGCGAACCCGGTCCGCCCGAGCGCCAACCCGGCGCCGAGGTGCCGGGCCCGCTGCCCGTTCCGCTGCTTGGGCGGGATGGCGCGGCGTCGCCGCCCATGGGCGGTGGGCGGCCGGCCGAGACCGACGAAGTGGTCCGCGAGCGGCCCGCCGCGCTTGCGGCTGTGGGGGACCTGCCGGAGGTCCCGGGGTACCGCGTCGAGGAGCTGATCGGCCGCGGCAGCACGGGCCTCGTCTACCGGGCCGTGCAACTGGCGGTGGAGCGCGCCGTGGCGCTCAAGATCCTGCACCCCGAGCTGGCGCGCAACCAGCGGATCGTGCGCCGGCTGCAGCGCGAGGCGCGCACCATGGCCCGGCTCGGGCATCCGCACGTCGTGTCGGCGATCGACATGGGCCAGGCCAACGGGAGTTGGTGGTACGCGATGGAGTTGGTGGACGGGCCGTCGCTCGCGGACCGCCTGCGCAAGGACGCGCGCCTCTCGGAGCGCGAGGCGCTGCGCCTCTTCATCCCGCTGGCCGAGGCGCTCGAACACCTTTGGGAACACGGCGTCGTGCACCGCGACGTCAAACCCGCGAACATCCTGATCGACCGCACCCGCGGCGCGCAGTTGGCGGATCTGGGGCTCGCGTTCCAAGAGGACGACCCGGGCCTCACGCGCCAGGGCGGCACGCTCGGCACACCGCACTACATCAGCCCCGAGCAGGCGCGCGATCCCCACGCGGTGGACATCCGCAGCGACATCTGGTCGTTCGGCGCGACGCTGTTCCACGCGCTGTGTGGGCAGCCGCCGTTCCACGGCGAGAGTTTGGCGGAAGTGCTCTCCAGCGTGCTGCACGCGCGCATTCCTGACCCGCAGAGCCTCGCGCCGGAGCTGTCGGGTGGTTTGGCACTCGTGCTTCGCAAGTGCCTCGTGCGCGAGGAGAGCCGCCGCTACCAGTCGCCCAGCGAGTTGCGCCAGGACCTCGAGCGCATCCGCGAGCGCCGCAACCCCACCGTCGTGCGCTCCAGCCTCGATCCGGTCGATCGCCCGGGCGCCAAGTGGCGCCGCGCGGGCCTGGTCGGGCTGGTGGCGGGTGCGGGGCTCGTGACCTTGATCTACGGCATCGAATGGCGCCGCACGACGAAGGAACAGGGCGCGGCCGCGGCCCCGGTCCAGATCATCGAGTTCGCTCCCCTCGAACAACTGCTCGCCGCCGCGCGCGCGACGCCGCAGCGGCTCGCGGGTTCGCTCGCCAACCTGGAGCGCATGCGCGAAGGTGTGCCCGTCGAAGCGAGCGGCCGCTGGTGGAGTGTGCGCAACGAACTCTCGGACATCCTGCGCCAGCGGCTCGGCAACCTCTTGTTCGAGCTCTCGCGCGAGTACGAACGCCACATCGCGCGCCGGGACTACGTCGCGGCGGCGGAGGTGCTGGACGTGCAGTTCGACTCGCGCCTCCGCACGGAAACGGGTTACAGCGCGGCGGACCTGCCCGAGGACGCGGGCGCCGCGCTCTTGGCCTGGCGCGCGGAGCGGCGTTCGTCGCTCGAATCGGCGACCGAGCGCGCGGTGCACGCGTTGACGAGCAGCGCAGTGCTGCACTACCGCGAAGTGCTCCTGCACGAGTTGACCGCGCTCGAGGCCCGCCAGCAGTGGCGCAGCGCGCGGGCGCTCTTGGTGTACGACCGCGAGCGCATCTTGAGGGCCGCGGGCGCCGATGCGTCGGGTTTGCCGAGCGAAGCGTTGGAAGACGGCCTCGCCGACCTGCGCGCGGACTTTGCGGCGCGTCGCCGCGCCCTCGACGAGGCGTGGATCGCCGTCGACCGCAGTCTGCGCGAGTGGGTGCAAAAGCGCGCGGAGTCGCTGGCGGGGCTGGTGCGCTCCGAGGGCCTCGAGAACCCGCGCCAGCAGTTGGAGCAGGAGTTCGAAGTCGAACTGGCGCGCCGCGGTTTGGCGCGCGAGGAAATCCCCGATCCCAACGTCTCCGCGGGTCTGGCGGAACTCGACCGTGCGGGGCGCACGCTGGAGGCCGAACGGGCCCTCGCGCTGGCGGAGGAAGCCCAAGCGGCCTTCGACTTGCGCGCCGAGGTCTTGAGTCCCGGTCTGATGCGCCGGCGCGATTACGGACGTGTGCTGCACCTCTGGCAGTCGCTCGCGGAGCGACTCGTGGCGCTCGAGCCCGAGGCCGGCGAGGAACGTTGGCACGGGGAGTTGGTGCGCGCGGTCGAACGCCGCATGCACGAGGCGGAGTTGCTGCTCGGTGTGCTCGAGCGCGCGGCAGAGGGCTTGCGCGCGCGCCGCGGCGAGTCGATCGACCTGACGGTCGGTGCGATCCGCTACCGCGGCGTGGTCGAGGTCGGCGACGACCCGCTGCGCGACGGTTTCCGCTTGCGCAGTGGACCCGCGCGGGTGCAGTCCATGGAGCTGCGCATGCCGCTCGAGGGCGGCAGCGTGCGGCCGGTGGTGCTCTCGGACTTGGAGTGGCTCGCGGGTTTCGTGGATCCGACGCGGCCCGACGCGTTGCAGCCGAATCTGGATGCGGACGCGCGCCTCGGTCTGGCACTGCTGCGCGCCAGCGAATCGGATCTGATCGGCGCCAGCCGCGCGCTGGCCGCTGGTCCGTGGCCCGAGGGAGCGCTCGGGGCTGCGCTGGCGCAGGAACTTTCGAGCCGCCTCCTGTCGGGCCTGACGCCCGCGGGCCGCGACCCGGCGGCGGCGTTCGATCCGCTCGAGCTGCTGGCGCGGCTCGATGGGGGACTTTCCACGAGTGATCCCGACGCCGCGCTGGCGGCGGTCGAGTTGCTGCTGGGCGAGCACCTGCAGCAGCCGGCGGTGGGACTGCGGGCGGCGGAGTTGTCGCGCCGGCGCGACGAGCTGCGCCAGCGTTTGGGCAACGGCGCTGCGTCCAATCGTTGAGGGGCGGAAGCAGGGAGAAGCAGAAAAAGCTGGAGGAAGGTGCGGCGTCGCGTCCCTGCCCGCGCCGAAGGGAACGACACTGCGGGACTCGCCCGCGGGGTGCGCGGGCTTCTAGCCCGCCTTGGGGCGAATCCCGTTGTGCGGTCTGTAGGGGCGCGGCCCTGTCCGCGCCCAAGGGGCATCACACCGCGGGGATTGCCACACGCTCCAAGGCGGGCCGGGTGCGCGGGCCGGGTGCGCGGGCCGGGTGCGCGGGCCTCCAGGCCCGCCTCGGAGCGCGGGGACCCGGCCTACGGTGCGGCCCCCTCGATCTAGGGCGCGCCGCCCGCTGGGGGGCGTGCGAACCGCTCCAGCACGCGCTGCCCGTCGGCCGTCAGTGTCGGGCCCAGGAGATCCGCCACCGCGGCCAGCGCGCCGTGCACCTCGGCTGGCGGCGCGCCCAGTGCGACCGCTCCGCGCGCGTGGCTCGCGAGTTGGCGTTCCTGGCCAAGCGCCGCCAGGGCCACCACGGCCAGCAGCTCCCGCTCCGCCGGCTCCAGGCCCGGTCGCGCCAGCACCCGCCCGTAGGCGTGCCCCAGGATCCAGCCGGCAAAGTCCGGGTGGTGGGCGACCAGTCCCGCCTGCACGGCGCCGGCTCCGCGGCCGTAGATGCGCGCGAACAGGGCCGCGCCCAGGTCCGGCCGGTCGGGCTCGGCCAGCACCTCGTCGGGCCCAGGAGTCCCCATGCCGCCGGCTTGCTCGAGGACCCCAAACGCCTCGACGATGCGCGGGAAGCCTGCGAAGAGGTGCGCCTGGAGCAGGGCCTCGCGCCACGCCCGCCCGGGCGACTCGGAGAGGCCCCGGCGCAGGGCGCCAAGCTCGTGCCAGCGGCCGAGCACCACGAGCACCGTGAAGCGCAGGAGAGCGGGGTCCAACATGGGGCGGCGGAGCCTACCAACCAGGGGCCTCGGGGCCGCGCCACTTGACGCTCCCCGGTCGGTTCCCGATGCTCCCCGAGCAGATACCAGAGACGCGAGCGCCCCGCCGGGGTTGCCCCCAGGGACCCGTGCCCGGGAACGCGCCCGAGGCGCCCCGAGCGGGCGCTCGGGCCCGGACCTGGGCCCCCGGCGAAGGGCACCGGGCGCGGCCCGCCGCCGTCCGAGGGGCGGGCGCCTACCCTGTGCGCCCCCGCTCGGCTGGCTCGGTCCCCCGGCCCGCCCGCGCGCGGGCGGCCGCGCGACTCGAACCGCCCCCGGATCCCCACGCGCCCCCTCGGCCTCCATGAAACAGATCGGAATCGTCCTCCTCCTGACCGCCCTGGCCGCCCTTGGGTTCGTGCTCGTGCGTGTGCTCGAAAAACCCGCGGCTCCTGGCCCTGTCGGCGTCGGCCAACCCGGCGCGGCCACCGGGCAGGCCGGCGGCTCCCGCGTTGCCGCGCCCAAGCCCCAGCAGGCGGTCATCCACGCGCCCGAGCGGCCAAAGCTGGACTGGAAGTCGATGCAGTCGTCCGAGGCCATCGTGCCCCTCGCGGACGCGTGGCGCTTCGACCTCAGCGGCGTGGACCTCGAAGCGCCGGTTTTGTGCACCGTCGGCGGCGTCGAGATCACGCGCGACGAGTTCCGCGCCTACGTCTGCCTGACCGAGGCGTCGCCGCTCGTCGAAGCGCGCCTGACCTGGTTGCACGCGAAATCCGAAACTGAGCGCCGCGGCGGCACCATCGGCCTCTCGGACAACGCCTTCGAGATCATGCTGAACCAGTGGGCGGAGGCCCGCGGCCTCGACCGCGACGCGGCCCTCTACGCCCAGTCGATCAGCGTGCGCCTCTCCGTGCCCGCGACCGCGCAGATGCGCCGCTGGAGCCAAGAGGCGCTGCTCGCCTACTTCCAACACGCGACGGTCTACGAACAACTGCCGCCGGCCATGCGTGTGTTGCTCGAGGGCACCGCCGCGTCGAAGGACTTCGGCCCGATCCTGCGCCTCTTGCAGGAGGCCCAGTTGGATCTCGAGGACCCCGAGAACCTGCGCAAGCTCGGCGGCGCACTCGACGCCCTGGCGCTTTTCTGGGGCGACGCGCGCCGCGCCGAAAGTGTGCAGCGCACCACGAGTTGCATGGACGACGTGCTTCCGAAGGGAGTGGTCGCCACGCAGTACCTCGGTGACCTGCCCAGCACCGTGGAACCTCCGTGGTTGCTGGCCGGTGACGTGGCCCAGGTCACGGCGGAAGAGCTGTGGCCCCTGCTCGGTTCGGAGCTCTCCCGCGTCGCCGCCGAGGGCCGCCTCCGCGAGCTGATTTGGTACCGCGTGTTGCAGCGCGAACTGCGCGAGAACGGGCACCTCGCCGAGCCCGAACCCACGTGGATGGCCTTCTGGCAGGAGTACCGCGAGGGCAGCAAGGCGGTGCTCGACCTCGGTTTCCTGCAGGTGCTGCTCAGCGGCTTTCCGACGCTGCACCACTACCGCGCCTTCCGACGCATCCAAGAGGGTTTCTTCGCGTCGCAACCGGAGGGATGGCGCGACGAAGCCGCCCTGCGCGAGTTCGCGGACAAGAACCGCTTCTTCGTGCAGCAGTGGAACCCGCAGTTGGAGATCGCCCTGTTCCCCGCCCAACAGCCCGCGCCGGGCGGGTTGCTGAAGGTGGATTGGGAAGCGTCCAAACGCGGCGCCGAGGCGATGGCCCAAGAGGTCGCCGCCGGCAAGGACTTTTCCGCGCTGCGCGAGGCCCAGCAGCGCGAGTTGCTCGACCGCTACCGCGAGATCGTCAGCGAGGCCGATTCGGAGGCCCTGCGCAAGCAGTTCCAGCTCGGCAAGGTGGAGCTGCCGCTCGGCGAGCTGCGCAACCGCCTGCAGGAGCGCACCTTCGACGAGATGATCGACTGTGTCTCCGTGGTGCGCAGCGCCGTCGTCGAGCTGGACGTGGGCGAGGTGAGCCCGCCGTGGCGCACGCGCCTCGGCTACGCGCTGGTGCGTCTCAACGGCGCGATCGTCGGCGGGCTCGAGCGCGAGTTCGAGGACGTGGAACTCGCCGCGCGCACCTACTTCCAGGACTTCGCGCTACAGCGCTGGGCGAACGGCGTCCTGAAGTCGGCGTCGTTCGAGTGACGCACCGCCCCGCGGCGGCCGCAGGACGTGTCAGGACCCCGGCGCGAAGCGCGCCAGGGGCTCGCCCATGCGCACCGGTGCGCCCGGCTCCAGGCTGGGCAGCAGCTCGGGTTGGCCCGGGCCGCGCGGGAACACCAGCACGGTCGTGGAGCCCATTTCGAAACGCCCCAGCTCCTCGCCGCGGCGGAAGTTCGCGTCGCGCCGCGACGGGGTGGGGGCACCGGGTTCGACTCCGATGACGCGCAGGCGGCCCACGTTGAGTGCCCCGACCAGCACGACGAAGTAGGGACCCTCGGGGCGTTCCATGCGCAGGGCCACGCGCTCGTTCTCCACGAAGACTCTGGGTTGCCGGAGCAGCACCGCAGGGGCCACCGAGAAACGCCCCGCGCCGAGCCAGGCCGCCCGCGCGAGGGTCGCGGCCACCGGGCAGTGGACCCGGTGGTAGTCCCGGGGCGAGAGGTAGATCGTGATCGCGAGGGCGTCGTCCAGATCCACGTCCTCGGCCGCATCCCCCAGGAACTCCTCGACGGGGTACGACTGGCCCTTGGCCTGCAGGAGCGTGCCGGACTGCACCCGGCCAAAGGCCTGCAGCCGACCGTCGCAAGGGGCGGGCAGGACCAGGGGGTCGGCGGGCCACGCGCGGGCCCCGTCGACGAGCCGGCGCACGAAGAACTGCCCGAGGTTGGGGTACATCTCGATCGGGCCGCGGGCCTCGCCCACGTCGGCGCCGGTGACGCGCGCGTAGCCGCGGTAGAGCGGGCCGCGCAGGGGCCTCGGCACGGGTCGGTCCACGAGCCAGCCGACCGCCAGCGACACACTTCGCCTCCAGGAGCCCTTCGCCTCACCCATGGGCGGTGAGCCTAACCGCGGTGGGGGGGCGCCCGTTCGCGTTCCGCTCCGGAACAACCGGCGGATCGATCAGTCGCCGGGGGTGCCCGGGTTGCCGCCCCGGTCTCCGCGGCCGCCGCGGCCCCCGTCGGCACCGAATCCGCCGCGCAGGTTCTCCGCGACGCGGGCGGCGGTTTCCGGCGCAAAACGCAGGTCGAGCTGCGACCGCGTCCATTCACGCACCTCGCGCAGGGCGTCCATCGCGGCCTGACGGTCCTCGCGGCTGGCGTCGCGCCCGAGGCTGTCGAGGTACGCGCGGCCACGCTGGAACTCCTCGTCCAGGAGCGCGGCGAGCGCATCCGTGTCCGCGGGGTTCAACTCGAGCCGCTCCGCGAGCCGCAGCGCGCGCTCCGCATTTGCGGTCTCCATGCGGCGCTCGCGCTCCTGTTCGCGCTCCAGGGCTTCGCGCTCGCGCTCCTCGGCGAGGACGGAGAGCACCAGCTCCCGCGGCTCCGCAGCGCCAGCCAGGGACGCCGCCGCGAGCCCGGCCTGGTCCGCCGCGGCCGCCAGCGGGACCGCGCTGCGGCGCTCCTCCGCCGCCGCAAGGCGGTACTCGAGTTCGAGCGCCCGGGCCTCCAGCTCCGCGACGCGGTGCAGCAGCTCCTCCGACGGCCCGAAGCCGGGCTCCGCCAGCGCGGGCGCCGCGACCGGGTTCCGCTCGACCGCCCGGGACTCCGCCTCGGTCGCCGGCCGCGGCACGAGGGCCAGCACGAGGCCCGACACGGCGGCGGCCACGAAGGCGGAGGCAAACAGGGTCTTCGGATCCATGGTCGGAATCGGGTGGGGCTTGGGGGGAGCGGCAGAGTGGCGCGGAGGCCTGCCGCGGCCGCGTGGGGCGGCGAACTGGGCTTGGAACCGGCGCCGGGCTCCGCGGTTCCTCGGCTACCGGCGATCCGCTTGCGCGCGCGGGGCGACCGCGCAGCCGAGCCTACAAACGGGCGAGGCCCCGCACCAACTCGCGTCGGTGCGGGGCCTCGCCGTTGGCAGCGCCCGACCCCTCACGGAGCCGGGAACCGCCTCAGATCACTGCAGCGAGACGTGCAAGCTGCTGCCGATCTCGGAGGGAGCCAGCGAGAAGGCGCAGGCGTTGAACTGGAGGCCCAGACCGGCGATACCGATCTGCTGGCCGGCCAGGGAGGGAAGCGGGGTGGCCGAGAGGGGGCCGCCGCCACCGGTCAGGGTCGAGACACCGTTCGTCACGGTGGAGAAGCCGCCCTGGAACAGGGTGGCGGTGCCGAGCGGGGCGCCGTCGATGAAGGCGTCAGCAGCGTTCGTGATCGGCTTGCCAAGGCTCAGCGGGCTGACACCGAGGAAGAGCTGCATCACGCCGTCGAAGTTGGCGGGGACCGTCTGGGCGCCCTGACGGGACGTGACCAGCGGGCCGAGGATGAAGCTGCCCGGTTGCGGGGGCAGCGCGAACAGAACCGGGGTCGTGTCCCACGACATCGGCTTCTGCAGCATCAGGGTCGCCGGGGTGGCGCTCCACAGGTAGAAGGACTGGTTGAACGCGATGCACGCGTCGACCACCGAGGAGCCCGAGCTCACGTTCGTGGCGCCGCCACGGACGTCGAGGAGGCGGAGGTCAACCGTGGAGACCGGGGAGGTGCTGATGCGCCAGTCCGGACCGCCGGTGCCTTCGTTGCCGTTGTTGAGCGCCCACACTTGGGGCGTGGAGAAGCCCACGTCACCGCGGAACTCCATCGTGCCCGGGCCGCCGATGGTCCAGGGGTTGCCGAGGAAGCCCGTCACCGTGCCGCCGATTTGGCTGGTGAGACGGGTGTGGGTGACCGAGTTGGTGGCCACCGCGTCGGCGCCGCCCGCCAGGGCCGAGGCCATGAGCGCGTTGCCGTTCGTCACACCGCCGGGGGCGGTCGGGTTGACCCCGATGATTTCGGAGGTCGACGCCAGGTAGTACTGGTTGTTGAGGGGGCCGCCGTTGGCCGGTCCCTGGACTTCGTAGATGACGTTGGCGAGCAGGGGGAAACCGCTGCCGTCGACACCGAGGGTGTTGCTGCCCTGGACGGAGGTCACCCAGTCGAACGCCGAGCCCCAGAAACCGGGAGCCGGGGTGAGGGCGGTGCCGGGCAGGAAGCCGAGGTCGAGGAACCAGGCCACTTCCGTGATCAGGCCGGGCTGGGCGCCCGTGAAGATCGGGGAGAAGCAGGCGTCGCCGGCGAGGGAGTCGACCGACTGGGACGACAACGACACGCGGCCAACGATGTTGCCCGCGAACGTGTTGGTCGCGGCCCAGCCCTGGATGATGCGGAAGGTCGAGTTGGTGTACTGACCCGTTTGGTTAGTACCGCCCTGGGTCTGGTCGATGCCATAGCAGTGACGGATGGCGTCACCTGCGTCGGCGAAGTTGGGGGTTGCGCCACCGAGGGTGAACCAGTCCGGGCCGGAGCCGAAGACGTTCCCCTGGGTGTTCGAGGTGGTCGACCAGTTCTGGTCGTACTGAGCGTTCGCCAGGCCGGCGAAAGCGATCGCCGCGCCGGTGGCAAGAAGAGTCGTGCGGATGTTCATTCCCTGGAACTCCAAGAAGGTTTCGGAAGACGTCTCCCTAACGGTGGGGGGGACGAGAGGTCCCTGACCGGCGGGGGTCCTGTCCGGGCCGTCGGACGGGTCCCCCACTGGGAGGTACGGATCTCAGGTCTCCACCCCCGAATGGGGATGGGCCGAGGGGCGGATTGCCATCGACCAAGAGCCGGGCCGCTCGGTTCGGGACCCCGAAGGGCCCGAGGGGTCGGCTCGGTGGGCTTGGACGTGGCAAGTCTATCCCGGGTTCCGAAGCCGTCAACCGAAGCAACTTCGAAGGTCCGGCAACCCCGTTCAGGGATGCGGCACCTTGGGTCCGGGAAAACCCGTATTTGCGGCCCCAGGGGCTACGGCAGGGGCCTTTGCGGCCCTCCGAGCGCTCGTCGGGCCGCCGCCGGAATACCGCGGGGCCCGTTCCCCGAAAATCGGAAAACGGGCCCCGCGCGCCCCGCGGCGAATCGCCGGCGTTCGCTACTGCAGGGAGATCTGCAGGCTGCTGGCGAACTCCGTGGGGTAGAGCGCCCCCACACAGGTGTCGAACTGGATGCCCACCGCGGCGACGCCCAGTTGGCGGCCGGCCAGGGTCGGCATGGGGGTGGAAACCAGCGCCGCTCCGCCGCCGCTCAGGGTCGACACACCTTCCGTGGCTTGGGTGAAGCCGCCCTGGAAGATCAGACCAAAACCGCCGGGGGTCGTGGCGGGTGTCACCGGCGTCCCGAGCGTCAGACCCGGGCTGCCCAGCAGGAACACGGTCAGCGCGTCGTAGTTGATCGGGACCGTTTGCGGACCCCGGCGAAGGGTTTCCACCGGACCCAAGAGGTAGCTGCCGGGCTGGGGCGGGAGGCCCAGGGCGATCGGGGAGCTGTCCCACGACATCGGACGCTGCAACATGCCGTCCGCGGGTGTGGCGCTCCAAAGGAACAGCATCCGGTTCGCGGTGATGCAGGGATTCGCCTCGGGGAGGACCGAAGCGGGGTCCTCCGCGGCAGCTTGGGCATCGAGGACCCGCAGATCCACCAGGGACGGTTGCTCGCCGGACACACGCCAGTCCGGGCCGCCGGCGCCTTCGCGGCCGTCGTTGCGGGCCCACAGTTGCGGGACGTCGAACGCGATGTCGCCGCGGACTTCCGAAAGGCCCATCGCCATGGTCGCAAGGCCTCCCCCCGCCGTCGCGGCCGAAAGGCGCGTGTGCGAGACCGCGCCGGAAACCTCGGCCGGCACCCCGAAGAAGCCGCTGGCCAGGAGGTTGTTGCCGTTGGCCACACCGCCGGCGCCCGCGGGATCGACACCGGTCTGCTCGGTCGTGACGAGGTAGTACTGCAGGTTCGAGGGACCCGCGTTCGCAGGGCCTTGGATCTCGTAGATCACGTTCGCGAGAAGCGGGTAGCCGTTGCTGTCCGCGCCGAGTCGGGTGCTGCCCTCGATGGGTGTGGTCCAAGGGAACGCGGTGGCCCAGACGCTGGGAACGGGGGCGCCGGCGGTGCCGGTCAGGAGGCCGAGGTCGAGGAACCACGCCAGCTCGCTCGCCAAACCGGGCTGGACCGACGCGAACACGGGGGAGAAACAAGCATCGCCTGCGAGCGAAGGGACCGTGGCCGAGCCCAGGCTCACGCGGCCCACCTGGTTGCCTTGGAACTGGTTGCCGGGTCCCCAGCCCTGGAGGATGCGGAAACCCGTGTTGCGGTACCTGCCGTCCTGGTTCGCACCGCCCTGGGCCTGATCGATGCCAAAGCACAGGCGAATGGCCGCTCCGGGCTGGGCATAGGCCGCAGGCCCGCCGAAGGCAAAGAGCTGGCTGGCCGAAGCCAACGCGAGCGAGCTGTTGTCGCCGTTCGCGGTCCAGTTCGCGATGCCAGTCTGGGCCGATGCTGCCGCGGCGAACCAGGCGAGCGGGAGGAGGGACGTGGCCAAGGCCACGGCGGGGGAACGATGCATGGGGCACCTACGGGGAAGAGGGGAAGTCGGGTCGGGGGGGACAGACCCGCAGGGACGGACGGGGGACGGCCCCCTTCGATTTCGTGTTCCCGAAAACGTGTGGCCGAGGTGAATCGCGTCGACCCCGTGCCGGGGGCGCCCGCGGCTTGACACGGAAAGGTGCGGTCCCTACAAACTTTGCCCCCGCAACCGGCGCGGCCGCCGCGCGGCGCCCGCAATTTGGTGGTCGAACGACCCCGGGTTTCGCGTCCACCGGCCCTCTCCGACGGCCTCTTCAACCACCGGCCCCTCCCATGACTGTGCAAGGCAGCGCGCCGTCGCGAGGCGCAGGCTCCGAAGGCGGCCACGGCCGCCGCGGCGGCACCGTCGTCGTTCTCGCCGCGGGCCAGGGCACACGCATGAAGAGCCCGCGCGCGAAGGTGCTGCACCCGGTTTGCGGGCGCGCGCTGCTCGGCTGGGTGCTGGACCAGGCGCTGTCCCTAGGGCCGCAGCGGGTCGTGCTGGTGCTCGGCGACCGCCGCGAGCAGATCGAGGCCTGGTTGGGTGCGAGCGGCGAACGCGCGCGCCTCGAAGCGGCCGGCGTCGAGCTGCTGCTCGCCGAACAGCGCCCCCAACGGGGCACGGGGCACGCGTTGCTCGCGTGCCTCGCGGAGCTGCGCGCCGCGCTCGCCGCCGACGGCCCGGGATCGCCGGTCGTGGTGCTCTACGGCGACATGCCGCTGCTCACGCCCGAGTCCCTGGCCGCCCTGCTGCGCGCCCGTCCGGCCGGCGGAGCTAGCCTTCTGACGGCGACGGTCGCCGATCCGACGGGGTACGGGCGCATCCTGCGCACCCCCGCGGGGGGTGTGCGCGCGATCGTCGAGCACAAGGACGCCAGCGCCGACGAGCGCGCCGTCCACGAGGTCAACGTCGGGGTCTACGCGTTCCCGGCCGAGCTCCTGCCCGCGCACCTCGAGCGCCTCGAGCCGAAAAACGCGCAAGGCGAGTACTACCTCACCGACGTGGTCGGCTCCCTGGTCTCCGACGGCAAGGGGGTGGTCGCGGTGCCCCTCGACGACCCCGCCGAGGCCGCCGGAGTCAACACGCTGGCGCAGTTGGCCGAGGCCCGGGCGGTCCTCCACGGGCGCATCCTCGAAGCCCACATGGCCGCCGGCGTGTTGATCGAGGACCCCGCCAGCGTGGCCATCGACCACGGGGTCGAGATCGGCGCGGGCACGCACGTCCTGCCCTTCACCGTGATTCGCTCGGGTGTGCGGGTGGGGGAGGGCTGCGAAGTCGGGCCCTTCGCGCACCTGCGCTCCGGGACGGTGCTGGAGAACGGCGCCGAGGTCGGCAATTTCACCGAGTGCAAGAACGCCGCTCTGGGCGCGCACGTGAAGGCCAAGCACCTTTCGTACCTGGGCGACGTCACCATCGGCGCGGGCTCGAACATCGGCGCGGGCACGATCGTCGCCAACTACGACGGGGTGCACAAACACCACACGACCATCGGCGAGCGCGCCTTCGTCGGCTCCGGTACCATCTTGATCGCCCCTTCGCGGGTCGGTGACGGTGCCTTGACCGGCGCCGGGGCGGTGGTGAAGCGCGGCAGCGACATCCCCGCCGGTGAGGCTTGGGTCGGTTTGCCGGCGCGCTCGCGCGGCACGCGACCGACGCCGACCAAGCCCACGAAGCCGACCTGATCCCCGCGCGAGCGCGCCCGGCCCTTCCTCTCTTCGTTTCCTCCCGTCCCCAGCCCCCCCAACCGGAGAATCCAAGCGGTGCGAGCCTACAGCGACAAGATCCAACTGATCGCCGGCAATGCCCACCGCGAGTTGGCGGAGTCGATCTCGGAGGCCATGGGTGTGCCGCTGTGCGACGCGCACGTGGGCCGGTTCCCGGACGGGGAGATCGACATCAAGATCAACGACGACTTGCGCGGTGCCGACTGCTTCGTGCTGCAGCCGACCTGTCCGCCGGTCAACGAGAACTGGATCGAGCTCTTGCTCCTGCTCGACACCCTGCGTCGCGCCAGCGCCGGGCGCATCACGGCGGTGATGCCGTACTACGGCTACGCGCGCAAGGACCGCAAGGACGAGGGGCGCGTGCCGATCAGCGCCAAGGTCGTCGCCAACACCCTCGTCGGAGCCGGCGCCGGACGGGTGCTGACCCTCGACATGCACGCGGCGCAGATCCAGGGGTTCTACGACATCCCGGTGGACCACTTGTACGCCAAGCCGGTGCTGCTGCGCGCCATCCAGGGCCTCGGCATCAGCGATCCGGTGATCGTCACCCCCGACGTGGGCGGCATCAAGATGGCGCGCTCGTTCGCGAAAGCCATGGCTGCGGACCTGGCGATCGTCGACAAGCGCCGCATCTCCGGCTCGGAGATCCTGGTCGAGAACGTGATCGGCGAAGTGGAAGGCCGCAACGTGATCATCGTCGACGACATGATCTCGACGGGCGGTTCGATCTCCGAGGCAGCGCGCCTCGTGCGCAAGGCCGGCGCGCGCCAGATCGTGCTCTGTGTGACGCACGCGGTGTTCTGCGGACCCGCGGTCGAGCGGCTCGAGAGCTGCCCGGCGGACAAGATCCTCTGCACCGACACCATTCCGCGCCGCGGCCCCAGCCCGCGGCAGCTAGAGGTCGTGTCGGTGGCGCCGCTGATTGGCCGCGCGCTGCTGCACCTGCACGAGAGCAAGTCGATCAGCTCGCTCTTCGAGGACGCCGACTGAACGCTACACCCGCGGCGCCGTCCCGACGTGGGGCACGCGCGCGCGGGGGATCGCCGAGCGGGCGCCGGAACTCTCCGGCGCTCGATTCGGCCCACACTTCCTGTGCCCGAACCATCCAGGGAGACCTAACCATGAGCTACGACCTTCCCGCCAAGTCCCGCCCCCAAGTCGGCAGCCGCCACGCGCGCCGCCTCCGCGCCGAAGGGCGCGTCCCCGCCAGCATCGCCGGCGAAGGCAAGAACCACGTCGACATCTCGATCGACATGGCCGAGTTCCTGACGGCGCGCCGCAAACACGAGGCCCTCTTCGATATCGCCATCGAAGGCGGTGCGAAGGAAACCGCGGTGATCCGCGAGCTGCAGTGGGACGCCTTCGGCGACCACATCGTGCACGTGGAGTTCCGCCGCGTGACCCGCGGTGTCGCGATCGAAGCCGAAGTGGACCTGCACTTCGTCGGCCAGTCGAAGAACGGCGTGTTGACGCCGACCCACGACTCGCTGCGCATCCGCGCGATCCCGTCCAAGATCCCCGAGGCGATCGAGATCAACGTGGACCACTTGCCCAACGAGCACGTGATCCTCGCGAAGCACCTGCGCCTGCCCGAGGGTGTCTCCCTGGCGTGCCCGGCCGACATGGCCGTCGCCGTGCTCGCCAAGGCGAGTGCCATGGACGCACCCGCGGCACCCGATGCTCCCGCGGAGGGCACCACCCCGGCGCCGTGAGGCCGGGCTGGGTCGGCTGGGTTCGCGGGGCTCGGCCCGGCGAATCCCACGCCAAGGCCCCGCGCCAAGGCCACCTCCGCCCTTGCGCGCCCGAGGCCCGCTCCCTATCCTCTTCGACCCCTCTGCCCAGTTGGCGGCCGGCCAGACCGGTGGCCGCCGACTGGGCCTGAGGGACGTGCCCCTTGCTCCTCGACCCCCTCGGCAACCCGTGAGTCCCCGCGTCCGCCGCCTGGCGATCGGCCTCGGCAATCCCGGAACCGAGTACGAGGGCACGAGGCACAACGTCGGCTTCGACGCCCTGGACCGTTTGGCCGGGCGCCTGGGCCTGCTCTTTCGCTCTCCGCGCCACCTCGACGGTTGGAACGGCACCCGCGCTTGCAGCGTGGCCCTCTCCAAGGAAGGCGAAGGTGCTTGGCCCCGCGCGTTTGCGTTGGCCAAGCCCCAGACCTTCATGAACCTGTCGGGGGAGGCCGTCCTGGCGCTCCAACGCTGGGCCGGGATCGATCCGAAGGACCTGCTCGTCGTGTACGACGATCTGGACCTCGAACCATCGGTCCTGCGCCTGCGCGCAAGTGGTGGCCACGGCGGCCACAACGGAATGCGATCCATCATCGACGCCCTCGGCACGAACGCCTTTCCGCGCCTGCGGATCGGCATCGGCAGGGCGTCAACCGACGCGGTGCGCCATGTGCTGGGTCGGTTCCAAGACTCCGAGCGCGCGACTTTGGAGGTGGCCCTGGCGGAAGCCGGGGAGGCCCTCGAAGCGTGGCTCGGCGGCGAGGAACTGGACCGACTCATGACGCGGTTCCAAAGCCGCTGGACCCAGGGTGGGTGATGACCTGCCCTCCGACCTGCACGACCCCGTAAGGAGCTTCTCTTGACTCACCTCTTCGAAGGCATGTTCCTGATCGACAACGACCGCGTGCGGGCCGGATGGGCCGACGCGAAGGGCACGGTGCTCGCGCTGCTCGAAAAGCACGGCGCCACCGTGCACACCGCGCGGCGCTGGGACGAACGCGCCCTGGCGTACCCCGTGAAGGGCAAGCGCCGCGCCACGTTCCTCCTCGCCTACTACGACGTCCCGAACGAATCCCTGGCCAACCTGGAGCGCGACATCCAGCTCAGCGAGGCGGTCATGCGCCACCTGCAGCTTTCGGTCGCCGAAGTGCCGGCCGCCGAGCGCGAGCTCGCGCTCGCCGAGCAGGGCCCCGAGTTCGTGGTGCCCGAGCCCCCGGCCGACGACCAAGGCCTCTACCGCCCCCTGCAGAACCTGCCCGAGGGCGAAGAGGACGACACGTTCGAAGACCAGGACGACGACATGGACATGGATCGTCCCCGCGGCCGTCGCCGCGACGACGACTACCTCGACATGGATGATCGTCCCTCTGGTCCCAAATCCCGCGTGGAGAGCCGCTGATGAATCCGCCCAAGCCCGTCGTCGTGCCCATGCGCAAGGGCACCATCCCGATCAAACGCGACCAGCACATCGAGTACAAAGACCTCGAGATCCTGGTCAAGTGCATCACCCCCCAGGGTCAACTGGTTTCGCGCAAGCGCACGGGTTTCACCGCCCAGCGCCAACGCGAACTCAAGAAGGCCGTGAAGCGTGCGCGCCACCTGGCGCTCCTGCCGTTCGTGGTCTGACCCCCAAGGAGGAATCCCTGTGAGCAACAAGTCGATGAAGGTCCTCCTGCGCGAGAACGTGGCCGATCTGGGTAAGGTCGGCGACCTCGTGCGTGTCAGTGGCGGCTACGCCAGAAACTTCCTGCTTCCGCGGAAGCTGGCCATGGAGGCCACGGAGCAGAGCATCGCCGTCATGGCCAAGCGCCGCGCCAAACAGGACGCGGAAGAAGCCGTGCGCGATGCCGAGTTCGTCGCATCCGTCGAGCGCCTCTCGGGCGTTTCGATCACCATCGCGGAACGCGCGGACGAAAGCGGCAGCCTCTACGGCTCCGTCGGTGCGGCGGCCATCGCGCGCGCCCTGGGCGAAGCCGGTCACCCGGTCGAAGAGCGGCAAGTGCGCCTCGAGCACCCGCTCAAGGCCGTCGGCGAGCACAAGGTCGTCGTGCACGTGCACGGCCAGTACGAAGCCAGCGTGACCGTCGTGGTCTCGGCCCAGGAGGGCTGACGCTTCGGCCGGGAAACAATCCCGGCTTTGGCAAACGACGCGGGCCGCGCACCCCCTCCGGAGGGTGCGCGGCCCGCGCCATTTTGCTCCGCGTTTCCCATCGCGAGCCCGGGAGGTATCCTCCCACGCCCCGGGGCCGAGGCCGCCGGACATCCGCACTTGGACGAGCACAACGACAGCAACGAGCACGGGGTGTCCGCGAGCGACATGTCCTCCAGCGACATGTCCTCGAGCGGCGGGGGCCCGTCGATGGGCGGGCGGACGCCGCCGCACAACCGCGAGGCGGAGCGCGCCGTGCTCGGGGCGCTGTTGATCGATCCGGAGCGTGTCACCGACGTCTCCGAGGTGCTGCACCCCGAGTCGTTCTACGACCGCCGGCACCAACTCGTGTACCGGGCGCTCTTGGCCCTGGTCGAGCGCAACGCGCCCATCGATCTCGTCAGCCTGTGCGAAGCGCTGCGCGCCCAGGGCGCGTTCCAGCAGGTCGGCGGCCTCGACTTCCTGATCGAACTCGAGCAGTCGGTCACATCGTCCGCGCTGTTGACCTACCACTCGCGGATCGTCTCGGAGACGGCGCAGCAACGCGCCCTGATCCGCGTCGCGACGGACCTGATCCAGAAGGCCTACGAGACGCGCCCGGACGGCGAAGCCGTGCAGCAGCTCATGGCCGAGAGCGAGCAGCGCATCTTCGAGCTGTCGAGCAAGGGCGACACCCAGTTCGCGGAGCCCATCGGCAATGCGATCGAGGAGGCGTTCAAGCGCCTCGACGCGCGCAGCGACCGGGAGGGCATCACGGGCCTGACGACCGGCTACTACGAGTTGGACGACATGCTCTGCGGGCTGAACGGGGGCGAACTCTTGATCCTCGCCGCGCGCCCGTCGATGGGCAAAACGGCGTTCGCGCTGAACGTGATCGAGAACGCGGCGCTCTCGCGGCCCGCCTGGCTCAACGATCCGCCGACGATCCTGCTCTTCAGCCTCGAGATGGGCCGCCAGTCCCTGGTGAGCCGCATGCTGTGCTCGCACGCGCGTGTGCCGGCCCACCTACTGCGCTCGGGCCGCCTCTCGGGCGACCGCCGCGCGGAGTTGGCGCAGGCGGCCGACGAACTGCGCCGCACGCGCATCCACATCGACGACTCGCCCGGCCTCACGATGATGGCGCTGCGCAGTCGGGCCCGGCGCCTCAAGGCGCAGATGGGCCTGCACCTCGTCGTCGTCGACTACCTCCAGCTCATCAGCTTCCCGCGCAGCGAGAGCCGCCAGCAGGAGATCAGCAGCATCTCGCGTTCGCTCAAGGAACTGGCGCGCGAACTCGACGTGCCCGTCATCGCGCTCGCCCAGTTGAGCCGCGCCGTCGAAGCCCGGGATCCGCCCCGACCACAACTGGCCGACCTGCGCGAGTCCGGTTCGATCGAACAGGACGCCGACGTCGTGATGATGCTGTACCGGGCGGAGTACTACTCGAAGTACCGCACGGACGAGAACCTCGGTATGGCCGAAGTGATCGTGGCGAAGCAGCGCAACGGCCCGACGGGCGAGGTGAAGCTGCAGTTCTTCCAACCGCTCATGCGCTTTGAGAACCCGGCGCCCACCAACATCGAGGCCGTATCCCTGTGAGGGCGCAAAGCGCCGGAGCGAGCGAGCCTGGATCGCCTGGAACCGTCGTGTGGCTCGCCCGCCGGGTCGCGATCCTTCTGTGCCTGGTCGCCCTCGCGGTCGAGGGCCTCCCGGCGCGGGCCGCCGCGCGCCCGGCGGCGCAGGAGATCGAGGACGCGCAGCCCCGCGCTCCGCGCCCGACGGTGCTCTCGGTCGATGTCGTCGGTAACCAGCGGTACTCCGACGAAGAGATCGCCAAGGTGCTGGGCCAGTCGATCGGCGCGCCGATCGACGGCGAGCGCATCCGCCGCGGTGTGGAGACCCTGTGGGACGCCTACCGGGCCCGCTGCGAAGTCCAGGTGCGCGAGAGCCCAGAGGGTGTGGAGCTGCGCGTCGAGGTCACCGAGTTGCCCTTCGATCCCGCGCCGCGTTTCGTCGGCAACGCGCGGGTCACGCTCGAGGAGATCTACGAGTGGGTCGGCTTGGAGCCCGAGAGCGAGCTCTACCTGTACCAAAGCGCCCGCGTCCGCCGGCAGATCCTGAAGGGTTACCAGTCGAAGGGCTTCCGCTTCGCCGAAGTCGTGGAGGCGGTCCGGCCCGGCGGCGATGGTGTGGCGCCCGACGTGATCTTCGAGATCCGCGAGGGACCGCGCGTCAAGGTGCGCGACTTCCTGGTCAGCGGCAACACGTCGGTTCCCGACCGCGGTGCGTTCCTCTGGAAACGCGGGCTCAAGGTGGAGGCCCAGACGGAACTTCGCAGCCCCTACATCTTCGGCTGGTTTCCGAAGTACCTCGTCGACGAAGCGCTGAACCAGGACCTGGTCGCCATGCGCGAGGTCTACCGCGGCCGCGGCTACTGGGACGCCGTGGTCGAACTCGAGCGCATCGAGTATTCGGACGACCGCGAGTGGGCGACCGTGCACGTCGCCGTCGACGAGGGCAGCCGCTATCGCATCACGGACTTGCGCATCGAGGCCTACGAACGCATCGCCGATCCGGCCGGTCGGCGCCGCTCGACCGAGCGACCCGCGGAACTGGTCTTCCCCGAGGACGAGTTGCTTAGCCTCTGCAAGCAGCGAGCAGGGGAGTTCTACACGCGCTACGACGCGGAAGCGGACCAACTGACGCTGCGCAAGCACTACGGCGAGCACGGCTACATCGCCCACTCGTCGTTGTCGCCCGAGGACCGCTGGGACTTCCTCGGTGTGGAGCCGACCTTCGACGTCGAGAAGAAGGAAGTGTCGCTCGTCTACCGCATCGCGCAAGGTCGGCCCCAGTACCTGCGCGAGATCCGCATCGACGGCAACGAACACACCCGCGACCGCGTGGTGCGGCGACTGTTCACGGTGTTCCCCGGCGAACTCGTGGACCTCGTGGAACTCGAAAACTCCATGCGCCGCGTGCGCGCCACCAGCTACTTCACGGACGAGTTCAACCCGGCTGAGCACCGCGACCCGACCTACCGCTTCGTGGCCACGGAGGACCCCAACTGGAAGGACCTCGACATCCTGCTCGAAGAGGGCAACGTGGTCTCCTTCGAGTTCGGTCTCCAGGCCAGCGCCGACGCCGGCCTCCAGGGTTACGTCGACCTGCAGTTCCGCAACTTCGACGCCACTCGCTGGCCGTCCTGGGACTCGCCGATTGACGACATCCGGAACCGCGAGGCCTTCCACGGCGCGGGACAGACCCTGCGCCTGCGCGCGACTCCGGGCACGGAGGTCACGTCCTACGAACTGCGTTTCGTCGAGCCCGACGTGTTCCTGCGGCACATCGACCGCGTGGGCCTGGCCGTGGGGCTGCGCCGCACCCTGCGGCGGTACCGTTCGCACGACGAGCGGCGCACCGGCTTCGATCTGGAGCTCTTCCGCCAGATCCGCCCCGACACACGCATCTCGGTGGGCTTCGAGACCACCGAGGTGCGCGTCAGCGACCTCGACACGAGCGGCCCGCTCTCGCTCTCGAACCCGCTCAAGGTGCCGCAGTTGCTCTTCAACCAACTGGGCAAGTCGGACGTGACCGGCCTCTCGATCGGCATCAGCCACGACAAGATCGACCAGCCCATGAACCGGCCGGAGGGTTACGCCATGGGCGCCAACCTGACCGCGTACGACGGAGTGGTCGGCAGCGACTACGACTTCCTGCGCCTCGACGCGAACGGGCGCCTGTTCGGGTACTTCCAGGAGAAGAACCGCGGACCTGGGTATCGCATGCTGCTGCGCGGCGGTGTGCTCGTGCCGTACGGCGACACCGACGACGTGCCCTATACGGAGCGCTTCTTCCTCGGCGGCGGCTCGCTGCTGCGGGGCTTCGAGTTCCGCGGCGTCGGCCCGGACGAGAACGGCTACGCGAAGGGCGGCGAAACATCCCTGGCCGGCAGTTTCGAGTACGTGTTCCCGCTGCTGACCCAAGGGCGCGCGGGCTCTCCGGATCTGTTCGACGTGCTGCGGGGGGGGCTGTTCCTCGATGTCGGCGTCCTGGACCCCGAACCGTTCCAGGTGGACCCCGCCGAGCTGCGGGCCTCGGTCGGCCTCTCCCTCAGTTTCCTGGTGCCCATCCCGATCACCCTCAGCTTCGGCTTCCCCATCGTGGACGAGGAGTCCGACCGCACCCAGGTCTTCAACTTCAGCATTGGCAGCTTCTAGTGCGGCCACCCGGGGGGCCCGAGTTGACGCACGGGGGGTGGGAGCGTTAAGACTCTTCCACCGAATGCACGGGCGCGGACTCCCGCACGCCTTTGGGGGGGCGACATTGCGCCCTCCGGGGTCGGCCGCTCGCGCGTCGGGCGACCTTTGCCTTCGGCCCGCACCGGCGAGGCCGCTCCCATGAGTCCGAGCCCGCCGTCCACCGCCGCCCAACTCGCCGCGCTCATCGGCGCCACCGTCGAAGGGGACGGCGAGCGCCCCGTGCGCGGTCTGGCGAGCCTGCGCGACGCGGGTCCGGAGCAGGTCAGCTTCCTCGCCAACCCGCGCTACACGCCTCAGCTCGCGCACACCCGCGCGGGCACGGTGCTGCTCGCGCCCGACGTGCGGTGCGAGCGCACGGACCTTTGCCTGCTGCGCCATCCGAATCCGAACCGCGCGTTCACGGCGCTGGTCGAGCTGTTCTCCGAACCCGAACCCCGCCCCGAGCCCGGCGTCCACCCGACCGCCTGCGTGCACCCGAGCGCCCAGGTGCACCCGGAAGCGGCGGTGGGCCCCGGGTGCGTGGTCGAGGCCGAAGCGCGCATCGCCGCGGGTGCCGTGCTGCGGGCCCAGGTGTTCGTGGGCCAGGGCGCGTCGATCGGAGCGCGCAGCTACCTGCACGCGGGCTGTGTGCTCGAGCGCCGCGTCGAGGTGGGCGCCGACTGCGTCCTGCACGCCGGTGTGGTGCTCGGCGCCGAGGGTTTCGGTTTCGAGCCGTCGGCCGAGTTCGCAACCAAGGGCTGGCGCAAGGTGCCCCAGTGCGGCACGGTCGTCGTCGAGGACGAGGTCGAGATCGGCGCCAACTGCACGGTGGACCGGGCCCGGTTCGGCGCCACGCGCATCGGCCGCGGGTCGAAGCTCGACAACCTGGTGCACGTGGCCCACAACGTGGTGGTGGAACCGCGTGTGCTCCTCGTGGCCCAGGTCGGGATCGCCGGCAGCGCGCGCATCGGCGCGGCGTCGATCCTTGCCGGCCAAGTCGGCGTCGCCGGCCACGTGGAGATCGCCCCGGGCACCCGCGTCGGTGGGCAGAGCGGCATTTCGAAGGACATCACGAAGGCCGACGACTACTTCGGCACGCCGGCCCGTCCGCTGCGCGATTCCGGACGCGACCTCAACAGCGGCCGACGCCTCCAGGTCGTGCGCGATCAGGTGGCGGCGCTGAAGGCGCGTGTCGCCGCCCTCGAACGGGCGCTCGAGGAACGAACTTGAGGATGCAGCGCACATTGCGCACGGCCGTCGAGTTCTCCGGCGTCGGCCTGCACAGCGGTGAGCTGATCAAGGGGCGGGTGCTTCCCGCCTCGGTGGGCGCCGGCGTGGAGTTCGTCCGCACCGACTTGACGGACGCGCCGCCGATCCCGGCCCACGTGACGTACCGCGTCGCCAAGGACCGCCGCACGCGCCTCGAGCGCGGCGCCGCCTCGGTCGACACGGTCGAGCACCTGCTCGCGGCGTGCACGGGCCTCGGCATCGACAACCTGACGGTGGAGCTCTCCGGGCAGGAGCTGCCCGGCATGGACGGCAGCGCCCGCGAGTTCGTCGAACTCTTCAAACGCGCCGGAGTCGTGGAGCAGCGCTCCCAGGCACGGGTGTTCCGCCTCGACCGTCCCCTGTTCGTGCGCGAAGGCGACGCGACCTTGGTGGCGCTGCCGTCGGAGAAGGCCTGCCTGACGCTGCAATACGTCGCGTCGTTCTCCGAGCCGGGCGTCAGCAACGGCACGCTGCAAGTCGACGTCAGCGCGGAGAGCTTCGAGCGCGACATCGCCTCCGCGCGCACGTTCTGCATGGCCTCGGAGGTTGCGGCGCTCGAGAAGTTGGGCCTTGGCAAGGGGGCCACGCGCGAGAACACCCTCGTGCTGGGCGACCCGGAAACCCAGTTCCGTTTCCCCGACGAGCCCGTGCGGCACAAGATGCTGGATCTCCTGGGCGACTTGCACCTTCTCGGTGCCGAGTTGCACGCCCACGTGATCGCCACACGCTCGGGCCACGCGCTGAACGCCGAGTTGGTGCGCCAGATCCTCGACGCGATGCGCACCAACGAAACCGGCGGGTTGGCCCGGCGGGAATCTGGCCTCGACGTGCGCGAGATCATGCGCATGTTGCCGCACCGCTACCCGTTCCTCCTGATCGACCGGGTGATCGAAATGGACGGCTACCAGCGCGCGGTCGGCATCAAGAACGTCAGCATCAACGAGCCCTTCTTCGGGGGCCACTTCCCCGACGCGCCCCTGATGCCGGGGGTCCTGCAGCTCGAGGCGATGGCCCAACTCGCCGGTGTGCTGCTCCTGCGCAAGATGGAGAACACGGGCCGCCTCGCCGTGCTCTGGGCGATCGACAAGGTCAAACTGCGCGCCCCGGTCGTGCCCGGCGACCAGTTGCGCATCGAAGTCGAGACCCTGCGCATGAAGGACCAGATGGCGCAGGTGCGCGGCCAGGGCACGGTCGCCGGGCGCAGCGTCTGCGAGGCCGTGTTGACTTTCACCCTGGTGGACGCCTGATGACGCCGACAATCCAGCGCGCGCGCCAGTCGGGGCCGCCGAACCAACTTAGTCTCTCTCCCGTTGCCGCACGGCGGCCCGCGAGGAGTGCACCGCGATGACTGCAACGATCCATCCCACTGCCATTTTGGGCCGCGGCCTCGAACTCGGCGAAGGCGTTTCGATCGGCCCCTACACGGTGATCGGCGACGGGGTGCGCATCGGCGATCGCACCGCCATCGCCGAACAGGTGGTGATTGGGCCGCGTGTCACCCTCGGCTCGGACAACCAGATCGGCGCCAAGGTGAACATCCTCGGTGTGACCACGATCGGCAGCGGCAACTCGATCCACGGGCTCGCCAGCCTCGGCACGCCGCCGCAGGACTTCTCCTACCAAGGCGAGGACACGTGCCTCGAGATCGGCGACGGCAACACGATCCGCGAGTTCGTGACGATCAACCGCGGCACGGTCAAGGGGGGCGGTGTGACCCGGATCGGGAACCAGTGCCTCTTGATGGCCTGTTGCCACGTGGCCCACGACTGCGAGATTGGCGACCGCGTCATCCTCGGCAACAACGCGCTCCTGGCGGGCCACGTGTACGTGGGCACACGCGCGAACATCTCGGGTGGCGCGGGTGCGCACCACTTCGTGACCATCGGGCCGTTGGCCTACGTCGGTGGCCTGACACGCCTCGTGCAGGACGTGCCGCCCTACATGATCGTCGAGGGCCATCCGAGCCGCATCCGCGGAGTGAACGTCGTCGGTCTGACCCGCGCGGGACACGAGGACGCCGCCATCGAGCGTCTGCGCGACGCGTACAAGCAGATCTACCGCTCGAAGGACCGCGATCCGCGCAAACACGTGATCGAGCGGGTGCAAGCCGAGTGGGGCAGCGACGTGCTGGTGGGGGAGTTGGTGCAGTCCCTGCAGCGCACGGCTTTGGGCCCCAAGGGGCGCTACCGCGAAACGCTGAAGGAGGAGTTCAGCCGCCTTGGACGCAAACGCATCCTGGGTCAGGGAGAGGGCGCATGAGCTCATCCGCTGAGCGCCCCCTGCGCGTCGCCGTCGTCGGCGTCGGCCATCTCGGCAAGATCCACGCCAAGATCTACCACGAACACCCCGGCGCGGAACTGGTGGCCGTGGTGGACCGCGACGCGGCGCGCGCGGCGGCCCTCGCTTCCGAGTTCGGCTGCGCGGCCCTGGGCGACGTCACCGACTTGCCCGACGATATCGACGCGGTCAGCGTCGTGGTGTCGACGCCGGCCCACGAGGCGGTGGCCGTGCCGCTGCTCGAGCGGGGCATCCCCTGCCTGATCGAAAAGCCGCTGGCGCACGACCTCGCGTCGGCGGACCGCATCCTCGGCGCTGCGCGCGCTGGCGGCACCCAGGTCGCCGTGGGACATGTGGAGCGCTTCCAGCCCGGGCTCCGCAAGGTCCGCGCGATGGGCCTCGCGCCGCGTTTCATCGAATGCCACCGCCTGACCGCGTTCAGTTTCCGCAGCACGGACGTCGGGGTGGTGCACGACCTGATGATCCACGACCTCGACCTGGTGCTCGACATGGTCGGAGCCGAGGTGGTCGAGTTCGACGCGGTGGGGGGGCGCATCCTCACCGCCCACGAGGACGTGGCGTCCGTGCGCCTGGTCTTTGCGGACGGGCAACGCGCCAACGTCACCGCGAATCGCGTTTCGCTGTCGCCGATGCGGCGCTTTCGCATGTTCGCGTCGAACAGCTACGTCAGCTTGGACTTCACCAAGAACTACGGTTTGGTCGTGCGGAAGGGCCCGGGCTTCGAGGGCGCCCTGGAGGAGTTGGCGGGGCTCGAGCCCGCCCAGTTGGCCGCCCGTGGCGACCTCCTGGAGCGCGGTGTGCTCGACGTGGTCGAACTCGACCTGGGCAACGAGCAGCGGCCCCTGCAGGCCGAGTTGGACGCGTTCTTGGAATCGGTGCGGCGCCGCACCCGCCCCGCGGTCGACGGGAGCGACGGCCGCCGGGCCCTCGAGCTCGCCGATCGCATCGTCGAGCGCATCCGCTCGCAGGCCTGGTGAGGCTGTTGCCCCCCTGCGGGGCGTGCTACATTCCGTTGGGAAGTGCACCTGGCTGCGCAAGTGCGATCGTCGTACGCCCTCGATCCTAATACACGCCCTCCGGGCCCCTCTCTACTGGCGCGGCAACCCCGCGCGGTGTCGGGCCCACCTGAACCCGTGTGGTTCAGGGCTTGACGGACCACGGCGCGGCTGGGGCCTCCCGCCTTCTTCCCGCCGACGTGTGTGCCCGCGTCCCCGGGCGCGGCTCTCGCCGGCTCTACCCCCCGGGAAACGCGCCCAGAGCGACCCGGTAGGAAGTTGGATCCCACCCCTCGGACCACCCCCGGAACGGCGCGTGCGAGGGGCCGCGTCGATCCGTAGCGTCACCAGATGGGCCGCGTGCCCCCAGCACCATTCCCGGATCGTCCATGCGCATCATCGTCGTCCTGATCCTGACCGCGGCCCTGGCCTGGGTCTTCCTGAAGCTCTTCCCCTCGACCAACCAGACCCTCGCCGCCGTCGGCGCGTCGGAGGCCGTGGAGGGAACCGCAGCGGGGAACTCGGCTCCGAACGCTCGGACGGCCGCGGAGGGAACCGCGCAGCCCGCGCCCGCGCAGCGACAACCGGAGGCGCGGCCCACACCCGCGCCCGAGCCGACCGAACGCGCCGACGCCGCGTCGACGGCGGCCGGCGCGGTGGATGGGCAGTCCCCCGAGGAGAGCGCCCTCGGCGCCCTGCTCGCCCACGGCCACCTCGCCGCGCTGGAGCAGCAGCTCCAGCGTCCGGGCTCGCGGCTCTCCGAACCGCGCCGCGCCATGTTGCTCAGCTTCGTCGAAGCCATGACGGGGCGGCGGGACAACGGGCTCGAGCGCGCGCAGGGGCCCGGAGTCGCGTCGTCGGCGTCCGCGCGGGAACAGGAGCTCCTCCGCGTTGCCCTCGGCCTCGCGCCGTACCCGCCGAGCGCGGGGGCTGCGCGGCCCGCCCCGGTGGAGCGCGGATTGGAGATGGCGCTGGCGGCCCAATCGGCGGAGCGCGCGTCCGTCGAGGGTCGCGCCGTCGACGCCGCGCGCGGGTACTCGCGGCTGATCCTGATGGCGTTCGACGCGCCGTGGCCCGCGGACTCGGGTTCGCTCGCGACCTGGTCCGAATCGCTCGAGCGCGCCCAGGAACGCCACCGCTGGAACCCGCGCGGCGACTGGCCCCACTTCGAGCTGACCGTGGAGCCGGGTGACAGCCTCGTCGCGGTGCGCCTGCGGGCCATCGCCGAGCGCCCCGAGTTGCATCTCTCCACCGGGCTGATCGCCCGCGCCAACGGCCTGCGCAGCGAAGTGATCCACCCGGGCGACGTGCTGCGCATCCCGACGGATCCGGTGCGGGTCGAGGTGCGCGTCGACCTGCGCTGGATGATGTACCTGCACGGCGACGAGGCCGTCGGCGCCTGGCCGGTGGGAGTCGGCCGCGAGGGCAGCGAGACCCTCGTTGGCGATTTCGTGGTGGGGGGCAAGCAGAAGGACCCGACCTGGTGGCCGCGGGGACGCAATCCGGTGCCCTTCGGCGATCCAGAGAACCCGCTTGGCACGCGCTGGATCGCCTGGCGCGCCATCGGCGAGTCGAAGGACACCTCCTACGGCTTCCACGGCACCAAGGACCCTTCCAGCATCGGCAAGGCCGACAGCGAGGGTTGCATCCGCATGCACAACGAGCGAGTGGAGCAACTCTTCGAGATCCTGCCAGTGGGCGCGAGCGTGCGCGTGCGCTGAGAGGCTGGGAAAGAATCGGCACGGCCCGACCGAAGTACCTCTCAGATGATGTTTGGCCCATCGCCTGGTGGCGCTGGAGCGGCAGAGTGTGGAAAGCCATCGGCCGGAGGCCGATTCTTTCCCACACGCTGAGAGGCTGGGGAAAAATCGGCACGGCCCGCGTCACCGGCCTCTCAGGTGTTGTTTGGCCCAGCGCCTGGCGGCGCTGGAGCGGCAGAGTGTGGAAAGCCACCGGCCGGAGGCCGATTCTTTCCCACACGCTGAGAGGCTGGGGAAAAATCGGCACGGCCCGCGTCGCCGGCCTCTCAGGTGTTGTTTGGCCCAGCGCCTGGCGGCGCTGGAGCGGCAGAGTGTGGAAAGCCACCGGCCGGAGGCCGATTCTTTCCCACACTCTGACACCCCGAACGGCAGAACCAGCGGATCGCAACACCGGCCCGGCACCTTGCAGAACTGCGAGGTGCCGGGCCGGATGCGTTGCGGGCTCTGCTTTCGTCGCGGGGGAACCACGCGTGCTCTGCATCGCATCGTGCGCATCGCGCTGCGGCGCTCGCGCGGCGAGCGACACCGAAGGATGCTCGCAGCGCGCAACCGACGCAGCTCCGCCGCGTCCCCACGAGGAAACGCGCTCGCGGCCAAACCAACGAGTTCCTGAGGCATTCGGCAAATCGACGCACTCGCAGCCGAGGAACCCGACGACGCGAGACCCGACGCGCGGTGCGCGCGACAGCAACCGCGGCAACGCGCCGACGCTTTCGGCTGCGAAACACTGCGCTGCGCGCGATGCATGGCACGCGTGCGATGCGTGCGATGCGATGCGTGCGATGCGATGCGTGCGATGCGATGCGTGCGAAGCGATGCGATGCGATGCGATGCGATGCGATGCGATGCGATGCGATGCGATGCCGTCGCCAACTTGCGCGCTCGGGCGCGGCACGTCCTTGCGGGGCGGCACGGGGCGAGGCGGGGATGATCGGCCCCAAGGGCGCGGTTGCGCCGATGCGCGCCCCGGCGGGCGGGCCGAGCGGAGACGCCTGTCCACGCCGCTAGGACCGGCTCCGGGCATCCGGGCCTGGAGCACCGAAGGCGAGGGCCGAGACTCGACATCGCCGACGGCTCGCCCCCGCGGGGAGGTCGTGGCCGCTAGCCCCTGCGGGGGGCGGAAAACGCCTCCTCGGGCCGGCCGATCTAGGCCCGTCGGCCTCCCGGCGCAAGGAAAGGCCCCTCGGCGGGTCCTGGATGGGGCTCGGCCGGTCCGAAACCCGGGCGCGAGCGCGGAGTCGGGAAAAAGCCTCGGCGATCTAACCCTCTGCCACGCAGCAACTTAGGCGGATCTTGGCCAAAATTTCGCGGACCGAGGAACGGGACGCTTGACCCCAGCGGCGGAATCCCTATTCTCTCCCCTCCCTGAAGCGCGCCGCGGGCCACGAGCCAACGGAGACGCGGAGGGGTGAACGGCGAAAGTAGCTCCCCGAAGGGTTCCACCCGGGTGGGTCGGCGAAGCCGGTTCTTTGAAAATCAGGGTGGCCCTTGAAACCATGCGAGCATCGGGCGCGCGTCCTGCGACGCCGCCCAAGACTCCAAGATAGAGACAGACAAACTCATGAAGGGTTTGATCCTGGCTCAGAGCGAACGTTGGCGGTGTGGATTAGGCATGCAAGTCGTGCGAGAAAGCCTTCGGGCGAGTAAAGCGGCGAACGGGTGAGTAACACGTAACCAACCTGCCCTCGAGACCGGAATAACCACTGGAAACGGTGGGTAATGCCGGATGGACTGTCGACTCGGCATCGAGATGGCAGTAAATGGCGCAAGCTGCTCGGGGAGGGGGTTGCGGGCTATTAGCTAGTTGGTGAGGTAACGGCTCACCAAGGCGATGATGGCTAGGGGGTCTGAGAGGACGATCCCCCACACTGGGACTGAGATACTGCCCAGACTCCTACGGGAGGCTGCAGTCGAGAATCTTCCGCAATGGGCGAAAGCCTGACGGAGCGACACCGCGTGCAGGATGAAGGCCCTCGGGTTGTAAACTGCTGTCACGCTATAGGAATGTGCTATGCACTTGACCAAAGCGAAAGGAAGCACCGGCTAACTCTGTGCCAGCAGCCGCGGTAAGACAGAGGGTGCAAACGTTGCTCGGAATCACTGGGCATAAAGCGCACGTAGGCGGCCGCCTAAGTCGACTGTGAAATCCCCCGGCTCAACCGGGGAACAGCAGCCGATACTGGGTGGCTTGAGAATGGTTGGGGTGAGTGGAACTCCAGGTGGAGCGGTGAAATGCGTAGATATCTGGAGGAACACCGGTGGCGAAAGCGGCTCACTGGACCATCACTGACGCTGAGGTGCGAAAGCTAGGGGAGCAAACGGGATTAGATACCCCGGTAGTCCTAGCCGTAAACGATGGGCACTAGGTAGGGGGGAACCTATGATTCTCTCTGCCGTAGCTAATGTGTTAAGTGCCCCGCCTGGGGAGTACGCTCGCAAGGGTAAAACTCAAAGGAATTGACGGGGGCTCACACAAGCGGTGGAGCATGTGGTTTAATTCGAAGCAACGCGAAGAACCTTACCCGGTCTTGACATGCACGGATTAGATTCGTGAAAGCGGGTCAACAGCTCCTTCGGGAGCCGGAACGTGCACAGGTGTTGCATGGCTGTCGTCAGCTCGTGTCGTGAGATGTTGGGTTAAGTCCCGTAACGAGCGCAACCCCTATCGTTAGTTGCCAGCGGGTAATGCCGGGGACTCTAGCGAGACTGCCGTTGTCAAAACGGAGGAAGGTGGGGACGACGTCAAGTCATCATGGCCCTTATGACCGGGGCTACACACGTGCTACAATGGTCTGTACAAAGGGTTCCGAAGCCGCGAGGTGAAGGCAATCCCAGAAAGCAGGCCCCAGTTCGGATTGCAGGCTGCAATTCGCCTGCATGAAGCCGGAATCGCTAGTAATCGCGTATCAGCCATGACGCGGTGAATATGTTCCTGAGCCTTGTACACACTGCCCGTCAAGCCACGAGAGCGGAGAGTGCTCGAAGTCGTTTTGCCTAACCGCAAGGAGGGCGACGCCGAAAGCAAGCTTCGTGATTGGGACTAAGTCGTAACAAGGTAGCCGTAGGGGAACCTGCGGCTGGATCACCTCCTTTCAACGGATAAGTTGAACGCACAGCCGAGCTTCGGCGAAAGCTGCGCGTATTGAGCATAGGGATGTTCACATGGGGACAAGGGCCACTCTTCTTCCAATCCGTCCGCTCGGACACCGTCTGCTCTAGGACGGCGCCGGCCGCGCGGGGAAGCACGTCTGTGCATTCCCGTGTCCGCTGGCTCCGGCCTGGGTTTCCGCAAAAGATCGGGCCTGTAGCTCAGCTGGCTAGAGCACCCGCCTGATAAGCGGGAGGTCACTGGTTCAAGTCCAGTCAGGCCCACCAACCTGATGGCAGAGCCGGTACCCCGCCGCAAGCAGCTCCGATCTCGCGCCGCACCTGTCACAAGGGATGCGACGCCCGGGAATCAACGGGTGACGTCGACGACCAAGGTCGGGGGCGTAGCTCAGTTGGTAGAGCACCTGGTTTGCAACCAGGGGGTCGTGGGTTCGAGTCCCTTCGCCTCCACCACCCTGCCTCTTCAGGTCGCGGATCGCCCAGCGATCCGCTCGACCAGGAGCTGGGCTGAGTTGCCGAGGCGCGCTTCAAGCAAGGGCCATCCGCGCTGCGCCGTCCAGGTGCAGCGCTCGAGCGACGGAAAAACAGCACTGGGCTTCGGCCCGGTGGATCTTTGAAAACAAGGTTGAGTTGGGAATGCGTGGTGAACCACACGAGTCAAAGAGCGTGGTCAAGCTACGAAGAGTACATGGTGGATGCCTAGGCGTTTAGGGCCCATGAAGGACGTGGTTAAGCTGCGATAAGCCACGGGAAGCCGCTCAGCAGGCTATGATCCGTGGATCTCCGAGATCGGGAAACCGACCAGAGCTAATCCTCTGGTGCCGCGCAAGCGGAGGGAACGCAGGGAACTGAAACATCTAAGTACCTGCAGGAAAGGAAAGAAACCTCGACTCCCCTAGTAGCGGCGAGCGAACGGGGAAGAGCCTAAACCGGTGCAGTGCCAAGCCTGCGAGCGTTGCTGCATCGGTGTTGTGGGACTCATAGGGACGGTTGCAGTCGTCTCATGGAGTTACAAAGTACGTTTCTAGGAGAATGGCATGGGAAGGCCAGCCGCAGAGGGTGACAGCCCCGTAACCGAAAGAAACGTATCTCCAGTGAGTATCCCGAGTAGCACCAGACACGAGAAACCTGGTGTGAATCTGGGGGGACCACCCCCTAAGGCTAAGTACCTCTAAACGACCGATAGCGTAATAGTAGCGCGAGCGAAAGGTGAAAAGTACCCCTGTTAGGGGAGTGAAATAGTACCTGAAACCATGTACTTACAAGCTGTCGAAGGCCTATGGTCCTCCGGGACAACGGCTGACGGCGTGCCTTTTGCATAATGATCCGGCGAGTTACTTTGTCTGGCAAGGTTAAGGGCCTCAGGTCCGGAGCCGAAGGGAAACCGAGTGTGAATAGCGCGAATTGAGTCAGGCGGAGTAGACCCGAAAGCAAGTGATCTATCCATGGTCAGGGTGAAGCGGATGTAACAGTCCGTGGAGGCCCGAACGGTTGTGGGTTGAAAACCGCTCCGATGAACTGTGGATAGGAGTGAAAGGCTTATCAAACTTGCAAATAGCTGGTTCTCCCCGAAATAGCTTTCGGGCTAGCCTCTGGTAATTAATCGATGGGGGTAGAGCTACTGAATGGGATAGGGGCCTTTCGGGGTACCCTACTCAATCAAACTCCGAATACCGTCGATCGTATCCAGGGAGTCAGTCTACGAGCGATAAGGTTCGTGGTCGAGAGGGAAACAACCCAGACCGCCGGCTAAGGTCCCAAATCTACGCTAAGTGTTGGAAAGGAAGTGAAACCTCGAAGACAGCCAGGATGTTGGCTTAGAAGCAGCCATCATTTAAAGAGTGCGTAATAGCTCACTGGTCGAGAGGTTTTGCGCCGAAAATGAACGGGACTCAAGCGTAGAACCGAAGCCGCGGCTTGCGACGATTCGCTGAATCGTCACAGGGGTAGGGGAGCGTTCCAAGCGGGTGAAGGGTGACGGTAACGACACCTGGACGCTTAGGAAGTGATTATGCCGGAATAAGTAGCGACAAAGCAGGTGAGAATCCTGCTCGCCGTAAACCTAAGGTTTCCTGGGCACGGTAAATCCGCCCAGGGTTAGTCGGACCCTAAGACGAGGCCGAAAGGCGTAGTCGATGGACAACGGGTTAATATTCCCGTACCACCAGGTCGCGTTACCACCGATGGGGGGACGCGGGAGGAAAAGTCATCGCACGATTAGACGTGTGCGTGTAAGCCCGAGGGAGGCATGTAGGAAAATCCGCATGCGGAATCCCGGAGGTGATGCCGAGCCCATTAGGGCGAAGTGGCTGGACCGACCGCCGAGAAAATCCTCTAGGGAGTGATTCTGGTGTCCGTACCAAAACCGACACAGGTGGGTGAGGTGAATATCCTAAGGCGCTCGAGAGAACCATCGCTAAGGAACTCGGCAAATTAACCCCGTAACTTCGGGATAAGGGGTGCCCATGAGCGTGTAGACCTTCGCGGTCGAAGCGCACGTGGGCCGCAGAGAAATGGCTCTGGCAACTGTTTACTAAAAACACAGGTCTGTGCTAAGTCTTAAAGACGCCGTATACAGACTGACGCCTGCCCAATGCCGGTAGGTTAAGAGGAGGGGTCAGCGCAAGCGAAGCTCCGAATTGAAGCCCCGGTGAATGGCGGCCGTAACTATGACGGTCCTAAGGTAGCGAAGTTCCTTGTCGGGTAAGTTCCGACCCGCACGAAAGGCGTAATGACTGGAGCACTGTCTCAGCGGTGGGCTCGGCGAAATTGTAGCTGTGGTGAAGATGCCACATTCCCGCGTCAAGACGGAAAGACCCCGTGAACCTTTACTATAGCCTGATATTGGGGCTTGTCCTGCAGTGCGTAGGATAGGTGGGAGACGTTGAAGCTGGGCTCTTGGGCCTGGTGGAGTCGACGGTGAAATACCACTCTCTGCATGATAGGCTTCTAACATGGTGCCGTGAATCCGGGCCGTGGACAGTGTCAGGTGGGTAGTTTGGCTGGGGCGGTCTCCTCCAAAAGAGTAACGGAGGAGCACGATGGTGCACTCAGCGCGGTTAGCAATCGCGCGCAGAGCGTAAGGGTATAAGTGCGCCTGACTGCGAGAGATATAGCTCGAGCAGGTACGAAAGTAGGTCCTAGTGATCCGGCGGATTCCGAGTGGAAGGGCCGTCGCTCATCAGATAAAAGGTACTCCGGGGATAACAGGCTGATCTCCCCCAAGAGTTCATATCGACGGGGAGGTTTGGCACCTCGATGTCGGCTCGTCGCATCCTGGGGCTGAAGGCGGTCCCAAGGGTTTGGCTGTTCGCCAATTAAAGCGGCACGTGAGCTGGGTTTAGACCGTCGTGAGACAGGTCGGTCCCTATCTGGCGTGGGTGTAGGATGATTGAGGAGTTTTGCCCCTAGTACGAGAGGATTGGGGTGGACGACCCTCTGGTGTACCAGTTATCACGCTAGTGGTATGGCTGGGTAGCTATGGTCGGAAAGGATAAGCGCTGAATGCATCTAAGCGCGAAGCCCTCTCCAAGACGAGTCATCCCTACCAGTCCCCTGGAAGACTACCAGGTTGATAGGCGGTCGGTGTAAGCACAGCAATGTGTTGAGCCTAGCCGTACTAATCGGACGATCGGCTTGACCACCTTCCTCCATCTGTTCCGCTGGACTGCATGCTTTTCGAAGCATCGTCCGGCAGACAGACGGTGGAGGGTTGCTTTTTGAACCCGTCACACGCTTCCCAACTCACCTCCTTCAGCCCGGCTGACCGTTCGCGGTCGGCCGGGCCCCGCACTCCCGGTGACTATAGGTTCCTGGTCATACCCGTTCCCATCCCGAACACGGTCGTCAAGCAGGAACTGCCGATGATATTGCGCAAGCGAGAAAGTAGGTATCGCCGGGTTCTCTCAGGGCCTCGAGCGCTTCGGCGTTCGGGGCCCCTTTTTTTTGTGCCCTCAGGTTTGCGCTGGCGTTTCTCGCGGTCGGTCGTCGCCAGACGGATCCGGGGGGCGTAGCGGTTCCGGCCCGCGCTGGGTCCGTCCGTTCGACGTCCGTCCGTTCGACACGTCGCCTCGGGGTTTCCGGCGCTTCGAGCGCCTAGGGCGATCAGTGTTGACTCCGGTATCGGGCCCGCCCTACCGTTGCGCACGATCGGTCTCCGGTCTCCGGTCTCCTCGACGCCGGCGCGGCGGCCTTCTCGGCCTGGATCGACCCGTTCTTCATCCCTCGCGGTCGGAACGTGGCGGTCTCGGCCGCCCGTCGCGTGGTCGCCGTCCCGTGTTGCCCGTGCCGCGGTGTCCGTACCGCCATGTCCCCGCGACGGGCGTTCGGCTCCCAACGCCCCTTCTTCGCCGCTACCCAACCCTCCTCGCGATGACCACCCTCATTGTGCTTCTGGTTCTCGTGCTCCTCGTCGTCGCCGTGGGCGGATGGGGGGTGGGGGCGTACAACCGCTTGGTCGCCCTGCGGAATCGCTTCCAGAACGCGTTCTCCCAGATCGACGTGCAGCTCAAGCGCCGGTACGACCTGATTCCGAACCTGGTCGAGATCGCCAAGGGTTACATCAAGCACGAGCGGGAGACCCTGGAAGCCGTCATCGCCGCCCGCAACCAGGCTTCCAAGGCAGTGCAAGCGGCCTCCGCGCGACCGGGCGATGTGGCCGCGATGGGGGCGTTGTCCGGCGCCGAGGGGGCGCTGACCGCCGCCATGGGGCGACTGTTCGCCGTCGTCGAGGCCTATCCGGACCTGAAGGCCAACCAGAACATGCTGCAGCTCTCCGAGGAGCTCACCTCCACGGAGAACAAGGTTGCGTTCGCGCGCCAGGCCTACAACGACTCCGTGATGGGCTACAACGTCGCGCGTGAGAGCTTTCCGTCGAACGTCGTCGCCGGCATGTTTGGTTTCCAACCTGCCCAGTTGTTCGAGGTGACCGAACCGGGCGTCCGGGAGGCGCCGAAGGTCTCGTTCACCTGATCCGACGGCTGCGCCGGGCACACGAATCGCGATGGAGGCTCGGACGGGTAGCCCTCCGGGTCGGGAGCGTTTGGTCCGTTCGCGATGCGTCCGACGTCGACCCGCCTGCCCGCGATGAATTTCTTCGAGCACCAGGAGGTTGCCAAGCGCAGCACGACGCGTCTCGTGGTGCTGTTCGTCCTGGCCGTCATCGCGCTCGTGGTTGGAGTGAACCTGGCGGCGGCCTTCGGGCTTTCCGCGGCCGGCTCGCGTTATGGCCCCGGTCCGGCCGCGCTGGTGACCCTGTCCGTGCTGGCCGTCATCTGCTTCGGGACGCTCTACCGCTTGGCCAGCCTGCGGGGCGGAGGACCAGTCGTTGCCGCCGGGCTGGGGGGGCGCCTCGTGCAACCGGGTTCGGCGTCGCCCAAGGAGCGTCAGTACCTCAACGTGGTGGAGGAGATCGCGATCGCCGCGGGCACTCCGGTACCGGCGGTGTTCGTGCTGGACGGGGAGGAGGGCATCAACGCGTTTGCGGCCGGGCTCACACCTCAGGACGCAGCGATCGGAGTCACGCGGGGCGCGCTCGAGAAGCTCACGCGTGACGAGTTGCAGGGCGTGATCGCCCACGAGTTCAGCCACATCCTCCACGGGGATTCGCGACTCAACGTGCGGCTCATGGGGCTGCTCTACGGCATCTTGCTGGTCGGATTGATCGGCCAGTTCGCGCTGCGGAGCATGCGGTTCGCCGGACGCAGCTCCGGGCGCCAGGGCAACAACGGCGTGTTGGTCGTCCTGGTGATCGGCGTCGCTTTGATGGTTTTGGGCTACGCGGGCACGTTCTTTGGCGACCTGATTAAGGCCGCGGTTTCGCGCCAGCGCGAGTTCCTCGCCGACGCCTCCGCGGTTCAGTACACACGCAATCCCCTCGGCATCGCGGGCGCGCTGATGAAGATCGGCGGTCTGCGCGAGGGCTCCTTGGTGGAGCACCGCGGCGCCATCGAAGCGAGCCACATGTTTTTTGGCTCGGGACGCAAGCGGAACTTGCGCGGCCTGTTCGCGACCCACCCGCCGCTCGAGGAACGTGTCGTGCGGCTGGTGCCCGGGTTGGCGGGGCGACTCACAAAAGCGTTTGCGGGGGACCGTGCCGCCATGAGCGCCCTGCAGCACGGGGCCGCCGGATTGGCCGCGGAGTTCCCAGACCTCGCTCCGGCACCCCCGGCCGCGACGGCGCTCGGTCAGGCGGGCCAGCTCAGTGACGCGCACATCGAGCGCGCGCGCGCGATTCTCGGGGACCTGCCTCGCCAACTGCGCGAGAGCGCCGCAGAGCCCTTCGGCGCGCGGATCACCCTCCACGCGCTCGTGCACACGGCCGGGGCGGCCGGTCCGTTGCCGCCGGCCATCGACGCAGATGTGCGGCGGGTCGCCAAGGAACTCAGGGGCCTCGGGCCAGCCGCGCGCCACGCCTTGGCCGAGCTCGCGCTCGGGGCCCTGGGGCAGTTTTCGCCGCAACAGGGCGAGGCCCTCCTCGCCGAGCTCGACCGTTCGCTGGGCACGGGCGCCGAGTTCGGAGCCGTGGCGCTGCGCTCCCTGGCCGCCGCATCGCTCGGTGAGCGCCGCGCCTCCGGGTCCCCCCGTTTGCGCCTGCCGCGCGTGGCGGACGCCCTGCGGGTCGCGCTCAGCGCCTTGGCCGAGCGCGGGAGCCGCCAACCAGCCGAACGGACGCGTGCTTTCCAACTGGGCTGGGCCCATAGCGGCCTCCCGGCCAGCGAGCGGCTCGGCGCCGTCGGCGGCCAGGCGCTGGGCGACGCGCTCGCCACTTTGGCGCAACTGGTTCCCGCGGACAGGTCCCGTGTGCTCGAATGTGCGGCCCTTGTGATGGAAGCCGACGGCACCGTGCAACCCGAGGAAGCGGAGCTGTTCCGCGTCCTCGCGGAGTCCCTGGAGGTGCCGATTCCTCCGCTGCTCGACGGCCAACCCTTGGGAGGCCCCGGAGTGGCCAGTCGCCCGTGAGCGAGATGCCGCCCCCGGACGAGTTGGACCCGGCCCTGCTCGCGCGGCTGCCGCAGCGCGACGCCGGCGCGATGGCGGCGTTCTTCGAGGCGTACTTCGACCGCGTCTACGCCTACATCCGCGGTCTGGTGCGCTCGGAGACACTTGCGGAGGATCTGACGCAGGACGTGTTCCTGCAGATCCACCGCAACCTCGAGTCCTACGACCCGACCCGACCGCTTCGGCCCTGGGTGTTCACGATTGCGGTCAACCGCGTGCGGGACCACTGGCGCTCGCGGGCGCACCACCAGGGGCTGAAGGACACCTCGCTCGACGTGGAGGACGGCCTCGCGCTTTCGCTCGAAGCGCAAGACTCTGCCCCCGACCTCCCGCTCGAACGCCTCGAGGACGCGGAAGGCGTGCGAGCGGCCGTGGCCGGCCTGCCGCCGACCCTGCGCGAGGTACTCGTGCTGCGGGTGTTCGAAGAGCAACCGTTCGATCAGATCGCCGAGGTGCTGGGTTCGAACACGGTGGCCGTGCGCAAGCGCTACTCGCGCGCCCTCGCGGAACTGCGCCACCGCCTGGGCGCCGGGGCGCCGGAGGGCCAGCGTTGAGCGGCCGTACCGGGGGCCCGGGCGCCGGGGGCCACGACACCGGGGAGCACGACACCGGGGAGCAGGGCGCCGGGGAGCGGCGGGATCCGGCGCCGGCGGAGCCTGTTCTCGGGCCTGACGAGCGGATTCTCGCCCGCGGACTCCGGCAAGCACCGCGAAAGGCTTTCCGGAGGGACCTCCGCGCGCGTTTTCTGTCGGATTCCGCCGCGGGGAACGCCGATCGGCCGTCACAACCCGTGGTCGGGGCCCGTACCGCCGCAGGGTCACCCGACGGACGGCCGTCCCCACTGCCCTTGCGCCCCACAGACGACATACACAACCCGGAGCGCCCGGAAGCTCCGCGTCCCGACGACACCCGCGGCGAGACACTTCTCCCGGGGCAATCGCTCCCGGGGCGACTGCGCCCGGGGCAACTGCGCCCGGGGGAGCAGCGCCTCGCACAGGTACTCGCGGAGCCCGGCGGCGCCCGGCCCGCGTGGCGCGAGGCCCAGAGGCGCGCGTTCCTCGGCGGAGCGATCGAAGTTGCGGCGGACCGCGAGCGGCCCGACGCCGATCCCGCGCATGCCGCAGCCCAACCCACGTCTCTCACCCCGGTGCGGCGCCACACCGCGACATCGCCCCGCACCACCGCGACATCGCCCCGCACCGCTGCGACATCGCCCCGCACCACCGTGCATCCCCGGCGTCGCCGCCTGCAGTTGGTGGCCTCGGGACTCGCGATCGCAGCCGCGCTGTTCTTGGTGCTGCGGGTGGTGGTGGCGAACGATCCCCGCTGGGAACTCGGCGGCGACCTCGACGCGGTGGCCGTGCAAAACGCGGCGCTGCGCGACGGCGTGTTGCTCCAGGACCAAACCGCGCAACTGGACTGCACACGACGCGCGGCATCGTTGCACCTGGGCCGCCGCGTGCGGGTTGACATGGTGCCGGGCACCGTGGCGCGGTTCTGCCCGCCCCGCACCGAAAAAGGCGTGCTGGAAGTGCCGATCGAACTCGTCTCCGGCGAGCTCCTCGTGCACCTCGATCCGCGGCGGGGCCCGACGCGCCTCGTCGTGCAGACGAGCGAGGGGGTCGTGAACCTGACCGGGACCTCCCTGTCCATTCTGCGCGAGGCTTCCGGCACTTGCGTCTGCGTTGCGTCGGGAAGCGTGCGCATCGACGTGAAGGGGCAGACGCGACCGGCGCTCGACATCGAAGGCGGAACCTCCGCGTTCCTCTTTGCGAGCGGCGCCGCCCCGCGGGTGGTGCGCGGCGAGGAGCGGGTCGGTTTCTTCGGCGGCGAAGGCCACTGGCTCGCCCACGAGTCGCATCTGACCCAGTCCATTTCGGCCTGGGAATCGAGCCGCGCGGCCGACGGCAAATAGGCGGCCCCGTTCGGGCCGCTGCCGCGCCCGTGGGACCCAATCGCGGCGCGCGCCGCGGCCGCTACCGCTCGGCGCTTCGCCACGCGGGCCCGGCCTGTGTAGGCTGCGCCGCGATGGCCGCGCCCTGGTTTGCCCCCCTCGCCCTCCTGTCCGCTGTGGGACCAGGTTTGCCGTCCGGCGGAATCTCCGCGGAGGAGCCCCCGGCGGAAACCCGCGCGACGACCCTCCAGATCGGGCCGAAGGCGGCGCCCGCCGCGGCCGTTCCTTCGCCGTACCCCGGCCCAACGGACGGCGCCCGGACGCCCATGCCCCACCCGGGGCCGGCGTTCGACCGCGATGTGAGCCAACCCGGGCACGAACTCCACCTCGGCGCGCTGCTGCGTGTCCTGTTCGAGCACACCACCGGCGATCCGTTTGGCCAGGACGTCAGCGGCGCCGAGTTCCGCGAAGTGCTGCTGTTTGCGCACGCGCGGCTCGAGGCATTCGAGCTGTACGCCGAGATCGACTTCGCCAGCGACCTCGCCGAGTTGCCCGAGGCTTGGGTCGAACTACCGCTCGACCAGAACCACCGCCTGCGCGTGGGGCAGGTGCAGCGCCACTTCCTGCGCAGCAACGACTGGCACGACGACGCGCTGCCGCTGCCGGAGCGCAGCCGCCTGGACGAGCTCACCACCGTGCAGTCCGAGGGCGTCGTGCTGTCCGGCAACTACGATCGCGCGCGACTCTACGGTTCGCTGCAAAACGGCGACGACGGCGCGCTCTCCGCGTGGCTCGGATCCGCGCGGCTCGAGTTCGACATCCTGGGACGCGGTGTGCCGCTCCGCGGCGACGGGCTGGACGCGGACCGCCACCTGCAGTTGACCGCGGGCGTCGCCTACGCGGACGACGGCACCGTGTCCGAGGGCGACACGCTGGGTGTCGACATGGCGATGCGCTGGGAGGGCCTCGGTGTGCACCTCGAGTGGGCGGACCTCGGCCGCGATCTGGGCGGCGGCACCCCGGCCGCGGCCACGGTCACCGCACTGCTCGACCGCGAGGTACTCGAGTTGGGCCTGCGCGCCGAGCGCCTCGACGACGACGCCGACACGAAGATCTACGGCGTCGGTCTCACCCGCTGGATCTTGCCGGCCCGCGTGAAGGTGCAGGTGGGTGTGGAGCGCGTCAGCTCCGACGATTCGGGCATCCAGGGCACACGTTTCCTGCTGGGAAGCGTGGTGTCGTTCTAGCCCGCGCTCGTCACGGCACTTCGATCACGATCGAACCCGCGGGTGTAGCGGCGCGCGCGAGTTCCCGAGCGACGCCGCGGCGTTCCATGCTGACGACCTTGATGTGCCAATCGGGCCGCCGCGAAGCGACCCGCGACACGGTCCCGAGGCCGTAGTCGCTGTGGAAGCGGCCGCACCACAGCACCACGGGTTTGGCGCCCTCGCCGCGGCGGGCGACCGCGTCGCTGATGGCTTCGGCCATGCTCTCGTCGCGCACGACCTGGGCCGCGAAGAAGCGCTCGATGGCCGCAGGCGAGAGGCCACCGCCGGATCCGTGGCCACCGTGGCCGCCGCCGCCACCCATCACTTCTTCGAAGCGCGCCCGGTACTCGGGTTCGTCGAGCTGCACGTGGCGCGGCGCGAAGTACGAGCGATCGATCTCCGGCGCGCCCTCGCGGCCCACGCGCGATGCCAACTCGCGCGGCGCGTTCGCGGCCACCACACGCAGGTCCAGCTCGCGCGCCAGTTCCAGCACCGCGTGGTAGTGCTCGTCGTGGTTCTTCCAGGGCCGCGCCGCCGCGAGGCCGTCGCGTTCGATGCGTCCGTCGACGTAGGCGTCGACGACGTCCTGCACGTCGCGTTCGAACTGCTCCAGCGCGATGGTGCCGCCACCGCGCCGGTCGACGATGGCACGCGTCAGTGCGAGTTGGGCAGCGTGCCCGGGGCCCGAGTCGTGCAGTTCACCGAGGGCCACCATGTCCGCGTCGACGAGTCGCTCGACCACCTCGTCGAAGGAAAGTTCGCGAGCGCTGCCCGCCTCGAGGTACCGCACGGCCTCCGGGCCGCGGTGGCTGGCGCACGCCGCGGTGCAAAGCGCCAGCGCGGCGAGCCAGAGCCAACGCGCGGGCGTGCGGGAGCGGGTGGGGGAGAGCGGAAGGTGTCGGGCGTCGTTCATGGTCGTGGGGCAAAGAGGATCGGCGACACGGTAGCGCGCGGCCCGCGGTCAGGGATCCCGCTCGCCCGACAGAAAGGCGGCCACCGCGCCAAAGGCGCGCTCCCGATCCAGGTCGTGGGCGACCAGGTGGTCCCCGCGTTCGAGCTCGACGAAGCGGGCGTCCGCCAAACGGTCCGCGGCGCGCCGGGCCGCGCGTGGCGACGCGATGCGGTCGTGCCGGCCGTGCACGACGAGCACCGGCATCCGCACCGCTTGGAGGATCTCGTCCGACCGGGCGCGCGCCGCGACGGATTGGGCCGAGCGCACCACCGCGAGCGGCCAGGCGCGCTGCCGCGGCGGCGATACCTCGGACCTGGCGCTGAGGCCACGGGCCTTGGGCCCGCCGTCCACCCACGGCACCAAGGGGGCGACCATCGCCGTGGCGGCGGCGAGGAAGCCGGGCACGGGGCCGTCGGCCCGATCCCCGAGGTACGGGGCCACCAGGGCGAGCCGGCCCACCGGGCGCCGGGCGGCCAGCTCGAGGCACAGGGCGCCACCCAGTGAGAAGCCGACCACGTCCACCCGCGTGTGCGCGGCGGCGAGCTCGTCGAACGCGGCTTCGACGGCCGGGCGCCACTGGTCGGCGTCGGCGCCCGCGAACTCGTCGGGACCTAGGCCGTGCCCGGGCAGCAGCACGGTCCGGACACGCCGCTCGCCGGATGCCGCCATCCGCTCGGGCCAGTCCGCGAAGTCCGCTGGTGTTCCGCCGAGACCGTGCACGAGCAGCACGGCGACCGGTGCCGCCGGCGAGCCGAGGACCCGCACTTCCACTTCGGGATGGGGGCCGCGCTCCGCGGCGGTCGGGTCGAGCCGCGCCCGCTCCAGGGCCACGAACCCGTGCCAGCGCAGGCCGCCCAGCAGCGTGCCGGCGACCAGCGCCGCCGCCAGCACGGCGCGCCGCCTCCGCCGCTGCCGCCGCTCGGCCGCGGCCAAGAGTTCCGCGACGGCGGCGGGTTCGAACGGCGGGGGAGCGCCGCGGCCAGGGAGGGGATCCACGGGGTGCAGGAGAGCTCCCCCGCGCCCGCAAAACCAGCCCCAGCGCCCGCCGCCGAGCGCCACTCCGAACCTCGGGAGGGACACAACTGCCTTGGGCGCAAAGGGTTGCAAGCCAAACCACCCTGTGCGGGGGGCCCTGGGTCATGGACCCCAGGGCGGGGAGGTGATGCCCGTGGCTAGCCTCTTCGGTCGTGACTCTCGCCTTCTGGATCCTGTATGCAGCCCTCGCGGTGGCTCTCTTCGGGGCCGCCGTGGTGGCCCTCGGCCTGCGGTTGCGCGCCGCGCGGGTCGAGGGGCAGGTCTACGCCGCCCACCGCCCGAGCCGGCCGTACCGATTGCTCGGGCTGCTGATCCTCGGCTACCTGGCCCTCGAAGTCTCGCAGGGCAACGGTGTCGCGCACGCGCTCGTGGACTTCGGCGTGCTCGGGTGCCTGGCAGCGGTCGTTGCCATTCGGCCCGCCATGGCGGATCGGGTCTGCGCGGCGGGCGGGGTGCGCCTCGGCACGCGCGTGGCGCCGTGGGAGCGCCTCGACCAGTGGCATTTCGACGACCACCGCCTGGTGGTCGAGCTGGGCAACCGACGCGGCGAGTTCGCGTTGCCGCGCGATCTGTGCTTGAGCCTGCGGGAGCGCCTCGAGCGCGAAACGCCCCGCCGCCCCTGACCACACACAGCCCCTGACCACCCACATCCCGTGCCCACCGGCGCGCATCCGCCGTGGCGCTAACCGCCGATCGGCGGCGACCAGGTGGGCTCAGGGTCGAACTCTCCCGGATGGAGTGCAACCTTCTCGGGGCGCAGTCCGCGGCGCGGGTCGCCTAGGGCCCGGCGCAACTCGCGCTGGCGGGCGCGCGCCAGCGTTGCGCTCCAGCGCGCCGCGGCGGGCAAAGCGCCGCCAGCCCTCTCGCCATACAGCCCCAGGAACTCGCGCTGCTCGCCGCGATCGAGGCACAGGGCGCCCTCCAGGAACCACTGCCCGAGGTCCCGCGCGCGGGCGCGGTGGTGCAGCGGCCCCGACGCGCGCCGCCCGCCGCGCCACCGGTCGATCAGGATGGGTTGCGGCGGCCCGCCCCGCTCGACCACCAGCACGTTGCGCAGGTAGAGGTCCCCGTGTTCGAAGCCCCCGTCGTGCAGGCGCGCGAGAAGTTCGGCGCACTGCGCGAGCAGGGTCGCGCGGTCCGCGGGTGCTGCCTCGCGGAGCGCCCGCGCAAGTGGCGTCGCCCCGAGTTCGTGCGCGAGTGCCAATCCCTGCACCGCGCAGCGCGGGCCCACGAAGCGCGCGACGGCGAACAGCGGCTTCGCCGCCGGCAGCCCCGCGCGGCCGAGTTCGTGCAACCGAAACGCCTCGCGCAGCCGCGGCGGGAGGCGGCGAAGGGCGCGCCAGGCCAGCCCGTGGCGCAGGGGAGCGTGTCGCAGGAGCGGCCCACCCTTCAGCCAGACGGGGCCCATTTCCGCCGCTTCGATGGGAGCGCCGCTGTCCTCGCCCCGGCGGACCAAACGGTCGAGCAGGTCCGCGGCCACGAGCGCAGCGCGGGCGCGCTCGAACGGCGCGGGTGCGACGCAGACCACACCGCCGGGCAGGCTCGCAACGGTCAGCACGGAGGCGGTTCTCGCCGCCGCGCCACGGCGAAGGTCTGGGCGGAGAAAAAGCGGGCCGAGGCGGAGAACGCGAGCGGCTCGAGCCCCGCCGCGCGAAGGTCCGCCAGCAACTCCGCTCGCGCGACACTTGCGCGTGTTTCCTCGCGTCCGCCCCACAGCCTGCGGCGCAGTTGTGGCCACGAGGTCCGGTCCCAGAACGACACGATCACGAGGTCGCGCGACACACGCGCGAACTCCGCCAAGAGGATCCGGCGCGCGTCGCGTGACGGCAGATGGTGGAGCAGCCGGCAGCACAGCACCACGTCGACGGCGCCGTCGCGCAAGGGCAGGGCTTCGGCGAGTCCGACGACCGCACGCGGCGCCAGGTGCGACGGCAGAGCGCACAGCATGGGCAGCGACGCGTCGACGCCGAACCACGCGGAAGCGGGCGCGGCGCGGGCGAGTCGGCCCGTGCCCGCCGGCACATCGAGCACACTTCGGGCGCCAGCGGCGTGGCGCGCGAGCAACGCGGCGACCAGCTCGGGATCGCGCTCCCGCCGCCGCTGCCAACGGCGGTCCCGGTACTCGTCGCCGCGCTCCGGCTGGCGCCACCTCTGGGCCACCCGCGCGAGCAGTTCCGACGACGGTTCGGACGTGTCCATGGGTGCGCACTGTAGACTGCAGCGCTCGCGGTTCGGTCGCTTCCCCGAGGGGGCTCGCGCGCCCGCCGCCCACGCCATGTCACCGCTCGATTGGATGGACATCCAGGGCACCCAGGGATCCCTGGACAGCGGCCCCAAACCGGCCCTCGATCGGGAGGCCGAAGATCTGCTCGAGGGCCTCAACCCGCCCCAGCGCGAGGCCGCCAGCCACCCCGGCGGGCCGCTCCTGATCCTGGCCGGCGCCGGCTCGGGCAAGACCCGCGTCATCACGCGCCGCATCGCTTGGTTGGTGCGCACGGGCCGCGCCGCGCCGCACGAGGTCCTGGCGATCACGTTCACCAACAAGGCGGCGCGCGAGATGCGCGAGCGCGTCGAGCGCCTCTTGCCCGTGCAGGGTCCCTGGATCGGCACGTTCCACGCCATTTCGGCGCGCATCCTGCGCCGCGAGATCGGCGCGCTCGGCACCTACACGGGCGAGTTCTCGATCTACGACACGGCGGACCGCAACCAGCTGCTGAAGCGCCTGATCAAGGACCTGGGGTACGACCCGGCGCGCTTTCGCCCCAGCGCGGTCGGCGCCTGCATCAGCGACGGCAAGAACCGCGGCGCGGTGCGCCAGCGGGGTGGCGAGGGCGGTGAGGGCATGGAGCACGAGGTGCTGCGCCGTGTGCGCGACGCCTACGACGAGGCGCTCTTGCGCGCGAACGCACTCGATTTCGACGATCTCCTACTCAAGACGTTGGAGGTCTTCCAGCGCTTCGCGGGTGTGCGCGACGCGTACGCGCACCGCTTCCGCCACGTGCTGGTCGACGAGTACCAGGACACGAACCGCGTGCAGTACGAACTCGTGCGGCACATCAGTTCGGTGCACGGGAACTTGGACGTGTGTGGTGATCCCGACCAATCGATCTACACCTGGCGCGGCGCGGACATCCACAACATCCTCGACTTCGAACGCGACTTCCCGGGCGCGCGGGTCGTCAAGTTGGAGCAGAACTACCGCTCGAGCGGCGTGATCCTCGAGGCTGCGCAGGCGGTGATCCGCAACAACCGCCAGCGCAAGGAGAAGGAGCTCTGGACCGAGGCCGCGCGTGGGCCCGCGATCCGCGTGTTCGAGTGCGGCGACGAAAACGACGAGGCCGAGCGCATCGTCGCGGAGATCCGCGCCCTGCAGGCCGAAGGCATCCGCCTCGACAGGATCGCGATCTTCTACCGCGTGAACTTCCTGCAGCGCGCCCTCGAACGCGCGCTGCGGCTCTCCGCGCTTCCGTACCAGATCGCGGGCGGTGTGGAGTTCTACGCGCGGCGCGAGATCAAGGACTTGGTGTCGTACCTGCAAGTGCTCTCCAACCCGGCCAACGACGTCGCGATGGTGCGCATCGTCAACGTGCCCGCGCGTGGGATCGGCGAGCGCAGCCTCGAACTGCTCGCCGATTGGGCGAAGGAGCGCGGCGTGCCGCTCTCCAGCGCGATCCGCTCGCAGGAGGCGCGCGCTTTGGTGCGCGGCCGCGCGCGCAGTTCGGCGGAGGCGCTGGCCCAGTTGCTCGAACGCCTCGAACACGCCCCGCGCCTGCCGGCGGCGGAGGCGCTCGACCAGGTGATCGACGCCATCGACTACTTTGGCTGGCTTGCCTCGAGCGGCGATCCCGAGGCCGAATCGCGCGCGGAAAACGTCGAGGAACTGCGCGCCAACGCGGCAACCTTCGACCGCCAGAATCCCGAGGGTTTGCTGCGCGGGTTCCTGGAAGACGTCGCGCTCGTCAGCGAGGTCGATTCGATCGACGCGGCGGAGGAGGGGGCGACGGGGCCCGTCACGTTGATGACGCTGCACGCCGCGAAAGGGCTCGAGTTCCCCGTCGTGTTCATCGCCGGCATGGAGGAAGAACTGTTTCCCCATGCCCGCGCCCTGATGGATGCGGACGGTAGCGACGGGGACGGTAACGACGGGGACGGTAGCGACGGGGACGGTAGCGATGGCGACGGCGGCGGCCCGGGTCTCGAGGAAGAGCGCCGCCTCTTCTACGTCGGCCTGACCCGCGCGATGGACCGGTTGCACCTCTCGTGGGCGCGCACACGCATGCACTTCGGCGAAACCAGTTGGCGCGAGGGCTCGCGCTTCTTGGACGAGCTGCCGCCCGCCTGCCTCGACGCCGAAGATCCCGAGGAGGACGAAGCCGAGTCCCTCGGCAGTTTCGACGCGAAGAGTGTTTCGGTGGCGCTCGCCGAGGGCGACATCGTGCGCCATTCGCACTTCGGCACCGGCCGCATCGAACGCCTCGTGGGCGCAGGTCCCAACGCGCGTGCCACGGTTGCGTTCCCGGGGCACGGCGCGAAGATCCTGCTCCTCTCCTACGCCAACCTGGTGAAACTGGGCCGCTGACGCACATGGCCGCCGATCCGTTGGGGCAGCTCGAATCCGGGTTGCGGGAGCTCGTGCGGCAGGCCCGCGACGCCGGCCTGTTGGGGCCGTTCGCGGACCTCCTGCGCGCGCAAATCGAAGAGTTGGCTTCGGCCGCGAGCGGTGACTCGACGGATACCGACGGCGATGGACAGGACCCCGTGCCCCAGCGCTTTGGCATGGTCGGCGCCAGCCCGGCGATGGACAAGTTCTTCGACGTGCTCGCGAAGGTCGTGCACAGCGATGTGCCGGTGCTCGTGCTGGGGGAGACGGGCACGGGGAAGGAACTGGTCGCGCGCGCGCTCGTCCGCGAGGGCCCGCGCGCGAAGGGGCCGTTCGTCGCGGTCAACTGCGCCGCCGTGCCGCCGAACCTGCTGGAGAGCGAACTCTTCGGGCACAAGCGGGGCTCCTTCACCGGCGCGGTCGCGGACCGCGAGGGCCACTTCGCCACCGCCCACGGAGGCACCCTGTTCCTGGACGAGATCGGCGACATGCCGCTCCCGATGCAGTCCAAGTTGCTGCGCGCCCTGCAGGAGGGCGAGGTGCGCCCCGTCGGCTCGAACCGCTCGCGGAAGGTCGACGTGCGGGTGGTCGCGGCCACGCACCGGGACCTCCTCCGCGAGAGCCGCGCCGGCACCTTCCGCGAGGACCTCTACTACCGCCTTGCCGTGGTCACCCTGGCCCTGCCGCCCCTGCGCGAGCGTACGGGGGACGTAGGGCTCTTGGTGCGGGCCCTGGTGCCGCGGCTGGCGGCGGAACTGGGCCGTCCCGCGGCGGTGGTTTCGCCCGAGGCGCTCGCCCTACTCGATGCCTGGCACTGGCCCGGGAACGTGCGCGAGCTCGAGAACGAGCTCCGCCGGGCGTTGGCCCTGGCGCCGGGCGCGATCGGGCCGGCGGACCTCTCTGCGCACCTTCGGCAGCCGCACTCGCCGTCGGGCGCCGCGGGTGCCTAAACTAGCGCCCCGACGACGGTCTCTTCCCCAGGAACGGCCGCGCGCGACCCCATGCAAGGCAACGACGAAACGGACGTCAGCCGCACCCTCTTCGGCGCGTCGCTCCCCCCGTCCCCATCGGGCGCGGGCGCGCGTCTGCCCGTGCTCGTGGTGTTGCGTGGGGCGGAGATGGGGCGGCGTTACCTGCTGAACGAGTCGGGCCTGGTGATCGGGCGCCGGGCCGACCGCGCGGATCTGGTGGTGCCCGGCGATCCGCGGGTGTCGAGCGCGCACTGCCGGATCGAGCGCGGTCCCGGTCCGGACAGTTGGTTCGCCGTGGATCTCGAGTCCACCAACGGCACGTTCGTGGGCACCGAACGGGTGGTGCGCGCCCCGCTCAGGGACGGCGACCGGCTGCACCTCGGCGAAACCGTGCTGCGGTTCGGCTACCACGACGAGCTCGAGGAGGCCTACCACCGCGAAGTCGATCGGCGGATGAACGTCGACGAGCTCACGGGATTGCCCGTGCAGCGTGTGTTCTCCCAGCGCCTGCAGTTGGCCCTGGCGGAATCCCGGCGCCGCCATGCGCCGCTCGCGCTGTTCATGCTCGACATGGACGGCCTGAAGCGCATCAACGACACCCACGGGCACCAGGTGGGGGCCCATTCGATCGCGACGGTGGGGCGGCGGCTCGGCGAGGCCGTCGGCGCGGCCGGCGGCGTGGTCAGCCGTTTCGGCGGCGACGAGTTCAGCGTGTTCGTGCCGGGTGCCGGCGCCGAGTGGGCGGCCCAGCTCGGGGAGACGTGGCGGCGCCTCGTGGGGGACGAGCCCGTGACCTACGGCTCCGTGGCGGTCGCGCCCACCGTATCCATCGGGTTTGCGGTCCGACGGACGGACGAGGCCGTGGAGGCCCTGGTGCGACGCGCCGACGAGGCGCTCTACCAGGCCAAGGCCGCCGGGCGCAACTGCGTGCGCGGCTGATGCGGGGAGCCGGCGGGGCGCGCTCCGGCCAAGGTGGTGGCACAGCACCGCCGCAGCGCTAAGCTCTTTGACCCCCAGGGGGCGGCGCGTGCCCAGAGCGGTGCGTGAGCATTTCCGCCGCGCGTCACCCCGGGACCACGCCAAGAGAACGAGCGAGAGCGATGGCCAAACTGATCGTGGACGACAGCGGGACGCGCAAGGCGTTCCGCCTGCCCAAGGGCCGCCTGACCGTCGGCAGCGACGAGGGCAACACGCTGCGCCTCGTTTCCGAGGGTGTGGCCGCGCGTCACCTCGAGATCGCGACGACGGACGCAAGCACGGTCGTGCGTGTGCCCCTGGACGGCGCTCCCGTGCAGTTGGGCGGTCGAACCCTGGCGCCGGGCGCGCAAGGGGAATGGGCCCCGGGTACGGAACTCAAGGTGGGCGGGGCATCGCTGCGGCTCGAGGCCGAGGGCACCGCCGCGCCCGCACCTGCCCCCGGGGCAGCCAAAGCCGCTGGCGCGACGGCCGCGGCGCCCGCGCGCGGCGCACCTGTGGCCCCGGCACGCGCCGGTGGCAGCGCTTCCGCACGCTCCGGCGGTGGCCGCGCCAGCGCCGCCCGCACTGGCGGCGCCCGCGCCGGCGGAGGTTCGCGTCGCCGCGGCGGCGACACGGACGACCAGGGGCGGCCCAAGTGGGTGATGCCCGCCGTGGGCATCGTGTTGTTGGTCATCGTGGGCGCCGTCTACGTGCTCTTCATCCAGGACTCGGACCGCGCGCGCTACTTCGTCACCGACGTCGCGGCGATCGAGACGCACCTCGAGTCGCAAAACTACGAGCTCGCGCGCCGTGCGTATGAGCCGCTCGCGGCATCGAAACAACTGGATGCGGCCCAACGGGCCCGTGTGGACGAGCTCGGGCGCAAGCTCGAGGCCGGCGAGTCGCTCCGCACCGGCGGCGGTGTGCTCGTGACGCAGGGGCACGCCTGGAAGGGACGCTACCTGGATGCCTTCGTCACGGCGAACTTCGCGGAGGAGCCCTACGCGAGTGGCGCGGTGCGTGTCTTCGCGGACCGCGTGGCGGACTTCCGCGAGTTTTTCCCGGGCCACCCGGCGGACGCGGAACTCGCCGCGATCCTGACCAAGGTGAAAGCGAGCGAAGTGCGTGCAGAGCCGCTGACGTTGGCCGACGTCGAGTTCTACGAGCACTACCACACGGACCGCGTGAAGTCGCCGAAGCGGTTCCCGCTGGCCCTCGCGGTCATGGACCAGTTCCTCGCGAAGAACCCCTCGGGTGCCGAGCACGACGCCGTAGTCGCCAAACGCGATGCGCGGCTCGCCGAGCAACGCGCGGTGACCCTCGCGCTGATCGAGAAGGCGCAAAAGGCGTGGTCCGAGAACAACGAAGGCGGCGCGGTCGCGGCGCTCGCCGAGGCCGTGGCGTACGTGGCCGGCGGCGAGCTGGCGACCCAAGCCGCCGCAACGTTCGCGGCCCTGCCGAACGCCCGCGCGTACCTCCTCGACTACCGCACCAAGGATCCCGAGTTGTTCCGCGGCCTGATGACCCAACCGGCGTTGCAGTCGCTGGTGGGTTCCGACTCCTGACAGCGCTTCTGCGCCGCCCGCCCCGTCGTGCGGTCTGTAGGGGCGCGGCCCCGTCCGCGCCCAAGGGCCGTCGCGCCGTGGGGAACCACCCCGCGCTCCAACGGCGGGCCGGGAGTTCTGCGCACCCGGCAGCCGCGTCTCTACGGGACGAGATCCAGGTCGCCGGCGAGCACCAGCGGGCCCGCGCGCGCGCTGGTCCAAACCGGCGCGAGCCGCCCGTCGGGGGGGAGGGCGCGCAGTCCGCGGTCCAAGAGCAACGCCCGCAACACCGCCGCGACCGGCGCGTGCGTGGGCTTGGCATCCTCGGGCAGCTCGAACCACACCGCGCTTCGCTCCGACCGCGAACTTCCCGGACGTCCGACGGCGAGGGCGGGGCGCGCCGCGGGAACGGCGTGGTCGGCGAGCCTTCCGGCCGCTAGCCAATGCTCGAGCAGGCGGCGGCGCTCGGCCGCGGACGTCGCGATAAGCGCGACGTAGGTGGCGCCGGGGAGCCGCACCAGCGTGCCCGACTGGGCCCCGTGGAAGCGCGCCACGAGCGCCGACTCCCGCTCCGCGGACAGGTCCGCGCGCACCCACGCCCCGCCCGCGCCGATGCGCACCCACTCACTTCGGCGGCACCAGCGGTCCGATTCGCGGAGCACCCGGCGGCGGCGGTCGAGCCGCGCGTCGGCCGCGACGGCGGCGAACAGCGCGCGACGGGGACCCAGAGCGCGGCGCTGCTCCTCGGCCAACGCGCGCCACCACTCCCGCGCGGCCGCCATGAGATGCCGCGCGGGCACCCCTTCGCGGCATTCGCCCACGAGGCGCACCACCTCGCGGCGCAACTGGGGCCCGCGGTCCGGGACCCCGAATCGCGTCTTGGCGAAGTCGACGGCGAAGGCCCGGCCCTCGCCGTCCACCAGGAGGTTGCCCGGATGCAGGTCGCCCATCCGCGCTCCCGCGCGCTGGAGTTCGGCGACGAGCCGCGCCGCGGCGGCATAGGCCGCGACGCTGCCCGGGTCGTCGGGCCGCACCTCGCCGAGGGCGCGGGTGCCCTCCACGTACGCCATCTCGAGTCGCCAGTGCCCGCACCAGCGCCCTAGGAAGAGCGGCTCGGGCACCGCCAAGCCCAGTTCCCGCGCCCGCCTCAGCCCGCGCCACTCCGCCCGGGCGCGGGCCCGGTCGAAGCAGCGCCCGAGCGCCCCCGGGGCCCGCCACACCTTGACCGCCCGGACTCCCCCGGCGCCCCGCTCGACCCAAAGCGCCCGGCCTGGCAACTGGCGGAGGAGTTCGGCGCCCGCCGGCGCCATGGCCGCTGGTTCCCGTCGTTCGCGGCGCCCCATGGGTGTGTGAGCATCCCGAGTCGCAGCCCGCGAGGCAAGCAACCGGCGGCGGCCCCCCGACGAGTAGACTGCGCGCCCCGTGACGCTGCAGCTCTATCTCCTGCGGCAGCTCGCCATGGCGACACTCTTCGCCGCCGGCGCCCTGGCCTTCGTTGTGTTCCCCGCGATCGCGGTCACGGCCGTGCACAAGCTCGGCGGTGTCGGCGTGGGAGCGGTGGCCACGTACATCCCCCTCGTGGCGATCGGGCTGCTCCCGTACCTCTTGTCCCTCGGCTTCCTGCTGGCAGTGGTGAGCACGTACGGGCGCATGGCCGCGGACAACGAGTGGCTGGCCCTTTCGATGGCTGGCATCCACCCCCTGCGCACCCTGGTCCCGGGCATCGTCGTCGGCCTGCTCCTCGGCGGCGGCACGTACGTGCTGCTGGCGGAGGTTTCGCCGCGCTGGCGACTCGAGCAGAACAACTTCCGCCACGGCGCGCTGCTCGAAGCCTTCCGCAGCCTCGCCCCCGGCCGCACCGAGATCGACTTGCCCGGTTTCTACATCGGCGCCGCGGAGCGCGACGGGGCCGCGTTCGTCGACGCCCAAGTGCGCATTCCCGGGGACACGGGCCAGGACCTGGTGATCGTCGCCAAACGCGTCGAGCCGATCTTCGACGAACGGCGTCTGGTGCTGGCCTTCGACGGCATGCGCACGGTGAAGGGCAACGACCTCTTGTACGTCGATGGATTTGGGTACTCGGTGCCGATCGACGAGATGGTGACACGGAGCGCGAAGGATCCGATGAAGCCGAGCCACCGCTCCAGCTCGGCCATGTTGGCCGACCTGCGGGCGGGCACCGCGCTGGAGCGCTGGCGCGACCTCTACCAGTTCGAGATCCACGAACGGTACGCCCTGTCGGCGATCTACTTGCTGTTCCTCCTGATCGGTGTGCCGACGGGCCTTTGGCTGCGTTCGGGCACCCAACTCGTCGGCCTGGGTGTGGCAGCGATCTACGCGTTCACCTACTACATCCTCAGCATGCGTCTCGGGCGTGAGTTGGTGGACGGCGGCGCCGTGCCTCCGGCCGTCGCGGCCTGGTCCACGAACGCGCTCGGCCTCGTGATCGGACTGATCGCGCTCTACCGGGTGGTGCGCCGGTGATGCGCATCGCGCGCCGCCGCATGGCCATCGGCGGGCACCTCGATCGTTACGTGGCGCGCCAGTTCGCGGGCGCCTACGTGGTCGCGGCACTGGTGGTGGTCGGGCTCTTCTTGATCGTCGACCTGGCGAGCCACGTCGACGATTACCTGGAGCCCGACACCGCCGGTGCCCGCGTGCCCATCGCGTTGATCGGGCGCTACTACGCCTTGCACCTGCCGTTCCTCTACCTGCAGGTGGCGCCGTTCGTCACGTTGGCGGCGGGGCTCTTCGCCGTGTCGCGTTTGCAGCGCACCCGCGAAGTGGTCGCGGCGCTCGCGGCCGGTGTGTCGCTGCAGCGGCTGCTCTGGCCGATGCTTGCGCTCGCCATCGCATTGGCCGCGTTCCAGGGTGGACTGCGCGAACTGGCGACCCGCACGTTTGGCTACGAGCGCGACACCCTGCGGCTGCTGCTCGGCGAGCGCATGCCCGAGATCGTGCTCGAAAAAGTGCGTTTCAAGGACGCGCGCGGAAACATGGTCGAGGTGCGCGAGTTCCTGCCCGCGGGCCGCTCCGGCGGCGGCGATGCCGAGCCCGCCGAGCTACGGGGCCTGGATGCGGTGCAACTCGTGGGGGAGCGCTGGGTGCACTACGAGGTCGATCGGGCGCGCTGGGTCGAGTCGCCCGAGGGCGGCGGCCACTGGTCGATCGAGGGCGGTCGGAAGGAGGAACTGGAACCCCGGGACCCGCGCGGCGGACTGCGTCTGCCGATCGTGCGGCTCGAGGGCCTCGTGTTCACGCCGGGCGACATCTGGAGCGCGTGGAAGGGGCGCGAGAACCCCCTCGACCTGTCCTTCCAGGAGGCGGCGAGTTTGGCGGCCCGGGACCCGCAGAACGTCCAGTACCGGACCCTGCAGAACTACCTCCTCACGTTCCCCCTGGCGAATCTGGTCCTCCTGCTCGTCGGCCTGCCCTTCCTACTGGGGCACGAGCGGGGCCGCGGCGCCGAGGGCGTCGCGCTCGGGCTGCTCCTCTGCGTGTTCTACTTCGGAGCGGACTTCGTGGCCCTGACCCTCGGCATGCAGGGGCAAATCCGCCCGCTCCTCGCGAGCTGGCTGCCCGTGCTCTCCTTCGGGAGCCTCGGGATCGTGCTGTTTGGCTCGATCCGAACCTGATCGCCGCCGCCGCAACCGCGGCCCGGCGCCGCCGACGCCGCACCTCGGCCCTTCCCTCGCTCGGCCCCGGGGAAGACAATCCCCGCCGGGGCGTCCACGCCCCCCCGAACGCCATGAAGCACCTCCGCCCCGCCCCGTCCTCGCCCGCCCCGTCCCTCGGCTCCGCCTCCCTTCGCTCCGCATCGCAGCTCGGCGGGGGGTGGCCCCACCGGGCCGCGAAGTGGGTGGCCCTCCTCGGACTGGTCGGCGCGGCCTGCGCGACGGGGGAGGAGCGGCTCGAGGTGCGCGAGCTGGTCAAGCGAGGCGACTACGATGCGGCCCTCGCCCTCGGCGAAAAACGCGTGGCGGACGCTCCCAACGACGCCAAACGCCAGGAGGAGCTGCGCCTCGCGAAGCTCGCGGTGGAGCTGGAGGCGGGGCGGAGCGCGGCGCTCGCCGGTCGGTTGGAGGAGGCGCTCGAGGCGTTCGACCGGGCCCTCGATGCCGATCCCGACAGCCAAACGGCCCAGCGATGGCGCACGAAGACGCTCGGCGAACTCGCCGAGCGCCAACAGCTCCGCGCGAAGGACGCGGAGGCTTCGGGGCGGCTGGAAGAGGCTTTCCTTTCTTACCTGGAAGCCGACCGTCTCTATCCGAGCGACACCACGGCCCGAGCCGGTGCATCGCGGATCCTGCTCCTCATGAACCACAGGGACGGCCTCGGCGACGTCTACTACCTCGAGGGCCTGCGCGCCCTGCGCGAGTACTCGCTGCCCGAGGCCGAGCAGAAGTTCGGCGGCGCGAACCGCCAGCGCCCCGGGGACCCGCGCATCGAAGACAAACAGGCCGAAGTGCGCCTGTTGCTGGCCGACGAACGCACGCGCATCGGCGAGGAACTGGAGTCGGAGGGCCTGTTCCGCGCGGCGCGCAACGAGTACCGCCTGGCCCTGCTGCATGCCGAGGACTTCGAAGCCGCCCTGGCCGGTCTCGAGCGCTGCGGACCCGAAGTCGCCGTGCTCGACCTCCTGGACGAGGCCGAGCGATTGGTGCAGCGTCGCGATTTCGAGCAGGCGTCCGTGCGTGTGGAGCGCGCCGCGCGTCTGACCACCCAGCAGACGGAAACCGTGGAGTCGGCCCGCACGAAGCTGCAGGAGTCGCGCCGCAAGGACCTCTACCAGCGCGCGCGCGAGCGCGAGAACGACTTCCGCTACGAGGAGGCGATCGCGCTCTACACGGAGTTGATCGACGAGGCGGGTTTCTACGACGACGCGATCGCGCGCCGCGAGACACTGGAGGGTTACATCGAGACGGCCGAGCGCCTGTACCGCGAAGCCGCCGCCGCCCCCGACGCCGCAACCCGCCGCGACCTCTTGCGCCAGATCCAACTGTTCTGGCCCGACTACCGCGACGTGCGCCGCCAACTGGAACTGTGACCCACCAGGACGGCCCGGTTCGGCTCCGACGGCGCGCTAGCTCACGCGCCGACCGGGGGCGGATTGGGCGGTGTGTCGGACACTAGATCCAGGAAGCGCTGGAGCTGCGCCAGGTCGGCGGGTTTGGTGATGTGGTCGTCGCAGCCCGCCGCTGTCGCTCGCTGTTTGTCCGACTCCTGGCCCCAGCCGCTCAGCGCCGCGAGCCGCATCGTGCGGCCCCACGCGGCTTGGCGGATCTGCTGCACGACCTCTAGGCCGCTCATGTCGGGCAATCCCATGTCCAGCAACACGGCCACCGGACGGAACTCCTCCGCGCAGCGCAGGGCGCTGGCGCCGTCGTGCGCAGTGCGGGTGTCGTAGCCGCAGTTGGCCAGCAGGATGGCCATCGACTCCGCGCTGTCGACGTTGTCGTCGACGATGAGGATGCGCTGCGCACCGTCGGTTCGCGGTAGCCGCGGCGTCTCGGCGGCGACGTCCGGCAGACTCGCATCCGAAAGCGCTGGCAGGCACACCGTGAACTCCGCACCCATCCCTTCCCCTTCGCTGTGCGCTTCCACGGTGCCGCCGTGCAACTCGACCAGGCCCTTCACCAGTGTCAAGCCGATGCCCAGCCCGCTGCGTGTGTTGCGGTGGTCCGCGTGCCCTTGCACGAGCATCCCGAACACACTGTTCAACACCTGCCGGGGAATGCCGATCCCCTGGTCCTTCACCGACACTTCCGCGCAGTCATCGCGGCGTGCCACCCGCACGACAACCGTTCCAGGACCCGTGTTGTAGCGGGCCGCGTTGTTGAGCAGATTTGCCAACGCCTGCGCCAGCCGCAGACGGTCGCCGTGGAGCAGCACCGGTTCCTCGGGCAAGTCCAGTACCACGGATTGCTCGGCGCGTTCGAGGTGGGCACGGGTCTGTTCCAAAGCATCCGCGACGACGTCGCGGAGGTCCACCGCCGCAGTTTGCAGTGTCAGGCGCCGGAGCGTGAGCCGGGACACATCGAACAGATCGTCGAGCAGCCGAGCCATTTGGCCGACCTGACGCCGGAGCACACCCGCGGCGTTTGCGATCATCTCCGGCGACGGGTCCTTCTCGATCAACAGCGCGACGTTGTGGATCGGCGCCAGCGGATTGCGCAGCTCATGCGCAAGCGTGGCGAGGAACTCGTCCTTGTTGCGATCGGCGTCGCGCAGCGCCTGTTCCACCGTCTTGCGTTCCGTGATGTCGGCGCTGGTGCCGATGTGACCGCGGAACGTGCCATCGTGGGCAAACCACGGCCGCGCCCAGGACTCGAGCCACCGCCACTGTCCGTCGCCAGCGCGAACCCGCACTTCCGCGTGGAACGGCCGGCGCTCGCGCGAGCAAGCCAGGAACTCCGCCACGTAGGCGCCGCCGTCGTCGGGATGGGTCGGCGCTTGCCAGCGGCCGCCCCGCATCTCCTCGCGCGCGACACCGAAGAACTCGCAGAACGCGGTATTGACGAACTCCTGGGCGCCGTGCGCGTCGTGCACCCAGACGATCAACGGCAAGCCGTCGGCCATCTCGCGAAAGCGCGCCTCGCTTTCTTGCAAGGCGCGGTTCAAGCGTTCGCGCTCGGTGATGTCGCTGAACAGAAGGGCGACCTGCCCTTGAGCCGGATCACCGACTCGCACGGCCTCCACGCGGAACAGCCGTGCCATGGCGAGCGAGCCCTGTTCGAAACGTTCGCTGGTTCCGGTCTCGGCGACGCGGGCGTAGATGTCGACCCAGTGCTGTTCGATTCCAGGAACCAACTCTCGGACGCGGCGGCCGGTGGCGTCGATCAAGCCCGTATGCCGTTCGAACGCTGCGTTGGTTTCGAGGAAGCGATAGTCGATCGCTCGCCCCTGGTCGTCGTAGACCATCTCGATCACGGAGAAACCCTGGTCGATGCTCGCGAGCAGGTGTTGGTAACGCGCGTCGCTCGTGCGCAGGCGCTCTTCCGTCCGTTTGTGGTCCGTGATGTCGTGCGATACACCGCACAAGCGAATCGGCCGGCGTGCATCGTCGAACTGGACCTGGCCCACTTCGCTGATCCAGCGCACCTCGTCATCGCCGCGCTGCATTCGGTATTGCGAGCGGTACTCGCCGTCGGTGGAACTCAGGGCAGCGGCGATGTTGGCGCGGAACATCGCGCGGTCCTCGGGATGCACCATCTGGGCAACACCCTCCAAGGTGTCGTCACCACTTTGGATGGGCGGCAACGCCGCATCCCGGCTGGTCAGGCGGCGCACTCGGTCGTTCACGATGTCCCAATCGAACGCCCGGATCGTGACCGCCTGAAGCGCCAGCCTCAGCAGCGAGGCCGCGGTGTCCGGATGGGTGTGCTGCGTCATCGTTCGATCGGGGGCGCTCTGGGACGTTCCCGCGCGTCCGGCACGATCCGTCTGCGCCGAGGGTGGCCCGCTCGGATCGTGTAGAGTTTACACGGGCTGGCCACCGGGCCACGGCGACTACGGGAATACCGAGGTGGATGTTGTCGCTAAGGCTACTGCGAACCGCGGCGCTCGCAACCTCGCCCAGAATCGCGCCGGGGAGTGCCACCTCTGGCAGAGCCGTTCCCGCGGCGAAATCCGAATCGGCACTCGCCCAAGGTGACGTGCTTGGGGCGACCTGGATGTCCGGGCCGCCATGTCCGACGAGTCCTCGTTCCCCTGGGAACGCGGCGCCGTCGGGCGCTCCGCCGAACGGCCTCCAGGTGTCGCGGACGGCGTGCGGAGTGTCCTTGCAACGTGTCAACGCGCGCGTCGCGAGGCACGGATGGCGTCGAGCTCTGCAAGCACGGCGCGCGGCGCCAACCCGGAGAGGCAGACCGGACCGTTCGTGTGTCGGCAGGCGCGGGCCAGGCACGGTTGGCAAGGGGGCGCTGGCTGCGCCGTCATCGACCCGTGGCGGCTCGGTGGCCAAGGGCCGGTTCGCTTCGGGTCCTGGGGGCCGGCGAGCAGCAGGCACACGAGGCCACTGGACGCGGCGAGGTGCAGCGGCGCGGAGTCGGCGCCGACGAAGCGCGCGGTGGGCGGCGCGGCGGCGCAGACGGCCGCGAACGCGCGCGGGCCGCGTTGGGCGACCCAGTGGCGGATGCGCGGCTCGGCCGAGAGGTCGCGCTGCAGTTGTGCGCCGAGGTCGGCTTCGGCTGGCCCTGAGATCACGGCGACCGACCAGCCGGCGTCGGCGCCGGACCGGGCCAGCTCGCGCATGTGTTCGGCCGGCCAGGTGCGGGGGTCGCCGGGGCGGCCCAGGTGCAGCAGGAGCGGCGGGCCGCCCGGGCACAGCGCGGAGAGTTGCGCGCGGCCCTCCGCGAGCTCGCTGGCGGTGAGGTCGACGTCGAGGCGCGCCTCGGCGACGAGTTCCGCGAGCGGGCGCGCGAGGAGGTGCGCGGCGAGGCCGAGGGCGCGTTCGAGCGCGTGGGTGCCGCGCGCCGCGGGGGGGGACCACTCGGCCGTCAGCAGGGCGGACGTGCGCTCGCGGCGGTCCGCCGGCGCGTAACCCACGCTGCGCGCGGCCCCGGCCAGGGCCACCACGCCCGCGCTCTTCCAGTTGCCCTGGGCGTCGACCACCAGGTCGATCCCATGGGCGCCGCCGAACGCCGCGATTTCGCGGCGCAGCGCGGCCCAGGCGCCGGCTCCGCCGCGGCGCTCGAACGGAAGGACGCGGGTGAGTGCCGACAGCCCCGCCACCAACTGCGCGAACTCCGTCTGCACGGCCCAGCCGATGCGCGCCTCAGGCCACGCCTCCCGCAGGGCGTGGAAGAGCGGCAGGGTCTGGACCACGTCACCCAGGTGGGAGAGACGCACCAGGAGCACGTTGCGCGGGGGAATCATCGGGCGATGGGGCGGCGGCGGCCGCGCCCCGTAGAATCGGGCGCAACGATGCTCGCCAGCATCAAGCACAAGCTACTCGCCGCGGTGCTGCTCGCGGTGGTGTTGCCCTTCGCCGGGTTCGGCTGGTTCCTGGAGCGAGTCATCGTCGACGACCTGTCGTGGCAATTCGTGCGCGAATCGCTGCGCGGCATGGCCCGGGACCTGTCGGAGCAGGTCGACGGCCGCCTTTCGAACTTGGTCGAGGACCTCGAGCTGTGGGCCGCCGAGCCCCTTTCCAGTTGGGCCCTGGACGAGCGGTTGAGCTCGGCCGAGGCGGCCGCGGGCGGCGACACCACCTGGGGCGCGGGCCAAACCATGGCGCTCGCCCAGGCCGAACTCGACACCGCGCCCGGCGCCGAACTGCGCCGCGCCCTGACGGAGAGTTTCGACCGCTACGTGCGGACCAAGGGCCGCCACCAGTTGTTGCTGTTGGTGGGCGAGGACGGCCGGCTCGTGGTCTCGAACTCCCAGGATCGCCTGGGACAACCGCTCGCCGACGGGCGCCTCGCGGACCTCTTCGCGCGCGACTTCCGCGACGAACCGTGGTTCGCGCGCGCGCTCGCGGGCGAACTCGTGTTGCTCGACCACCACGTGTCGCCCTACCTGCACCCGGACGGCATCGCGCACCTCGAACCCAGCGCCGACCTCTACTCGGTGGCACTCGCCACGCACGTGCCTGACCACGTGGATCCGCGGCGCGCCGCGGGAGTGCTGTTTGCCTTGGTTTCCTGGCGCACGTTCCAGGAGCTGATCGACGCGCCGATCGTCAAGGACATCTTTCGCGGCCTCGCCGCGGACGGCGAGCCTTCGCCCTACGCGTGGATCTGGAGCCGCGACGGCGAAGCGATCTTGGCCCACGCGGATCCGCGGCTCTACCTCACTCGCCTGCGCGATCCGCCCGTCGGCCTGCCCGCGATGGTCGAGGACGTGAATGCACTGGATGCGAGCGGAAAGGTCGTGCGCGGGGGTCTGTACCGCCCCTACGAGTTCCGCGGCAAAGCCAAGAACGCCGCATTCCACCGCAGCGCGCTGCCCGAAGCCTTGGGCTTCGACTGGGTGGTCGGCGTCGGCATCGACGACGAGGACGTCGAGCGCGCCACCGCCGGATTGTCGCGGCTCCTGCTGAACGGCACGGCACTCGTGCTGTTGGTGGTCGTGTTGTGGGTGGGGCTGATCGCACGCCGCACCACACGCCCGCTCCTGGCGCTCGGCGACCACACCAGGCGTGTGGCCGCGGGCGATCTCGACGCGCGGTTCGAGAGTTCGTCGAACGACGAGGTCGGCGCGCTCGCGGACGCGTTCAACGCGATGACACGCGACCTTGCGCAACAGCGGCGCGAACTGGTGAAGGCGGAGAAGGACGCCGCGTGGCGCGAGATGGCGCGCCAAGTTGCCCACGACATCAAGGGGCCGCTGACACCCATCCGTTTGTCCCTCGATCTCTTGGAGCGCACGCTCGCCGACGACGCGCCGCGCCGCGAGGAGATCGTGCGCCGCACACTCGAGATGATGCGGCGCCAGGTCGACGCGTTGCGCGACATCGCGTCGGACTTCTACCACTTCACCGGCGGCGCGAACTCGCGGCCGGAGCGCTTCGACCTCGGCACCATGGTCGACGAGGTGACGGACCTCTGCCGCGCCTGGGCCGAGGAGCTCGGCGTGCGCATGGAGCGCCGCGGCGCCGGCGCCGAGGTCTACGTCGACCCGGGCAAGTTGCGGCGCGTCCTGGGCAACCTGGTCGGCAACGCGCTGCAGGCGATGGGGGAGGGCGGCGAACTGTCCCTCGAAGTCCGCGAGGATCCGGCCCTGGCCCGGGTCGAACTTCTGGTGGACGACACCGGCGAAGGCCTCTCCGAGGAGGTACGTGCGCACCTCTTCGAGCCCTACTTCACGACCCGCAGCGAGGGCACCGGCTTGGGCCTCGCCATCGCGTGGCGCACCCTCGAGGACATGGGCGGCGGCATCGAACTCGGCCCCCGGCCCGACGGCAGGCGCGGCACGCAGGCGCGCATCTGGCTGCCTAGGCCCCCGCCCGAATCCTGAATCGCTTCCCCAGAGCTCTTCGCCGTGGCGCCGACTTGGAAATCTTCGGGGCCTCACGCACCAAAAGAGCGTTCCCACCGGAATCCACCATGCGCGTTCCCCCCTCCACCGACCCCGCCCGCCGCGGGGCCGCCCGCGGCCTTCTGCTCGGCGCCCTGGCCCTCCTGTTGGCGGTGCTCGGGCTGTTCCTCGTCCTCTCAGGGGGCGATGCGAAGCGCGAGACCGGCGTCGGCGACCTCGGGGCCCTGCCGTCCGACGAGGCCCCGTCCGAGTTGGAGGGCGTCGCCGCCGAGGCGCCCAACCTCGCGCCCGCGGGAGCGCGCCAGGGTGCCGCCGCTGCGGTCGCCGGCGTGCGCCTGCCCGGGGACGGCAAGCTGAGCGGACGTGTGCTCGAGGTGCAAAGTGGCGCACCCGTGGCGGGAGTGCGGGTCGAACTGCTCGCGCTGCCGCCGGCGGCAGCCGAGTTCGCCGCGAATCTCTTGCGCCTGGGGCGGGCCTCAGCGGAGCTGGGCGAACGTGTCCTGCCCGTCGCGACCGCGGTCAGCGGCGCCGACGGCGGTTTTGCCTTCGAGGGGGTGCGCGCGGGCGGTTTCTATCTCGAGGCGCGCGGCGCCATGCACGTCCCCGACGGCGCGCGGCGCGTGCGCGTGGCGCCGTCGGGCGACGGCGGTCCGGTCGATGTCTACGTGCGCGCGGGCGGCGCCGTGGCGGGTACCGTGCGCCTTCCGAACGGCGCACCGGCGCGCGGCAGTGTGACCCTCTACCAAGGTGCGACCAGCTTCCTGGACGCGGCGCGGCGCGCGGATCTGGTGCGCATCGAAGCAGCACTCGAGCGCGACGGCAGCTTTTGGATCGGCGGTGTGCCCCCGGGTGAGGGCTACGACCTGACGGCGGTGGGCGAGGGCACCGTGCTCTCGCACGCGATCGGTCTCGGCGTGCGCGCCGGCGAGACGACGCAAGTCGAACTGACCACGCGCCTCGGCGGCGTCGTGCACGGCCGGGTGCTGGGCGAGGATCCCGAGGGCGGCGGTCTGGTGCCCGTGGCCGGCGCCCTGGTCGGACCGGTGCCGCGCGGCCTGCGCGACCTCGCCTTCGTGGAGGCCATGTTGCGCCGCATCGGCACCCGCGCGGGCCCGGACGGCGGGTACCGCATCGAGGGCGTGCCCGCGGGCGAGTTCGACGTCGCGGCCATCGGCGACCTGCACCTGCCGGGGCACGTGGGTGTGCTGCGATTGGCGGAGGGTGGCGACCTGGCGGCGCCGGACCTGGTGCTCGAAAGCGGCCCCGTCGTGTTCGGGCGCGTGGTGGACGGAGCGGGTGAGCCGATCGCGGGTGTGGACGTGCGTTGGAACCTCGCCGAGTTCGACGGCCGCAACGCGGACTTCTCGTTCACGCCGCTGCTCTACCAGGCCCAGCGTTACTTCGAATACCCCCGCACGGACGCGGAGGGCCGCTTCCGCGCGGGCCCGCTCCCCGGCGACGCGCCGCACTCGGTCAACTTCTGGCGCCCGGGATTCGCGTGGGCCCGCGAGCGCTGGGACCCGGCCACACAGAGCGGCGAGTGGGTCGTGACGCTGCGGCGCGGCGGCGCGGTCGAGGGCATCGTGATGGACCTCGCGAGCGGCGAACCCGCGCGCACCTTCACCATCGACACACCCGATCGCATCGACCAGGAAGCTGGCGAGCCGGGGGCCTGGAATCCCTTTGCCGGTGGGCAGCTCTTCGAGAACACCGGTGGCCGGTTCCGCATCGACGCCATGCGCCCCGGCAACCGCCGGTTGACGCTGCGCAGCCCGGGATTCGCGACCAAGAGCGTCGAAGTCGTCGTCACCGAAGGTCAGGTGACCCGCGGCGTGGTGGTCGAGTTGGACCGCGGCGCGACGCTCGCCGGGCGGGTCGTCGACGATGCGGGCAACGGCGTCGCAGGCGCGCAGGTCGTCGCCCTCGACAGCCGCGGGCGCCTCGACGAAGCGGACCGCGCGCGCACCAACCGCGGTCCCGTGCCGTTCGGCGACGAGAGCGACGGTTTCCTGCGCGTCGCGCCGACGGAGATCGTGGCGGGCGTTGGCTTGCTGTCGGGTGGGAGCGCCACGGCGGACCGCGACGGGTACTTCGAACTGCTCGGTGTGCCCGGCGAAGGCGCCAAGATTCTCGCCGTGCAGCGCGAGTTCGCACCGACGGAGACGGAGCCCATCGCGTTCGAAGCCGGTGCGCGCGTCGACGGCATCGAAATCGTGTTGTCGCGGGGCGGCGGCCTCGAGGGCCGCATCACCGATCGCTACGGTCGCCCCGTGCCGGGTGCAATCGTGATCGCATCCACGCCGCCGAACGTCGGCGGGGGCTCGGGCACACGGCTCTACCAGGGCAGCTCCGACGCCGACGGCCGGTACCGCGTGCAGCCCATGCGCGGCGGCAGTTACTTCCTCTTGGTGACACGCGGCGACGAGCAGCTCTCGCTGACCGGTTTCCTCGGCACGTTGCACTTCGACCTCGTGAACGTGCCCGAGGACGAGGTGATCCAGTTCGACATCGTGGACCCCTCGGCATCCGCCGCACGGGTGTACGGCCGTGTCCTCGATGCGGGGCGGCCCGTCGAGGGCGGTGTCCTCACCGCGGCGAACTTCGAGAGCGAGAACCTGCTCGGTGTCGATTTCAAACTGGCCCAGGTGCGCCGCGACGGCACCTACGAGTTCGCGGGACTCGCGCCGGGCGATTACCAGTTCAGCTACCAAGGTGGTCCGGGCCGGGGCGGCCAGGTGCGCCTCTCCGTCGAAGTGCCCGACCGGCCCGAGTGGCCGTTCGACGTCCAGTTGCCCCAGGGCGGTGTGCGCGGCCGTGTGACGGACGCCACCACCGGCGCGGCGCTCGCCAACGCGGAGGTCGAACTGCGTCCCCTCGGCCAGGGTGCGGGCTCGGGACTCCTCGGTTCGTTCCTCGGCACGGAAGCGCGCCGCCTGCGCGAGCGCACCGACGACGAGGGCACTTTCGAGTTCCGCGGCCTCGAAGGAGGCGACTTCGAGTTGACCGCCCGCGGACCGCGCTGGGGCGCGGGTGCGGGCGGTTACGCGCCGGCGCCGCCGCGGGCCCTGCGCATCGACGAGGGCCGCATGCAAGAGGGTGTCGACGTCGCCCTGTCTCCGTCGCTCGTCCTGCGCGGCATCGTGCGCGACAGCGTCGGTGCACCGGTGGCCGGCGCCCGTGTGGTTGCGATCGCGCGCGCGGGCACACCGATGGGTGGCGATGGCGCGCGCAGCGACGGCGAGGGCCGCTTCGAGGTGCGTGGCCTCGCTCCGGGGACCTACGACCTCGTGGCGAGCGCCAGCGGCTTTGCCGAGGCGCGGGCGCTTGGCGCCGATCCCGCCGCTGCTGTCGACATCGAGATCACCCTGGGGCTCGGCGGCGAGCTGCGTGTGCAAGTCTTCGGGGCCGACGGCCGCGCCGCGGCGGGGGCCATCGGACGGCTCGAATCGCTCGCTGCGGAGCCGAACGCGCGCGCGGGCCGCGCACAGTCGGCGCTGGAGGGCTTCTTCGAGGGCCGCGGCATCGCAAACACCGAGGGCTGGATCGACTTCGGCCGCCTCGCGCCGGGCACGTACGCGGTGAACGTCAGTCGCGGCGCCGCCAGCGGCCGCGCCGAGCGAGTCGAAGTGCGCGAGGGCGACCGGGTCGATCTTCGGCTCGACCTGCGCTGACCAAAGGAGACGCGTAGGCGGGCCGCGTCACTCGTCCGCCAGCTCGAACACGGGCCCGAAGTTCCACTGCGGCGAGCGGCGCGGGAAGAGCTCCGCGAACAGCGCTTCGCCCTTTGCACTGAGGTCCGAGCCCGCGCAGAGCGGCACGTCGAACCAAAGGTCGCGGAAGCTGTGCAAACCGGTGACGAGTCCCGCGGCCAGGTGCGGGGCGGGGGCGAAGTGGAAACCGCGCACGGGACCGCCTTGTTCGACGCGCCAGCCGCCACGTCCATCCGCCTGCACCCAGAGATCGCGTCCGCCGAGTTGCAGCGAACACGCCGCCACCTTGTGGCGCGTGAGCACCGCCTCGAAGTGTGCGCCGAGGTCGCCCAAGAGCCCCGCCCAGTCCACCACCGAAAGTGTCGCGGCGCCGGCCAGTTGGCTCTGCATCAGCAGCGCGCCGCGGCCCAGCAGCAACCGCGCCACCGGATGGTCGGGACCGAGGCGGACCTCGGCGCTGCCTTGCCCGTGTTCGTCGAGCAGGCGCGCGAGGAAGGCCGCGATCTCGCGCGCCGCGTCCGCGTCCTTCGCCGCGCATTCGCACAGTTCGAGGGTTTCGCGCACGCGAAAGCGCAGGTACGCGACCGTCACACCGGCGCGCTCGAGCACGAGCGTGTGGCTGTCGTGCGCGGCCGCGGCGAAGTCGAGCGCGATGGGCAAGCGCTCTTCGCTGCCGTCCGCCTGGGCGTAACAGCGCCGGTAGAGCGCCGCGCACGGCTCGAGGTCGCGGCCCTCGAGCCCGCGCCACGTGGCGGAACCCGCGGGGCCGAGATCGGCGCGCAACACTCGCAAGTATCCGAGTCCGAAGGCCGGCGCGAAACCGAGTGCGGCGAAGAGCGGTTCCGCGCCGAGCGCAAAGGCGCCGCGCAACGAGCGCTCGGCCAGCGCGGCCCGCGCGGTTTCGACGAGGAAGCGGCCAACACCGCGGCGGCGCGCGCTCGGCACCACGGCTAGCGGGCCGATCAGGGCGAGACGAACCGGCCGTGCGAAGAGGTACAGCGTGCGCGGCAGGCACAGGGCGTACCCGAGCACCGCACCACCTTGGTCCTCGGCGACGAGCGCGAGGCTCGGATCGAGGCGCGGGTCCTCCTCCGCCAGCCGCCGCAGCAGCTCGGTCTCGGCGCCGGTGCGTTCGAAGGCGCGTTCGAGCGGTTCCCGAAGCGCGGGGCACTCGCGCAGCGTCGCCGTGCGCAGTCGAAAGGCCAAAGGAGAGGACACGTGGTCGATGGAGCTGTGCCGTGCCGATCGCGCGGGGCGCGCCCGCGTCGGTCAGGGAAGGATCACTCGGCGGGTTCGACGGCTGGGCTTTGGGGGAAGCCCCAGGTCCCTTCGATGCGCGCGTAGCGGATGCCGACGAGGTCGAGCACCCAGTCGAACCAACCCAGGTACGGATAGACACGCTCGCTGGTCACGCGCAGGTTCGGTTGGCGCGCATCGCTCGCGTTCTCCTGGGCGATCATCAACGCCGCCTTGGGCAGGTCCCAGGTCAGCAGCGTGACCGCCGTGCCCGTCGACGTGAAGGTCCCCGATGTCGCGGTATCGCGGCGGAACTCGAGGTGGGCGCAGCCCGTCCCCAGCGCCCCAAGGAGCGGCCCTGCGAGGAGCGTTGCCAAGAGCCATGCCCCGCGGCGTCGCGGACAGGGGTAGGGGTCAAAAGCGCGCATCGGGTCCAAGGGTACTACCTCGGCCCCGTGCGGGGCCAGGGCGGCGGCACCCCGTGACGCAGCCGTCGCTTAGGATGCACGGCCGCCCACCGTGAAACCCGCTCCCCAACGTTCACCCAGCCATCCGTCCGCCGGTTCCGCCCGCGCGGACTCCCCGGCCGCGGCCCTTTTGCTCGACGCCTTCCGCGACGCGGCGGGCCGGGATGCGGGGCGACTATTCTTCGCGCCCGGCCGGGTGAACCTGCTCGGCGCGCACCTCGACTACAACGGCGGGCCGGTGCTTCCCGCCGCCGTCGACCGGGGCACGCTGATCGCCGCGGCGCGGCGGGACCACGGCCGCATCGTGCTGCGCTCGACGCTGGATGCGCGCCACCTCGACGTGCCCTTCGCGAGTTTGCCGGAAGCCAGCCAGGGCGCCTGGTTCGACTACCCCCTCGGGGTCCTCGTGGACCTCCGCGCCGAGTTGCGCGACGTCTTGGGTGCGAAGGGGGGGCTCGAGCTCTACTTCGGCGGCGACCTGCCGATCGGGGCGGGGCTTTCGTCGAGCGCGTCGATCTGTGTGGGCACCGCGTTCGCGTTGGACGGGTTGCTCGGACTCGACCTTGTGCGCTCCCGACTTGTGCAGGCGGCGCTCGCGGCCGAGCGCGGTTTCGTCGGCGTGCAGTGCGGCATCATGGACCCCTACGCCGTGGGTTTTGCCCGGTCGGGGGCGCTCCTCTGGCTCGAGTGCAAGGAGGCGACCTACGAACACGTGCCGTTCGACTCCGAACGCCTCGTGATCGGAGTGGCGGACAGCGGCGTGCGGCGCGAACTGGCCCGCGGCGAGTTCAACCGGCGTGTGGCAGAGTGCGCCGCGGCGTACGCGGCCCTCGCGGACGGTGCAGTGGGGTCCTCGTGCCTCGCGGACGTGCCGTACGAGTTGTTTGCGGCGCGTGCGGCGTCGATGGATCCCGTGTGCGCGCGGCGCGCGCGGCACGTCGTCGAAGAGGTGGCGCGCGCGCGGGCGGCGCGGGCGGCGCTCGAACGCGGCGACACGTCGGGTTTCGGTGCCGCGATGTTCGCGTGCCACCAATCGCTGCGCGATCTGTTCGAGGTTTCGACGCCTGAACTCGATCTGCTGGTGGAAGCAGCCGCGGAGGTCGACGGTGTGCTCGGCTCGCGCCTCGTGGGGGCGGGGTTCGGCGGCGCCACGGTGGTGTTGCTCGAGCGCGGCGCCGAGGCAGACCTCGAGCGGCACGTGGGCGCGCGCTACGCCGAGCTGACGGGTCGCGCCCCGCGCATCGACTTCTTCCGCCCCGACGGCGGCCCGCGCGAAGTGCCTCTCCGCGGTTGATCGCGTGTGATGAGGGCGGTCCATGCCGTCGGTACGTTGCGATGGGGCGGGCCTTCGGCCCTTGGCTTTATCTTCCGAAGGACCTGGGGCGTTGCCCCAGGCTACTATGGGGCGCGCCGTTGGCGCGCCGAAGCGCCGTTGGCGCAGGTGCGTCGTTGGCGCAGGTGCGTCGTTGGCGCGAAGGTGTGCCGTGGGTGCGGGAGGGGCGTTGTTGGCCCGCGGGAGGGCCGTTGGGGCCGCGTTGTGCGCGCGTCGGATCACTCCGGCGCTCGTATGTTGTCCGCGGCGTGCGATGTGCCGCCCGCGTTGCGCTCCGCGGCGGACGCGCGTGCGTCCGAACGGGGCAACGCCCCGTCCGATAGTAGCCTGGGGCAACGCCCCAGGTATTGCGGCAGAACCGGCAAGGGCTGAAGGCCCGGCCCATGCCGCCCATTTCGCCCATGTGGCGGCCCCGGTGCTGACGAGATCGCACGCGGTCAGGCGTCGAGGTCGAGGAGCACCTGCAGGCGCACGAAGTCCACGTCCTTCACCAGCACGCCGATGCGCTGGCCCTCGGTGAACGACAGCGCCCGTTTGCCGCGGGTGATCACCAGATTGGGGCCCTCCACGCGGATGCGGTCGCCGAGGGAACGCGCAGGCAGGAAGCCAGTGACGTTGTGCTCGACGAGCAGCACCTCCATCCCGGCGCGGCTCACACGCAGGAGCTTCGCCAGGAGCTTCTCGCCGATGCGCGGCTCCATGTATTGGCAGACCTTGAGGTCGTGGATCGCCGTTTCGCACATGGCGGCCATTTCCGACTGCAGTGAGCTGTGCGACGCGACGTAGTTGAGGTCGTCGAGGAATGCGTCGGCCTTCAGTTCGACCTCCGCTTCGCCCGCGCGCTGCGTGATCGCGTCGAGCCAGCGGTGCACGACGAGGTCAGGGTAGCGACGGATCGGGGACGTGAAGTGCAAGTACGCCTCGCGCGCCAGACCCCAGTGGGTGGCGACGTCCTCGTGGTCCTTGACCTCGTAGACGGCGCGCTCCACGAGTCCCATGATCCTTTGGATCAGGGCCTCTGCGTTGGGGCGCTTGCGCGCGGCGGTGATCATGCGGCCGATGTCGCGGCCCGTGAGACGCTCCTTGTCGGGCACGCGGATGCCGTGTTTTTCGAGCATCGCCGCAACGGCCGCGATCTCCTCCGCGTCTTTCTCGGGGTGCACGCGGTAGATCGTCGGCAGCCCCTTGGCGCGGAAGTGGTCGCCGACCGCCTGGTTGGCGGCCAGCGCCGTCTCTTCGATCAGCGCCATGGAGAAGTAACGCGGCGCGTCGACGATGGCCTTCACCTCGTGGGCCTCGTCGAACTGGAACTTTTTCTCGATGCTCTGCATGCGCAGGCTGCCCTTCGCATCGCGGATCGACTGCTGCTGGCGCGTCCAGGCGGTCAAGAGGCGCAAGGAGGGCTCCAAGTCGGCGAGGGCGCGGCTCTCGTCGTCGTCCTCGCCGTCGAGCAGCTTCTGCACGCCGCGGTAGGTGCAGCGCTTCACGGAACGGATCACACTCTTGTGCAGGCGGTAGCCGACCCGTTTGCCGTTGTTGTCGAACTCCATGTATGCGGAGTACGCCAAACGATCCCGATCGGGCACCAGCGAACACAGCCGGTTCGAGAGTTCCTCCGGCAACATCGGCACGACCTGGTCCGCCAGGTACACACTGGTCGCGCGCGCCAGCGCCTCGTCGTCGAGCGCCGTTCCGGGCCGCACGTAGTGCGACACGTCGGCGATGTGCACACCGAGCTCCAAGTTGCCGTTCTCGAGGCGCACCATCTCGATCGCGTCGTCGAAGTCCTTCGCATCGTCGCCGTCGATGGTGAACACCGTGCGCCCGCGGCAATCGACCCGGCCCTCGATGTCGGCGGCGCTCGGATCCGCGGGCAGACTCGCCACCTCGCGCTTGACGTCCTCCGGAAACACCGTGCGCACGCGGAACGACGCAAGCACGGCCATCTCCTCGGAGCCGTCGTCCGCGTAGACCGCGGGGCCGTGTTCCATGGGGCCGAACGCCCGCGGGCGGCGGTCGATGCGGTCGCGGGCGGCGCTCTCCGGTTGGGGGGCCTCGACGAGGGAAGTGGGGTCGACCGCGAGACCCTCCTCCTCGAGCTTCCACGTGCTCTTGGGCGCCTCTTCCTCTGTCCCTTCACCACCCAGCGAACGCCGGAGGGCGCCGAAGCTCTTGAAGCCCGCGCCCCCAAGCGGTCCGTCCCCTTCGGGCGGCTTGCCCTTGCCTTTGTCCTTCGCCATCTGGGTTGAGCCCGCCGGCATCGGGCGGGCCCATCCCGCCGTTCAGTCCGTCTTGGCGCGCTCACCGTACTGCACCACGCGCGCCCGCGACAGGAGCTGTTCGGCCAGCGGGTCGCCGGCGAGGCCGCCCGAGAGCTCGTCCTCGAGCAGATCCACGGCCGCCGCGGGCCGCCCGCCGAAGTAGAAGTTCGTCGCCAAAACGAGGCGCGCGTCCATGTCCGCCGGGTGGTCGAGCACATAGGTCTCGAGCACCGCAATCTGGCGGTCGAACTCCTTCGAGTCGCCGTAGAACGTGCGTTTGTCGAGGGGCGTGTCGAACAGCATGGGATCGAGCTCGAAGGCCCGGCGCAGGGCGATGGCACCGTAGCGGTAGTCACCCGTCGCAAAGAGGGCGTCCGCCAGCACGAGCTGCAGCACACCTTCGCGCGGAGCGAGCGCCGCCGCGCGGGCGTAGAAGTGCACCGCGTCGGCGAACCGCGCCTCGCGGAACGCGCGGTCGCCCAGGGTCAAGTAGCGCTCCGCGGCTAGGGAGAGGCCCGTGTCGCTGCCCGCGGCGACACCCTCGCCGACCGCGGTTGCGACAGGAGCTGCGGGCGCGAAACCAGCGTCCGCGCGCACGCTCGGCGCGGCGCTCTCGACGACCACTTCCACCGGGGCGGGCTCGGCCGCTTCGACGTAAACCGTGGTCGGCGCCGCCTGCGCGGCCTCGTAGATCACGTAGGTCGTCGCCACCGGCGAGTACGGCGAATAGGCGCCGTAGCCGTAGTGGTAGTTGGCGTAACCGCCGTAGGCCGGATGCCAGGTGTAGGGGTGGCAGACGTACTTCCAGTAGTAGGGCGACCAGCACCAGCCCAGGCCGAGGCTCCAACTGAAGTAGCTGCCGCCGCCCCAGAAGCCGTAGCCGCCGAAGCCGTACCCATAGCCGTAGCCGTACCCGTAGCCGCCGTACCCGAAGCCATACCACGGGTGGTTCCACCAGAACTTCGGCTGCTTGCAGTAGTTCGAGGGCGGGTAGGAGAGGTCGGGCACGCAGGAGCCGTACGGCAGCCCCGACGCCGCCGCACCCGCGATCGCCACGGCCATGCCGTTGGCGCGCGCGACGGCCGAGCCGGCCGCGGCCAGGCGCTGCGCCACCTCCGGGTTCTCGTCGGCCAGTTCGTTGAGGCGCGCGGTGGTCTTCGCCCGGGCGTCGACCTGCGCGGCCAGGCGGGCGGAGGGCTCCGTCGGCCACGCGGCGGCGCCACTGCCGGGGCGCGCGCCCGCGGCCGCGGACAACCTCGCCCGGGTGGCGGCGGGCCGCGCCGCGGGTTGGGGCGCGGGTTCGAATCCACGCCGCTGGTTCTCGGCGCGCAGCGCGCGGCCCTGGCCGGGGCCCGCGGTCGGCGGGACGGTCAGCGGGTCCGTGGAACGGCTGGCGCTGTCCCGGTAGCGCTCCATCAACGGCGTCAACCGGCGCGTCGTCTCTTCCACCGAGCGGCCGCGGGTGCCGGTCGACTCGGCCGCGCCGAGGGCCGCGCGGTAGCGGTCCGCCGCGCGGGTGGCACCGGACGCGCGGGCGCCGGCCGGCCGGTAGGCGCGGGGCACGGGCACCCGCTCGGCGGGGGCGCGGTAGGAGTCGAAGTCCGAACCAGAACGCACCGGCGCCGCGCCGGGCGACGGGCGCACGCTGCCGGAGGAGCTGGAGCTGCCGCCGCTCGCGCGTCCACCCTGGTCGGCGCTGCTCGGGCTCAGGCCGGGGCTCGGCGCGGCGCGGGGCGTGGCCGGCCCCGTGCGCCCGGTCGCAGGTTCCGTGCGCCCGGTCGCGGGTTCCGTGCGAGGCGTCGCCGGTTCGGCCCGCGGGGTCGAGGGCCGGACGCGGGGCGCCGGTTCCGGGCGCGGCGCGGGCTGGGTCGAGGGCCGCGGCGCCGGCTGGGCACTGGGCCGGGGCGCGGGCGCGGGCGCCGGGCGCGGCGCGGGAGCGGGCCTCGGTGCAGGAGCGGGCCGCGGCGCCGGGGCCGGGCGCGGAGCGGGCGCCGGACGGGGGGCGGGTCGCGGCGAACCGCCGCCACCCCCGCCACCGCCGCCCGAGCTCGGACGGGGGCCCTGGCCGCGCTGGACGACCGACGCTTCGGCCGCGTCGGCGGTGGGCAGGATGGTTCCCAGGGGTGTGGAGCCCAAAAGGACCAGGAGCCCCAGGGCGAGGGAGAGCAGGGATCGGCGCATGGTTCGTGGCTCCCGTGGGGGAGGGGGACAGGGCGAGGCACCCAGGAACACCTAACCCAGCAAGCGGCGTGCCTCGACCCTCTATGGCGCCGCGGGTGCTCCCAACCCGCCCTGGGGCACCTGGGACGGCCCCGGGACGGCAACTTTGGCCGGAGCCGCCGCCGCGGCGTCCTCTGCCGTGGACATGCGCCAGAGGACACGGCGCGGGGGCCTCAATCTTCGCCGACGCGGGGCTCGAGGGGCAGCACGAGCTGCACACCCTGGCCGCCGTCCTGCCCGCCGGGCCCGCCCAGGCCCAGTTCGCGCGCCTCCACCGGGCCAGCGATCCGGAACCCGGCGGCGGCCTCCGCCGCGACGACCAGCCGCTCGAGATCCGCCGGCCCCAACGTCTCGAGCCCGCCGACGAGCAGCGAGACCCCGCGCCCAGCGGGCCGCTCCTGGAACTCCGGACTGGAGAGCGCGCCGACCTGGCGCAGCAGCACGGCCACAGGGCGGCCCTCGGGGTCCAGCTCGAACGCCGGCCTCGGATCGACGACGGGGCCGCCGCGCTGCGCCCGTTCCTCGGCCTCCGCCAGCCACACGACCGCCCGGGCGCGCGCGGCGGTCCAGCCGCGCTCCGCCGGCTCCAACTCCCGTCGCAGGACAAAACCGCGCGGCAGGTCCACGAGCACGGCTTGGGCGTTCCGGTTCCGGCCGCCGCGCTGCTCGCCCTCGGGCGCGAAGTAGCTGTCGACGAAGTTCGCGCCGAGTTGCACGCCGAGCACCGTCTCCTGCCACACGCGCAGGCCGCCGATCTCGAGTTCCATGTCGCGGGGCCAGAGGCGGTCGCCAATGGTCGTCGTGGTGCGCACGACCAGCGCCTCCTGCTCCTCGCCCTTGGCGTCGAGCACCGCAACCCGCTCGAGCCCAGCCTCCGCGTCGAGCGTCGCGCGGAGCACGACGTCGGGTTCCGGCTGGGCGCGGTAGTCGAGCCCCGCCCGCCCGTCGGCGCGGGCCGTGGCCGGCTCCCACGCCACGCCGTCGGGGAAGAGCAACGTCGCCCGGCGCAAGACGAGTCGCCGCAGGGCACCGGTGCGCTCTTGCCCGTCCAACTCGTTCCAGAGCTTTTGACCGTAGTCGAAGCGGCCCACCCGATCGACGAGACGCGTCTCGACCAGGCGTTCGCCGGTTTCGCCCGTGGGCAGACGCAGTTCGACGCGCGCGCGGTCGTGCCCCATGAACGTCGCGGTCAACTGGTGCGGTTGGTCCGGCGCCGCGACGTACAAGACACGCGACGTGGCCCGCAGGTTCGCCGCGTCCACGCCGGTCGGCGGCGGCGGCTGGCCGAGGAGCGCCGCGACCGTTCGGCTCGCGGGAGGCGGCGTCTCGACCGCCTGCGTCGTGGGCGCCGCGGGATCCGTTCCGACCGGACCCTTCTCGACGTCGTTCGGCCCGCAGCCCGCCGCGAGGAGCAGCGCGCCCATCCATCCGAGGCACGGAACGGAACCCGTCCCCGTGGTCGTTTTCGTGCTGCCCATGGACGGCGAGCCTACCAGGCACCGCGATCCGTTGCCGATGCCGTGGCCGGTGGCGCGGCGCCGGGGCGAGCTACGCAGTTCGAACGCCGCGCGCCTACTGCACCCGCAGTGCCCAGTCGAGCCACGCCGCGGGATCCTCACCCAGGTTCATGCCCGACAACACGATCAGTTCGCGCTGCAGCGTGCGTCGACGGGCGCCCGAGGACTTGCCGTAGGCGTCGGCCAAGTACCGCGCGGCCTTGGAGCGTGTCGAGGGCGCCTCGTTCCCAAGGCGCGCCAGGGCCGAGGCCGCCGCGAGCGCCGCGAAGTTCACGTCGTCGAAGAGCATGTCGCCAAATGCATCGACGGACTCGGCGTCGCCGTGCACCGACAGGGACAGCGCCGCGCTGGCGCGCACACCGCCCTCGGGGTCCGCGAGGGCCCCGCGCAAGGCCGGCAACACCTCGGGGTCCCGGGCCCCGGCGGCGATGGTGCGCTGCAGCGCGTACGCGGCGTTCACACGCACGCGCTCGTTGCTGCTGGATTCGAGCAGGGCCGCGAGGGGCACCAGCGCGGTGTCCTTCGATGCCTGGAAACCGAGCGCCACCAGGGCGTTTTCGACGACGGCGTCGTCGGGGTCGACGAGGGCGGCGAGCAGGGGGCCGATCGCCCGCGGATCCTTGCTGAATCCCAACCCCATGGCGGCGATGGACCGGTTGCGCACGGGCCCCTGCTGCAGTTCGACGATCAGGTCGTCGACGCGTTTGCGGGCGAGCTCGACGACCTCCCGTTCGAGGGCCGAGAGCTTCTGGCGGTCCGCGCTGGTCCGGGCGGTCAGCTTCAAGTTGTTCCAGGCGCGGGCGCGCTGGTCGACTTCGGCCAGGAACGCACCCATGGCGCCGTCGCCGAGGCCGACCCGTTCGAGGTTCGAGTCCTCGGGCGGGAGGGCGAACTCCTTCTCCGCGAGGGCCCGTTCGTGGGCCGTGAGGCCCGCGGTGGTGGGCCGCTCCGGGTTCGGCGTCGAGCAGGCCCCGAGGGCGAGGGCCAAGAGCGTCGCCGCGGCGAAAAACGGGCGGCGTTGGGCGGAGGTAGCGGTGTGCATGGGAGCGTGGGGCCCTCAGGACCGGAGTCGCCCTGAGGCGGCGACGGGAAGAGCCAAGGGAAGGGGGACGATCCGGACCCCGGGGATCTTCCCCGGCGCCGATCGCCGGGGCCAGGGTACGCTCAAGGGCTCGCCCGTTGCGAACGGGCGCCAACACCATGTCTGTGCGCATCCTGGACGCCATGGGCCGCGAGGGTTTCGAGGAACTCGTAGCCCTCTACGACCGCCGCTCCCGCCTGCGCGGGCTCTTGGCCGTGCACGACACCAGCCTCGGCGCGGCCTTTGGCGGCATCCGCCGGCGCGCCTACGCGAGCGAGAACCAGGCCCTGCTGGACGCCCTGCGCCTCGCGCGCGCCATGACGCACAAGTGTGTGTTGGCCGATCTGCCCGCCGGCGGCGCGAAGTTGGTGGTGATGGACCGCGACGACCTCGACCGAGAGGGCGCGTACCGCCACATCGGCCGCTTCGTGGAGCGCCAGGGCGGGCGCTACTGCACGGGGCCGGACCTCGGCAGTGGCGACGAGGAACTCGCGTGGGTCGCGGCGGAAACGCGCTTTGCGACGGATCCGGGACCCGCGGGCCCCGGCGAACTGGCCGACGCGACCGCCGGCGGTGTGTTCGCGGGGATCCGCGCCGCGCTCGAACACCAGGACGGCGAGGCGGACTGGCCGCGGCGCACGGTGGTCGTGCAGGGGCTTGGGGCCGTGGGCTCGCGCCTCGCGCGCAGGCTCGTGGCCGTCGGCGCGCGGGTCGTCGCCAGCGACCAACTGGAGGCCCGCGCGCGGGAACTCGCGCGCGAGATCGGCATCGAAGTGGTCGAGGCGGGCGCGGAGTGCGCGGTGCGGGCCGATGTGTTCTCTCCCAACGCGGTCGGCGGTGTGTTGCACGACGTGACCCTGGCGCGCCTCGGTGCGCGGATCGTGGCCGGCGGCGCGAACAACGTCCTCGCCACCACGGCCCACGGCGACCGCCTGCACGAACAGGGCGTGCTGTTCGTGCCCGACATCTTGATTTCGAGCGGCGCGATCATCCGCGGTGTGCTCTTCCAACTGCGGGGTGTGCGCGAACCCGTCGTCGACATCGAAGCGCGCATCCACCGGCGCACGGCGGAGATCCTCGCCCAGGCCCGGGACGACGCCCGGCCCCCGGCGCGCGTGGCCCTGCGCGAGGCCCAACGTGGCTTGGTGCGGCGCCGCGCGAACCGCGAGCCCGCCGCCGCGCCGCTGCCCTGACCCCATGCGTCGTTCCCCTAACGGGATCGGGGCATCGGGAGACTGCTCACGGGCCCCTTTTCGGTCCGTACGCATCCCACTTGCAGTCTGCATCCCTGTCGGTTCCCCTCGGCCTTCGTTGCCGCGCCGCCCGGTGGACTAGGATGGGCGCGGACCCAAGGGAGCTACAGGAAGGAGCCATGTTCGTGGATACAAAGAGGGGGGGACTCGTGCGGAGATTCTTGGCTCTTGCCGGCCTGCTCGTGGCGTTTGCCGCTTCTCTAGATGCCGCGTTGCAAGACGCGGCAGGCGCCGCTCGGACACAGGACGCCGCGGAGCCCGCGCGTCCCGAGGAGGCCGCCGCCGTGGAGCCGCCGTTCCTGATCCCCCGCGGCGAAGGCGAGTTGCCCCTCCAGGTGCCGCGCGGCGAGGAACTGATCTTCCGCGCGCGCATCCGGCTCGGGCCCGTGGACACGAAGGTCGGCACGATTTCGTTGGCGTCGGGTGTCGAGCCGTACCGCGAATCCCTGCTGTTCGGCGGCAGCGGCGGCGGCGACAAACACACCGCGTGGGTGCGCGCCCGCGCCGAGGGCGAGCACACGTTCTATTCGATGGATTCGCTGATCGAATCACGCTTCCAACCCCAGGCCTGGCCTGCGCTCGTGCACACCTTCACCCAAAAGGGCACCGAGCAGCGCCGCCGCGAGATCCTGATCGGCGTGAAGGACGGGAAGAGTGTGCGCACGTACCGCTCCGACACGTCGAAGGGCGCGCCCCCGGGCACACGGATCTGGCGTTCGCCCGAAACGGCACCGTGCCCGCTGACGGCGCTCGACTCGATCACCGCCGTGTACCTCCTGCGCTCCATGTTGGAGGCGTCGCTCGACGAGACCCACTTTCCGATGATCGACAAGCAGCGCCTCTGGTGGGTGCACGCGAAGGTGGGCGAAGCCGAGAAGATCGAAACGCACACGGGCACCTTCCTGGCGCGGCCGGTGAAGCTCGCCAGCACGAAGATCGACCCCAAGAACTACGAAGCGGACATCGCGGCGCTCGGCAAACCGGACGCACCCGACCCCGAGTTCGAAGGTCCGTTCGGGATCCGCGGCGATATCCGCCTGTGGGTCGAAGCGACCAGCGGGGTGCCGATCTGGATCGAGGGCGATCTGCCGCTGGGGTTCTTGACCCTGGGCCTCGACATTCGCCTCGAGCGCTATCGCGGCACACCCGCGTCGTTCCGCCCCGTGGAAGCGCCGTGAGTGCCGTGCGTGTGTTGAGTCCCGCGACGCGTACGCGGTGAGGCCATTGGCGCCCGCTCGGCCCCCCGGGTGCCGTTAGGGCGCCGAGGTTCGCATGTCCGGCGAAAACACGGTGCGCGAAACCCTGCCCGTCGACGCCGCCTTGCCGGAGGTGCTGCACGCGGTGCGCGCGCGCCGCGGCGCGGTGCTCGTGGCACCGACCGGGTCCGGCAAGACCACGCGCGTGCCGCCGGCGCTGCTCGACGTGCTGGCCGGCGAAGTGTGGCTCGTCGAACCGCGCCGGATCGCCGCGCGCGCCGCCGCGCGCCGCATCGCCGAGGAGCGCGGCTCGGCGCTCGGCGCCGAAGTGGGTTACAGCGTGCGTTTCGAGCGCGTCGGCGGCCCGCGCACGCGGCTCTGGTGTGTGACCGAGGGTGTGCTCCTGCGGCGCATCGTCGAGGACCCGCTGCTCGAGGGCATCTCGGCCGTTTTGTTCGACGAGTTCCACGAACGCAGCCTCGAGGCGGATCTCGCGCTGGCGCTCGCGCGGCGTGTGCGGCAGGAAGTGCGCTCGGACCTCGTGTTGCTCGCGCTGTCGGCGACGCTCGAAGCGGAACCCCTCGCGGCGTTCCTGGACGCGCCGGTGGTCACCAGCCAGGGCCGCCAGTATCCGGTCGAGATCCGCCACAGCCCGAGCTTCGCGAACGAGTCGCTCGAAGATGCGCTCCTGCGCGCGCTCGAAGCGGAGTTGGCCGCGCGCAGCGCCGCGGGCGCGCGGAACGGCGACGTGCTGGTGTTCCTCGCGGGTGTCGGCGAGATCCGCCGCGCGGCCCGCGCTCTCTCACCCGTGGCGCAACGCGCCGGCATGGAACTCGCGGAGCTCTACGGCGACCTGCCCGCGGAAGCGCAGGACCGCCTGTTTCGCCCGGGCGCGCGGCCGCGCATCGTGCTGGCGACCAACGTCGCCGAGACGTCCATCACCCTGCCGCGGGTCGACGCCGTGATCGACAGCGGTGCGGCGCGGGTGCTGCGTTTCGACGCGGGGACGGGTTTGGATCGTTTGGAGTTGGGGCCGATTTCGCGTGCCTCCGCCGACCAACGCGCCGGGCGCGCCGGGCGCACCGGTCCGGGCCGCGCGTGGCGCCTTTGGAGCGAACCCGAACACCGCGCGCTCGCGCCCAGGGAACGGCCGCAGGTCGAGGGCCTCGACCTCGCGGGCGCGCTGCTGCAGATCCTCGCGTTCGGCGAATCGAAGCCGGCGGAGTTCCCGTGGTTCGAACGTCCGCCCGAGGCCCATGTGGCGGCGGCCGAGGCGCTGCTGGTCGCCCTCGGCGCCGCGAAACGCAAGGGCGACGGGTTGCTGCTGACGGCAAAGGGACAGCGGCTCAGCGCGTTGCCGCTCCACCCGCGTCTTGGCAGCTTGTTGCTCGATGGCGCGGCGCGCGGCATCGCGCGCGAAGCGGCGCTGGCGGCGGCGCTCCTCGCCGAACGCGATCCGTTCCGGCGCGCGGCGCGCGAGTTGGGTTCGAATCGCTTCGCGGACGCACTCGACTCGGACGTGGCCGAACGGGTGCGTGCCCTCGAGGCCTTCGCGCGGGGAGCGCGCAGCGACGCCGACCCCGGCGCGGCCCAGGCTGTGCTGCGCGCCGCCGAACGACTGCAGCGCCTCTGCCCGCGCGCCCAAGTCGCACCGCCGTCGGGCCACGCGCGCGACGAGGCGCTCTTGCGCGCGCTGCTCGCCGCCTACCCGGACCGCGTCGCGCGCCGCCGCGAACCGGGCAGCCCGCGCGCGCATGGTGGGGGGGCGCGGAGTGGTCTTGGCGCGCGAAAGTCGGGTGAGCGAAGCGCCGCTCTTCCTGGCCGTGGAGGTCGACGGCACGGGCGGCGCCGAAGCGCTCGTGCGGCAGGCGTCGGCGATCGAAGAGGCGTGGCTCGATCGGGAGTTGCTGTCGGAGGCGGACGACGTGCGTTTCGACGGGGAGCGCGGCCGAGTGCTCGCCCACAGGCAGACGCTGTACTTGGATCTGCCCCTCGCCGAGCGGCCCGTGCCGCCGGCACCCTCGGACGTCGAGGCGCTGCTCGCGCGTGAGATCGCGCGGGATCCGCGGCGCGCGCTCGGCCTCGATCGCGAACCCGTCGAACGGTTCTTGGCCCGCGTTGCGTTCCTCTGCGAGCACTGCCCCGAACTCGAGTTGCCAAGCCTCGACGACCCGTGGTTCGCGGGGGCCGCAGACGAGCTCAGCGCCGGCGCCAAGAGCGTCGCGGACTTGCTCGCGTTGCCCCTGGTGGAGTGGGCGTTGGGCCGCCTCGGGCGCGACGCCGCCGCGGTGCTCGCGCGGGAAGCGCCCGAGTTCTGGACCGTGCCCGCCGGCCGCCGGGTGCAACTCGACTATCCGCGGGGCCGCGCGCCCGTGCTGGCCGCGCGCATCCAGGAGCTGTTTGGACTCGGGGCGACGCCGCGGCTCGCCAAGGGGCGGGTGCCGCTCGTCGTGCACCTCCTCGCGCCCAATGGCCGGCCCCAACAAGTCACCGACGACCTCGCGAGCTTCTGGCGCACGACCTATCCCCTGGTGCGTCGCGAACTTCGCCCCCGGTATCCGCGCCACGCCTGGCCCGAGGATCCGACCACTGCCGCGCCGACGAGCCGACCGCGGCCGCGGGGTTCGTGAGCCGGCATTCCAGATCTTGGGACCGCTGCGGGGTCCTAGCGCCGTGGTGGCGGGCACGCGCGCCCGCACCGCGACCCAGTTCCGGGGCCCTTCTCGGAACCCACAGGCCCTTGTGCGGCCCTTGATCGTCCCCACGGGGCGCGAATCCGGCGAGGGCGCTACCATGCGCGCCCTCTCGCTGGAGCGCACCCAGCCTCGATGCGCCCCGGCTCGACCCGTCGGCACCCCCCTCAGCCGAAACGATGTCGACTCCTATCCCGCACCACGCCTCCCAGTCCCACACTCCCGCGGCGCGCTCGGGCCTGGCCCGCATCGTGCTTCTTGGGGGCAGCGGGTTCCTGGGCGCGCCGCTGGCGCGGCGGCTCTTGGACCTGGGATACGCAGTGCGGGTGGTGGACGACCGCACGGAGTTCGGCGACGGCGCGTTGCCGCGCTCGGAGCGCCTCGACTTCGTGTCCGAACGGCGCTTCTTCGCGCATCCCGAGCCCTACCTCAAGGGCGCGGCGGCCCTCGTGCACCTGCGCTGGCGCGGCATCTCGCGCGCCGTCCCGCTGGGCGACCGCGGCGAGCTCCGCGAGAACGTGGTGCCGAGCAGACGGCTGCTGCGCGCCGCGCCGAACTTGCCCATTCTCTTTGCGTCGTCGGCGGGTGCGATCTACGGCGACCTCGCGTGCGTGGGCCGCGGCGCGCGCGAGGACGCGCGGCCCGATCCGGTGCGCGCGTACGGGCGCGCGAAGCTCCTCGTCGAACAGATGGTGCACGCGCGCCCCGACGCTGGCGGACTCATCCTCCGGCCGGCGAACCCGTACGGGCCGGGCCAAACCGCGGATGCGCGCTGCGGCGTCGTGGGCACGTTCCTGGCCCGCATCGCCGCCGGCCGGCACGTCGCGCTCTACGGCGAGGGCTCGTTCGAACGCGACTTCGTCTACGTGGACGATCTGGCGGAAATTTTTGTGCTCGGGATCGCGCGGGCCGTCAGCGGCGACCGCAGCATCTACAACGTCGGCGGCGGCGAACCCACCCGACTGGCGCACCTCTTGGCCCTGGTGGAGCGCACCGTGGGGCGCCGCGCGCGCATCGATCGATTCCCGCCGCGCCACGGCGACCGACGCCGTGTGTTCGTCGACATCGAACGCGCGCGCCTCGAGCTGGGTTGGCGGCCGCGTGTCGGTTTGGAGGAAGGCCTCGAGCGCACGTGGTTCGCGCTGCGCGGCGCCCAGCGGACGTTCCTCGGACCCGTCGCGGCGGAACCCGACGCTCGTCGCCTGCGCGCGGAACACGAGTTCCTCGGTGGCGCGCCCGTCGCCGCGGGCTCCTGAACCGGCGCGGTTACTCGAACTCGCCGCTCGGTTCGGCGGCGCCCGCGCGCTGCGGCATCGGCACGATCTCCGCGCGGCCCGCGGATTCGGTGCCCTCGGGCAGCACGAGCTCGAACTGGGTACCCGTGCGCTGGTGCCGGCGCTTCACGTAGGCGAGGGCGAGCCCCCCGTCGCGCGTGAAGGAGTACGCCCACGACGTGATCAGGCCGAGTTCGCGCCGTTCGTTCGTCGTGCTGTCGACGCCGAGAAGACGCGTGCCGCGCGGCAGCGGATCGTCGTGGTCGATCGCGACGAGGACGAGGCGTTTGTTGAGTCCCCCGTAGGTGTCGATCTTGGCGACGACTTCCTGGCCGATGTAACAGCCCTTCGCGAGGTGGAACGCGTCCTCGAGGCGCGCTTCCTGGGGGTAGACGTTGTCGTCGACGTCGAGCACCGCTTCGGCTTGGCCCGCTTCGACCCGCAGGCAATCCCACGCGACGCGGCCGGCAGGACGGGCGCCGGCTTCGATCAGCCGCTGCCAGAGGGCCGTGGCGCGCTCTGGGCCCGCGTCGATGCGCCAACCGAGGGAGCCCGCCACGAAAACGCGTGTGACATGCAGCGGGCCCGTCTCGAAGTCCGTGTCGAAGCTCTGGCCGCGCTCGAGATCGGGCACGCTCCCGACGATTTCTGCGAGCACCCGCGCGCCGTCGGGCCCCACCAGCGCGAGGGGCGCGTGTTCGTCGCCGGTGTCCTCGAGCTTGATCTGCTCGCTGAAGTGGTAGCGGTCGAGGGCCGCGAGCAGCGCTGGCGCCGCGCCGGGGGCCGTCGAGAGGTGGAACTCGGCGCCGAGGCAAGTGAGGTCGAAGAGGTGCTCGACCTTGCCCTTCGCGTTGAGGAGGAGGTTGCGCGCCCCCTGGCCGGCCTCGAGGCCCTTGACCCGGTTCGCGAGCAGCCGGTGCAGGAACTCCGCCGCATCGCGCCCCGAGACGCGGACCGCGCCGCGCTCGGTCTCGTCGAAAAGCGCGGCGCCGCTCGCGCCGGCCGCGTACTCGCCGGGCACGTCCCCGAAGGTGAGCGGGAGGGCGCTGGACCCCACCGGGAGCATGCGCGCGCCGGCGGCCTGGTGGAGGGCTTCGAGGGGAGAACGCTGCATGGACGTGGGGGCGATGGTCGGGCGGGCGAGCGGCCGGTGGACGTGTGGCCGGGCTGGAGGATAGGTCGCGGGGCGGACGGTGCGACCGGCGGAATCCGGCTTTGTGGCGAAAGCCTGCAACCGTCGGTTCGCGAGGTGGTCTTCCCCGGGTGGGCGGGGGCTAGGGATGGCGCGCGCGCGGGCGCCCAGGCCGCCTCCCGGTTTCCCGAGCCGAAAAAATCCACCCCCTCCCCCGCGTGGACCCCTGGATGCCCCCCTCGTTGGCCACGGGGATGCCCCCTCGTTGGCCCCGGGGGATGCCCCCTCGGTGGCAGGGTGCGACGATTTGCCACCTTCCACCCGGCACCGGGGCGCGCGACGATCTCGCCATGCGGAACTCGGACGGCGCGCGGGAGGATCGGCTCGGCTCGGGCGGCAGCGCTGGGCGGTGCCAAGAGGCCGACCGCCGCTCGACGCGATCGATTGGTGGCACGCTGCGTGCCGCCGGCGTCGCCCTCGCCCTCGCCGTCGTCGCCCTCTCCGCGCACGCCTGCGGGCCGCGCGAGCCAGCGGCCTTCGACTGGCGCCTCGCCGAGCCCGCGCGCAGCCAGTTGGCGCCCGCGGACGTGGAGCGCGTCTCGGCACTGCTCGGCGAGCTCTTTGGCAGCGCGCTCGTGCCGCGCATCGACACTCCGCCCGAACTGAGTGCGCACGGCGTCGACCTCGGTGCGCCCGCCCTGGGCCGCGGGTCGGCGACGTTCCTCCACGCCGTGCGTGCGGACAACGGTCGCCGCTTCGGCGACGCGCTCGACGACTTGGCCGCGGGCAAACGCCCCTCGTTGCCCGCGCCCGTCGCCGCCCAACTGGGCCCATTGGCCGATGGCAGCGACGCCGCCGCACTCGGCGAAGCCCTGCGCAACTTCCGCCCCAACCTGGCCACGAGCGCGCGCACGTACGCGGCCCAGTGCCTGACCTGCCACGGCCGCGAAGGCGGCGGCGACGGCCCCGCGGCGGCGGCGTACTCCCCCCGGCCGCGCGACCTGCGCCTCGGCGAGTTCCAGCACCACGACCGCGCGCTCGGCGAACGGCCGCGGCACGAGGAACTGGTGCGCGTGTTGCACGAGGGCATCCCCGGCGGAGCGATGCCCTCCTTCCGGCGCTACTCCAGCGCCGAGCTCGGCGGCATGGCGGACCTGGTGCGGCTCCTCGCCCTGCGCGGCGAAGTGGAGCGGCGCCTCGTCGCGGACGTGATGGCGGGGCGAACCGTCGACGGCCACGTGGCCCGCGCGCACCTCGTGGAGGCGGCGCGGTGTTGGCCCGAGGTGGCTGAGGCATTGGCAGTTGCACCCGGGGGGGGCGGGCCGGGAGACTCCCCGGCACCGCCGCCGGAGGCGGCCGAGCAGAACCCGTGAAACCCGTCGCACCGCTCGCCGCACGCGCGGCCCTCGCCACCTTCGTGGCGGCGATCCCGCTGATCGCGTTCGGGGGCTCCATCACGACCCTTGGCGCTGGCATGGCCGTCGAGGGGTGGTGGAACGCGGAGGGCCACTTCATGCCCCTCTTCCCGCTGGAGAAGTGGCTGCGGGACCTCGGCACGTTCGTGGAGCACACCCACCGGTTGTTCGGCATGCTCGTGGGTTTCCTCGCGCTGCTTACCGTCGCCGTAAACCTCGCGCGCAAGAGCGACCGCGGGCCGCTCCTCTGGTCGATCGCGGCCCTGGTTGCGGTTTCGCTCCAGGGCACACTCGGCGGCCTGCGTGTGCTCGAGAACTCGCCCGAGTTGGCGGAACTGCACGGACTCGTCGCGCAAATCGTGTTTGCGGTGCTCGGCCTCAACGCGTTGCACCACTCGGCGGGCTGGCGGCGCTTCGAGGGCCGCGCCAAGGACGCGCCGCGCGGCCTGGCGACACTCGCGGTCGTGCTCGTGTTCGCGCAGATCGCCGTCGGCGTCTACTACCGCCACGGTCTGCGACCCGTCCCGCTGGAGGGCGCGACGGCGCTGCTGCACGTGCACCTGACGCTCGCGGTCCTTGTGCTTGGGCTCGTGATCTGGCTCGGCGGTGCCCTGCGCCGCGCGCAAGACGGCGCGGCGCCCGCGGCCGTCTCGGTGTTGCGCCGGGAACGGCTGCGCCTCCACGCGTTGGTCGGTCTGCAGATCGCGCTGGGCCTCGTCGCGTGGCTCAGCCGCGATGGTGACGAGCCCGACCACGTCACGCGCACACTCTTGTACGCGTCCCTCGCCCACGTGACCGTGGGAGCGCTGCTCCTCGCCCAAGTGGTGGTGCTGTGGGCCTGGGTGCGCCGCCTGGGGGCCCGGAGCCCGTGACCGCCGCCGCCGACGGGGTTCTGCCCACGCCGACCTGGGCGGGGGATCTGCTCGAACTCACGAAGCCGCGCATCGCGAGTTTCGTGTTGCTCGCGGCGCTGACCGCGGGTTGGCTGAACCCCGAGGCGGTGGGCCTGGCGCCGCTTTGGATCGCGCTTGGCGTCGGTGCTGTGGCCGCGGGATCGAGCGCGATCAACCACTTCGTCGAAAGGCGCACGGACCAACTCATGGAGCGCACGCGGCGCCGTCCCTTGGCGACGGGCCGACTGTCGCCGGCCGTGGGGCTTGGCCTCGGTGGGGGACTCGGCGTCGCGGGCACGGCGGGGCTCTACTACGCGGCTGGGCCCTGGAGCGCGCTCCTCGCCGCGGGCACCTTCGTGCTCTACGCGGCGATCTACACGCCGCTCAAACGGCACACGAGCCTCAACACGATCGTCGGCGCGGTCCCAGGTGCGATGCCGCCGCTGCTGGCGTACGGCGCGGTTTCCGAACGCGCCGCCGGTGTGTTCGACGGCGGTGTGTGGGGTTGGACGCTGTTTCTCGCCCTCTTTGCGTGGCAGTTCCCGCACTTCCTCGCCATCGCGTACCTCTATCGCGAGGACTACCAGCGCGGCGGACACGCCATGCTGCCCAGCCTCCCCGGCGCGCTGCCCATGGCTGGCCGACAGGCCCTGCTCAACGCACTGGCGGCGATTCCGGCGACGCTCTTGCCCATGCCGCTCGGGCAAGCGGGGGCCTTCTATACGGCCGCGGCACTAGTGCTGGGCGCCGTGTACGCCAACGCGGCCGGGCGCTTTGCGGTGTCCCAGGACGAGCCACGCGCGCGGCATCTCCTGCGCGTTTCGCTGGTGCACTTGCCTCTTTTGTTCGCGGCCGCCCTCATCGATCGGCTGCTGCTCGCTCCCTGACACCGCTCTGACGAGTTCGAACCCGTGGACGCACCCCTCCTTCCGACCTTCAACGCCTGCATGAACGCCACGGCCGTGGTGTTCTTGGTTCTGGGCATCACGGCGATCGTGCGCGGCCAGAAGGAGCGCCACCGCCGCTGCATGCTCTTGGCGCTCGCGGCGAGCGCGTTGTTCCTCGCGGGGTACCTGACGTACCACTTCGGTCCGCAGCGCGAACTCGGGCCGACGGCATTCCACGGCACGGGACCGTGGAAGGTGGCGTACTACGCGCTGCTCATCACGCACGTGATCGGCGCGATCGTGAACCTGCCGATGGTGCTCCGCACGTTCTGGTTGGCGCACAAGGAGCGCTGGACTTTGCATCGAAGTCTCGCCCGTTGGACATTTCCGCTGTGGCTCTACGTTTCCGCATCGGGAGTTCTGGTCTACTTGGCGCTCTACTGGTGGAACCCCGAACCGCCCGCGTGAGCCGCGCGGCCCGCGTTCGATCCGCCGACCCCAAAACCCAGGTTCTTCGGGGCGACCCGAAGAGGAGCGAGCCCATGCTGCCGGACGTCCCCACGGAACTCAGCGACTTCAGCGCACCGCTCGAAACCACGCGCCTGCGCTGGCGTCTTCTCAGCACGCGCCTCGGGCGGTTCTTGCTGGCCGACGCGGGGCGGGGCCTCTGTTTCTTGGGGCTGGGTGGCGAGCGCGACATGGGGCACCTCGAATCCCTCGCCGCGCGGCACATGCCAGGCGCTCTCTTCGAAGAGGACCACGGGGCGCTGCGCACCGCGAGCCAGGCCCTCGAGGCTTACGCCGCGGGCGAACGGCGGCGGTTGGATCTGCAGCTCGACCTCCACGGGGCGCCGTTCCATCGCGCCGTGTGGCAGGCCCTGCTCGACGTGCCCTTCGGGCAGACGATCACGTACGGAGAACTGGCGCGGCGGCTGGGGCGCCCCGGTGCGTCGCGGGCCGTCGGGCAGGCGGCGGGCGCGAATCCGGTGCCCATCGCCGTGCCGTGCCACCGCGTGTTGGCACGCGGCGGTCTGGGCGGCTTCTCGGGTGGGCTCGAGGCGAAGCAGCGGTTGCTCGCGCACGAGGGACTGCTGCTGCAAGTCGCCTGAGATTCGCGCGAATCTCGCGCAACCCACCGACGCTGCGGTTGTCTTGGGTGGGTGGAACAGGGCAGTGACGATACGGCCGACGGCGAAGCCGCGGCGGAAGGAGCGGCGGAAGGAGCGGCACAGCGCCGACCGACCCGGCGACGCTGGCTAGGGCTGGCGGCGGCGGCCGTCTCTGGCTTCGCGCTCGGGCAAGCGCGCGCCGTGCGGAGGAACGAGAACGGCACGTTCGTCTGGGCGGCGGACCGCGATGGGGGGCAGCTCTACGCGTTGGACAGCAACTTGCTCGTGCTCCGCGCGGTGGCCGTGCCCGCGCCGGTGCGGGTCGTGGCCCAGGGCGACGGCGGCGCGCTCGTGGTGTCGGCGCCCGCGGGACCGCGCGGACCCCACCGGATGCACGCGGTCAGCGCGACGGGCGTGCTGGGACCGGCCAGCACCTTCGAGCCCGTGCTCGATCTCGTCGCGGCGGGCGGCGAACGCGTGGTGCTGGTGACCGCGGAAGCGGGGCTGGACGCGCCGCGGCGCGCGGTGGTCTTCGAACGCGGACGGACGCTGGATCTCGCGGCACCGCCGCGTGTCGCGGCGGTCGCGTTCGACGGGGCGAGGCTCGCGCTGCTCGGAGAGCAGGGCGCGCTCGACATCGTGGATCCGGGCCAACCGGATGCGGCGCTGTTCTCTGCACGGCCCAGCGCGGGCGGCGCGGCCGTCGCGGCGGATGGGCGCGGCGGTTGGTGGTACCTGGGGCGCGGGCCCGGCGCGCGGCTCGTGCGGCTCGAGCGCGACCTCGAGGTGGAGTCCGCGTGGGACCTCGGGGACTTTGCACCGAACCTCCTCGCCTCGGACCCGCACACTGGCTGGGTTTGGCTCTTCGAGCACGGCTCTGGGCGGCTCGAGGCCTGGGACCGCCGCGGTTCGCGACACGTCGCGGAGGGGCTCGGGTTCGCGGCATCGCCGACGCGACTCGTAGCGCGCGCGGGTGGCGGGATGTGGGCACCATCGGGCGGCGCGCTTTTCGCCCTCGACAGTCTGGGCCGGCCCGCGGCCAGCCAGGGCGGGTTCACGTACCTCGTGGACGCGTCGCCAGCCGAGCCCGGGCGCCCATTCCTCCCCGCACGCTGACGGACTGGCGCGCGGTCGGTCGGCCACTGTCTTCGGCAGCCGCGCTCGTGAGCAGGCAGGGCACTTCCCGGGCTGCCCAGCGAAGCGCGGTTAGGATCCTCACCACGGTGCGCCGGACCTGGCTACTTCTCTGGATGGGTGGGGCCGCCCTCGCGGTGGGTTGCTCTCGCCCGCCGGCAGGGCCATCCCACGGCGCGCTCCCAGCCTCACCCGCCGCATCGGCGGAGGTCGCCCCGCCTCCGCAGTTCTCCGCGGAACAGTGGGCCAGCGTCGTGCACGTTGCCCACGATCTCTTTCCGCGAAGCGAGGCGGGCGGGCGGTTTCTTGTCGCCTCCGACGTGGAACTGCCCCTCGGCGAACTGGTGGTGTTTGCGAACCAGGCCTACGACCGATTCGCGGAGCGACTTGCAATCCTCTCGCATCTGCACCCGAGGTCCCCGACTCCGCTCTACCTTGCAAGCGGCGTGGAGAAGCTCCTCGCGGTGGAGAAGCGTTTCGGCCTTCCCAGCTCGGACCTGCCAGCGCGCAGCTTCTTCTTCCGCGGCGGCTTCTACGCACAGGTGCCCCTCGTTGCGGTTCCCGCACAGGACGTCGCCGGTACACGCTGGCTGCTTGCACACGAGATTGCGCACCTCGCGCTCACTCGCGTCGTCCCAGAACCGCCGGACTTGGTGAACGAGGGACTGGCGGAGGTCCTCGCGGGTTGGATGCACTTCGGTCCCGAGATTGAACTCCGCGAGGTGAGGTCCGTGCACTCGCAGTTCGAGTGGCGCCTCCGCAGGGCGGTCGAGCAGCACAACATCCCGCCGCTCCGCCACCTCTTCGCCCTCGACTATTGGGCATTCCGCGCGGAGCAGAATGAGTTCTTGCACTACGCCCTGGGCTGGCACTTGGTGCGTTTCCTGCTGGAGGACGCAGACCCCGCTGTTCGCGGGCGCTTCGATCTCTACTTGGAAGCGCTGCGGGCGGGCCAATCGGGTTGGGATGCGTTCGAATGTGTGTACGACGCGCCCCTCGTCGAGGACCTCTGGCGCCGAGAACTCGCGCGCCCGCTGGCTTGGTCGCCGATCTTTGGCGAGTGGTGGCAGACGAACGGTGGGTTTCGCAGCGCCGTCCGCGGCCATGCATCCGCGGCGCTGCTCCACGCGGACCGTGTGCCGTCCGAGGGGCCGTTCGAGCTGAGCTTCCAAGTCGACGTGCCCGTGACCGAGCTGCCCGCCGACACGGGGATCGGTTTTGTCCTCGCGCACCAAAGTCCCAAGGACTTCCACCTGCTCTCGCTGCAAGACCGCGGGCGCGAAGTGGTGCTCTACCACGCCCGCAGCGGGAGGGAGCAGCGTCGCCACCCCCGGCGCGCCTCGAACGACTCCTCCGCGGCGCGCATCACCCTTCGGATCGAAGCCGACGGCTCGGTCCTCCTGCAGGTCGACGGCGACCAGACCGCCGGCTTCGGGCCCGTGAAGGGTGTGCACGGAGGCCAAGTGGGGCTGATGCTCGAGCGCCATTCGTTGGAGCGAGATAGCGCCAGCGAGATCCACTTCCGCGGGATCCGCGCGACCGTCCCGTGATCGGCGGCGGCGGCGTGTGTGGGTGTTTTCTGGATCCGTGCGGGAAGCGCGCCTCACCCGCCCGGGTTGGCGAGCAAGGTCAGGGCAGCGACTAGGGTCTTCGCGTCCTTGGGCTCGAGCAACAGCACGTCCTCGGGCCGCATCCAAACGAGGTCCAGCTCCTCGTCGTCATCCGGCCCGCGGCGATCCGCGCCCGCGGGTGTGAGGTCCTCGGCCAAGAACAGCACCAACTGCTCCGAACAGAAACCCGGCGCCGCGAAAAAACGCACCAGTTGTTTCCAACGCCCGGCGACGAGGCCCGTCTCCTCTTCGAGTTCGCGCTTCGCGGCGACCAACGGCGCCTCCCCAGGCTCCAAGCGGCCCGCGGGCACCTCGGTCATCCAACAGTCGGCGGCGCGTCGGTATTGGCGCACCAAAGCGAGCCGCCCCGCGGTGTCCCGGGCGGCGATGGCGACCGCGCCGGGGTGCAGCACGAGGTCGAGCGATTGCTCGCGGCCCGACGGCAGGCGGATGTGCTCGTGCACCAGCTCGAACACGCGCCCGCGGTGGAGCGATTCCCTTCGGAGCAGTTGCACGGGTTCGGGTTCGGGCACGGCTTGATTCCTCCGGTCGACGGGTGCGGCGGGTGCACGGGCACAACTCGCGGTTGCAGCGCTGCCCCCTGCCCGTAGGCTAGGGCGCCACCGCCCCAAGCGGCCCACGGAACGGGCGGCGCCGGGCCCTTCCCGTGCAGGAACCGAGCCAGATCCCGACGAACCCGCTGCCGCCGCCGCGCCCGGGGACCCGCGACGGGCGGCGCGTCCGGCGGAACTGGGGAGGAGCTTCCGGGACCGACGGCGAGGGACGCCGCCGCACCGTCGGCCTGCGAGAGTGGCTGCTCGCGCTGCTCGCCGCGCTGGTGGTGGCCGCCGTCGCGACCTGGCCCCTGGTGGGGGAGCTGGGCCGGTCGTTGCCCCACGATCCGAGATTCACATCGCCCGAGGGCAGCGATGTGCACCTCTTCGTGTGGGACCTCTGGTGGGTGTCCGACGCGCTCGAACGCGGGCACCCGCCCTTCCACACGGACGCGATCTTCGCGCCCGTGGGCCACAGTTTGGCGCTGCACACACACGTGTTCCTGTGGGGTCTCCTCGCGACACCCATCGAGCGCCTCTTCGGCGCCGCGGCCGCCTACGGCGCGGTCTTGCTCGCGCTGCTCGCCACCAGCGCGGCCGCGTGTTACGGACTCGGCCGTTTCCTGGGACTGGGGCGATGCGGCGCGGCCTTTGCGGCGGCTGCGTGGGCCTTTTCGCCGTACTTCCTGCAAAAGGGGCTCGAGCACCTCAACTTGACGGCGAACCCCCTCGTGCCGCTCTTGGTGTGGGCGGCGCTCGTGTGGCGCGGGGGCGGCGCGCGGGCGAACTGGGCCGCGCTCGCGACCGGTGGGCTCTGGGGGGCCTGCCTCCTGGTGGATGCGATGGCGGCGCTCTGGACGGCGCTGCTCGTCGCGCTCGTCTGGTTGCTGGCGCCGGCGAGTCGCGTCGAGGGCGACACATCGTCCGTCGGGTCCCCCGCACCGTCGCGGCGCGGGTTGCGCTCGCCCGTCGCGTTCGCGCTGGCGGTGGTCGCGGCGCTTTTGGTCGGTGGGCCGTACGTCGCGGAGCTGGGGAGGGAACTCCGTTCGCTGGAGCGCCACCGCCAACAGTCGGAAACGGGTGCGGGCCTGGCGCGGGATCAGCTCTACCACCCGGAGTTGCTCGACTTCGTCACACCCTCCGGGCTGCATCCCTTGGCGCGTACCGACGGGGCGCCGGCCCTCGGCGCCGCCCGCGTGCGGCCCGACGCCCACCATCCCGACCGCCGGGCCGAACACGCGGGCCTCGCGGCGCCCTTCGCGGCCCTCCTCCTCGTCGCGCTCGGCGCGTGGCGGGTGCCCCCGTCGCGGCGCTGGCTGGCGGTTGGGCTCTGTTTTTGGCTGCTGGCCTGGGATCCGGGTCCCGACCCGGAGGGCTGGCTGTCCGGCCTCTACCGGCGTGTGCCGGGGCTCGACATGCTGCGGGTGCCGGCCCGGGCCTGGCCGTATGCGTGGCTGTGCCTGTCGCTGGTGGCCGGTGCGGGTGCAGCCGTGCTGGCGCGGGGCGGGCGCGGGGGCAAGTTCGCGCTCGGGGGCGCGGGGTTGCTCCTCGCCTTCGAACTCTGTGCCGCGCCGTACCCAATGGCTCCCTGGCGGGTGCCGCAGGCGGTGGCGGCCCTGGCACCGGCGACGTCGGAGGAACGCGAGGCCGCCCGCGCCGGCGGGCACCTCCTGCAACTGCCCTTTGAACCGGGCGCGGGTCCGGCGCTCTCGTGGCAAACGGTGCACGAGCGCCCCCTCGTGTTCGGCTACCTGGCCCGGATCCACCCGGCGGCCCCCGAGCGCCTGCTGCGACTCGCGCCGGGCCTCTTCGCCCACGCACTCGGCGCCCCCCTCGCCGACCCGGAGGACCTCACCCTCGAACTGGACCTCCTCGGCGTCGAGCACATCCTCGTGGACCTCCGGCGCACCCAGGACCCCGAAAGGGCCCTTTGGGTGCTCGACCGGCTGACGGCGTTCGAGCGCCGGCCAGAGGGCGAGGACGGACGGGGCGGGCCCGGGCCGGATGGGGTGCTGGCTTGGAGCCGGCGGCGGCCCGCGGCGGCCTTCCTGCCGCCCCACTGACGCTGCCGGGCAGCGGGTGCCGCGGCGGCGCGGTTGTGGGGGAGCTTCGCCTCCCGCTACCATGCCCGGCTCGACCCCGGGCGCCGCCGCGCCGGGGTCAGCTCCCAACCCGGATTGCGCGCCGTGCACGACGACATCGAACGGGTCCTCATTTCGCCGGAAGAGATCCGCGCCGGCATCGAGCGGGTGGCGGGTGAGGTCACCCACACCTACCGGGGCACGGACTTCACCGTCGTCGGGGTGCTGAAGGGCTCGTGTGTATTCGTCAGCGACCTGATCCGCGCGGTGCCGATCCCGCTCGAGCTGGCCTTCCTCTCGGCGTCCAGCTACCGCGACGGCACGACCTCCGGACGGCTCGACCTGTCGTTCTTCCCCGCCGAGGGCGAGATCGCCGGCAAGCGCCTCTTGCTGGTCGACGACATCCTCGACACGGGCCGCACGATGCAGGCGCTGGTGGACACCCTGATGGAGCGGGGCGCCCTCGACGTGAAGACCTGCGTGTTCCTGGACAAACCGTCGCGCCGGCTCGCGGCCATCCAGCCGGACTTCCGCGCCTTCGCGGTGGAGGACCTGTTCGTGGTGGGCTACGGCCTGGACTTCGCGGGGCGCTACCGCAACCTGCCGTACGTGGGAGCGCTGCGTCCGGCGCTCTATGCAAGCGCCGCCCCCGCGCGGGGCTGACCGCGAGGCCCCCCTTTGCAGATCCAAACAGGGCTGGGCGACGGGCCGATGGACTTCGAGGTCCTGGTGGTTCCGGCGGAGCATGCGGGGCTCGAACTCGACGAGTTCCTCGGCCTGCATTTTCCCCAGGTGCCGAAGGGCAAGCTGCGCCGCGAGGTGCGCGAGCGGCGCGTTCTGCTCGACGGTGCGCCGACGATGCCGTCGCAGCGCCTGCACCGGGACCAGGTCGTGTTGGTGCGGTTCGACGAGGACGTGCTCGACGGCAGTGGCCCCGTGGCGCCGAAGGTCGAGATCCCGGTTCTGTACGAGGACGAGGACGTGCTCGTCGTCGACAAACCGCCGCGCCTCGCGGTCGAACCCGAGCGTTGGCACCGCTCCGCGGCGACAGTCGCGGGGGCGCTCCTGGCGTTGGCGATGGACCGCTCCGAAGGCGACCCGTTGACGCCCGACGACGACACGCTGCCGGCGCCGCTGCACTTTCGCCCGCGCCTCGTGCACCGCCTGGACAAGGACACTTCGGGCGCGCTGGTGGTCTCGAAGCACCTCGACGCCGAACGCCGCCTGCGCGGGGCCTTCGAATCGGGCCGTGTGGTGAAGGAATACCTCGCCTTGGTCGAGGGCGAACACCCCCTCGGGGACGGCGAGGTCGACGTGATCGACCTGCCGCTCGGGCCCGACGGGCGCCGCACCGGCCGCCAGCGCGTGGACGAGCGCGAGGGCAAGTCCAGCGTCACCGAAGTGCGTGTGGCGAGCCGCCTTTCGGGCTACACACTGCTCGCCTGTCGACCGCTCACCGGCCGCACGCATCAGATTCGCGTGCACCTGGCCGCACGCGGTTTCCCCCTGGTGGTGGACCCCTTGTATGGGCGCCACGAACGACTGAACCTCAGCGACTTCAAGCGCGGGTACCGCGCCAAACGCGGGGCGCCTGAGCGGCCCCTGCTCGACCGCCTGGCGCTGCACGCCAGCCGCATTCTTTTTCCCTCTGCTCTCGACGACGGTTCCTGTTTCGTGCCCGAGATGCCGCCCGCGGGCACTGCGAACGGGCCCCTTCAAAATGCACCTTTCGTGCACGTTTGCGCTCCGCTGCCGACGGATCTCGAGCGCACCCTCAAGCAATTGGCGAAGTGGCGAGGCCACAAGTGATGAGAATCAAGCACCGCATCGGCGACTTCCGCGTGCGCGAACTGCTCGAGGACGGATTCCTCGAGGGCAGCGGGCCCCACCGCATCTACCGCGTCACCAAACGCAAGCTCACGACCCCCGAAGCGGCCGCCATCCTGGCGCGCGAGGCCGGACTGCGCCCCGCGGACGTGTGTGTCGCGGGCCTGAAGGACCGCCAGGGCATCACGATCCAACACATGAGCGTGGAGGGCGGCGATGTCGTGCACGTCGAACAATCCGACCTGCGCATCGAGCCCATCGGTTACGCGCGCGAAGCCCTTTCCTCCCATCACAGCCTGGGCAACGCGTTCGAGATCCGCGTGCGCGGCCTGTCGCGGCCCGAGGTCGACACCCTGCGCGGGAACCTCGATCGGGTGCGTTCCGTCGGCGTGCCCAACTACTTCGACGACCAGCGGTTTGGCAACATCCGCCACGGCCAGGGTTGGATCGTGCGCGACCTCTTCCAGGGACGTTTCGACGCGGCCCTGCGCGCCATCATCGCGACGCCGCCCAAACCGCAGGGGCACTGGCAGGACCATCCGGAGTTCGGCGGTTTCGAGCGCGGCCTTTCGGAACGCTGGGGCGACTTCGAAGCCTGCCTCGATCTCGCGCGCAAGACGGGCAAACACCGCTCGGTGTTCGAACACCTGGTCGAACACCCGGGCGACTACGCCGGCGCGCTGCGTTTCGTGGGCCAACGTGTGCGTTTGATCCACCTCTTCGCGTGGCAATCGCACCTTTGGAACCGCTCCGTGGCCGAGTTCCTGCGCTCGCGCATCCCGGCGGCCGAACGGGTGGTGCTCGACTGCCTCGAGGGGCCGCTCGTATGCCACGACGCCGCTTTGCCGGAGGGTGTCGATTTGGAGCGCACCTTCCCGCTGCCCGCGGATGGCCTCGAACAGGACCTCTCCACGGAAGAGCGCGACCTTCTCGAGGACTGCCTGGCGCAGGAGGGCCTCGTGGCCGACCAGATGCGTGTGCGCGACCTGGACGGTTTCGTGCAGAAGGACGAGCGGCGGCCGATGTTCGTGGTGCCGCAGCACCTGCGCGTGCGCCCGGCCGAACCGGATACGGAAGAGCGCGGCGCCTGGAGCATCAAGATGGGTTTCGAGCTGCCGCGCGGCGCGTACGCGACGTTGGTCGTGAAGCGGCTGTTGGCGCGGGCCGGTATGGAGCAGGCAGCGCAAGAGGACGGCGAGTACGAAGGCGACGGCTACGCGGCCCGCGGCGCTGGCCATGGGCGCGGCGCGAGCCGACCGGGCCGCACGTTCCCGCGCAGCACGTTCCGCGGGCCCAATCCGTCGGAGACGGGCCACGCGGCGTCGCGCCGCGGCGCGGGGCGCGACGCGGGCCGCGACGGGGGCCGCGACGGGGGACGGCCGTACGATCGCGGCGCGCGCGGGGACCGCGGCGATAGGCAGCGCGGCGATGGGCAGCGCGGCGAGCGCGACTTCCGCGGCGGCCGCGACCAACGGGACACACGCAGCTTCGGCCAGGACCGCGCTCGCCAGGGCGAGGGCCCCGGCGGTGGCGGGTGGCGCAGCGACCGCGGTGGCGATCGCGGTGCGTCCCGCCGACCCTGGCAAGCGCGGCCGGAGGACGGCGGCCGCGGCGGTTCCAGAGGCGGCTACGGCGGCGGCTACGGCGGCGGTGCGCGTTTCGGTCGCCCCCGTGAGGACGGCGCGCGCGAGGAGCGGCCGCGTTTCGAGCGGCCCGCGTTCCAGCGCCCCGACCCGCGGGGTTCGGACGACGACAGGCCGCGGTTCGACCGCCCGCGCAACGACCGCGGACGCGACGACCGCGGACGCGAGGATCGGGGTCGCGAGGATCGGGGTCGCTTCGAGCGCCCCCGCTTCGAACGTCCGCGCGACGACCGCGGGCGCGACGATCGTCCTCGCGATGGCGGTCCCCGCGAGGACCGTCCGCGCGACGAACGTCCTCGCGGCGGCGTCGGCGGCAGTCCGCTCGGCGGGTGGCGTCCCGGCGGGCCCCCCGGCCCCGGTGCCGGTGCGCCTTGGGCGGACCGCGGAGCCCGCGGCGGTGGCCGCGACGGCGGCGGCTCGCGGGGCGGCGGAGCCTCCCGCGGTGCATACGGCGGCGGCGGCTCGAACGCCGGCCGTTCGTACGGCGGCGGTTTCGGCCGCGGCAGCCGGGACGAGGGTGGCGAAGGGCGTCGTCCGTTCGGCGGCGGCGGTCGAGACCGTGACACGGACCGCGGCGGCCCCGACGCGGGCCGGTGGAGTTCCGACCGCGGCGCAGACCGCGGCCGCGGAGGCTCGGGTGGAGGCTCGGGTGGAGGCGGAGGCGGCGGAGGCTCCCGCGACTCCGGCGGCGGCTACGGCCAGCGCCGGTCCAATTTCGGCCAGGGTTCCGGCCAGAGTTTCGGCCAGGGCTCCGGCCAGGGCTCCGGCTTCGGGGGCGGACGGCCGCCCTTCGAGCGGCCCGGCCGGTCCGGCGGTTCCGACCGCGGCGATCGGGACGCGGGCTCCGGCGGGTTCCGCCAGGGCGGTCGCGACCGCGGGGAGCGCCCCGGCGGCTACGAGACCCGCAACCCGGCCGGGCCGAGGGGCGAATCCCGCGGCGGCCGCGGCGGTGAGGCCTCCCCCGACTCGGGCGGCGGGCGCCGGTTCGGACGCCCCCAATCCGACGGCGGCGGGCCGCCCGCGGACAAACCCCCGCGCCGCTACGCGGACCGGGACGACCCCCTGGACAGTTGGCGCCGCCGCCGCCCGGACGGGGACGCCGGCGCGGACCAGTAGCTACCATGCCACGCCCCCCGGGGCGCCCCTTTGGCGCCCCGGCCCCTCGGGTCACCGGGCGCGAGCGCCCGGAACCCAGTTCCCAGCTCCCCGCACGCGCCCCCATGTCGAACGCACCCTCCGAACTGGTCCTCGGTGTCATCGGAGGCTCGGGCCTCTACGCCATGGAGGGCCTCACCGAAGTGCGCGAAGTCGAGCTCGCCACGCCGTTTGGCAATCCGAGCGACGCCTTCGTCACCGGCGTGCTCGACGGCGTGCGTATGGTGTTCCTGCCGCGCCACGGCCGCGGACACCGCATCACCCCCAGCGAGATCAACTTCCGCGCCAACATCTGGGGCATGAAGCGCCTGGGTGTGTCGCGCATCCTCTCCGTCTCCGCAGTGGGTTCCATGCGCGAGGACATCGCGCCCGGGGACTTCGTCGTGATCGACCAGTTCATCGATCGCACGCGCCACCGGCCCGACACGTTCTTCTCAGGGGGCATCGTCGCCCACGTGATGTTCGCGGATCCGGTCTGCGAGGACCTGCGCGCGGACATCCTGGAGGGCGCGAAGGGCCTCGGGGTGAAGGTGCACGACGGCGGCACGTACCTCTGCATGGAGGGCCCGCAGTTCTCGACGCGCGCGGAGTCGAAGCTCTACCGCAGTTGGGGCGTCGACGTGATCGGCATGACCAACCTGCAAGAGGCAAAACTCGCCCGGGAAGCCGAAATCTGTTACGCGACCGTCGCAATGGCCACGGACTACGACTGCTGGCACGAGGGCCACGACGACGTGACCATCGATGCGATCCTCGCGGTCATGCACAAGAACGTGGCCAACGCGCGGGAACTGGTGCGCCGCACCGTGCCCGTGGCCGCGCGCCGGCCCGAGTGCCGCCACAAGGACGCGCTCAAGAACGCGATCCTCACCGCCCCCGACGCCATCACACCCGAGGTGCGCGCGCGCCTGGGTCTCCTGATCGACAAGTACCTACCCGCCTAACCCCCGAACGCGCATGGAAGGCCAAGCCCCCGCATCCGTGACCTCGGCCCCCGTTGGGGCGTCCTTCGTCGAACGGCCGCGGGGAGCGGCGGCGCGGTGGCGCCGCGGCGGGGTACTGCGAGGATCGCTGCTTCTGTGCGTGGCGCTCGGGCTCGTGGCCTGCCGCTCGGGCGCGCCGTCGGTCGAGGAGTTGGCCCAGGCGATGGCGTCGGCCGATGCGGATGCGGCGCGGCGCGCGGGGACCGAACCCGGCCTCACGCTGGTGCGCCCCGACGCCTACCGCGGGCCGAGTGTGGCCGCAGGCAAGGAGGGCACCGCGCGTTTCGCCCGCACCCTGTGGCGTGCGTTCCGGCCCGCGACCGCCATGGAGATGGTGGAGCGCCTCGACCAGAGTTACCGCGCGGCGGCCAGCCCCGAGTTCGATCAGGCACTCGACTACGTGGCCGCGGCCCTCGAAGCGGGCGGTTTCCGCGCGGGCGGGGCCGAGTTCGAACTGCGCTGGCTCACCAGCGACGAACCCGTTCCCGGCTGGACGCCGAAACGCGCGCGGCTCGAACTGCACACGACCGACGGCAGCGTCACGCTGCACGCGTTCGACGACGGTGCCGACCACGAGCGTGTGATGCTGCCGATCCACGCGCCCCGTGCGCGGGTGCGGGGGCACGTGGCGCTCGCGCTCGACGCCGTGACCGAGGGCTCGATCTTCGTGACCGAAGCGCCGGCCCGCCAGGTGCTGGCCCGCGCCGAGGCCGCCGGTGCCGTTGCCGTGGTTTCCGCCTCGCTCGGCACCTACAACGAGGACCCGACCGGCGCCGAGCGCCACCTGGACGCGGTGCAGTACCGCAAGTTGCCCGAGGGCACGACCTTGCCCGTCGCGCAGATCTCGCCGCGCAGCCACGCGGCCATCTGCGCGGCCGTGGAAGCAGCCGGCGCCCAGGACGGGATGCCCGCGGTGGAACTCGCACTCGAAGCCGACGTCGAGATCTTCGAAAGGCCGCTGCGCACGCTGGTCGCCATCGTGCACGGCTCCGTCTACCGCGACCGCGCCGTCGCCATCTCGGCCCATCTGAACGAGCCGGGGGCGGGCGACAACGGCAGCGGCGTGGCGACGTTGGTCGAGGGTGCCGTCAACTTGGTCGAATCGATCCGCGCGCAGCGCCTCGAGCGGCCGCGCGCATCCCTCGCGTTTGTGTTCGGCGACGAGTTCCGCCAGAGCCACATGTTCTTGGACCAAGGCGGCGTGCGTGTGCTCGCGGGTTTCTCCGCGGACATGACCGGCCAGTCGTACGAGCGCACCGGCGCCATCGCGCTGCTCGAGCGCGGGCCCGACCCGGGCGCCCGGCTGTGCCTCGCGCCCGACGAACACTCGACGTGGGGCCAAAGTGAAGTGCGCGACGAGATGATCCTGCCCTCCGGCTTGGCCGTGATCGCGCGCTGCGCGATGGTCGACGTCGGGTTCCTCGAGGAGCGCGAGGCGGGTCGTCCCTGGCCCAGCGCCGACCACCCGTGGGAGGGCGGCAGCGACCACGACGTGTTCTTGGAGCGCGGCATCCCCGCCGTGCTCTTCTGGCACTTCACGGACTTCACCTACCACACGAGCTTGGACGTGCCCGCGATGGTGGATCCCGAGGAGATGCGGCGCACCGGTGCGGCGCTCCTCAGCGCGGCCCTGGGAGTGGCCGACGCGCGGCCCGCGGACCTGTCGCGCTACGCCGAGTCGCTGCGCGCGGAAGTGGACCTACGCGCGAAGGCCGCCGCCGCGGCGGGGGACAAGGGGATCGAGGAGGCGTGGCGCGAGTGGGGCGCGGGCGCGCGTTCGTGGTTGCGCGTGTTGTGCCTCGACCTCGAGGTGGACGAAGCGCGCGAGATCCTCGGGACCACCGACACACCCCCGCGCGACCCGGCGGCGGGGGACTCGCGCTGACCGGTCGGCCCGTTCCCGGTCTGCTTCCGCGGCTGGCCGCAGGCCGGCGGAGAAGGACTCGAGGGAGCGGCGGACGGACGCCGCAAGACGTAGCAACAGCCGGAACGGGAGCAGCGAACCGGGAACCGGGCGTCAGGGCAGGCGCGTGAAGGTGCCCGTCGCCGGGTCGAATGACCACGCGCTCGGGTTCCCGAGCGCCCTTCGCAGCTCGGCGTTGCGCTCCCCCAGGTCCAGCGCGAACACCAGGCGTTCGCCGCCCAGCGGCGGCGGCAGCGGCACGCGCCGACGGTCGGCGGCGGTCGGCAAGTGCACGAACACGATGCCCTCCTCGATGCCCTCGCGCTGCGCGGCCAGTTGGGGCGCGTGCTTTTGCGCCACCGCATCCGTCGCCGCGTGGAACTGCCATCCCAGCACGAATGCGACGGCGATCAACGAGGTCACAAACACCAGGCGCAACAAATAGGGTCCCAACACCGCTGCGAGCCGATCGAAACCGGCCGCACCGGCCAGGGCCAGGGTTCCAAACGACTCCAAGAGGTACACCGGACCCGCCCAGGGCACGCCGTGGAAAGTCAGCAGGGAATAGAACGCGAGCAGCGCAAGCGGCGCGCCCACGAGGAGCACCCGTCCCCAACCCCTGGCAGATCCCACTCCCAGCACCACGGGCACCAGTCCCAGGCCGATTCCAAAAAGCCACGTCGACAGCCGCGACAGGTTGAATGCCGTCGTCCCGAGGGCACGCGGTGCGTTGGCCAAACCCCAGGTGTCGTCCGGCGACAGAGCTCGCGCGTACAGCCGGTAACCATCGAGCCAGGGATCCCCGGTGGTGGCGCGTTGGAAGAGCAGCAGCACGACAGCGAAGGGCAGCGCCGCCGCGACGGTGGGCGCGAGCACGCGCACCAGCGTGCGAGGTCCCGCGGTGACGCTAGCCGCCGCGAACGCCAGTCCGAGAGCGAAGGCCGTGCCCGGCCGCGTGAGCCCTACACATCCCAGGGCAACACCCGCCAACAGTGCGAAGCCGATCGCGGGGCGGTGCTCCTTGGAACGCGCGATGGCCGCCGCTCCCGCCGCCAGGAATGCAAACGCGAGGGGCACCGACGTGCCGAAGGCCAACTCGGTAGCGAAGACCGCCAGCAACGCCGGCGAAAGCGCCGTCAACCACGCGGCGAGGAGCGGGCGCGGCAGATTCAGGGCGCGCCCGAGGGCGTACACGAGCGCGGGCAGGGACGCCGCGCCTAGCAAGACGAAGAGCCGCGCGAAACCGAACCACTCGCCGGCCGCCAGGGCCAGCGCGTGGCCCGGTGGGTACTTCGCGAAGACCCTCGGGACCTCGGCGGAGCCGGGCCAAATCTGGCGCGCCTCGAAGAAACTGTGCAGCGGGCTCCATGGGAGCGCCGCGCGGCCCCCGGCAAACAGATGCGCCTGGAAGCGGTACGCCGCGCCGTCGTTGGTCAGCGGCAAACCGTCCAGCACCACCGTGTGCAGGAGTTGCGCCACGGCCGCGGTGACCAACCCCGCCGCGACGAGTTGCCGGGTTGGGTTGCGTCTCGGCGGGGCCGGGGTCGCAGCCTGCGCGGCCAAACGTCGCGCCGCGCGGCGACGCGGCGGCTCGAGAACGACGGCCAAGGCGAACAGCGCTGCGCCCAGGCAAAAGGTCTGGTGGCGACCGTCCTGGTAGTGCAGGGCGTTGGCCGGTTGGCGCTCCATCAGGAATACCCAGAGCCCCGGATCGATCGCCGCAAAGACCGCGAGCGCCAGCCCAGCCGCCAACGCGCAGCGGCCGGGCCCAGGGCCGCGAAGTCGCCGCGCCAGGACCCAACCCGCGCAGAGGGAAACGAGGGCCGCCGCGAGGCGCAGGGGGCCTCCAAGCAGGGATTGGGCCCGGGCTAGGTCCTGTCGCTCGAGCGATACCTGGTGCGCGTTGAGGATCCGCACGACGAAACGAAGGTCCTGAGGGCCCTCGCGCCCGCCCTCCCAAGCCGCGCTCAGCCACATGCTCGCGAAGCCCACCACCGCGAGGACCACGCAAGCCAAGACGCGTGGCCAAACGGCGCGCTCGGTGCCGCCGGGGAGACCTTCGCCGCTCGTGGTGTGCATGCTGTGCGGCGGCCGAGTGGGGGCACCCGCAGGCTGCAAAGCGTACTATTCCCCCGCAATGACGGGTTCCCCTCCCCGTGACCGCGGCGTCTCTCGCCCCATCCTGTTCTTCCTGGCGGGCCCCCTCGTCGCGGTCTCGTGCGCGGACGGCCAGCCGCCCCGCAACCTGGTGCTGCTCAGCGTGGACTCCCTGCGCGCGGACCACGTGAGCGCGCTCGGCCGCACCAACGAGCTCCGGCCCGACGACCTCACGACGCCGGCCTTCGATCGACTGGCCGCGGGCGGGGCGCTGTTCGAGAACGCGTTCAGTTCGAGCTCGTGGACACTGCCGGCCCACGCGTCCCTCATGACGGGGCTGCCGGACGAGCTGCACGGGGTGCACGACAACTTCCAGCGCCTCGCGCCGGAACTCGACACGATGGCCGAGCTGTTCTCGCGGCGCGGGTACCGCACGGCCGGTTTCTTCTCGGGTCCCAACGTGCACCCGGTCTACGGATTCGGGCAGGGCTTCGATTCCTACGTGGACCTCTCCCACGTGGAAGTCGATCCCGCGCGCCTCGAGAACCACCAACCCGGCGATCTGCGCGACGTGCACCTCGCGTCGCACCAGGCCATCACCAGTCCCGCGCTCCTGCGCCACGCGTCCGAGTTCCTCGAGGAAGCCGCCGCAGGCGACGCGCCGTTCTTCCTCTTCGTGCACTGGTGGGATCCGCACTACGACTACCTCGCGCCGCCCGAGTACGTCGCGCGCTTCGTCGATCCGAGCTACGCGGGTCCCGTGCGCGGCCTGCACTCCGCCGAACGTGTGCTGCGCATGCAGCCCGAGGACCTGCGCCACCTGCGCCGGCTCTACGACGCGGAGATCCGCTACACCGACGACCACATCGGCGAACTCTTGGACCAGCTCGATTCCGCCGGACTGGCGGATTCCACACTGGTGGTGTGGACCGCGGACCACGGCGAGGAATTCCACGAACACGGCCGCTGGGGGCACCAACGCACCCTCTTCGACGACGTCGTGCGTGTGCCCCTGTTGATGGCCGGCCCCGGTGTGCCCGCGGGCGTGCGGGTCGGAGGAATCGCGCGTCTTTACGACGTGCTGCCGACCGTGGCCGAGCTGCTCGACCTGCCCTTGCCCGGGTACGTGTTGGGCCTGAGCCTCGCGCCCCTTTGGCGCGATCCGGAGCACGCCGGGTATCCCGCGGTACTGCGTCTCGCCGTGCCGCGCCAGGGCTACCCCGTCGACCTCGCAGCGGTGCGATTTGGACACGCGAAGGTGCTCGAGGACCGCAGCAACCAGCGCACGGTGCTCTACGACTTGGAGCGCGATCCGGGAGAGCAGCACCCGATCCCCGCCGCGCAGCTCGGCATCGACCATCGCAGCGTCCTGGCGCGCGCCCAGGCGGAGCTGGAGGCGCTCGAGCGCCACAAACTGCGCCTGCCGGGTCGCGCACAGTCCGCCGAGTTGCCCGCCGAGTTGGCGCGCCAACTGGGCGCGGCCGGTTACCTGGGCGTCGACGACGACGGCGCAGGCGAGGACTGATCCGCAGCAGGCGGAGGCGCCGGTTCGAAGGCGAGGGTCAACTCGTCCTGGCTCAAGGCTCCATCGCCGTCGCGGTCGAGCGCGGCGATCACCGTCGCCGAGCGCACCGAGAGCGTCAGCGGAAACTGCAGCGCCTCCAGGTCCGCGGCATCGATCGCGCCGTCGCCGTCGTAGTCGAGCCGAAAGAACGGCCGCACGGGCCCGGAGATGCGCGGCGGCGCGGGCACCGAACCGGGTTCCTTGGGGCGCGGGATCGGCGTGCCGAACAGCGCCTCGAGCGAGTCTGCGTCGGCTTCCGAATCCTCGGTCCCCGCGGTGCCGCGCAGGGTGGCGATCAACCCGGCGAGGTATTCGAGTTCGCCGCGTTCGAGCCGCTCCGAACCGTCGTTGTCGAACTGGCTGAGCGCAAACGCCGCGCTCGTGTTCTTGACCTGGTAGTCGACGAGCAACGTCTCGAGCTCGGCCAGCGACAGCGCGCCGTTCAAGTCGCTGTCGTACGCAAAGAGCAGCCCCGCGGCATCCCGAGCCGGCGGCAGGGGAGCCTTCTCCGGCGCGCGCGGGCGCTCGAACGCGCCGCCTCGGGCCAGCACCTCGCGGTAGCGCGCCTCGAACTCCTCGAACTGGATACGCCCGTCGCGGTTGCCGTCGAAACGGGCGAACCCGTCCCGGTCCACCGACATCGACTGCGAGGCCTCCTCGAACGAGATCCAACCGCCCCCGTCGAAGTCCGCGAGGCCGAAGTAGTCGGCGATGCGCGCCGCTTCCTGCTCGTCCGCCGGCCAAACCATCGGTTCGAGGGGGTCCTGCGCGAACGCGAGCATCCCCAATGCCGCCCCAAGACCCGCCACCGCCACCGCTCGTCCCTTGGTTCCCATCGCCGCCCACCACCCTCGCCGTTGGCCGCGTCCCCGTCAAGCCCCGGACCCGTCACGGTCCGGACCGGTCACAGCCCTTTCCGGCGCCCGGGTACGGGCCGCTTGAGACCCGACCCGCGACGGCCACCAGCGCATCCGGTTCCGCCGACGGCGTTCGCCCGGCGCCGTGGCTCCCCTCATCCCCTTGCACCCGCCCCCAGCCGGGTGGGCCACTTCCATGCACCACACACTCGCATTCGTGTGCATCGCCAACCTGCTCCTCGCCGGCGGCACGGCCGCTGCCGCCGACCTCCACGTGGCCCCCGGCGGCGGGCCCGGAACCTTCGCAACCATCGGCGCCGCGGTGGACGCGGCGGAACCGGGGGACCGCATCTTCGTGGCCGCCGGCGACTACTTCGAGGGGTTCACGGTCTCGAAGTCGCTCGCGATCCTGGCCGAACCCGGCGCGGCATTGCACCAACCGTCGCTGGAGGAACCCCGTCCGCTGCTGATCACGGAGTTGAAGCCGGAGGATCGTGTCGTGATCAGCGGGCTCGCGTTCCGGGGCCCGACCGAAGCCGTGGGTCCGGATTTCGAGTTCACGAGCATTCGGGCCCTCAACAACAAGGGTTCCATCGTGCTCCACGCCCTCGACATCCAACCCGGCCACTTCCATGGACTGCGCGTGCAGAGCTCGACGGATGTGCTCCTGCTCGACAGCGCACTGAGCGGATCCTCGGCGGCGGACGGCTGCGTCACCTTCGTGCGCCCCCTGGTGCACCTCATCGGATCGACCTTGTACGTCGCGAACAGCGACATCCAGGCCGCATCGGCCGCTTCCGACACGAGCCCCTGCCCGTTTGCGGTGGGCGGCATCGCACTATTCGCGAACTACTCGAAGGTGGTGCTCTTCCACACCGCGCTGGCGGGGGGAGAAGGCACCCAGGCTCCCTCGGGCACCTTGATCCCGGGGTCCGCCATCACCGTGTCGAACACCCAGGTCGAACTGCGCTCGTCCGTGGCGCGCGGGGGCGACGGGGCCGCCGGCACGTCGGCGCCGGGCGCGATCGGAGCAGGAGTCAGCGGCAAGTCGGTGTTGCTCGTGAGCCAGGGCAGTGCCGTGATCGGCGGATCGTTCGGCGACGGATCGAGTGTGACCCACCCCTACTTCTTGATGCCCGGTTCGACCGCGAGCGCCACCTTTGTGCTCTACCCGCGTCTCGAATTCGAATCGTCCGGTCCGGCCGCCGGCAAACTCGGGCAGCCGCTCCACCTCGGCCTGAAGGGGCACCCCGGCGACAGCCACTACCTGTTCCTCGCGCCCCACCTCGCCACGGGGATCGAGATTCCCGGCGTGTCGGGGGAGTTCCTCCTGGCGCTGGACGGTTTGCGTTGCCTCGCACGTGTGCAACTGGACGGTGCGGGCGACGGCGCGTTCGATACGAGCGTGCCCAACGACCCGGCGCTCGTCGGCCTGACGGCCTTCCTGCAGACCTTCGCGCCGTTCGGCCCCACACCGGCCTTCGGCAACGCGGTGCTCCTGCCCATCACCGGCTGACGAGCACCAACCAGTCGCCCGGACCACGTGGGCCCGCGGCGAAGCCCGCCAGCTTCGCGAACCGCACAACCAAAAAGGCGCCGGCCCGCCGCTCCCTTCGGGGAACGGCGGGCCCGCGCGAAGGACACCTACCTTGGATCAGGGCAGGAACAGCGCCTGGCGCACCACGCGCAGGACCGTGTCCGCGCGCAGCGAGAGGTTCTGCACACGCTGGTCCAGCGTCGGGTTCGTCTCCGGCTCCGCGTAGGGCACGGTGGCGTGCTCGGCGAGGAGGAACTCCGCGAGGGCGTCCTGTTCGGTGCCCGGGTTGGCGAAGGTCGAGGCGCCGGGCAGCAGGCCCGCGCTCACCAGGTCGACGCGGTTGGCGAACACCGGGTCCGCGGCGATGAAGTCGTCGAAGGGGTAGTTGTCACCACCGCTCGCGAGGAAGTCGAGGGTGATGCAGCGCACGGCGGGACCGCCGACGACTTGGCCTTCGAACACGAACAGCGGGAAGCCGCTGCCCTCTTCGATGAAGCCGGCCGTGCGGACCCGTTGGCCCGCGGGCAGGCTCGGATCGAAGCTGAAGGAGACTCCGCCCACTTGGCCGAACTGGCCCGGGGTCGACGTCGGCGTCCATGCGGCGACGGCGTGTTCGAGCACTTCCTTGAGCTGGGCGCGGGTGAGCGTGACCAGGCTGAGCGCGTTGTTGAAGCGCAGGGAGTTCTCGATGTCGAGTTGGCTGACCTCACCCTCGAGTTTGCCCGACTGGGGGTTCGCCTGGGTCGGCAGCAACTCGCCGGTGATCCCGTCGATGGCGCCGATTTCCGCGCGGATGCCGCCGCCATTCTTGATGGAGACGCGCACGCGCGGGTCCACCAGCTTGCCCACCGCCAAGTTGGCATCGGCGGTCAGGTTGCCGAGGTTCGTCTCCTCGGTGCGCACCTTCTCGCGGCGCCCTTCGAGGAAGACGTCGGAGCGCCCGAGGATCACGCTGTCCTTGGCGATCACGATGCCCTTGACGGCTTCCGTCAGGGTGCGGACCTTGGCGGCCTGGGTTCCGGTTTGGAAGGGCACGACGAGGTCGGGGAAGAGGGCCAGCACGCCGGCCTCGTTGGCGGCGTAGGCGCCGCTCTCGACGGCGTCCACGGACGCGGGCACGACAACACCCGCGGCGTCGAAGTCGACCACCAGACGGCCGACGTAGCTGTACTCGCCGTCGGTGCTGACGATCAGGGTCGGCTCGCCGCCCGCGTTGGTGGCGACGACGGGGTAGGACCCTTGGGCCACGTTGCCCGGCTGCAGCACGTTCGTGCCGTCGGCCAGCAACGTGTCCGAACCGCCCGCGATCACGACGTCCACACCGAAGAGCAGCGGGACGAGGGTTTGTTCGAGGCTGAGCTGCTGCAGGTGGGAAACGAGCACGATCTTGTCGACGCCGTCGAGGATCAACTCGTCGATGACGGGCTGCACGATCGAGGCCAAGGCGACCATGTCGTTGGTGCCCGCGCCGGGGCCCTTGACCAGCACACCGCCCGTCGAGGAGATGCTCTCCACGATCGGCGTGGTGGCGCCGACGATGCCAAAACGCTCACCGTCCTTCTCGACGATCGTGGCGCGCGCGAACTTCTTCGCCGCGGCGGCGGTCGGCAGGTTCGAGATGGGCGACAGGAACGCCGTCGAGGGCAGGATGTCGTTCGTGAAGAGGCCAGCGAGGCTGGGCTCGCCGCTGAAGTCCAGGTTGGAGGACAGGTAGGGGAAGTCGGCGCCGAGCCAGCGCGGTTCGGTGCCACCGACGATGTCGGTGCCGACGATCGTGCGGTAGATGCTGGGTCCCGCGTCGAACTCGTGGTTGCCGACGGCCGAAGCGTCGAAGCCCAAGAGGTTCATGATCGAGATGTCGACGCGGCCGACACCTTCGCGGGCGGTCGGGTTCTCGAGCACTGCTTGGAAGACGGGGCGCATGGCCGGGTCGCCGGCCGCGTTGAAGAAGGGCCCGGGGATGTAGTTGTCGCCGGCCGAGAGCAAGAGGGAGGTGACACCCTTCTGGGCTGCGTCGGCTTCGAGGCCTTCGACGATCGCGGCGAAGAGCGGGGCGCGATCGATGGCTTCGACACCGCCTTCCAGGTCGGAGGCGTGCAGGATCTGCACACGCACTTGGGCCTGGGCGCTGCCGAACGGCAGGGCCAGGGCCAAGAACGCGGCCACGGAGAGATGGTTGGTGCGCAGCATGGGGAATGTCCTTGGGGAGGGATGTGCAGCCGGACGACCGACGGGTCGTTCGATCCGCTCCAGAATGGGCATTCCAAGGGCCCAGCTCGACTCAGTGTCTCTTCAATCTCCGGCCAAGGAGTCGCAAAGCGCGCACTTGCAAGAAACGGCAAAGGGCGCGCGGATGTCGCCGCGCGCCCCTCGTTTCGGCCGGTTGTGTCGCGGGTCACTCGTCGTCCGCGTCGCGCGCGCGCCGCGGCGGCGGAGCGGCGCGCTTCTTGGCGCGCGGGGCTCCCGCCTTGCGGCGAGCGAGCGCCGGGCGGCGCGTGGACTTGCCGTCGGCGGCATCGCGGTTCACCAGCGCCAGCTCGAGCGCCTCGTCCACGCGGTCGACCAGGTGGATCTGGATCTTGCTGCGGATCTCCGGCGAGAGGCGCAGCACCTCCTCGGCGTTGCGCCCGGGCACGATCGCCGCCCGGATTCCCGCGCGGATCGCGGCGAGCAACTTCTCGCGCAAGCCGCCCACGGGCAGCACGGCCCCGTGCAGCGACAGTTCGCCGGTGAGCGCGACGTCGTGGCGCGCCGGGCGTTTGCCGAGCAGGCTGAAGAGCGCGACCGCGACGGGCAGCCCTGCCGAGGGCCCGTCCTTGGGCACGTCGCCCGAGGGGAAGTGCAGGTGCAGGTCGAGCTCGTCGAGGGCTGACTTGTCGAGGCCCAGGCTCGTCAGCCGCGTGCGCGCGTAACTGACCGCGGTCTGGAACGACTCGCGCAGCACGTCGCCCACTTGCCCGGTCAGGGTCGTGCGGCCCGAACCCGGCATCGCAAGTGCCTCGACGGGCAGCAGCGAGCCACCCGCGCTGGTCCACGCGAGCCCCATGGCAACACCGACCCGCGGGCGGCGGGCGCGCAGCTCCTCGTCCGCGTTCGCGGGCCCCAGCAGTTGGAAGAGATCGCGCCGTTGCACGCTCATGCCGCGGCCCTCGCGCACCACCGAGAGCGCCGCCTTGCGCGCGAGGGCGTCGAGCAGCCGCCCGAACTGGCGCACGCCGGCCTCCTCCGTGTAGTTGCGGATCAAAGCGAGCAGGGAACCCGGTCCGATGCGGAACTGGCGCGCGTTGACACCGGCGTCGGCGCGCGCGCGCGGCAGAAGGTGGCTGCGCGCGATGGCCAGCTTCTCGTCCTCCGTGAACCCGGAGAACTCGACCACCTCGAGCCGGTCGAAGAGGGCCTCACTCATCTCTTCCGTGTCGTTGGCGGTCGCCACGAAGAGGCAGCGCGAGAGGTCGTACGGCACACCGAGGTAGCGGTCGAAGAACTCGGCGTTCTGCTCGGGGTCGAGCACTTGGAGGAGCGGCCCACCGGCCTCGCCGCTGTTGCCGAGCTGCAACTTGTCGATTTCGTCGAGCAGCACCACCGCGTCCGGCCGCCCGGCGCGGCGCAGGCCGTCGAGCAGCGCCCCGGGGAACGCGCCCTCCTGGCGGTGGGGGGTGCCGACCAGCTCGCGTTCGCCCTGCATCGCGCCCACCTGGATCGACACGAACGGGCGCCCGAGGGAGCGCGCGATCGCCCGCGCCATGCTGGACTTGCCCGTGCCCGGGGGGCCGGAGAAACACAGGGCGCCCCGGGCGCGGCCGCCCAGTTGGCGCACGGCCAGGAACTCGACCACCCGCTGCTTCACCTGCGCGAGACCCGCGTGGCTCTTGTCGAGCACGCGGGCGACACGGGCCAGCTCCACGGCGTCGGCGCGGCCCTCGGGTTGGGTCAGGCCGAAGGGCAGCTCGAGCAGCCACTCCACGTAGTTCAAGAGTTGCGCCGCCTGGGGCGAACCGGGGGGCAGGCGCCGCAGGTGGGCCAACTCGCGCCGGCCTTGGGCGCGGGCCGCCGCGGACATCGGTGTGCGCGACAGGCGGCGGTCCAGCTCGTCGAACTCGGCCTCCAGGGGGTCCTGGACACCGAGCTCGGTGCGGATCACGTCGAGCTGCTCGCGCAGGTACTGGCGTCGGATGCGCTCCTCGACCTTGGCACCCAGGCGCTCGCGGGCCGCGCCCCGTGCCATCAGGGCGCGCAGTTGTTCCCCTAAGCGCTTGGCGCGCCGACGCGGGTCGAGTTCGACCAGCAGCTTGGCGCGGTCGCCGTGGGAGAGCGGGAGGAGTCCGCCGAGCAGGTCCATCGCCCGACCGGGGTCCCCGCCGCGCAGTTCGACCAAACCAGCCAACGTGCCGTACTCCTCGGGCTGAGAGCGGACGAGTTCGCCGAGCAGCGCCAACGACGCCTCGCACTCGGTCCGCGCGGCCGCCGCTTCGTCGTCGCTCGGTGCCACGCTGGCAGTCTCGATGTCCTCTGCGCGTACCAACAAGAGGTCGCCGCGCCGCTCCAACGCGCCGCGCCGCACGCGACTGAGTCCCTGCAGCACGACACGCACACGACTGCCGCCCAAATCGAGCCGCTCGAGCACTCGCGCAAGGGTCGCGATCGGCGCGAGTCGCGCCTCCTCGAGCGCGTTATCCTCACCGCGTCTGGCCAGTCGCAGGATCGGTGCCACGGCGAAAAGCGCCGCGTCACCCGGCTCGGCCTGAAGCGCCGCAAGTCCTTCTGGCGAAGAGACTTCGACCGTGGTGACACCCCGTGGAAAGAGCACCGCTTCCTCGAGCGGAAGCAGGCATCGTTGGGGCGAGATCGGGGCTTCGGGGCGGTGGATTCGTGCTTCGGCGCTCATGGGAGTCCCTGTAGACCGCACAAGTATCGACGGGTGGCGCCGTCCGCGCTCCAGGGGGCCCATTTGCCCAGAACCGGCGGGGATATTTGGGGTTCATCTGGATGCTAGCGGCCCTCTTTTTGTGCATGCCGATTTGGCGGGTCCGCCCGGCAGGCGGGGCCTGCCGGAACGGCGCATCCACTGCCTGCCTTACGCTTGCACTTTGCAAGCAATGGGCCCATGCTGACGGCATGCTCCAACACCCGTCGTCCCGATTCCGTGGTCTTGCCGCCGTCCTGTCCGCCGTCGCGCTCGCAGCGGTTGGGCTGACCGGCACCCTTTCCTGTGTCGCCGTTTCGACGCCGTTCCGGCACGCACCGGTCGCGGCAACGGGCAGTGGCGCCCCCGACACCGTCGTCGTCGCGGTGACGCAGGCCTACCTCAACCGCAGCGGCCGCGGGGCCTTCTTCGAGCACACCGGCCTAGTGCTCGACGGCATCGCCGAGGAGGACGGTTACCTCGGGCACTCGATCCGGCGGCGGCTCTTCGGCCACGAGGCCTGGACCATGACGGTGTGGCGCGACGAGGCGGCGCTGAACCGCTTCGTGCGCTCCGAGCGCCACCAGAACGCCCTGCGCGCGGGGATGCCCGCCCTCCGCGCGGCGAAGTTCCTGCGGCTGACTTGGCCCCGGGATCAGCTGCCGCCGCCGTGGTCGCGGGCGCTCGCCGAGCTCGAATCCGTGGACGCCATTCCGTACACGGACCCGGATGCGCCCACGCCGACCCCGCCCGCGGGCACAATGGCGCGATGAAGCCGAAGCGCCGGCGCTCGCCCTGCCCGATCGCGTGCACCCTCGACCTCGTGGGGGACCGCTGGACGCTGCTGGTGGTGCGGGACTTGGTGCTGGGCAAGACCCACTACAACGAGTTCCTGGCGTCGCCGGAGCGCATCGCCACGAACATCCTGGCCGACCGGCTGGAGCAGTTGGTGGCGGAGGGTTTCGTGACGACGGCGCCCTCGAACCAGCGCGCTGGCGCCCTTGCTTACTCGCTGACGGAGCGCGGCGAGGCCCTGCGCCCCCTCCTGGAGTCGATCCGCGACTGGGGCCTGGCGCATGTGCCGGGGACGGAGGCGCGTTTGCAGCCGGGTTGACCCGCGGGCGAGCGGGCTCCCACCCGGTGACGGATCGGCGCCGACCGTGTACGCTTCCCGTGAGCTTGCCGCCCGGGCACTCGTGTGCAGCCCCACGTGGACCCATCCGATGAGAAGCACCCGTCCCCGCTACGTGACATCTCAGATCGTCAACGTGCGCTACTGGCGCGGGTTGCGGCGCATGGGCCGAGGCAACTACGCGATGTTCTTCGCCGGCGTGTGGAGCGGCTACGTCGCCGTGATGTTTGGCATCCAGGCGTACATGCTCCGCGACCGGCTTTGGGATGGACCGTTCCCGCTCCTCTACCTCGTCGTCGGTGCGATGGGGCCGTTCTTGGGGTTGCTCCTGTGGGAACTCTACGAAGGCGCCTACCAACGGGCGCTCCGGCGGGACGAGGGCGCTCGGGAGACGCCGTCCGCGGCAGCCCGCGCTCCAGCCGATCGCTGACCCCACCGCGGCGGACCGGGGCAGGAGCATGGGCCGCTCGATCCGGGCGGTTTGGTTGGAGGGCGCGATTCCGCCGCCCTAGACTCCGCGCCCGACGCCCATGGAGAACCAGCACCCCGCCCCATCGCTGGCGCGATGAACACCCTGGACCTGCTCGCGCTCAACTTGCTGTCGCCGGTGGTCCTGAGCTTCGCGCTCGGCGCCGCAGCGGCCTTCGTGCGCAGCGACCTCAAGCTGCCGGAGGCCTTCTACCAAAGCCTCTCGATCTACCTCCTCTTCGCCATCGGGTTGAAGGGCGGTGTGGCCCTCGCCCAGACGCCGATCGAGGACCTGTGGTTGCCAGCGCTCGTCACGCTGCTCCTCGGGTCGGCCATGCCCCTTTGGACGTACGCGATCCTGCGCTGGCTGCGCTTCGGCGTCGCCGACGCGGCGGCGCTCGCGGCCCACTACGGATCGGTGTCGGCGGTGACGTTCGTGGCCGCGGGCACGTTCGTCAGTGCGGCCGGTAGCCCCGCGGAGGGTTTCCTGCCGTCGCTCGTCGCGCTGCTCGAAGTGCCCGCGATCGTGATCGCGCTGCTGATCGCGCGCTCGCGCATGGGGTCGAAGCGGCCGTTGGGTGAGGCGATGCACGAGGTCTTGGCCGGGCGCAGCGTGGTCTTGCTCGTCGGCGGTGTGGTGGTGGGAGCGCTGGCCGGCCCCGAGGGTTACGCGCCCGTTCAACCGCTCTTCAGCGGTCTGTTCCACGGCGCGTTGGCGCTGTTCCTCTTGGAACTCGGCGGCACCGCGGCCCGCCGCGCGCGGGACCTGGCGCGCGGGGGACTGCGGCTCGCGCTGTTCGCGATCGCCGCGCCGCTCGTGCACGGGGCGCTCGGTGTGTGGCTCGGCCACGTCGCGGGCCTGGGCCACGGGGGCGCGACGGTGCTCGGCGCCATGTCCGCCAGCGCCTCGTACATCGCGGCGCCCGCCGCCGTGCGCATCGCGTTGCCCGAGGCCAATCCCGCCTACTACCTGACGGGGTCCCTCGCCATCACGTTCCCGTTCAACCTGGCCCTCGGAATCCCCCTGTTCTACGCCCTGAGCGAGGTGCTGGCCCGATGAGCTACCTGGACGACATGCCGCGTTTCTACAAGCTCACGCTCGTCGTCGAACGTGTGCTGGAGGACCGCATCCTGCGCGAACTGCGCGAACTGCGCGCGCCCGGATGGACCGTCGTCGAAGTGCACGGCGAGGGCCGCTCCGGCGTGCGCGCGTCGGAGTTCGAGGGCAAGAGCCTCAAGTTCGAATCGATCTGCAACGCCGACACCGCCGAACGCATCCTGCGGCGCATGTCGGAGCGCTACCTGGGCCGCTACTCCGCGATCGCCTACGCCGAAGAAGTGCGGGTGCTGCGCCCCGCGCCGTTCAGCGACCCGGCCGCGCCGTAGTCAGGGCCGTAGTCAGGGCCGGACCCGCGAAACGGCGGCCCTGACGTCCGCAAGCGGGTGCGTGGCGAGTTCGTCGAGCGCCGCTTCGCCCTCCGCACCCAGGGCATCCCACATCGGGCGCAGGTACTGCTGGAGATCTTCCTCGTTCCGCGAGTCGGCATACCAGTCGAAACTGCAGCGCAGCGCGCTGTCGCGCGCGAGTCGCATCGCCAGGAACGGAGCCAGCGCCCCCCCGGAATCGCGCGCAACCGACTCCCACGCCGGAGCGGTGTCCGTGAGGCCCTGCCCGATCCAGTGCCAATGCGATGCGGCGAGCACAGGCCACGCTGGTGCTCCGATCCGTCCTAGACACAGAACGAGTTCCATGTAGATGGCCAACCCGATCGGAAACCGGTAGGGCCGCATCAGCTCGTGCTCGAGGTGTGCGATCCCAACGGGACCCAGGCCCGACAGCTCATCTGACGCTGGCCCACCCCAGATCTCCTCATCCAGGACTGCGCACCGGTCAGCGAGCCAGCTCCGAAGCTCGTGATCGATCCGACGGATGCGCTCGTCCGCCGCACTTTTCACGGCTGCGTCGTCGTCAAGAAGCCGATCGAGCAACGCCGCACCTTCCTCGGAGAGTGCGAGATTTCGAGCGGCGTTCCAACGCGACCGCGGTGTCGCGGACGCGAGCGAAAGCCCAGTATCCAGCCCTTGGTGCGGGCGGACCCCGCGCAACTCTCGAATCAACCAGGCGGGATCGGGGTTGCGGCGTCGGAGCGCATCGCGTGCGACGTTCGCGAGCACACCGTCGCCGCTCGCGAGCTCTCGCAGTCGCGCCGTCGCCGCGTCTTCACCGACACCCCGCGGCTCGCGCAGCGCCCACGCCGCTAATTTTTGGACCCAAGGATCTGGGTCGTCCAACCCCCGAACCAACGCAGCTTCCGCCGCGCGGACGTCGCGGTAGGGCGAGCCGAGTTCGAAAGCCGCACCGCGGCGAACCCATGGCGAGTCATGACCGAGGGCCTCAGCGAGAGGTGGCACCGCTTCGCGTAGTTGCTCGGCGAGGTTGCCAAGACTTGCGACGGCGAGGACCGCTTCGTCGGGATCGACTCCAAGGGCCGCCTGACGCAGCCGCCCTGACCAGCGGTCCCAACGCGCAGGCGACTGGCCCAGGACCGCGTACGCAAGCGCTCTTCGGCTCTCGTCTTGGAGACACTTCTCCAGCCAGGAGTCGTCGATCTTGTCCGACTGCGCCAATGCGCTGAGCAAATCCGCGTGAGCCATGACCTCTCCGCCGATCACGTGCTCGAACCGTGCTATGCCGATGGGGCCCAACTTCAGGTAGGCCGGGGCCACGTCCGCGACGATGGAGCGACCGGATTGCTGGTCACGTTCGAGCAGAGCATCGAGTACTCCGATCCACCGCGGGTCGCCGGAGGCTTGCACTAGCTTTGCGAGTGTGCCCGGCGCGACGGTCTCCGCCTCGAGCGATGCCTTGGTTGCGAGCACGTCGAGCAGCCGCACCAGATCCTCGCGCCGCAGCGCCTCGCACTCCGCAGCCGCAGATGTCAAGACATCCGCAGCGAGGCTGCGCGGTGCGACTGCTTCCTCGATCGCCATGTCGACCGCGCATTTTGCGGCTCCGCCGGGATCGCTGGATGTTTCGATCGCGCCTGCAATGAGTGGCGCATAGTTCGTCAGCGAGATCCAGTCGCTCCAACCGCGTTCGCCGACTTCGACGGATTGCCGGGCGTGTGCCACTTGCACAAGCGATTGCAGAAGCGGCACGGCGTCCTTCGGCCGCCCAGCGACGATCGCGCGCAGCTCGAACCAGCTGCTTGCGGGGTCCCGTTCCACACGGGAGTGCATGCGTTCCTCGATGAGTGCCACTGCGACGCCTAGCTTCCCGATCCAGTGCTCCAGGACTGCTCGCTCACGAGCGTCCACCGCCGTTTCCCATGCCGTAGCCAGCGGGCCCGCGACGATGCGCGCCAACGTGGGAGCCAACCAGCCGATCGAACCCCTGCGGCCGTGTCCTCCCGACACCAGCCAATCCACGAGTTCCTCTGGCGACGCCCCCAGAGGTGCCTCTTCGAGAGCGATTCGGCCGTTTGCGCGTTGACTGGGCGGCCAACTGCCTGCCGAGGACCTATTGGCCCGCGCGCCATGGTCAAGGCGCCAGCGGGCGTCGGCATGGCAGAAGACGAGGAACTCGCCCGCGTCGCTGAACCACTCGCTCCATTCGGCAACGGATGCGTACGCCCCCGGACCATCCGCGACGTGTCGGGAAAGCAGACGCCGCGCGAGGTCGCGTTCGTCGAGCGTAGCTGCATCCAGACGCGCGAGCACACGCTCAACGAAGCCACCGTCGGACGGTGGTTTACCGAACGCCTCGAGATCTGGATCCACCCGGAGGCGCCCCATCGTGTCCGCGAGCAGACTGAATCCACGGTCCGCGTGCCAGGAGCGAACGGACGCGACGTCCGTCGCAACTGCGGCGAGTTCCTCGCCCAACAACGCGCGGCACCGCGCGAGATCGACATCCTCGCGGGAGAGCCACCAGGAGAGTTCCGCGGATGCGTTCTCACCCGGTGCGCCCATCGACAGCGGAGACCCGTCGTAGTGCGAGAACCCACTGGCGAAAAGGACGACGTCCAGGAGCGCTGCACACCCATCGGCTCCAAGCTGCGCTGGGCCAGCCGTCGGCGCGAAGAACAAGTAGCGGTCCTGCTGCCACACCGCCGCGACTGGACGATCCCGATCGTCCCGGGCGTGCCACACGATCTCCACGTCGGGGGCCTGTTTCAGGGCGAAGGCCAGCGGCGTGTGGGCGCCAAGCAGCGCTTCCCCATCGAGATCGGCTGAACCCCGGGGAGTCGCCGGGTGACCTCGCCACCCGACGGTCTCAGCCCGCGCGACGGCAGCCTCGTGACCGACGAGTCCGAGGAACTCGATGGCGCGCGGGACCGCGGCGCCGAGGAACACCCGGGGGCCTGAGGGCGCGACTTCACCAGCTCGCGCGTAAGGCTTCCAACACTCGAAGTAGTGTTCCCCAGCGCCGACTGCCGCGGCGCTGTCGACCACCCACACGTCGGCCCAATCGGCGTTCAACTCGACTTCGAGGAACCGCGTGCGCAGCAGTTCCAGCAGCGCCTCGGTGCGGGCAGTACCCGGCTCCGCGTGCAACGACACCTTGACGGGCTCGAGGTCGAGATCGTCCGGGGCTTGTTGCGGAAGTAGGCAGAGCAGGAGGGCTGCGAACATGCGGCCGATCCTAAACACGCCAAGGAACCGCGGCGGCACCCCGCGGACCCGGTGACGGATCGGTGACAGAGCTGCCGGTTACGTCGGTTACGCGTGGCGCAGCAGTGCTTCGGCTACGCGGTCCACGTCGGCGTCGGAAAGGAACGGGTGCACCGGCAGGCAGACGACCTCTTGGGCCAGGCGCTCGGCGTTGGGGAAGTCGCCGGGGCCCACACCCCACGGGCGGGCGGCTTCTTGGAGGTGCACGGGTTTGGGGTAGTGCACGGCGACCGAGATCTTCTCCGCGGCCATGGCGGCGAGCACGGTGTCGCGCGGTTTGCCGTTCACGAGGCGTGCGGTGTACTGGTGGAAGCAGGGTTTGGAGCCGGGCAACACCGTCAGCGGGCGGACCTTGTCGCTGCTTTGGAACGCCGCGGTGTAGCGCGCGGCGATTTGGCGGCGGCGTTCGTTCCAGCGCTCGAGGTGGGGGAGCTTCACGCGCAACACCGCTCCTTGGATGCCCTGCAGGCGCGAATTCGTGCCGATCTCGCCGTGGTGGTACTTGGCCACACTGCCGTGGTCGCGCAGCCGCGCCACGTGGCACGCGACTTCGCCGTCGTTCGAGAGCACCGCGCCGCCCTCGCCGGCCGCGCCGAGGTTCTTCGTCGGGTAGAACGAAAACGCCGCGCAGTCGCCCTTCTCGCCGGAGCGGTAGCCGTCGCGTTCCGCGCCGTGGGCCTGCGCCGAGTCCTCGATCAGCTTGAGGCCGCGCTGCTTGCACAGGGCGGACAGTTTGTTCATGTCGCAGAGCTGGCCGTAGAGGTGCACGGGCATCACGGCCTTCGTGCGCGGGCCGATGGCCGAAGCCACCTGGTCCTCCAGCATCAGCGCCGTCTCGGGATCGACGTCGACGAACTTCGGAACCGCGCCCATCCAGGCGATGGAGCCCGCGGACGCGAAGAACGTGAACGGCGTGGTGATGACCTCGTCTCCGTGTTGCACACCGAGCGCCCGCAGCCCGAGCAGCAGCGCATCCGTGCCCGTGGCCACGGCGACGGCGTGTTTCGTGCGCTGGTAGGCCGCGAACTCGGTTTCGAACGCCTGGACCTCCGGGCCCAGTACGTAGGCGCCGCTCCGCAACACCCGCAGCACGGCGTCTTCGAGGGCCGGACCGAGTTGGGCGCGTTCCGCGGCCAGGTCCACCGGTTGGATGGGCTTCAGTTCCGTCGTGTTCATGGCGGGATCGAGAGGCATCAGGAGTAGGTCTTGAACTCGCCGCGTTTGTGGCGGCTCCAGTAGTCCTTCAAATCGGCGCGCACCTTGCCGGAGAGCAGCAGCACACCGAGCACGTTGGGCAGGGCCATGCCCAGAATCATCAGGTCCCCGAAGTCGAGCACGGCGGTCGCCGACAGCACGGACCCGAGGAACGTGAACGTCAGGAACAGCAGCTTGTAGACGATCGAGGAACGCTCCCCGAAGGCCCAGGTCCAGCAGCGCTCGCCGTAGTAACTCCACGAGATCATCGTCGAGAACGCGAACAGCGCCACGGCGACGGACAACACGTAGGGGAACCAGGAGATCTCCATGCCCATGGCCTGGCTCGTCAACGCCGCACCTTGGTTGCCGGCGATCTCGTCGGCGAAGTCGGGGTTCGCGTACGCGCCCGTGATGACGATGACGAGCGCCGTCATGGTGCATACGATCACCGTGTCGATGAACGGCTCGAGCAGCGCGACGATGCCCTCGCGCACCGGGTGGTCGGTCTGCGCCGCCGAGTGGGCGATGGCCGCCGAGCCGATGCCCGCTTCGTTCGAGAACGCGGCGCGTGTGAAGCCGATGACCAGCACGCCGATCAGGCCGCCGTAGGCCGCGTCGGGGGTGAAGGCACCCATGATGATGGCCTCGAGCGCGGAGGGGATCGCGGTGAAGTTGAGCGCCAAGATCGAGAGGCAGGCGAGGATGTAGATGCCGCACATGCTCGGCACGATCTTCTCCGCGACCTTCGCGATGCGGCGGATGCCGCCGATGATCACGATGCCCACCAGCAGCGTCATCAACGCGCCGTAGACCCAGCCGTTGTCCTTGAGGAACGGAATGGTCTGCGACACCGCATCCAGGGATTGACGCACCTGGAAGCTGTTGCCGCCGGCGAGGGATCCGCCGATGCAAAGGACCGTGAACATCACGGCCAGCACCATGCCGAGGGGCCCGAGGCCCATCTCCTTCAGGCCCTTCGACAGGTAGTGCATCGCGCCGCCCATCACGTGGCCGTCGGGGCGCACCTCGCGGTACTTCTGCCCCAGGGTGCACTCGGCGAACTTGCTGCTCATTCCGAGGAGACCCGCGACGATCATCCAGAACGTCGCACCTGGGCCGCCCTTGCTGACGGCGATGGCGACACCCGCGATGTTGCCGAGCCCGACGGTGGCGGACAGCGCCGCCGCGAGCGCTTGGAAGTGCGAAACCTCGCCGGCGCCGCGCTGGTTCGGGTCCGTGTAGCGCCCGCGCACCACGGCGATCGCGTGACCAAACGCGCGCACGTTGATGAAGCCCATGCGCACCGTGAAGAAGATCGCGCCGAGCACCAACCACAGCACCGCGAAGGGCACGGACTTGTATTGGCGCAGGCTCCACTGCACGTCGCCCATGGGGCTCGCCACGTCCAGTTGGAGCACGCGGCCGAGGCCCGGGCTCTTGAGGACGACCTCGCCGGAGGCTCCTTGGAGCGCGAGTACGTCGGTCGACGGTTTGACCCACGCGCCTTGTTTCGCGATCCAGCGCACGCCTTCGCGCGACAGGCCCGAAGGCAGCGCTACCTGGACCAAGGTATCCTCGCCGGTGAAGGGCACGGGCAGGGGATAGAAGAAGAAGTCCGCGATCGCCGTGTTGACGTGCCCCATGAGACGGTCGACGCCGCGCTCGAACTTCGCAAACCCCGTGGGCTCCGGGGCCGGTGCGGCGGGTGCTGCGATCGGCGGCTCCTCGGGCACCGTCGGGCCCTGGGCGTGTGCGGGGGTGGGCGCGAGGAGCGCCAGGAGGACGAGGGCGAGCAGGGCGATGGGGGCACGCCGTGCGGTCGGCTGGTCGGGCATCGAGTCGCGTTGGGTCGGGGGGGCAGTTGCTGCCCGCGGCCGAGGGCGGCGGGCTCGATGGGGCGGCACGGAGCGCCACGCGCGGCCATCCTGCCAGGGCGAGGGGGCCGCCGCCAGGGTTCAAGGGGCCCCGGGGCGCGCTTGTCCGGCCCGGGGGGCTGCGCCAGGATGTGCGCATGGGACCCATCGCCCCGCGCCAACTCGGCCTCCTGTTCCTCGCCGCCCTGCCTCTGGCTTGCGCCCCTGCGCCCGCGCAGGACGAAGACCAGGCGGCGCTCGAAGACCAGCGTTTCCAGGACATCATGGCCGAGGTCGAGGACCTGCGCGGCCTCGAGTTCCTGCGCCCCGTCGACTTCAAGACCATCGACGCAAAAGGGGTCGACGACTACCTGAGCGGCGTGCTCGAGCGCACCGGCGGCAAGGCACGCCTCGATTTCTCCGGCGACGTCGCTCGGCACCTCGGGCTCGTGCCGGCGGACATGGACCTGGAACGCACCCTGCGCGGCATGTTGGGCCAGCAGATCGCGGGGCTCTACGACCCGCCGACGGAGCGCTTCTACCTGGCCCTCGGCCTGCACCCCGCCATCGAACGGGTGACGGTGGCCCACGAGTTGGTGCACGCACTCGACGACCAACACTTCGACCTCGGCGCAGCGATGGACTCGCGCCTTTCGAACTCGGATTGGCTCTGGGCGTACCAGGCCGCCGCCGAGGGCAGTGCGACGGCGGTGCACAACCGCTGGCTGGTGAACAACCTCGGGAAGATCGGAGCGGAGGGTTTGCGCGAAGTGCAGGCCCAGGGCTCGCGCGGACTCGAGGACGCGCCCGAGTTCCTCTGGAAACCGCTCCTTGGCACGTACCTGCTCGGCGCATCGTTCCTGGTGCACTCGGAGAGCCTGACGCGGGGCCAGACCGCCATGCCGAAACCGGGGGACGCGGACCGGGCCCTTCGGGAGCCGCCGCGCAGCTCGGAGCAGATCCTGCACCCGAAGAAGTACTGGGACGACGACCACGTGGACGAGCCGGTGCCCGTCACGTACCGCATCGCGCCGCTGCCCGATGGGTGGCGGGTGGCGGGCGAGGACGTGATGGGGGAGCTGGGGCTCGCGCGACTCACGGAGGAGGGCGACGGGCAGGGACGATTCGAGCCCACGGGGTTGCTCCAACTCCAGTTCACCAACCCCGCGGCCGCCGGTTGGGGCGGCGATCGTCACGTCCTCTTGGTGAAGGACGAGCGGCGTGGGCTCGTCGTGGACCTGGTGTTCGACACCGAGAAGGACCTCGAGGAGTGCCGCGCGGCGCTCGACAAGAAGGCCGCCCAGCGCGGGAACGCGTTGGCCGACGTGGCGGCACTGCGCGGTTTGGACTCGAGCGGCGAGATGTTCGACGTGATGGGGCCCTTGCACCTGCGCTGGACGCTCTACACGGGAATCGACGCCGTGCAGGCGAAGGAACTCGCAGCCAACGTTCAGGTCCACGTGGGAGCACGCACTGCAAAGATCCCCGCGGGCAACTAGCGGCCCTGCAAACGGTCGCGGGCGGACTGGCGTTCCCACATCAGTTCCGCGAACACCGGCAACCACGGGCCCGACTCCGAGTACGTGGCGGCATCCGACGCGGAGGGCATCTCCAGCAATTCCTGGCCGCGCGCGCTGCGCGGCCCGCCGGGCACCCACTCGAAGAAGAGGTTGCCGGGGATCAGTTCGCGCTCGCCGAGCACCGCCGGGCCGGGCAGGTCCGTGAAACACAGGGGCCGCGGACCGTCGAAGAGCGCCGTCAGGATCGGCGCGTGGGCTAGGCGCTGCGAACGGGGATCCGAAGGCGCCAGCGACGCGGCGAGTTGGGCCTCGTGGGCCGCCAGAATCGGCTGCAAATACGGGTGCCGTCGCGCGAGCTGCGCGCGGTACCACGGCGCGCCCAACATGCCCCGGTCGATCAGCAGCACATCGGGGCGTGTCCCGTGCACCACCTGCTCGAACAAGAGCGGGAAGCCGAGGATGTCGCTCGCGCCGAGGCGGTGCACTACGAGCACGGCATCGGGCGGCAGCGCGCCGAGCAGTTCCTCTGCGTAGGGTTCGGCGCCGCGCGTCCCGGAGAGATCGCCCTGCTCGCGCAGTGTCTCGGGCCCGAAGGCGGGGACCAGCCAGAGACCAACCGTGGCGACCCACATCGCTCCTTTCACTGCCTTCTGCCCGCGGACGACGGGGCCGTCGCGGTCGCGGAAGTGGCGGAGGTGCGAACGGTCGCGCAAGTGCCGTTCCGTCCGCGCGAAGACGAGCGCGCACGCCGCCGCCAATGGCAGGAACAGCGGCAACAGACTGCCGGCGAGCCGCGCCTGCGTCATCTCGTTCATCGGCCAGCGCACCGCCCAGAAGCCCAGCACCGAGGCCACCAGCGACGCGGCCGCGCACCAGGCGATGGGTTGCGTGAGGCCGCCGCGCGGCGTCCTCCACTGGGCCAAGGCGGCCAACACGAACACGAGTGGCAACTGCCCGACCCCCTGCTCCAGGAAGAACTGCAGTTGCGCCGCCACGTCGCGCTCGATCCCCGTCTCGTACTGTCGCCGCAACAGATGGTCGAAGAGGTTCTGGCCGCCCGCAGCGTCGCCCCAGTTCACCGCCGGGTCCCGGCGTGCGGCGAGGGGCACGTAGAGGTAGAGGGCGAGCGGAGCGAGGAGCGCCGCGCCGAACCGCAGCGCGCTTCGGAAACTCTTGTCGTCGGTGCGCATCCACACGAGCGCAGCGAGTGTCGGCAGCAGAAAGAGGGTGTTCGGGTGGGCGGCGAGTCCGAATCCGAGCGCGAGCGCCACCGCCATCGGCCGCACACGCGGCGCGAGCGCGAACGCGAGCGCCGTCATTTGGCACGCGGCCGCCAGCGCGTACACCTCGATGGTGACGGCCTGGGCCGCGAAGGTCGCCGCGTTCGTCGGGAACAGGCCCGCCACGACTGCCACGGGCCAACTGGCGCCGTGGCTTCGCACGAGGCCCGCCAGTGCTCCGCACACCAACGCGGCGGCCAGCGCGCTGAATGCGGAGAGCGCCGCCACGGGCTCGACACCGAGGGCGCCCCACGCGGACAGCCACAAACCCCCGAGCATGGTCCAAAGGGGATACCCCGGCGGATGGGGCACGCCGAAGCAGGAGGCGGCCGACGCCAGGAGCCCCGCGTCCTCGAAGGGCAGCGCGCGCGCCGTCTTCGGCATGAGCAGACCGAGCGCGAGGATCGTCGTCCCCGCCGCGGCGCCGAGCACGGCCCACCGGCTCGGGCGCTCGTTCGACTGCAGGGCCGCTTCCAGGGTCGCCTGCCGAGCCTTCCGCTTCGCCCTCCGCTCGGCCCTTCGCTCGGCCCTCCGCTCTGCCCACCCGTGCGCCACGCGGCGCCAACGGTAGCGCCCGCATCGCAGGATGGGCGCGGGCGCTGTCGCGTCAGCCGAAGCTGCGTCCCACGCGCGCCCGCGGCACGCCGCCGCAGAGGCGCCCCTGGAACAGGAACACGCCGGAGATCCGCCAGCCGGGGCGCGGGCGCGCGGCGTCGTCCTGGTCGAGTTGCCAGCGGCTGACGAAGAGCGAAAGCGGTCGGCCGGGCGCGTCCACTTCGACCACGTCGAACTCGAGGCCCGTCAGCGGATTGGCCAGGTGCGTGACGGCGAGCATCGGCGCATCGATCTCGAGGCAGCCCGCCGGGTCGTCGCCGCCGCCGAGGTGCTGGATGCGCGCCGGCGCCGCCCGACCGGGTTCGTCCGCTCCCACGTCCGGCGACACCCGCGTCACGTCCAGCGCAAATCCCGCGGCGCTGATCGCAAGCACGTGTCCGGGCCGCGGCACCGAGGCGAGGCGCCGGCGGTCGCCCAGGTGGCAGGCGAACTCGTAGGAGCCGTCCCCCGCTCGCGCCGGCGGATGGCGGCCGTCGGGACCCGGGAGGGGCGGATTGGCGCGGCCCACGAGCAGCGCGTCGAGCGGCGAATGGGGCAGGGATTCGAGCGCCGCCGTGGCCACCCGCATGCGGTAGGGCGAGCGGAACCAGGGCAGGAGCTGGGGCATCTCCACACCCAACCCGTGGTCGAGGCGCAGCTCCAGACCGCCACCCAGATCGAGGCGCCGGTCGCGGCCCTCGCGGTCCCGCCAGGGCGTCGGCTCTCCGCGTTCGGCCACGAACTCCATCAGGAGGTCGTGGTCGAAGTCGGGCGGGAAACCGACACATTCGAGCAGGAAGTCCATGGGGGGGGCGGGCGGGTCGGCGGGGAGGGGCGGGGCTTCCGCCGCGGCGCTCTCGTTCTAGGTCGTCCTTTCTAGGTCGTCCTTTCTAGCTCGTCCCGGGCGGTTGGCGACAGGGTTTGCGCCGGGCCCTGGCCTCCGACGGGGGCCGGGGCGTCACGCGCGCTACCGGGGAGGGCAGACGGCGGAAAAGATGGGGGGGACGGGACCGTACGGTGCACCGAGCCACCGGAACCCTTGACGACTCCCCCCTCGGGTGCCGCCCGGAGTTCCGGCAGCGGTGAGGTGCACCACCGCCCCCCCAACCCTCAAAAACGCCATTTGCAGTCCGCCTCTGCCAGAATTTACCCCGGACGGTTCTAACTCTAGGTACCGGCTATGGTTGCATCCGGGGTCTCGTTCCTGGGCGGTCGTGGCGCCGGTGCCCAACCGGCCCAACCGGCCGAACCGCCCGGTCGCCGCAGCAGCAGCGTCCGCGGCTCCGTGTATTCGTGGATCGCGTAGCGCGGTCCCTCGCGCCCCAGGCCGGAGCGTTTGGCACCCCCGTACGGCATGGCGTCGGGTCGGACGGTCGGCACGTCCCCGACCACGACCGCGCCGACCTCGAGGCGCTCGAAGGCCAGGAGCGCCCGCTCCAAGTTCGACGTGAAGACCCCCGCCTGCAGCCCGAAGCGGCTCGCGTCCACCTTCTCGAGCGCCTCCTCGAACTCGTCGAACGCCTCGAGAAGCACCACGGGGCCGAACACCTCGCGGCAGGAAAGCGGCACGTCGTCGGGCACACCCTCCAGCACCGCGGGATCGACGAACGGACCGCGCCGGCCGCCGCCGCAAAGCAGCGAGGCGCCGCGTTCGACGGCCTCCTTGATCCAGGTCTCGACACGTCGCGCCTCGCCCTCGTCGATGAGGGGGCCCACGTCCGTGCGCTCGTCGAGGGGATCGCCGACGACGAGGCCCTTGGCCAGCGCCACCAGGCGCTCGCGCAGCTCGCCGTAGACGTCCCGGTGGGCGTAGATCCGCTGCACGCTGATGCAGCTTTGGCCCGCCTGCCCGAAGCCGCCCTTGGCGATGCGTTCGGCCGCGTGCGCGAGGTCGGCGTCGCGGTCCACGATGCAGCCCGCGTTGCCGCCGAGCTCCAGCGAAATCCGCTTGGAACCCGCGCGTCCGCGCAGATCCCAACCGACGTCCGGCGAACCCGTGAACGACAGGAGCGCCACGCGCTCGTCCTCGACCAGAGGCACGGCCTCGCGATGGCCCGTCGGCAGCACGCTGAAGACGCCGGGGGGCAGGTCGGTGTGGCTGAGCAGTTCGCCGACGAGCAGCGCCGAGATCGGCGTGCTGCTGGCGGGTTTGAGCACAAAACAACAGCCCGCGGCCAGTGCCGGCGCGACCTTGTGCAGCACGAGGTTGAGCGGGAAGTTGAAGGGTGTGATGAAGGCGCACAGGCCGATGGGGAAACGGCGTGTGATGGCGGTCCACGGTCCGGAACCGGGGGCCTGGTCCAGGTTCAGGAACTCGCCGTTCTGGCCGGTCGCTTCGTTGGCCGAGATTGCGAGTGTGTCGAGCGCCCGCTCCACTTCGGTGCGCGCGTCGCGGATCGGTTTGCCCGCCTCGAGGGCCAGCGTGCGCGCGAACTCCTCGCGGCGGCTGTCGAGCGCCCCGTGCAGCTCGCGCAGCACCCCGGCCCGGCGCCACGCGGGCCACTTGGCAAACGCCGCCTTCGCCTCGGTGCCCTTGGCCAAGGCCGCGGCCACGGACTCGCGGTTGGCGCGGGCCACCCGCGCGAGGGGCGAACCGTCGGTCTTGGAGTGCACGACCAGGTCGGTGTTCGCGGGCACGGCCTCGCCGGCGAGGTAGAAGGGGTAGCGTTCGCGCAACATGGGCAGGGGGGGTGGGGACGTGGAAGCCTCGCGGACTCCCTTTCCTACGCCACGGGGCGCTTCGGAGGAACGCCGGGCGCCCAAATCCGCCGTCCTCCTCTAGGCTCTTCTGCGTAGGACCACGGGCCGATGGCCCGGACACCGCGGCCCTCGGCCCCGGCCGCGGCCCCACCAACTTCAGGAGGACTCCACATGTTTGCCCTTCGTCGGACGCTGCGCGCGTCTGCCCTTGCACTGGGATTTGCCGCCGTTTCGGCGCTGCCCAATGCCAACGCCCAGGCCGTCGGCAATCCGTTGCCGGCGGCCGAGCTGGTGGACTTCGCCCAGACGGGCGCCAAGTCCCTCGGCGACTACTCCGGGCGGCTCGTGCTGCTCGAGTTCTTCGCCTACTGGTGAGCCCCCTGCGCGAGCTCTGTCCCGCACCTCGTCGAACTGGAAAGCCAGTACGGGAGCAAGGGACTGAGTGTCATCGGCGTGACCGGTGAACCCCAGGGAGTGACGGAAAAATGGGTGGCCCAACACGGGGCCACGTACGCGTACGCCTTCGATCGGGGCAACAAGTTGCTCGACGCCGTGGGCGCCACGGGGTTGCCCCACGCGGTGCTCGTCGATGGATTCGGTGCCGTCGTGTGGGAGGGCAGCCCCTTCGAACTCGACGACAGCGAGATCGAGAAGCACCTCGGGACTGCGTTCCCGAAGCCGCTTTGGGAGTGGCCCTCCTCCGCCGACAAGGTGAAGAAGGCCTACCTGGCGGGGGCGCTCGGCAAGGCGCTCAAGGAGGCGCGGGATCTCGAAGAAGGAGACTTCCGCAACTCGGCGGTCGGAGCCCTCGAAACGATGATCCGCTCGCGGGTCGAACAGTTCGCAGCGAAGTTCGAACGCGGGGACCTGATGGGCATGCAGGAAACCCAGGCGGTCCTGGTGACCTCCGTCGAAGGTTTGCCCGATGCGGAGCGGGTTGCGGAACTCGTCAAGAAGGCCGAGGAGCATCCCGATCGCAAGCGCATCCTGGCCGGCCAAAAGGCCGTGCGCGACATCAAAGGCGGGAAGTTGCGCTCCAAGAACGATTTCCGCAAAGCGATCGAGAAGGCCGAGGACATCGAGAAGGAGTACGCCGGCACCTACGCCGCGACCGAAGCCGGTGAACTGCGGCGATCGCTCGTGGCGCGACTGAACGGGCGCGACTGAATCGGCGCGACTGAGACCGACACGATCGTCTCGGACGTTGCGGCGAAGTCCGCGGGCAGGTCCCGCGGGCTTCGCCGCTTCGCTAGCAGCGGTCCCTCTTGACGCTCGGCGAAGGCCCTACCGCTCGGCGAAGGGCAGTACCCGCGCCCAGCCCTTGCGCCGTTTGTCCGACGGCGGCAGGGTCTCCTCGCGGTGCGGCGCGCCGACCAAGAGGTCCACGCCGTCCGGAGTCCGGAGCGCGGCCAACGCAAAACCGTGGCGCTCCTCGGTCATCAGCGCGCAGCGGCTCGAGATCAACTCGCGTGTCGCCAGGCCGTAGATCCACACGGCGCCCGGCCGGTGACGCGAGGGCTCCAAGGGATTTTCCGCGTAGGGCACACCGACGGCCAGGTCCGGGCGGCCGTCCGCGTCCGCGTCGAAGCCCACCAGCGCGTGCCCGAAGTTGTGCCCGGCGCGCGTTCCGCGCAGTTCGCCGAGCACGGCGCCATCGCGCGTCGAGAGCAGCATGACCCGCCCCACGTCGGGCAGATCGTCGAGCGCGGCCCGCGGCGCCGCGGCCGCCAGGTCGACGAAACCGTCGCCGTCCAGGTCGCCGACGGTGGTCAGCGCGGTTCCCAGCCCCTCGCCGCCGACGAGCCCCAACACGGTGCGCAGCGTGCGGGCACTGCCGCCGCTCCGCAGCACGATCGCGCCCGCACCCGGTCCGCGTGCGTCCCGCCCGGGCGCCCCGACAGCCACGTCGTCGACGCCGTCCCGGTCCACGTCGCCGATGCCCGCGATCGCCCATCCGAAGAGTTCGCGGCGGGTCCCGCCGCCCAAGCGCCGCACGGAGTGCCCCGTGCCGGCGGCGAAGACGTAGACAGCCCCGCGGTCGTCGTCTTCGCCGGGAGCTCCGACCGCCAGATCCGCCCTGCCGTCGCCGTTGAGATCGCCGATCCGCGCCGCGGCCGAGCCGAACTCGCCGAGGTCGTAAGGGCCATCCAACCGGAGGAACTCGGCTCCGGAGCGTCCGTCGAAGATTCGCACGCATCCCTTCGGGGTTCCGTCGACCAGGGCGCGGCGCGCGCCGACGACCAGATCCAAGTGGCCGTCGGCATTCCAGTCGATCGCGGCGAGCGCGCCGCCGAACTCGTCCTTCGGGTCCGCGCCGCGCACGCGCCACAGCTCGCGGCCGGTGCGCCCGGAGTGCGCCACGGCGTGCCCTGGCTCGGCCATCTCGATCGCGGGGGCGCCGACGGCGAAGTCGTCGAAACCATCGCCGTCCAGGTCGCCGAGGTTGACCACCGCATGGCCGTACCCGTCCGCGGGTTCGGAGGGCGCGACGGCGAGGCGGGTGCCCTTCGGGTTGCCCTTGGGCACGGGGAGGGGCCGGGGCGAGCTCTGAGCGGCGGCTAGGGCGGGAAGCGCGAGGAAAAGGGCCAGGGCCGCGCCGATGGGCAGGGGGGGGAGCGCCATGTCGACCCACTCTAGCCCGGATGATCCACCACGTTTCCGATCGGACGGCCCAACCGGCGGCCTTCGGCCGCCTTTCGCCGCCTGGCGGCACTTTGGGGCCGCGGCCGTCCTCGACGACCTGTTCAAGGTCGACTGTGGATGCCACGGCGCCAAAGCACCACCAGACAGCGACTTGGGCTCGTCGGATCGGAAACCTGATGAACGACCCGGGCTAGCGGCGAACCCGTCGCCTGTTTCGCGGGCGGGTCACGAGGGACGCGGGTTCAGCGCGCGGCGCGCCGTCCGAGCTCCTGCAAGAGCAATCGCTCCGCGTACCCCCGCAGCCACAGGGTTTCCCGCGCCGCGGCCACCTTCGCCTCCACAGGCTCCGGCCCCGCGCGCAGGTAGGAGCGCACCCGCTCGGCGACGGCGCCCGTGCCCAAGAGCGCGCGCGGTGTCAGCCGCCACTGGGCGGCGTAGAGCGCCAGGGCCTCGGCCCGTTCGGCGAGGGAAGCCGGCGCGCCTTCGACGGCCACGAGGTGCGCCAGCGCAAATCGCTGCCGCTGGGGCGCGTCCTCCACCTCGCGCAAGAGCCGCAACAGCGCGCGCCGCGCGGCGGATGCATCGCCCGCGCCCCTGCGCAACTCGAAGGCGCGCTCCAAGAGCGGTGTCGCCTGCCCCGCGTTGTAGAAGACATCGGTCGTGGCGAGGCGCGCGATGTCCGCGTCGAGCTCCGCGAGCGCGAGTTGGTCGATCTCGGAGTTCCCAGCCACCAGCTCGGCCCGCGCCAAACCGACCCGCAGCGTCGAATCGCGCGCGCCGGCCTCCACCAGCGCGAGGGCCTCGTCCCAGCGGCCCTCGCGACCGAGAAGCTCGATCTCGAGCGCCGCCACCGACGGGAAACGCGAGGCACTCGCCTCGCGGTGGCGCAGCGACCATGCAAGCGCCTCCCCGTACAACCCCATCGACGCGTAGGCCGTCAGCAACGGGTGCAAGAGCCGTCGGGAGCGCATCGGGTCGCTGACCGCCGTCGCGAGTACCTCGCCGCCGATCTCGTCGAGCAGATCCGTCCACGGCACGAGTGTGGTCGTGCCGTCCGCGGCGCGCGCGAGGAACGCGCGTCGTTTGGCGCCCGGCGGATCGCCGTCCCGCGGCGCGATCGGCGCGGACGGCACCGTGTCCAGTGCGCGCGAGCCCAGCTCCATCGCCTGGCGCAGGATGCCCAGGGCGCCGGTCACGTCGCCCGCCGCGAATCCGAGCGCCGCTTCGAGGTGCAGCACGTCGCCGACTCGCAGCCCGCGCGGATCCAGCTCGCGCGCGCGGACCACGGCGTCCTGTGCGATCGACAGTTGGCCCTGGGCGATGGCCTCCTGCGCGAGTGCGTGCCAGGATCCGGCGCGACCGGGCGAGCGCTCGGCCCGCTGCAAACGCAGCGCCAGCACCTCCGCAGGGCGACCCAACGCGTGGGCCGCGCGCGCCTGGATCACGTAGGCACGCGAATCGCCCGGCGAGATGCGTTCGAGGCGCGCGGCCTCCCGGTGCGCCAACTGCGCGCGGCCAGCCGCAAACGCCGATTGGGCGCGGGCTGCGAAGGCACAGCACAACGTCGGATGCACCACCAGCGGCAGCGCGAGCAGAACCGCGACCAGCGCGGCGAACGGGCGCGGACCGCGCGCGGCAGGCTGCGGCGAAGCCTGCGACGCCGCCGCGAGGAGGCCGAGTGCGATCCAAAGCCAGAGCGGCGCGTACGTGTTCTGGCTCAGGCCCAGATCCAACTGGTTGGCGCCGAGAATCGTCGCTGCCCAGGCCAGGAGACTCGCCGCGATGGCCCGCGAGGGCAGCGGCATCCGGATGCCCGCGGGGGCGCTCCCGTCCTGGCCGCGAAGGCTTCGGCGCGCCAACTCGACCAGCACCAGCACCAAGCCCACGAACAACCCCAACGCGGGCCAGCCGGCGCCCTCGGCGATCGCGAGGAAGATCTGGTGGGGGTGCAGGTCCTGAGCCGTGCCGTCGTAGTAGGAGGGCTCCGCGTACCTCGCGCGCAGGAAGAACTGATTGGGCCCGAGTCCGAACCAGGGATGCCCCGAGAGGGCCGCGAGCGACGTGCGCCAGAAGTGCCAACGCTGGCCGAGCGCCGATTGGGTCCAGGCCATGGCGTCCAATCGGGCGAACACCTTGCCGCCGAGGGGGCTCGCCAGCACCGCTACGAGCACCGCGACCGACGCGCCGAAGACCAGCGGCAGCGTGCGCGCGCGCCGCGGCACCCGCAGGAAGAGCGCCGCCAGCAGCACCACCGCGCCGAGTGCAAAACCCATCGCGCTGGCCCGCGAGTCCGTGCGCAGGAGCGCCGCGAGTGACAACAGCCCCACGGCGGCCGCGGCGATTCTTCCGGGCCCGCGGAGCGCAAAGGCAGCGCCGGCGCCGAGCACCGCACTCGATGCGAAGAGTGGCCCCACGCCGTTGGGGTGCATGCCGAGGGCGCGCAGGCGTGTGACCAGCACGCGCGGCCAGCCCTCCACCTGCGCCACCGTCGCGAGGTCGAAACCCGCGGAGCCCAGCGCGAGTGTTCCGCCCGCGAGGAGCACCGCGACCATGCGCCGCACGCCCGCGGCGTCGAGTCCGCGGCCAAGGGCCAGCAGGAGGGTCCAACCGAGCACAACACGCAGGCCCACGCGGTACCCGAGGTTCGTGTCCTCGCCGTTCGCGATGCCGAGCCACGTCCACAGCACGAAACCGAGGGAAAGCAGCGTGAGCGGCAGCACGCCGCGCGCAAACGGGCGCGCCATCGGGCCCACGGGCGGCGCAGCGAGCAGGTGCACGAACACGCCGGCGCCGAGCAGTGCGAAGATGCCCTCTCCGTCGCGCGAGAACAGGTTCGCGCTGCCGGTCGTCACGACGAGCAACACCGCGGCGAGGCGCTCGTCCGCGCGCCAGCGGCGCGGCCCGGCCGCCGCGAAGAGCCCCGTCAGAATGCCGGCGCCGAGCAAGTACCACGCGCCTTGGGGACCGTCGGCGAACCAGGCGTTGGCGCCGAACGGCGGCAGATCCGCGGCCCCGTGCACTCCCGCAGCAACTCCGAGCACACCGCCGAACAGGCTGACCGCGCCGCCGCGCTCCGTCACTGCGCCGCCGCGCTCCGTCACTGCGCCGCCGCGCTCCGTCACCGCGCCGCCGCGGCGCACCCGTGCGGCGACCACGACCGCCACCAGACCGAAGATCGCGACGAGCGGCAGCGGATCCGACCAACTCCCCGCGAAGGGGAACCGCCGGGAGGCGACCAGAGAATCGAGCAAGCTGTAGGCGAAGGCGAGGACCCACGCCGAACCGACGAGCGCCGCGCCACGGGCGATTCCACCGGATTGGGTCGCGCTACTGGCGCCGGTATCGCTCTGCATACACACACTCCGTTGGGGCCGGATTCCGCGCCGGCCCGCGTGGTTGCTTCAGCATGCCGCACCGTCCGCGCGGCGGCGCCAAGCGAGTCCGAAGCTGCACCAGAGCGCAAGCGGCGCCACATGCAACAACAGTCGGTCGGGGATCGCGGTGGTGTAGAGCCGCGGAAGCTCCCACGGAGTCACCACCAGGATCACTCCGTAGGCGGCAATGGTCGAGAGCACCAGGACCAGCGGTGCAGAGAGCGGGTGCGCGAGGAGCTGGCGCGGGCGCCAGAGCCGCCACACGAATACCAGCCCGAAGAGCACCCACATCAGGTTCCAGCGCAGCGGATTGAGGCAACTTTGCACAAAACCGAAGACGACGACGGGCACGCGCCCGAGCGCGTCGGCCACACTGCGGGGGCTTCGGTCGTACGGCCCCAAGACCTCGTCGGCGCCAGCGCCGAACACACGCGCGATCGCGCGCGGGTAGTCCTCGTCGATGGAGGGGATGTCGCGGCGCAGCACCATCCACGGCACAAGCAGCAGCGCGAACAGAACGGCCGCGGGCCAGAGGCGCAGCATCCCGCGCAGACCGCCAGACACGAGGCCGAGGAGGCCGTACACGGCGAGCGCCAAGAGGCCCAACGCGAGCCCCTCGTTCTTCATCAATCCCGCGCCCGCGAGCAGCACGCCGGCGAGCACCAAATCGCCCGCGCCCCCTTCGCCGTCACCGAACGCGCCGCGCGCGCGGTGGGAAGCTCGCCCCAGGCACCACGCCGCGGCGAGCAGCAATGCCGCGAGCGGAAGGTCCGCCGCGCCGTCCAGCGTCCAGCCATCCGGTTGGCGGTAGGGCCCAAGGCGCGGGAGGTGCACCATCGCGTTCTCCGCGCCGACGAGCAGCGCGATCACGCTCGCCGCGGCGGCCTCGGGTTCCGCGCGCAGCGACCCCACGAACTCCGCCTCCGTGTGGCTCCAACTGACCGGATGGCGCGGCAGTTGGCTGTAGTAGAGCAGCGGCAATCCCGCGAGCGACAGGGCCCCGAGCAGCGCGGGCCGCCGACCGAAGCCTCGCAGCGCGACGAACAAGAGCCCCACCGCGGCGACCGCGAAGACACCCATCAGGGGCCGCGTGGCGTCCTCGCTGAAACCGACGCCCGCTCCGGCGACCAACGTGTGCAGGACGGGCAGTGCCGGCGGGTAGTTGGGGTGCGTGATGATGCGGCCCACGGGCCCGTCGACATCGGTCCACGATTCCGTGCCAAATCCCTCGTGGGCCACCAACTTGCCCTTGTAGGCGAAGTGGAATACAGGGTCAAACACGTGCATGGGCATGCTCGACGCGTAGAAGAGCGCAAAGACACAAAAGCCCGACGCCGCCACCGCGAGCGCGCGGTCCGCCGTGTTCCACCGTTCGCGGGCCGCGCCTTCGACCTCGGACGCGCGTCGCTGGCGGAAGCGCACGACCAGCGCCACCAATCCCGCCGCCACACCGAGTCCGAGGCCCACGCGGACCGCACCGTCCGACGGCGGGCCCGCCGCGGCGATCAGCGCGGTGCCGATGGCGGCGGAAAGCGCCACCCCGAGCAAGAACGCGAGCGCCGCGGTTTCGATCCAGCCGCGCGCGCGGCGGCTCGCGGCGACGAGCACGGCGAAACCCGCACCCAGGCAGCCGAGCAGCACGAAGAGTGTCGCGAGGGTGACCATGGACTTCCGTTCAGGGCCCCGTGGGCCCGTCCCCCTGGCCGCTGTCGAACTCCAGGCCGCCCACCGGCTCGGCCTGATCGTCCACTCGCTCCGCACCGGCCCGCGCGGGCGCGAGCGGCACGGGTTCGAAGCCCGCGGGCCCTCGGCGCAGCAACTCCACGTCGTCCGAGCGGAAGCGGTGCGCGATCGGCAGACGGAGGATCCAATCGATGCCGCGCTCCGCGATCGCTGCTTCCTCGGCCAAGCGCTGGCCGAGGTCCGCCGGCCGCGTGTGGTGGTCGAGCCAGCGCGGGTAGTCCACCAAAGTGCCGCTGGCCCAGGCCGACTGGCGCGTGAAGAAGCGCAGCGGGTAGCCGTAGTGGTTGAGGTAGAGCTGCCAGCGCGCCTGGCCCGATAGCGTCTGCACACGCGACGGTTCGATCAGGATGCGGCTCTCGGGCGGAACGGTGCGCTTCAGGCGGTCGAGGAACGACACGAACGCCGGCTTGAACCAGGTCACGCCCAAAAGGGTCGCGCGCTGCTCTTCGACGTCCTTGCCCGCCCGCACGCGTGCCCATCCGACGGTGTAGTGCACCCCGAACGCCGCCGGCAGCACGCAGAGGGCGAGGCTCGCCGCCGCCACCCAACGCACGAGCGCCGGGGGTGCGCCGTCGCGCTCGGGCGCGGAGTCGGGGACTTCGGCGCTCAATCGCCGCGCTCCACCGGTTCGCCTTCGCCGAGGTAGCCGGCCTTTTCCAGGTCGCGCGAGAGGCCGCTCGGCAGCTCGCCGCCGTCCGCGCGATCCATGCGGGCCGCGTCGCGGTCCATGCGCTGCCAGAGGGCCTCCGCGCGGGCGAGTCGCCCATCCGCGGGCGGCAGGTTCCGCGCGGGCGTCCAGCGCATTTCGAGCGGGTCCGCCGCCAAGTCGAAGAGCACGGGCGGTTTGTCGGGACCGAACTTCAGCAGTTTGTGGTCGCCGCCATGCACGCCGCGGAACTCGGCTGGAATCGGGCGCACGGTCAGCTCGATGGGCACAGCGCGCACGTCGGATGTGGCGCGCCCCTGCAGCACATCCACGAGCGAGCGGCCGTAACCCGTCGCGAACGGCAGGTTGCACCACTCCGCGATGGTGGGCGCCACGTCGAGCAGCGACACGAGTCCGCCGTGGCGACTGCCCTCTTGCACCTCACCCGGCAGGCGGAAGAGCAGCGGCACGCGCAGCACTTCCTCGTACAGCGTGGCCTTGTGACCCAGCGCGCCGTGCTCCAAGAACTCCTCGCCGTGGTCCGAAGTGAACACGACGAGTGTGTCCTTCAGCCGGTCCTTCGCCGCCAGCGCCCCGAGCATGCGCTCGAAGTTGTGGTCGGTGTAGCGGATCTCCGCGTCGTAGAGCGAGAGGAGGCGCGCCAGGTCCTCCTGGGAGAGGCGGTTGCCGCCGAGCGCCAACGTCTTGAAGTCCTGGCCGTCGATCGGGCCCTGGTAACCCGGGAAGAAGACGTCGAACTCGGGGGGCGCGTTGTAGTCGTAGTGCACGTCCCACATGTGCACGAACGCGAAGAACGACTCCTGCTCCAGGCTCGTCGCAAAACCCTCGAACGATTTGAGGATCGCTGGCCCCGTCACGCCGAGGTGCGAACCGTCGTGCACGGTCTTGACGTCGTTCCACTGGCCCGGCGAGTGCAGCCCGAACAGTTGGTCCGGCGTCGCGACCGCCGATGTGGAGCAGTCCACGTACGCGTCGAATCCGCGCTCGAAACCGAACCAGGGGTGCAGGTTCGGGCCCGACCAGATACCGAAGGTGCGCCAGCCGGCGCGCTGGAACGCCTCCTGCAGCAGCGTGCGGTCCGCGGGCAGGCGGTCGGGCAGGTCGCGCACCCCGTGCACCTCGTTCGGCAGGCCCGTGAGCAGGGCCAGGTGCGCCGGCAGGGTCCAACTGGTCGTCGAGACCGCGTGTTCGAAGAGCGCGCCCTCCCGCGCCATCAGGCGGTCGACGGCCGGCGTGGTGGGTTCGCCCGGGCGGGTTGCGCTCTGGTAGCCGTAGGCTCCCACGTGGTCCGCGCGCAGGCTGTCGACGCTGACGAGCAACACCCCCCGGGGCCGCGCTGGCTCCGAACAGGCGGCGGCGGCAAGGGCCGCGGCCAGCAGCGCGACGTTACGCGTGCGGGCGGGCCGTTCAATCGCCACGCGGGCGCTGCGTCGATGGGGGCTCATGGATTCCGCGGGCGTCAGGGTCGCAGCGGCGCCTTTGGGGGTCAAGCGCGGACGGGTGGCGAAGGTAGGATGCGGTCCGCGCCGGGACCTTGGCTCGCGCACTCCGAAGGATCCCCCATGGCGCCCGACCCCGACCCGCCCTGCCCGACGACCCCGCCGCCGCACGGGCCGCGCGAGATCTTGGGAGAGGTGCAGGAGGAGCGGGGCGCGGCCGCCCTTCCGGAAGCCGGCGCCGATCCCTTCGGCCCCTTGGTGCGCGACATGCAGCGGGCGCTGCGCGCCGAGTTCGGCGCCCAGTCGATCTACGCGCTCCTGCCCGCCGTCACCCGCGACCGCGAGTTGGCGCGACTCCTGCGCGAGATGCGCGCCCAACAGAAGGAACACATCGAGCTCCTGCGCGGCGCCATCGAATCGCTCGGCGGCCGGGCGCCCCGGAGCCGCTGGCGCCGCTCGGTGGCGGCCTGGGCGCTCTTCGCGAGCACACCGGTGCTCGGCCTGCGGTTTGCCCTGCGCCTCTGCGAGGAGGCCGCCGCCACCGTCGCGCGCTGGCACGCGGAGTATGCGATGCACTTGGCCATGGCGGGACGGCTCGACGAGGCGCGCGCCTGCCAGACCATCAGCCGCCAGCGCCTGCGCCAACACTACGCCCTCAGGGCCTGGACCGAGAACATCGGGCCGAGCCGCCCCGGCGCGCCGGGAACGTAGGACCCCTTTGCACCTGAGAAGCCCGCCGTGCGGGGCGCAGCGCGCGGTAAGCTCGCGCGCCGAGCAATGAGCGAAACACGGGTCCAAAGACGTCCCCGCTGGCATTCCCTGGTGCCCTTTGGGCTCGGGGAAACCAAACCGCACCACTTCCGCGAGATGCTGCGCATCCTCTGGGAGAACCGCGACAACCTGCCCTACGCGTGGCGCGTCCTGAGTCGCGGTGTGTGCGACGGTTGTGCGCTCGGAACCACGGGGCTCAAGGACTGGACGATCGACGGCACGCACCTTTGCCTCGTGCGGCTCAACCTGTTGCGGCTGAACACGGCGCCGGCGCTGGATCCCGCCGTGCTCGTCGATGCACGTGCCCTCGCGGCGCTGGATTCGCGCGCCCTGCGCGGGTTGGGGCGGCTTGCGTTCCCCATGCGGCGGAGGCGCGGCGAGCGCGGATTCACGGAGGTAACGTGGGACGAGGCCTGGGCCGACATCGGTGCCCGCTGGCGCGCGGTGGATCCGTCGCGCACGTTCCTGTTCCTGACGAGCCGCGGCATCACGAACGAGTCGTACTACCTGGCCGGCAAGGTCGCGCGGTTTTTGGGCTCGAACAACGTCGACAACTCGGCGCGCCTCTGCCACAGCTCCAGCACCGTGGCGATGAAAACCACCCTGGGGCGCGCAGCCACCACCTGTTCCTACAAGGACTGGTGGGAGTGCGATTTGATCGTGTTCGCGGGCTCCAATCCGGCCAACGACCAGCCCGTCGCCCTCAAGTACCTCTACGAGGCCAAACGGCGCGGCGCGCGCGTGCTGTCGATCAATGCGTACCGCGAACCGGGCATGGAGCGCTACTGGATCCCGTCGAACGCGGATTCGGCGCTCTTCGGCACGCGCATCGTCGATCGTTTCTACGAGGTGCGTGTGGGCGGCGACCTCGCACTCTACAACGCCATCGCCAAGGGACTCTTGAAGCGCGGCGCGGTGGCGCGCGCGTTCCTCGGCGAGCACACCGAGGGTTTCGAGGCGTGGCGCGCTGACCTCCTTTCGCAGGACGACCGGCGCCTCTGTGAACTCGCCGGCGCGGAACAGGCCGAGATCGACGCTTTGGTGGACGAGTTCGCCGCGGCCCGACGCGGTTGTCTCGTCTGGTCGATGGGGCTCACGCAACACGCCCACGGCACGGACACCGTGCGCGCGCTCATCTACCTCGGGCTGCTCCTCGAATGGGTCGGGCGGCCGGGCACGGGGCTGATGCCGATCCGCGGCCACAGCGGTGTGCAGGGCGGTGCGGAGATGGGGGCCTACACCACGGCGTTCCCCGGCGGACTCGAGGTCCACGCGGAGAACGCGCGGCACTTCTCGGAGTTGTGGGGCTTTCCCGTTCCGAGCGCGCCGGGCCTCGACACGGCGACGGCGCTCGACGCGGCGGAGCGCGGGGAACTCGACGCGCTCTACTGTTCGGGTGGCAACTTCCTCGAGACCATGCCCGACCCCGAGCGTGTGGCCGCCGCGCTTCGCAACATCGATCTCCGTGTGCACACGGACATCGTCCTGTCCTCGCAGATGCTGGTCGAACCGAAGGACACGGTGTACGTGCTGCCCGCGCAGACGCGCTACGAGCAGACCGGCGGCGGCACGGAGACCAGCACCGAACGGCGGGTCATCTTCTCGCCCGAGTTGCCGCGCGCCGACCTGCCGAAGGCCCGCGCCGAGTGGCAACTGCTGCTCGACCTGGCCCGCGCGGTCCGCCCCGACGCGGCCGCGGTCCTCGGTTGCACGAGCTCGGCCGAGATTCGCGCCGACATCGAGCGCGCCGTGCCGTTCTACCGGGGCATTGCCGCGCTCGCGAAGCAGGGGGACCAGTTCCAGTGGGGCGGCGAGCGCCTCTTCGAAGGCGGCCGTTTCCTGACCGCGAGTGGCCGGGCCCACTTCCAGCCGGTGCGGCCGCCGGGGCTCGACCCCGACCCCGCGGCGGAGGAACTGGCGCGCGACTACCCCTTCGTGCTTTGTACACGCCGCGGCAAACAGTTCAACTCGATGGTGCAAAAGCACCGGGACCAGCTCACGGGCGCCGACCGGGACCACATCTTCGTGCACCCCGACGATGCGCGCGCGCTCGGACTCGAACAGGATGCGCCGCTGGTGCTCGAGAGTCCGCGGGCGCGATTCGAAGGACGCGCCTTCCTGGCGCCGGTGGCCCGCGGAACCCTGCAGGGATTTTGGCCCGAGGTGAACCCGCTGCTCGAGAGCGGGCGCCGGGACCCCGAAGCCGGTGTGCCCGACTACAACGCGCGGGTCCGGATCGCACCCGGGCGCGGAGACGTCGGGCGCGGGGCGGACGGGGGAGCACCCCCGCCCATCGCGTCCGGGGCCCCTCCGCGGTAGGCTTCTGCCGCCCGCGGGGACCCAACCGTACCCCGTCGGTCCAACAACGTGGGAGTCGATGCCGCCGTCTGTCTCGTGGTCTTGGTTTTGTGTTTTGCGCTCCTTGCCGCAAATCGCCTCGCACCCGACGTGGTGCTGCTCGCCGGGCTGACCCTGCTGGTGGTGGTGCCGCTTCCCGATGGCGCCGGCGGCTGGCGCATCGGGGTGCTCGACACCCACGAAGCCCTGGCGGGGCTCGCGAACCCGGGTTTGGTGACGGTGGGAGCGCTGTTCGTCGTCGTCGCGGGTGTGCACCAAACAGGCGTCATCGATGCGATTGCGCGGGGGGCGCTCGGGCGTCCCAAGGGTGTGCGGCGCGCGATCCTGCGCATCCTCGGGCCCGTGATCGCGTTCAGCGCGTTCCTCAACAACACGCCGGTGGTCGCGATGATGATCCCGGCGGTCCGCGAGTGGTCGGCGAAGCTCGGCATCTCGCCGTCGAAGCTGATGATTCCGCTCTCCTACGCGGCGATCTTCGGCGGCACGTGCACGATGATCGGCACCAGCACCAACTTGGTGGTGGCGGGCCTCGTCGCGAGCAACACCGACATCGAGCCGTTCGGCCTGTTCGAAATCGCCTGGATCGGTGTGCCCTGCGCGCTCGTCGGCACGCTGTACCTCGTGCTCTTCGGGCCGCGCCTCCTGCCCGACCGCAGTTCCGCGACGGCCAAGTTGCGCGACGTGCGCGAGTACACGGCGGAGATGCTCATCCCCGCGAACTCGCCGCTCGCGGGGCGCACGGTCGAGGGCGCGGGCCTGCGCGCCCTGCCCGGGGCGTTCCTGGTCGAGATCGAACGCGGCGGCTACGTGTTTGCCGCTCCCGGACCCGAACAGCGGCTCGACGCCGGCGACCGGCTGGTGTTCACGGGAGTCGTCGAGTCGATCAAGGACTTGCAGACCATCCGCGGCCTCGAGCCCGCGACGAACCAGATCTACAAACTCGACGAACCGCGCGCCAACCGGCGGCTCGTCGAGGCCGTGGTCTCGAACACCAGTCCGCTCGTGGGACGCACGATCAAGGGCGCGCGTTTCCGCACCCGCTACCAGTCGGTGGTCATCGCCGTGGCCCGCGGCGGCGAGCGGGTGCGCGGCAAGGTGGGGGAGATCGAGATCCAGGCCGGTGACACGCTGCTGCTCGAGGCCGACGCGGCCTTTGCCGAGCGGCACAGGGACGACCGCGACTTCTTCCTCGTCTCCGAACTCTCCGACTCGAGCCCCCGCCGCCACCAACGGGCAGGGCTCGCGGTGACCATCCTGCTCGCCATGGTCTTGGTGGCGGGTGTGGGATGGCTCAGCATGTTGCAAGCCGCGATGGTCGCGGGCGCGCTCATGGTGTTCCTGCGTTGCACGTCGGTCCAGGCCGCGCGCGGCAGCGTGGATTGGAGCGTGCTGCTGGTGATCGCCGCCGCGCTAGGCATCGGCACGGCGATCCAAAAGAGCGGCCTCGCGGAGTCCCTGGTGGGCGGTTTCCTCGACGTCGCCGGCACCAACCCGCTCGCCATCCTGGCGGCGATCTACCTCGGCACGACGATCTTGACGGAGGTGATCTCGAACAACGCTGCGGTGGCCCTCGTGTTCCCGTTCGTGTTGCAGGTGACGGACCGCATCGAGGCGAACCCGCTGCCGTTCCTGTTCGCTTTGATGATGGCCGGTTCCGCCAGCTTCGCGACGCCGATCGGCTACCAGACCAACCTCATGGTCATGGGCCCGGGCGGCTACCGCTTTGCGGACTACCTGCGTGTCGGTGTGCCGCTCAACCTGTTGCTCGGCATCGTGACGGTGCTGCTCGCGCCGCTGATCTGGCCGTTTGCATGAACGAGCGCCCGCACGGTCGGCGCGGTGGCGCCCTGGCCTACCTGGCTGCGGCGGCGCTCGCCGTGCCCAGTTTGGTGCACGGCCTGTACCACGGCTGGTTGGCGGGAGCACCGGAGCAGGCGTGGTTGGTTCTCGTGGCCTTTGGCGTGCCGTGGCTCGCAGGTGCAAGGTACCTGCGATCGCCCGGGGCCGCCGAGTTGCTGCTCGCCCGCGGCGTCGCACTGGCATTTGCGCTGCCGCTCGTGCCCGTCGTCGCCCACGTGCTGCCGTTCGAGTTCGAGCGCGCCGTGCTGCACGGTTGCCTGGCAGCGGCGCTGGTGGCGGGCGGGGGTGCGCGCGCCCTCGCCGGCCTGAGGGGCGCCGCGGGCCCGGCTCGCTGGGCGGTGGTCGTGCTGTGCCTTTGGGCCGCGTGGTCCGTGGGTTCCGCGGTTTTGGGTGTGCTCGGCGCGTTGCCAGAGGGCACGCCGTTTGCCGGTGCGCTCTTCGAGGCGGCGGCGAAAGATGTGCTGGTGCCGCGCTCGGCCATCGAGGCCGTGCACAGCCTGCGCGCGCTGCTCTTGCGGCTCGAGAGCCTCGCGATCGTCGCCCTGGCGCTGGGACTGGCGCTCGAGCGCGGCGACGGCGGCCGCAGCCTCCTCTGCGAAGGCGCGCGCGCTGCATCGCTGGCCTTGCTGGTGGGCTTTGCGATGGCGTGGGTCGAACTGGCGCGCGCCTCCCATTGGCGCGGCGAGTCGTTCTTCGCGCGCCTCGCCGCGGGCCTCGGCCGCATGCACCGGCCGCTCCTCGACAACAATGCGCTCGGGAGCGCGCTCCTCGTGTGGTTGCCCCTCGCCGCCGTGCTCGCCACCGGTTGGGTCGCGCATCGTGTGCGCGGCCCGGGCCGCGGCGCGGGCAGTTTGGCGGGCACCGGCCGCGCGGCGTCCGTGGGAGCGCTCGCCCTCGCCGCCGGTCTCTTCCTGATGCTGACGGCCCGCTCGAAGGCCGCCCAGGGCGCGGCGTTGTTCGCGTTCCTGGTCTTCGTGCTCGCTACGCTCGGGGCGCGCCGGGTGCTCGTGCGACCCCTGGTCCTTGGGCCGTTGGTGCTGCTCGGGGTCGTGCTGCTGGCCGTGCAGTGGGTGCCGCTCGAAACACTCGGCCGTTTCGCGGCGACGTCGCGGTACGCCGAGGACTTCGTGCGCACCACCCGCCTCGAGTACAACACGAGCTACCTGCGCGAGAACCGCTCGGCGCCCTGGCTCGGGGCCATCGCCCTGACCGGCCGCGCACCCGTGTTCGGTCACGGCTTGGGTTCGTTCCCCCTGCGCCTCGGGGACGTGCACGATCCAGCGCGGCAGGTCGCGTTCAACCCGCGCCACGAAAACGCGCACAACCAGGTGCTGCAGTGGAGCGCCGAGGAGGGTTTGCCCGGCGCGGCCCTCGGGCTCGCCCTCTTCGGGTTGGCGCTGGTGGGGAGTTGGCGCGCGACGAGCCGGGCGCGGGCCGGCGCACCCGGGCTCTTCGATGCCGAGGCGTTCGAAGCGGCCGCCGTGCCCGCCGCGCTGCTCGGGCTGGCGCTCAACGTGCAACTCGGACATCCGCTCCTGGAACTGGGCGCGGCCTATCCGATCGCGCTGTTGGTTGGAATGGGGCTCGCTGGATTCGCCCACGGCGCGCCCGCGGCCCAGGTGCCGCGCCGGTTCGTGCTGGCGGGCGGAATGGTGCTCGCCGTGGCCCTGCCCCTCGTCGCGGCCGCCGTGCGCGAAAGGCCGCCGCTCCCTTCGGCGCTGATGGGCTGTTTCCCGTGGGTCGAGCGCACCGGTGTGCCGCCCCGCGACCGCCTGCTGGGCGACGACGCGCGCTGGATGCAGACCTGGGGCGCGGGCTCCCGCCTCCTCTTGCCCGTGCGCGACGTGCGCGACCTGCGTTCGGCCCACGACGCGGGGCCCATGCGCGTCGACCTCTACGCCGGCGACACGGTGCTGCTGCGCGGAGTGGAACTCCCCATGGCACCGAACGCCACGGAGGGCGCGCCCGTGCTCTTGCTCAAGGCCGATGCGCCCGCCGGAGTGCGACCGGGGGACCTGGTCGAACTGCGGCTCGTCGTGTCGCCGCCCTTCGCCGAGACGCTGCAGTTCTCGACCGGCCGTGTCCGGATCGGCGTGCGCGCGGCCCAGGCGGCCTTCGTCGATCCGCGCTGACGCGGCGCACGTCAGCGCGGCGAGTCGGAGTCGGCTCCGAGCGCCAGCAGCGCCGTTTGTGCCGCGGGGTATCCGGGCCGCAGTTGCAACACACGTTCGTAGCTGGCGCGCGCCGCGATGGTGTTGCCCATCGCCGCGTGGAACTTGCCGATCCAAAAGTGCGCGATCGGGCGCACCTCGCTGGTGCTGCGCTCCTCGTCGAGCACCGCCGCGACTTCGAGCAGCGGTTTCAGCCCGCGCCCGACGAACTCGGCGCGCGCCTCCGCGTCCAGTTGCGGCGCGGGCTGCAGGTAGAAGCGCCGGTGTTGGTCGAGCAGTGTCAAGTAGTTCGCCTCATAGGACTCCGCGTCGATGGGCCCCGTGTAGCGGATGCGCTTCCACTCGCGCCGCAGGTGTTCGATGCGCGACGGCGGGGCCTCCTCCAACCCCGTGATGCCGCGCGGCGACGTCTCGTGGCGCCAACTGAACTTGGCCCACGGATTGATCGCGCCGAGCGCCGCTCCTGCCACCGAAACCACCACGAGCGGCACGGCGAGCCACCAGGCGAGGGGCATGGGCGTCCACGGGCGCCCACCGCGCTCGCGCGCGGCGATCCATGCCCCGGGGAACAGCGCGAGTGCGGGCGCGAACACCGCGAACCAGCGCATGCCGAAGGACGAACCGCCCAGGTTGCGCGAGCTGGTGAGGTAGTAGAGCACCACGCCGAGCGACGCGGCGCCCACCGCCACCAGCACCGCGGCATTCGCCGTCCGCGGCAGGCGGGGGCGCAACAGGACGACTCCGGCGAGCACGGCGAGCAAGAGCCACGGGTGGTACGCAAAGAGCCCGCTCTCACCCACGAGCGCGACACGCGCGTACTCGAAGAACGCGCCGTCCCGGCCCGCGGCGCCGGTCAGGCTCTGGAGCAAGAACGTCGAGAGCGGGTAGCGGAAGGCCTCGACATGCAGGCCGAACGGCAGGAAGTCGCCGGCGATGGCGTGGTTGATGCTGAAGTGCAGGGCAAGCGGCGGAAGTGCTCCGAGCCCGTACCGCAGGATTCCGACCGGGCCCGCGCTCGCCCATACGGGCAGCGCCACGGCCACCAGGAAGAACACCGCCGTCAGGTCGATGCACGTGGCCAGCGCCGCGAGAGCGCCTGCGAGCGCGGGCCAGCCCCGGCGCGCCGCCAGCAACGCGGCCAGCACGAGACCCGCAGCCGGCGCGTGCTGGTTCAGCACCAGGGCGTAGGGGAACAGCAGCGTGCCGACCGCGGCCAGGGCCACCAGGGCCGCCGTCCACTGCGGGGAAACGCCGAAGTCGCCGAGCAGTCGCCCCAGCGCCCACAATCCCAGCAGCACGGGCAGCCCCACCAGCAACCAGGTCAGGAGTCGGTAGGTGGCGGCGTCGTCGATCGAAAGGCCGGTCGCCGTGTGCAGGAGCCGGTACGGACCGGCCCCGAGGATCGCCAACATCGGCGGCTGGTGGCTGTAGTAGCGCCCGTCGAAACGCACGCGGTCGCCCTGCCAGAAGTAGACGCTGTCGTCGATGGCGAGCGTGCCGCGCTCGGCCAGGCTCTCGATCGTCGCAAGGCGCGACGCGTCCGCCCACGATCCGGCTCCGGACTTCGTGAACACGACCAGCGCGAGCGCGACGAGCCCCAGGACGAGCCACGTCGCCCGCGCGGTCCGATTGCCTGTGTCCGCCGCCTCCATGCCCGAAGAGCGTGGCGTGCGCCCGGCCGCCGGGCAAGCTTCGAGGGGAATCCGCGGCCGTCGGCCCGGCGGGCCACCGCGTGCCATACGGCGTTTCGGCCGAGGTCAGCGGCCGTCCAGTGCGAGCAGGGTCGCGCCGGGCCCGGCCTCGTCGAGGCGGCGTAGCCAAGGCTCGGGATCGAACTCGGGCTCACGGGCGGCCCGCGCAGCCAAGTGCCGCTCGAGCGCGTACCGCGCGTTGCGGCCGAGGCGCAGGTTCTGGGCCGTGCGCGCGAGGACCAACCAGGCGTCGGGATCGGCGGGGGAGCGGCGCACCCGTTCGACGGCGGGTGCGAGCGGCGCGGCCACGGCCGGCGGGAACAGGTCGCGCTCGCGCAGCCAACGTTCGTCGGCGATCCACGCGGCGAGCTCGACGAACCCGCGCTCGCGATCGAACGGCACACCGGCCGCGCCGTACCACACGGTGTAGCGGTCGAGGGCCTCGACCTCGTCCGCGCGGATCCAGAGTTCGGCGAGGGCGTCCCCGTGCACCCGGATCCAGTTCCGGTCCGCGTCCGGGGGGCGGTAGGCGACGGGCGGGTCGGTGCCCATGATCAGCCGCCGCGACACGATGGCGCGCACGTCGCGCGCGGCGAGCACCTCTCGCCCGTAGTCGGAGTCGCGCTCGGCGCGCCAACGCTCGGGGATCACAGCCTCGAACAGCGTCGTGCGACCGTCGACGAAAATCGGATTCGCGGGACCCAGTGTGTGCAGCAGGTACCCGCCCCAGTCGTACGGGTGGAAGAGGTTGCCCTTGGGCCCCAACTCTGCCAGCACCGCCGCCGCATGCACGGGCAGGAGGCGCTCGTCCGCGGCCTGGAAGAAACGGTCTTCGCGCCATGCCGCGGCGGTGTTCCGCGGGAAGTGGGAGAGGCCGAGCGGCACCGCCGCAAGAATCGCCAGTGCCCGCGGCAACACACGCGATCGGCCGATCGCCGCGAGCGGTTTCTGCGCCGAACGCAGGAGCAGAACGAGATCGCAGAGGGGCAGCGCCAGCATCCACAGGTAGCGCCGCGCCGTGAGCGCGAGGAACACGAACGCGGCCAGGAGGCCGAGGCGCTGCCACGTGGGGCCGCGTCCGGGCGCGCCCGTGAGGCGCAAGCGCAGGCCCCACACGATGGCGATGGCGCTGAGGACGAAGAGCCCCAGCAAGAGCGCGCCGAGGCGCAGGTCGAGCACTTGGAACCTGGGGTCCGAGGGCCAGATCCACGCCGGGAACCACTCGTCGATGTAGAGCTTGGGGATCTCCCGTTTGAACAGCGCGTACCGATGTGGCCACCAGCCGAGCGGCGACAGGAAGCTCGCGGCGAGGGTCGCGACAAAGGCGGTCACCCAGCGCACGAGCGCCGCCCACGGAATGGGCCGCTCGAAGCGCAGGCGATCGAAGAGACCGCCCAATCCCACGGCGATCGTCCCCAGCAGGCAGAAAATCGGCACGAACACGGCTTCGGCGTGCAGTTGCACCCACACGACGGTCAGCGCGGCGAGGCCGAGGGCGAAACGGGGGCTCGGGCTCGGCGTTTCCCCGCGCGAGCCCGTCGCATCCGCCGCAAACAGGCGATCGAAGAGCCACAGCAACACCAACGTCGAGATCAGGTGCGGGCGCAGCTCCCACTTGATCGCGTAGGCCGCCGCGAACAGCGCGGCCATCGCCGCGGCCCAACTGGGACCCAGGCTGCGGCGGAAAAGCCGTGCGGCGAACAGCACCATCCCCACACCCAACAGCGCACCGAACACCTTCAGCGCCGCGACGCCGCCGACGTCCTGCACCAACGAGTACAGCACCTGGCTCCCGTATTCCTGGGGCACGTAGAGCGCATCCCCGGCCGTGTGGCTGAAGGGATCGCGCCACGGCATCGCCAGGTGTTCGCGCACCCAATCGCCGACGGCGAGGTGCCACCAGAGGTCGCCGGACTGCACCGGGCCGAGCAGCGTGAACGCCACGATGGCGAGCGCCGGCAGCAGCACGAGCCGGTCGATCCAGCTCGTTTCGGTGCGCGTGTCCATCAACGCGCCCCGTCCGCCTCGGGCTCCGGTTGGCGCAAGACGTGGAAGCGGTTGGGTTCGGGCACGGCGTGCTCCGAGCGCTGTCCGTCGGGCCAGCGCACCTCGATGCGCTCGGGTTGCATGTCGCCGAGGCCGAACCACAACTCGGGCGCGTTGCCGACCAGGTAACTCGTCCCCGCCGCCAATGTGCGGCGCAGCAGGCGCTCGCCGCCTCGGATCGTCACCTCCGCGCCGATGGCGTGGGTGTTCTTGCCGCGCGCGCGCAGGCGCAGGCCGAGCCATCGCGCGGCTGGGCGACGATTTTCGAAGAACGCGAGCGGACCGTTGTTCGCGCTCATCACGAGGTCGAGCGCGCCGTTCTGCGCGAAGTCACAGGCGCCGAGCGCGCGCCAGGCCCACGCCGCGGCGAAGTCCGGGGCCCATTCGTCCGAGACCAGCGCGAAGTGGCCCTCGCCGTCGTTCTCGAACAGGTGCGCGGGCTGGCCGACGCAGATGCCGGTGCTCTCGTAGTCGGGGCTCGTGTACCCGTTGGCGACCGCCAGGTCCAAGTCCCCGTCGCCGTCCAGATCGTCGAGCACCGCGCCCCACCCCGTCAGTCCCACGCTGGGTCGGCCGATGCCGAGTTCGACGGCGAGGTCGCGGAAGCTCGGCACGCGTGTGCGCTGGCTCTGCTCTCCGCTCAGGTGGTTGATGTAGAGCGCATTGGATTCGAGCTGCCAGTTGGTCAGCACGAGATCCTCGTCCCCGTCGAGATCGACGTCGCCGACGGCGACGCCCATGCCCCCGCGCGGATCGTCCATGCCCGCCGCGAAGGAGACTTCGCGGAAACGTCCCTCCCCGAGGTTGTGGAACAGTTGGTTGATGCTGACGTCGTTGGCGACGTAGAGGTCGGGCAGTCCGTCGCGGTCGAAGTCCCAAAAGACGGGCTGCATGCCGCGGCCCTGGGCGTCGACGAGGCCCACTGCTTCGGTCGTGTCGACGAACTTCAGCGCACCTCCGTCCGACTGGTTCTCGAGATAGACGTTGCGCTCGCCCGGGAATGCGTAGGGCAACATCGCCGGCGGGTCCTCGCGCAGGAACGCAGCGCCGCCGGTGTCCGGCAGGGCGGCTTCGTCGTAGCGCAGGTAACTGGCCACGTAGAGGTCGAGATCGCCGTCGAGGTCCGGATCCCCGGCGGTGACACCCGCGCTCCAAAGGTCGTGCACGAGCCCCGCCGCGGCGCTGACGTCGGTGAGTTGGAACGGCAGCTCCGCGCGCTCCCTCGGCAGGTTGTGCCACAGCGAATCGGGGCCGTAGTTCGCCACGTAGAGGTCGAGCCGCCCATCGCCGTCGCCGTCGAAGAAGAGCGCGCCCATGCCCCAACCGGTGTCCGGCGCGCCGGCGTCGCCGGCTTCGACGAAGCGCAGTTGGCCCTTGGACGAGCGGTTCACGAACAGGCGGTTGCCGTCGACTTCGCTGCCCTCGCGCCCGCCGCCCTGCAACGCGTAGAGATCGACCAGGCCGTCCCCATCGACGTCCCCGAACGCGAGTCCCGGGCCCATGGTGGGGCGGATGTCGAGCTGCAGGTCGGGGCCCTCGAAGTGCACCTGCCCGAGGCCCAGTTCGGCGGCGCGCTCGACGAACCGCGCGTCCACGGCGCCGATGGTCTGTGGGCGGGGCGAGCCGAGACCGGCGGTCTTCCGGACCAGCGAGACCACGAGGGACCATGTCTGCCCCTCGTCCGCCGGCGGCGGCGGTTGGAACACGACTTCCAGCATCTCGCCCCGCCGCGGGCGACGGTCTCCGAGCGGCTCGAAGTGCTCGCGGCCGCGGACGCGCACCGCCTGCGGCACCGACTGCGCCGGGCCCACACCGCCGCGGCGCCAGGCCCAGCCTTCCTCCGCGAGGGGCGCCACCCGCGGCGGCGACGCGTCGAGTTGCACCAAGTCGGCGTCGGCCACGGGCGAAGCATCGACGAACTGCAGTCGGTCGAGGCTGCCGCCGAGGCGCAGCTCGAACGCGCCGCGCGGCGTGGGCACCAGGTAGTGGGAGTGGGGCGCGAGGGTCGCGCGCAGCCACGGCTCCGTGTCGGCGGCCGCCGCGAGTTCGAGCTGCCCCGCCTCGAGCCCCCCGCGAGCGAACAGATCGCCGGTCGTCAGCACCACATAGTCCGCCGGCGCCTCGCCCGGTTCCACGCGCAGGTCTCCCGCCCAGGGCAAACCATCCCAGCGCGCCAATTCCGGAAGCGCGCTTCGCGGAGCGCCGCCGAGCGCCATCGCGGCCGGCGCCTCGGCGACGCCACGCGCCGAACGGGGCAACTGCGGCGCACCGACGCGGTACAGCGCCGGCCCGAGGTCGGCGGTGGGGTCCTCGGCCCACAGCACCGACACGTCGCTCGCGTGGGCCACGGCTTGCGCCGTCAGCACCGTCTCGGCGTCGCCGTGAATCTCGGCGACGGGCACCACGATCAGCGGCAGGCGCAGCACGTGCCCCTCCCGTCGCGCCACCGAACGGGGTTGCATCGAGGAGCGTGACGATAGGGCAAGCACCGCGGGCGCGTAGCTCGCCCGCAGTCCGCCGGCCGGCGCGAAGTTCTGCCCGTCGTGGGCCAGGAGTGTCAGGGTCAGCAACTCGTCAATCCCCTGGGGCGGGCCGAACGACAGGGCAAGCAGCCCGAGGGCGGAGGCGAACATGGCTGGATGCTAACGCCCGCGCGTGCCGCCAACGACCGCGGCCCACGGCGGGGTTACCGCCGTGGGCCGCGATGGCCCCCCGCGCTGGGGGAGGGCCTTCGGCACGCCTGCGCGCTCAGTACTTCAGGTCGCGCAGCTCGTCGACGGAGAAGTCCTCGCTCATCTCCTGGTCCACGTTGATCAAACGGCCCGTGCCCTTGAACTGGTTGAAGACGAGGGCGCCCTTGAGCACGCGGCCGTCCTTGAAGTGCAGGGTCACAGATTCCGCCGTACGCGCGCCGAGCAGCAGGTCGTAAAGCTGCTCCACGTCGATCGAACGCGCCTTCTTGCTGATGGATGCCATGGGTATTGCCTCGTCCTTAGGGGAATCCGAAGGGGATTCCCGGTGTGCTGTGTGCCGCGAGATGGTCGGGCCGCTGGGGCTTCTCGTGACGGCTCAGTTTGGGTGCGCGATGGTCGGGCGCGGGTTGTTGGGGCCGGTGGAGGATGGGGTCGTGGGAGCGGGGCGCAGTGCTGGCGCCGCTTCGGTCCTGGCGCCCTTGTCCTGCCGCTCCACCCCGAAGAAGTGGCGGAGGTGGGGGACCAGCAGGCGGGACCAGGACTCGAGGTTCGCCCCGTCGGCGACCAGTCGTTCGAGTTCGGTGATCGAGAGGAGTCGGCCGGTGAGTACCTCGGCCTCGCGTACTTCGACGCCCGTTCCGGCGGGTACTTCCAGCACCTGCACGAGTCCTACGTGCACCGCGCCCACCGCGTTGGTGTCGTCGTTCAAGAGACCGACCGGACGCGGCGCGGTTTCCGCCTGGATGTGCAATTCCTCGGCAAGTTCCCGGGCCGAACCCGCGCGCAACGGGTTGCGGGGCGCGCCGGGGGCGGTGCCCTCGCAGTCGATCGGCTCCACGTGGCCCCCGACGCCGATCGACATCTTGTGGTGCAGGCGCGCGTCACCGCCCCGCGCGCTGCGGGTCAGGAGCAGGATCTCCGGTTCGCCGGCGGATCCGCCCTGCGTGGCCGGGCGCCGCGCGACCAGCGTGTAGGGAATCACCTGCTTCCAGTCCGGCTCCCGCTCGGCGCGGGCGCGCTCGACGAAGAAACCGTGCTCGGCCACCACACGTTCGAAGTGCGCGCCGTCGGCCACGCCAGCGGCGTTCCCGAGGAACGGCGCGAAGCCGTGGGGCGCACTCTCGGGGAAGAGGGCTCGGCGGGGAACGACGAAGACGAACTCCATGGCGGGCACCCGGTCCGGGGGCCCGAGGGGCTCCCTGGATCCCCGGCCGGGGAGGCTCGGGGGCAAAGAGAGTAGGCTCGGCCGGGCCGCCTGTCCAGATGCAGCGGTGGAAGCTCGGGTCACCTACCACATCTAGTGGGTGGGAGCCGCCCGGTCACCCCACGGGCTGGGGGCGGGGCGACCTTCCCTCGCCCCAGGGCCGCGGACGGGATGGACCCCCGCCGGGAGCGGGCGGGAGGGGGAGGGACGCGAGTGGCCCGTAAGCCGGATCCTGTTCCCCGCCCGAGGGCGGGGTGGCGGCCATTTCTCTGGGGGGGCGCTCACACGCCCCCTCGAACGACCTACCCGGGAGCGGCGCGGGTCGTCGCCATTGCCCCCCTATGTGGTCTTTCTCCGGGTGGGGTTTACCTTGCCAACCCCGTCACCGGGGCCGCGGTGCGCTCTTACCGCACCCTTTCACCCTTACCTCCCGACCGTTGCCGGCCGGGGGGCGGTTTGCTTTCTGTGGCACTTTCCCTGGCCTCGCGGCCGGTTGTCGTTAACAACCACCCTGACCCGCGGAGTCCGGACTTTCCTCCTCGGTGCCGACGTGGCCGAAGCTCCGCGGGCACCGCGGCGGCCGCCTGGGCCACTCGCGTCCGGGGCCTTGTACCACACCTGAGCGCCGCGCCGCGCTTGCGGCGCGCGCGGGGGCGTGCCTATCCTCGCCGCCTCCCTTCGGCGCCCCACCCCAACGCTCCGCACCCTCCCCGTCATGAATCGCACCGGCGCCTTCGTCACCAACCTCGAACTGCGTGAGTCCAACCCGGATGGCACGGAGAAGGCCGGGCTCTCGCACAAGGCCGAGGGCATGTTTCTGCTGCACGTCCTCGAGGTGGCGGGGGTAGGCGAACCCAAGGGTTCGATCACGATCCTGCACGACGCCGGCGACCACGGCGGCCGCTACGAGGCACTCGCGTCCACGCTGGCCGAGGGCGGCTGGGCCATCGCGCTGCCCGACATGCGCGGTCACGGGAAGAGCGAAGGCCCGCGCGGCCACTCCGCCGGGTTGGCGGAGGTCCTGCGCGACATCGAGGCGGTCCAGGACCACCTCGCCTACCGTTTGCCCGACGCGCCGCGACTCCTCGTGGGCCTCGGCCTCGGCGCGGTCTACGCGGTGGCCTACGCCATCAACCACCCCGATGCGGTCGGCGCGTTGGTGCTCGCCTCGCCGAACCTCGCGCCGCGGTACGAAGCGCCGCGCAAACCGGGAGGGCTGAAGGGACTGTTCGCGAAGGTCGGTCCCACGTCCGCAGGGTCGCTGGGCCACAGCCCCGAGGCGCTCACGTCGCTGCCCGCAGAGCAGCGTCTGCTCGCCGCCGATCCGCTCGTGCACAACGACATCAGCGCGCACACCCTCGGCCATTTGCCTGCCACGCTGGAGCGTGTGGGCGCCGGTTTTGCGCGGCTCGACGTGCCGACACTGGTGTTGGTGGGAGAGGACGATCCGCTCGTGGACCAAGCCGCCGTGTCGCGCTGGTGTGCGTCCAATCCGCGCGCGGAGCGACGCGCGTTGCCGGGTCGCCGCCACGATCTCTTCCACGACCAGGGTGCCGACGAACTCGCCGCCGAAGTGGCGCGTTGGATCGCGACGGCCATTCGCTGATCCCCGCGGGTCGGCGCCGTCACAGGGTGTGTGTGCGCGGCTCGCCGGCGGCCATCCAATCTCGCAGCAAGACGAGCGCCGCGTAGCTGTCGCGCAGCTCCTGGCGCTTGCGTTTCGAGACACCTTCCTCGACGAGCAACTCGCGCGCGGCCCGGGTCGTCAGGTGCTCGTCCCAGCCGCACACCGCGAGTGACGGGAGGCGCTGCGCCGCGCGGCGCGCGAACCGGCGTACGTCCTTGGATCGGGCCGTGTCTTGGCCCTTTCCGTCCAGGGGCAGGCCGACCAGGAGGACGTCCACGTCGCGTTCGGCCACCAGCCGCTCCAGGTGGTCGAGCAGGGCGTCGGAATCCCCCGGGGCGCGCACCGCGGGCAGGGCCGAGGTGGCGATCCGCAGGGAATCGGTCGACGCAAAGCCGCTGACGCGGGTGCCGTGATCGATGGCCAGGACTCCGCCCATGGAACGCGGAGTGTACGGGGAACCGGCCGGGAAAACGGCGCCGTCGTCCCGGCGCCCCGGCGCGTTCGCCGGACCTGGCGTAGACTCCAGAGGCGCGGCCGCAAGCCTGTTGTCTTGAGATCCAGTCTCAACTACCATTTGCGCACTCCCTCGCCAGCGGGCCATGCTGGTGCACCCGCCGGACGCAAGCCCGGCACCCCTCCGACGATCTCCTCCACGGCGCCCGTCCCGACCGCGCCACCCAAGCCATGAAGCACACGACCTACTCCCTCCTGCTCGGCGCCTCGGCCGTGGCCCTTGCCGCACCGGCGGCCCACACGCAGGGCCTCCTGCCCCTGCAGCCCTTCTCCCAAACGGGCGACGTGTTCGTGCCCTGCCCGTCGACGGACGCCGTCTACCGCCTGCAGGACCTGGACCTCGATGGGCGCTTCGACTCCCCCGGCGAGACCGTGGAGTTCTACTCCGACGCGATCGGGCCGATCCCGCTGACCAACCCCAACGGCATCACCGTGGGCCTCAACGGCGTCGTGTTCGTCAGCGACTCGAGCGAAGAGGTCGTCGTGCGCCTGATCGACCTCGACGGCGACGGAGTCTGCCACAGCGCCGGCGAGGCGACGCTCTTCTTCGACGGCCGTCCCGGTGGCAACCAGTCGAACATCACCACCGCATCCCCGGCCAACCTGACCGTCGACTTCATCGGCAACGTGTGGCTCTCCGTCGCGGGTGACGGCGCCAACCCCCAGGACCGCATCGTGCGTCTGTTCGACAGCAACTTCGACGGCAACGCCAACGGTCTTGGAGAGGCCGCCGTGTACCACGAGTTCCCCTCGGGCGCCGGTGGGGACAACTTGCCCCAGGATGTGACCGTCGGCGCCGACGGCCACTTGTACCTGGTGGACATTCCGTCCGCTGGCTCCCTTGCGAAGGGTGTGTACCGGCTGGATGACGTCAACTCGAGCGGCAGCATCGACGCCGGTGAGGTCCTGCCCTTCTTCGTGCCGCCGACCCTCGCGTCGAACCCGTTCTTCTGGGGCATGACCATCGACGCCGACGGTTACTTCTACCTCGCGGACACCACCAACGAGACCATCTGGCGCTTCCGCGACGACAACAACAACCAGGTCATCGACAACCTCACCGAGGCCGTCCAGTGGTGGACCGCCCCGGGCTCGACGCTGATCTGGCGCATGGCCGCGGCTTCGGACGGCAGCATCTACGCCGCCGAGAGCCAAGCGCCCGACAGCATCCTGCGTTTCTTCGACGCGGACTCGAACGGCACCATCGACCCCCTCACCGAGGTCGAAACCGTGTGGAGCGACTTGGTTTCGGCGATCGACATCGTCAACCCCCGTTCCATCGCGCTCGACCGCAAGCCGACGGTGTCGATCGGCGCCACCACCTCGATCAGCGCGCCGTTCGTCATCAACACGTTTGCGACCGAGGGTGACATTGCCCTCCTGTACTGGTCCTCCGCGACCGTGGCGCCGCTCGGCATCGCCCCCTACGGCTTCCTCGAGCTGAACCTCACGCCGGGACTCTCCGGTCTGCTCTCCGCCGGAACCGTGCCGTTCTTCGGGCCCTTCTCCGTGAACGCGCCCGCGCTGAACCTGCCCGGTTTGGTCGGCGTGACATTCCACCTGCAGGCCCTGTGCGGCAAGGCCTCGCGCCTGCGCCTCTCGAACCTCGCCAGCACGACGTTCGGCAACTGACGCCGCCGCGCCGCGCGCGGCCGCTCGGCAGCCACAACCGGGGGCCAGGGAGACAGCGAGTCTCCCTGGCCCCCGCTGCATGGACGAAACTCCGTACGCGATGCAGGTCGCGCGAACGCCCCGCACGACCCGTTCCGGCAACCCGTGCCCGGCCACACGCCCGACGGGGTCCACCTCGACCGCAGTCCGGCGCCCGTCGCTCGGGTAGGCTGCCTCCCAGGTCCCGCTGCGTCGCGGGGCGCGACGCCAAGTGGTTGGTTGGAGCGGGTCCCGTGCCGGTTGAGCTGCCGAAGAAGTCCTCCGTTGTCGCTGCGGTGCGGCTGGTGCTCGAGGAGGCTCGTTCGCGGCGGAGAACCACCGACGCGATGGCTTCTTTGGTGGCCGTCACCTCAGACGTGCCACTGACGCATCTCGACGCGTGGGAGACGGCGATTCGGGCGGAGCTCTGGGCGGCGCGTCCGAGCGCTCGCTTCGAGCGGCGGCGTTGGTGCGGCTGTGGCGTCTATGGGACCGCACGGCCCGCCCGGTGGTTTGGCTGGATCTCTGCAATGCGGATGGGTTCTTGCGGGAGAAGGCCCTGCGAACGCTTGGCGAGGGCTCGGCCCATGGCTTCGTGTTCGCGCTCGCGCTGCGGCGGCTCAACGATTGGGTCCCCGAAGTGCGCGCCGCGGCGCGACGGGAACTCCCGCGGACGGCGGAACACTCCGACCCGGAGCACGTCGTCGATGCACTTTGGAGCACACTCGCGCACTGCGCGTCGTGGGGGCGGATCGACCACTCGATGCGACAGGCCCTGGTGAACCTGCTTTCGCTCCCGCACGTCGTGCCGACGCTGCGGGCGCGGATCCTGCGCTCGACCGCAGGCCCAGCCGCGCGCATCCTTGCGCAGGCTCTCTGCACCCCGGCACTCGACGGCTCCCTCGAGGACTTCGCGACGTCGGCGGTCCAGCCCTCCGTTCGCGCGAGGGCCTACCGCTGTTTGTTGGAGGGCCGCGCCGTCTGTGTGGTCGGTCGCAAGTGGCGCTGGACGGATCTGCAGTGGTGCGAGGGTCGCTTCGAACCCCTGCTCGAAGAGCGGCCGTTGTCCGCGCGCGCGCCCGTTGTCGCGACCCTGCGATCGGCCTCCGCGGACAGGTCCCCCCAGGTCCGGCGGTTCGCGGCCGGCTTTCTGCTCAGCCAGCTCGCCGAACTCGGCGCGGGGGCGCGCCCCCTCGCGGAGGTGCTAGCGGCCGACCCGGACGGCACCGTCGCCGCGCGCGGACGCTTTGCGCTCGCCGCGCTGGGCGGCCACGCGTGAGTCCCTGCGGGCTGGGCGTTTTGGAGAGCACCCGGACGGGCGCCGCCGTGGGCCCCGCTACCTGCGAGTGTGGGGTATTCTGGCGACGTGGAGAGTCGAACTCGGCGCAGGGTGGGCGCGGCGCTGGGGCGGGTGCTCGGCATTCTGCTCGCGGCACTCGTTTGTGCCAGCGTGTGCGGGATGGCGGCGCTGTACGGGGCGCACGTCTATGCGCTCCTCACCGCGGCCGAGCTGGGACTTGCGACGCGTGGGGACGTGTGGCTGGCGCCGTTCGTGGCGCTGGAGAGTGCGGCGTTCCGCGAGGCCTGGTTGTTCTTTGTGCTTCTGTGGGGGGGCCTCGGCGGCCTAATCGGCATCGGCAAACTCTGGCGCGTGCGACTCGTGAAGGCCGTCCCCCCAATCGTCGCGGCGAGCGCCGCGGTAGCGTTCCTGCTGGGTGCGCTCTCGCCCATCCTCGCGATGTTCGGGACCCTGATCGCGGGCTGCGCGGCAATCGCCTGGTGCCGGATGGTTCCGGAGTGGGAGCTCGGGGAGGCGGGCTCCCTTCCCGATCCATCCCCGTAGTCCGACGGGAGTGGATCGCGGATCGGGTCAGAGGAAACGCGAGTCGCCCGCCTTGCGCAAACGGTCCACTAGGCGCTTCACGTCTTGGGCGCGGTCGCGGGGGCACACCAGGGTCGCGTTGCCGGCGCGCACTACGACGAGGTCGTGCACGCCGAGCAGGGCGATCAACTGGTCGCCTTCGGCGTAGGCGAGGCAGTTGGTCGAGTCCTCGGCGAGTAGTTGCGCGCCCGACGACAGCGCGGCGCGGTTCGAGCCCTCGGCGAGCGGCGCCAGTTCGGCCAGGGCCGCCCAGGAGCCCACGTCGCTCCACGAGTAGTCGACCGGCACGACACGCACGTTGTGCGCCTTCTCGAGCACCGCCACGTCGATCGGTTGGGAGGCAAAACGCGCGTACTCGGTCGCCAAGGACCCGCCGGCGAAGGCGCGCTCGAGGCCCGTCACCACGTCCGGCAAAAACGCTTCGAGGGCCGCGCGGATCGCCGCGCCGCTCCATACGAAGATGCCCGCGTTCCAGTAGAAACCGCCCTGCTTCAAGAACGCCTCCGCGCGGGCGGCGTCGGGCTTTTCGACGAAGCGCGCGACGCGGTGCACATCGCCGCCGGGGCGCCGTGCGACGCGCTCAGCGGCTTCGATGTAACCGTAGCCCGTCGCCGGATGGTCCGGCCGGATGCCGAGTGTCACGAGGGCCCCCGACGCACGCGCCTCCTCGGCCGCCGCGCCCACACTCGCGGCAAACGCCGAACGCGGCTCGATCACGTGGTCCGCGGGCAGCACGACCTGCACGGCGTTCGGATCGCGGCGCAGCACTTCGAGGGCCCCGAGCGCGACACACGGCGCCGTGTTGCGCGCCTCGGGTTCGGCGATGAGGTTCTCCTCCGGCACGTCGGGCAAACAGCGGCGCACCTCGTCGAGCTGGCTCTTCGCCGTGACGATCAGGACGTGCTCCTTTTGCACCAGCCCCTCGAGCCGCTCCACCGTCTCCGTCAACATCGGCTTCCCACCTGAGATCGGCAGGTACTGCTTCGGCCTCGCCTCGCGGCTGGCGGGCCAGAAACGGGTGCCGGATCCGCCGGCCATCACGAGGGCGTAGAGGGGGGCTTGGCTCATGGCAATCGACGGGGCTAGAAGCGCGCGGGGAGGGGGGGAGGTGGGGGCAGGGGCAATACGGGGAGGTCGGACGCATCCCTCTGGAACAGGTCGAAGAGCAGGTTGCGCACGGTCACCGCCGGGCGCGACAGATCGCCGCGCACGGAGAGGCGCAGGATCCGGTTCTGGAACCAGTAGACCAGGCTGCGCAGGGGGCCGAGGGCCTTCAGCACGCTGTACTCCACATCGAGGTCGATCGCGAGCTGGCCGTCGAGTCCGAGTTCGCCGGCGCCGACGAGCTGCAGCAGGGGACTTTGCACTTCGAGGCCCTCGATCTCGGCCACTCCCTGCGCCAGGTCGAAACGCGCCCGGGCGCGGTCGAACGTCGCGGTCGCGTCGAATCCCAGCGCCGTGAACACGGCCCGCGCGACGGGCACCGACCCGAGACGCGCGCGCTCGATCCGGACCAGTCCGGAGCCGACCAACGAGAGTGGATCCGCGGGCAATCCGGCCAGACGCAGGGACGCGTGCACACGCCCTCCCGTAACCTGTTCGGTCGATACGAGCCCGGCCAGCAGCGTGCGCACCTCCAGGTCGTCGAAACCCAACGAGAGGTCGAACCGCCCCCCTTCGATCAGATCGACGGCCAATGCGCGACCCTGGGGGCGGGGAGCGCCCAAACTCGGCGCCGGGCCGCGGCCGGGTCCGATCGGGGCGCCGAGGGACGTGATGCGTCCGCCGGCGAAGCGCGCCACCAGATCGTCCACCGTCAGCCGTCCGGCGGTGTAGGTCGCCACCATCCGGCCGTCTTCGATGCTGCGCCCGCCAAGGGTCGCGTAGAGCTGGTCCGCCCGTCCCCAACCACGCGCGTCGCCGTTTTCGACGACCAGCCGCTCGATCACCACGCGCGCTGTCGAGACGCCGATCGGCAGACCGAGGTCGACACGCACGTCGTGGGGCACGAACTCGCCGGAGATCCAGGCCACGGGCCCCGCGGGGGAACCGAGGCTCAGCAACACATCGGCGGCGCGCGCGTCGAGCTCGAGCCGCCAAGGCGCGGCTACGGCGGGGACGGGCGCGGACTCGTCCGGTGTGTCTTCACCGCTCGCTTCGACACCGAGCGCTTCGACACCGAGCGCCCGCAGCCGCTCGCCGTCGAACGCGAGGTCCACGAAACTGAGCCGCATGCCGAGCAGCAGCTTGCTGTCTGCCTGGCCCGGATGGGCCATGGGCCGCGGACCGCCGCGCCAACGGCCATCGGGATCGCGGCGCCACAGTTCGACGTCCTCGAGCTGCAACACCGTGTCCCCAAAGCGCGCATCCAGGCGCTCCGAGCGCACCCGTTCGCCGCTCAGATCCAAACGGCCGCGCAGGTCGGCCAGTTCGAAACCCGGCGCGCGCAGGGTGGGGGAGCGGGGGTAGAGCCGCACCGCCGGAGCGCTCGTCGCGGCGGCGCCGGCCGCGTACGCGAGGTCCGCGCTGACGTCGAAGTGGCCCTCGATCTCCACACCACCCGGCAGCAATCCCTCCGACGGATCGCTGGGGGGCGCGCCCGCGAGTTCCACCAGCGCCGCGCGCAGCGCCGGCGCGTTCGGGTCGAGGCGCGCGCCCGCGAGCTGCACGGTGGTGCCCGAGGGATCCATCTCGACACGCCCCGCCGCGAGCGCGCCACCCGCAAAGGGGCCCCGCGCCGCTGCCGCGGCGTGAACGGGCAACGCCGCGCCGCGGTTTGCGAGCCATTGCAGCAAGTTGCCGTCGATTCGCACGGAAGCGAGCCCGCGCCAGGACCCGAGCGCCACGGGCAATGCCGCGCCCGCGGCGCCCAGTTCGCTGCCCTCGGCCTCGAGTGCAAGGGCCCCGGTGCCCGGCCCCGCATCCGCCGCGAGCACTCCGTGCACCTCGGCGCTTCCGGCCAGCTCCCAACCGTCGAGCTCCACACCCGCGTTTCCGAGAGCCGATGCCAGGGCCGGATCGCCGAGTTCGATCGCACCCAAGGACCAGCGCAGCGCGAGTGTGTCGGCGCGCTCGGCATCCTTGGGCGCGATCGCCTCGCGCCAAGCACCGCTCGCCGCGAGGTCCGCGGGGCGACCGTCGGGCGGCAGCGCGGCCTTGCCGCTGAGTTCGAACGCGGCGCCGAGGGGACGGTGGGTGTCGAGGCCCGACTTCCACGACTCCCGCGCGAACGCGAGGCGCAGGCGACCATTGGCATCGGCTACGGCAAGGTCGAGGCCCCCGTCCTGGATCCGCGCGTGGGTGCCCTCCACACCGGCTTCCACCAGGAGCCGCATGCCGCCGTTCGATTCGAGCTGTTCGAAGCGCACGCGGCCCGACGCCGTCCCAGCGCGCGGCTCGAACCGCGCGAACGGATCGAAACCCAAGTCGAGGCCCGAAAGGCCGAGCGCCAAGTCGCCGTCCACGGCCAGGCCCTCGAGCGCGAGGTCCATGCGCACCTCGGGCCGCGTCATGGTCCATTCCGGTCGCGGCGAAACGATCAGGCCTTCGAATCGCGCGGATCCAGTGGGCGGCGCGGCGGCCACGTCGACCATGCCAAAACGGTCGCGGCGCGGGGCCGCGGGATCGTGCGCAAACACCAGCGTGCCGCGGATCCCTTCGAGCGGAACGGGGAACCCCTGGCGCTTGCCGCGATCGTCGGGCCAACCCAGGAAACGCAAGCTCGTTTCGCCCAGCGTGTCGACATGCAGGACGATGTGTGGTTCGGGCGGGTCATCCCGCTCGAAAAGGTCGGGCACCTCCGGCAGTTCGGCGACGAGCGCGAGCGCGGCCACACCGCCGGGCTCGAGTGCCGCCCACGCGTCCCCGAGCGCCTCGCCCGTGCGCGGACCCGTGCACGCACGCGTCGTGCGCAGCGTGACCGGACTGCCGACGGGCACTCGCGGCGCCCACAGCTCGAGCCGCGCCAACCGCCCCGGGCCCGCATCGCGGCCGAGGTCCAGGTTGAGGGAGATCGGGCTCTGGTTCCAAAACGCGCCGAGTGCCACCCGGCCCGACCAGGCGTCCGCGGCGAGCGGCGACATGGCTGGCCCCGGCGCGAAACCGATCGATGCCTGGAGCGACGCCTCCTCGGCGCCGAACAGCGGATCGGCGCTTTGGAAGCGCAGCTCGTCCAGCACGAGGGCCAAATCCAGTTGCGGTGGCGCCGAACCGTCGAGCGACACGCTGCCGCGCGCATCGACGGCGAGGCGGCCCTCCACGTCCGAAAAGCCGAGTTCCCCGAGCCACACGTCCTCGGGCAGCGCGCCGCGCGGCACGGCCACCGAAGGCGCGTGGAGGACAAGATCGAGCGCGCTCTTGCCGTCCCACTCGCCGCGCAGGGCGATGCCGTCGAGCTGCGCGCGCCCCGGGCCGAACTTCGGCGTCACGAGGCCCAGGAGTTCCGGGCCCTTCGGCCCCGCGGGCCGCCACCAGAGGTCCAGACGCCCGAGCGGCTGGCTGGCGCCACCGGGCAGATCGAGTTCGACTTCGAGCCCGTTCCACTTTGCACGTGGCGTGCGCCGCGGATCCGGCGGTGCCGACGGTCGGTCCGCCTCGCCGCCGCCGCCGCCGCCGCCGCCGCGCAGCGACGCGTTCGCCGTTGCGAGCGTGCCGAGGGCCTCGTACAACTCCGGCCCGAGCCGCACGTTGCCGCCGCGCACCCGCACGGCGCGAACGCCCGGACCGCCCGCGCTCACACCGACGCGCAGGTCCACACGATCCACCCGCGCGAGTTCCCGGCGCTCGCCGCCGGCGCGCGGTTCGCCGAGCAACACGACTCCGTCGAGCGACAATCCCGGCCCGCGCCAGTCGATCGAAACCCGCTCGAAACGCACCGCATCGCCCGTTTGGCGCGCCAACTCGGCCGCCAACCGCCGGTGCAGCCACCCGCTCGCCTCGAGGAGGTGCCCGGTCAGCACCACGAGGAGGAGGAGCACGGCGAGCAGCGCGGCCAGCCCCTCGATGCGCGCCCCTAGGCCGCGCACGTCAGCCGCCCCCAAACAGGGCGCCCTCGGCGGCACTCGCCGACCGCGGGGCACCGCCGAGCGGCGGCGCTGGGCGCAGTTCCACCTCGGGTTCCGCCGGGGCCTCTGCGTCGCTCGCCACGGCCGCCAGCACTTGCCGCGGCACACGGCGGCCGATCGAGCAGGTGATCTCGTAGGGGATCGTGTCCGCGAGGCGCGCCAGGTCCTCGGCGCGGATGCGGTCCTCCCCGTCGGCACCGATCAGCGTCGCGGTGTCGCCGACCTCCACGCCGGGCACGTCGGTGATGTCGATGGTCAAGTAGTCCATGGAGACGCGCCCGACGATGGGCGCCGAACGGCCGCGCACGAGCACGCGGCCCCGGTTCCCAAGGCGCCAGGGCACGCCGTCGTTGTACCCGACCGGCAGGGTCGCGACGCGCGAGCGCCGGTGGGCCACCCAGGTGCCCCCGTAACCGACCGGTGTGCCGGCCTCCAGGTCCTTGAAGAAGATCACCTGGGCGCGCAGCGACAGCACCGGGCGCAGTTCGATGCCGCCCACCAAGAGTTCCTCGGGAAGCATGCCGTACGCCGCGATCCCCGGGCGCACCGCGTCGTAGCCGGGGGCCAGGTCGGTGAAAAGCGAGGCGGAGTTCGACAGGTGCAAAATGCCGCGCAGGAGGCCGTGTTGGCGCGCCTGGGCTACAACGGCCTCGAACAATCGGGCCTGTTCGTGCGCGCCGGCTTCCCGCGCGCCCGAAGGTGCCGCCACGTGGCTCATCAAACCCGCGAGCCGCAGCCCCGGCGCCGCGTGGATGGCGCGCAGCAGCTCGAACGCCTTTTGCGGGAGCACTCCGAGGCGGCCCATCCCCGTGTCGACGTTGAGGTGCACACCGGCCACGAGCCCAAGTCGGGTGGCCAGTTGGGAGAGCTTCTGGCAGCGATCCAGGGAGTGCACACCCAGCTCGATGCCCTCGCGCAGCACCGTTTCGGCTTCGTCGTCGACGATGGTGCCGAGCAGCAGGATCCGCCCCAAAAGGCCCCCGCGGCGCAGTTCCAGGGCTTCTTCGGCGGTTCCGACGCCGAACGAATCGACACCCAAACGGCGCGCGTCGAGGGCCAGGGGAAGCGCCCCGTGGCCGTAGCCATCGGCCTTGACCACCAAGATGATTTCGGTGTTCGGCCCGGCGCGCTCTTGGATGCGGGTCAGGTTGTGCCCGAAGGCGCCGAGATCGATCTCGGCCCACGCGCGGTGTTTGCCCACGGAAGGAAGGTAGCGGCGCGGCATTTGCTCGCCAACGGCGCGGTGCCAGCGGCGCCAAACCGGGCACTCCCGCTTTCCTCAACAAGGGAATTTTGGGGCTAGACCCCCGATCTTGAGGCCCAATCGGCGAATCGGGACGTTGACACCGGCGGGGGGGGCCAGCATGCTGCGTCCAGCGTCACTCTTTCCAAGAGGTACCTACACCCGTTCGATCCCACACACCTGTGCGTTTGCGCCGGTTGTCCCCGCCCGAGATTCGGCGCCGTCTGCGGCGCGGGTCCGCGCGAGGACGGCAGGACAAGCGCCGCCGGATCCCCGGCGAATCGTCCCAACTCCATTTGGTGCGCATGCCTCGCCGAGGCATCCCCACCGCCGCGACGGGCTTCCCGTGGTCGCGCGCGGAGACCCCACGGGAAGCCCCAACAGGGGACTAGAGGAATTCACATGGCCAAGAAAAAAGCCAAGAAGGTCGCGAAGGCGGCCGCCGGGCGCGGCAAGAAAAAAGCCGTCTCCTCGGGCGAGTTCATCATCAGCAAGAGCCGCACGAAGGCCGCCGCCAGCACCAACGTGGCCGGTGACTTCTACGCCGCGCTCGACGCCGCCGTGCGCTCCATGATCGCCGCCGCCGAAGCCCGCGCCATGGCCAACGGCCGCAAGACCCTGCGTCCCCAGGACCTTTGATCGTTTGACATCGCCGCGCGCTGGCGCAAGTCGGCGCGCGGAGGTTCCCAAGCGGGCGCCCCCCAGCGATGGGCGGGCGCCCGCCGTCTTTGGTGCGCGTTGGCGGCGGCTTACGTGCCGAAGTCCATCAAGTAGAGCGGCCGCACGTCGCTGGCGGCGCTCGGACCGCGCTCCGCGAGCTGCGCGCGCGCAAGCGACAGCAGTCGGGCCGCGGACGGCGTCGGCGCCGGCCGAAGGTGATCTCCAAAACGCTGGGCGAGGTGGCGCGCGGCGCCCTCGTCCGCGAAGAGCCGCGGTGGCGTGGGGGAGTCGAGCAGGGCCTTCAGCTCGGTTTCGAGCTCCGACCACAGGACGGCCCGCGGTTCGCTGCAAGTGGAACGATCGCCGGCACCGGCGAGTGCGGCGGCATCGGCGACCGTGAAGTACGCACGACCGGCGCGTGCGTCCAGCACCAACGCAGCGCCACCTTCGTGCCTCGCGCAGTCCGCCAAGGTAGCGTGCACCGAGGGCAGCGCCACCAGGTGTGCGCCGCTCGCGCGCGCGAGGCCGAGTGCGGTCGCCGCCGCCACTCGCAGCCCCGTGAAGCTGCCGGGTCCGAGGCCCACGGCGATGCAATCGGGCAGGCGTTGGCCCAGGCCCAAACGCCCGCGCAGGCGGTCGAAGGCCGGCAGCAAGTCGCTGGCGTGGGCCGCTCCGCCGTCAAGCGCCTCTTCGACGACTTGCTCGCCGAGGCCCACGGCCACGGTGCCGCGGCGCGTGGACAACTCGACGGCCAAGAAGAGTTGCTGTTCCGTGTTCAAGGGCGCCGCACCGCGAAACGCCCTGTCGCGAAGCACCGCATCGAAGAGCAGCGAGTCACGCGCCGATCGACGCGCGGATGCGCGACGCGATGCGTTCGGCCTGCTCGCGGATGCTCGTCTCGTCGGGGCCCTCGACCATCACACGCGCGAGGGGTTCGGTGCCCGAATAACGCAACAGCACACGGCCGTCGTCGCCTAGCTCCGCTTCCACCTGGCGCACCGATTCCGCGACGTCGGGCAGGCTCGACCAATGCGGCTTCGCGCGCACCGGCACGTTGAGCAGCACCTGCGGGAACGCGGCAAAAGCCGAGGCCAGTTGGGAAAGCGGCACGGCGCCTCGCACCAGCGCAGCCAGCGCGCGCAGGGCGGTCAACACACCGTCGCCGATGTAGTGGTTTTCCGCCCCGAACACGATGTGGCCGGACTGCTCGCCGCCCAACTCGAGCCGCTCGCGCCGCAGCCCCTCGACCACACGCCGGTCCCCGACGTCGACGGTCACGACACCGACACCGAGTTGGCCGAGCGCCCGGTACAGGCCCTTGTTGCTCATCACCGTGGCGACGATGCGGCCGCCGGGCACTCCGCCGTCCGCCGAACGCGCAGCCGCGAGCAACGTCAGCAGGCCGTCGCCGTCGACCAACTGGCCGCGCTCGTCGACGAGCAAGCAGCGGTCGCCGTCCCCGTCGAGGGCGATGCCGAGGTCCGCGCGCGCGTCGAGCACCGCGGCCTGCAGCGCTTCGGGATGCGTGGAGCCGCAGCCCCTGTTGATGTTCGATCCGTCCGGTGCACAGGCGAGGGAAATGACCGTGGCGCCTAGTCGTGTGAGCACCGCCGGTGCCACGCCGCTGCCGCCGCCGTTGGCACAGTCGAGCGCGATGGTGAGTCCCGCCAGGCGAAGCGAACCGGCCGCCTGCACCAGGTGTTCGACGTAGCGCGCCTCGAGCGTCGGATCGACCGCGGGGCGCGTGCCATCGCCGCTCCGCAACTCGGGCTCCGCGCGCCACGCGGCTTCGATGCGGTCCTCGAGTTCGTCGGCGAGTTTCTCGCCGTTCGCCGCGAAGACCTTGATCCCGTTGTCGTCGGCCGGATTGTGGCTGGCGCTGACCATCAGGCCCACGGCGAAGTCGCCGCCGCGCGTGAGCCACGCGAGGCCCGGCGTGGTGATGAGCCCGGCGCTCACCGCCTCGAAACCGCGGGACGCGAGCCCGCGCGCGAGGGCGGCCTCCAACTCGGGACCCGACCGCCGCCCGTCGTGGCCGAGGAGCGCGCGCGTGGCGGCGCCGCCGCGGGTGGTGGGCGATCCGAGAACCGACGCCACCGCGCGCCCGAGCGCAGCCACGCGGTCCGCCGTGAGCCACCCCTGACCGGCCCGGCCGCGCACCCCATCCGTTCCAAAGATGCGTTTGTCGGCGGGGGGAGCGGGCTGCGTCTCTTGTTCCATGGGGACTGGGGCGGGGTGCCCTGGCGCAGGATAACGCCTCGCGTGGGGGCGGGGTATGGACGGGAGTCGGGTGCGCGGGCCTCTAGGCCCGCCTTGGAGCGAGCCCGGTTGTGCGTTCTGTAGGGGCGCGGCCCTGTCCGCGCCCCTACAGGACGGGCCCGGAGGCCCGCGCACCCAGCCGCGCATCGTTGCGGGGTAGATGCGTCGTTCCGTAGGTGCGCGTCGCGAAGGGGCACGTCGCGGGCGGGCACGTCGCAGGCGGGCCCCTACGGATCGCGGCTCGGGCGGGGCGCGCCGGAGGGCTCGAGCAGCACCTCGGCTTCGCTCTCGAGCTGCACCTCGAGGCTCTCGTACCCGGCCAGCCTTCGCGCGTCGATGTTGAGCGCCGCCGGCAGGCTCGCGCGCCAGTCGCTGCGCCAGGTCCAGCGCACCGGCACACTCCGCCCGCTGCCGTCCGCGGGCAGCTCGGCCAGGTCGACGTACACCCGCAGGTTCTCCTCCACGAAGTGCCGCACCGACGTCGCGTGGGCGAGCATCGCCGGTTCGCCGGGCGCCAGACTCGCGGGGATGAGGCCCTGCGTCGTGATCGAGAAACGCGCGGTCTGCGCGTGGGCCGGGAGCACCCAACTGCCGAGTTCGTCGGCCCGTTCGGGATCGAGGCACACCAGCGCCACTTCGCGGGTCAGGCCCTCGACATCGCGCCGCGCCGCCAATACGGGTATGTCCACCTCGACCCGAGCGCCGCCCTCGAGAACGAGCCCCATGTTCCGCAGGTGCTCCGCGAGATCCAGGCGCCGCACGACCCTGCGGGACGCGTCCGTGCTGACGACGATGCGCTCGAGCGCGACCTCCAACTCCCCGGAGTCCAGTCGTTCGAGCACACCCAGCGGCCCGCGCAGGCCCGTGGACGCCGGCACGAAGCGGGCCTGCTCCAACGACATGCTGAAACGCGGATCCAGGGCTGCGGTATCGAGCACCAGGTGCTGCGGACGCCACTGCACGGTGCGCGAGCCGATGCGCTCGAGGCGCAGCTCGGGAGCCTCCGCGGCCCAGCTCAAACGCAGGCCTGGGCCCAAACGGCGCCAGCGCACGTCGTCTTCGTTGAGCAACACGGTGCCCGCGCCCCCGTCGGCCAGGAGGTCCTCTGGCAGGGCAACTTCGCCCGCCAACTGGTCGCCCAGGCGGTCGAGCTGTCCGCGCGAGCCGGTCACCACCACCTGGACCGCAAACGTCGGCGCGCCGGCCAATTGGTAGTCGTCCGCCGGCAGACGCACGAGCAGTTCGCCGTTCGCTGGCGTCTGCGTGGACGACGGCGCCACGGAGACGAGCCGGAGGGTGCGCGGTTCCTCCTCGACGAGGTCGCGCCATGCGAGCGCCACCACCGCCACACCGAGCAGCATCGCGAAGCCCATCCACGCGAAGTCGCGCCGCACCAGTTCGGCACCGTCGGCGATGCGCGCCGCCAGCCCGCGGCCCCGCTCGCGCCGCGGCGTGCCGACACCCTCGCCCGCGCCCAGCGCCTGGGCCAGGGCCCGTTCGATGTCGTCGTGGGGCACTCCGGCGCGCATCTGGCCGCGGCGGCACACGGAGACGAGGCCCGTCTCCTCCGAGACGACCAGCGCGACCGCGTCGGTCTCTTCGGTGATGCCGAGCGCCGCCCGGTGCCGCGTGCCGGTCGAGCGTTGGATGCTGAGGCTCTCGGTCAACGGGAAGAGGCACAGCGCGGCGGCGAGCCGGTCGCCGCGCACGACCACGGCGCCGTCGTGCAGCGCGCCACCGGGGTGGAAGATGCTCTCGAGCATCATGCGCCCCACGGGCGCGTCCACACGCACGCCGCTCTCGACGTAGGTGTCGAGCGGCGATTCGCATTCGATCGCGATCAACGCCCCGTGGCGGCGCAGGCTCATCTCGCGCGCGGCCTGCGCCAGCTCCTCCAGGGTGGTCGTCGCGATGGGCCCGGCATTCGAGCTCGAGAACTTGTTCTCGCCGAGTTGCGTGACCGCGCGGCGCAGTTCGGGCTGGAACACGATCACCATCACGATCACCGCGTACCCGGTGACGTTCTCGAGGATGTGGCCGAGCTCGGTCAGTTCCAGGCCGGTCGTCAGCCCCCAGAGGCCCACGGCACCCACCAGGAGTGCCGTCGCCAGGCCGCGCACCAAACGGCTGCCCCGCGTCCGGCGCACGAAGCGCAGGAAGACGTAGAAGGCGACCGCGAGGAGCAGAGCCTCCACGGCCCAAACGGCGAGTTGGTTCACGTGTGCCCCCCAGCGTCGCCTACGGCACGGGCCACGGCCAAGACTTGGGCCATCGCTTCCACGTCGTGGACCCGCAGGAGGGTCGCGCCGGCGGCCACACCCAGCGCGATGGCCGCGGCGGTCGCGAATTGGCGCTGGTCCGGCCGCGCGGCGCCCGCGAGCGTGCCGAGGAAGGCCTTGCGCGAGACGCCGAGCAGCACGGGCAGGCCCAGGGAGCGCAGCTCGCCGAGGTGCGCGAGGAGGGCGAGGTTGTGCTCGAGCCCCTTGCCGAACCCGATGCCGGGGTCGACCGCGATGCGTTCGAGAGGCACGCCGGCCGCCAGGGCCGCGGCGACCCGCCCGCGCAGGTGCTCGGTCACCTCGTCGACGACGTCGCGGTACCGGGGAGCCGCCTGCATCGTGCGCGGTTCGCCGGCCATGTGCATCAGGACGACTGCTGCGCCCCGTTCGGCCACCAGCGGCAACATCCTCGGATCCATGCGGCCCGCGGAGACGTCGTTGACGAGCTCGGCGCCCAGGTCGAGCGCCAGCGCCGCGACGGCTGCCTTCGTCGTGTCGATCGAGACACGTGCGACGGGGCTGCGGGCGAGCCCCTCCAGCACCGGCCGCACCCGCGCGATCTCTTCGTCCCTTGAGACGGGCTCCGCGCCGGGCCGCGTCGATTCGCCGCCGATGTCGATCCAGGCCGCGCCGTGGGCCGCCATCGAGCGGGCCGCCTCCAGGGCCGCCGCGGGGTCCGCCGCTCGTCCGCCGTCGGAGAACGAGTCCGGCGTCGTGTTGAGGATGCCCATCAACTCCGGCGGGGGAGCCTGGGACGCGGCCGCGCGCCAGGTGTGGGCGAAGAGCGCGATCTCCCCGCCGGCGTCGGCGCCGAGCTCCGCGAGGGTGTCCGCACGCAGTTCGAGCTCCTCGCGCCCGTGGGGGCGGGGGACAAAACGCGCACCCGCCGCCGCCAGACGCTGCCGCGCGGACGCACCGAGGTGCGCGGGGTCGAATGCCAAGCGCGCGAGCGCCCCTCGCGGCCGCGGCGCGCCCAGAGCCCGGGGGCAGAGCGCGCGGGCCGGCTCGCCGAACAAGGCGAGGTGCTCCGCGCGCCCGAGCGGCGCCGGAATCCAAAGGGGCCCCGGGGACCGTTCGGCCATCGGGTGCACCGCGCGCGCCTCAGGCGGGGGAAAGGCCGGGTGCACCGGGCAGGTCGCCGGGCACGTCGCCCGAGACACGGCCGCCCTGGGGGCGGGTGTCGCGGTTCGGCGCCGCCGGCCGCGCCGCGGCGCCGCCGTCCGGATCCACCTTGGGCCGCAGATCGGCGAGGGGTGTCCCCGCCACCAGGCGCTTGACCTCTTCGCCGGTCACGGTTTCGAAGGCCAGAAGAGCCGCCGCTACCGCTTCCATCGCGCCGCGGTGGGCGCGCACGATCGACACCGCCTTCTCGTAGGCCTCGGTCAGCACACGTTTGATCTCGGCGTCGAGCTCGCGGGCGGTCTCCTCGGAGTGGTTCTTGCCGCGCATCAACTCGGTGCCGAGGAAGTCGCTGCCCTGGCGGTCGCCGTAGTTGATCGGGCCGATCGCGTCGCTCATGCCAAGTTCCGTGACCATCGCGCGCGCCAGATCCGTGGCGCGGCGGATGTCGTCCGACGCACCGGCGGAGATGTCACCGCAGAACTCGGCTTCGGCCACACGACCGCCGAACAGCGTCGTGAGCTGGGCGAGCAGCCGCTTCTTCTGCGTGTGGTAACTCTCGCGCTCGGGCAGGATCATCGTCGAGCCGAGGGCCCGGCCGCGCGGCACGATGGTGACCTTGTGCGGCGGGTCGGCGTCGGGCAGCGCCGCCGCGATCACCGCGTGGCCCGCTTCGTGGTACGCGGTGATGCGCTTGTCGCTCTCCTCCATCTTGCGCGACACCTTCTGGCGGCCGTAACGAACCTTGTCGCGGGCCTCCTCCAGGTCGTCCATGGAAATCTCTTCGCGGCGTGCGAGGGCCGCCATGATCGCGGCTTCGTTGACGATGGCGGCGAGTTCCGCGCCCGAATAGCCCGGTGTGGAGCGCGCCAGCACCTGCACGTCGACGCCGCCGGCGAGTTTCACCTTGCGCAGGTGCACACCCATGATCTCGGCGCGGTCCTCCACGTCCGGAAGGTCGATGGTGACCTCGCGGTCGAATCGGCCGGGGCGCAGCAGCGCCGGATCGAGCACGTCGGGGCGGTTCGTGGCCGCGATCACGATGATGCCTTCATCGGTGCCGAAGCCGTCCATCTCGACGAGGATCGCGTTCAGGGTCTGCTCGCGTTCGTCGTGCCCACCGCCCATGCCGCTGCCGCGGCGACGGCCGACCGCGTCGATCTCGTCGAGGAAGATGATGCACGGCGAGGAATCCCGCGCCTGTTTGAAGAGGTCGCGCACGCGGCTCGCGCCGACACCGACGAACATCTCGACGAAGTCCGAACCGGAGATCGAGAAGAACGGGACTTCGGCCTCGCCGGCGATGGCTTTGGCCAAAAGGGTCTTGCCGCAGCCGGGGGGCCCGACGAGCAGCACACCGCGCGGAATGCGGCCGCCGACCTTCTGGAAGCGCCCGGGGTTCTTCAGGAACTCGACGATCTCGCTGACTTCCGCCTTCGCTTCGCGCGCGCCAGCCACGTCGTTGAACGACACGTTGGTGCGGTTTTCCTTCGAGTAGAGCTGCGCGCGGCTGCGCCCGAAGTTCATCACGCCGCCGGCGCCGCCCTGGCCGCGCAACTGGCGCATGAAGAAGAACAGCACCAGGAAGATCAAGAGCCACGGCCCGAACATCAAAAGGAACGGGCCGATGCGCGAGCTGGAGTCCGAGAACGTAGTGCCGCGCTCTTCTCCCAGCTCGAACGCGAAGCGCTGCGTGGGCGCGCCGGCGCGCTCGACGGCGGCCAGCAGGGCGGCGAGGTCGGAGTTGCGGTCGAGCGCCAAGTCCAGCGAGAGGAAACCCGCCGACTCGGGCAGCGGGAAGGGCGGTTCGCCCTCCATGGCCCACGCGCCGCGGCCCTTGGCTACGACGTCCACGAGGAGCGAGTCCTCCTGGCGCACACGTCGGTTCTTCGCGACGCGGCGCTCCACGGGCGCTGCGGTTTCGCCCGAGACGGCGCCACTCCCTGCGCTGTCACTGCCCGCGCTGCCGTCTTCGGCCGTGCCAACGTCACCCGTGCCGTCGCCCGCATCGAGACGGGGCAGGGCCGGGGGCACGGTCTCGTCGAGACTCGAAAACGCCGTGAGGGCCACGGCGGACTTGGGCGTGTAGAAGCCCAGCTCCACCGCCTCCAGGAAGGCAGCGGGGGAGACGGTGCGCACGTGGCGCGCCTTCACGCTTTGGAACTCGTCCTCCCGGGATCCGGCATCGGCGAACTCCGTGCGGAACGCCAAGGGTTCGGTCCCCGGGCGGGGGCGGTACGTGCCCTCGATGGCGGTGGAACCCTCCGAGGTGCCGCGGAAGCTCTGCTTGTCGACGCGCCCGGAGTAGAGGTTCCAGAGGTATTCGTCCTGGCTGAGCTTCTCGACCGGGCGCATCGAGTCGTTGCCGACCACGAGCAGCACCAAGATCACGACGAACAGGAACAGCAGGAACGAACTGAAGGAGCGCGTCTTGCGGCCCTTCTCCTGTTCGTCGTTTTTTTTCTCGCTCACGTTCTGTTTCGGTTGGGCTGTTGGCCGGAGCCCGGTGCCTGGCCCGGGCCGCCCCTCGGTCCGAGCCGCATGAGAACCCCGAGACTCCCGAGAAAACCCGTGGCGCGACCCGTCGCTTCTGGCTTCGGTCGGGCGAGCCGCCCTACTCGACCCCTTTGTAAGCCGGTGGGCGCAAGAGGTCCAGGATCAGACCTTCGGCCAAGTTCGCGATGGCCCGCTGGCGCTGCTCGCGCTCCGCGGGGGCGTCCGTGGCCAGGCCGCGGTCGTCGAGGGCGAACCCGGCCGCCAGGCGCCGCTCCGTGGTCCCCAGCACCACGAGGTCCGCGCGCCGGACCCACTCCAGCCTCACCACCAGCTCGACGCCGGTTTCCAGTTGTTCATTGTCGCGGGTACGTACACCGCCCCGGCGCCGGTAGTCGAGCAGCACACCGCGCACCAGGTAGTCCGCGTCGTTGGGATGGGCCACGGAGAGCCCCACACGGTCCACCAGGGCGTCCGTCAGGGCGCGGGTCAACTCGACCTCCACGTCCGGCACCCGGCTCTGGTTGCCGAGGAACGCGACGGCTGCCGTGGAGCCCTCCGGCACATCCGGCGCGAGTCCGGCGTGCCAACCGCAGCCGACGAGCGGCACCGCGAAGAGGGCGGCGAGCACCACCGCCAGCAGCCGGGCGGCGGCGCGCGTGCGATTCGGCGACGGGGTTCTCACCGCGAGCTCTCCCCGGCGGTCCCGAGCACCGCCGGCGCCACGGGCGCCGAGGGGCCCGCCGCCTCGGGCGCCACCGACGCGAGCAGGTCCGATGCCTCCTCGGCGAGGTCCGAGAAGCCTGCCTCCTCGGCCCGGACGAGCGCGCGGTCCGCGTGCAGACGCGCGCCGAAGTTGTGTCCGGTGCGGCGGTAGAAACGCGCGACGCCGAGGTCGTTCTCGACGAGGCGCTCGCCGCAGGTCGCGAGCAACTCGCGCACGCGCGCCTCCTCCGCCGGGGACGTGTCCGCGCGGCCCGCGCGCTGCGCGAGCCAACGCTCGAGTTCCCCCTCCGCGGCCAGGAACTCACCCCGGTCGAAATCGTCGCGCTTCATGCGCGCGAGGCGCAGCTCAGGTACACGGGCCTCGCTGAACGACGCGTAACTGCTGTCCGGGTGGTAGAGCAGGAGGTCCGAATGGCGATCGATGGCGTAGTCCAGTTGGTTGCCCTCCTCGTAGATCGCCGCCAGTTCGGCGTAGGCCTCCGCGCAGCGGGGGTGCGAGGGGTGTTCGATCACGAGGTACTCGAGCACGGTCACCGCGCGGCCGCGGTTCTTGAAGAAGAGCAGGTAGCGCCCGCCGTCCTGGGCGAGGCTGAGCCCCGCATCCGCGAGCACACTGCCGGCCTCGGGGCGCAGGTGGTGGGTGGGGTGTTCGCGTTCCAGGTTCGCGATCGTGCGGTACGCGTCGAGGTGGCGGTCCTCCTGCGTCAGGAGGCGCGCGCGGCCCACGGCCTGGATCGCGCGGCTGCGGCGGGGCAGGTACTGCTCCGAGATCTGCGTGAACTCCTTCGAGCGTGTGGCGGCGCGCGCCGCGGCCAACATGGATTCCTCCAGCAGGGCCTCGGCCTGGGAGCGCTCCTCCGGCGTCAGGTTCACGGCCCGCCGCAGGGCCGCGGCCCGCGCGGTGGCGTGCCAGGGGCGTTCGTCCGCGAGCGCCGCGCGGCCGGCTTCCAGTTGAACGTCGAGACCGCCGGGCTCGAGGCGGCCCTCCACCAGGGGCGGTTCGCCGGGCAGCGGCTCGGGGCCCATCGAGGCGCAGCCCGCGAGCAGCGCCAACACGAGACCCAGGCACGGGGCAACAAACGCGCGGAAGCAGAGGGGCATCGCTCGAGGGTTCAGTTGGCGGAGGCGCTGGGGCGCGGCGGGCCGCCGCGGTGGGGGGCGTTGGGCAACGACGAGTTCGCCGCATGGCGTCGGCGCGCGCCGCGGCTCTTTGGACGAGTTTCGAGGTGGTGTTCGAGGAAGCGGTCCACCCAGTCGCCGAGGGCCGCGAGTCGCGGACCGGAGAGGGTCGCCGCCGGGGCTTTCCGGCCGGACGACCCTGGCCCGCCGGTCAACAGTGTGCCCGCGTGCGCCTCCGCCTGCGAGTCGGCGCGGGGACTGGGTGCCGGAAGACCCCCGAGCGCCCACAGCGCCTCCCGATCCCGGGCCGCGAGCAGGGCGGCGGCAGCCTCCAGGAGCGCACTTTCGAGGTCCCAAACGGCCATGCCCTCCGACTGCAGATGCGCCGCGCAGCGCTGGCAGAGGCGGCCCCCGGCGGCGGGCGCGAACGCCGTGCGCGCGAGCCCCGTCCCCGGCAGAGGCGCCTGGCGTCCGCAACTGGCGCAGCGGTCGAGGGCCGGCGCGAGGCCCAGGGCGCCGAGGAACTCGAGGTCGAACCGCAGGGCGACCAGTTCCGGGTCCACGGCGACGCAATCGTCGAGCCGGCGCGTGGCGCCGAAGTCGAGCTCGTCGAGGGCGGCCTCGGCGCGCTCGAACAGGGCGCGGTCCCCGGGGCCCACGCGTGCGGCCAGGTCCAGGAGTTCGAGCACACCGAGGGCGCGGCCGTAACTCGCCAGGTCCTGGGCGAGGTGCTTGCGCCGCACGGCCAGGGCGCCCGCGCGGAGCTCGCCGAGGGCGCCGTGGGCCTGGCCGGCGCGGTGCCAGGAGAGCTCCAAGCTGTCGAAGAGGTCCAGGAGCCCCGCGTACCCGGAGTTGGCCCGGTAGGCGCCGCGCGCGATCAGGTGCACACGCCCGCGGTCGCGTGCGAAGAGCTGCACCACGAGGGACGACTCCCCAAAGGGCACCCGCGCGAGCAACAAGACGCGGTCCTGCTCGAGTCGCGAAGCGTTCGCCGTGCCCATCGCCCCCAGTGTGGGCCAAACCCGCCCCAACACCGACGACTTTCCCCCGAAGGCCCGGCCCATGGCGTCGGCACGTTGCGATGGAGCGGGCCTTCGGCCCTTGCACCCGTCTTCCAACGGACCTGGGGCGTTGCCCCAGGCTACTATCGGTCGCGCCGTTGGCGCTCC
>WGMC01000048.1 GCA_016125265.1 Planctomycetaceae bacterium
CAGGCCGCGTTTCATCACGCAGACCGGTTCGTCAGCGCCAACGGCGCGCCCGATCGTAGCCTCGGCCAGCGCGCCAGGTGGGTCGGTCGCGGGGGACGCGGGCTGATGGCCCGCTCCATCGCGACGGGCCAACGACATGGGCCGGGCCTTCAGCCCTTGCCGGTTCTGCCGCAGTACCTGGGGCGTTGCCCCAGGCTACGATGGGACGGGGCGTTGCCCCGTTCGGACGGCCGTGCGTCGAAGAGGTTGCAACGACGCTGCGCGTTGCGCGTCGCGGAGCAGACCGCGCTTCATCACGCAGACCCGTTCGCTAGCGCCAACGGCGCGACCGATCGTAGCCTGCGGCGTTGCTCCGTTCCGCAAGACAAGTGCCGCGTCGCGCAGACCGCGTTTCATCACGCAGACCCGTTCGTCAGCGCCAACGGCGCGACCGATCGTAGCCTGGGGCAACGCCCCAGGTTTGTCAGAGATCGCAGGCAAGGGCTGAAAGCCCGCTCCATGCATCGCGATCGGGCGGCCCCGTCACGCGCTCGCCGCTTTCGGTCGGCGTGTGACCAGGGCGATGCCGACGAACATCAGCGCGGCGGCGGCCAGCATCACGGGTTCGAACGGCTCTTCGAGCAGCGCGACCCCGGCCACGCCGGCGATCAGGGGCTGCAGGTAGATGTAGATCGCCGTCACCGACGCGGGCACGCGCGACAGCGCGTACGTGTTCAATAGGTACGCAAGGACCGTCGGAAAGAGCAGCAAGAGCACCAGCCCGCGCCACGCGACGTCACCCGCGCCCTCGGGCCAGAGGCTCTGGCCGTGGCCCAGCAGCGGCAACGTCCAAAGACTCGCCACGTAGGTCCACGCGATCACGACGAGCGGCGGATGGCGTCGCAGGAAACGCCGAGCCATCACCAGGAAACAGGCGTACGAAAGGCAGTTGAGCGCCATCAACAGGTTGCCGAGCAACACGTTCGGACCGCCGGCCGCGCCGCTGCCCTGCAGTTGCAAAAGCAGCGCTCCTCCCAGCGCCACCACCAGCCCCACGGCCCGCAGCGGCGCGAGGCGCTCTTGCCCGACCAGCCCCGCCAAGCCAAACGTGAACACCGGAATCAGGGTCATCATCAAACCCGCGTTCACCGAGGTGGAAAGCGCGATGCCCTCGAGCGCGAGCACCTGATTCAAGACCACACCGAGCAGCGCCAGGACCGCGATCTGCAGGAGGTCGCCGCGCGCCGGCACCGCGCGCCGGCCGTAGAACACCACCGCCAAGGTGCCGAGCACCAAACTGCCCACCGCGATGCGCCACACGGCCATCGCCTTCGGCGTGAACCCCTCGCCCGCCAACTTGGCGAACAGCGGGAACAGCCCGAAACAAAGTTGCACGACGAGCAGCGCGGCGTGCCCGCGCCAGGGCGATTCTTGGACCGCCGGATCCGCGGACTCTGTGCTCGGGTTTGCCATCGCTCGACCTTTGGGCGCGGGAGTCTACGGCCGCGCGGGTCTATCCTGTCGTCCCATGGCTGCCCACCCTTCCGACAGCGCCCCCGCGGGCGACGTGCGTCCCTGGCCCAGGCTGTACTCCCGGCCGGGGCCCGACCTCAAGCTGTTCCAGGTGCGCTTCGACCGCCTGACGAACCCGCGCACCGGCGAAGACCTGGAGCGCCTAGTCCTCGACACCCCCGACTGGGTCAACGTCGTCGCGCTCACCCGGGAGCGCCGCCTCGTGTGTGTGCGCCAGTACCGCTTCGGTACGGAGAGCATCACCCTCGAGATCCCCGGCGGCATGGTCGACCGGGGCGAGGGCCACCGCGAGGCGGCCGAACGGGAGCTCCTCGAGGAAACGGGCTACCGGGCCCAACGCTGGAGCTACTTGGGCTGCGTCGAAGCGAACCCCGCGATCCACAACAACCGGCTGCACCACTGGCTGGCCCTCGACGCCGAGTCCAAAGGTGACCAGCACTTGGACGAGGGCGAGGACATCCAGGTCGTCGAGCTCGACCTCGAAGAGGCCCGCCGCGCCGTATTCGACGGGCGCATCGCCCACTCCCTGGTGGTGTGCGCCCTCGCCCGCGTGCTCGACCTGCGGGTCGAACCGCCGCCCGATCCCGAACTTTGAACGCGGCTGCGTAGACTACCCGTCGCTCGTCCACCCATGGGCTCCGCACACCACACGACCTCGTCGATCCTGATCGTCGGCGGCGGCATCGCCGGCCTCGCGACCGCGTACCACCTCGGCCGGGCCGGCGCACGCGACGTGCACCTCGTCGAAGGTCACGCCGAGCTGGCCGGCGCCGCGTCGGCACGGAGCGCCGCGATCCTGCGCACGGTGATCGAAGAGCCGACGACGGCGGCCCTGGCCCGGCGCTCGAAACCGCACTTTCTCAGCCCCCCGGAGGGGTTTGGCACGCTCTTGCCGCGACGCGGACTCGTGCTGATGGCGAATTGGAAGGAGGCGGCCGAGGAGTTGGCGCGCCTTTGCACGTCGCCGGACTACCAACTCGAACCGCTCGACCCGGCGCGCTTGAAAGCGCTGGCGCCGCACATCGCCACGCAGCCCTTGGTCGCGTTCTACTCGCCCGATGACGGCGTGATCGACGTGGCGGAACTGGTGCGCGGATTTGCGGCGGGCGCGCGCGCGGGCGGTGTGCACATCGAGACCGGCGCAAGGGTCGTGGGACTTCGAAAAGCCGGCGGCAGGGTCGTCGGTGTGCAACTGGAGGACGGCAGCGAGCGGCGGGCGGAACGTGTCGTGCTCGCGGCGGGTGCCTGGGCGGCGCGGCTCGCGCGCGAAGCCGGCTCCGGAATCGAACTCCAACCCACGCGCCGGCACCTACTCGTCACCGAACCGGAACCCGGCCTCGACCCCGACTGGCCCGTGGTGTGGAACGGCGGCGACACCTTTTACTCGCGGCCCGAGGGCGGCGGACTGATGCTCTCCGTCTGCGACGAGGTGCACGCGGACCCCGACCTGGTCGAGCCGTTGCCGGAGCTCGCCCGGGCCATTGCCGAGGGCGCCGCACGCCACCTGGTCGGCGTCGGCACCGGCCCCGCGGCGCGGTTCTGGGTCGGGCTGCGCACGCTGACGGCCGACGACAGGTTCGCGGTCGGCGACGATCCCGACGTGCCCGGTTTGAGCTTCGCCGCTGGTCTGGGCGGCCACGGCATGAGCACGTCGTTCGAAACCGGGCGCCTGGCGGCGGCCCACCTCCTCGGCAAGGGCGCCGCCGAGGATCTGCTCCCCGCGCTCGACCCCGCGCGCCTCGTGCGGCGCAAGCGCGACCCCTCGCGAGGCTGACCCAGCGCCGCCCGGCCCGGGCCCGGGCCGACCAGGCGCCCCAAACCGGCCGGAGCAGGGGACCGGCGCGTTCGCGGGCCTAGAATCGGGCCGACGAGGGGGCGGGGACGGGTCCGCGCTCGCGCGGGGAGCGGGCGGGCGTCGATCTTGACGGGGGCGCCGGGATGGAGCGCGCGGTCTCGCCACGGGCCCGTTCGTGCCCGGATCCCCGCCTCGACCATGAGCGCACGCAGACCGCACCACCCCCCCGCTCCCCGCGCCCTCCCCGGCCGCGGCGGTTCGCCGCGGGGGCCCGTGCCGACCGGGGGGCCCGTGCCGACCGGGGGGCCCGTGCCGGTGTACGGAGCGCGTCGCAGGCGGCGCCTCAAACGTTGGATCGTGGTCGGCCTGGTCGTCGGCCTGGCGCTCGGCACGCTGTGGTTCGGTCGCGAGCGTTTCCTGCTGCCGCCGCTCGTGCGCATCGCGACGTCCCTGGCGCGCGGCGCGGGGTACGAGCTCGTCCTCGAGGAACCGCGCGGCGATCTGCTGGGCTCCCTGGGCGCGAAGTCCCTGCGCGTCCGGGCACTGCGCGCGGGCCTGCCACTGCGTTCGCTCGACGTCACGGAGCTGCGGCTCGAGTTCTCGCTCTGGCGCCTGCTCGGCGGCGATGCCCTATTCCTCTCCAACGTGGAGGCCGAGAGCGTCGCCGTGGACGTGCACCTCGACCAGCCCCATCTGGACACCGGGTCGGGCGACACAAACGGCACCGGCGGCTTCCCGTCCCTGGTCGGCGCCCTGCCCCAGGTGCACATCGAACACGTCGCGTTTGCCCTGCGCATCGACGCCGCGCGCCAGCTCGCGCTGGATGGGGCGAGGCTCACCGCGGAACCCGGCGACAACGGCCGCGTGCGGGTCGCGCTCGACGCGCGCGAGTTGGTGTACGTCGACGGGGACCGCCGCACCGAACTGCCCCTCGCGCTGCGCGCCGAGTGGCGGCGCGGGCGGGTGGAGCTCGAACACCTCGACCTCGGCGGGTGGGAGCCCCTGGGTCGGGCGACGGCCAACCTCGCGAACCTCGGGCGGTCGCGCGCGAGCGCGGACGTCGATTTCGCGCTGGCCGAGGGCGAGCTCGAATTCGGCGCGCGTTGGCTCGACGACAAGGTCGAGCTGCGGCTCCTCGCCCGCCGCCTCGACCTGGCCCAGGCAACCGCGCAGTGGGCGGACGGACCGCTGGCGGCATTCGTCGCGCCTCTCGCCGGTGTCCCGTGGCCGACGGGCCCGTGGCGAGTGGACGCCGACGTGTCGCTGCCCCTCGGGGACGGCCCCACCGTCGGCGAGGCCCGGCTCCTCGGCCAGGACCTCGACGTGGCGGGCCGCGCGGTGGAACGCCTCGAAGCGCGGCTGGGGCTCGAGGGCCACACGCTGACCATGGAGAGCTTCGACCTCGTCGGGCGCGGCAACTCGCTTTCGCTGCGAGACGTGCTCGTCGACCTCGAGGCGACGGAACCCGAACGGCGGTTCCTCGGCTCGACCGGACGTGTGCGCCTCGAACTCACGGACCTGGCGGCGCTCGTCGCACCGGGCGCCGTGGCGCCGCGGGACCTGCCCGAACACCGCGTTTCCGCGGTCGCCGGCCTGGAGGAGGGCCGCCTGCGCCTCCTGGAGGGCCGCTTCGACACGCCCGGCGGCGCGATCCGTCTGTCGCGCGGGCAGGCGTCGATCCACGTGGGCGAGGTGCCGAACAGCGGCGCCGCCGCGCCGATCGAACTCCGCTACGCGCTCGAGGGCCGCGCGGACTTCACGTCGCTCGAGCCGCTCACCCAGATCCTCGCGATCGGCCCCTTCGCGGGCAGCCTGTCGGGCAACCTCGCGGTCGATGGGCGCGGCACACGTGTCACCGCGATCGCCGACCTCGGTGGGCGGGATCTCGTCGCGGCGGGCTGGCCGCTCGGCGACGTGCAACTGGCGGCGGAGCTGACACCGGAGCGGTTGGAACTGCGCCGCCTCGTCACGTCACTCGGACCCGAGCGAATCGATGTCGCGGGGTCGCTGGTGCTGCCGCGCGACGGGGCGGAGCTCGCCTTCGAGGATGTGCGCGTCGAGGCGCACCTCGAACAACTGCTCGGCCACATCCGCACCCGGCTCGTGCCAGGTGCACCGCCGATCGAGGGTCTGACGGTGCGCGGTTCGCTCGGCGGCACTTGGTCGCGCCCGGTCGGCGACCTGTCGGCCAGCGCCACGGGTGTCGACTGGGCGGCCGAACGCTTCGACGTCGTGGAACTGGACCTCGCCGCGCGCGCCGAACCGGGCGGCGCCCTCGTGTTCGACGGCCTGCGCGCTCGCGCCACCTCCCCCATCGGGCAGATCAGCGCGCTGGCGGAGGCGACGGTGCGCGATGGCGCGCTCGACCTTTCCCTCGGCGAGTTCGAGATCTCCCGCGGCGAACAGACGCTGGCGCTCGAACGCCCCAGCCAGTTCCGCTCCGGTCCGGACGGGCAGAGACTCGAGGACCTGCGCCTCTCCGGCAGCGCCGGCGCCCTCGCCGTGTCCATGACAGGCACGCCCGCGGGTTACACCGTCGACTTCGAAGCGCGCCAGTTGAACCTCGAGCCCTTCGCGGGCCGCTTCCTGCCCGCCGGCCTCGAAGCCCTCGGTCTCGATCTGACGGGCGACGTGCAACTCGACGGCGCGGGTCAGTGGATCGGGGCCGCCGTCGATGGCGAGTTGGGGCACCTGCGACCCGCGGCCCACTTGCCGAGCAGCCGCGTGCAGGTGGACGCATCGTGGCGCGAAGGGCGCCTCGTCGTGCGCGAACTGCTCGCCGAGAGCGAGGCGGGCGACCGCGTCGAGTTGCGCGGCGACGTGCCGCTCGGACTCGGCGGCGAGCCGTTCCGCGAGGGCCCCGTCGAAGTCGTCGCCGCGCTCGACGCCCCCGGGCTCGCGCGGTGGTGGCCCGATGTGCTGGCGGAAGGCGCGGGCCTCGCGCGGATCAGCCTCAACGGCACGTGGGACGAACTGGAAGGCGCGCTGCTGGCCGAGGGCACCCACCTGCTCGTCGCCACGGAAGGTGCGGTGCCGACGGGATTCCTTTCGATGGGTCGCGCCGACGCCAGCTTGAGCGCGCGTCTTGGCCCTAGCGGCATCTGGATCGACGAGTGGACCGTGGCCGCGTCCGCTGCGGGAACGGCCTCGGTCGCCGGCTCGGTCGCAACGCCCGCGGGGCTGCCCGCGTGGCTCGCCGCGACGCGGGAAGACTTTGCCACCACGCCGATCGCGCTGACCGCCAACGTCGATCTGCACTCGCTGGTGTGGCTGCGCGATTGGTTGCCCGAGGTGCGCAACATCGGCGGGCGGGCCCGCCTCGACGACGTGGTGCTGCGCGGGCCTTTGTTCTCTCCCACCCGCAGCGGCGCGCTCGAAGTCGAAGAGGGCCTGATCAAGTTCGACTCGGATCTGCCCGCGATCAGCGATCTCGCCGGCACTCTGCTGCTGTCCCAGCGCGAGGTCGCGGTCGGGCGCACGGACGGCGCACCGCGCGAGTGGGCCGACGTCTTGGAGGTGGTCGAACTCCGCGCACGCGCGGGCGGATCGCCGCTCGAGCTGACGGGCTGGTTCGCGCCGCTGACCAGCCAGCCGGTGTTTGCGCTGAACGCCGTCGGGCAGGACCTCTTGCTCTACCGCACGCCCGACACCACCGTTCGCGCCGATGCGGAGCTCGCGCTGACCGGCAGTCTGGACGCACTGCTGCTCGCGGGTTCCATCGAACCGACTTCCTCACGCTTCACGCGCAACGTGAACTTCCTCAGCTTCGGTCGAGCCGGGCGCCCCACGGCGCGCGGCGCACGCGGCATCGAACTCTTCTCTTTCCGCAATGCGCCGCTCTCGAGCATGGCGTTCGACGTGCGTGTGCGCGCCCGCGAGCCGTTCCGCATCGACAACAACTTCGTCAAGGGGGCGCTTCTGCCCGACCTGTGGCTGCGCGGCACGGGCGAACTGCCGGTGCTGGAGGGCCCCATCTACCTGCAGACCACCCGCGTGGCACTGCCCGCCACACGACTGCGGTTCACCGGCGGAACGATCACGTTCGAGCGCGAGAATCCCTTCGTACCGCGACTCAACCTGCGCGCCGAAACGCGGGTGCTGGGGTACGACGTCGAGATCCAGGTGCTCGGCCCCTACGACGACCCGGAGATCGTCATGAGCTCGGTGCCGCCCCTGCCGCCGCAGGACGTGGCGATCTTGGTGGCGACGGGACAACTCCCCGCCTCCGCACTGACCATGGAGGGCGGCGAACGCACCGCGCGCCTCGTCGCGATCTACCTGGCCCAGGACTTCTCCAGCCAGTTCTTCTCCGACGGGGACGGCAGCGAAGCCTCGTTCCTCGAGCGTTTCGAGGTGTCGACCGGCCGCGACCTGTCGCGCAGCGGCCAGGAGACCATCGAGGGCTCCTTCCAGCTTTGGGAGGACCGCATCGTCGACGGCGACCAGGGGCTCATCACCGTCGAGCGCGACGTCTTCGACGACTACAACTTCGGTCTGCGGCTCGTGCTGCGCATGAAGTGATGGACGTCGGCCAACAAGAACCGGGGCGCAAGGCGCCCTTCGCGATCGGTTGCGTCCTGCTGCTGCTCTTGGCCGCGTGCTCGAGCTCTGGCGTGTCGCGGCTCGCGTCCGAGGACTCGGGCGCCGCCCTCGCGGCCCACGGGTTCGCGGTGGAGTTCGCCGGGCAGAAAAGTTTCCGCGAGAGCGAGCTGATCGACATCATCGAGGTGCAGCTCAACGACTACAAGGCGCGCGACATGCGCCAGGCCTTCGTGGACGACGCGGCCTACGTGCTCGAGAATCACTACCGCGCGAACGGCTTTCCCTTTGCGCTCGTGACCTACCAGGTGGACGAGACCCTGGCCGGCAACTGGCTGCGCTTTGCGATCGACGAGGGCCCGCGGGTGGTCGTGGCGTCGCTCGAGTTCGACGGTCTGGTGGGCGCCAAACGGGAAGAAGTGAGCCGCTTCTTCCGGTTCCCGAAGGGGCCGGGCGGTGCGGACGACCTGTACTCGTCGAGCGCCCTGGGCAGCGGTGTTTCGGAACTGACCGACCTCCTGCTCTCCCGCGGTTACCTCGATGCTTCCGTCGATGCGGAGGATCTCACCTTCGAGGAGAAGCGCACCCGTGTGCACGTCCGTGTGCGGGTGCGTTCGGGCCCTCGCTACGTGGTGCAAGGTGTGCTCGTCGAAGGTGTGCCCGAAGAACAGAGCGCGGTGATCGGGCCCCTGCTCGAACAATCGCTCGGCCAGGCCTTCACGCCGCGCCTGGCCTTCGAACTGCGCAACCGCGTGCTGGAGTGGTACGGCGACCGCGGGCATGCCGAGGTGCGCGCCGAGGTCGAGCGCGACCTGGATCCCATCGGCGGACGTGTGCTGCTGCGCTACCAAGTGACGCCGGGGCCACGCATCGAGATTGCCGACGTCGAGATCCAAGGCAACGAGAAGACACGCAGCAGCGTCGTCGAAGGCCGCCTGCGCCTGGGCCCGGGAGATCCATTCCACCGCGCGCGCATGCGCGAGAGTTTTGCGAGGCTGTACCAAACGGGGCTCTTCGAGCGAGTCAGCCTCGACTTGAGCGAACCCGAGGGGGGCCAACCTGACGATCTGCCGCCGGGCGTCGAAACCCGCGACCTCGAAGTCACGCTGGAAGAGCTGCCCTCGCAGGAACTCTTCATCGAGCCGGGTTACGGCTCGTACGAACAGTTGCGCGCGCGCCTGGGGTACCGCGAGCGCAACCTCTTCGGCTCTGGGCGGGCCCTGCGCGCGGAGGTCACCGCGGCCCTGCGCGCCCTGCGCGCCGAGTTGGGCATCACGGACAGCCGCTTTTTCTTCGAGAGCCTGAACGCCGACTTCGCGCTGCGCTGGAACGAACGGCAAGAACCCTCGTTCACGCGCCAGGAAGTCGGTGTGGCGGCGACATTCTCCTGGCCGCTCGCGCGCCACATCGAGAACACGGTCGCGTACGAGATCAAGCAGAGCCGCATTTTCGACATCCAGGTCATCGACCAGGACGCGATCGCGGCCCTCGAGACGGTCGACATCAGCTCCGTGCGAGTCTCGCCGCGTTTCGACACACGCAACGACCTATTCGTGCCGTCCGACGGTTCGTTGGCCCGCGTGGGCGCCGAGGTGGGCGACGCCGCGATCGGTTCCGAGCTCGACTTCCTGCGATTGACGGCGGGAACTTCGCGTTACCTAGCCCTCGACGAACACTCCGGCACGGTGCTGGCGGCGGCGGTCGAAGCCGGGGTGATCGTTCCCCACGGCGCCAGCGACGAGATCCCGCTGCAGGAGCGCTATTTCCTGGGCGGCGAGGGCAGTGTGCGCGCGTTCCGCGAGCAGGACTTGGGGCCCAAGGATTCGGGCGGCAATCCGATCGGCGGTGAAGCCTACACGCTGGTCAGCGTCGAGTTGCGCCAACGCCTGACGCAGAAGCTGCAAGGGGCGGCCTTCTTCGACGCGGGCAACGTGGTCCTCGACCACAACGATTGGTCGTCGTTCGAGGATTTCCGCTGGGGTGTCGGTGTGGGCCTGCGCTACGTGCTGCCGGTGGGCCCCCTGCGCCTCGACCTGGGCTGGAATCCCGAGGCGAAGGACGACGAGAGCGACCTCGTGTTGCACTTCGCCCTGGGTCTCAGCTTCTGAAGGCGCTCCGACGCGCCTTGGGCGCGGACGGAGCCGCGCCCCTACGGCCGGCGGTTCGCGCGCAGGCGGGTGACCCACGCGCCGAGACCGATCCCGGGCAGCAGCCCCAGCACGAAGCTCAAGAGGATCACCGCGTAGATCGGCAGCACGTCCGAGTACACGAGGAAACTGACCTTCACCGGCGTGTCGTTCAGGAACATGAACAGCGCCAGCAGACCGATGGCAATCAGCGAGATCAGAACGGGGCGCGGCAGCTTCATCCGTGGCTCTCCGGGGAACGCACCGGCACGTACAACTCGCCGCCGACCGCGCGGAACTGCTCGCTCTTCTCGCGCAGGCCCGCGGCCACGGCTTCCTGGTCCTCGATGCCCTTCTCGGCGGCGAACTTCCGCACGTCCTCGGTGATGCGCATGGAGCAGAACTGGGGCCCGCACATCGAGCAGAAGTGGGCCGTCTTGGCCCCGTCCGCGGGCAGCGTCTCGTCGTGGTACGCACGCGCGGTTTCGGGGTCGAGCCCGAGGTCGAACTGGTCCTCCCAGCGGAACTCGAACCGCGCCCGGCTCAGCGCGTCGTCGCGCGCCTGGGCGCCCCTGTGGCCCTTGGCGAGGTCCGCCGCGTGGGCGGCGATCTTGTAGGCGATCACACCCTGCTTCACGTCCTCCTTGTCCGGCAGGCCGAGGTGCTCCTTCGGCGTGACGTAACACAGCATCGCCGTCCCGAACCAACCGATCATCGCCGCACCGATGGCGGACGTGATGTGGTCGTAGCCCGGCGCGATGTCGGTGGTGAGCGGGCCGAGCGTGTAGAACGGAGCCTCCTTGCAGACCGCCATCTGGCGGTCGACGTTTTCCTTGATCAGGTGCATGGGCACGTGGCCCGGCCCTTCGATCATCACCTGCACGTCGTGTTTCCAGGCCACCTCGGTCAGCTCGCCAAGCGTGTCGAGCTCCGCAAACTGCGCCGCGTCGTTGGCGTCGTGGATAGAGCCGGGGCGCAGGCCGTCGCCCAAGCTGAATGACACGTCGTAGCGTTTCCTCAGCGCGCAGATCTCCTCGAAGTGCGTGTAGAGGAAGTTCTCCTTGTGGTGCGCGAGGCACCACTTGGCCAGGATCGAACCGCCGCGGGAGACGATGCCCGTCAACCGTTTTGCCGTGAGCGGCACGTGGGCGAGGCGCACCCCGGCGTGGATCGTGAAGTAGTCGACCCCCTGTTTCGCCTGCTCCTCGAGGGTCTCGAGGAACAGCTCGATCGACAGGTCCTCGATCTTGCCCTTCACCTTTTCGAGGCACTGGTAGATCGGCACCGTGCCGACCGGCACAGGAGAGTTCCGCAGGATCCACTCGCGGGTCTCGTGGATGTCGCGGCCGGTGGAGAGGTCCATGATCGTGTCCGCACCCCAGCGCACGGACCAACGCAGCTTCTCGACCTCGTCGTCGATCGACGAACTGACGGCGCTGTTGCCGATGTTCGCGTTGATCTTCACCAGGAAGTTGCGCCCGATGACCATGGGCTCGAGTTCCGGGTGGTGCACGTTCGCCGGCAGGATCGCGCGGCCAGCGGCGATCTCGGAGCGCACGAACTCGGGGTCCACACCTTCGCGGGCCGCCGCGAAGACCATTTCCTCGGTCACCACGCCGCGCCGCGCGTAGTGCATCTGGCTGAGGTTCGTGTCGCCGCGCTCGAGCCGCCGCTTGACCCAGTCGGCGCGCAACTTGGGCAGTCCCACGCGCGGATCGAAACCCTGGGGCCCCGAGGTGTCGTAGACGTCGAGCACACCCGGTTCGCCCGCGAGGTGGATGCGACGCGCGGGAACACGCAGTTCGGTGACGCGCCCCCCTAAGTCCCGGTGCTCCACCGCCACGTACACCTTGTGGCTCGGAACTCGTCCGTTGGGATTCGCGGAGACGGCGGAGTCGGGGCCGGCGCTCGTATGGCTCTTCATGGCGGTGGCTAGCTGGCGATCACGGGAAAGGCCCCCACGGGACCAGAATCCCCCAACGGGATCCGTGTCGCAGTGTAGTCGCAAGCGCACCCCATCCTGCACCGGGGCGCCGAATCCGCGGCAAGGCACCCCGCACTGCCGCAGCTTGGCCCCGCATCCCAGCTCAGCACGGCACCTCAGCACGGTGCCTCAGCACGGCGGTCCGCGGCGGAGGCGCACCACGGAGCCCGCAGCGCTCCGGAACTTGGACTGGAGCCCTGGTTCCCGCAAGGCCCGCGCAGCGCGAGGGCCTCGCGGAACCGCAGGAGCTGCGGCGCTGGGGCCGCCACGGGGAAGGCGCGCCACCTGAAACCGCAGCGCGGCTCGGCTCGGTCGTGGGGCGGCGCGCCCTCGGCTAGGCATCAGAAATCGTCGCCGCCGCCGTCGTCGTCGAAGTCGTCATCGTCATCGTCGTCGAGGTCGTCATCGTCCTCGTCGTCGTCGTCATCATCATCATCGTCGTCATCGTCATCGTCATCGTCATCGTCGTCGTCGTCATCATCGTCGTCATCGTCGAAGTCGAGATCGAAGTCGTCGGTGGCAAACGGCTCCTGGACTTCGAGGAGGAAGTCGGGCGCCAGCAGGTCGAGTTGCCCGTTGGAGTCGAGGACGATTCCGCGGGAGAGGGGATCGGCGACCGCGGAGTTGGCGGCGGCGTCGAGGAGAAGGGACATGGGTTAGGGTCCTGATGAGGGTGCCGGCGTGGGGGCGGCGTCGCTCCTGTGCGGCGCCGCCTCCGCGGGGAGACAGTGAACTTGGTTCGAGAAAACGGTGCGCGTGGATCTTGAACGGAGGAACGCTCCGAGGCGAGTCCGTGTTCCGCGGGGAAACGGAAACGGTCCCGCGCTGTGGAGCCCGTGGCATCGGGCACACCGCCGCCGCCGGGATGCCGCAGCACATGGCGGCGTCTTCGACGTCGGAGTGAACACGGTACCTGGGACACCGCGGGCGGCGCCAAAACCATGGGTTTCGGCCCGCCCGAGCGCTCTTAATTCCTCCCGCCCGCGCGGCTGGCAAGGAAATTCTCGACTCCCCGCCCGCACCGGGACCCAAGAGGCTCACGTGCGCCTACCACGGCACCAGGAAGGGCGGCGAGTGGCGCCACCTCGGACGATCCCCCGCCGCGGCGCGGAGTGTGCTCCGCCGCGTCACGGGCGTTTGCCCCGGGGTCGCGGCCCGTCTGGTTGGGCGGCCCTTCCCGTTGGGCCGACCGTCCCGTTGGGCGGCCCTTCCCGTTGGACAGACCCTCCCGTTGGGTTCGGGTCCGGCGTCGGCAACGACGCGAAGGTGGTAGCGAGGGCGGGACTCGAACCCGCGACCCCAGGCTTATGAAAGGTGCGCTCTGCTCGCGTAAGTCCACTACTCTTGTGGACTTCCGCTCGCCTACGCCAACCCGAGGAAGGCCCCGGGAAGGCGCGTTGGGGTGGTAGCGAGGGCGGGACTTGAACCCGCGACCCCACGCTTATGAAGCGTGTGCTCTAACCGACTGAGCTACCTCGCCGCGCGGCCGGAGAGGGTAGCGGCGGCCGGGCGCTGGGTCTACCCCTGGGCTCGGCCGCTCCGGCAAATCGTGGCGCCACCGACACGCCGTCAGCCGTCAAGCGCCTGCGCTACGAGGTCGAGCCGCTGCCTCGGGTCGTCAGTTCCGAGGGCGATACGTCGTCGGATTCGCGGAGCACCAACAAGTACGTCAGGGCGAACCACGCGAAGATCGCTGGATACTGATTCCAAGCTGGCAGGCTCTTGTCGTGCATGGCAAACATCGTGAGCATAAAGAGTCCGAAGACCGCGCCCGCGAGTGTCAAGCTGGCCGTGCCGAGTCGAACCCTGCGAGCTGGAAAGAAGTACGCCGCAAGCGCGAGCAATCCGACAGCAAGCTCGGCAGTCCCGAAGACGACGACCGAGGCGTAGGATGCGGCCATCACCGAGCCGTGGACTTCCCCTTCTGCGGCCGGTCCTGTGATCGAGCCGAGTAGCCATGTCCAAACGGGAACGTACTGCTTCGGTACGCGGTCGGTGACGAATCCAGGAATGTAGTTGCCCAACGCGGCGATCGTCTGAAAGAGCCCGAGGACGAGCAAATTGATGCCTGCCGGAGTGAAGTAGCGATTCATGCGACACGAACGGGGGGGGGGGGGGGGGGGGCCAGCCCCCCCCCCCCAACCCAACCTCCGGCCCAGAGGCGGGGGGGGTTTTTCCCCGCGTTGGCCCGCCCCGACGCCCCGCGGCCCGCCCACCACA